>CAVXCX010000001.1:0-376805 GCA_963760395.1 uncultured Gammaproteobacteria bacterium
CGTGTTGCGACATCAAGAGTGACGAAGTTTTCTGGTATTTCCCTGAAAGGTGGCGGCGCTTAGATATCAGGATCAAGACACTGCCGGGAAGGCTCGGCACAACGTCCAGTATCTCGGCCTCCACTCTGAAAAGCAGTTCGGTACCGAGCAAATGCTAGACTGCGGCCATGAAGCTACCCCGACTTCGCACCATCCTGATAGCGCCGTTCGCATTGTTCGCGCTGTTCTATTTCGCTGCAGCAATCAAGTTTGCGCTTGATGACGATTCACTTCCTGCCGACGAGCGAGCATTCATCGGGCCAAAAGTTGTTGCCATTTTCGGCGCAAGCGGGACCGCGGGAGACGGCATATTGAAGGCTGTGCTGGCGGATCCGGACATCGAAGCTGTCCATGTTATTACGCGGCGCGCGACACCGAGGATCGAGCAGGGCGTTGCCTCGGGAAAGGTGAGGATGACCCTTCACAAAGACTATCTTGATTATTCGGCTGTTCATGAGCAAATCGCCGGGGTCGAGGCGGTTTACTGGGCGATTGGCACGAGCTCCGTTGGTGTCGATGAAAAGACCTACGGCTTGATCCATGTCGATTTTCCGGCGCGATTCGTCGAGGAGTGGGTTGACGTCAGCAGCAAGCCCGACATTTCTTTTCACTACATTAGCTCGAGCGATATTTCGGCGGATTCGTCCATGATGTGGGCGCGCGAAAAAGTGCGTGCTGAAAAAACACTGTTCGAGTTTGCTGAAGCGTCAAAGCTCCGGGTTATCGCGTACCGACCCGACTACATCGGACCGACCCGGGAAGAAGCACACCTGGGCCAGAATCTTCTCTACTGGTTTTTCGCACCGGTCAAATCGGCGGTGAGGGCGAGACAAATTGGCCAGGCAATGATCGAGGTCACCGCGCGCGGCCCGGAATTTCGCAACGGTGACATCCTCAGGACGCGAAAAATAATCCGCTATAGCGACGCCTACGAACGGCGGCAGGCCCTCGACGAAAGCAACGAGTGACCTCTGCGGGCCTTCGCCTCCGGGCCTGCTTTCGAGTCGCTACTTGGACTTGGCTGACATTGCCTCATCGAGCATTGCAATAAGCTGTTCGCGCGTGAATGAGAATTCCTGCCACTCGTTGAACTGCGCAACCTCTCTTATCGCTGATCCGATTGCCCATTTGGCTTCACTCTCATCGGGTACCACCATGTAACGCCGCAGCGGTTTTTCATCGAAGAGGGCATGCATAGCGGCTTCGGCGACAGCGTCCGGCGCTTTGTAAATACTGCGATCGGCTGGCCACTCCATAAACTTCTTGAAGTCTTCCGCGTAGGGCGAGTCTTCCTTGACGTAGCCTTTGTCTTGCATGCGTTTGTACGCCGTTGCTACGATTTCGGAATCATAGTTGCCAGGCTCGATTACGCTGACTTCAACACCGAATCCTGCCATCTCAAGGGCCAGCGAGTCCGTAAACGCCTCGATAGCGTGTTTGCTCATACTGTATTGACTAAAGAACTTGCTGGAGCCGATGCCGGATATAGAGCCGATCGTGGATATCCTGCCCTTTTGTTCGATGATCATCGGCGCGAAGGCCTGGGTTACGCGATACACACCGAATACGTTCACATCGAACAACCATTGCGTCTCCTCGATATCAACATCCGTAACCGGACCGCCGATATAGACGCCGGCATTGTTCACCAGCCCGTAAAGCCCGCGGCCCGCATCACGGATCCTCGCGACCGCGGCATCGATGTCGTCCTGAACGGTTACGTCGAGCCTTACCGCTTCAACGTTCTCGATCTTGTTGAGGCGATCTATGTCGGCCTGTTTGCGCGCACCTGCATAAACAAAGTAACCATTCTCTGCAAGCTCTTCCGCGATGCGCAGACCGATGCCACTGGTTGCGCCGGTCACCAGTACTGCCTTCTGCGCACCATGATGTTCTGCATGGGCCACCGGCAGGAAACAGGAGTAAGCAAATATAAAGACTGCGAGGGCTGCTATAAGTGTTCGAGTCAACATTGGTAGGGCCTCTTGTGCTTGTTAGTATTGGCGTATTCGATGGTAGCAGACCGTGGGTCGCCGCAAAGAGTTGCTCGTTGTTGGCCCATCTGCGATGTTGCTGTCCTATAATTAATGCTCTCCGAACGAATCGATCCTCATGCGCCTCACTCAGATAAGTCTCGCTAATCCTGCTGCGATCGCGATCGTCGCGGCGGTTACCGTGATGCTGGGCGTGCTGTCTCTGGTCACCATTCCGGCGCAGCTGCTGCCGCAGATCGAAAAACCGGTTGTCACGGTTGTAAATGCCTGGCCGGGTGCCTCCCCGAGAGAGATTGAATCCGAGCTTACGGTGCCGGTGGAAGAGGTTCTGCAGGGTACGCCGGGTATGACGGAGATGATTTCCTGGAGTATGCCGAATTTCGGTTTCATGCAATTGGAGTTTGCGCTCGAGACGGACATGACGCGCACCCTGATCGAGATCATCAGTCGCCTCAATCGTCTTCGACCGCTGCCCGCCAATGCCGAGCGACCACAGGTGAGCCTCGGAGAGTGGGGAGACTCCAACGATCAGCTCATCGAATACTATGTGCAGCAGCTGGATGATGATGAGGAAAGGCTTACCGAGAACAAGCGCTACCTTCGCGAAGTCATCGTTCCTGAACTCGCGTCGCTGTACGGTGTTTCGCAGGTTGACATGTTCGACGCCGGCGGCAATAGCAGTGATCAGTTGCAGATCATCGTCGACCCGTACAAGGCGGCCGAGCTCGGCATCGACATCGCCAAAGCCGCGGCGCGAATCGGGCGCTCCGCTGATATCTCTTCGGGCGTTGTCGACGTCGGCCGGCGCGCTTACACGCTGCGTGTCGAAGGGCGCTACGATATCGATGAACTCGCCGGCCTGATCATCGAGTGGCGTGATGGACTACCGATCAAACTCGGTGATCTCGCGACAATCAGCTACGGTCCGCCGCAACGCGAGGGCTTCATCTATCACAACGGTCACAAGGCGGCGCGCCTGGCTATCGCCAAGACCACCGATGCCAACGTACTCGAGGCCTTGAAAGGCGTAAAGGCACGTCTCAACGAACTCAATGAGACTGACTTCAAAGAGCGTGGTCTGCACGCCGAGTACAGCTTTGATCCGGCGCTCTATATCAATCGATCGATCCGCCTTCTCACCGGCAACCTGATTGCCGGTGTGTGCCTGGCCATCGGAGTGCTGTGGCTTTTTCTGCGGCAATGGCGCGCGACCTTGATCATCGCCATGGCGATTCCGATTTCGCTGCTGGGCACCTTCGTCGTGTTGTCAGCGGCCGGCCGATCGCTAAACGTGATTTCGCTGGCCGGGCTCGCTTTCGCGACGGGCATGGTGCTCGATGCCGCCATTGTCGTTCTTGAGAACATCGTTCGCCTGAGAGAAAAAGGTGAGGATCACGCCGGCGCCAGCGATCATGGCACCAGCCAGGTCTGGGGCGCGCTGCTGGCCTCCACGGCGACTACGGTCGCGATTTTCATTCCGATCATGTTCCTCAAAGACGTCGAGGGACAAATGTTCGCTGACCTGGCATTAACGATCGCGATAGGTGTGTCGATCTCGTTGCTGGTGGCCATTACGATTCTGCCAACAACCGCGCGTTACTGGATGAGAAAGACGCCGCACGAGCCAAAGGAGGGGGCGGCCTGGGATCGAATAGCCGATAAGCTGATGCATCTGACGCGCAGCCGCAGCAGGCAAGCCGGTTGGGTCGTCGGTCTGATGGCAGGCTCGATATTCCTTACGATAGCGCTGTGGCCAGAGAGCAACTACCTGCCCCCCGTGAAGCGCGATACCGTCGACAGTTTCCTGTTCTTTCCGCCCGGAACCAACGTCGACACGGCCGACCGCGAAATTGCGCAGGTTCTCAAGCAACGTCTCGAGCCGCATCTCAATGGACAGAAAGAGCCTGCGGTCCGCGACTATTTTTTGTGGTCTTTCCCGGGCGGCTCCGGCGGTTGGTTGGCGATAAACCCTGTGAAGGGCACAGATCTCGAGGCCTTTCAGAATGTCGTGCAAGCAGAGATTATTTCGGGCATCCCGGATTTGTTCGGCTTTACGATGCGGCGCAGCCTGTTCGGCGGCTTCGAAGATTCCAATAGTGTCGAGATGCGGCTGGCATCCACAGACCTGGATGCCCTGAAGCCGGTCGTCGCGCAGTTGATGCAACTTATTCCGACGACCCTGCCGGGCGCATCGGCGCAGCCGCAGCCGGACCCGTTCGCCGAAGCTAACGAACTCAGATTCGTTCCCAATGATGTACGTCTTGCCGAGGTTGGCTGGACCCGGGAAGACCTGACCAGAGTCGTCCTGCAACTCGGCCAGGGCGTCTGGCTTGGCGAGTACTTTACCGGCCGTGAGCGGGTCGACATCTATCTCAAGACCAGCCGCTTCGAAACCCCGGAAGCCATGGCCGCCTTACCCGTGGCTACGCCTCGGGGAGGTGTGGTGCCGCTTGGCAGTGTCGCCGACATCGAGATCGCGCCATCGCCTGCGATGGTGATGCGTTTCAACCGCGCACGAGCCTACAGCGTCGTCGTTAACCCCCCGGAAGGCATGTCGCTGGAAGGGCTCGTCGAGGAATTGAAGAACACGATCGCGCCGCAGCTCAGTCACCTGATGCCGGCAGACGGAGTCATCCAGTATGCCGGCAGCGTCCAGGATCTCGAGCGCGCCATCGGTACGCTTGGGGTCAATTTCCTGATTGCTATCGCACTGCTGGTGCTGATCATGGCGGGGCTGTTCCGCTCGCTGAAGGACGCGATCCTGGTTGTGATTTCGATTCCGTTGGCGGCCGTAGGCGGGGTGTTGGCGATTACATTGGTTAACGCGATCAAGTTTCAGCCGCTGGACCTGCTCGGCATGATCGGATTCATCATTCTGCTGGGGTTGGTGGTCAATAACGCGATACTGCTGGTTGCACAGACGCGCGCCGCGGAGGCGAAAGGAATGACGCGTGTCGATGCCGTACATCAGGCGCTGCGTTACCGCCTTCGACCGATATTCATGAGCACGCTGACCAGTTTATTCGGCATGCTGCCGCTGTTGGTCGTGCCGGGCGCCGGCAGCGGTATTTACAGGGGTATGGCGGCGGCCATCGTCGGCGGGATGAGTGTATCCACGCTGTTTACGCTGGTGCTGCTGCCGAGCCTGCTGCAGCTGACGGCTGGGTCGCAGGAGTCCAAAGCGACGCTTGCACAGGTAGAATCAACACCATGAAATACGCGACTGTTTATGCGGCTACCGCGCTGCTGGTTTTATCGCCGATTGCATGGGGCCAGGACGGTCCGCCGGCATTTCCGCCGGCAAAAGTGCAGGTCGCGACCGCAGAGCTGCGCAACATGGCGCCGGTTGTCGAGGCTTCGGGTACCGTCGTGAGCGTGAACGATTCGCGCATTGCCGCGGAAGTAGAAGGTGTGCTGACGTGGATGGCCGATGTTGGCGACGCCGTTGATGCGGGTGCAGTTATTGCCCGAATCGATCCGCGCCTGATGCAGGTGGAAGTCACACGGGCACGCGCCAATGTCGCGCGACTCGAGGTAGATCTGGGCTATCGCGAACGACAACTCGCGCGAGCCGAGGAGCTCGCTGTAAACAAGAACGTCTCGGCGAATCTTCTCGATGAATCGACAGCAGCGCGCGACCAGGCCATACATCAGCTCACGGACGCCCGCGCGCAGCTCGAGCGCGCCGAGGGTGATCTCGCGCGTACCCGGATTCGAGCGGCGTTTGCGGGCCACGTGGTTGAACGACTCGCGTCAGTAGGTGAATACATCGGCATTGGCGAAGACGTGGTGCGACTTGTGGACACCAACCGCAAAGAGATCGCATTGCCGGCGCCTATTTCCCTGACAGCTTTCATCAAGCCAGGTCTTAAAGTGCGGGTGAAAAGCGGCCGTGTCGAACGCGAGCACGAGGTACGTACCGTTGTGCCGGTCGGCGACGTTATTTCACGCATGGTTGAGGTTCGTTTGACGGCTAGCGACAGCGACTGGCTGGTGGGCGCGCCGGTTCAGGTGAGCCTGCCCGCTGACACGCCGATGACGGCAATCGCAGTGCCTCGGGATGCGTTGGTTGAGCGCGGCGGTACATCGTACCTTTTCCGGATCGGCGACGATGGCACGGCCGAGCAGGTAGCCGCGAATATTCAGTCGACGGTCGGGCTATGGGTGGCGATCGCCGATGGGGTAGAGGCGGGCGACCGTATCGTCATTCGTGGCGCGGAACGCCTGGCGCCAGGACAGGCGGTCGAAGTCATGAGGCGCCTGCGCCTAGAAAGCGCGCTGCGTAGTCAGCGACGTACCAGTCCGGTAGTTCAAGGCCTTTCGAACGCAGAAACTCCCCGTTGAAGAGTCGCTCCATGTAACGTGTGGCGGAGTCGCACAGGATTGTCACAATCGTATGCCCCGGCCCGAGTTGCTCTGCCAGGCGCAGTGCGCCAACGACGTTGATGCCACTCGAGCCGCCAAGAACCAGGCCCTCATTGCGTATCAACGAGTAGACCATCGGGATGGCTTCCGAGTCCGGGATTTGCCAGCTGAAGTCAATTGGCGAGCCCTCCAGGTTGGCGGTAATACGGCTGTTGCCAATGCCTTCGGTTATCGACGATCCCTCTATCTTCAGTTCGCCCTGTGAGAAATAGTGGTTAAGCGCTGAGCCACCAGGATCTGAAAGACCAATCTTGATCTCCGGATTGAAAGACTTGAGCGACCGGCCGACGCCACCAAGGGTGCCGCCAGTGCCAACCGCACATATAAAGCCGTCGACGCGTCCCTTCGTTTGCTCCCAGATCTCGGGGCCGGTGGTTTGTTCGTGAAATTCACGATTCGCCAGGTTCTCGAACTGATTCGCCCAGAACGCACTGCCGGGCTTCTCGGAATTCATCTGTGCCGCAATGCGGCCCGAGGTGTGAACGAAGTGCTCCGGGTTTTTGTACGGTACCGGTGGGATGAGTCGTACGTCGGCGCCGTGCGCCTTGAGCGTGTCGACTTTCGACTGACTTTGGTTGTTCGGCATGACGATTATGGTTCGGTACCCGAGCGCGCTGCCAACCAGTGCAAGTCCGATACCCGTATTGCCCGCAGTTCCTTCGACAATCGTTCCACCGGCTTGCAGTTCGCCGCTGGCTTCCGCTGCCCTGACCATACCGAGTGCAGCGCGGTCCTTAACCGAGCCGCCCGGGTTCAGGAATTCAGCTTTACCCAGTATTTCGCAGCCGCATTCGTCGGACAGACGATTGAGACGAATCAGGGGCGTATTGCCGATGCAATCGACGACGGATGAACCCTTAGACATGGACATGCCTGCACTTGACCGTCGTGAGCAGGGCGATGAGGCCCACCGCCACAACGGTAACTAACAACCAGCTACGCCATTTCACATGTATTCCTTATTTCTGCAGGTCGGCATCGCGATGACGCGATCCGAAAGATTATCATGGCTGGCCTGCCGTTCGGGCTTGGTTTGTCGCTGTTTTGCTACACCCAGGATCGTGACGCATGTCCCGAAATGGCGCTACGATCGCGATACCATCAATGCACTAAATTTCATGCTTGGTTGAGCAGTCCTGGTTGGTATATTCATGGCGGAAAGTTCGTACATAAAGTTAGGTGCAGTACTCGTTCTTGCGGCGCTCCTGGGCGCCTGTGATGTGCAGACTTACGATGATGCCGTCGCGAGTATTCAGAACAACACGCCGCCACCGCCACCCCCACCGCCGCCACCTCCACCGCCGGGTGCGTCATTTGGCGCGAACTTCTCCGAGATTCAGGCTGTTTTATTTACGCCGACCTGTGCCAGTTCCAGCTGTCATGGTGGTGGCAACCCGGCTGCCGGACTCAACCTCGAGGCCGCGAGCAGCTATGCAAACCTCGTCGGTATTGCGAGTACTCAGGATGCCGGGATACAGCGCGTCAATGCGGGCGATCCGAACGCGAGCTACCTGATCGCAAAGCTGGAAGGCACTGCGGCTACTGGTAACGTCATGCCTCCGAGTGGCGGAATTCCACAAGCGGACATCGACGTCGTTCGACAATGGATAAGCGCAGGTGCTGTTGACGATACGGTAGTCGTACTGAACCCGATCCAGGTGACCTCGCTCACGCCGGCACCGAACGCAAACCTCACAGCACAACCGATGCAGATCGTCGCCGGCTTTTCGCGTGATCTGGATGTTTCCACGATCAATGCGCTGACCTTCACGGTGTTCGCGAGCGGCGGTGACGGTAACTTCAACAGTGGCAACGAAGTACAGATAACGGCCGCGAATATCAGTGTGCCCGGTGCCAACCAGGCCAGCGCCGTTTTCGACCTGACCGGCGTCACCCTGGCGGACGACACTTATCGTGTCACGCTGTACGGCGATGGTGCCAACGTCATCATGGATTTGGACGCAAATGCGCTCGATGGCGAGTTTTCGAACTTCCCCAGCGGCGACGGTACCGCTGGTGGCGATTTTGTCGTGGACTTCTCCATCACGACTCCGGTCGTTCCGCCGATTCGGGTGGTGTCGCTAACACCCGCTCCGAACGCGAATCTAACAGCACAGCCGACGGAGATCGTCGCCGGCTTTTCGCGTGATCTGGATGTTTCCACGGTCAATGCGTTGACGTTTACATTGTTCGGCAGCGGCGGTGACGGCAACTTCAACAGTGGCAACGAAGTACAGATAACGGCCGCGAATATCAGCGTGCCCGGTGCCAACCAGGCCATCGCCGAATTCGACCTGACCGGCGTCACCCTGGCGGACGACACTTATCGTGTCACGCTGTACGGTGACGGCGCCAACGTCATCATGGACTTGGACGGGAATGCGCTCGACGGCGAGTTTTCGAACTTCCCCAGTGGCGACGGTACCGCTGGTGGCGATTTCCTCGCGCAGTTCTCGGTCACGACGCCGATCGTGCTGGGCCCGACGCTGGACCAGATCCAGGCAGTCATTTTCACGCCCAGTTGCGTTAGTTGCCATATGGGAGCCGGAAGCACCAGCCTGATCCCGGACCTTGATTTCCGCGATGCGGACGCTTCCTTCAATACGCTGGTAAATATCGCAAGTTTCCAGGACGGCAACTTCGTGCGCGTTGTACCGGGGCAGCCGAACAACAGCTACCTCGTGCACAAACTCGAAGGGACCGCGACCGTTGGCGGCTTCATGCCCCCGACCGGCATGCTGGGAGCCGCTGAAATCGCAGCGGTACGGCAGTGGATTACGGACGGCGCTTTGCGCTAACCAAGCTCCGCCCCGTCAAATTTTTCTCAGCACAGGTCTGAAATTTTTTCGTTTGAGACTTTCCCCGCGTGTGCCTAACCTAGGCTTGTCGACCCGGAATGCCGGTATCGGCGAGCTCTCGTAGAGCATTTTGACCAAAGCAGATCTTCACCTGACGTTTACAGCTTAAGCAGGACACGCAAAGACACGGCCAGCAAGCCGCGTCTCTGCTAACCAACACTTGGAACGACGGACAAACCATGCCCAATGCCACTGTATTCGACGTTGCCGATCTTGCTGGCGTATCCATCAAGACCGTGTCACGTGTTGTGAATAGCGAGCCGCATGTGCGTCCTGCCACCAAGGAGCGCGTCGATCAGGCCATCGCTGCGCTCAACTACCGGCCGGACGAGTCGGCTCGGTGGCTGGCAGCCCAGCGAACGCCCCGTAGTAACCCGGCCGCCGGCTAATTCTTGCTGGGCCTACGCCAGCGTCTTCCCGCAGTGTGGACAGTCCCCGGGTACCTTGTGCCGGGCCTGATGCATGATGCTGTCGAGTAATTGAAGCGCTTCGTTACTGTCGAGTCCCAATTCCTTGCGCAATTCCTCGAGCTTCCAGCGTTCCGTCTCGTCGATAACGCCGTCCTTCAGGAATGTCTGTACGTACTGATTGTATTTCTGTTGTCGGCTCCTGACGTTCTCGGCGAAACCCGAGGCCATGATTGCTGCAGGTAAGGCGATCATGCCGATGCCTATCAGGCCGATGAACCCGCCGAACATTTTTCCCAAGGTCGTCACCGGTATGACGTCGCCATAGCCCACGGTTGTGAGCGTCACGATCGCCCACCACATGGAGTCAGGCATACTGCCGAAGGTCTCGGGTTGCAGTTCGTTTTCGAGCAGGTAAATGCCACCGGCCGAGATGACAAGCATCATCAGAAGTACGACCAACGCGGCGAGCAAAGCATCTGCCTCTTTCTGAATGACATCCAGCAGCGCGCCCAGTGCCGGCGAGTAGCGCGTGAGCTTGAATAGTCGAAGGAGCCGTAATACGCGCAGGAAGCGAAGGTCTATTGTCAGGTAAAGGCTCAGGTAGAAGGGCAGTATGGCGATCAGGTCGACCAGCGCGATCGGGGTCAGCATGTAGCGGAGTCGGCCGCGGATCGGGGACCTGTCCTTCGCCTCCTCCAGGTCGATGCTGCTCCATACGCGGGCGAAATATTCGATCGTGAATACTACGACAGAGAATATTTCGAAATACCTGAATGCCTGTCGATATTGCCGATACGAGTGGATCAACGGTCTCAAGAAAGATGGCAATGACGTTGAGCGATATCAAAAGGATGAGCAGAAGATTTACAATCTGGCTCGGCCGGTCTGTGTGATACCCCTGTTCGAGAAGCTCAGCTATTCGCTTGCGCGGTTTCATAGTCATCCCCGGTTTGATGAAGCGTTGGACTTCTTTGATTCTATACACACTGTCTTCCGTCCCATAGTATGGTGCAAAGCGCAGGGTGCAGGAAGAATCGAACACGTATACTGCATTCGCCGGGAAGAGATTTTCGGCATCGAACATCGAACCGGTTGGCCAGTAAACGGTATCGGGTTCTTCCTTAGCTCGCTTCGGTTTGGCCTAGTCCGAGGAAAAGACGCTATGGCGTTATTCAATAAGACCTATCATCCCGCAGGTACCGCCCCGGGGACGCTGATTAAAGAGCGTCCCGAAGACGCGAAGCCCTTACATATCCGACTTATTGACTACAACGTCGACGAGCTTACTGTGCTCGATGATGCAACGGCAGAGGATTGCGGGCGCTACCTGAGCCGTGAAACGATGACCTGGGTGCATGTCGAGGGTCAGCCAACAGAGGAGGCTTTGCGTAAACTCGGCGCGTCTTTTGGACTGCATGCGCTGGCACTCGAAGACGTTCTCAACACCGGTCAGCGGCCTAAGGTCCAGCCATTCTCGGACCACCTGTTTATCGTGATGAGCCTGCCGGCGGTAGAAGATGACAGCGTCGAGATGCATCAGTTTAGTCTGTTTGTCGGCGCCAACTATGTCATTAGCTTCTGCGACGCAGCTTTTTCCGTCTTCGAGCCCATTATTCAACGACTCCATGTCGTGGGGGGACGACTGCGGTCAAGGGGCGCCGACTACCTGATGTACTGCCTGCTGGACATCGTTATCGATCGTGCATTTCCTGTACTGGAAAGCTTTGGTGCAGAACTCGAGGATCTCGAGGAGCAGATACTGGATTTCGCCGATCAGGAATCGTTGGGGAAGATTCACTTGATGAGGCGCGAACTTATTCTGTTGAGGCGTAATCTGTGGCCGCAGCGAGAGGTTGTCAATCAGCTGTTGCGAGACGATAGTCCGCTCATAGGCAGGGAAACGGAAGTCTACCTGCGGGACTGTTATGACCACACAGTTCAGGTCATGGATTTGCTCGAAACATATCGGGATATGGTCGGCAGTCTCCTGGAGATTTACTTGTCGAGTGTCAGTAATCGCATGAATGACGTAATGCGGGTCCTGACGGTGATTGCGACCATCTTCATCCCATTGACGTTCATCGTCGGCGTCTATGGCATGAACTTTGACCGCAGCGTCGGCCCACTAAGCATGCCGGAGCTTGGCCAACCACTGGGCTACGTTTTTGTCTGGGTTGCGATGCTGGTGATTGCTGTGGGCATGATGTTGTTCTTTCGCAGTCGTAAGTGGTTCTAACTAGCGACCTTTTAAAAGGGACGTTTCGAGGGATGTTGTGGATGACGCGCTAAGCACTATCAATAGCCTCAGCCTGCCGCTAAGGCTCGCGGCCTTCGCCGGCCTGGCTGTAGCGACGCACCTTGTCGTTATTCTGGTTCGCCAGATCGTCAAGAACGCTTTTCTTAGCAAGCAGGTAAGACGTCATCAGAAAATGCGCTCTATTGCGACGTTGACGACCAGTGCGTTGGTGTTTTCGCTGTATTTCTTTTCCATAGGATTGATCTTGCGCGAGTTTGGTGTCTCCCTGACTGCCTATCTCGCCAGTGCGTCGGTTGTCGGCTTGGCGATCGGCTTCGGTTCGCAGGGTATCGTCCAGGACGTGGTGACAGGACTGACGTTTATTTTTTCAGATCTTATTGATGTCGGTGATCTTGTCGAAGTGTCTGGCCAGACGGGCGTTGTAAATGCAATTACGATGCGCTTCGTCGAGCTTGAGAACGCCATGGGTGCGGCTGTATTCATTCCGAATCGGACTATCAACAACGTGATTAACTACCCGCGCGGCTACATTCGCTGCCTCGTCGACGTAACGCTCCGCGGAGACGATGCGACTCGCAGCGCTATCGAAGCGATTGCTCTAAAAAAGATGAGCCTGGTGCCGCAGCAGTTCTCTCGTATTTGCATTACCGCGCCGTCAAGTGAGGGTCGCATCAAGTTTGAATCGGGTAAGGAAATACTAAGAATCAAATTTCGAATCTGGCCAAATCGCGAGAAACCGATCGAGACGACTTTTTTCCAGGAGCTCGTTGCCGAAATATCCGAACTCGATGCTGACTACAAGCCATGGATGCTGGCGATCAGCTACGAGGTCGAAACGCGCGCCGCGCAGAAAACTGAGTCGTGGCCTTGGAGGCGAAAGGTCGTATCCCACCGCTCGGTGCAATAACACCCTGTATCGAAGAAGACGGCATCATAGCGGCACGTCATGGCAAATTATGAGCCGCTGGTCTCGGCTGTTTTGCCCGGAAGAATTTTTGCGACGATCCGACCGGCACCGACCAGCACGCCACCAGCTAAGAATCCGACCAGGCCGTTGAACGTTGCGGTCGCGAGGATGCCGGCCAGGTTGCTTGCGACGGGGAGGCCGTGAGCCAGTTCTTCGACGAAGTGCAGCACCTCAGCAATCGGCGGAACGCCGTGTACGAGGATGCCACCGCCGACAAGAAACATTGCCGCAGTACCGAGAAAAGACAGCGTCTTCATGAGTTTCGGCGCCATGCGCAGAATCCATCCGCCGAACCAGTGCTGTAATCGGACCCATCTTGACTCGCCAGGCTTTTCGATAAGGTGCAAGCCAGTATCATCGAGTTTGACGATGCCGGCGACAAGGCCATACACGCCTATCGTAATCAGAGCAGCCACGGTTGTTAGCACCATAATGCGAGTAACAAGGTCAACGTCCTGCACGGTGCCGAGTACGATTACAATAATTTCGGCTGACAAAATTGCGTCTGTACGTATCGCGCCACGAATGCGTTTTTTCTCAAAGGCGACCATGTCGATTTTCTTGTCGATAACGGCTTTCAGACGCTCCTTGCGTTCTATTCTTGTCTTCCGACGGTGGGTGTAAGAGGCGGTGGGCTACCTTTTCGAAGCCCTCGTAACACAGGAATGCGCCGCCAAGCATCAGCAGCGGCGTAATTGTCCAAGGCAAAAAGGCGCTCAATGCCAGTGCGATCGGAACCATGATCAGCTTGTTGAGGGCAGAGCCTTTGAATACAGCCCATACGACTGGAAGTTCTCGCTCGGCACGCACACCGGTTACTTGCTGCGCATTAAGTGCCAGATCGTCACCGAGGACGCCCGCAGTCTTCTTCGTGGCGACCTTGGTCAGGACCGCCACATCGTCCAGCAGCGTGGCGATATCGTCGAGCAGGGTTAACAGGCTGGTACCGGCCAAGAGAGGCTCCTTACGGGATGGGTTGCCAATTAGGCATCAAGCGTGGGGTTCTATTCAAGTTGGATCGGTAGCCTCGATGTCTCGCTCAACGGAATGCTCATTTCGCAACGAAGGCATCGATTTCTGAGACTAGCTCGTCTGCTATTGGTAGTTCGGGGTCACTATAGGATTCAATTTGTTCGTTTGTATCGGGGCCGACCATCTTCAGGACATGATTCATCCCTTCGATAATCTTCAATGATGCTGTTGTACCGGCTGCCAGTAGCCGTTCGCCATCGGCGATGTCGATTTGGATGTCGGTTGACCCGTACAGGAGCAAGAGTGGAACGTCGAGTTCGGCTACCACACTGGCAGGATCGTATTGAAACCAGGAAATCAGGTAAGGCTGCACGCTCTCCCGAAATAATGCGTTCAGTTCCGGCGGCGGAGAGCTGACTGTCTGACCGTTATTCAAGCGACTTAGAATCGTCTCGGTTTCTGCCAGCAAATCTGGAGGAAGTCGTTCTCTTATCTGATCAAGTATCACCTGAGACGCCGGCCTGCCAGGCCCCGCAATAGAGATGACACCAGCCACCTCTATTTTCGACGCTGCTAGCAAGCCTATCAGCGAGCCCTCACTGTGGCCCACGATGTAAACAGGCGCATCAATTTGTCTCTGCAGAAATTGCGCCCACAGCACTGCATCATCGACATAGGTATCAAATCGAAGATCAGATTCTGCCAACAATGATGATGCGCTGTCGCCGATCAGCCTCTTGTCGAAGCGAAGCGAGGCAATGTTGAGCCTGGCAAGACTTTCAGCGAGATATTTCAGGCTGTTGTTGTTGCCCGGCAGACCTCGAGAGTTTCCGTCCCGATCGGTTGGGCCGGACCCCGCGATTATGAGCACTGAAGCCCTTGGGCTCTCCGACTCCGGAATCGTCAGCGTCCCCGCCAAAACGCCGAGGTCCGTCTCTATCTGGACGTTACGGGATTGCGCCTCTGCTACGAGCGGAAATAACAGTGTTAGCGCGACGATTGAGCTGAGGTACTTCAACACATCGTTTGCCATTGTGATCCCACAATCCTCAGGAATATCGTCGCTGTGACAAATAGCTGCGACGGGTTAGCAGCGGTCAGGCAGCAGTTTATCAAATGATTGTCCGCAAGCGGCGACTAGCGAAAGGCATCGGGCAGTAACCCGGCTGGTCGATCCGCTCGCGTCGCCGCAGAGCGCCGGCTCTATCGCCCTGCGTAACCACCCAGCAGTTTCTTCATGTCCGCAAGCATGTGCCGAAGGGTGCCGGTCATCAGTACAAATTCAGCGTCCATTCTGGTCAGTGGATCGCCGCTGTCGTCGCCTTCGTCATCTGCCCCGAGGAACCGCATTTTCCTGATGACGCCTTCTTCATCCAGGACGCAACTCAGCAAATTGTCGTAGACGATTGCAAGATGCGTTAGTCGCATACCATTCGCGACGTGCTCCTTGATGGTCTTGTCTGTCAGGTCAAAGTCACTCCATCGAACAATCGAGCGAACGTCCGCAGCATCCTGCATGCGGCACTCGCGGCCCAGCGAAAACTGGCTCGGTGCGCTGCCGAAAAAGATTTTGTTCAACAATTCCCCGACGGGGCGGTTGAACTGCAACGGGTTGATGGCTACCTGATCAAATGGCGCGCGCAGGTGCAACAGGAACCGTTCAGTCGCGGCATTTTGTCCTGCATCTACGGCCAGCACCTTTTCCTTGATATCGATGTAGCCCGAGATGCGGTCTGACTTGAGCATGGCCTTCGGCAGCAGCTCATCGCGCGTTTCAGCTTTTAGGCGGCGCTTCTCTCGTGCATTCGGCTTCTCACTCATGCGAGCACGATATTCGTCGATGCGTATCTCCAGCTCTTCATTGATGGCAGAAGCGGGCAGTACGCGAGACTGGCTGCGAAGCCTGATCAGGTCCGCACCGTTGACTCGGCGCGCGAGTGTATCGCTGCTATCTGCATCTATAGGTACCCAGCCGGAGCTGCGTTCTGTCAACGGGCCGCAGGGTTTGAAGGCAGATCCGTCGAGTCTCTTCGATACGGCGTCTTCGGATTCAGGCCAGGTGCCTTCCAGGCGAAAGAAATGGGCATTGCGAAACATTGTTGCTCGTTATTGTTTTGCGGGCCGCGCAGTATCGTTTCTCAACGACGGCTTGTCCATCCCGATTCATAAATTTGCTGCCCGAGCTACCCGGCCTGGACGCTACTTTCTTTCCGGCGTTGCCAGGTCGCGGAAAAAATCAGCGAAGTTTATTGTGGACAGGTCGCGCAGTTCTCCGGCGTCCAGGAACGAACCGCTACACGAGCTACATGTTTCGAACCAAATGTGCCGCTGTCGGGCGTCAACCACGCGCACCATCGCACCGCTGCACCTTGGACACTGGTAGTCATCCATTGCGTTGCTCTTGCGGCCGACTGACGCATCACCGGTATCTATGGCCGCCGCCGCCTCTTTGTCTCGCAGAATTTCGATCTCGCCGGCGTCGAACCATATGCCTTTGCATATTGTGCAGCGATCGATTTCCGTACCCTCGTAGTCAACTTGTTCCATATCCGCGCGGCATTTCGGGCAACGCATGGCGCCCGACCAGAATGCACCGGCTTCCGCTCCGGCAATAGCGACCGTGTATCGACGCGCCGGTTTCTTGCGGCTCCCGTCGGCTGCGGGCTCTACCCGGTGACGGTGAAAGAGCAGTACGACAATCATCGCTGTGACCAGCACGCTCATCATAGTGTAGGACTGAACGTACGTGGATTTGTCGGCGACGACACCGTAGATCTTTGAGCCGATCGCGTGACCGAGGTTTGCGACCGACATGTAAACGGCAAACTGTGTTGCGGAAATACTGCTGGAACAGATGGCCATTGCCAGTGCGATGGTCGAGACCATTACGATTGGCAGCATCATCACGTAAATCGATAGCATCACCCGGACATATGTCGTGTCCTGCCAAAGCTGCTGAGTCTGTGCCAGTGTTAACGCGTGTATGCCGACCAGCGCAACCGTTATGACCAGCATTCGTTTTGCGCCGGCGCGATCGATCAGCGGCCCAATGCCGAGCGCGGCGACGGCGCCAACCAGGCCCATTATCGCCACGAGTTGCGACCACTGCGCTGTTGTATAACCAAACAGATTTATCGCCGCGATAGGCATAAGCGCCTGACCATAGCCGTAGATCAAGCCATCGAAAAACATGATAGCCATTACGATTAGGCTGGCGCGCGTCCATAGCACTTTATTAACGGCTTTGAAGACCTCGCGAAACGAAACGTCGGCTCGTGCAACGGAGGCAGCGGTACCGGCCGTCCAGGGCAACGATCGTTCGCCGCGGCGTTCGAGAACGAAGATCATCGCCAGTACCCCGAGTGTGGATACTGCGGCCGCGAGTATTGCGGTCGCGGCAAGTCCCCATGTGGTCAGAAGCACTCCGGATATTGCGGCTGTAACACTCCAGCCAATCGCCTTGCCAAAACTCATGAACGCGTTAAGGCGGCCTTGCTCCCGCACGGGAGTAAGGTCGATGGACATGCCGTCGACCGCTACATCCTGGGTTGCAGCAAAACTGTTTATGAGCAAACCGATCAGCGTCAACAAGCCAATTTCAGTTGAGGGGTCGTCCACGAGCATCAGCGCCAGCAACGAAATCGACAGGCCGACCTGCGCAGCAATGACCCATGGCCGACGCCGGCCCATGGCAAGAAATTCATAACGATCCATCAAAGGACCGGTAAGCAGTTTAAAAGCCCACGGCAGAACAATGATGGCGAGATAGGAAGCGATGTCCGAGGCGCTGGCGCCTTCGCTGGCTAACCAGGCGGGTATTGCAATACCAAGCAAGCCGGCCGGAATACCCTGGGAGAAGTACATGAATGAACCAGTCGCATAGCGCACACGCGAACTGTCCGAGAGGACGAAAGTAGTAGACATGCTTGAGCTCCCCAGCTTTATTTTTATTATTGATTCGATACTAGCGGGTTTTTGAGCGGCCAGCACGGACAAATTCAACGCCTCAACGACAGGCAAAGCTGATTCAATTCTCGTAGTATGACTGGCAATTGACCAGCGTCACGTGGCGCGGATCTGGGCGTTCGCTACCAGCAAGCAGGTGCCGGCCAGCTTGCCGTCTACTGATCTGGCCGCATAGATTGCAGGAAAAAACAAACGAGGCTCGGAATGAAAATTACAACAACTCGAATCATTACATCCCTGTTGTTTCTCGCTGCGACCGCGCTCGCCGCCGAGCACAATCATTTCAAGAACACGGATATTTTCGAAATCGAAAGGGCGATCGACCCGCAGATATCGCCGGATGGATCACGGATAGCCTACTTGCGAACCTCAATGGACATCATGACAGACCGTCCGCTATCGAATATCTGGCTGGTAGACGCGGATGGCAGTTCTCATCGGCCCTTGCTATCCGGGCCGCAGACCTATGGCAGCCATCGCTGGTCCCCGAATGGTGATCGACTGGCTTACGTGGCAACTGTCGACGGGCGTGGTGCGCAGATTGCAGTGCGCTGGATGGATACAGGTCAGACCGCAATGCTGAGTAACGTAAGGAATGCACCTTCGTCGCTGTCGTGGTCACCCGACGGGACACAAATCGCATTTGAGATGTTCGTTGACCGGGAAACGCCACCGCTCGCGACGCCTCCTGAGGCGCCGGAAGGCGCGGAGTGGGCGCCGCCGGTAAAGGTCATTGAATCGATCTATTATCGCGGCGATGGTGAGGGCTACCTCGCTACCGGTAACGCGCATGTTTTCGTGCTTTCGGCTGAAGGCGGTACACCGCGTCAACTGACAGAAGGCGATTACGACCACAACGGTCCATTGGCATGGACCGATGATGGCAAGCGAATCGTTTTTGCGGCTAATCGAAAAGAGGACTGGGAGCGCGACCCGCTGGAGTCCGAGATTTGGTCGGTTAACGTGGTCACCGGCGATCTGGTGCAGCTTACCGACCGCGACGGCCCGGATTTTTCTCCCACTATTTCGCCGGATGGCCGGAAGATTGCGTACCTCGGATTCGATGACAAGAAAATGGGTTACCACAATGCCGGTGTTTACGTCATGGATGTCAATGGCGAAAACGAAAGGCTGTTAACTGCGTCCCTCGATCGCAGTGTCAATGACGTTCGATGGGCAGGAAGCTCCAATCGCCTGTATGTACAGTTTGACGATGAGGGACGAAACATTATCGCGACATTGTCGATGAACGGTGACGTCAGCACGGTCGCAAACGACGTGGGCGGGGTCTCCCTCGGCCGGCCTTATACGAGCGGTGGATTTTCGGTAGCGTCTAACGGGGCTTACGCGTATTCAGCCGGAACTACAGATCGACCTGCTGATGTTGCGGTCGGACGTGGCAATCGACCGACTACGCAGCTAACCGCATTGAATGAGGACTTGCTGGCGCATAAGGAGCTTGGAACGGTCGAAGAAATTCGCTGGCCTTCGTCGGTCGGGGATTTGGAAATACAGGGTTGGCTGGTAACGCCTCCAGGTTTTGACAAGAACAAGAAATATCCGTTTATTCTCGAGATTCATGGCGGGCCTTTTGCCACATACGGTCCGCATTTCGCCGCAGAAATTCAACTCTATGCCGCGGCGGGCTATGTCGTTCTCTATTGCAACCCCCGCGGCTCGACAAGCTACGGCTATGACTTTGCAAACGAGATACATCACAACTACCCGGGACAAGACTATGACGATCTGATGTCCGGTGTCGACGCGGTGCTCGAAAGGGGCTTTGTCGATTCGGAGCAGCTTTTTGTAACCGGCGGATCTGGCGGCGGTGTCCTGAGCGCATGGATTGTCGGCAAGACTGATCGTTTCGCGGCGGCTGTGGTGGCCAAGCCGGTCATCAACTGGATAAGCACCGTGTTAACGACCGATATCGCAACGTTCATGCCGCAGTACTGGTTCAAGGACCCACCCTGGGTTGACCCGATGCCGTACTGGGCGCGCTCACCGCTGTCGCTGGTCGGCAACGTCACCACACCGACAGCCCTGCTCACCGGTGAGCAGGATCATCGTACGCCGATCCCGGAGTCGGAACAGTATTACCAGGCATTGAAACTCCGCGATATTGATACGGCCATGATTCGCGTGCCCGAGGCGTCCCACGGTATTGCCGCACGGCCGTCGCAGCTCATTGCCAAGGTTGACAATATCCTGGCGTGGTTCGAGCGGTATCGGAAAGATTCGTCGAAGTAAGTCTTGCGACGAAGAGCGTGGCGCGAAGGGCAGGCGATGTTCGTGGACTGGTGCTGGCGTGTCAATGCAGATCCATCAGCATCGGCAGCACGATACGCTTGATCACGCTGAGGCCGATAACACCAACAAGAACGACCACCAGCGTCATAAGGTCCCACTCGTTCAATACGAGACCGAGCGCGAGTGCCGCAGCAGGTGGGTGTTCGGTGCGTGTGACAACCATCGTGAACATGGCCAGCGAAATTGCCAATGCGCCGAAGACGATCATGACAGCGTGATCCCAGGTACCGTCCAGCGTGAACAGAGAATAGAGGGACGACATCGCGACGCCGGATACCAGGCCGACAAAATAGCCGCCGATCAGGTGGCGCGGGTCGGAATGCAAAGATCGGGGTACTGCGAAGGCAATAAAGGCGCTCGCCCCTAACGAGGCGATCAGCACGGTCTGCGTCACGGCATCGAGAACCAGCAACAGTATCAGGACACCGACACCAGCAAGGCCGCACTGCAAGCCGTATCCCTTGAAGTTATCCAGTCGGAATTGGCTTTGATAGTCCATCGTGTCCCTCAGCGATATTTCGCGGCGAATGGTCTGGCTTACGCACCTACTGACCCGGATGATAACTTCGTTTGGTACGACGAGTAACATCGTCCCGGTAGAAGGCAGCATCCTTGAATTCGCCTTTCGCATAGAGTTGCGCCTGGTCGTCGAAATGCGGTGACCCCGGATCGCCGCTCTGCCCACCTGCCAACAAGGTCTTCGCCCGGACTTTCTCGCCAAATTCGACGACGGCAACGAAGCTGTTGCCGCGCGTGCCGTAGATTCTGTCGGTCGTTTGTTGACCTCTTGCACCAAAGGCAGCCAACGATCCCCAGTAGCTTGACGCCATATTGCCAACTGGCAGCGATGGCGCATCATCATCAAACGCCTGAACGATATCGCCATTCAGGCGTTGGTAGCGATTCACCTCCGACCATGGCGTATCCCATTGTCCAAAATCGGCTTCAAGTTTCGCGACTACCTCCGAGAATATGGACAGTCGCTCGTCGAGTGGCGATCCGGTGCCGAAATAATTGATCTTCTGCATGCGTGATGCATCCTTCATGGGCATCGGAAGATCACCATTCCTGAGGTAACTGGCGCCGTAAAAATGAGCGAGCGTCATACCTGCGGAATCGCCTGCAATACGCAGATCCCAGTGGCGAAGAGCGTCTATAGCTTCGCCTACCGAATCGTCGGCTGTCCCGGCCTGGTCGTAGGCCTCTATGAGTCCAGGTATCAGTTTTTCGAATCCCGGCAGGTAGGGGTCGTAGGCGAGTGAAATCAATTTCTCCAACGTTAGTCCGGATTGCCCGGTCAAAAGCCGTGTGGCGTGAACGCCGCGGAAATTCTCTGGCGCGGTCGCCATGTAGCCTGGGTAATCTTTCTGTTTAGGGCTAAATTCTGCTGCCGCAGTAAACGGCGTTGAATTGCAGTTCTGAATCCAGCCGTTCGGCGGATTTAGAAGAGTGATGGTCTCATCGACAGAGTGCAGCCCCTGCCAGTCGGTCGCCGGATCGCTGCCGTCTACAGGCCGCGAATAATCCAGAAGTGGGTCGCGTCGCGGTACGAAATTGCCATGGTAGTAAGCGATGTTACCGCTGGAGTCTGCGTAGACCGTGTTATTTGACGAGTTGGTGCGAATATTCATCATCTCGCGAAACTCTTCGTGCCCGCTGAGTTTGGTACGAACAAAGGATTGCTCAAGGGCATGGACCGGGTCCCAGTTGATCTTCGTTGCTACCCATTTGCCGTCGATTTCGTGCGTAATCGGCCCATGGTGCGTGCGGTACATGGGAAACGTGCGCACTGACATGCCGTCACCGTCCTTATATTTCAGCGCCACACTGGATACCTGTACGGGTCGTATTTCATTGCCGTACCGATACATGAGAGTGCCGTCTTCGCTGAAAACTTCCTCGATAAATTCATCCATGAAATCGACGCGTGTCGACGTATGCATCCAGCCAGTGTTTTCATTGAATCCCTGGTAGACAAAGAACTGTCCCCACGTCACTGCGCCATAGGCATTAAGTCCCTCTTCGCTTACAACGTGTATTTCGCCACGAAAGAATAACGATGTGTGCGGGTTGATCAGCAACAAGGTGTTGCCGGATTCGGTCAACTTTCCGGAAATCGCAAAGCCGTTAGAACCGGCGGGCTCGGATACAGTGCGGTCGTGCACCGGATCATCCGTTGGCGCCGCAGACTGATTTTCGCTGCCGTAAAACGCCCTGATGCCGCCCAACGGTATCTGTTCGATATCACCGCCGATGGAGCCTTCGCTGAAGAACATTGGCATCCAGGGCTCGAAGCGCGTCAATAGGCGAGGCTGCACCTCGGGATGTGTATACAAATAGTAATTCACGCCGTCCGCGAAGCTGTCACAGAGTGACTTGAGCCAACCAGGCGCCGATTCGTAGGCCGCCTTGGCTTCGTCAACGGTCATATAAAGCCGGGCACGCAAGTCGCTGTAAAGCGCCTCCTCACCTTCAATTTCGGCGAGACGACCGGTTGCCCAGATGTAGTTTCGCTCTACGCGATTGAAGTCGTCTTCGCTTTGCGCATATAGCATGCCGAAGATGGCGTCTGCGTCGGTCTTGGCATAAATGTGCGGTACACCAAAATCGTCCCGGATAATCGTAACGGCCTCGGCGCGCGCCTTAAGTCGTTCAAGCTCGTGATTTTCAGGGCCCTGGTTGCAGCCAGTCAGCAGCAGTATCGATACCAGCGTCAACGTCGCAACAAAGATGTTCGATCGCATTTGTTCCCCTTGGCATGATGGATCTAAATGTCCGGCTACTTAAGATCATGCATTAACAGTTTCGTAACTGCCAGATCGTCCAGCAGCTGGTAGTGACTGCCTTCTGATCGCACGCTACAAGCGTACTGTCATGCTTGAGTCAGGGCGCGAAGTTTGGCCATAAATTCCCCGGCACTCGCTATAACCGGTTCAAGTTCGGCGGCGTTCTTTTTCCACTTGTCAGGCCTGGGCTCGGTGAGCGTGTATTTCGAAGGCCGCAACGGTTTGGCGGCAATTTCGTGCATGCGCGGACCGAAGATAATCTCAGAGAACGCACACAGCCGTTGTAGCTCTGCACCTGTATTAGCAATCAATGAGTCGTACTCGATTGTGCACCAGCGCTCTCTCGGCAAAGCGCTCAGATCGTCCAATATGATCCGGTTGGTCGTCGCCCATTGCGCGGCTGTAATTTCGGCGAGCGAGCTTGTCGTCAGCTCTTCCCAACCCGGAATCAACAGGTGTGACCAGGGATTCTGCGGCGGCCAGCCCGGTAACCTCGGATAGGTTACATAGCGCTGCGATCGCCAGGAATCCAGGAGACTGCTGATGTTCTGGCGCGGATCGCGGAACAAGAAAATAAACCGTGCATCTGGAAAGGCCTTCAGTATGAAGGGAATGCGCAAGGCGTTTTTTGGCGTCTTCTCGAGGAAACGCACTTCGCCGGGTCGCGATACCGCCGAAAACTGCTCCATCGGCTTGCCGTCGCAGTTGACCAGGTCTGCAATAAAGGAGTTCTTCAAGGTTTGAATAATCTCAGGCGTAGCCATTTCAGCGGTCAGGCGGTTGCTCGGGTTTTCCTGGCTTGGCCGTAATGAACCTATGCTCTCAAAGTGCTTGTGACTTTCGTCTCCGACCGACCAAAGCTCGCGGTTTACAGCGAGTGTTTCAAAGAGCAGCGTGCTGCCGGAACGCGGCGCTGCGACGATAAAGACGGGCCTGTCGAATCGCAAATTGTCTGCCGGTACTGCTTGAGCCGCCGCGGCGTTACCTGTCTGTGCGAGGTTTTCCGGTGTCAGTGCTGCATCCAGTGTGTATGTCGCAGCCTCAACAAATGACTGGTTATTGGAGCTCAGCACCATAGCGGTATATTTTTCGGCCAACTCTCGCCGAAACCCGTCCCGCAGACTCTTGAAGCCAGCAAAACCATCGAGTGTTGTGCCATGCACCATCCACTGCGAGTGCCAGTCGTGGATGAAATCTGTTGTGCGTGATTTCAACAAGTCCGACGTGTTCCGAATCATTGACGGTACTTTCGGCGACATCATTGACCAACTCCTGAAGATCAACGCGCAGTTCGGTCGGTGGAATCACGGGCAGGCCGGCGAAACCCTCAAATCGCAATTCGGATTCGCTCGACGGGTCGAATGCTACGTGCTCCATAGCGCTGTCTCGACCATCGATCATTCTCCAGAGCTCCGACGATCCTACCGTATCGATCACGAGGTGAATCCTCGCGTGTTCCGAGCGGTTTTCGACAGAGTGTTCCAGCCAGTTGTTGAAGGTCCACGACTCACCGGCAGCCATGTGTACCTCTTCAGTGTCGCAATAAAATGCGACATCCGGTGTGGTGATGATCGGGATGTGAATCCGCAGATGATCGCGCCAGAAGTAATGAGCATCGGTGTGCTTTGTGACTGACGCACCCGGGGCGAGCCGCATGAGTCGGGAGCGCCCGATGACCGAGTTAAAGCGACCCATAATCTGCCGGATGTAGGGCGCCCGTTGTAGCCGCGGCGAGGGTTTCATGGGTCCGGAAAAATCGTCGTTTTCTTCGCCGTTGGTGGAAACCAGCACCAGCGATGAGTTTCCCTTGAAACCCGAAATATGAGCGCGCCATTCGTCCTCGCCGAACTGCGCAATCTCCTCAGCTAGTCGCTGATGGTCAAAGCTGAGCGGGAGCTTGATAAATTGGCGGGCTAAACGCATGGATTACGACAGTAGCTTGAAGGGCAGGGTGGCCCGGGATTGCTCATTCTATCCCCAGCCGCACTGACAAAGTCAAAGTCGTGCAGCCAGCCGACTGCCTTGATCAATTGCACGTTTGGCATCGAGTTCTGTTGCTACATCGGCGCCGCCAATAAGATACGTCGGGATGCCGGCGGCCTCCAGCGGTTCCTGCAGATCTCGTAAGGGCTGCTGACCCGCACACAAGACGACGTTATCGACCTCGATCCATGTCGGCTCCTCGTGTTTCTTGCCATAGGTGATCAGGAGGCCGTCGTCAGTGATTCGCTCGTAGTTGACGCTGCCGATCATCCGCACATTGTTCATTTTCAAAGTGGCGCGGTGAATCCAGCCTGTGGTCTTGCCGAGGTTTGCACCGTGCTTGCCGGCTTTTCGCTGCAGCAGGGTCAATTCACGGGGTGGCGCTTCCGGCTGAGTACGGTTGGTTGCGAGGCCGCCTCGAGCTTCTGCAGGATCGACGACGCCCCATTCGGCAAGCCAGTCCTCAAGATTCAGGGTCGGAGAGTGGCCGTCGTGCAATAAGAACTCGGCGACATCAAAGCCGATGCCGCCGGCGCCGATAATCGCGACGCGCTTGCCGACGGGCACGCGACTCCGGAGCACGTCGATGTAGCTCAACACCATGGGATGGTCCTGGCCCTCGATCCGCGGATCCCTCGGCACGACGCCGGTGGCGATGATCACACCATCGTGAGCGTTGGCGACCAGACTATCCTGATCGATACGAGTGTTGAGATGAACTCGCACGTCCTTGAGCTCCAGCTGCCGCTTGAAGTAACGCAACATCTCGTGGAACTCTTCTTTACCGGGAATTACCTTGGCCATGTTCAGCTGGCCGCCGATCTCGTCAGCAGCCTCGTACAGATCGACCTTGTGCCCACGCTCAGCCAGCACCAGCGCGGTAGATATGCCCGCTGGTCCGGAGCCGACAACCGCGAAACGTTTCCGTGCGGGTGTCGCCATGTAGTTAAGCTCTGTCTCGTGACAAGCCCTTGGGTTCACAAGACAACTACTCGTTTTGTTTGAAAAAGTATGATCCAGACAGGCCTGGTTGCAGGCTATGCAGACGTTGATTTCGTCAGAACGACCCTGCCGCGCCTTCTTGACGAATTCCGCATCGGCCAACATGGGTCGTGCCATCGATACCATGTCGGCAGAACCTTCTGACAGTATCTGTTCTGCTGTTTCCGGCAGGTTGATTCGATTCGAAGTCACCAATGGGATAGTCACTTCAGATTTCATCTTCTTCGTGACCCAGGTAAACGCACCGCGTGGCACCGAGGTGGCAATCGTTGGCACACGAGCTTCATGCCAGCCGATTCCCGTATTGATAATGGTCGCGCCTGCGCGCTCGATCGCCTGAGCAAGCTGCACCGTCTCCGCCCACGTGTTGCCATCGGGAATGAGGTCAATCATGGACAGTCGATAGATGATAATGAAGTCGCTACCGACGGCTTCGCGAGTTCGTTCTACAATTTCGACCGGCAGGCGCATGCGTTGCGAAAAGTCGCCGCCCCACTGATCCGTGCGCTGGTTCGTATGTGTCACCAGAAACTCATTGATGAAATAGCCTTCGGAGCCCATGATTTCGACGCCGTCGTAACCGGCTTCCCGTGCCAGTTGTGCGCAGCGTACAAACGCCTTTATTTGTTTCTCAACACCAGCTGACGACAATTCCCTTGGCGTGAAGGGTGTAATGGGCGAGCGAATGCGCGATGGCGCTACCGCGATCGGATGGTAAGCGTAACGACCGGCATGCAGTATCTGCATCGCAATCTTGCCACCCTCCACATGAACCGCAGAGGTAACTTGCCGGTGTTTGGCCACTTCTCTGTGTGTTGTCAGCTTGCCGGCGAACGGCTTGACCCAGCCGGCACGATTGGGGGCATAACCGCCGGTGATGATTAGGCCAACTTCGCCGCGGGCGCGCTCGGCAAAATAGGCGGCCAGTCTGTCGTGATTGTTGCCATCTTCCAGGCCTGTGTGCATGGAACCCATCAGCACGCGATTTTTTAGCGTGGTAAAGCCGAGATCCAGTGGTGTCAGCAGGTGGGGGTATTGGGTACTAGTCAAGAAACAGCCTCTGTAAGTGAATTGTCAGAAGAACCAGCGCAAAACGCACAACGGTTAATCTTTTGTTGAGCGGACGGCATGGCCGCCAAACTGGTTGCGCATCATAGCAAGTAACTTTGCGGAGTAATCCTGTTTGCCCTGGCTGGCGAATCGGGCCATTAATGCAAGGCTCATGACCGGTGTCGGTATGCCTTGTTCGATACCTTCGAGGGCAGTCCAGCGGCCTTCACCGGAGTCGGCGACAAAAGCCTGCACGTCTTCGAGCTGTTGATCGTGGGAGAGAACATCCGCGGACAGGTCCAGCAGCCAGCTTCGTACGACACTTCCGTGCCGCCAGGACTCGGCTATTTCAGCGAGATCGAGCTCGAAGTCTTCGCGACCCTTCATCAGCGCGAAGCCTTCGGCATAGGCCTGCATCATGCCGTACTCGATGCCATTGTGAATCATCTTTACGAAATGGCCGCTGCCGATGGGGCCCGCGTGAACCCAGCCACGGTCAGCGGCCGGAGCCAGTGCCTCAACGATCGGCCTGATTGCGGTGAATGCCTCATCGGATCCGCCGACCATCATTGCGTAGCCGTTATCGAGGCCCCAGACGCCGCCAGACACGCCGGCATCTATAAATTGAATGCCGGCTTTCGCGAGCTCCTCTCCTCGACGCATTGAGTCCTTATAATAAGAATTCGCACCGTCAATCAAGATGTCACCTGGCTCGAGCAGCTCCCGCATTTGTTCGATATAGGACTCAGTAATATCGCCGGCAGGCAGCATCAACCAGACGAGCCGCGGCGCCTTGAGCATGGCAACGAGCGCCGACGCGGATTCTGCAGGCAGCAAACCGCATTCTGCGGCGAGTGCCTCGGTCACCGAAGCGTCGCGATTGAATCCGGCGACCTCGATGCCGGATTTACGCAGTCGCCGCGCCATGTTGCCACCCATCTTGCCGAGACCAATCATTCCTAGTTTCATTTCGTTTCCTTTGTCTGTGCCAGCTGCGATTGCTTTCGTCGGTTGAATGGCAGTACGACAGGTTATTTTGGAAGCTGGACAGCGATTTCGATGCTTGCGAGTTGCTCCGGTGCCTTGCCCAGCTTCCGCAAGAGCGGCAACCAGCGGGCGTCATCGTGAATGTTGGCGAATAAGGGTTCGGTCAGGATTTCACCGACGCCAGGGTCTTTGATCGCAATGGCCTTCTCAAGCCACCGAAACGCGGCATCGGCTTCCCCGCGATAGGCGTACACGTAGGCGATGTTGTAAGTCATGTTGCCGGAGTATTTCTCCAGCAGCTCGGCCAGAGTCATGTCAGAGGCCTCGCTTTTCTGTCCGGCATTTACTTGCTGGTGGTCCCGTGCGAACAGTGCTGTCGTTAAGCCAGTTAGCCGCCAGTCTTCACGAGGTTCATCGTGCAACACGGCTATCGCCTCCGTGGGTCGACTCGCCAGCATCAGAGCGACGGCCAGATTGTAGTGACCCAGCGAAAAATCCGGACTCAAGCTGAGCGTCGTCTCGAAGGATTTCACGGCGTCGATGTGCTGCCCGGCTGCCAGGTATGCGCGCCCGAGCGTGTAATGCCAGGAGGGTGAAAGCGGATCGGTGGTCACTGTGTATTCGATCAGTTTCAGACCTTCCTGCTGGCGCCCCATGTTTTGCAGCAGCATACCGGCGCTGCCAATGATTTTCGTATCCTGCGGCGCCAGTTTGAGCGCCCGTTGCGCGTACCTGGCAGCGTTAGCCACGTCCGCTTCGTAGTACTGTGCGATGAATGCCAGGCTGTCATAGGCGGGCGCATAGTCCGGATCGACATCGATAGCCGCTAGCGCCGACTCGCGACCGAGCTGAAATCCCTCCTCGGCCGGACGCAGGCCAGTCAATGCCTGGCTTTGATAAGCCGATGCCATCTCGTCCCAGGCTGGCGGATATTTCGGGTCGATATCGAGAGCACGTCGATACAGATCGATAGCCTCGTTGTAGCCGTCGACCGTGCCAAGGCGTCGCTTCTGGCGGGCCTGCAGGAATAGGGCATAGGCGGCCGGATCCGTCTGTCGCTGTTCGGGCGCCGCGATATTCAGCGTTCCCTTGATCTGGTTAACGACATTGCCCGCTATCTCATCTTGCACCTGAAAAATATTTTCCAGAGTTCTGTCGAAGTTCCTCGACCAGAGCTGTGTATCGGATCGAGCATCAATGAGCTGAGCACTGATGCGAATCTGCTGGCCGGCCTTGCGTACCGAGCCATCGAGAACGTATGAGACGTTGAGCCGCTCGGCGATCTCGGGAACGCTGAGGCCCTTGTCCTTGAAAGAGAAAGCAGAAGAGCGTGAGGTTACTCGCACTGCGGGGAGGGTGGCCAACAGGTTGAGTAATTCTTCGGAAACTCCGTCCGAGAAATAAGACTGATCGCCCTGCGGAGACATGTCGACGAATGGCAGCACGGCGATCGAACGATCGCCGACACTGGCGATAATCGCCTCACTACGCCCTTCTTGTCGTGCTGTTTTCAGTTGTTGCGCGTCCCGGGCGGGGTCAAGGACGAATTTGTCGAAGGCGAAGTAACTCAATGCCACCAGCAGGACAACGACAATGCCACGATCGAGCATTTTACCGGTGCGCATGCCGACTGACTGCGATGGATCAACGTCTTTGTCGAGTTTCAGGCCTTCCGGAGTGAGCTCGAATGCCCAGGAAAAGATCAATACCGGTATCAGGCCAATCCCGAGGGTAATAACCACAGCACGGATCGCACCGTCACCAAAGCCGAACGGCGGGAAGATGGTCTCGACCACCTGGATGATCAGCCAAGACAATACGACGTACGCTGCGCCAACCCGAAATACGTTACGTCGCTTTAGTTCAGAGAAAAGCTGCATGGGTAGACCGGCGCGTCAATCAGTGTCCCGAGTATGGATGAGTCATACACGACAATCTAGAGACCGCGATGCGCCGAAAAACAACGTCGTGCTACGGCGTGGCCGGCTGGCTCCGGGAAAACAGGTAACCGCAGGCGGCGGAGATTGCGGTCAGGAAGGTTCCCCAGAGGATATCCGAAACGACCAGTCCGGTTGTCCAGCCTCGTAGTACGGCAAAATTAGTGAGGGTGAACGTGCCATAGGCCATCGCACCGAGAACGGCACCGTTGATCAGGGCGGTTTTCAATTTGCCGGACACAGCCGCCGGTTGTACGGCAAGAATTACGATACCGGCAGCATAGGCGAGATAAAATAAGCCGCCTGCGACCAGATTGGGCTTGTCGAGCAGAAGGTATCCGATCGTATCCTGATAATAGCCTCGCACGACCAGGCCGATCCATGCGGCGTCAATAACCAGGAACGGCAACGCCGTTCCGATGTAGGCCTTTGCAAAAGACATACGCCTGATTCTACAGGCCGTCCAGAAATTCGACCAGTGCCTCCGCCGTATCGCTGTTGCGACGCGTGGAGCTTCCCAGGTGAGGCGATCGTTCCCCGCGGTCGAACCAGATGGCACCGCCGTCTTCCTGCGTCGGGCGCGCCGACGCCAGCCATAGGGCCGTATCGGCACCCGCTGCCGCGTCGCGCAGCACATGCTGGAAGAGTTTGCGGAATGCTGGAAGCGACGTTTTTACGCCCTCGGTGTCCACCCACCCCGGATGCATCACATAGAAGCGCCAGTCTCGATCCGCGTAGCGCTCCTGCCACCATGAGTTCAGGACAACCTGCGCACGTTTTTGATAAGCGTAGGCCAGCACGCCGTCGTAGTGGTCCGGGTCGAGACAGTTGAGCTGGTCAATCTTCAGCGGCACGTTATACATGCCGCCAGACGACATGTTGATGATGATGGCGTCATCAGCAAGCAGCCCGCGCTCGATGAGGCCTTTAGTGAGCACATGGTGATTGAGAAGGTTGGTGGCGAAGGATAGCTCATGCCCTTCAGCGCTAAGTTGATGCTTGTTCAGAAGCACGCCGACGTTATTCACCAGAACGTCAATCGTCGTACCGTTGTTGGACGCTGCAAGTTCGTCGATCAGGCCCTCGACTTCCTGCGTCCGTGACAAGTCCGTTGGGCGAGACGTAACATTCTCGCCGGTATCTTCGATCAGTTGCGAGAGTTTCTCTGCACTGCGTGCCACCGCAAGTACACTTGCACCGTGTGCGGAAGCGCCCTCAGTAATTGCGCGACCAATCCCGCCTGAGGCGCCGGTGACCAGCCAGTGCTGCTCACGAAAGTCGCCTTGCCGATCCTTCCAGAACAAACGCTGCTGGCGGAAACCCAGCGCACTGAAGCTGTAGGCAAAGCGGCTGAAGAAGTACAAGCCCTTTAGTGCATCACTCATGTTGTCGAGTTAATCCTGCTCTTGTACGGCCGGGATCGCCTTCAGGTAAGCGGCAATCGCTTCGCGGTCGGCCTTCGGCAACATCGCCATGTTTTCCTGCACCGCAACCATCGAACCACCTACCGTGTCGTACTCAGGCGTAAAGCCGCTCTCGAGGTAGTAAGCGATGTCGCTGGCTGACCAGTCGACTGTGTTTTCTCCAGCCGGTGTGATGTTCGGTATGCTGCCGCTGCCCTCGGGGTTGGGGGCACCTGCGAGCCAGCGGTTCTTTTTGACCCCGCCAAAGACGTCGCGTGGCGTATGACACTCGCCACAATGGCCCATGCCTTCTACGAGTTCCTGGCCGCGCTTGACTGCCTCGTCCGAGGCCTCAAAGAGTACGACCGGATCGTTGCTGAGGTAGCGAAATTTCCAGGCGCCAACGCCCCTGCGCAGTGTCCACGGGAATCCAAGCGAATGTTCGGCAGGCTTGCCGGAAACAGCCGGTAATGTACTGAGGTAAGCGCGCAGATCCATGACGTCTTCGACGGCCATCTTGGCGTATGACGTATAAGGGAAGGAGGGGTAATAGTGGCGTTTGTCCGGAGAGATACCCAGCTGCATCGCGTTGACAAACTCTAGCATCGACCAGCGACCGATGCCGTCATCGTCATGTGACGAAATGTTTGGAACTCGAAACACGCCGTAAGGTGTGTCCAGCTCCAGGCCGCCGCCGAGAAGCAGCTTGTCGTCGTCTTTTGCCCGGTTGCCGTCTACCGGGCTGGCGTGGCACGAGGCGCAGCCGCCGGCCCAGAAAACCAGCTCGCCCGCGGATGCGTCCGCAAGGTGATCCGGAAGATCTTCCGGAATCGAGTGGGCGGGGTTCAGTGATCCACCATGCGGCCAGAGCACCGAAAAAGAGCACGGCAACAATAAGCCGAGCTGCGGAGATCATAAGCTGCGTCTCAGGTGCTGGTGCGGGCCGCTGGACCTAGTCCTCTATTCGGTAATTATCGTGACAGCCTTTACAGGTCTGGAATACAGGACCAACGACCGGCTTGGCAGCCTCGAGAGTCGTCGGTGCCGCGGCCATTGCGGCTTCGACAGATTTGCGAAACTTTGTGATTGCAGCTTCGAAACCAGGCCGGTCTTCCCAGATTGCAGGTGCGGCTTCGGTGTCCATGCCGGTCTCACTACCCACAGGGAACAGTTCACCCAGGTCCGTCGATGCGTCGTGCCAGGTTTGCAGTGACGTCATTACGACTTCCCCGTCGTAGTCGATTTCCCCTTTGAGCATTTTTCCAACGGGTTTTGCCGCCTTGCCCACACCCTCCATCAGTTCATGGCGTTCATGACGTGGATCGTCTTGCGGTTCATCATCCTCGGCAACGACACTGTTTTCGGATTTACCTGAGCAGGCGCCAAGCAGGAAAAGGGCGGTGATAACTAAACTGAGGTTTCTGGCAACATACATTTGCTGATCTCTCCATTGCAGATATGCGGGGTCGTTTACGAATCCAGATCCGAATTTAACCAAGAACGACGAGACAAAGACAGCGCTGGGAAGGGTCAATTTGCACGACGTTCGAAACTATACCGTCAATGCTACAGCCTCGAACGCTATGAATTGCCCGGATCGTTTGGATCGATGACAGCTGCAGCGAACAGCTATGCCTGGTGGCCTCGACACAGCGCTTGCTGCGACGGCAGGTCCTTGTCGCAGGATTTTGTGCTTCGCTTGCGACGCAGCGCATCGGCATACCACTCGTATTCGTCCAGGAATTTCCCGATGCGTTTCTCATAGGCCTCATTGAGGGCATTGCCATCGTCATCGAAAGCGCTGTGCACCTGAGATATTGGAAATGCGCTGGGAATGCTTGGTGTACCGAGCTCGGCAAGAATTGCGCGCAGGTTGACCAGCGCGCGAACACCACCGAAGGGGCCGGCAGAATACGTGACAATCCCGCTGGGTTTGTACAGGTATTCGCTCTGAAAATGGTCGAGCAGGTTCTTTAGGGCGGCCGGGATGCTGTGGTTGTATTCCGCGCTCACTATGATGAAGCCATCAGCTGACTCCAGCGCTTCGCTGATAGCCGCCATGTCAGATGGTGCCGACCCCGCTTCGTACTCCTTGTGCATTCGATCCAGCAGAGGAAGATTGTATTGCTGTGAGTCGATCAGCGTGACCGAGTGATCACGCTCTTTCAGCTTTTTGGCGACAAAACGCGCTGCCTTTATGCCCTGGCGGGCCTTGCGGGCACTTCCATAAATGACAGCAGTGTTTAACGCCATGAAACCGTCCTGATTAGGTGGAAAGCGAGACAATCCTCTCAGCTTATGGTGTTCGCCGCATGTCTTTTATGGAAAAACGCAGGGCTCAAGTGTGGTTGTAGGGATCGAATCCGCCGCCAGGGCCGTCATCATCCTCGCTGAAATCCTCAGGGCTTAGTATTTGTCTCAGCATCTGCGTGCTGACGAGCTCGAGCTCCTCATCTACGGCTGCGGGCTCGACCACCGGCTCTTCAATATGGGCGGCCTTCTTTGCGTTGTACTGCGCTTCGGTACCATCGAGGATGTGCTGTAGCTCTTCGTCGCTGATGATTTCGAAGCGGCCTTCGCCGGGATCGTGAGCAAGCACACCATCTTTCCCCTGCGCTACCTCGTGAAGGTGGCTGGTCGTGGCATGGTCGTTATCATCGATAAGCTGCTGGAGCATTTGCGTCGATACGAGTTCGAGGTTCGCGGTTTTAACGGTGTCGTCCCAGACTGTGCGGCCGCGATTGTCTGTTTTGACTTTGGGTTTTGCCACAATCCTGGTGGTCTTCTTCAGGTCGTCATTCATGAGGCACCCCAATACATCGCTTCAAATCAGGTAGTTGCCACTGTAGGTCAGAGTGCAACGGTTTTCAATTTGCGCCCGGCGCCGCAACGAGGATGCGGCCTTTCGAATTGCGAAGATATACAATGCAGCCCATGAACGAACGAAAAAAGACGATATCCCTGGTGCTCGGCAGCGGCGGAGGCCGTGGTCACGCCCATATCGGGGTAATACGGGCGCTTGAAGAGCGTGATCTGGCCATAGTCAATATTGCCGGAACGTCCATGGGTGCGGTAATCGGCGGGATATATGCGGCCGGCGGGCTCGATACCTACACCGAATGGGCTTATCAACTCGACAAGAGTGATGTTATGAAGCTCCTCGATTTCTCGTTTACTTGGACATCAATATTCAAGGGCGAGAGGATTATCGAGGTACTCAAGGAAGTCGTCGGCGATCGCCAGATCGAAGATCTCGACAAGGGCTATACCGCCGTCGCGACCGACATCGAAGAACAGCGAGAGGTCTGGCTGAACAGCGGCTCGTTATTCGGCGCAATTCGGGCTTCAACTGCCGTGCCTGGGGTGTTTGCTCCCGTCGAGCTGGATGGACGTACGCTCGTAGATGGCGGCCTCGTCAATCCGATCCCGATTGCACCGACACTTAACGACTCGACCGATTTTACGATAGCTGTAAACCTGAGCGGTTCTGAACACGTCCATGGACACGCAATGGAAAATGAATCGACTCGCCCGACGCCTGAATCCGACGGCAACTATCGGGAAAAGATCTCGCAGTTCGTCAACAATCTATTGGAGAGTGAAGACTCCGAGAAAGCGGCACCGGATGCGGCAGATCTGCTCGTAAGATCGATTGACGTCATGCAGAGTGCAATAGCGCGATTGAAATTGGCAGCGTATGAACCGGATCTGGTAGTCAAGATTCCCAGGAACGCCTGTACCTTCTTCGAATTCAATCGTGCTGAAGAAATGGCCGACCTCGGCTATGAGCGAACCCGCAAGGCCCTGGACGACATGGGTCTTTGATACTACGTTTTGCTGGCCCGTTACGGTCCAGTTTCAAGTGGTCAGCCCTTCGCAACGGCGAACCATTGCTTCATGAATCGCTTGCCCTTAGATGTGAGAAAGACGCGTTTGACGCGGAGATTGAGGGGGTCAACCTTGAGACTCAGGAGGCCCGGTCCAAGGGTCTTCTTGGTCGTTAATGACGAAAGGTCTGCGAGGTTTCGTGACAATGCCGTGATAGAAGTTGAATCGAGATGGCTGAGCAACTCGCGTTGGCTGAGTCCTTCATGAAAATAGACGGCGATCAGGATAAGCAGCCTCTGCGCTGTAATGTCCGGACTGATTTTCGCACGGGCAAAGCGCAATGCCCGATCGAGCAGCTGCAAATTCTTATCGTAGTTGTGCTTCGTCATAGCGTGTCGATGACTTCAGACAGGTATCTTCGACGAAACCCATGCGAGAGACCATAAACCTTCATGCATCCTCCTCAGGAACCAGGGCAGTAATTTTTGAGCCTGCCGAAACTTTCATTTTCTCTTCGCCCGCTGGAAAACGAACATGTCCGCTTTCTGTTGTGATGAAAAGGATTAGTCGTTCGGGATGTTGCTCACGGTAGTCGGCGTAACGAAAGCTGTCCGTTAGTTCGGTAGTCTTTGTCTTGAATTCTCCGACGAACAGCGCTAATAAGTCATTCATCGAAATCTCTCCGTCGAACAACACGCGTCCCGCTGATTGTCCGCTAACCTGGTGTTTCTCGTGAGACGACTCCGAATCCTGTTTGACGGTATAGACAGACTCGCGCCCGAACTCATAGCGATACTTGACGCAGGCGAGCTCATTGATGCCGGGCCTGTGCGACAGTGCGAGCAAACGCCCCAGGCCAATCAGTTCCAGGTGCCTTTCCGCATAACTCGAGACCGGGCTGCCGTAAAATACGGGGATGCCGGCCATGCGCGCTTTGCTGATGCCGTCCCAACTCGTTGACGCGACCAAGACACGATGCCCTGCCGATCGCAGTGCCGCCGCATAGGCGAGGGCAACCGGATTGGCGCCAACAATCAAGACGCCATTCGGATCCGGATTCGCAATTCCCAGCCATCGGGCAACAATGCTTCCGGAGAGGCTCTGAATAACGACGGTGCCGACAATGATAGTAAATACCATTGGCACCAGGTTCTCGGCACCGGGGTAGCCCATGCCCTCCAGGCGCAGCGCGAACAGGGCAGAGACGGCGGCCGCAACGATGCCACGCGGAAAGATCCAGCCGAGAAACGCCCGTTCCGGCCATTTCAGTTCGCTTCCAACAGAAGAGGCCAGCGCTCGCAGCGGGCCGGCGACAAACTGAAGTAACAGCAAGACGGCGATCGCTCCGCCGCCCAGTCCCGTGAGACTCGCGAAGTCGATTCGTGCTGCGAGGATGATGAACAGGCCCGCGACGAGCACGATAGTCAGGCTCTCTTTGAAATCCAGAATATCGTCCAGGTCGAGATCCCGCATGTTCGCCTGCCAGACGCCCATGATAGTGACGGCCAGGAGGCCGGACTCGCTTGCGACGCTTTCCGCGAGACCAAATGCCAGGATCACCATGGCCAGGGCCGCGTAGTCGCGCAGGTAGTCCGGCAGCCAGTGTTTGCGAAGAACCACACCAAACGCGTGGCCGATCAGCACGCCAAGCCCGGCACCGACCAGGATGATCATGCCCAGCGTGCCAAATAACTGCGATGTCGTTGCGGCGGTTTGCGTTACCACGATGAAGTTGAACACCAGAACCGCCAAGATCGCGCCCAGCGGATCGACCAGGATCCCTTCCCATCGCAACACGTTTGACAAAGCACTGGTCGGGCGAACCGTTCTAAGCAGAGGAACAATGACGGTGGGCCCGCTGACGGTAACTATCGCGCCGAACAGGGCCGCCAGATAGATATCCCAGCCGAGCAGGGCACGTGCTGAAAACGTCGCAATGATCCAGGTTATCAGTACGCCAACGGTGACGAGATTGCGCACCACATTGCCATGGCCGCGAATTTCGCTGAGTTTGAGCGTCATGCTGCCTTCGTAGAGTATGACGGCAACGGCAAGCGACACGATCGGCTCAAGCAAATCGCCAAAGACGGCATCCGGATCGAGTAGTCCAAGCGTCGGCCCGACGACGATGCCGGTCAGAAGCAAGAAGAGAATAGACGGTAGCTTTACGCGCCATGCTAACCATTGACACGCAAACCCGGCGACCACTACGCCGCTCAGTATAAAAAGATTGTCGCCGTGCATAACCGTGTGTGCCTCAGTTAGAGCTAAAAGCGCATTCTGCGCTCAAACAAGAAAGAACCACCCGAAAGGGTGGTTCTTTGCTGATAAACAGGAAGACGGGACGTGCTTTCCGTTGGTTCGCAATGTTCGGTCTTGAACACGGGAGTGGCGTTGTCAACGCCGCCTCACGCAGCCTTGCTGGTCTTTGACCCGGCGAGGTTCGCTGCGGCAAATTTCCAGTTGATCAGCTTATCGAGAAAAGCGTCAGTATAAGCTGCGCGATTGTTCTGGTAGTCCAGATAGTACGCGTGTTCCCATACATCAAGCGTTAACAATGGCGTCATGTGCGTGCCAATCGGTGTATCGGCATTGCCGGTCGTCAATATGCGCAGCGTAGCGCCGTCCTGCACCAACCAGATCCAGCCACTGCCAAAGTGAGAGAGCGCCGCCTTTCTGAAACGGCGCTTGAAGCCATCGAGATCGCCAAATTCGCTTTCAATCATCTCCTTAATGCGCCCATCGGGTTTGCTTGCTCCGTTCGGCGACATGCTTTCCCAAAGGAAGGCGTGATTCCATGCCTGCGCCGCATTATTCAGCACGTCGATCTCTGCTTGCTCCCTGGCCTTGACGATAATGTCTTCCAGCGTCAGTGCCTGCAAGGGCGTGTCTGCAACGAGTTTGTTCAGCTTGTCGACGTAAGCACGATGATGCTTGTCGTAATGAAAGGAAAGTGTCTTGGCAGACACATAGGGTTCAAGAGCATCCTGTTCATAAGGTAATTTTGGTAAAGCAATAGTCATTGATAACCTCCTTAAGAAAGCAAAGACTAGCACAATAGTTGCGATATCGCAACTATTGCGAAAGAGTCCATTAAGAAATGGCCAGATGCAGGCGCCGGCCCAACTTTGGAAAAGCAGCTCAATACGATTTCAGGATCACATCCAGCCGACTTTCCACACGGCATTATCACCAAGGGCGCGCCAGTCCAGTCTTATTTCCCGATGGCTATATACCGCTTCGAGCACACACCGCTGCGGTACGCCGGCATCGTCCTCCAATACCTTGGTAACAATAAAATGTTTCTGACGATCGCGTGGCTCTACTGCGGTCCACTTGCTATGCAGAAGTTTCTTAGGATTCACCGGGTTCATGACAGCACTTCGATCTTCGATAGAGCAAGAAAGTTCGCTAATCTTGGCAATTCGTGGCCACAATATGACCGCGTGCCGATATCTACGGACCAGGGACCCCTAATTGAACGAGGAAAAAGCCACCAATGGCAAGCGCGCCGGATACTGGAAGCGTTTCGAGCCAGGGTTGGTTGTTTTGACCGGAACGGTCCTTGCGCCCGTTTTGTTCGCGCAGGGCCTCGTGACGCGCCGGACGGTGCCGAAGCTGCCTGAGCCCCCCGGTGCGCGTGATGGCACAGACGGCAATGGGCCACCGTTGAGACTGCTGATACTCGGCGACTCGGCGGCCGCTGGTGTGGGCGCCTCACACCAGGACGAGGCTTTGCTTGGTCAGATCGTATCGCGGCTTGCCGGTGATTTTCAGGTTACCTGGAGCCTGCGCGCCAAGACCGGCAATACCACCGACGCCGTCTTGTCCTCGCTGAAGGCTCAGCCGTCTCAACAATTCGACGTTGCCGTAACGTCACTGGGTGTCAACGACGTTACCGCGATGGTTGGACGAGCCCGATGGCGTCGGCAGCAAGCCGAGCTTCGCTCCATTCTCCGAGAGAAATTCAAGGTTGAGACTCTGTTGATCTCTGGCCTGCCACCGTTGCATGGTTTTCCGGCGCTGCCACAGCCGTTGCGCTGGGCCCTCGGCACTCGTGCGACGCAGCTCAATCATGATGTAGAGCGAGACGTCGCCGCTGAGTGCGATGCCGACTTCCTGAGTCTCCGCTTCACGGCCGACACATCACTTATGGCGAGCGACGGGTTTCATCCCGGACCCGGCATATACGCGCAGTGGGCCGAACGTGTAGCGGAGCTGGTTAACAGGCGCCGACTTGCTTCCGACAGGGGTCTTGCTGAGCGCTAGCTGGGCTTCGGTGCGTAAACCGTGCACCAGCCCGTTCCCTTGACAGCTTTGCCGGGGAAGATCGAGCATCCTGCCCACTCGTCATCTGCCTTGCCCTGGTACAACGCGCAGTTAGAACATGCCTGGCCGGCCTTGAATCGTGTTTGCTTGGCGGTGTCGATCGTGGATGCCTCGTGGACGTAGGCCATCGCTTTTGCCTGAATGTCATCTTCGCCGAGCCGCGGCATGCCGCTGGGCTTCGGCGAGGCGTCCATTGCAGGTTTGGCGTCTGACTTGGGCGTCGCCGCGGCCGGGGCTTTGTTCTCGCCTCCGGAGCATGCGGTCAGACCAATCACGGGCATCATTACGGCGCTACCACCCACAAGTTTCAGGAATCGTCGGCGATTTTCTGTTGCGTTGGTTTTTTCAGACATCAATTTTCTCCGGAAACCCGCAGCAGCGGGCGTGGTAAAAGTGCGCTCGATTCTGGGAAAGTGCTGGCGGAAATGCAAGTGGCATTTTCGGACGCCAGCAGGGTTGCCACTGCGCAATCAGTCCAGGGCAATTTTCTTCGGAATCGCGCAGTTGAAGTCGTCGCCTTCGGCCGGCTGACATTGCGGCGGAAAACCGCGCTTACGCCATAGTTCGAGCATACCGTCGCTCCGAACCTGTTCCTTCCAGCGCGGGTGGTTATAGAACGGCAGGGTGCTGATCCAGGAAAACACGTTCGGCACCGCTCTATAGTCGCTGTCCCAGGCAAAGCTTGCAAAATCGGAGACCAGTTGTTCGTCATTGCGCAGGTACACAGGAATACCCGCTGCACGGCCGAGGTCAAGAACGCTCAGTCCTTGCAATACTTCCTCCCTGGTTCTCGAGCCTTCGAGAACGACTGCCACTTGCAGGAAGTTCTGCTCGAACTCCGGTCGAAAAGCGCCGGCAGCAATCGCTTCGGAAATTACAGCCGCCGCCGCTGCGAATTGTCTGCGCTGCAGGTAGATTCCCATGAGATTGAAATAGCCGAAGACCAGCGTTTCGTCGAGCACGATGGCCCGTCTGAATTCCTGGATTGCGGCATCCGCTTTGCCCTGGTAGTAGAGCGACCGCCCCAGCGTAACCCGGTAGATGGCTACCAGGGGGTCCAGCTCTACGGCGTGTTCGGCGTGCGCCTGTGCTTCTTCGTAGTAGCCGACCTCCATCAGGTTTTGCGCGAAAGAATCCAGCGAGCCCGGATCATCAGGTAAAAGCTCAAGAGCACGTTCGTAGGCCTCAAACGATCGGGCCCAGTCCATCTTGATTGAGAGCAGAGAGCCCAGGTTCGAATGGCCCAAACCGTCGTTCGGGTTCAGCTCGATGGCCCGTTCGGCGGCAGCCAGCCCTATCGCGTGCCAACGTTCATGCAATTTTTCAGAGGTCTCGTTGGTGCTATAGGACTCGTACACCGAGTAGATCGCGGCAATCATCGCCCAGCTTGGTGCAAACCTGGGGTCGCGAGCCGTCGCTTCGTTGAGCAGTAACAACGCCTGATCGAGGTTATCCTTGCCGCGTTGCCGGTAAAGCTGACGGGCGCGCAGGAAGTTGTCGTAGGCGACAAGGTCCTGCGTGCGTTCTTTCACGAGCGGTTCTGACGTGGTGAGCCCCAGCGACTCCGTGAGCTGGCTGGCTACAGCCTTGGCGATCTCGTCCTGAATCTTGAAGATGTCGTTGATCTCGCGATCGTAGGTTTCAGACCATAAATGGAAGCCGTCATCACCCCGTATGAGCTGCGCCGTAATACGAAGCCTGGTGCCTGATCGACGAACGCTTCCTTCCAGTACATGATTGACGCCGAGTGCAGCACCAATCTCGCGCAGGTCCTCGTTGCGACCTTTGAAAGAGAAGCTCGAAGTGCGCCCGGCGACCTTCAGCCCGGGAATCCTCACCAGCACATTGAGTATTTCCTCGGAAATACCGTCCGCGAAGAACTCCTGGTCGCCGAGCTGGGACAGGTCGGCGAACGGCAGAACAGCAATCGAATTCTCCACCGACCCCTCGGGCGAAGCCGTGTCCACGTGCCGTTCTGCACCTGGCAAATAAGGTCGTGCAACGATCAGCACGCCGACAAACACCAGGCAGCCGATGATGATCAGGTCGAGTTTACGACCGGTCTGCGATGTAATGGACTGGCTGCGATCGACATCCTTTTCGCGCTTTACACCTTCAGGAGTCAGTTCAAAGGCCCAGGCAAAGAACAAGGCCAATGGCAGCCCGAGCAGCAGGACGACGACCAGCGATTTCAGCGCCCAGGCCGGCGCGCCGAAATTTTCGAACGCGAACTCCGCCACCTGCGCGATCACCCAACCGATGACGACGTAGGCTGCGCCTACCCGGATGACGTTGCGTCTTCTCAGTTCAACGAAGAAAGACATGGATTACCCAATACCGAGCCGCAAAGCGAGGATTATAGCGGCAATCAAGCCATACCTTCAGAGTATTGAGTGCTCACTTCGGAACGACGCTGGCGAAACAATTGAGCGTCAAACGACCTTTGCGAATATCAGTCGTTAGTAGCTCGGGTGCGGTGACGTGCGCGCTGTGGGCAATTTCTCCGGAATAGAAAACGAAGCGGTTGAAGCGCGGTGGCACGACATACAATAATTCCGCCAGTTCGTTGGATTCCGAAATGTAGCGGGGTGGTTGTCGAAACAACTCGGTGTGCCTGGCGAGAAATTCGGCCGCGGCGCTCGGATCTTGCATATCCAGATCCAGGGCCTTGAAGACAATCTCCGGCTGTTTGTAGCGATAGAATGCCGTACCGCCTAAAGCTTCGTCTGAATAGAGGTAAACCAGCGCGGCATAGTTTCGCCTGGCCATATCACTGCGGGGATCTGTGTGACACAAGCGCTGGTAATTGGAAAGTTCCTCGGGCCTGAAGGTCACCATGGATAAGCCGGTCGACAAGTTCGCGTTGCCGCGCAGAAACGAGAACTCCTTGCTCATCCTGTTTCGAACGAATCGATCGAATTCAACGAGTGCGTCTGTGTCGAGCCGCATCATCATGCCCGGGTAGCTTCGTTCCGGAATGGAGAACTGATCGGCATTCGCAGCCGCAAATTCGACGATCGCCTCAGGACTCTCTAGAAAATTATCGACGATGACACAGAAGGAATTCTCCGCAATGGTCTGTCGGCGGATTTCCGCAGAAGAGTTCAGGCGAATTTTCGGCAGACCGCTCATTCTGCAATGATACCGTCGATTCCCGTGGTAGATTAGCCTTGAAAGTATCTCATTCATTCGCACACAGCTACATCGCTATTGGCCGAACTCGCCCATGACAGATCCGACCTTGGAACAACTGCCTTCGCCCAGAGAATTCTCCGGCATTTCGCCGCAGGAATTTCAGGAGCTGATCAAAGACAGCTATGAGCCTCTGGTTCTTCGTGGCTTAGGGTCGGACTGGAATCTGGTCAAGGCGGCGAATGATTCGCCGGAAGCCGCGGCAGCGTACCTTAAGCAATTTGGAAGCGCTCGCCCGCTGCCGCTGGTCGTCGCGCCATTTGAATCGGGCGGAAGGCTTGCCTATAACGACGACCACACCGGGTTCAACTTTTCGCGTGAACAGGCGCCACTGTCTGACGGACTCGATCGTATTTTGTCGCGCTCGAGTGATAGTGAAGACCCATTCTTGTTTTTCCAGTGCGTACCGGTGTCGGTATCAGCACCGGGTCTTGCAAGTGAGCTGCACAATTCGCTGGTACCGGCTAACAGTCAACCCCACATCTGGATTGGGTCGCCCATTACGGTAGCGGCACATTTCGACGAAGCAAAAAATGTTGCTGTCGTTGCGGCTGGCCGGCGTCGATTCACCCTGTTTCCTCCGGAGCAGGTCGAAAATCTCTATATCGGTCGGCTCGATGTCACGCCGGCAGGGCAGCCAATCAGCCTCGTCGACTTCAGGTCGCCCGATTTCAAGCGTTTTCCGAAGTATAGACAGGCTCTTGAGTCCGCCCTTTCTGTCGAGCTATCACCGGGAGACGCGATCTATATTCCGGCGCCGTGGTGGCATCACGTCGAGTCTCAGGAGCGATTCAATGTGTTGGTGAATTACTGGTGGGACGGCGCCTACGCTGCATCCGGTTTGCCTTTCACGGCGCTGATACATGCCATCCAGGCGTTCCGACACCTCCCGGCCGGCGAACGCCAGGCCTGGAAGAATCTCGTCGATCACTATGCGTTCGAGAGCCATGGCGATCCGGCTGAACATCTCGCCCCGCACGATCCAGGTATTCTCGGGCCCATGTCGCCACAGCTGGCAAAGCATATTGATCGCTGGCTCGCGCAACAGATTGGCCCTCGCGACAAGTAGTTATTGGCAGACGAGCGGTCGCTTTCGGCCGACCAGCGGAAACAACCCGACAGGCGGTACTCGTGGCCAGACCACTGACATTCTCAAGCGCGCCTCTGCGCACTATGCTTATTCTTGAGAACAGTGTGCAGGAGGCATGATTATGTCCAGTTATATAAAGGCGCAGCAGATTGTTGCTGAAAGTCCGGGAAGGACGAAATTCAAGGTCGACAACAGTGGCGAAACGAGACAGCCTGTCGTCGAGAAGATCGACGTCACCGCGCTGGAAATCGACGAGTCCTATGACGCGGATTGCGATCCGTATAACAGCACGGGTCAGTTTCTCGTCGACGCGGTCAAGAAAAAGTTCGACGAATAGCCAAACCGCGAGCCAAACATAAACGGTAGCGTCTCTAACGCAGCAAGTCTGCGTATTGGTACGCGAGATGTTTCGTGAATGCGACCGCACCCCGGTAACGACTCAATAACGTGGTATCGTTATTGTCCAGAAAGGCGGAGACCCCGGGGGTCGAATATGCGCTTCATACTGGTTTTTCTCCTGACGCTGATGCTCACGGCCTGCGTCGTTCACCGTCTCGAGGTGGCACCGCTGGAGGTTACGGCCGCTGAGCCCATAGTGGTTGATACTCCCGTCAAAGCGCACCTGAATGACGGTTCCACCGTGGTCTTTGCCGACGGCGTCACCGTCGCCAACGGTCTGGTCAGCGGCGACGGACGCCTCTACGACCTGACGCTGGATAACAGCTCACTCATCAGCGAGATTGCTCTCGCAGACGTTGCGGCTATGGAAAGCTACCAGACGCCGGTGAGTACCGGCGCGACAACTGCGGCAACCGCTGCGGGTTCGACCGGCATTCTTCTGGGTTCGATGGCTGCGATCGTGTTGATCTTCGGCTCCTGTCCGACCGTCTACAGTTTTAATGGCGATGATGCGGCGTTGGAGGCCGAGCTGTTTTCCTACAGCATCACGCCGACGTTTCAGAGTCGCGACATAGACCGCCTCGATATTCAATCTATCGACAACGGAGTATTCGAGCTCGAAGTTCGAAATGAAATGCTCGAGACACATTACATCGATCAGCTTGAGGTCCTGGAGGTCGTCCACGGCAAAGAACAACAGGTGTATCCCGACGAAAAGGGCCGACCCCTCGTAGTTGGCGAGCTAAGCGCGCCGACCAGGGCAATCGATCAATCGGGACGCGACATATTGGCGGGCGTGCTACAGGCTGATGATCTGGCCTGGAGCGCCAGCGACGAACGCCTGGCATCGGTAACGGCCGATAACTATCTCGACAAGTTGGACTTCGAATTCGAGGTACCGCCGAATACTGACCAAATGGCCCTGGTGCTGCGCGCCAGAAATAGTCTGTTGAATACCGTCTTGCTCTATGACGTGATGCTCAAGGAGCAGAGTTTCGGCGCCCTGGACTGGATGAGCCACGACCTCGGCCACCTCGGCAACAGGATGCAGCTGGGACTTTGGTATCGCAAGCATATGGGCATGACGATTTCGGTCTGGGACAAGACGCGCTATCGAAAGGTCGCGCGACTTGGTGATCAGGGGCCGATTGCCTGGAACGAGCACGCGGTGCTGCTGCCAACAAGAGGTGAGGACACGCTAAAGGTTCGGCTGTCATTTGTCGCAGATAACTGGCGACTGGATCAGGTCGCGGCGGCCGTCGATGCGGGTCCTGCCAAAGCCCGCTCGATTCCAATCGCCGAGGCACAGAGTGCAGATGGTCGGCGCGATGACATTCCTGCATTCCTGCAGAAGGCGGATGAGGAGTACCTGATTGCCAAGCCGCAGGATCGGGTCAACCTGCATTTCGATGTGGGCGAAGTTGCCGAAGATCGCTCCCGAACCTTCTTCCTGGCCTCGGAGGGTTATTACATGGAATGGATGCGCGCAGACTGGCTGACCGAGCAACATCGCACGTCATTTGAGCCCGGTACCGATGCATTGATTCGTGCCATCGCGCTTTATGCAGAAAAACGCGACGTCTTCCGTGAACAGTTCGAAGCCACCAAATTGGCAGTGCGATGAGTACCTCGAAATTACTGATGGTAGCCCTTGCCGCAACGTGGTTATCAGCCTGTCACGTTGGTCCGCAAATTGACGATACCAACCTTGGACGCCAGCCGCATGGCGCAAGCGTCGTTGTAGAGCTCGCTGAAAAAGCTAATGCGAAAAGGATAGAGCATCGCGGCGAACTACTCGATGTCCGGGACGACGGCCTCGTCGTACTTGCGAGTGAAGCGTCGGAGGCAGGTCCGCGAATCGTGCTGATTCCCTGGAGCAAAATCCACCGAGCCAGCGCAAGCGATCTGTCAGGAATTGCAGTGCGAACGTCGCAGGGAGACAACCAGCGAAACGCCTCGATAGAAGAGCTTCGCAATGTCAGCCGTTTTCCCCAGGGCCTGTCGCCCGAGCTTATCGAGCGGTTGTTGATTCGTTACGGGCAGACCGCGCTGGATTCGATCGAGTAGGGTGCTGTTTGAAGCGTTGCGAAAGGATTTTTCGCAATCAAACACGTCGGAAAAAGACATCCGATGAGTTGATCGCTATCGCTCTCCTCGACAAATTATGAGTCGGTAGTTTGCGATCCAGGCTATTCGGTTAGTTCGAAGACAACCGTAACCGTCGCGTTAAAACTCAAATCAGCGGCGTTGTAGCTTTCCCCAGCGTCGGATTCCGCCGCCATGGCTCGCATGTTGGCGGCGTAGGGTACCGGCGGTCGTGGTGCGTTAGATCCGGAATTGATACTGATAACCTGGCCCAGCTTCGCGCCCAATGTGTCCGCGAGTTGAGATGCGTTTTCCTTTGCGTCTTCGGCGGCAGCACGCAGCGCTTTGCGATAAGTTTGCTTGCGCTTGCTACTGTCCAGATGTGGAGGTGAGACCTGGTTTACGCCTGCGCCCACAGCACCCTCAACAACGGCACCCAGCCTTTCGAGGTCCTTGATGACTACAGAAATCTGTCGTTCCGCAATGTAGCCGCGTAGTTCCTGCTCCTCCTTGTCACGATTCCATCGGTAATCCGGGCGCACCGAGGCACCCGTTGTGTCCACCTGATCGCGATCGATATCCATACGATCAGTCATTTTCAGGACCTTTGTGGTTACGGCCGCGGCGGCCTTTTGCGCAGCAGCCAGCGTCGCCTCACGAGCAACAATCGACATCCGCAGCGTCGCCCGGTCCGGCTTTACCTCAGCGGTTCCTGTGCCATTGATAGTTATCGTTCGGGTTTGTTCTTCGGCCATAGCACTCGCACCTATCGTTAACAGTAGAACCACAAACAGCGTTCTCAACATCTTCATTTCCTCGAGAGTCTTCCAGGTAGCCCGGCATTTCAGCGTTTAGTGTCGCACTAATAGCAGCACCGCGGAATCTGAACGTCCGCTTTGCGGTCAGTAGCAGCCGGTCAGTAGTTTACCAGCCCAGGGGCTGATTACGGCCACAAGCAGTCGTTGCCGATCCGCGACCGCAAGCGTAGAATAATTGTTGCTCCTGCGTATGCGGCGCCCCAGACCCGGAGGCGACAAGCAGCAATTGTGGCCAGGGACCCAAATTTTATACAGCGTCCACACAGCGCAGGAGCCCAACGACCGCTTTATCCAATAGCGGTCATCCAAAGGGCTGAAAATTCGATAGTCCGACCGTCTGCTTACGGCCAGAAGCAGTCACTGGAATTAGGCTGAATTGGGCGGCACGCGCAGCGGTAGCTCTTCGAAACGGCAGAAAGCGCCGCGCGCGCTCAGTGTGCTGAGTTTGACAATCGTCTCATCCTCGACGACGACCAAGTACGTGCAAACAGGTGGAGGTCGACTTTCAGACTTGGGCGAGGGCCCACCACCGCTTGAGAAACTATAAGCTGCCCTTGGAGCTGGCGAACCGATTAACGAGGAAGGCGCACAATTTCTACACCCTGACGGATCTGAAAGAGAGAGGGACTCAGCTCCCCGAATATAGTCGTCTCTTTTTTCCGGACTAGCCCAGAATTGCCAGTACCATCTATCCTCTTTCTTAAGACCGGGTTGACCACCGAATGCCGTGACCAACTCATCCACGGGTGCGCCTTGCCAACTAGCTTTCCGTTTTCTGACGTCATTATCGCTAGGGACACTCACACACGCGGACAAGACAACCAAGATAGCAATTGAAAGTCGTCGCATGATCGTACCCTCCCAGTTTCTTGACGCCATTACTTTAGTACAAATGGCACATAAGCTCCGTTCACAGCGAGCGTCCGCTTAGGGTCAGCAGCAGTCGTTCGCTATATTATCACTCGACCGGCTAGTTTCGGCGGCGATTTCAGACGGTCAATTTGCTGTGAGGTTATTTTCGAACTCCACATCGTGAGCTTCGATCGCCTCATCCAGCGAGGCAAACTGACCGAGCCGGTTTTCGGGAATTTCCTCTACGAACATCTCCAGTTGATCAGCCGCAGAATCTAGCAGCGTCTCTCTTGAGACGGGCGTTGGGATGATCTCGGCGCGATCAACCATGTACTTTTTCGAACTGAGATTTTGTAGGCAGCGGTAGATGATAACTCGGTCCTCGTCGTAACGGGACCAGACTTCGATACAGCGGTATTTATCCATAATTTCACTTGAGCTCGACCGGCTGCTTCGGGTCACAAGCCGTCATATTACCTTAGATTTTTCGACCGGCTGCTATGCGAGGTAAAGCAGCCCCTCATTTTCTTGCCTGGCGAACTTCTGCAGTCGGCCAGAAGCAGTCGCTGGAGAGGGCCAGGCTTGGGCCAGGACTAGCCGCTCATTATCTCCGTTATCCTGACCCCTCTTGTAACTGAAATTCCTAGCTCGACCACCAATCCGAGATGGCGTCCATAAGCCGATCGAATCGACCTGGCCTCAGGTTCAAGGACTGATCTTCTGACAAATTTAGAGTTTCGAAATCGACGGACCCGCGGTTGAAGAGTAGAGCCACGACAACAGTCTTGCCTTGAGGTCCCGCAAGTAGCATTCTTTCTCCCGCCCCAGGATTCATCAAGAAAGCGAGCACCGTTTCAGTGTCAACGTTGTTTCCTGAAAATATCTCTCGCCTCAAGGCGAGATGAGTTTCTTGAGTTAGCCATGTGTCCAACTCCATCGGAAAAAGTTCGACGATCGTTTTGCTTCCCTGTTGAGGAGAAAAACCATTCGGACCCATCACAATTCCGCCCGAAATGAGCGATTCACTAAATTTGCCCTCATACGCAAATCCATATGGCTGAGCAGAATATTCAATATCTCCAATCGCGATCTTGAATTCCGTCATCAATCCAACAACAGATGCTTTAGCTGAACTTGGGATTTCCATCAGGAGAACACCGTTTAAGTCTGCTTTCTCCCCCCTCGAGTTTGAAACACTAATTCGATCTGGGCTTACTTCGATAGCATCCTCATCACCTTCTAGGATCACGCGAGCAACAATTACCCCAATATCGCTCTCACACTTTGGCTCTATACAAACCAGATCTTGAATGCTTTCAATCTCCCACACAGCTGATGAAAAAATCGAAACTTCGGAGCCAATCTCTTGGGCGTCCGAATCGACCACGGAATACGATTGCGCGTGGGAAATTTGTTCGCCAAAAATCAGCGCCCCGTACAACAGTAAGGCACAAATCGCGGATTGAGTTGAATATGTTTTTTTCATAGCGCTCGTACTCTCATTCGATTTTTCGTCTTGGCCTATCACGGAACGATGATCTTTCAATTGCCGTCCATGCTCAGTCGCTACCGCAGCGCTACTATATTTGGGAGCGAATTCTCAGCCAAACTTGCCACTGAAGCGATCGGCTCCTTTGGGTCAGTAGCCGACATTTTACCTCAAGTTGTTCGACTGGCTGCTATGCGAAGTGAAGCAGCCGTTCGTTGATGGTCCTGGCGACCGTCGCCTAACGGCCACAAGCGGCCATTGAGTCTCTCTCTCAGGTGGTGCTGGCTCAAGAGACCGAACGACTGCAGGTATTGGCGAGTCAGCCTACTGAGAAGATTAGCTTCTTCATTCTCGTGCAGCGCCCTGTAGTGATATTTGTTCGTACAATTTCTGAGATTCGGCGAGTACCGCATTGGTGGAGTCGGGCCCCATCGCCTTGGCAACGTGCTCCATAAAGAAACCCGCCTGCCGAAAGTCATAGCCCATGTGTTTGACGGTCATGGCAAGTACGGCGGCTTTGAAAACATCATCAGGATCGGCATACGCTACCGAGCCGCTCGCCGGATCGCGAATAAAGTCGACGCCATCTCGGGTGAATACTGCGGCCATAAGCGGGCCGGGTAGCCCAGTTTGCACCGCGGACTGAATGAACAAGTCGTCAGAGCGCTTGCGATCAATGTATTGCAGGCGGGTCGCGAGTACATACGACGCGACCCCGTCATTGGGCGCCGCGAGTTCGAGTTCAGCGGTGGTAAAGTCCTGATACGGCGAATCAAACGCACCTCCCGGGAATAGAGTATCGAGAATACCCGTGTTGCGCTGCTGTCTTTTTTTAATTTCGGAATACAGCTCATCGCTGTTGGCAAGCATCCACGCACAAAGCTGCTGAGCAGTCCAACCATTCGGGTTGATCGATGCGGCTTGCTCAACTGCCGCAGGCGGCCCGAAGTGCGCGCAATCTGCAACCGTAACGGACTCCCAGTCGTCCGGCAGTGCGACATCGCCGTCAGTGTCAATGTGTGCGATGGCCATCGACAAACCATCCTCTAGCAACAACTGCGAGTTGGCTTGCGATTCGATGAGTGTCGGTTCAAGATTTTTTTCGGTGCCAGGTGCAAACAGCCAAATCAGCGCGACAACCGTGAATAGACCGATAATTACGCTCAGTTTGCTCATTTGATTCCTAATTGGCCGCTTTGGGTCAGCAGCAGCCTGCCAGCAGTTTATCACCTGGGTGGCTGCTTTCGAGCACATACCGGCCGCCCATACAAATCAATCACGAGCGTCGCCTAACGGCCAAAAGCAGACGGTGGTAAGAGACAGCTGCGGGTCAGGGCTAAACGCGGCCAGTTTTTGCGCAGTGTTGCTGGAAGCCAATCGTCTCGTTGGTACTACTGAGTCACCTCACCTAACCGTTCAAGAACATTCTCGGCGGTGGCGCGGAGTTCAACCATCGTGTCCATGAGGAGTTTGAGTGGGAACTTCGTATTAACCAGTATTTCTCTGATTTCGCGTCGCTCCTCAATTGCCCACTTGCCATCCGCCTTGAATTCCGGAACTTTCCTCCACAGCCCCTCCACCTTGACTTTTGTATATTGCAGCTCCATTCGGTTTGATCGAGTAAGTAGCGCCGACCATCGCGCAAGATGTCCTCGCAGCTCATGGTCTGCAATAAAGCGGAGGTCGCCGCTACGGACTGTGGCATCGATGGTCCCCATGGCTGGGTCGAACGCGGCGCCGTTTTGATTTCTTATAGCGAGAAGCTCCGATGCCTCTTCGTCCGAAATAGCCATCAGCTCTGAATCGGACATTGCTTCGACGCCGAGCAAATACTCGTACACAGCGATGTTTTGCGAAATATCCGTATCAAGTATCTCGATGTTCTCCTGGAATTCAGTAATGGCATCGACGAAGATTTGCCGCTCGGCGCGCTGGTCCTGCCTTTCTGACCACCACGACTCAGCCAAGAGGGCGACCAGAACGCCCACGACAATGAGGACGAATTCACCGACCGCTGGCCTTTTCCGTGAGGATTTATTGTTGTTCATAGCTTGGAATCAACTGTCTACTACCGTTTGGCTAACAGCGATTGTAACTCAACCGATACAAGTGGCCAGAACTGGTCCAAATTCGCAATTGACGCGACCGGCTGCTTTGGGTCTATTCTGTTGAAAAACTCTGTCTTCAAATTCAGCAATATTTCATTTGCGATCTGCTGCCAGATTCGTATCGTAGATACGAGGAGGTAATGCAATTCCCATGAAAATCCCTCCTGGCGTGGTTCAGGGCGGCTAACCATTACTGGTGATCGCGCACAGGATCGAATTGAATTCTTCATGAGTTTTCGCACCGCTCGCAAGACGGAGTTTTTCAACAGAATAGGTCAGTAGCAGTCTTTGAGTGGTTTATCACTCGACAGGCTGCTTTCGAGCGCTTACCGGCCGCTCACTCGCAGCCAGGGTGACAGGCGGCTAACGGCAGCCATAAGCGGCCGCTCAAGAATGATGTCATTAGTTCTTCTTACGAAGAATTTCGCTGGTGCTTTTGTTTTCCCTCTGAGCCTTTCGACGGTTCACGGCCCATAGGCCAATAATCAGAATCGGCAGACCATAAATGAGTGCGGATTTAAGAACTTCGGGCCAATTCAATTCCATTATCAAACTCCCAGCTGCTCGAAAGCGACGGTCCGGAAATGGGTCAGTAGTCGACATTTTACACCAGACCTATCGACCAGCGGCTACGCGACGCTCAGCAGTCGTTCGTTCAGGTGCCTGGCAACCGTATCAGAGCCGCCACTAGCGGAAGTTGCATGACAAGAGAGAACCCCGCCCGGAGGCGGGGCTCTGTCAGCGTCATCTCCGACTTGGATCAAATACTTGCCGAAACTCGCAGTGAACCCTGACGGGATTAGAATTCTGCTTGGCTGGCTCAAACACCCATTCTGTAACCACGACATATGTGTGGCCGTAGAATGCTGGATGCGAGCTCTCAATATTGGTCAGGTTTTCAACCCTACCTTCCGGCGTAACATCGAACGCTACAGTCGCGTATCCGCCTTGCCCATACATAAGACGAATACCCGGATAAACTGGTACTCGACCGGAAGTTAGTTTCGGGGGAACTTCGGTCTGCGGTTCACACCCCGTGAAATATCGCTCTTCCATTTTGTCACCGGAATCATAAGAGTCAGGATCAGGAGGAAGCGCCGTGCAAGCCGCTAACAAAGCGACGGCTAACGCGAGATTGATATTGACATGATGCATACTGATTCAACTATCGTCGTCCGCTATTTTTAGAAGACCATGCAGGGTCTCCAAGAGCTGCTCTGCGTTCTAGTCCATGCTCAACGAGTCGACACGATAGACACGCCTCGACTTGCGAGTGTCCGCAAAGGGTCAGTAGCCGTCATTCTACCTCAGAACACCTGGGCGGCTGGTTCCGGCCAGGAGCAGCCAGTTAGTCTTCTTCAACATCAGGCTTTGGGTAGCCTAGTGAATGATCGACATGCTGAACAAAAAGGGAATGCCAGCCTTGCGAGTCGCGCACCATGGGCCACAGGAATTCTGGGTCATTCTCCGCAACTGAAACGAACCAACCGTTCCACTGGTCGAAGAGTTCCTCCGAGAAAACTCCAGCGTCTTTAGACATATAGGCCCGTTCCCAAGCGACATAGAACAGCTCAATGTAGCTTTGGAACCGCAATACCTCGTCAGGCGAGAGCTGCGAAGGATCCGCATATCCTTTCGCCAGTAACGAGGACAAGTCGCTGCTTTCAATTAACAGATACCTTCTTTGCAGGGTATACGATAGTAGCTCCGCCTGAATATCAGCGTCCGACTCAAGCGTGCTTCGGCGTATTTCGACGCCAACGTAAATCAATGAGATCACGACCGCTACTGCGGATATTACCTCCGCATACGCAACCCAAGTATTCAATTTGCGTTCAGTCACAGTCCCTCGTCCGACATTTCGTTTCCCCATGACGTCCGTGTTATAGACATTCCACCTACCGCCACGAGCGTCCGTTTTGGGTCATCAGCGGAAATATTACCTCAAACTAGACGACTGGCGGCTTCCAGGCCCTTAGGAGCCGTTCAAAATCTCTCCGGATCACCGGCTCAGAACGGCCAGAAGCAGACGCCCGGCTCGTCAATTCGTACTTGTCGCCAGATTGATATTACTAACGCCTGCGTCGGTTAACGCGCTTATGACCTCGACGACTCTCTGATAGGGAACGTCGATTTCGGCGGATACGACCACTTGAATATCCGGACTGCTAGATGTCAATTCCTGGCATCTTGCTATCAACGATTCCAAATCAGTAGCTGTGCCTCCATCTGCACGAAACCTATATGCGTTATTGCTGACTTCGATGACCAAGTCATTCGATGCTGGGATTCCCTCAGTTGGCAATTGGGGTCCTTCAGCAGCTACCGAATTAGCATCGGGCGGCTGAATCAGACTGAAAATCACCAGCGCTGACATTGACACTACTACCGATATAAGGACTAAAGCGGTACCCATCTGTCGTGCAAATGTCTTCGAACGCCCAAGGAGCTTACCGACTAAATCAAAAGTCTGGTATGAACCACCGACGAGTAGCATGATCGAGAGCGGAAGCGGCATCCAGCCTGAAAGTTGAGTACGACCATAAATCCAGTTCACCGCGAAGAACACACTCAGCAGCATTGTGGCTAACCACAAAATATTCTCGTGTTTTTTCTTCATTTCGCGGGCTCTATCACGACTTTCTCCAACGTCTGCTTTGGGTCTATTCTGTTGAAAAACTCCGTTTTGCGAGCGGAGCAAAAACTCATGAAGAATTCAATTCGATCCTGTGCGCGAGCACCAGTACTGCTTAGCCGTTCTGAGCTGCGCCAGGAGGGATTTTCATGGGAATTGCATTACCTCCTCGTATCTACGATACGAATCTGGCGGCAGATCGCAAATGAAATATTGCCGAAATTCAAAACAGAGTTTTTCAACAGTATCGGTCAGCAGCAGTCGTTCAGTAGTTTACCAGCCCAGGGGCTGCTATCGGCCAAAAGCAGACTCTCGCCTTGCCTAGATCTCGAGCCCGAGTAGCCATTTCCACCTATCCGCGATGTCGCTCGAAGGGTCTATTGGGCCCTTCTTGTCATCGGTAAATGGGAGCCACTGCCAGTCTTCACCGCCAGTGCAACCAAGCGGGATCCATCGATCCAGAAGATCGAAAATATCTTGGGCCAGAACGTGGCCATGCCCCTCTCCACCATCGTGACTCAAGTAGACAATCTGCTCATATTTTTCTGGTGATAAATCGATGGACAGATAGTCGCCGTTTCCTACTTCATAGAATGCAAATTTATCGTGCCATATGGCATCGTATGGATCGTTCGAATTAGGGAAGACCTCAGTAATCCAGCTATCCTTGTCGGAATTAAATTGCCCCGCGAACTCAAGCGACCAGTGTAGGTCACCACTGAAGTTGCTTTCAAACGGCTCCGGATAATCTGTTCCGTCAGGAGCAAACCAACGAAATTCAACATGATGCGATACTTCCAAGAGTAAACGCCTGAATTTCGGCGGCACGGGAAAACCGAGTTTTCCTTCAAGTTGTGCAACCTCGTCCTCTGAAGCTGCGGCCTCAAGAACGAGCGACCTAACATCGTAGTTGCGAGAGGATAACTTGCTTTGGAGGTCTTCCAGAGAGCGGCGGAGAGTATCTGGTGACATGAATGAATAGACAGAATCCGTATTGATGGCCAAGCACTGACTAGTGAATGCGCGGCTGCAACGGGTCAGCAGCCGTCATTTTACCTCAATTTTTCCGGCCGGCTGCTATGCGACGCGAAGCAGCCGCTCAGTTAGCTTTCTGGCGACTGTCTCAGTACGGCCAATAGCGGACGTCCTCAAGGTGCGAGTTTCGGTCTAGTCGGTAGAACGCTTAAGGCACGTATAGGTTGGGCTCGGCAGTGGCTGCTCGCTTAGCGACCGCGTGCCAATTGGGTATTTCTCCCCGGTTGGAAGCACTATAAAGTCTTTGCCCTCCCGCAATGATTTAGCCACTTCCGCGTCCAATTGCTGCAATAACGGTCGCAACTTCTTCTCGTCCCTAATGCACTGACTTACTTCCGGGTCCCAAAAACCGTACCCATCTACAGGCTGGGGGGGCCATTCTAGAGTGCGGGCCTTATTGTCTGAATACGGACCAGTACGAAACACTGCGTCCAGTGTCCTGGTCGTCACATCGTAAAATGAGCAGCTGGAAACGGCCAAAGCCAATACGAGTGATGCTGGAAGTCTGAGTTTCATTCTGAGTTTCATATTGATCCTAACTCAACATATGTACGCTTTTGGTCATCAGCTGAAAGTTTACCTGAAATCAGCCGACTGGCGGCTTCCAGGGGCGAAGCAGCCGGTCGAATCAGATCCACGCCACCGGCTCAGAACGGCCAGAAGCAGACGGTCAAGCCGCCTCAAGGGTTGAAAGCCGTATTTCCAGTCGATCAATAAGCTCTTGCGTGGCTGCCTCCAGACCTTCTATCCGGTCGATAGAGGCACGGGTGTTGTACCTGCGATTGGTAAGCAGGCCTTCAAAGCGTCTTGACGAGAAAAGGCCTTTTAAGTCATTTTCCAACGGACTAACTTGCCAGCCCTCATCGACAAAACTAAGAAGCGTGGGCCAAGAAATGTACTTGAAGGTTTCGTCAAGGATCAGTTCCTCGCCGTGATTTCTCTCGATTTCCTGCCACTCGATTAGCACTTGTGCGAGCGTAGGCCACTGGGTAAGTGCTCTCTGAATTTCCGGGTCGGCGATCAATCCCAGGTCACCTGAGGCAATCAATGAATTGGTGGTACCAAGTGCTGGAACGAATTTCGCATTCTGCGAGCAGCTCAGAATCGTCCGAGCGAGATCCACATCCATCGCCTCCGGATAGCTCCTGAGAGCTATCATTGATAGCAGCCCTTCGGTAGCAGCCAATGCCTCTCGGCTTTTTTCTTTATCAGCTTCCAGTATCTCGAGGTTCTGTTGATACTCAATAATTAGTCGTTCAATCGCGGCGTACTCGGCGCTTCGCTCAGCACGAGCTGTACTCCAGTCCTGAGCCTGCAGTCCGAGAAAGACACCAACCACGACTATCACGAGCTCAGTGCCCACAGCGGACCAGTTCTGGGTTCTGACCTGCTCTGTGATGCGGCGAAGGATCATTGCCTCGTTATCTCCTGGAGTAGTGGTGGAGCATCGCAATGCCTGAATGCACGACAGTCCGGTTTGGGTCACAAGCCGTCATCTTACCTCAAGTTTTTCGACCGGCTGCTATGCGGAGCGAAGCAGCCCCTCAGTTAGCTTTCTGGCGACCGTCTCAGGGCGTGAAGCGGCCGGATTGATCAGCGCATTGGATGGCGTCTCGAACAAAATCTAAGCGCCGCGAACTGGATATTAATGTCATCAGTAGCTTGCATCACCATCTCTAGACACTCATCAACGCTTCCGGAGGGTTTAACAAAGTCTGATGGTAGCTCAATAGACTGAATCTCCCCACCGGATCGGAGGTGGACACTGACACGCTCAAGGATTTGGAACACGTATTTGGAGGTTGGCTCGATTGGGCCTGGGCCAGTAGTGTCCGAAACCGCTACACATGTGGCGAACGCCAGGAGTAGCGCACTTGCGATTCGAATTACCTCGTTACGCATACCATCGTTTTCCGATGACGAATGAAATATCGACTGTCCGGAATGGGTCAGTAGCAGTCTCTGAGTAGTTTATCACTCGACGGGCTGCTTTCGAGCGCTTACCAGTCGTTCATGCTCGGCCAGGGCGACGGGCGGCGAACAGCCAGCAGCGGTCGTTCGCGAGTAGCAAGTTCTGGCCCTTACTAATCAGCCAGGTTGAACGACTGTATTTCCCGAGACCATCCGCTCAGACGCCCGCTTTGGAGAAATCTGGCAAGCCGCAATTGGCTATTGCACGACCTCCCTGGACTGCTTTGTCAGTGCAGCATCCAGCATTTCGATAAGTGCTTCGCGGTCGTAGCTGAATTTTTGATCATGGTTCTGTTCGACCATACGCTCAATAGCCCGGTTGATGGTCCAGTAGGCCTGTTCCTGCGTAGGGACGATCAAGTATCGCGGTTTGGGGTTGTCATCAAACAGGGCTTTCATCACCGCATCTGCCACTTCCGTGGGGTCGCCATGATCGTTCTCGAAAAGACTTAGCCAGTTGACGGCCTCATCCATGGCCGTCTTGAGCTCAGAGTCATCGGCTGATTGATTGCGCTTATCCATCCGCCGCAAAGCGCTCTTGCCAATATTTGAACGGTAGGCGCCTGGCTCGATCAGGCTGACGTCCACGCCGAATGCCTTCATCTCATCAGCCAGTGCATCGGCGTAGGCTTCCATAGCAAATTTGGTCATGGAGTAGGGGCCCCAGGTCGCCGATGACAGCGTTCCGGAGATGGAACCGATGATGCTAATGCGGCCCTTCGACTCGATGATCAGTGGCGCAAAGGCCCGGGTAACACGATAAGGACCGTAGACATTGACGTTCATCTGAAAGTCGAAGTCCTGCTCGTCAATTTCTATCAGTGGTTGCACGACGACCACCCCGGCATTGTTGACCAGAGCATAAAGGCCGCGGCCGGCTTCGGTGATGGTTTTCACCGCCGCATCGATCTGCTCTTGCTTGTTGACGTCCAGCCGCACGCCCTGCATATTTTCGATTGCATTGAGTGCTTCCAGATCCTTGTCCTTGCGCGCGCCGGCGTAAACGAAATATCCGTTTGCGGCCATCGTCTCCGCCATAACGCGGCCGAGCCCGGAACTGGCGCCGGTGACCAGTACCGCTTTTTGGTCGGGGGTCGTATCGGCATTTGCAAACGCTTGGCCGGCCAGGGCCGTGATCGCGATGATCAGAATGGTGGGAGTGCGGATCATGTGTTTCTCCGAAGCCGGGGTGATCCGGCATGGTAGCAAGTGAATAGCTTAATTAGGCAAATGGTGTCGCGGCTATTAAGTCGGTAATTCTTCATCGGCTAAATTCTCATCCCTCTGATTAGAGGTTAGGTGTTGCATCGACTGGTTGAAACCGCAACCGGAAGCAGCCGCTGCGATCCACGCAGTCCACGGCGAAATCCTGCGATATAATGACAAACACTCCGACGGCAAGAAATCGTAAGGAAACTCAGGTGACTAACAAAGAAATCATTCAAGGGCTTTATCAAGACTTCGCAAGCGGGGACGTTCCCGCTGTTGTCGCTAGATTCGATGACAACATTTCATGGACGGAGGCCGACGGCTTCCCACTGGCCGGCACCTACATTGGTCCTCAGGCGGTGGTCGAGAACGTATTCATGCGCCTCAGCGAGTTTAGCAACGATTGGGCGGTCGTCGTCGATAGACTTGTTGCGGATGGAGACACGGTCATTGCGGATGGCAAATACACCTGGAATCACAAAGAATCCGGTGATTCCTGTGAAGTAAGAATGGCGCACGTGTGGACGCTAGCGGACGGTAAGGCTATCGCTTTCTTACAACACGTCGACACCGCAATGGTTCGCGAACTCATCAAATAGCGACCGCCTGCTGTGGGTCAGTAGCAGAACTCCACGATTCTCCAAGAGCAGACGTATCTGACCGCGCCGGCGGGCTCGCTGTCTCGCATCGAAAGGGCGGGGGCGGGATGGGCAACATGCCTTCGCCGAACCGGTCATAGGACGATGCGCGGTCGCGGTCGCCACTTAGCCCTGGTATTCGCTGGTGTCTTTGCTGCGACGTCCTGGCGTATGCACGCTGCGGTTTTCCCGGCCATGTAATTGTGTGCTTATGTCGAAAGCAATATCAGCTGCACGCCTGGCTCCAGCACGCCTGTCCTCGAATCTTTCATAGGTGCAGTGGCAGGATTCTGCATCACAGATGCTTAAGGGCAACCTGGGCGCCTCTTCGAGAAGAAATCGCTCATCCGCTATGGATCGTACGAACTGACAACAGTCCTCGTTATTGGCGATTACCCTAACGCCACGAAAACCTTCGTTTGACGCTCTCGCTACATAATCTGTCGGGGGAGCGCCCCGTTTGTTTTTCCACGAAAACCTTGCCAGTAGACCCATGAATCAGCTCCTTCGATTGACTCCAGCACATTAGCAATCCGGCAGTAGAAGATCGTTGCCGCACATCTCAGCAAAAAGTGGAACCAAGTCTCGTCGATTGATGGACCGCTACTGTGTGGAAATATTCGGCGTATACTCGCGCCCCTATGTCTGACGCAAATTCTTTCAGCACGCTCAATTTGAAGCCTGCACTCCTGGGCAATCTTGCCGAGATTGGCTATACGCAAATGACGCTGGTTCAGGCTCAAGCACTGCCAAAGTTGCTGGAGGGTGGTGACGTACTTGCGAGGGCCAAGACCGGTAGTGGCAAGACGGCCGCGTTTGGCCTTGGGTTGCTCAACCAGCTGGATGCCGCGTCGTTCAGCGTTCAGGCCCTTGTCCTATGCCCGACTCGTGAGCTGGCAGACCAGGTAGCCAGGGAGATACGGCGGCTGGCCCAGGCGATACCGAATATCAAAATTCTGACTTTGTGCGGCGGTATGCCGCTCGGGCCACAGAATGCTTCGCTGCAGCACAGCCCTCACGTTATCGTCGGTACACCCGGCCGCGTGTTGAAACACCTGACAAAAGGTACCGTGAAGTTGGTTGGTCTGCGGACCCTGGTACTCGACGAGGCCGATCGCATGCTCGACATGGGGTTCACAGATGAGCTGGATGCCATCCTCTCTTTTGTGCCTGACGATCGCCAGACGCTGCTCTTCAGCGCGACGTATCCCGAGGCCATCGCCGGCATGAGCGCTAAGGTACAACGTAACGCGGTTATTGTTGATGTTACGGATGAGGAGCTGCCCGCACGGATCGAGCAGCACTGGTTTTCCGTAACGCGCGAGAACAGAAACGAAGAGCTGCTGCGTGCTCTGCGTGCCTGGGGTGGGGAACTCAACCTGGTGTTCTGCAATACGCGGATTGATTGTGCAGACGTTGCCAGGTTTCTGCAGTCAAAGAAGATCGCCGCTGTCGCTTTGCATGGTGACCTCGATCAGTCGCAACGGTCTCAGGTGTTAGTGCGCTTCGCAAATCGAAGTGCGAGCGTTCTGATTGCGACGGATGTCGCAGCGCGCGGTCTCGACGTGGATGATGTCGATGCCGTATTCAACTACGAGCTACCTGCACAGCCGGAAGTCTACATTCACCGTATCGGTCGGACCGCCCGCGCCGGGAAAGAGGGGGAGGCAGTTAGCCTCGTTGAGTCTCGCGAGATGCGTCGACTGATGGATATCGAAGCGCTGCTGCCTGAAGGTACGTTGAAGGAAGGTCGCAGCCCAGCCTCGAAGCGGACCATCGAATCGTTGTCGTCCGCGATGACTACGCTGCAGATAAGCGGAGGGCGCAAGAATAAGCTGCGGCCGGGTGATCTCCTGGGAGCATTGACAGCCGCGGGCGGTGTGTCAGGCGATGTGGTCGGTTCTATCGACCTCTTTGATACCGTCAGCTACGTGGCGGTACGTAATGCCCACGCACAAAAAGCGCTGCGGCAGTTATCGAGTCAGCCGATCAAAGGCAGGCGTTATCGGGCGCGAATCGTTAAATAGACGCACTTCGGTCGCGGCCAGGGGCCGCACCTACAGAACCGAAGCGTGTCCGGTCCTACAGGTGCTGCTCGTACAGAACCCGACGCGCTTCAGGCGTGCGCGAAGGCCGCTACCGCAGAAAGTTACTCACGCCACTCCGGCAGCCGCCCTGGCGTCCAGGGCACACCCAGCGATTCCAGTCGAGCTTCCAGTTCATCAAGATCGTTACTGATGGATCTCAGCCCACTGAGAGCCGTGGCAAATTCCCGAGCCGCGTTTTCGTAGGAGTCTTCATAGAAAGCAGGTACCGGCGACCGCGTGTCGAGCAGCCACTGGTACACAATACTCGCGCGCTGCGAGATGGACCATGCGACCGGTTCGTTACGCGATGCGACGCTAGCATCGCCATTCAGCGCGACGCTAAGCTCGGCAAGCCGGGCCTCGATATCGCGCACAGCCTGTTCCTCGGCTTCACCTGCTCGCGGTGTGTCGCGCAAACCAGCCTTCAGGTGCTTGATGCGATCGCCAAGTTCGCTCGCATGCGCGCTGGCCCCTAGCGCCGCGCGATACAGTTCTCCGGCTTTCTTGTGGAATGCCTGAACAGCCGAGGGGTCCGAGCTGGTTTCCGGACTCTGCGACAGTGACTTGACCGTAAATGAACGTGGTTCCGCCAGCGCAGTGAGTTTTCCTTCCTGCCGCTTCGATAGCGTTACCGTGTAGTTGCCGGGGACCGCGAGCGGGCCACGTGGTGGCGATTCCCAATAGGCCCGGAACTCGGGCGGGTTGAGTTCGACCGGGTCCGTCGCCGGCAAACGCAAATCCCAGGCCGTCCGGTGCAGTCCTTTCTTGGTCTCTCCCGCAAGCTGGCGGACGATGTTGCCGTTTGCATCTTTGACGACCAGCAGAACAGCTGGCGCCTCTTCGCGGTCTTCCTTGCGCAGCTCATTCCATGATGGATACGGTGTATCCTCGCCGGCTTTTTCCGCTTCGATCTCTGCGTCGCGACGTACCTTCGCCCGCGGTTTCAGATCGTTGCCAAGATGATAGGTAAAGACAGCGCCAAACGCGGGATTCGGCGACGTAAAGAACTCCGCGCCCATAGAGCCTTTTTCCCGCGCGTCCCAGAGATCCCCTTGCACATACAGCCATGGGTCTTTTACGGAGAACAGGTGCGCGTTGTTGTTGGCAAGGCTTGTCGCCGATGTACGCAACGGTGAATAGTCGTCGAGAATATAGATGCCACGGCCAAAGGTACCGACGACCAGATCGTTTTCGCGCTTCTGGATTTCAATATCGCGAACCGCGATGGTCGGAAAGTTGTTCTTCAGTTGGTGCCAGGAAGTGCCGCCATCCTGTGTGAAGAACAGACCAAATTCCGTGCCGACGAAGAGCAAGTCAGGATTTTCGTGATCCTCTACAAGGGTGTGCGCGGAACCACGTACCGGCAGGTCGCCGGTGATGGTTCGCCAGCTGCGTCCGCGGTTGTCGGATCGCAGAACGTAAGGCTTGTAGTCACCACGCTTGTGGTTGTCAATTACGGTGTAGACAACGTTGGAGTCGTGGCTCGACGCAAGCACGTCCTCTATCAATGACATATCGGGAACGCCGCGAAATGTCTCGATTCTGCGCCAGGTCTGGCCGCCGTCTTCGGTCACATTCATGACGCCATCATCGGTACCGACATAGATAAGGCCTTCGACCAGCTCGCTTTCTGACAGCGCGATGGCGGCGCCGTACATGGACGTTGAATCGTTCTTCGCAATCGCATCGACGCTCCAAATACGGCCCATCACTTCAAGCTTGTTGCGATCGAGTTTTCGCGTCAGATCCGGACTGATTGCTCGCCAGGTATTACCTCGGTCGTTTGTCTGAAATAGTTTCTCCGCCGCGTAGTAAATGCGCTTGTTGTCATGTGGGCTTATCAGTAAGGGCGTATTCCAGTTCCATTTGTACTGGAGCTCGCCGCTAGCCGGGTGCGGTGCGATGAATACGCGTTCCTGGGTGCGTCGGTCGTAACGCGCCAGGCCACCGTACTGGTACTGCGTGTAAATGATATTCGGGTCTTCGGGATCGATCTGTGGTTCGTAGCCGTCGCCACCCAGAACCATGGTCCAGTCGGAATTCGTAATGCCATGAATAACGGTGGTTCGCGAAGGTGCGCAAAGCGAGTTGTTATCCTGCGTCCCGCCGCAAACATTGTAGAAAGGTTCCGCATTGTCCGGCTGGATGCGATAAAACTGTGCGATTGACAGATTGCGCATGTGTCGCCAGGTGTTGCCGCGATCGAAACTCTCGTAGATGCCGCCGTCGCCGCCAATAATCAAATGCTCGGTAAAGTCCGGATCAATCCACAAGGCGTGATCGTCGACATGACGCCAGTCCAGACCCAGCCGCGACCAGGTCTTACCGCCGTCGTCCGACATATGCGTCATCGTATCCAGAGAGTAAACGCGGTTAGCGTCCTTCGGATCGACAACGAGCTCGTTGTAATACTGCGGGCTCGTGGTCATATGATCGGACTGCTTCGACCAGGTACTACCGAAATCCGAGGAACGATATACGCCTTTTTCGTCGTCGTTCGCTTCAATGATGGCGTAGATCATCGTCGGGTCGGACGGTGCGCCGGCCAGACCAATGCGGCCCATCGTTTCGCCGGGCAGTCCCTTGTCCAGTTTCGTCCAGGTCTTGCCGCCGTCAGTCGTCTTGTGAATTCCGCTTCCGGGTCCGCCATTGATGAGAACCCAAACGTGGCGCCGTCGCTGATAGCTCGATGCCACGATGGTGTTGCTGTCGCGCGGATCAACGACGAATTCGTTGATGCCGGTATCGGCATCGACCGTCAGGATCGGACTCCAGCTGTCGCCACCGTCGCGACTCTCGTAAAGTCCGCGATCACCGCCTGAATTCCAGAGCGGGCCCTGAGCGGCAACCAGGACATGATCGGAATCGTCAGGATTTACCCAGATCTGGCTGATGTGACCGGAATCCTTCAGGCCCATGTTGGTCCAAGACTTGCCGCCGTCCCGGGACCTGTAGACACCATCTCCGTAAGCAACGCTGCGTTGTGCGTTGTTCTCGCCGGTACCGACCCAGAGCAACCTGCGGATCGTTAGGATCGAGCGTTACTACGCCGATGGCGAAAGACGCTTCGCCCTCGAACAGGGCGCTCCAGGTGATGCCGTCGTTGTCGGTTTTCCAAAGGTTTCCCGACGCTGTCGCCACCCAGTACTCGTGTTTACGGTCAGGATGAACGGCGAAGTCGGAAATACGACCCGAGGTTATCGCAGGACCGATCGGCCGCAGCGATAGACTCGCAAGCGGATGCGAGTCCTTTTCATCCGCAGATGCACCCATAGTCCAGAGACTTGCGAGCAACAATGCCCAACGAAAGAAACGGCCTCGCAGCATGGTATTCCCCTTTGGTTCTTTTGGTGAGGGGCGTAATTCTAACGGAGTTGGTGGCGTTTACGACCAAAATAACAGGCGTAAACGCAGGCAACTACGTGCCTGCTGAGCCAAACGCCTGAGCTCTGTCACTTTCCTGGTGTCGTGTCGTCGAGCTGTGACCTATCGATACCGAGCGTCTGGCTCTGGGACTGATTGCCGCTTACGACCGGCAGCGTATGCCAAGAGCGACTGTTCAAATGCTAGGATTAGCCACATCGGAAAGGGTTGCTATTGACCCGAAGCACCCGTTGATCGGGTAGGCACCACCCAACAGAGTTGCTCCATACCCGACATATTGAGGCCCACCTATGAGTCTGTCTGACGTCGCAAACCTGGTCGAAATCATCGGCATAGTCGCTATTATTTTCGGCATTGCTTTCGGCGCACTACAGTTAAGACAACATCAAAAACAAAGTCGAGATATGGCAATTCTCGAACTGGCCCGATCTTTTGAGGACCCTGAGTTCACAGAAGCGTATATGCTGATTACCAGTCTTGAGGTTGGCATAGATGATGAAGAGCTCCAATCCAAAGGTCCGGAATATGTCGCCGCGGCCATGCGAGTCGGCTGGAAATTCGAGACCGTTGGTATGCTCATTCACAATCGTGTCGTACCTATGGATGCGATGGCGGATCTTGTTGGTGGTTTCTCCATCAAGCTGTGGTCGATACTCAGCGAGTGGGCTGAGGAAATGCGGGTGAAGAATCGTCAGCCGGAGTTCTTTGAATGGTATCAATGGCTTGTCGAAAGGCTGGTAGAGCGTGGCGAATCAACTCAAAAGCCAGCCTATGAAGCTCACCGGTCGTGGCGAGAGTCGCCGTAAGTCGAACATTCGCTATTCGCTGGAAGCAGCCCCTGGATTGTTAAACCAGGGACTGACTGCTGCCGACCGCATACAAAGGCAGACGAAGAGAATTGCATTCTCTGCTAACTTAAATCGATGACGAAAAGAAAGTGTCACAGTCGCTGAATATTCGAGAAGCGTTGCCCGATGAGGCCCGCTTGTTGTCCGACCTGGCCTTGCTCTCGAAGGCACATTGGGGATATTCACAAGACTTCTTAGACGCCTGTCGAGCTGAGCTCACCGTCGACCCCGCCCAAATCGACTCAGACTGTTATCAGTACTTCGCCGCTATCGAAGGAAACGTGATTATTGGATTCTATGCCTTGAAACGCCTGTCGGTTGACGATTATGAACTGGAAGCCTTATTCGTTGCGCCTGGACATATTGGCGCCGGCATTGGCCGTACGTTGATTACGCACGCCAAGCGCATGCTGTCGCAGCAAGGTGCTGCGCGTTTGATTATCCAGGGCGATCCAAATGCGACTCAGTTCTATGTGGCCGCAGGCGGACGGCAGATCGGTGCTCGAGAATCAGGCAGCATCCCTGGTCGACATCTGCCGCTGTTCGAGATCGAAATTGGAAGTGACTAAGCGACCATTTCTGGCGGTTTGCAGCCGCCCAGGTGATAAAATGCTGGCAGGCTGCTACTGACCCACTCCGGACAATCAGTATATCTCCTGGTTTAGAAAGTTAGTCTCCGACTCTTTCACCTGAATAGAGAATCATGCGCCATACGAAACCACCTAAGCCTTCGCAAGCCATCGCCGTTTCCCTGGTTTTCACGTCGATGGCTTGCATCGCCGTCGTGACTGGGTTCGTCGTCTGGGCCGCGGCACTCACACCAGGGTATAGCCACGTGTCACAATTTATCAGCGAACTTGGCGCGAAGGGTGCGCCATACGAAGCTGTGGGTTCGGTTCGCGGGTTTCTTGCCTGCCGGTTTGCTTCTGCTGACGTTTAGTGCGCTTGCTTCCAGAGCGGTTCCGCGCTCGCGTCCAGTCTCGCTTAGCTTTTTTGGGTTGGCTCTCTTTGCGGCCGGCTATCTCGTGGCGGCGGCATTTCCTTGTGACGCTGGCTGCCGCCCATCCGAACCAAGTGCGTCGCAGCTTATCCACAACGCTGGTGGCCTTGTGGGCTACCTTGTTGCTCCGCTTTTCTTGTATACGCTGGCCCGTGCAGCGCGCAGTTGGCCTGGGGCCACCTACCTGGCAGGCGCTGGTTACGTCGCGTCTGCTGTCGCGCTCGTCGGCCTTCTGACTCTCTCACCATCCTCCGAGGTTGTTGGCCTAAGCCAGCGGGCGCTCGAGATCGCGGTACTGGGATGGGTCGCCATGCTCGGCCTCTACATCGCGAGGCAAAGTTCGGGTGCCGCTTGACAATGCACTGCTCCTGGGCTGGCTAACTGACGCCTCGCTGCAATCAACCGAAGCAGACATTCAGGTTCTTTAGGAAATTACGACTGCTGGTATCGCGAAGGAACAGCACATCATGACCGTATCGGGAACTAATTTCGGCAAGGCGGCAAAAGATTACGGCACTTTCAGGGCCGGATTTCCGGAGTCGGTATTTGATCGGCTTGCCGAGTTTGACGTTGGATTACCGGACCACGCTGTGGTTGATCTCGGGACTGGAACCGGAACGCTTGCGCGCGGATTTGCACTCAGGGGTTGCAGGGTTATCGGTGTAGACCCAGATCCGCGAATGATCGCTGTGGCAAAGCAACTGGACCTTGAGTTCAACCTCAGCATTCGATATGTGGAAGCGAAAGCTGAGTCCACAGGCCTGGACAGCGGTGCCGCTGATGTTGTTACAGCGGGTCAATGTTGGCACTGGTTCGATCAGCGCAGGGCAATCGCCGAGGTAAGTCGTTTGCTCAAGCCCAATGGAAGTCTTGTCATCGCTAACTTCGATTGGCTGCCATTGTCCGGAAATGTCGTCGAGGCAACCGAAGCGTTGATCATGCAGTACAACCCTGACTGGCACTTCGGCGGCGGGATCGGAATGTACCCGCAGTACCTTCCGGTTCTAAGCGAGGCGGGCCTTCAAGGTATTCAGACGTTTTCCTATGACGTGGATGTACCCTATACGCATGAGGCGTGGAGAGGCCGTATCCGGGCAAGTGCGGGCGTCGCTGCATTGGCTTCAGACTCGGCTCGAAAATTTGATGCGGATCTCATGACATTGCTTGCCAATCGCTTCTCATCCAGTGTTCTCGCAGTACCGCATCGGATATTCGTGATAGTTGCTGAGGCGGCGAGCAAGTGAATACTTCCGGTCAATCATGGCCTTTGAGCAGGTACGCCGCTGGCCAGATGCTAAACTGCCGAGCAACGGCCACCGACCCGAGCAGACACAACTGGACATCAAGTGCTCGCCGCTGATTGCCGACAGACCATAGGACATTGTGATGAAACCTAGCTTGAAGGCTCTAATGATGTGCATTGCCGCGTTTTCGGTGGTACAGGCGCAGACAACTGATTCTGCCGATCGGGCCGAACAATCTCAGACAAGTGATGAAAGCAAGGTCCGGTCTGTTGAGTCCGAACGCGGGCGATTGGGGATGCAGCGAACTCAGACAGAGACGGAAATCAGGGCGCGCGAAGAACAGCGCCGTCTCGAAGAGGCGCAGCGGGCGCAGGCAGAGGCAATGAAAAGCGAACAGGCCAGTGCCCCCGGGGCAGAACCCGGACCAACCGCTGCAGGCAAGAGCAGGGATATGTCACGGACGCTGGAACAACTTCGGTCGTTGGGCGAGCTGAAAGATGATGGCTACATCACCGAGGAAGAATTCCAGAAGATCAAGCAGAAGATTCTGGACAGCCAGATCTAGCTGAATCTCATAGGGAAAAGTTCGCTCGGATTCTTTCCTGGTTGAATTGTCAGCTCTGTACATCCGCCGAGCCTGACTGATGATCTACTCATACAAACGCACAGTGTGAGCTGTGCTTGCCGACACCTCTTGTCAAGCGCGTCAGCGACTCGTTGAGCTCCGCGTCTGACCGGTCGCAAACGGCCACAATCCCTGGTACCGACGCTTGCGTGTCGGCTGTAGGCACGCGTTCGCTGGCCTCCTGAGCAAAGAAATCAGCCGTACAAACTGCCGTGTTACGTATTGAAACACTCTGTTACTGCTTTCGGGGTGAATGTCCCGGTCCGCGATCTTAAGATCGCTTCCGAAACTTAAACGACTGGAGACACCCATGAAACAGAAAATCTACATCGCGAGCGTGTTGTCCGCGGCAATGTTCCTGGCTGCATGTGAGGGCGATGACGGCATCAATGGCACCGACGGCGCTAATGGCACCGACGGCTTTAATTCCCTGATCGCGATTCGCGACATTCCCAAGGGCGACGCTGCCTGCCTCGGTGGCGGCCTGGCTGCAGACAGCGGTCTCGATACCAACCGCAATGACATTCTGGATGCAGGCGAAGTAACGGCAACAGAAATCCTCGAATGCGAAGCGACTCCCACAGTTCGCGCTCTGCACGCCTCCCCCGATGCACCGGCGGTTAACATCATCGTTAACGGCGCCACTGCACTGAGCGGCGTCGACTACGGCCAGGGCTCCGGCTTCGTGCCCGTAATCGAGCAGAACACGGTGCAGGTCCAGGCGATCACGCCCGATGGAGCTAACCCGATTGTCACTGACGAAGCTGTTAACCTTGACTACAGCACCGAAGCGACCATCATCGCTATTGGCAATGTTGGCCCACTCGGAGTTGACGCGCTGGCGATCGTAAACCCCTCCGATGAACCCATTACGCAGGGCTTCTTCCGCGCTCAGATAGTGCACGGCGCCCCGTCAGCACCCCCTGTTAACGTCTACGTAACCGGCGCAACCGACGATCTGGCCAGCAGTAGCCCGGCCAATGGTGTCGGTACACCATTGTCTTTCGAGGGCTTTACCGCGCAGCTGGAAGTACCTGAAGGTGACTACCGGATCCGCATCGTTGCAGACGGTGACGCAACGCTGACGCCGGTATTCGACACTGGTGATACGCCTATTTCGTTGGCAGCAGGCGCCGACCTGATGATCGTCGCGATTGAGAACACCGGTCCTGGCGCCTCGCCGGTCGACCTGGTCGTGCTTGACGGCACCGCAGCCTCGACGATCGAAGACGCAAGCACGCCGGCTTCGGCTATCGCTGTGCACCTGTCACCGGACGCTCCGGCTGTTGATATTCTTGCCGATGTTAACGGTACGGCGAACGACGAGGCCATCCCGCTCGTGCGGAACGTGGCCTTCGGCGAATTCTGTGATCTGAATGCGGTACCGGCACCGGGCGACTACACCATCAGCGTCGTGGCTAACGCAGATAACAGTGTCGTGGCAGCGCAGTTCCCACTGGTCGTCGATCCGAGCACCGAAGCAACCGCTATCGTCTCTGGCTTTCTGACTATGGGCATGACGCCGGCTATTACGGCACTACCTCAGATCGACGATCGCCGCAGTGTCGTCACCGAGACGAAGCTGCGTGTAACGCACGGTTCGCCGAGCACGGGACCGGTCGACATCTACCTGGTACCAGCAGGCACGGTCATCGACGATATGGTCGACCCTGCTTTTGCTGGTGTTGAATTCGGCCAGGATACTGGACAGCTCTCAATTGCTGGCGGCACTTACGATGCCGTCGTGACGGGTGCTGGTTCCAAGACTCCGGCGATCGAGCTGCTCGGCCTCGACTTTACGCAGGGTGGATCAGTGCTCAGCGTAATCGCGCGCGACCTGGCGAGCGGCGGTCTTGATACAAACCCGCTTATTATTGACATGACGAACGTGCCGGTCTGTCCGACACCCTAGTTCCCCCCCCGCAAAGAAATTTGCGACTTGAAGCGCCCAGGAGGCAACTCCTGGGCGCTTTTTTTGTACAGGGTCGACTGAATTACCAGCGATAGCCGAAAGTTTCCTCGAAGCTACCAATGTCGAGATCGGTACGATCAACCGGGCGGCACTGACTTTGCTCAGGTTTGCCTTTGTCGCCGGGACCATCTTCTCACCCGCACAAAGCGCGTCAATTCTGGCATGTACCCGGAATAGCGGGCCAGGATTTGTGCCTGGTCCTTGATCGCCTGTCGGCATTAATGAGTTGCAGCTTCGGCGTCATAGACCCTCACCAGATTATCGAGACATGAGCGCGCTATAATGGTTTTCTCTTGCGCTTACCTGTGCGATTCGTATTGAGGTGCCATGACTCGATTTATTGCATTGATCGTCTCAATCGCGCTGCTTCTTTCCTGCGGCGCAGTACTCAGTGACGACGATGACAGGGCCGCCCGGAAGGCCAAGCGCGATCGAGTTCGCCACATCTATCGAAGCAGGCCGCGCCGGCTCGATTTACCACTGCGCGCCGACAATATTTCAGACGAGGAAGTCAGAGAGCTGCAAAAGATTACTGCCGAGATTTATCCCGGCGCGATCGCCAATATCGGCGGAGTTACCGAAGGCTGTCCGTGCGAAGAGGGACCCTTGTGTTCCAGCCAGGTCTGGATAGTTGCCTACAAAGAGGGCCGGTATGATGGCCTGATGCTATCCAACGTTGGCGATACGTGGATGGTTGGTCTGGTTCAGCGATGGTGGCTTAAATACGATTCGCTGCAGAGTCGGATCTGGGAAGCAAGGTCGGCTCGAGCGTCCGATTATCGAGACGTTGTCAAAAGGCTACGTGACAAACAATATCAACTTCAGGAATCATTCCCCGAATGCGCTCCTGTTCTTGACGGCGATAGATTCTAACGGGTGCGGCTGTTGCTATTGCTGTCCTCCAGATCAGGTTCATGTAATTGTTTTGTGCAGGCGGCCGCTAATCCATATCAGACATCGTATTTCTCGTTGCACGATGGTTGTGCCTGAATTGCTATTCTATCTACGCTACATCAAAAAAGGAGCGGGCCATGGCCCATTACATTGATCCTGAGCGCGACCAGTTCGATGCTTTCAAGGCGCTGCCTCGCGACAAGCCGATCATGATGCTCAACCTCCTGCGTTTCCGCGAGACGGCAGACTATGAGGACGGCCGCGAAGCAAGCGGCGCAGAGGCCTATGCAAACTATGGCAGGGAGAGCGCGCCGATCTTTCGCCGTGTGGGCGGTGAGATCATTTGGCGCGGACGGCCGGAAGTCATGTTGATCGGCCCGAAAGACAAGCACTGGGATCTGATTTTCGTCGCCCGTTACCCAACGGCTGACGCGTTTCTCGAAATGGTCACTGATCCGGACTATCAAATCGCCGTCAAGCATCGCCAGGCTGCTGTTCTGGACAGCCGCCTTATCCGAACGGCTGAGACCGATGCGAGTGAGGGCTTTGCGGGCTAAGGTTTGCGACCGGGTGTGCAGCGTTCTGCTGACCGGCAGTAAGACTGGGTGTAGTGCTTGCGACTGGCAATGATCATCGGGACAAAAGGCTGACTGCTTAAATTCTGCAAGAATGCCGGTGCTTCAGGTGCTCGATGCAGCGGCGGTGTCGGCAACCGTCTTTGATCCCAGCCTGATGTTGCGAATATCCTCGATAATTACAGCAATCGCTGGCGTGACAAACAAAACCATGAAGCCGGACACCAGGATGCCGAAGCCGAGGCTCACACCCATCGGGATAAGAAACTGTGCCTGCGGGCTTTTTTCGAACAGCAGCGGCGCCAGACCCATTGCGGTTGTTAGCGTCGTAAGCACGATCGGACGGAATCGGCGCGCCGCTGCTGCTGATGCGGCGTCGATAGGTGCCAGCCCCTCACTGCGGCGGCGATTGTAAAGATCCACCAGTACGACTGAGGCATTTACGGCAACCCCAGCCAGCGCAACGATGCCGAATATCGAGATAAACGATAATGGGAAGCCAAGCACAAGGTGCCCGAGAATGGCGCCTGCCACGCCAAGGGGAATTGAAATGAGAATCGCGAGCGGCTGCAGATAGGAGCGCAGCTGCGTTGCAATCATGGCGTAAATTATCAAAAGCACGATGACGAAGGCACTGCCAATATCGGCCAGGTCCTCGTTCTGCTCGCGAGTTGAACCGGCTTGTACCCATCTCAAACCAGGATACTGTGCCACGAGTTCCGGCATCACAGAGGCAAGGACGACCGAATTTGCAATATTGGGAGTCGAGACGGCTTCGTCGACGTTGGCACTGACCGTAACGACACGCCGACCGTCGACGCGATCTATCGAAGAGTACGCTCGGCTTTCTTCGACACGCGCTACCGTCAGCAATGGCGCGCGATCGCCGTTCGGTAGCCGCACGCGAAAATCGTTCAGTGACTCAAGACTGGCGCGTGCCGCTGCGGGATAGCGCACATACACGCGAATCTCCTCGCGGCCGCGCTGAATGCGCTGCACTTCTTCGCCGAAGAATCCCTGACGTACCTGAACCGCGATGTCTGCAGGGCGCAGACCTGCTGCAGTCCCCGCCGGTGTCAGCTCGAATACCAGCTGACGCTTGCCAAGGTCGAAGCTGTCTTCGATCTCGTTAACGCCCTCGACGCGGCGCAACTGCTCTTTCATGCTGTCGACTGCGGCGATCAGTTGTCTCTCGTCTTCGTGAGCCAGTTCGAACTCGACGTCATCCCCGAAACGCGTCGCGCTGGCCGCGAAAGTCACACGCTCAGCACCTTCTATGTCGCCAACAGCATTGCGCCAGCGACGTTCGATTTCTGCTGCCGGCATGCGACGTTTACCGAAGGCCGTCAGCTCTATGCGGATCTGGCCAATATTCTCGGCCGTACTGAATCCCGACTCTGTACCAGGTCCGACACCCAGCGCTGCATTGCCGCCACTCGTTGACGTTACCGAGACAAACAATTCCTCACCTGTCTCATCTCGTACCGTAGCTGCTACCTCGCGCGCCGCCGCCGCAATGTGGCGCACGGCAGCGTCGGTGCGTTCGAATGGCGTGCCCTCCGGCATCGTCACGGACGCAGAGATATTGTTGCCTTCAATCTGCGGGAAGAAAATGAAGCGCACCTGTCCGTTCTGCACGAGGCTCAAGCAGAGGATAAAAAAGGCGACCGCAACGGCAAGGGTTGCATAACGCCATTGCGCGGCAAACCTCACGCCCGGTTCGATGAGATTGTCCCGGATGTGGGCAACCTTTTTGGCAACGCTCGCCTGTATCGTGGCGATAATTCCGCGCGACCATGGCCCGCCGTGACTGAGATGGGAAGGCAGGATGCAGAATGCCTCCAGCATAGACATGAGCAGCACGCTGATGACCACGAGCGGAATGGCACGTGTAACGTCACCGAAGGTGCCGCCGGTAACGAGCAAGGGCACAAATGCCGCGATAGAGGTCATCACACCGACGATGACCGGCGCCATCACCCCGTGAGCGCCACGATTGGCGGCTATGTCGCCACTCCACCCGTGCTCGCGCTCCGAGTCTATGTTTTCTCCGATGACGATGGCGTCGTCTACAACCAGACCCAATACGATGATCAGACCGAACAGCGAGATCATCGTTATCGTGACGCCAAGAGCACCAAACAGAAGGAATCCACCCATGAAAGCGGTTGCGATGCCAGCGCTTACCCAGACGGCCAGCTTCAGATCGAGCATCAGTACCAGGAACGTGAAGACCAGGGCGAACCCGAACAGCCCGTTTCTCAGAAGTAGATTGACTCGCTCCCGAAGGAGCGTCGTCTCGTCGCGAAACTCGACCAATTCCACGCCCGGTGGCGGTGTGTAGTCGGCCAACAACGCGTCGACGGCCTGTTTCACCTTGAGAACGTCTTCAGCTTCGGCCCGCTCGACGTCGACAAACACGGCAGGACGACCGTTGTACAGGTTCACGAGCTGCTCACGAACAAAGCCGTCACGCACTTCGGCAACGTCTGCCAGCGAAACTACCGAGCCGTCGGGGAGTGTGCGCACGACGATAGACTCGAAAGCCTCACCGGTCTGGCGTTTCTTATTGGTGCGCAGCAATATTTCACCCGAATCGGAGACGATGGAGCCGCCGGCGAGGTCCAGTGAGGAACTGCGTACGGCGCTTGCCACATCGCTGAACGTCAGATCGTATTGACGCAGCGTTGCTTCGCTGACTTCGATCGATATTTCGTAGTTGCGATCGCCTGACAGAGATACCAGCGACACACCAGGTTGGGTTAGCAGGTCCCGTTCAATTTCCTCCGCGGCACGCCGCAGCGCAAGTTCGCCGACTTCGCCAACGACAGCCAGGGTTACAACCCCACTGGTGGGATTCGCGGCCACAACGACGGGCTTCTCGGCATTTTCGGGCGGGAAGTCGCTGAGCCGATCGACGGCCGACTCGACATCGTCTTTGACAAGCTGACGGTCCGCAAAGTCGCTGGTTTCAATGACGACGATACCGACGTTCTCGGAAGCGACGGAATTGACCCGTTTAACGCCGTCGATACCAAGCACAGCCTCTTCGACACGACGCGTAATACCTTCTTCAACCTCGGCCGGTGTGGCGCCGGGAAAGGGCACGGTGACGGTGACGGTGCGTGGAGAGATGGTTGGAAATACCTGGGATTGCAGGCGGGATGCGGACACGGCACCGCCGACGAGCAGCACCACCATCAGCAGGTTTGCGGCTACCGGGTTCTTGATGAACCGCATGACTATGCCGCGGTTGGAGTGGCGATTTGGTCCGGTCATGGGGTATCTAGTTTGAGAGGCTTGAGTCGTTGTCTACGGACGCAAGCCCGTCAGCACTGCGAATGCTGACCTCGAGGCCATCGCGCGCGTTAGCAGGTGGAATCGCAACGACACCGCTGGCTTCATCGAAGACTCTGACAACTGCCATATCCGCTTCACGACCGAGAACCTCGACAGTACGACCGGCGAGGCGTCCGTCCTCAACAACCCAGAGCCGATCGCGTGAGGTTAAGGCGGCGGCCGGTACGCGATACGAGTCTGGCGCGTCTTCGCCGTCGATTCGGACCGTGACAAACTCACCAGCCGTAAGCAACTCAGGTTTATCCGTTGCTACGTAAAGGGTGCCGAGTCGCGTGCGTTCATCAAGCGCGGCAGCGGCGCGAGCCAGTTTGCCCTCGATAATGGGTTGGCCGGAAGACGGCGCGACAATGGAGACGCGCTGGCCGCCCAGCGGTCCGATCAGTTTGCGCTGATCTGCCGAGACGGGAACGGCAATCTCAAGGCTGTCGATCGAAAACATCGAACCCACTGCTGCGCTGCCGCTGACAACCTGGCCGACGTCAAGTTGTGTATCCAGAATGCGTGCGTCAAATGGCGCGCGGACAGTGGTACGGCCGAGGGACAGCTCCGCTGTTTGTCGCGCGGCATCACCGCTCTGAATGCGCGCCTTGGCGGCAGCGATTTGTGGAACCCGCGCGATGAGGTCCGGTATCTGCCGATTCGGAAACTGCCCCTGCCAAATCTCGCGCTCCGCTGCCGCTTCTGCCTCGAGTCGCGCAAGATCGCTCCTCGCAATGGCGATCTCAGCAAGTGTACGTTCCACCGCCAGCCTGTAGTCGGAGGGATCAATGACGAACAGAACGTTGCCTTTTGCGACGCTCGCGCCAGGGCGAAAGGTCGCGCCAACTTTGACGACGCGACCTGAAACCTGCGGAACGATGCGGGTAATGGTTCGTGCCTGGACAACGCCGTTGAGTTCGATAATCGGCCTGAATGGCGCTGCTGCTGGCGTTACGATCGTTACGACCGTCTCATTCGAACGCGCAACCGAAGACGGACCTGACGAGTCTGGCCTGAGACTGCTCGACAGCAGTAGCGCCAGGCCGACCACGCCTACAACGAAAGCGAGTTGAAGCGCACCGGCGTGGCGCTCCACGAAATCATTCATGTTTATTCTACGTACAGAAATTTCCAGCGCTAATCATGGCTAATTTCAAGCGCCGTGTCTGTATCCAATCGTAACGCCGCCTCACCGCTGCGCCATGGAATGACGTGTCAGGACCGCTGGAGCGCACGCCGGACCGGTTTTTCCCTCTCTTCGTCGCCGAAAACGGGCGTTTCAGCCCCAAAACATGAAATTTCATGCCGCCAGGGCTTACACTGGGTGATCACCGATTGACCAGCAGGGGGGTGACTGCAATGCAAGAAGCCAAGCTCCCGGACAACGAGGATTCGCGCTTAGCCACACTGCGTAGCCTCAGCATACTCGACACGCCTCGCGATGACCGTTTCGATCGGTTTACGCGTCTTGCGGCGCGAATCTTTGATATGCCCATCGCCCTGATCAGCCTGGTTGACGAAACCCGGCAGTGGTTCAAGTCTGTCGAGGGTTTTGAGGGTGAGGAAACCCCTCGCGAATTTTCGTTTTGCGCCCACGCGATTCTCGGTGACGAAGTTTTCGAGGTCCGAAACTCCAGGCGGGACGGCCGATTTCGTGACAACCCACTGGTCGTCGAACAACCTCATATTCGCTACTACGCTGGTGCGCCGCTCCTTACGCCGGACGGCAACAAAATCGGCACGCTTTGCATTATCGACCGAGTGCCTCGGCAACTTCGCGATGACGATAAGCGCCTGCTAAAAGATCTGGCCGATATGGTCGTCGACGAAATGATCAGCTACGTCGATCCGAAAACCGATCTTGCAAATCGGCACGCGCTGATTGTAACCGGTTCGAGACTGTTCGAGCATGTTGCCAAGGACAATGGACTGTCGTTGCTGTTGTTTAATATCAGCGGTGTGTCTCGGCCGCAAAACGATGTGGAGTCCCGACGCGCTCCGACAAACGTTTTTGCAGATTTGCTGCGAGACTATTTTAGGTCAGCGGAGTCGATCGCCCACATAGGCGGCGGTTGCTTTTGCGTCTTATTGAAGAAGAACCGGTATTTCGACGAAGCAAAAGCAACGAATCTGGTTTGTCTGGCGGCGAAAAAAGCGATGCGCGATTATGAAAACAGTGGTGCTGCGACGTCGTTGGTCGGCCGGATTCAGTTCGATTCTAATCGCCATGAATCGTTTGGTGACATGCTGCGCGAGGCAGACGGTATGTTTTTCAAGTACGAAAACCGGCCAGCTCCCGATTACGAAGACAGCAATCGATTCGTGAAGGCCGTAATTAACTGGCGCAAGACAATCTTTTGACCATGTCCTGGCGACCGGCCAAAACAGGCGGTCGTAACTACGCGTCGGACGCTGGCTTCAGCAGTCGAGACTCAACTTCAAACCTCGATCCGTCTTTCGCCTCGAGGTTGACTTCCCAGATTTCATCGTCGGCCATCTGGGTTCGTTCAAGCCCTGGTAGCTCGCGTTCGTCATCGACCTGCAGGCCCCAGACGCGGACGTGTCGGACGCCAACAACAGGAATTCGTTCAGCGTCGAATCGAGCGCGCAACGCCGCATCGACATTATCGTTGGCCCACACTGCATAGCCCTTGTCGACAATCGCCATTAGCTCGTCCGGCATTGCCGCCAACATTTTCCTGCTAACCATCCGTTGCTTACCTCCCGTCCTGCCTGTGAAAGTCCAGGCACTACGCTCGCTGTTAAGTTACACCCGGTATGGTCCAAAGGAATAGGCATATACAGCTATCAAAAATAGCGACCTGGGCGTTTTTTTTGAGTCGAATTTGCGTGTATGCTGACGGACTTGAAACCGTTTAAGTATGTGATTTGAAAATGATTATTTCAGGGACAAGACGTTTGGCAGCAGATATGGCCGCGGCTACCACGTACGAAGAGTGGAAGGCTGCTGCGATCGCGCATGACAAGAAGTCTGGTGTCTTGCGTTGGCAGAACTCGGACGAGTCGAAGCATTTTGATTACACGTCTATCCGCCGCCGGTTGAAGCGACTGCGCAGCTTGAAGGCGAAGAAAGATTACGCCGGCATATTGTTCGCGTTGAACGAAGGTATACACGGCAACATCGACGGCATGGGCAGTTCCGCTTTGTACGGAAAAGCGAAGTTCAGCACTAAGAAATTGATTGTCGATTACGTTGAAGAGGTTACCAGCGCGCTGGACTTGCTCGCGAGTACCAAGGCGCGCGGTATTCCGCTCGAAGATCGGCTGGATTTCTTTCGCCGTGCCCGCCACTGCTATGGTTGCTCTTCGCTCGTTATGAGTGGCGCCGGATCGCTATTGTTCTTTCACATCGGCGTGGTAAAGGCGTTGTGGTCGGAAGGCGTGCTGCCGGATATTCTGTCGGGCAGCAGTGGCGGCGCTATCGTTGGTAGCCTCGTCAGTACCCACAGTGATAAATATCTGAAGGATATATTTGAAGCAGAACACCTGGTCGAAGAGATCGAGCGTGATCAGGGTCTGTTTAGTCGCTTCGAGGCTTTTCGGCCGGAGATAACGCCGATCGAGGATGTGCAGGAAGCACTCAATCGCCTGATCCCGGACCTGACGTTTCAGGAGGCGTTCGAAAACACGGGCCGTCACTTGAATGTGTCGATTGCCGCCGCTGAAAAACATCAGACGTCGCGACTGCTCAATTCAATTACGACACCGAATGTTTATGTTCGTGAGGCGGTGATGGCTTCGGCGGCAGTGCCGGGATTCTATCCGCCGGTCGCACTCGCGGCGAAGAATGCCGAGGGAAAGAAGCAGCCCTATTTGCCGTCTCGCCGCTGGGTTGACGGATCATTGAGTGATGATCTGCCCGCGAAACGCCTGTCACGTATCTACGGCGTCAATCACTTTATCGTCAGCCAGGTGAACCCGCACATATTCCCGTTCGTCACTGACACGAAGAGAAAGAAAGACTTGCTCACGACCGTGCAGCATGCGGCGGGACGGACGGCGCGCGAGTGGATCAATGCCAGCGCATCGTTACTCGAGAAGCCTCTGGCCTGGAACGCGACGGTTAGTCGGTTCACCAATGTCGGGCTGAGTATCATCAACCAGGACTACTTTGGCGATATCAATATCCTGCCGGACAAGCGGCTGTTCAATCCGTTGAAGCTTCTGGCGCATCGATCCATCGAGGAAGTCGTCGAGCTCATAGAGATGGGTGAGAAAGCGACCTGGCCAAAGATCGAGATGATCCGTATCCAGACGAAGATCAGCACGAAGTTGGATCGTATTCTGACCAAGCTGGATAACCCGCAGCCGCACGTACGAAGCGCGGTGTCACGAAGAGCCAGTTAAGAATCTGTTGCGAGGGAGTCGCCGAGCTAGGCTTTGACGGCGCGGATTTTCTTCTTCGCCCGTGTCTTCTTGGCTGGTTTGACTGGCTGCTTTCAGATCATTCAGGGATTCTTCCAGGCAATCCACGAAAAAGTCGATGTCAGGCAGTATTTCTCGCGTTGACGTCACGTTGAACGCTCATCTTGCCGTTGTAACTGGGCGTCGCGATAAACAGTCCCATGCCATTCGCCAGCGGCGCCATACCGAAGCTGCCAACCTGAAGGGCGCCGTTCATGTATAGCGGCACCTGCGGTCCCGGTACGTTCGAGATGAAAAGGTTGCACATGCGTTGCGACACACCGGCACGCAGGACCAGGCGACTGGCGATAACCTGGGTAGAGGCGGGCACATGCTTGCTGAGATCGACCATTACGCGCGCCGATACGCCGGCTTTCGCCGCTTTGCTCTGCTGCGTTGCTTCGTAAATACATTTCAGGCGTTCGATGGGATCTTCGACATTCGTGAATATTGGTGCGGTCATCGAGGAGACGTTGTTGCCCGGCGCGTCCGGATCGGCTCCCGTTCCCTTTCGCGCATTGATCGGTACCCAGGCAATAAGCGAATTGTCAGGCAACTCGTCATGGTGTTGCAGGTAGCGACGCACACCGCCGCCGCATATCGCCAGAACGACATCGTTGATCGTGCTGCCGGGCACAGCTATTCGCACAGCCTTCAAGTCGGCGAGATCGAAGACCTTGGCATCGAACATCTTCTGCGGAGAGACCTCGGTGTTGAAGCGCGTCTCCGGTACCGGATTACGCTCTTTCTTCTGCGAGCGCAGCGCATTCTGCGCCAACCTGTAAATACTCGGTGCGGAACGCATGACCGCATCCGTCATTCCTATTGGCGAACGAATCGTATGCCAGGTCGCGCGTACGGCCATGTCCAACAGGCTGGGTTTTGGGCTGCGCCGGAGTTTAGCCATGTTCAGCGGTATCGCCGGCGTACCCTTGTTATCAATGTCGGCCATCGCACCGAAGAAATCGGCAATTGCGGTACCGTCAACGGCCGCATGATGAATCTTGGTCACAATCGCGTAGCTGCCCTTCGGCAGCCAGTCGATATTGTCCAGACCCTCGACGACAAACATCTCCCACAGCGGGCGATTCATATCCAGAGGCCGCGAATGATAACGGGCCATGTGAATACAAAACTGACGCCAGTCACCTGGCTTGGGAAGTCGACCATGCGTAACGTGGTACTCGAGGTCGAAGGTTTCGTCATCAACCCAGTACGGAAAATCGAGTTCCAGCGGTACATGCACGAGCCGTCGCTTGAACAGCGGACTCATGTGCAGCCGTCCTTCGATATGCTCAAGGATGTCCTTGAAGCGTACGACCTTGCCATCGGGCACGGTCGTCTGATCGAAAATCGATATCGACGTCACGTGCGTCAGGTTGTCGGCCGACTCCATGTAGAGAAACTGGGAGTCCTGCGGGCTCAGCTGATCCATGTAAAATTCTCCATAACTAGTCTGGTAGTGCAAGCGCCTGGATTCGCTGCAGGCGGTGCATCAATTCCCGAAGACCCAGGCGCGCCTCTGCACGCTGCTCCGCAAGCTCGGGGCCTCCGGCGGCCGCGAGTCCTCGATTCTCCATCCATTTATAGCCGTTTTGAAACAATAATTTGCCGATCGATGCCTCACTACTGATAAGGCGCTGCCTGTAGGCCTGCCGCGCATAGGCAAAACACCTTTTCAAACAGTCACCTGCGTCGAGCGTTGCATCGTGCGGGGTGACGGCCGCGACGCTGGCTACGACGTAATAAGCCTCGACAAACTGGGTCAGGGTTGCGTGAGCGACCAGGGGGCGGAATGCTCTCAGCAGGCGCCTGGCGAACTCCGCATCAGCGGCCAACTGGTCTTGCCAGTCTGCCTCGTAGCGCGCCAGTTCCTGCGAGACTTCCTCGCGAAACTCCTCTCTAGGCGTATAGAAGAACTCGAACTTGAACAGGTCTCTCAGTCGGTCGACTTCCTGCCAGAACGCATCCAGCGGCGCGCTATCGCCCGCGGGAACCCCGGCCAGCGCCAATTCTGCAATGGCCTTGGTTACGAAATGATGGATCGTCGAATTGCGATAGTAGCTTGCAACCGTCTCCTGGTGAGGCGCGATGGCATAGACATCCTCGGGGCCATCGTCGTAGCGACTTACCAGCCGGTAATCGATCAGTACCTGCGCAAGCGCCGCCAACTCTGCCTCGTTTTCGATTTTGAAATGTCGGGTGATTTTGATATCCCTGGCCTGCGCCCACCGGACCACACGCGCAATTTCCCGAGTTAGCTCCTCCCGAGTCAGGGCACGCGGCGCGCTGCCAAGCAGCACCATGGTCGCCAGCGACGCCAGTGTTATCGGCGTAACACGATTCGCCTCTACGCCTACCTTGAGGGCAATTTTGGAAAGGGCGAGACTATCGTCGCCTGAGGGCACTTCATCCAGTACTACCGGCTCGCCAAAGTCCATGTAGATCTTGCCCATCGGTCTACTCAGGCTGCGCATGTAGCCAATAAACCAGCTAAGGCTCTCGGGACGTTTCTTGATGCCCGACTGCTCTTTCGCGTAATCGCGGACATCACCGATGAGGTCGTAATTCATCGCGACCGGAATAATATGCAGCATGCGCTGGTCGTTTGCATGCGCCGCTTCGACGACGTACTTAAGAATGCCGTACTTCGGCGGCATGAGCTTACCGACTCGCGAGCGAGTTCCTTCGAACGCCCAGCTCAGCGGAAAGTGCTTCTCCATCAGGTATGCGATGTACTGCCGCAGGATTAGCTTGTACAGCGGGTTGTCCTGAAAGCTCCGCCGGATGAAGATGACGCCGGCACGCCGCGCGAGAAACCCGACGCCGGCGAACGCCATGTTCACGCCCCCCATGGTATGCAGGGCCGGAAAATCATGGTCGAACAACACTTTGTTCAGCGCGGGAAAATCGACATGCGTTTTGTGTGTGCAGAGTATGGCCGTCGGTCGTTCCTTGCAGATCTGTCTGACCTCTTGCAGGCGTTTCTCATCAACCTCGATATCGTTTTCATAGCCAAGCGTCGCGATCTTCTTGTTCAACAGGTAGCTCATGTCGAGCCAGAACGCCTGCGGCACCGAGATCAGCTCTTTGAAGATCGTCGTGGCCTCCGCATTCAGGTCGCTGATCGAGCGCCCGGTCTGAGCGCTGAGCTCACGCAGGGCGGTGACAAAGACCCGGCTTGAGCGCAGGTTACTGGCAACGCGGCGTGGCACTTTGTAACGGCTGCCTCGCAGGCGTCGTTCCGCTATGTCGAGGGCGATGCTCGCCTGCCCAGCCATAAAGTCGGCTAATTGGTTTTCATCGGGCGTTGCGCCGAGACGGTGCTCAAGCCGTTGCCGCAGATCCTTAATCGTTGCGGGCTTGCCACTGACGCACTTGCCGCGCATCGGGTGATACTTGAGGATGCGGCGCGCCCGTATGGGTCCCGGGCGCCTGGGGTTGCCGAGCAGCAGGTCGCGGAACCGTGGCGTCGTACTCTTGACGTCGAGGCCCTTGAGCCACACAACGCGCACAGGCACAACGAGCGTGTCATCCGGCAAGCCCACCGCCGGGCACAGGTTATCGGCATGAATGCCCTCGGGTGAATCCGCGATCGGAACAACGACCTGCTCGACTTTACCAAGGAAGCCACACTTGGCGCGTTCACGTTCAAGCCAGGATTCGAGGTGCTGTTGCTCGATGCGGTGCGCGGCATCGACTACGAGTAATACGCTGTGAGTGTTGTCGGCCGGCCAAGGGCTGACACTCATTCGCGGGCCCCGCGGGCTGATACATCAGTCAGGACCACCGGATCGGACGCTCGCTCGCGCGATTTAGCGTCCTGCTCCAGAGCGCGCAGGTACATATCGCGAACATCGGCGACGTGCTTTTCGATGGTATCGGCCGACCACTCGCTGGTATCGACAGGTGGCAGTACTTCAACTTCGACAGTGCCGGGGTGATAGAGGATGTCGCCCTTGGGCTGCACATCGCCGGAATTCTGAATGACGATCGGTACGATGGGCACGCCGGCCTGCATGGCGAGATGGAAGGCGCCCTTCTTGAAGGTCGATAGCTTGATGGTGGGCGCGCGTGTGCCCTCGGGTGACAGGCAAACCGACTTGCCTTCAACGCGCATTGCGTCGACCAGCGGCGTCATCGCCTCAATCGCGCTAGCCGAGTTCCGGCGGTCAATCAGCACAACGCCGGCGGCTTCCATCACCCGTCCGATAATGGGCATGTCTCGTATTTCGCGTTTGCCAACCCCCGTAATATCGCGCCGCAGTAGGCGGGCGATAATGACCATGTCGACATTGCTCTGGTGGTTGAAGATGAAAACCGCAGGCCGGTGCGACCAGAGATGCTGTTCGCCCTTGACCTTCAGGTTCAGGCCGATCAGTGCGCTGGCCGTGTCCGCAAACACGGATACCGAAAAATTGAGTGCCTCTCGTTTTGAACCCGTGAGCGCCCAAATCGGAATTCCGGCCAGGAAGGAGCCGACCAGGGTGCCAGGAACAAGCAGCGAACGGATCCAGTCCGATACGTGGGTATCGCCCCGGCTGGCGAAACGACGCACCGGCCAACCGCGACTTTCCGCAATGGCGAGCAGCTTCTTGTTGGGATTCAGGGGGCGCGGATTGCCGACGCGCTCGAGGAGCTGAATGTCGTCATCGCTGTCCGAATAGAAAAAACTCTGATCGAGATCCACGCCGAAACTCTCGACAAGCGATTCGGCCGCGGTAACCTTGCCTTGTCCAAAACAGGTTGGGCGCAATACCTTACCGGTAAACATGCCTTTTTCGACCTCGAGGCGCGTGCACAGGACGTTCTCTATATTGAGGTCGCGCGCCGCCGGCTCGACCTGGTAGGGCGTTGCGGAGGAAATGATTGCGACCGTGTGCCCTTTGCGGAGATGCGCCTCGACCAGCGCCCGCGACTCCGGATAAATCAGGCGTGCGATATGCGATTCGAACAGCTCCTGGCCAAAGGCCGCATAACTGTCTTCACGTATGCCGCGAAGAAACTGGGCCATTCCGAGCATCATCGCGGAAAATCCCATCTTCCCGAGGCCGAAGCTGGCCATTGCCCCCAGGAGCTCTACGAGCTCGCGCGGCGACAGGTGGCCGCGCTTGATCTGTTCCTCGATAAATGCGAAAGCCGAGTAGCCCGAGATTACGGTGCCATCGAAATCGAAGAACGCGCCGATCTGGGGCCCGTCCGGCAGTTTCAGGACTTCGGCAACGACATTCTGGTGCGGCAACATGACAATTCTCCTGTGGACCCATAACTATACAGGCGCACAGACCCAATGTGAGCCGGTCAAGGCGCGAAAATCGCGAATCTCGTCACGGTATGGCGTAGCCAGACGACGCCAGCCAGGCTCTCTGCAGCCGAGCATCCTAAAGTCGACGCCGGCGGCGCCGATACACCTTCGTGATACCACCAGTTTGAGGCGTCATGTCATCCATCATCACATTGCCAGATCACTTCGGGCGGCTCCAGGCGGTGCTCGACACCGCTGATTTCGAGAATCGCATACGCTCGTGGGTCATTGCAGGCGTAGCCATGTTCGTGACGGCGTTAGGCGCCATGCTGACGATTCTCGATATTCGGAGCGGGGCATACCTGATAGCGGGCACGACTGCGCCGTTGCCTATACTCATGCTCGTCTGTGTCTGGCTCCTCTCGGATCAGCGCAAACTGGACGCTGCGGCCAATGTACTTGTGTTTGCGTTATTCATCGCCATTGCCGCGCCCATCATTCTGACTGGTGGTCATGCGCCTGGCGCCTATGCCGGAATGATCGGTGTTGTGGTACTCGCGAACATCATTCTGAAGTCGCGCGTCGCGATCGCGCTGAACGCCGCGGTAGTCACGCTGCTACTGCTCGGTCTGTGGCTCACGACCCGCACGTGGCAGTTCCCCGTGACGATAGACGCCGATCAATTCATGCCGAGGCTGGTTCGCGTCGCTGTTGCGATGAGCGTCGTTATTCCACTTATCCTGATTCTCTTCCGACGCGCCTCGGATCGGATCCGGGATGATCTTATCGAAGCGCAGACGGATGCCGATGAGGCTGGAGAACTGTTGTCCAGTGTGCTCGTCGAGCATCTGGCCAGCATTCACTTATTGTCTCGTCTGCAAATCATCGGGAAGCTCGGCGGTTGGTGGTACAACCCGGAATCCAGGATGGTCCACCATACCGTTGGTACAGCTGGCGCCCTGAGCCAGTTTCACCTGGACGACACGAAGAGTGATGCGACTATCGACGGGCTATCAAGGACCGATCTTCGAACGCTGATTGCGAATGTCCTCGAAAAGAAAAATACGTGGGATGAAGAGGTAAAGGCCGTCGATCCATCCGGAAAAACAAAGTGGTACCGGAGTATTGGCGAGCTGGAGTTCGATGGCGACGAAATCGCAAAGATCTTCGGTGTTATGCACGATGTTACGGAGGTTCGTGAGGCTCAGGCACAGCAAGCCAATGGGCAGAAGCTTGAGGCGATCGGCACGCTTGCCGCCGGCATGGCCCATGAAATCAACACGCCGGCGCAGTTCGTTGGCGACAACCTCAAGTTCCTGAAGGATTCCTTCGCCGATTTGCAGGCGCTCAACAGTGCTTACGCCGAACTGGTAGAGGCAGCACACAAAGGACCATTACCTGCGCAGCTCATCGAGAAAGTCGACCAGGCAGCAGAGCACGCGGACCCCGAGTTTCTCGCTGAGGAAATCCCCGCAGCCCTCGATCAGTCAATAGACGGCGTCGCGCGTATTTCCCACATAGTGAAGGCGATGAAAGATTTTGCTCATCCAGGCGGCGATGCGTGGGAGCTCGCCGACCTCAACAAGGTTGTCACCGACATGGTTACCGTGGCCACCAACGAATGGAAGTATGCGGCCGATGTCGAAACCGATCTGGATGAGAATTTGCCCTCGATTCCGTGCTCACCGCAGGACGTGGCACAGGTCGTGCTCAACCTGATTGTCAACGCGGCTCACGCGATTGCGCAGTCACTGGGGGACTCGGCAACCGAGAAAGGCCTGATACGGATAACCACCAAAGCGATGGCCGATGGTGTGGAGCTGCGGGTTTCCGACAGCGGTTGTGGTATCCCCGACGAACTGCGCGAACGAGTTTTTGAACCATTCTTCACAACCAAGGAAGTCGGCAAGGGAACGGGGCAAGGATTGGCGATGGCGCACAAAGCCATCGTGGTCAAACACCACGGCGATCTGCAGCTTGAGTCCCGAGTAGGTGAGGGGTCGACATTCATCATTCGACTGCCCCTGGAGAACCACGACGACAGTAAAGATGCCGGTGTTACTGCCGATACAGCTTAAGTAAAACAAGTTTCATCCCCTGATCGTAGAGGGCTATTCGATCTCCCGGGGCCATAGCGGCAAGGGGTCCGTAAATGCAGGGCAGCTACAATTATCTGTTGGTAACACTATCCTACGTGGTAGCTGTCGCAGCGTCCTACACGGCGCTCGAGCTTGGCCGCAGGGTGTCGGAGTCAACCGGACTGACCGCTGCTTCCTGGCTCTGCGGCGGTGCCTTCTCTATGGGCATTGGCATCTGGACCATGCACTTTATTGGCATGCTCGCCTTCACACTGCCCATGGCTTTTGCCTACGACGTTACGATTACGATTCTGTCGTTGCTGGTCGGAATAGCAGCATCTGCGTTCGCCATCTATGTTGCCTCTCGTGAAAGCCAGGGGTTTGCCAAGATCGCTATTAGTGGTCTTCTGCTGGGCGGCGGCATCGCGGCGATGCACTACACTGGAATGGCGGCCATGGAAATGGAAGCGTCTATTTCCTACGACAGGGCAATGCTGGCCCTGTCGATTCTGATAGCTGTCGTCGCAGCTTGTGCTGCGATCTGGATTATCTTCACGCTCTCCAATTTCACAGGTAAGTATCTGGCGCTTCTGAAGGTGGGCGCAGCGATGATTATGGGTGTCGCAATTTGTGGCATGCACTACACGGGTATGGCGGCAGCAATCTACACACCAACGATGGGCGCCATGCACCCGGCCGAGGTGCCGGACAACACGTGGATGGCAATGGCCGTCGGCGGCGTTGCGCTCGTCATGCTCGGTGTAACGCACCTGACCATTTTTTTCGACTTCCGAATCGGAATCGAACGCAAACATGCCGAAAAAGCTGATCAGGAAGCCGTACGGCTTAGTGAGGTTCTGGACGAAGCAACCAACGAAATCTACATGTTCGATTCGGAGTCGCTCGCTTTCGTCAAGGTCAATAGGGGTGCAGCAGAGAACCTCGGCTATACCAAGGAAGAGCTGCGCACTATGACGCCAGTCGACCTGAAGCCGGAATACGATATAGCGACGTTCTGCCACTTGTTGAAACCGCTAAGAGATGGCACTAAGAAGGAGCTGTTGTTCGACACGGTGCACCGTCGCAAGGACGGCAGCGATTACCAGATCCAGGTGCACCTTCAGTTATCAGAGGTAACCGAGCCGCCTTTGTTCGTCGCGATGATCACCGACATTACCGACCGTAAAGCGCTCGAGTCTGAGCTCATGCAGGCGAAGAAACTCGAATCGATCGGCCAGCTTGCTGCTGGTATTGCGCACGAAATAAATACTCCCGCCCAATTTGTTGGCGATAACACACGTTTTATCAAAGATGCCTTCAAGGATCTGCTCGAGCTGAATGGCGCCTATGCCCGGCTCTTGCGTGCAGCTACCGATGGAAAAGTCTCGCCCGAGTTAATTGAAGAGGTCAACGCGTCGTCGGAGACAGCGGACGTCGACTACCTCGCTGAGGAAATTCCTTCGGCAATCGACCAGTCTCTGGAAGGCATCACCAGAATCTCCAACATCGTCCGAGCAATGAAAGAATTTTCCCATCCGGGCAGCAAGGATCAGGAAAGCGCCGATCTCAATCAGGCTATACAAAACACGATTACTGTCGCGTCCAACGAGTGGAAATACGTTGCCGAAGTCGAAACCACATTCGCTGCAAACCTGCCAACGGTGACCTGCTTCGTTCAGGAGATTAACCAGGTCGTGCTCAACCTTATCGTCAACGCCGCCCACGCAATCGAGCAATCGAAAGCCGAGGGCAGTGACGAGAAGGGCTTGATCAAAATAACGACCCGGGATCTGGGGGAGCGAAGTCGAGATAGCCGTTACCGATACCGGATGCGGCGTGCCGGACGAAATAAAGGACCGGATTTTTGACCCGTTCTTTACAACCAAGGCCGTTGGCAAAGGCACGGGGCAGGGGCTGGCGATGGCCTACCGCACCGTAGTCGAGCAGCACCATGGGAAGCTTTGGGTTGAATCCGTCAAGGGTGAGGGCTCGACTTTCAACATCGTGCTGCCCTGCAAACCGAAGGAACCGCCCAGTAAAGAGGTTGCCGCCTGATGCGTGTTCTATTTGTCGACGACGAACCCAACATCCTGAGTGGATTACGCAGAATATTGCGCGGTCAGAGGAAAGAGTGGGATATGTCCTTTGTGGAAAGCGGCCAGCTGGCGCTGGATACATTCAACGAGACGCCGTGTGACGTGATCGTTAGCGACATGAAAATGCCCGGCATGAACGGTGCCGAGTTGCTGTCGCAGATTCAGGAAAAATACCCGGCAACGATCCGAATAGCGTTGTCCGGAGAGACCGACTCGAACATGATTTATCGTTGCGTGCAGCACGCGCACCAGTACCTGGCAAAGCCCTGCGATGCCGACGCGCTGGTTTCCGCTGTGCAGCGTGCTTTCACGCTGCGTAAGCTCGTCCATGACGAAAAGCTGGAGGCGATCGTTGCTGACATGACGTCGCTGCCGAGCATGCCGGAGCAGTACCAGCAGATCATGGAAGAAATGCAGTGCGATGATCCGTCCCTGCAGAAAGTCGGACAGATCATCGAGACCGACGTGGCCATGTCGGCGAAGATCCTGCAGCTGGTGAACTCCGCGTTCTTCGGTTTGGCGCGTCATTTGTCGTCCCCCGCGGAAGCGGTCATGTATTTGGGCGTCGACGTCTTGAAATCCCTGGTCCTGACCAGCGGTGTATTTTCGCAGTTCGAGGGTGAAAACATTGATTCGGCCGCATTGCAGCGGATCTGGACCAGCAGCAACGAGGCTGGCCCTCTGGCCAAGGCAATCGCGTCGCACGAGTCGGACCAATCCGTTGTCGCTGATTACGCCCTCATGGGCGGCCTGATGGCCGACGTCGGCAAACTGGTCATCGCGACCAACTTTCCGGAAAAATTTGCTGAAATTGAGCGGAGCAGCGCGGCATCGGGCGAACGGGATTTTGAGGTTGAGCAACAGTTGATAGGGCACAGTCACTGCGACGTCGGCGCCTACCTTGTCGGTCTGTGGGGTCTGCCAAATCCGGTCGTCGAGTGTGTCGCTTACCATCATTCACCAATGGATTGCGTGGCATCAGGGTTCAGTGCGCTCACTGCGGTGCACATAGCAGATGCCATCGTTTGCGCGCACGGCGACGAAAGCTTGTCGCACTTGAACAAAGAATACATTGAAGAACTCGGACTAACCGACAAGATCCCTACCTGGGTTGAGCTGCACCGGGAATCGAAAGCATCGGATGCAGACTCATGACCAAGAAAGTACTTTTTGTCGACGATGAGCCAAACATACTGCAATCGATAAAACGAAACCTGCGCAAGGATTTCGACGTCGATACCGCTAACGGCGGCGAGGAAGCGCTGCAGAAACTCGCCAGTAATGGCGAGTATGCGATCGTCGTTTCTGATATGCGTATGCCTGGCATGGACGGCGTGGAATTTCTCTCAAAAGCGAAACAACAGTGGCCCGATACGGTTCGCATGATGTTGACCGGAAATGCCGACCAGCAGACCGCAGTTGATGCGGTCAACAAAGGCGACGTATTTCGCTTTCTCAACAAGCCCTGCGATGCGGCAGCTCTTGCCAGTGCGGTTACGGTTGGACTTCGGCAGTACGAACTAATCACCGCAGAGAAGCACCTGCTGGAGAATACTCTACGCGGTAGCATCAAGGCTCTGGCGGACATTCTGGCGTTAACGAACCCTGAATTATTCGGTCGGACAACGCGCTTCAAGAGAAGGATGGCGCAGATCGCAGAGGCAATGCAGCTGACCAATGTCTGGCAATTCGAGAGCGCAGCGCTGCTGTCACAGCTCGGCTGCGTTACGTTGCCGGCAGACCTGGTTCGCCGCCAGTCGACAGGAGAGCAACTTTCCAAGGAGGAACTGACGGAATTCTCGGCGCATGCGAATGTCGGTGCCGACCTGCTGAAGACGATTCCGCGAATGGAAGATGTCGCGCAATATATTCACTATCAGGGCAAGAACTACGACGGTACAGGGTTTCCTGCTGACAGCGTCAGCGGTGAGAAGATACCGCTGGGCGCCAGGCTTCTCAAAGTCGTCATTGATTTCGACGCGGCGGAATCGTCCGGGCTATCGGTTGCAGACGCGCTGCAGAGACTGAAGCAATCGCCGACGAAGTACGACCCCGATATCCTGGCTGCGCTCGAAAAGGCAGTGAATCAGTCATCGGGTCTCAAGGTGGCGACGGTGGCTATCAACGAATTGACCGACGCCATGGTCATTGCCGCCGATATCCTGACCTTCGACAACGTTTTGCTGATCGCCAAAGGCCAGGAGACGACGCTGTCAACGCGGCGACACCTGCAAAGCTATAAAGCCAACGGCCAGATCGGAGACACCGTCAGCGTCCTCGTTCCGGCTTGAGCCCTCCAGGTCCTTTGCTCCAGAGGGAACGCCAATGCCTTTCGCTTCCCGACCATTTGCAGAGTTATGGCGTCCCCGGAGAGAAATACCCGTTATTTGCAGAGAAGCTCGACCTTGCGCGACGCGGCCTCGATCTCCTCGTCAGACGAAGCAGACAGCAGTTGATCTTTTGCTGCATGACACTGCTCGGCATCACGGATGCGATTTCGATCGATTTTGGTCGAAGGGCCGTTCTCGCACAGAGATTTTGATACGCGACGAATGTTGGCGTACTCGCCGCGTTCGACCGACACACAGTCGCCTCGCATCAGGTAGCCTTTCTCGGTAATGAACTGCGAGATGTTGCCATCGGCAAACTGCAGCTGGTAGCTATAGCCGAGGCGGTCACCTTCGAGCGCCTTGGTTGCCAGCCCACCGAGTGCAGCGCCACCAATGCCGCTGGCGACTTGACGGCCCGTCGACTTGTTGCGGGACAAGATCAAGCCGGTAAAACCACCCACCACCGCGCCAGCCGGGGCGGCGGAAGGCATTTTAACGCGCTCGACGTCGACGACTTCGGCGTACCGGATGCGTAGTTCATATCCTCTGGCTGATCCGCCGGATGAGCTTGCACACCCGCCGAGCAGAAGTACGCCGACGCCGATAAAGAACACTATCATTCGCCGCCAGGCGATCAATTTTGAAGATTGGTCATTGTGATTCATTTGTTTATAACCTCTTGAGGAAATTCAGTTGCCAGAAACTAGTCGTGTTTGCGTAATCTGAACAGGCGGGGGTTAGCGACGACAAAGGCTGAGATCCAGCGTTCCAGAAACGAACTGCTTCCCGCCTTGCGTAGATAACTCCAACCCAGCAAAGAGATGATCAAAGCACCGCCGGCGTCGATGATCAGGTCCCACATCGTATCGATCAGACCACTTTTCTGCATATTCATTGCAAAGAGCTGGTCCATCGCGAACTCGAAGATTTCCCATATCGCGCCCATTCCAACAGCAAACATAAACGCAAACAGAGCGACAAAGTGTGGCCGCATATGAAGGTCCACGTCGTCTCTCTCATTCAGCACATAGACGAGCAGAAAACCTAGGATACCCAGCAAAAAACCGGAACCGGCATGCAGGATAGCGTCCCACCACCAATACCGGATGTAGTAGCCACGAACCTCGCCTAGAAATAGTGACGCATAGATGAAGACGACAGCGAGCACCTCGAATTCGGGTGGAATGCGGACCGCGAATCGCTTGCCCAGAATCAAGGGAAGAAACGTGACGATAATGATTCCTGTCGTTGCGATTCCTGCGAGCCATCGACCCTGCAACATGGCAAGGATGACACCAATCAGGAGCGTGGCTTGCAGAAACAGCGTCAGCCGTCTGTGAAGATTATTGATCAACGTGGCAGACCTCGATTATCCCAACTCATGCGTGACTCAAGTAGCGGATTTGCCCGCTGGCAATACAACCGGGCGATCGATTTTCTTGCCCAGTTTTCGCAACAGTTTGTCCGCCCGCGCCAGCGGCTTATCGCGGTACGCCTCTTCGGAGAGGCTTTCATCCTGAAGCCGGTCGGCAAGGTCGCGGAGATCTTCAAGCGTTTTTTGAACGTCATTGCCGATTCTGAAATTGCTCCAAAGCACCGCTCGTTCAAGATGGTGTGTTGTTGCCAACAGGTACAGGCCTGCGTTTCGGTCTTGCTGGCTGTCGCGGGAGCGCCTTGCCATGTCCAGGTAATGTTGTGCGAGTAGCCAATGCGCCCGACTGAACTGTGAGTCAAGATCCGCTGCTGTGACGCTGGTATCGCTGATGTTCTCGGATATCCAGGTCATACGATCAGCAACGTCCGTCAGCCGCGCGGCGATGGAGGGTAACGCTCGGTCGGCTTCGATCTCCAGGTAGTTCGCGCTCGTGGCCAGATCCGTTGATGCTTTTTCAAACTCGTGTCGCATGAACGCCGCGCGGACTTCGCGAAAGCGCCGCGATGGCACGTCATAAAATGCCACCCATAGCCGTTCGTCCATCGTGACGACCGGCTGATCTGCATTGCTTGCCGCAAGCGCCGGAGTTGTCATCACTAACGCTGCGACGAAGACGGCGACTGCGTGTCGCGAACCGTCACGCACTTCGAACCAGGACTTCAGGGGTACGTTCACATGAATACTCCAAAAGTAATGTTGCCGGCAGGAAAGAAAACAAAATCGTGCGGCGCGACCACATTTCCGGTCGCGCCGCACGGAAACTACTGTCAGGCGCGATTCCTGCGAATCAAGGCTGCTCCTGCCAAGGATACCAGTCCCAGAAGCAAGAAAGCCGGCAAGATACTCGCGGTTGACGGCAACGTTGCGGGTTGTGCCTCGACCACCGGGTTGGCACGTCGTTGCACCAGCGTAATGGGCGTCGTCGGTACGCGAATCCGATCAACAACGACCTTGTCCGTGCTTTGGGCGAACTTGATCATGATATTGTCGCCGCGGCGTAAGTCGCGCAGTCGAGCTTCCTTGCCGTTGACCGTAACTCGCACGCCTTCAGGCACCGTGAACTCACGAATCTGCCCTTTTTGTTCACCTTTAACCGTAATGGTGCGTTTGTTCGGTTTTACGAACAGAACTTCTGCCTCAACAAAATCCTGATTTACGATATGCGCATCAGAACTAATACCGCTGTCAGTTTGCGCGAGCGCGGTTGTAGACTGCGCGATGCAAAACAAGAACAAGGCGGTGGTTACATAGATAAGTTTTTGCATGGTATTTCCTCTGTAGTGATTACTGTTAAAAAAATTATTCCTGGGGTCGGGCGCGTACAATGAAGCGCTTCGGCGCATGGCCCAGGATGTAGAAGGGGTAGCAGGTGATCAGCGTTATCATCTCTTCGCCGTTTTGTTGCAGTACGTGAACGTCCTCGGGTGCTACAACAAAAAACTCAGTTACCTCGTAGCGCTTTTTCTGATCTGCGGTTTCGAGGATCAACTCGTCACCGATATCGATATTCTTCAATCCCCTGAAAAACCCGTCGCGATGCCCGGCAAGCGCCAAATTGTCGGGATCACCGACGTGAGCTGTGCCAGCGACGCGACCAATCCCCAGGTTCAAAACGCGTGCCGATGTGCCATCAAAAATCGCAACCTCCAGCTTGATCGATGGAACCGACAAAATGCCCAGCGCGACATCACCGTTCTCTTGTGACAGTGCGCTGTTGTAGTGCGCGATACGGCTCTCGGACCATAAAGACCGGTCGACGTTGACGGCACGATCCCTGAATGACTCGATCGAGACTTTTTTGAGTCAACGCGCCTGTGAGTTGCGCATAAGCGAATGTGGATACGCCGATACTGCCGAGGGCCCAGAGGGACGCCTCGGCCCACAGCAGCGCACGTCGTTTCGATGGCATGCGCATCCCGACCTATCGCTCCGATGTCGATTCGAGGCGGTGGATCATTGGAAGCAACTCATCGCCACGTCTTGATCGCTCGCTGTTGCGCATCAATATGCTGCCAGTTTCGATCATGAGCCGACCCTCTCGAACCTCGGCGCGGCCGGTTTCCATGTTCTTGTTGCCATTTTCAACAAGGAGATTGCCCTCACGAATCGTGTCCAGGGCGGCCTCCCAGCGCTTGCCGATGGCCTTCAGGGCTTTTGCTTCTTCAGCCACGACTTTTGGTGTTCTGGCATCGCCAGCGTCGTTGACCACGCTTTCGTACTCGCCTCGGCTCTTCACGACGCCCTGGCTGCCGGTACGGATCTTTGCCTCGCCGTCGCGCATCTGGCGTCTGGCGTCAGCCATGCGAGCTTCGCCTTTCTTGATCAGGCGTTCACCCTTGCGCGCAAGTTCCTGGCCCTCTGCCCACATAGCGTCGGGGTCGCCCGACAGTGCTGCATCGCTGAGGTTCGTGGCACTTGATGTAGCGCAGCCGGCCACCAAGCAAAGGGATGTCGTCAGCGCGACAAGTTGTGCGACAGTCCTGATCCAGCTCGAATAGTTCACTGTTTTGGCCTCCATTTATCTGAGCCGTGCTGAGTTAACGTGCACAGCGCGACCGATATCTTTGATATCTGCCGGAGACTCTAAAGAAGCGCTATTAAACAATCCAACTAAAAAAACTTACCTCTTTAACAAAAAAAAGTTATCAATAATGGCGATTGCGAGCCTGAAAGCGGGTGCGGCGCCGCGAGTAGCTAATCGGTTAGCTCCGACGTGTATGATGCAGCGCCAGCCTGCCGGGTCTGCGCAGCTAACGCGCGCCCGACCCAGAGTCATCAAATGCCCAAGCCCAAAGCCACGCCCGGGAGCCCGAGCTTTCGCGAGCTAAAACTAGCGCCGCCACTGATCCAGGTGCTGGAAGAGATCGGCTACGAAACACCGACTCCGATCCAGAGCCAGGCTATCCCGCACCTGCTAAAAGGTCTGGACCTGCTCGGCCATGCTCCAACAGGAACAGGCAAGACGGCCGCGTTCGCATTGCCATTGCTGTCCCGCATCGACATACAGAACAAGAATGTTCAGGTCATGACGCTCACGCCTACTCGCGAGCTGGCTATCCAGGTGGCCGAAGCATTCCAACGCTATGCGTCGCATATGAAAGGATTTCATGTTCTGCCGATCTACGGGGGGCAGGAATATTCAGGACAGATCCGTCAGCTTAAACGCGGCGTGCATGTAGTTGTCGGCACCCCTGGTCGGGTTATGGACCACATGCGCAAGGGCACGCTGAAGCTCGGCGGACTGCAAGCATTGGTTCTCGACGAAGCGGACGAAATGCTGCGTATGGGCTTCATCGACGAGGTCGAGTGGATTCTGGAGCAGACGCCGGAGCGACGACAGATGGCGTTGTTCTCCGCAACTATGCCGCCACAAGTGGAGCGCATTGCGCGTCGCCACCTCAATGAGCCGCAGGAAATTTCGATCAAGGCGCGTACGGCGACGGCCGAGACGATTCGGCAGCGTTACTGGCAGGTCGGCGGACTGCACAAACTCGATGCTCTCACACGTATCCTCGAGGTCGAAACGTTCGAGGGTGTGCTCATATTCGTTCGAACCAAGACGGCGACAACCGAGCTTGCCGAGCGCCTGGAGGCGAGGGGTTACAGGGCTGCAGCGATGAACGGTGATATGGCACAGAACCATCGCGAGCAGACGGTAGAGCGGCTGAAGAAGGGCTCGCTGGATATTCTGGTTGCCACTGATGTAGCAGCACGTGGGCTTGATGTGGATCGCATCAGTCACGTCATCAACTATGATATTCCCTACGATACTGAAGCGTATATACATCGTATCGGACGCACCGGACGCGCTGGCCGCACGGGCGACGCAATTCTTTTCGTTGCCCCTCGCGAGCGGCGCATGCTGTACGCAATCGAAAAGGCCACGCGACAAAAAATCGAGCAGCTGACCCTGCCAACCACGGAAACGGTTAACAACAAACGCATTGCCGATTTCAAACAGAAGATCAGCGATACCCTGGCAGTGGGCGAGCTGGCTTTCATGCAGGGCCTGGTAGAGCAGTATCAACAGGAGCACGACGTACCGGCGCTGGATATCGCCGCGGCATTGGCGCAAATGTCGATCGGCGACGAGCCGATGTTATTGAGCCCCGATCGTGACCGGCCGAAGCGCAAATTCGAGAAATCCAGGTCAGGGAAGGATGATGGCAAGCCGTCACACGGCCAAAAGCGCCGCAGTGGCTCTTCACGTGCGCCTGATGCCGACAAGGAACGCTACCGTCTCGAAGTCGGCCACAAACACGGCGTCAAACCCGGAAACATAGTGGGTGCGATAGCGAACGAAGCGGGACTGGACGGCGAGCATATCGGCCAAATCGAAATCGATGAGGAATTTAGTCTTGTAGATTTGCCGGTCGGCATGCCCAAAGACATCTTCATGGACCTGAAGAAGGTCAGGGTATGTGGCATACCCTTAAGAATTTCACGTCACGATGACAAGCCGCGGCAGGCGCCCAAAGGCGCGAAAAGGAAGCCAAAGACGTCCAAGAGAATAGTGAAGGACCGCAAAGGGAAGAAGCCGTCCCGCTAACGGGGTCTATACGGCGCTTACTTCTTCTTCCACTGCCCGCTGGCATCCTGGTAGTAATGACCGGGTGCCGTTCGCTGTACGGCCATTTCGTAGAATCGATAGGCGACCTGAGCAGTTGTAAGGCCCGTCTTCTCAGCGGTTTCTTTGAACTGGCTTTTTCGCTGTGTCGTTGACCTCGGCAATTAGTGCACGAACCTCGGCGCTTGCCGGCGATTGCAGACGCAACGACATAGCCAGTGTTCGCCTCACCCACCAAGCCTTGCTCCTTGGCATCGCGTATATCTATGGCCCAGGCATTCTGCAGTAGCAGCAACAGGCCGATAGCAGCAAAAATTTTCTTCATCGTCTTGATCCTCAAAATACGCCGCTTTCTTCGGAGAACAGTCCCTCGAGATCCTTATCGACCTGCAGCCGAATATGATGCTCGATCTTGACGTTGAGATTGATCTCAATGGGTTTATCCGGGGCCTCGACTTTCACAGTTGGATTGCAACCAGCGAGGAAGGAGAGCATAGCGATCAGTGGAAATGTCAGTTTCATGTTTGCACCGGGTTTCATAAAGCGCCTTGTTCCAAAAGCTTACCTGAAGTGCGGCTCGTCAGATAGCAGCGATCTCTACTTGCCGAGTCGTCTTTCCAGCACATCCTCTACAGCCCTTGCGGTTCGAAGGCTTCTCAGCATTTGGGGTATGTTGTTCTCCACCCCTACATTCAGGACCACAGGCCTTTTCTCGTCCAGGTCCGGATTTCTGCCGGTCAGCTTCAGGTTCAATATCAAATCACCCGCTTTGCTGAGAGTTACGTCGGATGCCATCGTCTTGTATTCAAAGTTGCTTAGCACTCTCTTCACAAAAGCGAAGCTCGACGCGTCCGATTTGTCGGCTGGGCTCGCCGGCCGGTAACGAATTACTCCGCCGGGCGGATTGCCCGTCAAAACGCCGTTCTCAATTGTCACCGCGTCGCTTTCGACCGTCAAAGGAAGCCTGGCGTTCACACTGCCGGTGACTTCCACCGTCTCGAAGCCCTTCAAAGACAACAGCTCGGAAAGGTCCAGTGACTCGGTATTCAGAGTCAGAGTATTGATCGCCCTGTCTGTATGGAAGCTGAACGGATCTGCCGTTACGAAACCACCAAAGGCCGACATGCGAAGGTTCGCCACATCGACACTCAGCTTATTCAGATCCAGTAAGTAATCGGCACTGAGGCCCTCCACCGGCACGCCAATGTCGACAAGCGCGGCCGTAACTGTCGACGGCTCAACTTTGAAGCCGGTGCCGTTCCGATAGCTGCCTGTAAGCTGCGTCGCGACACCGGTGAATGCGGTGTCGCCGTAAAAGCCGGCCAGTTTCGTCGCAGCGACGGATGACTGTGCATTGAACAGCAAGACGCGATTTCTTCTGCGCCCAGTTCGCCGAAAAATCAATAGATACCAATCCTGCGACAATATCCATGTCGTGAGGCCATGGTGCGACGCGGTCAGACACCTTTTTCTTGGCGAACGAAACGATGGCATCTTCGAGGTTTACACTTCCTGCGCCGCCGGCGAGATTGTGCCGGACTGTGATAGCGGCCTCCTTTTGTAGTCCGACGGTCTGTAGATCCGCTGCCGCATTATCATCCTGCAACAACACCGCGCCTTTGAAGCCTGGCACTACGATCGTCTTCCCATCCCATGTTGCTTGAGCCGAAGGCACGAAAACGCCAGACCTGAGTACCAGCTTGTCATCCTGCGCGTCGACAGCGACGTTCTCCAAAAACAGCGGCATCGAGATCGAGACCGTGTCACCCAGCTCAAACTGGTCGATTTTCGTGTCGACGGAGTCGGCAGAAAATCTCCAGCCGAGGTCCTCAAGTTTGAGTGTCGCCGCCGGAAACGAGCGTTGCGCGAACGCGCTTTACCCGGCTTTCTTTCCCCACCAGTTTAGTAATCGAGAGGGCAGCACCTGCCTGTACATCGATAAGCACACCCGATACCGGAAATCGCAGGTTCTGCGTCGACGAAAACTCTGCCAGCGCGACATTGCCAATAGGCAGCCGCCGCTTGTTTAGCGTTACGCTTGTTTGCAGCGAACATAGCGGACCCGAATGGCAGGCGACCCCGGTCAGCAACACGGGAATCTCGATCCACTCGCCATAGCTGACCGTTAGCGATGCCTTTGCGAGTTCGAGCGACCAGTCGACGTCGGGAAACGTCGCCGAGATATTCGAGCTGCTCGCTGACTGCACGAGAATTTTCGCGGTGTCGCCGCCTGCACCGGCATAGTCGAGTCCCAGCACAGAAGCTGGCGTGAGGCTGGCAATCACTGTCGGTGCCTGCGTTGCATCGCTGGGGACTGTCATGTCGAACGTCAGCTTCGCTGTGCCCGACACGATCTCGACTTCGGCTGGCACGATACCTATGAGTTTTGTGAGCGGTTGCCAGGTTGGCAGGTCAATCGAGCCGCTACCGTTCAATGTTAGCTGGGCATCTTCGTCGAGCAAATTGGCGCTGAGCATGTAGCTCGCCCTCGCCGTTCGCCGGCGACGACAAAATTGAAAAAGCGATATCGTGGTTTTCCGGAGTCTCTGCGCGCGGCCGTTACCGCCATCGCGACCGACTCTACGGTCCCATCCAGGCGTTGCTGGCGATCGGCTATTTCCCAACGAACGCTCCGAACGGGCGAGTAGGGCGCGAGGTGAAATTCGTCTACGACAAATACACTGTCGGCCACGTTGTCGGGCAGCGAGAGTATCTGCCGAATAAGCTCGGCCATGTCGAAAGCTTCTTCGTCCGCCCGGGTTGCGGTAATGACAGAAACCTTGCTCGCACGGAAGGTTTTCGATTTCCTGGACGTTGCGGCGAGCGGCAGCCGCAGATTCTCGATGACGATCGTCGTGCCTTTTTCGTGCATGAGTTCGAGGTAACTGATGCTGACGTCATCCGTCGCGAGCGCATCCAGCGAGACGTCGACGATCGTAAGTCCGTAATCCGCGAGTATGGGGTTCGATAGGCGCTGAATGAGGTCGTTACGCAAAAACCAGGCGGTCGCGGCGAATACAGCAACAATCGCCGCCACGATGACAATGTACCTGGTGATCTTCATCGGCCACCTCTGGTCCCGGATTTCCGGCCCCAAAGTATCATGGACGAGAGGGGATTATGGCGCGAGATTTACCAGCTGCGCGGGCGTCCGGTATCCATATGTACGAAGTCGGATGCCTCGTAGAAGCCAACGCCGCCGCGTTTCATCGCCAGCGCTGTATCACGCAATTTCGCCGTCTTGACACCCTCAAGGCGCACATCGATAGCCTTGCCAAGAAGGTGCTGACTGTTCTTGGCCACTCCCGTGTTCTTGCTGCGCCCACGAAGCATATCGTTGGTCTTTGGCGATCGGTAGGCGGATACGACCTGGTAGGTGCCGTCGCTGCCGAGTTCCGCTCGTACGTCGTAAATCAGGTCGAGCAGTTCAGGGTCCATTTGGGCCGCGTCGCCGGTTCGAAAGTCGAAGAGAAAATGATTGATCTCTTCCAATGCGGACGGAACGTAAACGCCGTTTCGCGAATAGACAACCTCAAGCCGTTTGCCGGTATGAGTGTGATAAAAAGACAGCTGGCGCTCGTCATTCTGCAGCTTCCCCTGGCTCACGCCCGTCAAAGAGGCCAGAATCAGGGTGCCAATAATTGCTAGTAATGAAGGGAGTTTTCGCGAGTAGTTCATAGCTAAATAGAGTCCAAAACCAAACTTAAATATGACGTCTTTTCTGAGAAATTCAAGGTACTTCGGCACATGTTCAGGCTAATTGCGTGCATCGCCGCAGGCGTCTTTATTGCTGGCGGGCTGGCGGCCGCAGCACCCGATACCGGCGCGCCCGAGGGGGCTGCGGAAGATTCGCCCGTTTACAGCGGTTATTTTTCCTCTCAAATTCAACGGCTTCGGGCTGAACAGGAGCGCTACAGCGCCCTGGCGGCATCCGGTGGATGGCCGACCATCCCGAAAGGCCCGACCATAAGGCCGGATACAGACGACCCGCGAATTGCAGCGCTGGCAGTCCGACTTGCGGCATCGGGTGACCTTGGGGACGAAAGACGCAAATCGCGCTTATTACGACGACGATCTGCAAAATGCTGTGCGCCGATTCCAGGCTCGACATGGGCTGGCAGCGGACGGCCTCGTAGGCCGAGCGACGTTGCGCGCACTCAATGTGTCGAGCGAACAACGCCTCGATCAAATTCGATTGAATATCGAGCGCATGCGCTCGTTCGCGGACGTCGGTGGAGCTCAATTCGTATTGGTCAATATCGCTGCCTTCAGAGCGACGGTGATACGTGGCGGGCGCGCGATCTGGACTACAAAGGTCATTGTCGGTGAGAAGGATAAAGAGACCCCGGAGATTAGCTCTGAGCTGAACTCTGTTGTGTTCAACCCGACCTGGTCAGTACCGCATAGCATCGCCAGTGAAGAACTGCTGCCGAAAATCAAACAGAATTCGAACTTTTTCTCGGCGGGTGGTTACCAGCTCTTTGATCGTGACGGCAACCGCGTCGATCCGGCGGTTGTGGAGTGGAGTCTCTATTCGAAGAGCAACTTTCCGTTCAGGCTGTTACAGCAAGCGGGCCCCGCAAACGAGTTGGGCAAAATCAAGTTCATGATTCCCAATCCGTACTCGGTCTGTATGCATGATACGCCTGCGAGGTGGCTGTTTGAGAGTGCGAATCGTGCGCTAAGCCATGGCTGCATACGGTTAGACGATCCCTTGTCATTCGCCGCCGTTATTCTTGACAGTGAGGGATGGACGCGGGCGGAAATCGATTCGCAAATCGATTCCGGGATCACGAGGACAGTTGCTCTGATAAATCCATTGCCTGTTTACATCGCGTATTGGACAGTCGACGTCGACGAAATAGGCAGAGTGCATTTCTACAATGATCCGTACGGTCGGGATGCTGCGGCGCTCGAAGCGCTGGACAGATCGGTCCGCAGCGATCACCATGATTGGCCGGTCGACCGACAATAAATAAAGACACAAAGGGGAAACGTATGAAGCGACTCGCGTTTGGCGCCATATTTCTGACGCTGGCATATTCGTGGGCTTTTGCCGCAGACGAGGAACAGCCGGAACCGGGGTTCAACGAAGCGACATTCAAGGGGCTCGAGTTTCGCAGCATCGGACCTGCGTTCATGGCAGGACGCATTGCCGATATAGCGATCGACCCGCGCAATCAAAGCACCTGGTACGTAGCCGTCGGCAGTGGTGGTGTCTGGAAGACGCGCAATCGCGGCACGACCTGGGAGCCGATCTTCGACAACGAAGAGTCGTACTCGGTGGGTTGCATCAGCATCGATCCAAACAACCCGACCACCCTGTGGCTGGGGTCTGGCGAGAATGTCAGTGGTCGGCACGTCGGCTATGGCAACGGCGTTTACCGAAGCCGCGACGGCGGGCAGAACTGGGAGCACATGGGGCTCGAGAATTCCGAGCGTATCGGCATGATTCGTGTCGACCCACGTGACTCAAACACGATTTTCGTTGCGGCGCAGGGCCCACTCTGGTCCGGTGGCGGTGAGCGCGGCCTTTACAAGTCGACCGATGGCGGTGAGACATGGCGCAAAGTGCTTGGCGATGGGCTGGGCAACACCGAGGCCGACGATCGCTACACCGGGGTGTCCGAGGTCCTTATGGACCCGCGGAATGCAGATGTCATGTATGCCGTGTCATGGCAACGTTTCCGCAATGTTGCAGTATTGATGGACGGTGGTCCGGGAACGGGTATCCACAAGTCCGAGGATGGTGGTGAGACCTGGCGAGAGCTAAGCGAAGGTCTGCCCGATGAGAATCGTGGCAAGACGGGTATTGCGATTTCACCACAGGATCCTGACGTCATTTACGCCACTATCGAACTCGCGAACCGGGAGGGTGGTTTCTGGCGCTCTGAGGACGGCGGAGAATCCTGGGAAAAACGCAACGACTACCTGTCGAGTGGCACGGGGCCGCATTACTACCAGGAGCTATTCGCGAGTCCGCATAAGTTTGATCGCGTTTACCAGATGGATGTGCAGATGCACGTCACGGAAGACGGCGGTGAGAATTTCATCAAGCTGGATCACGAGACCAAGCACTCGGATCACCATGCCATGGCATTTGATCCGAATGACGAAAACTATCTGCTTGTCGGAGTGGACGGCGGCATCTACGAATCCTACGACCTTGGTGAGACGTGGCGGTTTATCAACAACATGCCGATCACGCAGTATTACAAAGTCGCGGTCGACTATGACGAGCCTTTCTATAACGTTTATGGCGGGACGCAGGACAACAATAGCCATGGAGGACCGTCGCGCACGACCAACAACGTCGGCATACAGAACTCTGACTGGTTCATTACCCTGTTTGGCGACGGCCACCAGTCTGCCGTCGATCCCAACAACCCCGACATCATTTACGCGCAGTGGCAGCAGGGAAACCTGACCCGCTTCGACCGCAAGACCGGTGAAAGCGTCTATATCCGCCCGCAGCCGGCTGCCGGCGAGCCGCCGGAGCGATACAACTGGGATTCGCCAATCCTGATCAGCCCGCACAAATCGTCGACCCTGTTTTTTGGTACCCAACGGGTATGGAAGAGCGACGACTATGGAGATTCGTGGACACCGATCAGTGGGGATCTGACACGTAACGAACGACGCACCCGGCAACCCCTTATGGGCCGAACCTGGAGCTTCGATTCATCGTGGGATCTTTATGCGATGTCGTCCTTCAACACCGTTACGTCGTTGTCGCAGTCGCCGCTCGTAGACGGGCTGATTTACGCCGGAACCGACGACGGCCTTATTCAGATAACAGAAAATAACGGCCAAAGCTGGCGGCGTGTCGACAAATTGCCCGGCGTACCCAGCCGATTCTTCGTCAACGATATCAAGGCGGATCTGCATGATCCCGATGTCGTCTACGTCGTCGTTGATGATCACAAAAGTGGCGACTTCTCGCCGTATGTACTGAAAAGCGAGAATCGCGGGCGTAGCTGGAAGAGTATTGCCAGTAATTTGCCGGAACGTCATGTCCTGTGGCGCCTTGTGCAGGATCACGAGAAGCCCGGGCTACTGTTTCTCGGTACCGAGTTCGGTGTGTTCTTTACGGTTAATGGTGGCGGCGAGTGGACCAAGCTGAAAGGCGGTGTCCCGAATATCCCGTTCCGGGATCTCGTGATCCAGACGCGTGAAAATGATCTTGTCGGCGCAACCTTTGGACGGAGTTTCTATGTCCTCGATGACTACTCGCCATTGCGTAGTCTCGATGCAGGTATGCTGAAAAACGACAGCGTGCTGTTCCCGGTTCGCAAGGCGCTCTGGTATGTGCCCAAGCGACCGTTGGGCTGCGGTGAGCCGGGCTGCGCAGGTAGCCAGGGCGACGGATACTACATCGCCCCGAATCCGGAATTCGGTGCAACCTTCACCTACTACCTCCCGAAGACGATCCAGACACGTCAGGAAGCGCGACGCGAGAAAGAAAAGGACCGTGAAAAGCAAAACCAGAACGTCACTTTTGCCAATTGGAACGACATCGTGGCGGAGCAGCGTGAGGATGGTCCGGCGATTCTATTCACCGTAAAAGATGCGAGCGGTAGCGTTGTGCGACAGATTGAAGGACCGGTTGAAGCGGGCTTTCCATCGGGTCGCATGGAACTTGCGCTATCCGGCGCTGGATGCGTGGGCACCCAAAGAAGATCCCGAAGATGAAGGTCACGAGGGCGAGGGTGTCCTGGTTGTTCCCGGCACCTATTCCGTGACCATGCAAAAACGTGTCGACGGTGTTGTCAGTGATCTTGAACAGCGCCAGACTTTTGAAGTGGTGTCTATACGAGAGCCGACACTGCCTGGCAGTACGCAGGAACAAAGAGTCATCTTCGAAACGCAGATAGATGAGCTGATTCGCGCATCCGGTGGCACGGTAAGCGCAATCGATGAAATTGTCGCCGAGATTGACGCCATTAAAGAGGTGCTTGAGCGTTCAACGGCGGATGCATCCCTGTACGAAATTGCCAACTCGCTCAAGCAGCGAATTACAGCGCAGCGTGAGCGTCTGACCGGCAATGAGACTCGCGAGATGTTCAAGGATCAGGCCGCCGTGACACTCGGAGAACGTATCTGGCATGCACGTTTTGACCCAAGTTCGAGCGCTTACGGCCCCACGCCGGAGCAACGCGAATCGTTGCAAATCGGACGTGCCCTGTATGACGACGTTACCGGGCAACTCTCGGCGCTGATTGATGACGAGTACGCCGGATTCAAGGAAGCGCTGGATGCCGCTCGCGTGCCCTGGACACCTGGCAGGGGCATTCAATAGGCGTATTGTTCGGCTACAGGTAAGCGATGAGCAGATACCCTGCGACCGAGATTGCCGCGGCGATCAAGGCGTAGGGTATTTGTGTTATCGCATGCTGAAATGGCGTGCAGCCTGAGGCTTGTGCCGTGAGAACCGTGGCATCCGAGTAGAAGCACGCATGACTGCCAAAGGTGCTTGCGGAAAGCGTTGCGCCGATGACCAGCACGATATCTGCGCCGAGGCTGTTGGCCAGCGCCGTTACTATCGGCAGAACGATAACGAATACGCCCCAGTTCGAACCGGTCATGAATGAAACGATCGCCATCGAGGCGAAAATGACCGCAGGCAATGACTTCGGCGTAAGCAATGGCTCCATCATGCTGACGACGTACGGTGCCAGGCCGAGCGCATCGTTAACATCTTTCAGTATGAATGCCGCAACCAGTACGCCTAGCGGCTCGATCATCATTTTGAAGCCGTCGACAATCGTGTCAAAGGTGTCATTCATCGACAGCATTCGTGTGGCGAGAATATAGATCGCCGTGCCGCCAAGCGTGATGTAGATGCCGACGAGGAAGTCTTTGTCGAAATACAGCGTTGCCAGCACGAGTACCGTCATCGGCACGATGAACATTGAGACGCGTGGTTTGACATTGGGATTGGGTGTTATTGACTGATTGGCCGCTTCAATGTGTGCCGCATCGGGTGGCACCATCTCACCGGTCGTGTGTGCTCGGAGTTGCGCGGCTTTCATTGGGCCGATCGCAGGTATCGCACCGAAAATCACGAAAGGCACCATTAGGACCGCGACCCAGGCATACAGCATGTAGGGAATTGCGCTGATGTAGGTGGCAAATCCCTGGCCTTCGGGCGCAATGCCGTTGGCGACGATTAGCCCGGAGAAAAATACTCCCCAGGTCGAAAACGGGATGATGACGCTGATAGGGGCGGCCGTAGAATCGACTACATAGGCAAGTTTCTCACGCGATACCTTGTACTTGTCGGTCAGGCTACGCATCGCTGAAGCCACTGCCAGCGAGTTCAGGTAGTCGTCGACGAACATCAGAATGCCAAGACCCCAGGTTGCTATCAGTGCGGTCTTTTCAGATCGTACGCGCGTCGACATCAACTGTGTAAAGGACGATGTCGAGCCGGTGCGGATCAGGATACCGATCAGGCTACCCATGAAACCGCAGACCAAAATTACCCAGGCAACGTCGGCGTCAGTCATCACCCGGATGGAGGCCTCGGCGAAGCCGCCAACGAAACCAGTGCCGTTGAGAATTACGAGACCAACCAGCGAACCGGCAATAAGGGACTCGATGGGCCGATGCGTCAGAATCGCGAGCGCGAAAACGATCAAGGTGGGAAGTAACGTCAGGGCGCCAAGATCAGCCATGCGCCATTATTACAGAATCACGCAGCGATACGCTGAATTTCCTTGTCGAGCGCAATCATGACGGCCGAATGCTCGATCGCGGCTCGTTCGCAAATTGCAGGCGAATCGCTGAGGTCTTTGACGCGCACTGCGTACAAAAGCTTCTCGCAAAGACTGGCAAGTTGCACGGCACCAATCTGGCCGCTACAGCCTTTCAGCGAATGCGCCAGTAGTTCGATCTGCTCGTAATCTTTATCCGTGACTGCCGATCTAAGCTGCAGTACGAGCCTGGTTGAAAGGGCGCAGTAGGAAAGTATGATTTCACGGGCGGTATTATTGGCCGTGGAAGAGTCAAAGCCGAGAATCTCCTCCAGTGCGCTGCGATCAAGCGAAGATGACGGTAATGAATCCGTTAGTTCGCCAAAGCCCTCGGCTTCAGTCGCGGACTCACTGTCGTCGGCCACAGCGTCTGCGGCAGGCAGCCAGCGATCCAGCATCGCGCCGAGCTGTGCCTGAGTAAACGGCTTCGGCATGTAGTCGTCCATTCCGCATTCGAGGCAACGTTCCTGATTGCTCTGCATGAGATCGGCGGTAAGCGCGATGATTGGTGTCCGGGCCGCGGAGTCCGAGGCCTCCTCCAGCCGACGGATTTCTTTGGTTGTGTCGTAGCCGTTTCGCACAGGCATGTGGCAGTCCATGAGAATCAGGTCGTAGTGCTCTGATACGACTGCCCGCAGGGCCTCGTCGCCGTTTGCTGCGATATCGGCGCTATAGCCGAGGTCATGAAGGACAGCTTCGGTGACTTGCTGGTTCATCGAGTTGTCGTCGACAACGAGGATGTGTGCACCGATACAGACGATGTCGTTTGCGGCCCGTCCCTGGGTAACGACGTTCGCTGCTATCACCTCTGCAAGTTGTTCGCAGGTGAATGGTTTGCTCAGGTAATCATTCATGCCAGCCACCAGGCAACGCTCACGATCGCCGGCAAGCGCGTTAGCGGTCAACGCGATAATCGCTGTGGGGTCACGATGCTGTTCCAGCTCCCAGCAGCGTATTGTCTGGGTCGCTTCGAATCCATCAATGCCGGGCATCTGGCAATCCATGAGCACAACGTCGAAGTCTTGCGTCTTGAAAGTACTGAAGGCCTCTCTGCCGTTCGATACGACTACGGTCTTGATGACCAAGCATTTTCAACATGCTTTCGGCCACTATCTGGTTAACGTCATTATCTTCGACAAGCAGCACCCGCAAGCTTCGATTTTCCGCATCGTTTATAGCTTTGGCAGACAGCGGCTGTTGGTCGGAGCGACGGTCAGGTGAGCGCCTCCGGTCGAGGTGCGATAAGAGCGCATCGCTCAGGCGCGCCTGTCGGATTGGTTTGGTGAGCCACGCGTCGACGCCGGAACTTTCATGCTCGTTGCCGGTATCACTGACAGCCACAGAGCTGAGCATTATCAGTGGCGCGGCGGCGAACCCCTTCGTATGACGTATTTCCTTCGCAAGCTCGATGCCGTCCATTTCGGGCATGTTCATGTCCAGGAGTATGGTGTCGAATGGCTCATCATCGCGGACACTGCCGGACAATATGCCAAGTGCTTCGACACCGGAACTGGCTGACATTACCTGCATTTGCCAACTTTCCAGTTGCTCTTGCAGGGTTTCACGATTGGTAGCGTTGTCATCGACAATCAACACCCGCTTCCCGGATAGCGTAGCGGGGCTTTGCAGCCCCGATGGTTCGGCGTCTCTGACAAGCACCAATGTAAACCAGAACCTGCTGCCTCTTCCGGGGTGGCTGTCAGCGCCAATCTCGCCCCCCATGAGGTCGATGAGCTGACTGCAAATCGACAGACCAAGGCCCGTGCCGCCGAAGCGCCGGGTGGTTGTTCCGTCTGCCTGGGTGAACGGTTCGAAGATTCTTTCCAGACTGTCGGGTGCGATGCCGATACCGGAATCTTCCACCTCGAATCTAAACTCGATCTGATGCTCACTTTTTTCGATTGTTTCGACACGAACGATGATTTCGCCCTGCTCGGTAAATTTGACAGCATTACTGAGCAAGTTGACCAGGATTTGACGGAGGCGGAGCGCATCCCCTTCGACAGCAGTATGGGTGTCGGCGGGAATGGCACCGACGAGTTCGAGATTCTTACGATGCGCCGAGTCTGCGAGCAATTCCAGACACTCCTCGACGACGTTTCGCAAGTTAAACGGCGCGACGTCCAGTTCAAGCTTGCCCGCCTCGATTCTCGAAATATCGAGTATGTCGTTAATGATATGCAACAGTGATTCGGCGGACTGGTATATGGTATCGGCAAAGCGCTCCTGCTTGTCCGTGAGTTCCGTGTTTCTCAGCAATTCAGTCATACCAAGTACGCCATTCATCGGCGTGCGAATTTCATGGCTCATGCGGGCCAGGAATTCGCTCTTCGCATTTGACATGGATAAGGCTTCGTCGCGTGCTTTTTCCAACTCCCCACGCGCGGTGCGCAATCCCTTCGCAAGGTCTGCGAACTCTCTAGCGAGCACACCGATCTCATCGGACCGAGGAGCATCGGATTCGAAGTCGAGGTTGCCGGTGTTCTGCATGTGTGACAGTTGACTTGTGAGCCTTTGAATCGGCGTGACAATAAGTTGGCGAATAAAAAATAGTGCTGCCAACAAGAAGGCAATACTGCCCGCGGCGAGAAATATCATCGTCGTGCGGATCGTATCGGTGCCGATCTGGGAAATCGTTACGTGGCTGAGAGATTTCGAGTACAGCGACCGGCTTCTCGTTGACGTCTCTCAGGACCTGCAGGCCATGCACACTGTCGGAGTGAGTCGCGACCGTAGCATCTGCCTCCGTCATGTCGCTCAGAGCAGTAACAACGTGCGCCGGCAGGTGATCCTCGCCCAGGACGTGCAGCGAAACGTCGGCGGTGGCGCGAACTGCCATTTCCAGAAGCCGGCTCTCACTGAGGAACTGGCCCAAAATAAGCGTACCGGCGAGTGGGCCGGTACCTGAAGTGTTTGTTACAGGATACGATGCGATTTGCATCAAACCGCTTCGAGTTCTGAGCAGGCCGAGAATCTTGCTGTCCAGAGATTCATGTCGGACGAGGATATGGTCAGGTAACAGTGGCTCAAGCAGTTCCTTATCCAGGGCGATCGTATGGCCATCAACCGGGTGGACGACCCAGCCGTAGACCTGCTCACCGTCAGCATCGAAAACCATCACGAGGCTTACGTCGATACTGCGCCAGTAGCCTGGCGACAGGTTATCTTCCTGAAATTCCAGGTTTCGATTGGCGATGTAGTCGACGGTTTCATTCCAGGACGAATACTCGACATTAATTATCTCGAGTGCGCGCAGATCGCCGTCCAGGAGGTTTTCGACCCGGACCAGCGCATCTCTGGAGTCCTGGGCCTCAAAGGCCGGCGAATGCTGGTAGTACGGCCAGCCGCAACGCCACATAGCTGCCCAGGCATATGGCACAGCCAAGCACCAGAAAAAGCGCCAGCGTTTTCGTCCGGAGAGACATAAAGACTGTATCGGCCGCGAACCGCAAGAATTTAACGATTTACCGGGTGCAAGCTCGCCTTAGTGGTTTGCCGTAATGGTATGGCGGTGCCGCCTGGGCCACTATTCGGCCACAACACAATCCAAACAGCGGTAATAACGATATGACGAACAAACGTGTCTACTCTTTTACAGAGGGCGATGGCCACAACAAGAAGTTACTGGGCGGCAAGGGGGCAAATCTTTGCGAGATGACCCAGATCGGGATCAACGTTCCGCCGGGTTTTGTCATCACTACTGAGGCGTGCCTGGACTATCTCGATGGGAACAAGTTACCCGCGGGCCTGATGGACAGCGTAAAGGAAGAAATCGAGAAGCTCGAGTCCGCGACAGGCAAGACCTTCGGCAGGGGCGACGATCCTTTGCTGGTATCCGTGCGCTCCGGTTCCGCCATGTCGATGCCGGGCATGATGGACACGATTCTCAATCTGGGTCTTAACGACGACACGCTCCAGGGCCTGATACGGCAGACGGGTGACGAACGCTTTGCGTATGACGCATACCGACGGTTTATCCAGTTGTTCGGCAAGGTCGCGCTCGGCATTGCGGACGAACACTTCGACGAGCATTTCGACGAGGTCAAGCAACGGGAAGGCGTCAAGGCTGACGTGGGGCTGGATGCGAGTCATTTGAAAGAGATCAGTGAGAAATTTCTCGCCGTGGTCAGGCGCGAGAGCGGCAAAGACTTCCCGCAGGATGTCCTGAAGCAGCTGCAACTCGCCGTCGAATCCGTATTTCGGTCGTGGATGGGCAAGCGTGCGGTCGACTACCGGCGCGAGTTTCATATTACGCCGGACATGGCGAACGGTACGGCCGTTAATATCTGCACCATGGTATTTGGCAATATGGGCGATGACTGTGCCACCGGCGTGGGTTTCACACGTAACCCGGGCGACGGCAACAAGGAAATGTTCGGCGAGTACCTGACCAACGCGCAGGGTGAGGACGTTGTCGCCGGCATTCGGACGCCGAAGCCGCTGCAACAAATGGAAACAGAGATGCGGGAGCAGTTTGAGCAACTGGTCGCGTTGCGCAATACGCTCGAGTCGCACTACCAGGAAGTCCAGGACTACGAGTTCACGATCGAGAAGGGCACGCTCTACTGTTTGCAGACACGCAACGGCAAGATGAATGCCGCTGCGATGGTCAAGACCTCGGTGGACATGTTCGGTGAGGGCCTCATTTCCAAAGAACAGGCTCTGCTGCGAATAGAGCCTGAACTGCTGGAGCAGCTGCTGCATCCGAGTCTTGATCCGAACAGCACCGCCGAGCCGATAGCGCTGGGCCTGCCGGCCTCGCCGGGGGCCGCGTCAGGCAAATGTGTATTTGACGCTGATCTCGCCGAGAAGCTCGGTAAAGCGGGAGAGCAGATCATTCTCGTTCGCGAGGAAACTCGTCCCGAGGACATTCACGGTTTCTTCGCAGCCGAGGGCATATTGACGAGCCGCGGCGGCAAAACCTCGCACGCGGCCGTGGTCGCCCGAGGAATGGGTAAACCTTGTGTTGCCGGCGCCGAGGGCATCGTTGTCGACGTTGACCTGCGACTCGCCCGCGTGGGTGAACATGTTCTTCATGAGGGCGACGTCATCACGCTCGATGGCGCGACCGGCATGGTTTACCTCGGAGCGATACCGACTATTCCTCCGCATTTCTCCGGGGACCTCGAGAAATTGCTTGGCTGGGCCGATGAAGCTGCCGACATGAAGGTGATGGCCAATGCCGATACGCCGGAGGCTGCGCGAAAGGCGCGCGAGTACGGTGCGATGGGCATCGGCCTGTGCCGCACGGAACGCATGTTCAATGCCAGCGATCGTTTGCCGATCGTCATCGACATGATCCTCGCGGATACCCGGGAAGATCGCGTCGCTGCTCTGGATCGGCTGCTGCCAATTCAACGCGCGGACTTTGTTCAGCTATTTTCGGTGATGGCGCCAGACCCGGTCACGGTCAGGCTCCTCGACCCCCCGATGCACGAGTTCCTGCCGACCGAACACGATCTGCTGGAGCAGCTCGAGACGCTGCGCATCTACCGCGATGTGGTCAGGGGACGGCAAACTGCGCTGGCTTCGTTGTCGGCACCGCCGGATCTTCCCGAGGCGTTCAGCGAGCTCAGCGAAGAGTTCGTCAACGACGCGCTGACGAAGAAAGAGCGCATGCTGAAGAAGGTCAGGGAGCTCCAGGAAGTAAACCCGATGCTCGGTCATCGTGGTGTGCGACTCGGTATTGCGTACCCGGAAATCTACGCCATGCAGATCCGGGCCATCCTCGAAGCCGCTGTTGAGTGCGCCGAGAAGGGCATAGATGTGCAACCTGAGATTATGGTACCGCAGGTCATCACGACCCAGGAGCTGGCACATGTACGGCGTACCGTAGACAAGCTCACCAAGGAGCTCGAAAAAGAACATGGCAAGCCGCTGCAATTCAAATTTGGCACGATGATTGAAACAGTGCGGGCATGCACTCGTGCAACCCACCTGGCCGCCAGCGCAGAGTTCTTCTCATTCGGCACCAATGACCTGACGCAGGCTGTGTTCTCGTTCTCGAGGGAAGATGCCGAGAACAAGTTCCTGCCAATGTATAACGACTTCGGGATTCTGCAGGACAATCCATTCGAGGTTCTTGATATTCAAGGCGTCGGTCAATTGATCGATATGGCGGTCTATCGTGGCAGAAAGCAACGCCCCGACCTCAAGATCGGTATCTGCGGCGAGCAGGGTGGCCACCCTGCATCGATCCGCTTCTGCCAGCACGTTGGCCTCAATTACGTATCGTGCTCCGGGCCGCGCGTTCCCATCGCAAGGCTGGCCGCAGCGAACGCGAAAATACGTGAGAAGGACTTTGTCGGGGTAGAGCGATAGACGAACCGCTGACGCGAATTTTAGGCAACTGCCTGGGCAAGTCTAGGCCGTAAATACCGAAACGACTTAGGTAGAGCCGCGCATTCGAACTTGCTCCATACGTGTGCATTATGCACACGGTCGAGCCAACAGGGCTTGAAAAACACTTGTGCATGGGAGCATTCAAAAATGACATTTCTTCGTCGCAGCCTTCTAGCCGCGGCTACTCTCGCAGTGGTCGTACTCAGTTCCGCAGCCAACGCCTATGAGAAAGGTGACTGGTTACTTCGTGTTGGTGTCGGCAATGTCGACCCGAAATCCAGCAACGGTCTCGTGGCATCGGTTGACAGCGGTACTGCGGTTGTCTTCAACGGCACCTACTTTTTCACACCGAACGTTGGCTTCGAGATTCTTGCCGCAACGCCGTTCTCGCACGATATCAAGTTGGCCTCCGACGGCACTAAAGTTGGCGAGACAAAACACCTGCCGCCGACATTCAGCCTGCAGTATCATTTCGTTCCTGATGGCGCATTCAGGCCGTATGTTGGTGCCGGCCTCAACTACACGTTGTTCTTCGACGAAGATACGACGGGTCCGCTGTCCGGCACGAGCCTTTCGCTAGATGACTCGGTAGGGTTCGCCGCTCAACTTGGCGCTGACTTTGATATTTCCGAGAAGATGTTCCTGAACTTCGATCTTCGCTGGATCGATATCAACACGGATGCCGAGTTGGATGGTTTACCGCTCGAAGAAGTTGAAATTGATCCGCTGGTTTACAGCCTGACCCTGGGCTGGAAGTTCTAGACGAGCAGAAACTGCAGATCTGAAAAGCCCCTCATTCGAGGGGCTTTTTTTGTCAATCCGTATTGTCAGAAACATCCAGCTTGTGCATCCGCGCGGTCTTCTTGAACTGGTGCTTCTGCATTCGGCACAGGATGTTATCGAGCATACGAATGGCCGCGAGAATATGCGGACCCTTGTTCAGCATCACACAGTCAGCGCGCTGTGACATCGCCGCATCGCTGATTTCCGCGCGCGATGGCCGTCCTTTCTTCGCCTCCTGTTCCAGGACCTGGGTTGCCCACATCACCGGTATTTGCGCCGCCTCGCAAAACCAGAGTATCTCTTCCTGCAGCTCGGCCAGCCGTTCCCAGCCGCATTCGACGGCAAGGTCGCCACGCGCAATCATGATGGCGGCGGGGTAGCTGCGCATCGCGGTCAGTATTAGCTGGGGCAGGTTCTTGAAGCCGCGCTTGGTTTCGATTTTGATGACAACACCGAGGTTTTTGTCCGGGTATTCCTGCAGCGCCTCCTGTAACAGACGGATATCCGCAGGTTCGCGAACGAAGGAGAGACTGACCGCGTCTGCGTTTTCAGCGACAAAGCGCAGGTTCTCTCTGTCCGATGCTGTGATTCCCGGCAAACGAATATCGCTCCCGGGAAAATTGATACCGCGATGTCCGCGCAGACGACTGCCTGTTGGCTTGGCTTTTTTAATTTCGACCTCAAGCTCATCGTCATTAGCGGATTGAACGACGCCGGTAATTTTGCCGTCGTTCAGCGAAATCGGATCTCCCGGCATAACGAAGGCGAAGACCTCGGGTTGTTGGCAGGCGACGTGCGCGGCTGCAAGAACGTTGCCTTCAGCATCCTCTTTTGCCGGCTCGCCCGGAACATTCGCCCGGTGCAGAATGAGCGTATCTCCCTGGCGCAAAAGGATGGGCTGTTCGATGGAGGGCAGCTCGCCAACGCGGTAAGTTAGTTTCTCGCCGGCGTCGAGTCGGTGTAGACGCAACTTGCTGCCGGTGGCGATATACGCACCTTGATAGGTCTCCAGGACCAGGCCCTTGTCATCCTTGTCGACGACGGTCAGACGACGCTTCTTGCCCCGGGTATCTTTCAGTCGGATTTCGTCACCGGGTTCTGCTAACTCGACGCACTCTCTCGATACCGGAATGACCGCGGCTTTCCTGCCGCGACGCAAGGCATCATCGGGTATAAACCGAATTCGGCGTGGCGCGATAACGCGGCCCAGAGGGTCACGCTTGGGCCTGAGGTGGAGGACTCGGGGCCCGGGACGCAGCTCACCAGTCCGCAATTTCGGACCTGCAAGGTCCATAATGATTCTGCAGTCTTTGCCAGCGTCAGCGCTTGCTGTCCTTACATTATTCACCATTGCTGCCCAGATGCCCGTGTCATCGTGTGCGCAGTTGATCCTTGCGACGTTCATACCGGCGGCGATCATCTCTGCGGCTAGCGAGGGATTCTGGCCGGCCTCCGAGGGGAGGGTCACCATGATGTTCACTTCACGGTTGTCGGGATGCTCGCCCAGGATCGCCTTCTTGTGAGCATCTACCCTCGGGTTGTGCAGTTCGAGCGGGGCAACTGGCAGGTTCGTTTCGCTGCCGCCATTGCCGTTGCCGAGTTTCTGCAGCGCCGCTCGTACAGCGCCAAGCACACCCATGACATTGCGCTCGGTGCGGCCCAGAGAGGAAAGGCCCAGGGTCAGCAAATTTTCCTGCAACTCGCTGATATCGAAACGTCGAAGCGCAACGTAGTGAACCAGGTTCCTGGCGCCTTCGCGAAATTCCGGATGGACGGCTGCGAGTTCTTCCGCGAACTCGGATTCAAGGTCCAGGGCACACTGGCAAATCGAGGCAAGCTGGTCACTTAGCCGCTGGATGTCGACATGCTGGCCCATGGAGGTTCTCCTAACCTACCTTGTAGGGTATTTTACGGGCAGAAGCACTTATGGATATCACCTATGCTTAAGCGACGGTGGTGTTGTTACATTGATTGTGAAGATGACAGCTATGAAAAAAATACTGATCCTGTACTCCACCACCGACGGCCATACAGTGGAGATCTGCAGGCGCATCAAGCAGACCGTCGAGGCACTCGGCAGCGACGTGCAGTTACTCGATGTCAAAAACGACCCTGAACTGGTAGCCGGAACCTTCGACAAGATCGTGATCGGCGCGAGCATTCGTTACGGAAAGCACCAACCGCTCGTAAACAAATTTATTGAGAAGAACCAGGCTCTCCTTGAAGCGCACCCCAACGCGTTTTTTTCCGTTAACGTTGTGGCCCGCAAGCCCGAAAAGAACACACCAGAGACGAATCCCTACCTGCAGAAGTTTCTGAAACAGATCGACTGGAAGCCGCAGCTGCTGGCCGTTTTCGCCGGCAGGATCGACTATCCCAGTCTTGGCTTTCTGGATAAGCACATGATTCGCCTGATCATGTGGATAACAAAGGGCCCCACGGATCCGACCCTGACGGTGGAGTTCACGGACTGGAGCAAAGTCGAGGAATTCGGGCGCAAGGTTTCGGAGCTATAATAGGCCGCTCTCTTCAAGGAGAACAGCCATGGCCTATCGACAATACTGTGTTGTAACCGGCATCCTCTTGTCTTTAGTTGCGCTCGCTCACCTGCTGCGAATCCTCAATGGCATGCCAGTCGTTGTCGGCGCATACGATGTGCCGATGCTGGTGTCCTGGTTTGGATTCGTGGTGCCTGCAGCATTGGCGTTTTGGGCATTCCGGATTTTGGGGTCCTGAGGCCTCGTTTAGCTAGTGCCCGGGAGCGTCAAGAGGAGGGCATGAAGCGCGTACAGTTCCGGCCCGGTGAAATGTTTGAAGCGCATTTGCGAGGCTTCGGTCAATTTTTAGAGGACACATCTGGTGCAACAGAGAGTTTTGGGCAATACCAAGAAGAGCCTTCCGGCGATCGGGCTGGGCTGCATGGGTTTATCGGAATTTTACGGTCCGCCTACGGAGCAGAGCGCGGCGATCAAACTCCTGCACGAAGCGATCGAGCTTGGCGTATGCCATTTTGACACCGCAGAGATGTATGGCATGGGGGCAAATGAGGCGCTGCTCGGCGAGGCTTTCGGCGATCGTCGTGACAAAGTATTTATCGCCACGAAATTTGGACCAATGCGGGATGCGGAGACTGGAATACCGACCGGCATTGACGGGTCGCGTGATAATTGCCGCCGTGCCGTTGAAGGCTCGTTAAAGAGGTTGCAGACTGACATTATCGACCTTTATTACCTGCATCGTGTCGACCCGGCGACTCCGATCGAGGAGACCGTAGCCGCAATGGCGGAACTCGTAACCGAAGGCAAAGTACGCGCTATTGGCCTGTCCGAGGCGTCTGCCGATACGATAAGGCGAGCTGCGAAGATCCATCCGGTCTCGGCGGTGCAGTCTGAGTATTCTATTTTCAGTCGCGACATCGAAGAGTTGGTGATCCCGGCCTGCATCGACGTAGGTGCCACGCTCGTGGCCTATTCTCCACTAGGACGCGGCATGCTGTCAGGCAAGTTCAAAGAGCAGGCGAGTCTTGGTGAAGGTGATTATCGTGCAATGACGCCGCGTTACCAGGGTGACGCATACCGCGCCAACGTCGCGCTTGTTGACGAGATCGAGAGCATCGCCTCGGCAAGGTCCTGCGTACCGGCGCAGATTGCGTTGGCATGGGTGCTCGGTAGTGGTGACCATGTCATGACGATTCCTGGCACGACCAGGCTTGAGAATCTAAAAACGAACCTGGGGGCATACGACATCGAGCTGACTGACGACGAGCAGGCGACGCTCGATCGACTCGCGGATCGGGTGAAAGGCAACCGATACGACGAACGCGGTATGTCGATCATCAATGGCTGAACACACGCGGCAGCCTGCCAAGCGCTCTCGACTGACCTGGGGACTGGTCTGCGTCGCCCTTGGCTGTTACCCGGTTTCCATAGCGCTGGGCCTGCTCCCGGTTGATGAAGCGAGAGTTATGGCCCCTATGTGGGTAGTCGCGATGAGCGGAATCATGTTCGTAATCGCTGGCGGCATGATCTTGCTGGGGGATCATTCCTGGGCAAATGACTTGCTGGCAGGAGTCCTGTGCCTGCTCTTCGGCATCATGGGAGCCTGGGTTTCACTCTTCAGTTCCAGCGAAGGATTCTCCGGCGGTGTGCCGCTGTTATCCGACGAAAGCAACGTCACACTCGGACGCTGGATGTTCGGCCTTGGGGCGATAATTAGTTTCGCTGTGGCGGCCTACGCGTTTCGTCGCGCAGCTCAGTCGTCGAGGTAGTCGGCGTAATCCGAAACGTACTTGGCGGCGCTGTCGGTAGCGATCAACACGGCTCGACCGTTATTAGTGGCACCCATCTCAACCGCCGCATGCAGCACTGCGCCAGTCGTTGGGCTAACCATCGCGCCCTCCGTGCGTGCGACCCTGATGCCCGCTTTAAACGCTTCCTCGTCGCTCACGGAGATCAGGTCGTCGAGCAGCTCCCGGTCAAGAATGCTCGGAAAATGTTCATCGGGCAGGCCGGAGATTCGCTTGATTCCGGACAGGTTGTGGTGACGGCTTGTCGGCTCCACGCCGATAATCTTGATGGCCGGGTTCATTTCCTTTAAATACCGGCCCGCACCACTGATCGTACCGCCGGTGCCGATGCTGGCGAAGAAATAGTCGAGTCTGCCGCCGGTCTGGCGCCAGATCTCCGGACCTGTCGTGTGGTAATGCGCGGCAACGTTCAGCGCGCTTTCGTATTGATTCGGGCTTACGTACTTTGCCTTCATACGCCGGGCTTTCGACCATGCTTTTCGCAACGCCACGCGCGCCCTCCGATGGAAACAGCGGGCACATTTCGTCTTCCACCTCGATCAGCTCAGCGCCAAGAAATCGCAGCAGCGCCTTCTTCTCCTCGGGTACACCGTCGGGGACAACGATTGCGATCGGGATGTTCCTCGCGTTGGCCAGGGCGGCCAGCGCTATTCCGGTATTGCCGGCGGACGGTTCGACAAGCGACTGACCTTCTTTTAAATCCAGGCCATTCAACATGAAGTGTGCAGTGCGATCCTTGATCGAACCAAAAGGATTCATGCCCTCGAGCTTCAGCAACATTTCGAAATCCGCGTGCGGATTGAATCGCTCACCCAGCCGTAACATTGGCGTGGGGTTTTCGGGGCTCGGGATCAGATCAGCAATCGAGTCAAAGATCTGATCGTCGTAGCTGAAGATGTCTTCGGCGCGTGCGTTCATGCAGCTCAGTCTATATAGCTAAACCGCATGAGCAATGATCTGCCCAGATGGATTCGTTATACCGGTATGCGATTCGACTATATCGGCCAGTCCGCGAGGACTCTATCGTCGGGCCAATCCCTTCTCGGCTGGCCGCAAGCTGCTGCTGACCTCGGGGCTCGCACCTTTGCGAAAGTACAACGTAATCAAGCGTCCTATACCACTTGCCCTGCCGCCCATCCGGATGACCATGCCCACTGAAAGTTAAAGCCGCCAAGATGCCCGGTGACGTCAACCACCTCACCAATGAAATAAAGGCCCGGTTGCCGCGACGACTCCAGCGTCTTTGACGAAAGCTCGGTGGTATCGACACCGCCCAGCGTCACCTCTGCTGTGCGATAACCTTCCGTTCCTGAGGGTTTTAAGGGCCAGCGATTCAGGTTGTGGCCGATACGCGCCAGATCCTCATCCGAGATCTCGGCCAACGGCTTCTCAGCGACGTCGTTCCACCAAAGGGTCTGTAATTCTCCAACGAGTGCACGTGGCAACGTTGTTGCCAAGATGGTTCGGAGAAGCGACTTGGGCTGGGATTTCTTGGCGGCGAGTAAAAGGACATTGGCATCCTGGCCAGGGAGTACGTCGATATAGATTTCCTCACCGGGTGTCCAGTAGCTCGATAGCTGAAGAATGGCCGGACCGCTTAGGCCCCGGTGCGTAAAAAGGATGTCCTCGGTAAACGTAATACTGCCGGCGGTCACGGTTGCAGACGTGCTGACGCCGGATAAGCGTCCGGTCATTTCGTGAGTGGCACCGCTGAATGTGAAGGGCACGAGTCCGGCTCTGGTCTCGTGTACGGAATGCCCGAATTGCCGCGCTACCTGATAGCCAAACCCGCTTGCGCCCATCTTCGGAATGGATAAACCGCCCGACGCAACAACCAGCGATTCGGATGCAAAGACTCCTTTGTCCGAGAACACGGTGAAATGATCATTGGTGCCAATGGACTCAATGTTGCAGTGAGTGTGTATTCGTACGCCCGCGCTTTCGCATTCATCGAGCAGCATCGCGACGATGTCTTTCGACGAGTTGTCGCAAAAAAGCTGACCGAGAGTCTTTTCGTGATACGGAATGCCATGTTTCTCGACCAGCGCAATGAAGTCCCATTGCGTGTAGCGGCTTAATGCCGAAATGCAGAAGCGCGGATTATTCGAGATAAAGCGCGACGGTTCGCAATGCAGATTCGTGAAATTGCAGCGACCACCACCCGACATCAGGATCTTCTTGCCTATCTTGTTTGAGCTTTCGAGGACGACAACGCGGCGCCCACGATTACCTGCGGTAATTGCACAGAAGAGCCCGGCGGCGCCGCCGCCGATAATGATGACGTCGGTTTTTGTCATCGCCAAAGCATAGCAGTCTCGCTATAAACCATTCACTGACAAATTGGCGGTAACGCCACGATGCTGGCCTGCGTTAGGTCACTAACAGCTACATTGCGTCCGCTTTCACGCCGAAGCGGGTCAATTAGGCGTTGGGATTGAGAGGGTGGCGGGGCGTTATCGACTCGATAGTTCTGACCTGGTTTCAAGAAGCAATTTCTGCATCTGGCGATATTCGTTACTCTCAGAGTTCGCCCTGGTTTATTCCGCCCGTCAACACGGCAACTTGAAAATTCTTTTGTTTCAGAATGAAGGCCGCTGCTGAACTGCGCCGGCCGGTATCACAACAGACTACGTACTTCTTTTTGGGATCCAGCACATTGAGCTTATGACGAATAAGGTAAAGCGGCATATTCATAGCGCCGTCCTTATGGGACACCTTGAATTCGCTCGGCAGGCGGACATCGAGCCATTGACCACCGCCGGCAACGACTTTGTCAGCTTCGCGTTGGTCCAGAGACTCGAGCATCGGCGCTTCCAGAAGAGCCTGAAAGTCGTCTTTACCCAATCGCATCAAGCTGCCATCTGTTTGCATCGATATCGTTGCGTTGCATGTTGCCCCCGAGATCAACGCCTCATCGCCGAATGTATCGCCGACACCCAGCTCGGCCAGTTTGATGCCCTCGAAACTCAGAGGCGTCTCGCGCGTGACCAGGCAGCTGCCACGATTAATGACATAGAAAAAATCGCCTTCATTGCCCTGCTTGATAATGGTGTCTCCGGCTTTATGATTGACCTGCTGCAGGCGCATGAAAATCGTCTGGATATTCGCTGGCGGTATCTGCTGGAAGGCCTTGATACGAAGAAAGGCAGCCATCCAGTTGCCGCTTTCCTCAATTTGTTCGGTGCCGAAGTCACTAACTTCATAGATGCCGGTCTGATCCCAGGTCAACGTCACGTCCAGGAGATCACTGTTCATGCTGATATACGTGACGTCGCCTGCCGTTACAGCAGTCAGATGGCGTGGCAGTATGGGGGCGATCGGATTTCGGGCTTGATCCGTCCCTCCCGCGATCGTCTGGATGACTTTGTCGCCTTCCTTCAGTTCTATTAATCCGGACAGTACATAGAACGTCCGCTTATCTGTATCGCCCTTTTCGAAAAGCTTCTGGCCGCGCCTGGCTTCGTGTAATTCGATTTTGTCGAGAATCGCGCGCAGGTTATCCGTCTTCAGCTCATTCAGTGGGGAGAAGCTCTTTAGTTGAGCAATGTCGAGTTTATTGGCCATCGATTGTGACACTTTCCTCTCCCGGAGGAGTTCCAGTCTGGGATACGTCGGAGTCTAACATGTGATGAATGTAGGCTTCTGGCCGAAATCGGAAGTTCGGGTGTTAGAATCGTGAGCGACTGCTACTGACCCAAAGCAGACACAGCGAACTAAGCGCAGCAAACCATGTTTTTCGATGAAACTTACGTAGGGCATACGAGTGGAAGATCAAATCAAAAAATGGCTATTTGATCCGGTTATCGGAAAAATCATAGCAGCGACGTTGGTCGTGCTCGCGGTCGTTGTTTTGGTGCGGTATGTACAACGTACACTTGGGCGGTACATAGAAGACTCACAGCGACGCTATCGTCTAAGGAAGCTCGTCACGATCGGCGGTTATGCGGTCGCCCTTGTTCTGCTGTCTGTTGTCTACAGCGATAAACTTTCCGGTCTCACCGTGATGTTGGGGGTACTCGGCGCTGGTATCGCTTTCGCTCTACAAGAGGTCATCGTCAGTGTTGCCGGTTGGATCGCGTTGTCTTTTGGACGCTTATACGACGTCGGCGATCGTATCCAGCTCGGTGGTATCAAAGGGGATGTCATTGATATCGGAGTATTGCGAACAACCCTGATGGAATGTGGCGGATGGATCAATGGAGATCAATACAATGGCCGAGTCGTTCGGGTCGCCAACGGCTTCATATTTAAGGAGCCGGTCTATAACTATTCTTCAGACTTCCCGTTTCTGTGGGACGAAATCAGGATACCGATCCGATACGGCAGTGACTACGAAATGGCGCGTCGCGGATTCCAACAGGTACTTGACGACATTACCGGAGAACACGCTCGTAAACTGAAGGGTGACTGGCGAAAAATGACGGACAAATACATGCTGGAAGATGCTCAACTGGAGCCAATGGTTTCGCTAAGACTTGATGACAATTGGGCAGAGTTTTCGCTGCGTTATGTTGTAGATTATAAGAAACGACGCAGTACCAAAGACAAGATCAGCAGTCACATAATTAAGTTGATCGAGGGATCTCACGGACAGATCCAACTAGGCGCGCCGTCATTTGAAGTGGCGTCCATTCCTCCATTGGATCTCACTGTCAAAAACAGTGGGTGACGACGCCTAACGACTGACATTCGCTTGAATTGACCGTCTGCTTCTTGCCGTCAGCGGCGCGTCAGTTTGGCGACGTCTACGATGTTTTGATCTTCACTCCAAATGAAAACGGCAATTCGGAACCGAGAGCATCTATTTGATCGTTGGCTGAACGGATTAACCAGGAAAGCCGCAAGGCCGCAAAAAGGCGCCAGACGATGATAATGAACTCAATCGAATACTGGGCAATGAACAATCCGATTCGTGGGCTGATTCAGAAGCGCCTCGAAGCCCCTCGCCTGAAAGCCCTTTGCAACGGACGAACCGACTCGATTCTGGAAATTGGTTGTGGCCAGGGAGTGGGGGCAAGAATTATTTATGATTTGTTCAGTCCTCGAGAATACGTCGGTATAGACCTGGACCCGAAAATGATAGAGAGGGCTCGAAACAGGGGGCGCAGTCTGGAAAATGCCCGGTTCCTGCAAGGGGACGCCACAAATCTCTCGTTGAATGATCGCAGTTTCGATCTCGCCGTCGATTTTGGGATCATTCACCACATCCCTGATTGGCGAGAGGCCTTGGCAGAGCTTCACAGGGTCTTAAAGACAAACGGAGAGGTCTTTTTCGAAGAGCTTCCTGTTGAAACCTGGGAAAGAGGTATCGGCAGACCTCTAAAGAGGCTGCTGGACCATCCTTACGAAAAAATGTTCAGGCGGCAAGAGTTCGTGGATGAACTGGAGCGACTCGGCTTTGACGTTGAAATGTACGAAGACAGTCTGATCAGTTTCTACTACTTTTGGGGGCGTGCAACAAAGACCCAATGAGTGTAGCCAGCAATCCCGGAACTAGAAGAACCTACCTGACGTAATGCTTCACCGACACCGGTGAGGATTTTTTCGCGCCGCATCAACGGGCAAATCGACCATGGACGGGAGAAGAATGAATGCCGATTCCGGCGCGAGAACGAAAGACCGGGTCTTAACACAGGCGCTTGAAGAACATACGGTCTGACGACAAGGCCAGGCCAGGCAGGGCCTGTATTCTGTGGCTCCACAGGAACGCTGCTATTATCGCGGGCTGAACTGAACGTATGAGGCCCAAAATGAACTGCTTATAAGACCCTCACCACCGTATTACTGGCCCTTGCCGTCGGCAGTGTCCTGGCAGCCGATGAAGAAGAAAGCTGGGACGTCAACGCGATACCGGGCGACGCAAGGGAAATCGCCATTGATACGCGCAGCGGCTCCTGGATGAGCCTCGACGTTAGTCCCGACGGAAAGACCATCGCGTTCGATATGCTCGGCGACGTTTATACCTTGCCGATCGACGGCGGCCAGGCAAAATCAGTTCACAGCGGACTATCCTGGTCAATGCAGCCACGATTCTCGCCAGATGGCAGAGAGATAGCGTTCATTTCGGATGCCGGCGGCGCTGACAATGTCTGGGTCATGAAGATCGACGGTAGCGATGCACGACAGCTTACGAAAGAAGACTTCCGCCTGCTTAATAATCCGTACTGGTCGCCCGACGGCAACTACATCGCAGCGCGCAAACACTTTACGACGCAGCGGTCTCTCGGCACCGGTGAAATCTGGATTTACCACCGCAACGGCGGTGGTGGTGTCGCTGTTGTTGAAAAGCCAAATGAGGCGCACCAGAAAGAGTTGGGCGAGCCTGCTTTCTCACCCGATGGGCGCTATATCTACTACACGCTGGATCAAACGCCGGGCAGCAGCTTTGTCTATGCGCAAGATTCCAATGGTGAAGTATTTGCGATTCGCCGCCACGACCTCGAGACGGGTGAAGACATTGTCTTCGTCACCGGCGCAGGCGGTGCAGTGCGTCCCGCGCCCTCTCCCGATAGCAAGTACCTCGCGTTTGTCCGCCGTATTCGGGGTGAAAGTGCATTGTTTCTTAAAGATCTTGATAGCGGTGCAGAATTCCCGATCTACGAGGGGCTCGATAGAGACTTGCAGGAAGTCTGGGCTGTGCATGGTACCTACCCGAACATGGACTGGATGCCGGATTCCAAAAGCGTGGTTTTCTGGTCCGGCGGCGGTATCAAGCGCGTTGATATTGGCAGCAAATCCGTCACCGAAATCCCGTTTCACGTCAAAGACACACGAACCGTCTATGATGCGCCGCGGCCGTCTGTTGATGTTGCACCGGCGAGCTTTGATACGACCATGGTACGCAATGCCGAGGTCTCGCCGGACGGATCAAGAGTCGTTTTCGAAAGCGCTGGCCGACTCTATATAAAGAGCCTGCCCGAAGGCGCGCCGAAACGACTCACGAGCGATGCAAACGAGCATTTCGAGTACGATCCGTCCTGGTCACGTGATGGCAGGACCATCACCTTTATCACCTGGGACGATCAGGAGCTGGCAAACGTTCACAGCGTTCGGTCTTCAGGTGGCAAGAGCAAGCGACTGACGCGCAAGCCGGGTCATTACCACGGACCGCGATTCTCGGCAGACGGAAAATCGATTGTTTTTGAGGCCAATAGCGGCGGCTACCTGACATCGCCAAACTGGTCGATGCAGACAGGCGTCCTGATCGTCGCGGCAAGCGGCGGCGATGTCCGCGAGGTCACGTCGGACGGTAGTAACCCGCACTTCGGTGGTCGCAATGACAGGTTATACGTGACGCGCCGCGGCGAGGCGGGACGTTCGTTGGTCAGTATCGATCTCAATGGCGAGAAAGAGAAGATACATGCGAACGGCAAGGACCTGTCGCATTACGAGGTGTCGTCAGATGATCAACACTTCGCGTTTCGCCAGAACTACCATATCTACGCGTTGCCACTGCCACCGGGCGGAAAACCGCTGGATCTCTCTACGAGCGTCTCGAGCGTCAGCATGACAAAAGCCAGTGGCAACGGTGGCAACTACCCGCACTGGGTTGAAGGCGGCAAGACGCTGGCCTGGTCGCTGGGTTCGACACTCTTCGAAGCCAGTGTCGATGAGCTGTTCGTGGTTGTCGCTGAGGGTGAAGAAGACGGCGCTTACAAAGCACCCGTTAACGGAGCCTCGATGTCGATGCGGCTACAGTCGGATGTTCCGTCGAGCGTCGTTGCGTTTACAGGTGCACGTCTCGTCACCATGTCGACCGACGATGGCGGCGTCATTGAAGACGGCGTCATCGTGATCGAAGGTAACCGAATAAAGGCTGTTGGCGCCTCCGGCGATATTGAGATTCCTGCCGGGGCCGAGCAGGTGGATGTAAGCGGTAAAACCATAATCCCCGGTCTGATCGATGCCCATGCCCACGGCCCTGCCGGGGTTGGCGTCATCCCAGAGCAGAACTGGGCGGCCTACGCGACCCTGGCACTCGGCGTAACGACGGTTCACGATCCGTCCAACGATGCTACCGAGATCTTTGCGGCTGCTGAGATGCAGCGGACCGGCCAGATACTGTCGCCGCGCATCTTCTCGACCGGCGATATCGTTTATGGCGCTCGCTCGACCTATTTCGCCGAGATCAATTCGCTGGATGACGCACGCGAACACGTGCGACGCCTGAAAGCACAGGGTGCGATGAGCATCAAGAATTATAATCAGCCACGTCGCGAGCAACGTCAGCAGGTAACGACGGCCGCAAGAGAAGAGGGCATGCTCGTGGTGTCCGAAGGCGGCTCGCTGTTCCATATGGACTTGTCGATGGTTGCAGATGGCAACAGCACGATCGAACACAATCTTCCGCAGTCGATGTTGTACGACGATGTCTTGCAGTTCTGGAGTCAGACTAACGTCGCATACACGCCGACACTGGTTGTTACTTACGGCGGTTTGAGTGCGGAGACCTACTGGTACCAGGAAACAGAGGTGTGGAAGCATCCGATCCTGTCGAAGTTCGTGCCGCCTCACATTCTGCAGCCACGTTCGGTGCGACGTCTCAAAGCACCGGATAGCGATTACTACCATACGGCCAGCGCGGCAACCGCCAAGCTACTGGCAGACAAGGGTGTCCTCGTTAGTATCGGTGCACATGGCCAGCGCGAGGGGCTCGGCAGCCATTGGGAAATCTGGAGCTTCGCGCAAGGCGGCATGTCATCAATCGATGCCCTCAAGACCGCCACAACGGCGCCCGCTAAAGCGCTCGGTTACGACAAGGATCTCGGCTCGCTGGAAGTTGGCAAGCTGGCGGATCTCGTTGTCATCGATGCCAATGTCGTCGAGGACATTTACCAGACCGACAAGGTTGAGATGGTGATGCTCAACGGCAGGTTGTACGACGCTGCTACCCTGAACGAGAAGGTCACCGGCAACCGTACGACTCAGCCGTTCTATTGGCAGTGATGTACCGGTCGGCGTTTTTCGTCGCGCTGATCGCCCTGATCACAGGGGCGATCGGTGCGTGCACGGATGACGCACAAGTAGAGCCGCCCGGCATGACACGCTACACGCTGCAGCATGATGGGCTCGAGCGAGAGTACTTTGTGTTTTTGCCATCAGGTTATGACGACGGCGGAAAATATCCGGCTGCAGTCTTTATGCATGGTTACGGCGGAAGCGCCACGGGAACCGAGGCCGAGGTTACCAACGGCCTTACTCGCTACGCCGAAGAATATGGTTACGTCATGATCTTCCCGCAGTCGACCTGGTTCATGTCGGACGGCGCGGCCGAGGAGCGCTGGGAGGTGACGTCCTGGAACCATATTTCGGACGGCTTCGATAGCGGACCGGCGGGACCGATCTGTTCCTCTGACGCCCAGACCTATCCCTGCCCACCGGAGTGCGGCACCTGCGGCCGTTGTGGATGGGCGTCGTGTCATGATGATGTCGGTTTCATAGAGGCCCTGGTAGCAAGCATCACCTCGGAATTCATGATCGATCCGCAGCGCGTTTACGTTTCCGGTTTCAGCAATGGCGCGATGATGAGCAATCGAATTGCGTGCGAGGCGTCAGATCTGTTCGCGGCAGCGGCGCTAATTGGTGGCCGCGTCGAGCCCGGTTTCGAATGCACACCCGAAGTCGCGGTGCCGCTTCTGCAAATCAATGGCGGCAAAGATGAAACCGTTCCATTCGACGGTCGAGTCAGTGACAGCGGTTTTTTCTATTCGAGCACCGACGCCATAGCGGACGAATGGAACCATGGTGTCTCGTGTGCAGCGCAACCCGAGGTCTGGCAATCGCCGGCAGGAAGTGAAGCCGTACAGTGCACGGTCGCCTGTGCCAGCAGTCGTCATGAATCGATAGACTGTCTGTGGCCCGAGGGAGACCATCGATGGCCAGGTACGCCGGGGCCGCGTGGAAACAACGGCTATTGCGTGACCGAACTTCAATCCGCGAGCATGCCGGATCAGGCGATCTGCATCGCACCGGATTTCAGCCAGGATGTCTGGGGTTCTCGATTAATGTTTGAGTTCTTCAATCGGCACCGTCGCTAGCGACAACCGCTTCGACAGCGTACTGCATCGTCGCATTCGTGGTGAACGGCGCCCAAACCCGTGTCAAACAGACACTCAGGGAGCTCTGGACCACAGTTGGCCATGCATCGCTTTCGCGCGGACGCTACACTGACTCGAATTCCACGCTGGCAGAGGATCGAAAATATGGATATCTCCAGGCGCCGATTCATCGGTGTTTCCGGGGCAACCCTGGCGACTGCCGGACTTGGCGTGAGCGCGGATAGCGAGACGGCCGAGTTGAAAGTCGGCCAACAACTTAATTCGATCACTCTGGATGCCGTACCTATCTCTGTTGAGGAACGGCTGGCCCGGGTCGCGAAGGCACAAAAGCTGATGGCGCAATTCGATATCGACGCGATTCTCGTCGAGCCGGGTTCTGCCATGTTGTATTTCAGTGGCATAAGCTGGTGGCGCAGCGAGCGCCTGACCGCGCTGATAATTCCGAGAGAAGGTGAGATTGCGGTCGTTACACCGTATTTTGAGGAACCCAGTGTCCGCGAGTCGATGAGCTTCGGCGAAGACGTCAGAACCTGGCATGAGCACGAGGACCCCTTTGAGCGCGTAGCGGGCGTCCTGCGCGATCGCGGCCTGCGCCGTGGTCGTATCGGTCTCGAGGATACGGTGCGCTATTTTGCAGTGGAAGGGCTGCGACGCGCGGCGCCCGAATTCGAAATCGTCGCGGCGCTGCCGGTTACGCAAGGTTGCCGCATGTACAAATCAGGCGCCGAAATCGCGTTGATGACGATGGCCAACGAGGTCACGCTCAAAGCCTACGAACATGTTTACCGAAGCCTGGACAAAGGCATGACGCCGGCGGACGTTAACGCGCTGATGCGCGAGGCGCAGACATCACTTGGCGGAAGCGGCATTTGGAATATGGCACTGTTCGGACCGGCGAGTGCCTATCCTCACGGCACATCGATCAAGCAGGAAATCGAGCAAGGGCAAATTGTGTTGATGGACTGTGGCTGCTCGGTACACGGCTATCAGTCCGATATTTCTCGCACGTTCGTTTATGGCGAGCCTGGTAAGCGTCAGCGCGAGGTCTGGAACACCGTTAGGAAGGGCCAGCAAATCGCTTTCGAAACTGCCAGGCCGGGAGTACCGGCCGGCAAAGTCGATGATGCAGTACGGAAGTACTATGAGTCGCTGGGTTACGGTCCCGGTTATGCGACGCCGGGCATGAGCCATCGCACAGGTCATGGTATCGGCATGGATGGCCATGAAAGCGTCAACTTCGTGCGCGGTGAGGCAACCCCATTGGCCACCGGAATGTGTTTTTCGAACGAGCCTGGAATTTACATCTTCGATGAATTCGGCGTCCGGCTCGAGGACTGTATCTATATGACGGATGATGGGCCTGCCTGGTTTACAGTGCCTCCGGATAGCCTCGACGAACCGATAGGGCGTATGGGCTAGGCATTCTTCCGCATGGATCTCACAGAACTCGATAATCTGACCATCATGCTCGACCCGATCGGGCAGGTAGGCGTCGCGCTGGCGCTGATGCTTGTGATGTTCAGCGTCGCCCTGGGCTTGCGGGTTGATGACTTTCATTTTCTCATCGAGCGACCACTGCTGTTCATGGGCGGTGTTGCTGCGCAGGTCCTGGTGCTGCCGACGGTTACTCTTGCGCTTATTGTGATTATCGCGCCACCCGCGTCAGTCGCGCTCGGCATGATCGTCGTCGCATGCTGTCCGGGAGGGGCTGTATCCAATCTGATGACGTATTTGTCCCGTGGCAACGTGGCGGTGTCGGTTGCGCTGACCGCGACGTCCAGCATGCTGGCGGCTTTACTTACGCCCGCTTCCATCCTGTTCTGGTCGCACAGCTACGTGCCGACGGCGGACCTGCTGAAGACGCTGGATGTCAGTCCCATGTTGTTCGTGACGCAGACCACGCTGATGCTTGCGCTACCGCTGGTACTCGGAATGTTGGTAGCCGCAAAAGCGCCTGACGTCGCGGTGAGGATACGGCGACGTGCCACGCTGATCGGTGTCTCGACGCTAATCGGCGTAATTATTTACGGCATCATCTACTTTATTGACATCCTGATTCCTGTATTGTCCGTCATCGGCGGCGTGGTATTGCTGCATAACGCTATAGCATTCGCGACCGGCGCCCTCACGGGCTTCGCCTTGTCACGGCGATCCGCGACACGCCGGGCTTTAACCTTCGAGATTGGTATTCAGAATTCCGGGCTGGCACTCGTCATTCTCGTCAGCCAGCTCAAAGGGCTCGGCGGTGCAGCTGCTGTTGCAGTATTTTGGGGTGTCTGGCACTTGATCGCCGGCGGCATGATTGTGGGGCTATTTCGATTCTTGGACGACAAAGGGCTGACGGTTTGGCAGGCAGAACAGAAATAGATACGCTCGATTTTCGTCGCGCACTCAGCACTTTCGCGACCGGCGTTGGCGTGGTCACTACGCTCGATAAGCACGGCAACAATGTTGGAATCACGATCAGCAGCTTTAACTCGGTATCGCTGGAGCCGCCTCTCATCCTGTGGAGCGTCGGGCTGGACTCTATGAGTTACGACGCGTTCGTCTCTGCGAAACATTTTGCCGTGCACATTCTCGGGTTACACCAAATGGATCTGTGCGATCGTTTTGCGCAGCGAAGCGAAAGCAAATTTGATGGCATCGACTGTTGTGAGGGCCTGCACGGTTTGCCCATCCTGCCCGACTTCGCCGCCTGCTTCGAATGCAGTACCGAGCATGTATACGCTGGCGGGGATCACAAGATTATTGTCGGTCGCGTGCTGGGTGTTGAAGAGCGGGTCGCCGAACCGCTTGTTTACTATCGCAGCGAGTTTCTCGGTATCGAGTAATCCTCGATTCGAGGCAAGCGGGATGAGTGGCTCTTAGAGTATGTTCAGCTCGGGTGCTGTGAATACCAGGAACAGACCCAGCAATATGCCGACCCGATAGCTCCAATCCTGCGATTTTGCGACCGGCTCAACGTGCGCGTCATGCTCGTGGTTGATGCCGAAGGCAACAATGTGGATCAGGGAGCCGGCTACAAACGCCTGAATCACTGCCAGGCTTTTTGCCTCGGCCAGCTCTATCATTGGCCCGCCCAGGACGTAGGATGCCGCGGTGGCCATACTGATCACGACGATCGCGCTGACGGCAACCGGTGCTCCAAGACTTGGACGCAATGACCACCAAATTGCCATTCCGACCGGCAGCCTGTGCAAAATCACCGCATGTGCGAGATCGCTACCCTGTGCTGGCAATAAGGCGATGCCGTCGATAACCGCATGAATTACAAGGCCCAGGGCGGCCAGGACGAGCACTACAACATGTGCTTCATGTAACGCGCTGCGGAATCCATGTTCGACAACTACGGGGAAGGCGAGGCCCAGTAGCAGGAAGATCACGGCGAATGTGCCGCCGACGCTGAGTGCCTCCGGAATGATGTTAACGCAGACAATTCCGGCAATCGTTATGAAGATAAAGCCATCGAGTATCTGCCGCGCAACGCGATTTTTTCGGCTCATCGCGTAGATTACTGGCCCGAGTAGCAGGGCGAGGATACTGAGTGCTAGGTTCATAGGGGTTGAGCCTTGTGTCAGGCAGCTGTGATGGTGATCGGCCTGCGGTTAGAATACACCAATGGTTATGAAATGGATGTCGATCCGACTCTTGGTGGTTTTGAGCCTGTCTGTTTTATTGCCACAAGTCGTCGCGGCGCACGGCGGCGTTGTCCAGGAAGATGATCTCTGCGTCATTAAAGTCAGCTACCTGCGAGCGCATTTCAAAGTTTACCAGCCGCGCGTGAGTGGCCACGAGCAATTCTGCGAAGATTTGCCAATTGCATCCGAAAGCGTCTTCGTTATGGAATACCTGCACGATTCGCTCGCTACGATGCCAATCGATTTCCGCATAATTCGCGACGTCACCGGCAAAGGGCGTTTCGCACGGATGGAAGATGTCGAGAAGATCGATGACCTCGATAGTGCGACTGTGTTTCTATCAAGCGGCGATAATCGAGCAGGATGTCTTCACGGTTATTCACGATTTTGCTGACGAGGGTGATTTCATAGGCATCGTGTCAGCGACCCAGCCAGACACGAAGAAGGTGTATGCAGCCGTATTTCCGTTCGAAGTTGGCTTTACCGGGATCGGTTACTGGCCGTTCTTCGTGGCTGCACTGATAGTGCTTCAGCTGCAGTATCTGCTGATGAGCGGTCGATTCAAGCGCTGGTTCAGCCGGCAGCGATCCGCCGTGCTGGCAGTGCTCTGCGGATGTTCTGTCCTGTTGGCGCCGGTGGATGCCGTCGTCGCAGAAGAGGCGAAACTGCGCGTGACCTACTCAACCCCGAGCGGCCCGCTGGAAATCAATCGTATTCACAGCTGGGTGCTGCATGTCGAGTCGAATGAAGGTCTGCCGGTCGAGAACGCACAGATCAGTGTCGAAGGCGGCATGCCTGAGCATGATCATGGCTTGCCAACGAGGCCGAGGGTGACTGAAGAACTCGGCGGTGGCGACTATCGACTTGAAGGAATGCGCTTCCACATGCGCGGTTATTGGGAGATCGTGGTTACTGTCGTCACTGACCAGGGATCAACGGTAATTATTATTCCGCTGCAGTTGTGAGTATCCGACCGCTACTTTTTGCCGGCATAGTCGCCGCTGTTATGGTCGTATTTACTGCGTGTCAGTCGCGTGACGCGAAAACCGACGATTGGACGGAACAGGAAGTTGCTGTGCTGCGCTCGCTTTCGCTCGACAGCCTTCAGGCCTTACCACCTGACCGGAGTAACGCCGTCGCAGACGAAGCACCGGCGAGGCAATTTGGCGAGCGCCTGTTCTTTGAGCCCCGACTGAGCGTCAATAACGGTATTTCCTGTGCAACCTGCCATCAGCCGATTCGACATTTCTCGGACGGCTTGCCCAAAGGCCAGGCGATCGGTACGTCGGAGCGCAACACGCCAAGCATAATCGGTACGGCTTACAGCCCATGGATGTACTGGGATGGTCGACGCGATAGTCAATGGTCACAGGCACTGTCTCCATTGGAAGATCCAAACGAGCAGGCCAGCAATCGCATCCGAATTGTTCGGCAGATCGCTAATGACCAGTCGTACCGTGAGCAGTACGAGGCCTTGTTCGGCACTCTCCCGGCCATCGATGACAGAGAGCGTTTTCCGGATATTGCCGGAGCCGCTGTTGGGGAGGAGTGGCGCGCCGCGTGGTCATCCATGACGGAAGAGGACCGTCGTGCTGTCAACAGGGCTTTTTCGAATATTGGAAAAGCGATCGCCGCATTTGAGCGCAGCATAGTGCCGTCGGTATCGCGATTCGACAAATACGTCGCCGGATTGTCAGGCAATGATCCGGCTGCAGCCACACTGCTCAACACGGATGAAATGTTCGGATTGAGGTTGTTTATCGGTAAAGCCAACTGCACGCAATGCCATAACGGACCATTGCTGACCAATCACGAATTTCACAACACGGGTGTACTCAGTTCGCCCGGAGAGCTTCCGGATATTGGACGCGCAGCCGGCGTGCGAGAGGTGATCGAGAATCCGTTTAGTTGCGGCGGTGACTACAGCGACGATCCGGAACGCCGATGCTCCGAGCTTGAGTTCGTGAGAACCGGGCCGGAACTGATCGGCGCCGTACGCACGCCGTCACTCCGTAATGTCGAATTCACGGCGCCGTATATGCATAAGGGTCAGATTGCGACGCTCGCTGAAGTTCTGTTGCACTATAACGAAGCACCCGATTCAATGATCGGTCATAACGAAGCCAAGCCGCTGGACCTGAGTGGCCGCGAGTTGCGTCAGCTTGAGGCATTCCTGAGGACTCTGGGCGGGCATGCTGACAGCTATCAGTCGGAAAGCATGTAGAGCTGCCAAAGATCTTTCTGGCTCATCTTTAAAAACGGCTTAATTGCGAGCAAGCCGGTCGTGCCGATGCTGGATTCCAGGAACTTCAGTTCTTCGAGCTTGGCCTTGGTCTCTTCGCCGGTCTTATTGGCAAATCCAGATTCGCGCATCATGAGCAGTCCCTTGGCTCGAATCGAAAGCTCGGTATGCAAGCGCAGGTAGCAAAGCAGGTCGACAACGATAGGGCCTTCAAATTTTTCCTTCAGCGAGAGCAGGTAGAGGCCTATTTTCGACGTCGAAAGCTCTCCGGAATTTATCAGTTCGAGCAACTCCGTATCGGCATCGAAGCCCATACCCAGCCATTCCGATACCGAGTGTTCGCTTTGCTGGAAGACGACGGTCAGCAAAATGGGCAGAGAGACAAGCACCAGGAGCGTATTTACGATCGGTGCGAAAAAGAAGTGATTGAAGATGGAGTGCACGACAACGGCGATAATGAAGCCCGGTATCAGCGTTATCCGGCCGAGTGTCGGGTGCTGACCGATCAGGGTGTGCGAAACGATTGCGAATATGGCGGTGGTACCGCCGTGCATAAAGGCGGTGCCGAAGCCGCGAACGATCCAGGTGCCCAGTTGCGTATTTGGCAGCGCCTGTAGATAGAACAGATTCTCGAAAATCGCGAACCCGGCACCTACCGCAAATCCAAATATTGCAGCGTCGACGAGGAAACCGATCCGGTTGCGGCGCATCAGGGCGAAGATTACCAGGGCTTTCAGCGCCTCTTCGATAAACGGCGCGATGTACCTGGAGAAGGTCGAAAAATCGATGTCCAGCCGTTCAAGCGCGAAGACGTTAATCGGATAACTGACGATTGCGGCGAGGCAGCCAAGCAGTATGGTGCCAAGTATCCAGCGCATCGGGATCAGCTTGTAACTGTCCAGGTACATGAGGGCGGCGAGAAAACAGCACACCGGCAGCAAGCCAAGTAGCGCGTGTATCAGGAAGTCCAGGTTCATGCTCGCAATCGGTCGCTTTGCAGAAGTCGATTGTCAGACTACAGGATTTTCAGAGACACCATGAACTCGTCATCGTCCAGAATCGAGTTGTTGCCGAAGCCTTCGGCGTAGCCAACAGACAGCGTCATATTCAGGCGCGACAGGATCGTGAAGCGAAAGTCGACCTGCACGCCGGCGTTCGTGACCTCGTCGCGAATAGCGCTATCGTCAAGATTCGTTGTCAGCGAGCTCACGAACAGAGCTGGGCGCGCCCAGGTCAAGTAGAAGCTCGGTGTGCCGACACGTTTGAAACGGATGGGCGGCAGGTTCCATTCGAGCATGGCGCGATGGAAGTTGCGGCCCGGGACCTGGTTCAGTTCAAAACCCGGCATCGCATAATATTCGCGATAGCGCTTGATGGAGCCGCGATCGACGTAGTTGTTGCCAAATCCGCCGAAGAAGAAGTTTGCAAATTCGTCGCCGGGCTCGCCAAAGGCCGCGCCGGCCGAGTTGCGAATCCAGATTGATGAGTGCTTCCAGGGAAGTGCGAAACCAAAATCGAAGTTACCGGCCAGTTTCGGAATATTGTCTCCTTCGACATGGTCGATTGCGGTTCCCAGGCTCCAGGAGAAGCCCTTCTCGTAATCCACCGCGCCCAATGAACGACGTCGATTCGAAAACTCGAGGGTTGTACCAAGCGTCGTCAGTTTGTCGAGCGTCGTCGCAACGTTTTGGTAACGCGGCAGTGCGTCGAAATCGGAGTAGTGACTGACGTCGGCCGAGAAATCGAAGCGTCGCGGCCCATCATCGATCAGGGTTTTCTTGTAGCCAACCGAGAAACGGTTGCCCTTGCGACTTTTTTCCGTCGGACCCGCAAGATCATAAAAGTCAGCCCCATTCAGCGCAGCACTGAAATTCCAGCTGCCTGCCAGTGGCGAAGCGCTGACTACCGTGTGACGGTAGTCGATACTGATATGGGTGCGCTCATCTGACGCAAGGTCCTGGTCGAGGCTGTAGCTGGCCGAGAGTCGCAGCCGATCAAGCATGATCGGATCAGAAAACAGGGCGCTCAGTCCGAGGGCGACCGTGTCCTTGTAGCCCTGCAATATTGGATATACAGATTCGAACTCGAGGTTTTCTCTCGGTACGTACGGGCCGCTGTACGTCGTAATTTCGTCGAGCGGAATATCGCTTGCAGAGCCGACCTGCCAGTCCTGCAGTTGCGGGTGCTTGCGGATGACCTCGTTGCCAAACAGGCGAATCGTTCCCAGGTCTTCAAGTGGCACAGGATCGAACTGTACCGGCGTGAAACCTTCGCCGCTGTAGCGAAAAGCAATGATGGAACCGTCCGGCATAGGGATTGGCCGAAACAGGCCGGTCTCGACATTGCTGACGGCCTCGATATCGCCGGTCTCGAGTTCATAGCGAAAAATATTCGACACACCGGTGTAGTAAGAGCTGCCGAACAAAAATTTGCCATCGTCTGAGAATACGAAACCTTCCGGCACGGCGAGTCCGAAATCGAACGATTGTCGGGGTTCCGCATTGCCCTCCAGAAGCTTCTCGGTTTCCATGATTCTGAGGGTCTGGTTGCCCGCCGGGTCGCTGAATGTTGCTGCCAGCAGCGTGCCGTCGGGCGATATGTCGAGATCGGACGGTACCGTGCCATAGTCGAAGGACTTTATTTGGTTCCACGACGTGTAGGGCGGCGGTATCCGGACAAGCGTCGCAATACCATTCAAATGACGAATACCCCAGAGCGATTCATCAGCACGATTAAATACAATCTCGCCGATGCGCGCGTCGCGCAGCAACATCTCGGACTCTCCGGTCTCGACGTCGATGGCGATGAGATCTCTGAAGTCGGTGTTATCCGCCGTATAGAAAAGCAGTCCTCCGTCTGCATCGAACGCGAGCGAGGTGACGCGAAACAGCATTGGTCCCTTGATGTCCTCGTATCTCTCCAGCTCTCTGGATTCCATGGACAGGGCGCTTATGTTTGCCACCACGCCCGGATAACGCAGGCCCAGGTACAGACGATTCGTCTTGGCGTCATGAAAAGCACGGGAAACCGATCCAAGTGGCCTGTCGCTCAGGCTCGTGGTCTCGGTCAATGGAAACTCAGTGACAGTTTCGAGGTTACGCCGCTGAAAGTCCCGCTCCCATTCGATCCAGTCCTGCCATGCTTCGTCAAGTGACTTGCCGAACACCTGTTCGAACTGCGCGCGATACGATCGACGACTTCCCTCTGTGCGCCCGACCCATTCGATCAGCTTCTCAGGCGACCAGGTATAAGCGACATAGCTGATGAATCGCGTACCGTACAGGTAGTTATTTACACCGACCTGGAAGTCGATCTTTGCACCTTCGGACACCAGGCCGAGGGGGTCGTAGAAATGGGCGTTGTCGCGAACCATCGAGCGAAAAACCATCTCGTTATAGGCGCCTTGGGCGCGTCCAACGCCACCGGCAAGCCAGGTCTCGAGGAAAACCGCGTTGCCTTCCATGTACCAGCCTGGCGTCAGGACCCGGGGGCTCGTCAACGCCGAGTAAAGAATGGTCTCCGGGTGCTCCGCCTCAGGCATCACCTTGCCGCCGAAAAAGCGCCGCATACGCTTATCTGCCGCCGTAGCCATATCGGTGGAGACAATGTGCGTCAGCTCATGATTCATCAGCAGGTAGAAACGCTCATTGGCCGTTAGCGTCTCGAACGTGCTCGACAATGGCGAAATGTCCAACATGAGTGTGTTTCTGGGAACCGAACCGGCCGACGCATTTCCATAGTCGCCGAAATCGACTAGCAGGGACGTAATCTTGCCATCCGGCTCATAGCCGAAGATCGATCGCTGGCGTGCCATGGTGTTTTCAAACGATCGCGCGACATGCGGCGCAAGATAGGTTTCGCTGGGATCGAAATACAGGAGGCGCAGGTCCTTCGTTTCCAGCGCTTCGAGCCCCTGGGCGCCGGCTGGCGGATTCACACACAGTGCGAACAAGATGAATAGCAGAAAGACCTTCGGATTTCGCATGTCGATTCTTCTTGTAGTTATTAATAGGCGAAAAAAAGGACGCTACCGATTTCTCCGTAGCGTCCTCATTATCCTACATTTTCTGCCGGATATCTTCGCGTCTCGCCCGACGGGGCTAAACGCGCCTGCTTACAGCTTACTGGCTCCTGACAGCATCCCGCATTGCCGAGTTGGCAAGCGCGTCGCGTACTGCCGAGTTGGCGAGTGCATCTCGTACTGCCGAATTGGCCAGCGCGTCACGAATCGAGTCCATCGCAAATGCGTTACGTACGGAATCAGAGGCGAAAGCATCGCGCACGGCCCGGTTGGCCAGTGCGTCGCGAACGGCACTGTTAGCCAGCGCATCACGAACGGCATTGTTAGCCAGCGCATCGCGAACGGCACTGTTAGCCAGCGCATCACGAACGGCATTGTTAGCCAGCGCATCACGAACGGCATTGTTGGCCAGCGCATCACGAACGGCGTTGTTGCTCAATGCGTCACGAACGGCGTTGTTGTTCAACGCGTCACGAACGGCATTGTTGTTCAATGCATCACGAACGGCATTGTTTGACAGTGCGCTGCGAATCGAGTCCGAGGCAAAAGCGCTACGGACGGAATCCATGGCGAATGCATCGCGAACGGCCTGGTTGGCCAGTGCGTTGCGAACGGCAGCATCAGATATCGAATCGGCTGCGGCATTACTTGCCAGCGCATCGCGAACCGCTCTGTTGGACAGTGCGTCGCGAATCGAATCCGAAGCGAATGCATCGCGGACAGAGTCCATCGCGAACGCGTCACGGACTGCGTTATTACTCAATGCGTCGCGAACGGAGTCCACTGCAAATGCATCGCGGACCGAGTCCATGGCAAACGCATCACGAACCGAATCCGAGGCAAATGCATCGCGAACCGAAGCCGAGGCAAATGCGTCACGAACCGAATCCGAGGCAAAAGCATCGCGAACCGAATCCATGGCAAATGCGTCACGAACCGAATCCGTAGCAAATGCATCGCGGACCGAGTCGGACGCGAACGCATCCCGCACGGCCTGGTTCGCCATTGCGTCCCGAACCGCATCGCTGGCCAGCGCATTGCGGACAGCATCACTCGCAAATGCATTGCGCAGTGCCTCGTTGTTCATCAATTCCTCATACAGATCGGTCTGCATAAAGGCCTGAATGTCCTGGTCGCCAAGGCTAATGTCGTCCGAGGTCGCCTGATCAGCCCGATATCGCTCAGCCGGGGCCACCGTACCGGCCACATCGCCGTCGCTCGGTGGGTTATTCATACCGAAGTAAGCAACTACAGCGAGCGCTGCAACGCCGACCAGGATGATTGGAATTGCCTTATTACTCGTAGCCATCTTGTCGTCCCCTTTGGCCCCGCACGGGGCTCTTCACAAATTAGTTCTACCTAGTAGTACTACCCAGGCACAGAAAGGTTGGTATTCCACCCTCAATGACTAACTATCAGTCACTTAGGCGACCCTTATTTAGTAGGCGCGTAGCTGAGGGTGGCCTCGTGTACGACTTCGCCATCTGCTTTGAAACGCAGGCTAACCGTCGTGTTCCGGCCGCCCTCGTTCTGTAAATACACGGCGTAGCGCCGCTTCCCCTCCATACGCAAGTGGACGTGTCCACTCTCCGCCGAAATCGTTGTGCCACTGCTTTCGAGCTGCGCAAAACCGTTGAACCAGATGGTTCTGTCGGTGTAATCCGCGTCGATTTCGATAGCGCCGGAGGCCACCAGGTCGAAATCCAGTATCAGCATGCTGCCCGAACTACGCAGCGAAACGGTGCCCGCGATCGCCGATTCGTCAACGGATATGGTGCTCAGGGTGTCTGCGCTTACCGGGTCCGCCACCGAGCCGACCAGTCCCGTCACGTCGTCAAACGCCCTGATCGAGATTTGCCCGGAATTGACCAGGCTAAGCGTAAGAAGCGCTCCAGCGGCAAATGTAGCCGCATAGCCAAGTGCCGGTGTCGCGAAAAGAGTCTGCAGGAAGCTCGGCCGCCTTTTTGCAACCGGAGCCGGATTAACAGCGTTCATGATGACGTGCCTTAAATGAGGGGGTGGCTCCGCGGCTTCGACCGCATCCAGCGTTGAGCAAAGCGAGGAGAGTTCTTCATGCAGGGCGCGGCCTTCGGCGTTTTCTGCCAGAAACGACTGCAATTCGGCTTTGTCACCATCGCCGATCTCGCCGTCCAGCTCGGCGTTAATCAAGTCGATGTACTTTTGGTCAATAGCCATTAGTGTATGCCGGTCCCTGTCAATGCGTCTTTAAGCTGCTGTCTTGCCGAATAAAGCCGCGATTTAACTGTCTTTTCCGGGATTTCGAGAATGTTGCTCATCTCGACGTAACTGCAACCCAGAAAATGCTTCAAAACTACAACCGTCCGGTAGTCGGTCTTGATCGACATCAGCGCTTGCTGCACGCCCTCTGAAAGATTGGCGCTGTCGACCGCCTGTTCCGGACTCATGCCTTCATCTGCCGTCTCATACTGCAACGGCTCCAGCCGATTCGATTTGCCGAGCCAGTTGATCGATTCGTTCAACGTGATTCGATAAATCCAGCTGAAAAAGCGGCGCGACGGGTCGTAGTGATCGAAATTCTCGAAAACCTTCAGAAAAACCGTTTGCGTGACATCCCTTGCATCGTCACGGCTGTTCAACATGCGAAAAGCTGCGTTAAACACCGGTTTCTCATACTCGGCCAGCAGGGCTTCAAAAGCCTTGCGGTCGCCGTTTTTGCACCGCTCAATCAATTCTGTATCGTCTGTCCTACTCATACATACAATTGACCCGGGAAAAAGTTGGTAGGGAAGTGGCTCGACTCTTTATTCTTTCTCTTTTATGTCGAATATGGTGTTGAAGCCGGAGTAGCGGAACACGTCATAGATGTGTTTGCTGACGTTTATTATTTTCAGAGCAGCGCCACTCTCGGCCAGGCGCTTCTGGTTTTTTAGCAGTATACCCAGCCCGGCGCTCGAGATGTATTCCAGCGCTGAGAAATCCAGCGTACGCGAATCCGCGATCTCATCCATGAAAGACTGTGCTTTTTCGCACTGTGCGGCGTCCAAGCGCCCGCTGCACAAGACTTCCCCGTCGCTGCCAAAACCGATCTCAAACATGTAATTATCCTGACTCCTTGGTAAATACTACGCTACTTCGGCGGTCGTGGTAGTCGTACTCCAGCCCGTCGACGATGTTCTGAAGGAGATAGATACCAAGCCCTCCTGGCGTTCTTTCCGATAACGGGGCACTGGTGTCGACAACCCGGGGCTTGGTTACGTCAAATTCATCGACGTCATCTTCGGTCAGGGTAACCGTGACGGCGCCATCGTCAACGACAACGTCCACACCGATGTCGCCACCCGTATCTGGGTGATATTTCACCATATTCGTGAATAATTCTTCGAGCGCGAGGTGCACCGGAAAGCGAACGGCTTCGCCAACTTCGTTCGCCGCAAGGATATCTTCCGCAAACTGGTACAGGGCGGTGAGCGAATCGAAGTCTCTGGCGAAGTCTCTATACATGATGATCGCGGGGCATTACTCCGGAAGCCGACGGGCAAGCACAATCGTAATGTCGTCCGCCTGCGGTGCGCTACCACCGTGTTCCCGGGCACCGTGCATGATCATATCGACCAGCTCCTGTGCGCTCGCCTGCGGGTGATTGTCGATGATGTTGATGACGCCTTGCTGACCAAACTGCAGGCCTGACTCGTTCTCGTATTCGTATATGCCGTCCGAGATCAGCCCCAGCAGGTCGCCGGGTTGCATGGACGAGACTACAGCGTCGCCCAGATTTGTTTGCGGCATGTAGCCGAGCGGAAAGGTTGTTGCCTCATGCCAGTCATATGTATTCCTGCGAGCATGAAAATGCATGATCGGCCCCTGACCGCCAGAGTGGAAGGTCACGGTGTGTGTCGTGCTATCAAGCAGCCCGAAGAATCCCGTGACGAAGCGATCGTCGGGCAGGTCTTCACACAGCTGATTGTTGATCTGAACGAACGCATCATCAAGGCTTGAGTTCAGCCGGATCGCAACGCGAAGCATGGCGCGAACCTGTGTCGCGCTCAGTGCGGGACCAATGCCGTGACCGGTTGCATCACCCATCAGCAGAAAGAGGCGTTTGTCGTCAAGCGGCACGAAGTCGTAAAGATCACCGCCTGTCTGATCGGTCGGAGCAAACGCACCGCCGAACTCGTAACCTGCAATTTCCGGCATGCTCTTGGGTAGCGTGCCCATCTGCACGTCGCGAGCTACGGTAATTTCCCGGTCCAGGCGTTCGCTGGCAATCATCTGTTCCGTGATCCGCGCACGATGCAAAACGACGGCAGCCTGCGCTGCCAGAGCCTGTGCGATGAATTCGTCTTGCTCATCGAAGACGCCGCTATTCTTGTTAAGTATCTGCAGCACACCGACCAGCGAGTCTTCGTAGCCGATCAGTGGAATCGTCAGCATGCAACGGGAGCGGTAACCCGTTTGTTTGTCGATTGCCCGGTTGAAGCGTTCGTCTGCGTAGCAGTCAGGAACATTGATGAGTTTACGGGTCTGTGCAGATTCACCGACGATGCCCTTGTCCGCCGGGATCCGTATGCTCCCGAGCCCGGTTCCGACGCGTACAACCAGTTCATCCGCGGCGTTGTCGTACAGGAAGACGGTGCCTCTATCGGCATTCAGAACTTCACGTGTCGCGTTGACCACTTCTTCCAACATCGTGTCGAGGTCGAACGGCGCCGCGAGCTTGCGGGTGACCTCCAGGATGTGACGCAGCGCCTGTGTATCGTCAATGCCTGCTGCCATGGTTGACTAGGCCCTTGAGGATTCAGTCATTGGAACGCGAACGTACTTGATTTCGATCTCCGAAATCCGTGCGACCATGCGTTCCGCCAACTCAGGTATCTCGAAGTTGGCATGTTGCAGTGCGCGCTCCGTAACCAGCGTCTCTGCGCGAACGGCCAGATCCTCTCCGAGTTTTGAGGCGGTGTTCACGGGATCGCCGTAGAATTCGACGTTGTCAACAAGTAACACGCGGCCGTAATCGATACCCATCGAAAGAAAAATCTGCTCTGACATTCCGAAGGCATCATTCAGCTTGTACAGCTCCGCGCTGATGTCAAAGCTTGCGTTGATCGCATCATCAGGCTCCTTGAAGAACGCATAGCAGTTGTCGGCGTCACATTTTATCAGCGTGCCGTTATTGCGCTCGACAACCGGTCCGACCAGCTGTCTCGTGCGGTGTATCAGTTTCAGGAAATGGCAGACGCCGAGTTTCCGGGACGTACTTGAGAAGCTCGCCATATCCGAAATAAACACCGTCCCTTCGGTGCCAAATCGCTCCCAGATGCCCTGGCGGATGGCCTCCGCCTTGTCGGCGTCGGTTTCGTCCGCGAAACTGGCAATCATTGAATCGAATTCTGCGTGTCCGGTTAGCGGATCAACGAGTGTCTTCGTCATGCGTATCCTGTTTCAGTGCTGTTTATTGTTCGATTGTTAGACGTCGGCAAGTATAGCCCGGCCGGCCGGCGTGCAGCAGGCTGTCCGGCGGCAGGTGAAGGCTGTGATATCGTATCAAGTTAGTCGACTATTTGTTTCATATTGTGGAATAAGTAATGAGTGCCGTAGTTTCAAAGGACAAACGCTCTATCGCGGAGCTGATTGCCAACCAGCAACCAGGTTATTCCCTGGACCAGCGTTTCTATACCGATGCCGATATTTACGCGCTCGAACTCGAGCGCATTATCTATCGCAACTGGATTTTCGCCGGGCACGTATCGCAGCTACCGAACCCGGGGGACTTCAAGGTCCTGAACGTGGCCGGCGAGTCCGCGATTATCGTGCGCGGAACGGATGGACAGTTAAAGGGTTTCGCCAACGTCTGCCGTCATCGCGGCTCGCTGGTTTGCCTCAAGTCCGGGGGGCACGCCGACAAGTTCTCCTGTCCTTACCACGGCTGGACGTACGATATAGACGGCAAACTCATAGCGGCTCGCAATATGCCGGAAGACTTCGACATGGCGGCGCACAGCCTGAATCCTGTGTCAGTAGACGTGCTTCATGGGCTGATACTCGTTTGTTTCACGGACCGGCCTCTGTCGCTGGAGGGTGCCAAGCGAGATCTTGCGGAGCCAATGGCGATGTTCGATTTTGAGAACCTCAAGGTCGCGGCACAAAAGAGCTACGAAATTCCGGCGAACTGGAAGTTGTCGATCGAAAATTACCAGGAGTGCTATCACTGCGCGACGGCGCATCCTGAATACGCGCGCATGCATACCTTGATGCTTGATAGTACAAAGCGCGAGCGCGTGCAGGGAAAGATGCTGGAGCGCATGGAATCCTGCGGCGTCAAAGATCTCTTTTGCGATTACATCGACACGGCGGCACGACCGGGCGAAATGGGGTATGGCTATAGCCGCACCGCGTTATTCGATAAGTACAAGACTGGCAGCGAAGACGGTGGGCCGATCGCGCCTTTGCTCGGCGAGTTCAGTGACTATGATGGCGGCGCTTCGGACTTCTCGCTGGGCGCGTTTTCTTTCCTGCTGGCCTATAGCGATCATGTTGTTGCGTACGTGTTCACACCGATCGACCAGAACAATTCGAACTGCGAAATCTACTGGTTGGTTCGCGGCGATGCAGAAGAGGGCAAGGATTACGATGTAAATGCACTTACCTGGTTGTGGGACATAACCACACAATCGGATAAGGAGATCATCGTCAACAATTCTAAAGGCGTGCATTCCAAGTATTACCGTCCCGGACCGTTTTCCGGCATGGAGCGTGCGGAGGGCGTCTACATCGAGTGGATTTTGCAGGAACTGCAGCGACCCTAGCGCGGTTACTGCGTTGCCCTCGTCCGGCGCAATGCTATCCAGGCGATTAACACGCCCAGGCTGACTGCTGCGATGATCAGCGTGGCCAAGGCATTGATGTCCGGCGAGACGCCGAGCTTCACTTTCGAAAAGATGTACATCGGCAGGGTGCTGCTACCAGGCCCCGAGACGAAGCTCGCGATCACGAGATCGTCGAGAGAGAGCGTAAACGCCAGCAGCCAGCCGGCAATCATCGCCGGCGCAATCAGCGGCAAAGTGATGTCGAATACGACGCGAAGCGGCCGACCTCCAAGATCCATCGCCGCTTCTTCCAGCGAGACGTCCATCGACATCAGGCGCGATTGCACGATGACCGCGACGTAAGCCATCGAGAACGTCGTGTGCGCAATGGTGATTGTGGAGAAGCCGCGCTGACCTGGCCAGCCAGTGAGTTGCTGCAGCGTCACGAATAGCAGCAACAAGGACAGGCCGGTGATGACCTCGGGCATGACCATGGGCGACGAGATCATGCCTGAGAACAAGGTCCGTCCCTTAAAGCGACCGAAACGCGCGAGCACAAGGCCTGCCATGGTGCCAAAGATGGTCGCCAGTGTTGCTGAGGTTACGGCTATCTGCAGGCTTAACAATGCCGCGTCGAGGACCTGCTCGTTTCGCCAAAGCTCTCCGTACCAGCGCGTTGAGAAGCCGCCCCAGATAGTCGCAATTCTGGAGTCATTGAACGAGTAGACGATGACGAACACCAGCGGGATGTAAAGAAATGCATAGCCGAAGGCGAGCGTCGACAACACAAAACGGGAGTGCCGCATCACGTTACAGCCCCATCATCCCGCGCCTGATAGCGCTGCAGAAGCACGATGGGCACGACCAGTAACAGCAGCAGCACAATGGCCACCGCCGAGGCGAGCGGCCAGTCTCGATTGACGAAGAACTCGTCGAACAGTACGCGGCCGATAAGCAAAGACTCCGAGCCGCCGAGCAAATAGGGAATGACGTACTCGCCCATCGCCGGAATAAACACCAGCAGGCAGCCGGCGATGATGCCGGGTTTTGCGAGTGGCCAGGTGACGTCCCAGAAAGCCCGGGTACGAGACGCGCCAAGGTCCTGTGCGGCTTCGACGAGATCGAGATCCATGCGTTCGAGCGTTGCATAGAGTGGCAGGATCATGAACGGCAGGTACGAATACGCCAGGCCTACAAAAATCGCGAAGTCGGTATACATGAGCTGTATCGGTTGGTCGATCAGGCCAAGCCACATCAACAGGTTGTTGATGACACCGTAGTTATTCATCAGTCCCATCCACGCATAGACGCGCAGCAGGAACGAAATCCAGAACGGCAGCACCACGAGTAATAGCAGCAGACTCCGGGTTGTCGGTTCCGAGCGTGCGATACCGTAGGCCATCGGGAAACCGAGGGCGAGGCACAAGAGCGTTGCCCCGCCCGCCATAAGGATCGAACGCAAATAGGTAATCGCGTAGAGCTTGTCGGTCAGCAGAAATCTGAAGTTGTCGGCCGATACGGCGAGAGCGCCATTCGCATCGAAAGTTGGCGTAAAGGGCGGTTGTGCGATTACCGGATCGGCAAGGCTGATCTTCAGAATGATTGCGAACGGTGCAAGAAAAAATACCAGCAGCCACAGGTAGGGCGCCGCAACAGCAACTCGTCGCCAGAGCTGGTCTTTGTTCATCAGGGCGTTAGCTGACATCGCCATCAGTCCGGCAGCACGACGACGCTGCGCGGCCGCCAGGAAATCCAGACCTCGTCCTCCCACTCGAGAAATCGAGTCGCCGCTCGCCGTCGATTCTGTGAGCTGACAAGAACGATCTTGTCGTTGGCGAGCTTGATGCGGTACAGGGACAGGTTGCCAAGGTAACCGAGGTCGTGGACGGTTCCGCGCACACGGCTGTCTTCCGTGTTGTCGGGTTCGCTTTTGCCAACGAAAATCTTCTCCGGCCGAATCGCAACGGACAATGTTTGTCCGATCTGCACGTCGTGCTGCCCCAGCGCCGTGACCGAGGTGCCGGCCTCGTCCGATGCGATAACAATGGAGTCGTCGTCGATACGCTGCACCGTACCCTCGAACGTGTTGATCGTGCCGACAAAATTCGCGACGAACCTGCTTTGCGGATATTCGTATATTTCCAGCGGCGTGCCGATCTGCAGGAAACGACCCTTTTCCATGACCGCGATGCGCGTCGACAGCGTCATGGCTTCTTCCTGGTCGTGCGTAACGACCACGAACGTAATGCCCAGCTCGTCCTGGATGTTCATGAGCTCGAATTGCGTGCGCTCGCGCAGCTTTTTGTCGAGTGCGGCAAGCGGCTCGTCAAGCAGCAGGACCTTCGGTCGCTTGATCAGCGCTCGGGCGAGGGCGACCCTCTGGCGCTGGCCGCCTGACAGTTGATCGGGCTTGCGCTCGCGAAAGTCCCGCAGCTGCACCAGCTCCAGGACTTCATCTACGCGTTTCACGATTTCGTTCTTGTTGACGCCTTCCTTCCGCAGTCCATAGGCGATGTTTTTTGCCACCGACATATGGGGGAAGATCGCGTAAGACTGAAACATCATATTGACGGGTCTGTCATAGGGCGCCAGGTGCGTGACGTCGATGCCGTCGATCTCGATGCTCCCTTTGGTCGGAATTTCAAAGCCGGCCAGCATTCTGAGGAGTGTCGTCTTTCCACAACCCGAACCGCCTAGTATCGAAAACAGCTCGCCCTTCGCGATGTCGAGGTCGACGTTATCGACAGCGGCAAATTCTCCGAAGTATTTGCTGACGCCACGAATGCGAATGAAATCTTTCATATGCCGCTCTTTACGCGTGCAAACGCACGAGTTCTTGGCCTCTCTCGCTTCGGATCTGCGGAGAGGATAGGGTAAAGGCGTTTCCAGGTTTCTTCGTCAGGGAAAATGGAAGGGTTGTTAACGATCTCCGGCTTGATGAACTGCCAGGAAGCCGCGTTGGCGTTGGCATAGAACACGGTATTGGCAATGTCAGCGGCGATATCCGGGCGCAACAGGAAATCAAGAAAAAGATAGGCGTTGTCCAGGTGTGGTGCATCACTCGGTATGTACAGTCCGTCGACCCACAGCCCCGAACCCTCCTTTGGTACCGTGTAGCGCAGTTCGATATCGACGCCTGCTTCTGCTGCCCGGGTTGCGGCCTGCGCGAAATCGCCCGACCAGCTCATGGCAACGCAGACTTCCTTATTCGGAAGATCCGAGATCATTTTCTGATTGCTGAAATAACGAATGTAAGGGCGCACCAGCTTCAGCTGTGCTTCGGCGGCGGCAAGGCTCTCGTCGTCGACGGCACTCGGGTCAAGGCCGAGATAGGCAAGCACCATTGGAAACAGGTCGGTAGGGCCGTCGAGAAGACTGACGCCGCAGTCGGCCAGCTTCGAGACCACGTCCGGATCAAACAACACATCGCCGCTATCCATCGGGTGGTCCGGTAGTCGCGCGCGGACCATGTCCACGTTCCATGCGTAACCGGTGGTGCCCCAGTGGTAGGGCAGGTTGTAGTCCGCCACCTCATGATAGACACCGATTCTGGAAAAAACGTCCGGATCGAGGTTGTCGATGTTCCGAAGTCGCGTCTTGTCGAGTTTTTCGAACACGCCTATTGGCGCGAGTCGCGAGGAAAACTGGTTGCTGTGCACGACGACGTCGTAGCCACTGTTACCGGCAAGCAGTTTTACGTCGACGACCTCGGAAGAATCGTAGATATCGTAATTAACCTTGATGCCGTATTCGGACTCAAACTTTTCGAGGGTGTCGGGCGCGAGGTAATCGGCCCAGTTATAAACGTTTACGACATTCGCAGTCGCGGCATTGTCGTTGGAGTTGCTTGAGCAAGCGCCGAGCAGGAAGGATGCTAAGAAAAAGAGGGCAGTGCGATAGGTCGCTCTGTCAGTCACATTCCGTCCAGTCCACGTTTCAACAAGGATCGAGCGATTATAAGCCTTTGAATCTCACTTGTACCTTCCCAGATGCGATCGACGCGGAGTTCGCGGAAGAAGCGCTCGGCAACGTTCTCGCGCATGTAGCCGCGTCCTCCGAAAATTTGCACGGCGCGATCGGCTACCCGATTGGCCATCTCGGAAACATACAGCTTAACCATCGAGCAGCGGCTGTGCTGTGCCTTCAGGTCGTCACCTCTATCCGCGGCGCGTGCTGCTTCATAGGTCATCAGGCGAGATGCGTACAACTCGGTAACACTGTCGGCCAGCATGAACTGGATCGCCTGCTTCTCGCTGAGCGGTACACCGTCGATCATCCGCTCGTTCGCAAAAGCCATGGCTTCTTCGATCAGCCGGGCGGCAGCTCCGCAACAGCGTGCGCCGATCATGAGGCGTTCATGGCGAAACCAGCTGTGTGTAAAGGCCATCCCGTCACCCGGATTTCCCACTCGCCGTGAGGCGGGCACACGTACGTTCGTAAACAGATAGGTTGGATGGTGCGATGCATAGGTGTGACTGAACTTCGGGTTTGCTGTGACTTCAATACCTGCGGTGCCCTGGTCGACCAGAAACAAAGCCTCATCGTCCTCGTCCGGCAGACGAGCCTGGAACCAGATGAAGCTCGCAAGATTACCGCTGGTGACGTACCACTTCTCGCCGTTAAGTAGGTAGTCGTCGCCGTCACGCGTCGCTGTAGCTTCCAGTCCTGAAATATCGGACCCCGGCCCGGCCTCCGTTATTGCGTAGCACTCTTTGTGTTCGCCGCGCATCATCGGCAGGATGTATTTTTCAAGTTGTTCGTCGGTGCAGGCCTCGAACATCCAGGATTGGGCCTCCGGAAAACACCAGGACAGGGCGTTCGTGACACGGCCCAACTGTTCCCAAATTGCGACCTGGGACTCCATGGGCAACTCGAGCCCACCGTGGCTCTTCGGAACGTCTATCGCAGTAAAGCCCAATTCGATTGCACGCGCTTTGTTGCGCTGCGTGATTTCGGCAGGCAAAACACCGTCGTTGAGTTCTGCTTCGACTTCGTGTGGCTGCAGGTAGTTGTCGGCGTAGTCGCGCGCGATTTTCTGCCAGGAAAGTGCGTCTTTGCTGATCTCTATGTGCATCGGAATCTCATTGCGAAAAGTGTTTCGGAAAGACTCTGGACAAGTACTCAAGCAGCGCGTCCATGGCCTTGTGTCGGTCGAAGGTTCTCGGGCTGATCAGGCATGATAGCCACAGTCCGTTCGTCATTGAGGTGAGTACCATGGCTACCGATGCTGCAGTGACGTCCCTGTAGTCACCCTCTACAATAATTTCGCCAGCCAGGCGTTCAACGGTGTCATCGTAGTACTGGTCGCGTTCGTCGCAAATTTTCCGGTAAGTCGGTCGTGACTGTACCTCGCCCCAGAAGGCAAACCACACGGCGACCTTGCGGCGATCGCAGATCGACGGTCGCAGGTCGAGTTCTACCAGCGCACGCAACTTGTCGGCGGGACCCGGGCCGGATTTTTCGTAGGTCTTGTTAAAGTGCGCCTTGTACTCGTCAGCGAGGAAGCGCAGCGTTTCGGTCAGCAGGTTTTCCTTGCTCTCGAAATGAAGATTGACGATGCCCTGGGAGAGCCCCGCCTCGCGCGCCACATCGCCCAATGTTGTGCTGCTCATGCCGCGCCGTGCGATGCATTTCATCGTTGCATCAATAAGTTGCTGGCGCCGCTGTTCGCGTCGTGCAGTTCTTTTCGTCTTTTTGACGGTAGCGACCATTGGCTGATCATGCCATAATATGAATGAATACTCATTCATTTTTTGGGGGAACGGATGCGCAGCCTTGTGCGATCCAATGAACACTTTCGTAAGGCAAACCAGAGGTTGCCGCTAGGGGTGTCATCGAATTTTCGTTACTGGGGAGACGACGGCACTATCTACGTCAAGCGGGGCGAAGGCGCACGAGTCTGGGATATCGATGACAACGAGTACATCGACTACCGCCTTGCCTACGGGCCGATCATCCTTGGTTACGCAGATCCCCGCGTCGACGAAGCGGCGAGGAAGGGAATGGAAGTCGGAGGCGTATTCGCGCTGTCGACGGAGCTCGAGTATGACGTGGCCTGCCGCATCAACAAAATGGTGCCCGCGGCCGAGTTGGTTCGATTTTCAAATTCAGGTACGGAGGCGGTCATGGCGGCGCTGCGAATCGCCCGATCGTTTACCGGCAAAGATGGACATGTCGTCATGGAGGGCGGCTACCACGGTGTCTTCAGTGAAGTCATGTGGTATTCGGAGGTAGAGGAGTGGCAGCCTGGCGACGGGTCACCCGAACTGGTTCCGTATGGCGACGGCGTGCCGGCCGTAACAAAACGGCTCTTTCATCCTGTGCCCTTGAATGATGCGAATGCACTCGAAGACCTGATGAGGAAGAAGCACGATCAGATCGGCGCATTCCTGATCGAGCCGATCATGGGAAATTGCTGCGCCATTTCTGCACGCGCCCAGTACATGAAGGACGTGCGTGAGATCTGCGATCGGTACAATATTGTGCTGATCGTTGATGAAGTGAAGACTGGTTTTCGCGTCGCGAAAGGTGGCGTTCAGGAGCTCTTTGGCATCAAAGCAGATTTGTGCACGTTCGCGAAGGCGATCGCCAATGGCTATCCGATCTCGGTTGTTGCTGGCCGCGAAGACATCATGCGCCATGTTGGCGACGGCGTCGTGCACGGTGGCACATTCACCGGTCATTCCGTTTCACTGGCGGCCGCGGCAAAAACACTTGAGATACTCGACGAGACCACCGCGCTGGCCGATATCGAAAGCTATGGCAGGAAACTGCAGCAAGGACTCAGTCGTATACTGACAAACCGCGGTATCGTGCACAGCTTTACCGGGCATCCGGCGTTGATGGGTCTGTTCTTCGCGGAAAATGCCCCCGGCGATTACCGCGAGTGGGTGCACTCAGATTACGATTTCTACGACGCGCTTGCGCCCGAACTGCATGAGCAAGGAATTCTCATCGAGCCCGACTCAAGAGAGCCCTGGTTCCTGTGCGAGTCTCACAATGTGGGATGTCTTGACGAAACGCTGGACAAAGTAGAGCGTGCGGTAGACATTACCCTTGAAAAAATCGAACAAAAATCCACAGCGACGAGCTCCAAGAAATGAAGAAATACGATGCGATTATCGTCGGTGCCGGCCATAACGGCCTGACCACTGCCGCTTTCCTGGCAAAAGCCGGCCTTGATGTCGTCTGTGTCGAGAAAAACGACTACATAGGCGGCGCAGCGGTCAGCCGAAATCTGTACGAAGATTTCTGGTACTCGAATTGTTCCTATGTCTGTAGTCTTCTGCGACCCGAAATTTACCGGGCCCTCGAACTGCACAAGCACGGTCTGCAGGTGACGCCTTACGGCGGCTCCGTAACTTTTATGGAAAACGGAGACTATTACGGCTCTTACCAGGATGCCGAAGTCTCCTATCGGGAGATGGCACGCTTCTCTCGTCATGATGCCGACGCCTACAAGACCTATTCGGCCAATACCATGCGGCAATGCCGTTTCATCCGCGATTTCCTGCTCAGTACGGCGCCCGACCCGACCTCGTTCAAGCCTCGGGACATCAAAGAGCTCATCCGCATCGGCGGCAAGTTCCTCGATATGGGCGAGGATCGCATGTACGAAACGATCCGCTTCTGGACGATGAGTGTGGCCGAGTACCTCGATGAGTATTTCGAAACCGACGTTATCAAGGCGGCGTTCTCGGGTAGCGGCATTATTGGTACGGCGTTGGGCATTCATTCGCCGGGAACCGCTTACGTTTTGCTGCACCACTACATGGGCGAGGTTGACGGCAACGTCGGCTCCTGGGGATTTGCGCGCGGCGGCATGGGTGCGGTTTCGAATTCCATCGCCGGTGCATTCCAGGCGGCCGGCGGCGAGCTGCGTACCGAAGCCGGCGTCGACAAGTTCATCGTCAAGAACGGCAAAGTGACCGGTGTCGCGCTCGACAACGGCGACGAAATCAATGCCGATATTGTCGTTTCTGCTATGGACGTGAAACGCACCTTCCTGACCTGCATGGACAAGAGCGACCTTCCGGAAGCGTTTCACACGCGTGTCGAAAACTTCAAGATTCGCGGTTCGTCCGGCAAGTTGAATATTGCGCTGGACGGTTTGCCGACATTTCCGGCACTGCCGGAGGGCAGTTCGCTGTACTACAGCGATATGCATTTCATCGACTCCATGGAGCGCATGGAGCGTGCCTACGACGACTGGAAGGACGGCACCTGGTCCAAGGATCCCTACGTCGACATGCTCATTCCCACCCTGAACGATCCGACGATGGCGCCGCCCGGCAAGCACTTCATGAGCTGTTTCGTGCAGTACTGTCCGCACCAGATTGAGGGCCGCGCCTGGAAGAGCGAAGAGAAAGATGCGTTTGCCAAAAGCGTGATCGACCAGATCGGTAACTACAGCCCGGATTTCAAGGACCTGATTCTGCACGTCGAGGTTCGTACGCCAGAGGATATCGAGCGCGAGATCGGCATTACCGAGGGCAACATCTTCCACGGTGAATTGACGATGGATCAGCTGCTATTCAACCGGCCGGTGCCGGGTTATGCACAGTATCGCAGCCCGATTGACGGTCTTTACATGTGTGGTTCAAGCACGCACCCGGGCGGCGGTGTCATGGCCGCACCCGGCGCTAACGCGGCACGCGAGATTCTCTCCGATCTCAGACGGCCAAATACGGTACCGGAGAACTTCGGCGATGACTAAGAAAATGGGTGACCGATACGACGCTATCGTAGTAGGGGCCGGCCACAACGGCCTGGTGTGCGCCGCATTGCTGGCGAAAGCCGGCAAGAATGTGCTGGTCCTTGAGGCCAACGCACAGGTAGGGGGCGCAGCGGTAACTCGCGAGTTTGCCGATGGCTACTCGGTATCCGCGTGCGCGCACCTGCTGTATCAACTGCAGCCGGAAGTACGCAAGGAGCTGAAGCTCGCGCCGGAACTGTCCAGTGAGAACATGGCGACGATCGCGTTGGCCGAAGACGGGCAGCATGTTCGCGTGTCAGGCGGTTCGGTTGCAGGTGTATCCGACAAAGACGCAGCCAACTACAAGGGCTTCCACAAACGTATGACGCGGTTCTCGGACCTGTTGCGAAAATACCTGAATAAGGCACCGCCGCGACTGGGTACCAAAGACCTCAAGGATCTTGTGACTCTTGGACAGCTTGGCTTCGATATTCGGCGCATGGGTAAAGAAGAGATGCGCGAATTCCTGCGACTGATCGGCATGAATATCTATGATGAGCTTGATGAGCGATTTGACAGCGCGTTGTTGAAAGGCGCGATCAGCCTTGACGCGGTGCTGGGCACGCACCTGGGGCCGCGCTCGCCGAATACGATCTTGACCTATTTATACCGGCTGGCCGGTGACCACGGTCGGGTAGCCATGCCCAAAGGTGGAATGGGTCGGGTCAGCGACGAACTGGCGCACGCAGCGCGCAATGCCGGCGCCACAATTCGTACGAAGATGCCGGTCGAGCGCATCATCGTAGAGAACGGCCGGGTAACCGGTGTCGAGACCGAAGACGGGCAGCGTTTCGACAGCTACCAGGTCATCTCCAACGCGGACCCGAAACGTACCGTCATGAAGCTGGTTGGTGCCAGGCATTTGGAGACAGGCTTCGCGCAGCGAATCAATCACCTGCGGGCCCGGGGTAATGCCGCGAAGTTGCACCTGGCCCTCGACGGCCTGCCGACGGTCGCCGGTCTCTCGAAAAAGGACTTTGCCGAACGACTGGTCATTGCTCCGGACGAGCACTATGTCGAGCGCGCCTTCAATCCAGCGAAATACGGCGAGACCTCACCGCATCCTGTTATCGAAGCAACCTTCCCGAGCTTCCGCGATGAGTCGCTCGCACCAACCGGTAAGCACGTGCTCTCGGCAGTCGTGCAGTACGCACCGTATGGTCTGAAGGGCGGCTGGAATGATGCGGCGAAGGATGAATTTCTGCAAACCGTTATCAAAACGCTTGCAACGTACATGCCGGATATTGAGCAGCGTATTACGGCGAGTGAGTTATTGACGCCAGCCGATATCGAGAGCGAATTCCATATCAGCGGTGGCCACTGGCACCACGCCGAATTGACGCTTGATCAGTTCCTGTTTGTGAGACCAGTGAGCAGCGCGGCGCAATACAGGATGCCACTGGATGGCCTTTACCTTTGCGGGGCTGGAGCGCACCCGGGAGGCGGCGTCAGCGGCGCCGCGGGACGCAATGCGGCCAGAGCCATACTGAGCAGGGAGAAAGCAGCATGAAGACTCAGCAGGTACACCAGGGTCGGCTCAAGTCACCGTTCCATTCGCGCCTCGCCGAACTCGACACGGTTAACGAGTGGCACCAGTGGAAGGGGTACTCCAGCGCTGATTCGCTTTTCTGCGAGGACATCGAGTACTTCGCAATTCGAAACGCGACGGCGGTTTTCGATCTGACTCCGATGACCAAGTATCGAATAAGCGGTCCCGACGCACTGGACTTCCTGAACAGACTCGTAACGCGCGACATGGCGAAGATTCGACCCGGACGTGTCGCCTATGCTGTCTGGTGTGACGACCACGGACAGGTCATCGACGATGGCACGATTTTTCATTTGCGCGAGGGCGAATACCGACTGTGCTCGCAGGAGCGACACTATGCCTGGCTGATGGCCGCAACAATCGGTTTTGACGTAACCATTACGCACGAGACTGAAGAAGTTGCCGCCCTTGCGGTGCAAGGGCCGACGTCTTTCAGTGTACTGGACAAGATGGGGCTACAAGGCCTCGACGAACTGAAGCCGTTTGGCCTGATGCATTTCGATTTTCAGGGATCCGAGCTCATGGTATCCCGTACCGGATTCACCGCCGATCTTGGCTATGAGCTCTGGATCGATCCGGACAAAGCCGAGGCGCTGTGGGATGCGTTGTTCGAGGCGGGCAAACTTTATGGCATTCGCGCCATCGGCACACACGCGCTGGAGCTTGCGCGTATTGAGGCTGGCTTTCTCGCCGCGTACATGGAGTTTCTGCCGGCCGATGAGACAGTTCGGACCGGTCGCTCGCGATCGCCCCTGGAGCTTGGCCTCGACTGGCTGGTTGACTTCAAGAAACCCAACTTCAATGGGCGCCGGGCGCTGGCTGAAGAGAAGCGCAACGGATCGACCTGGCGCCTCGTGAAGCTCGACATCGAAGGCAACAAAGCCGCACACAGTTCCTATATTTTTGCCAACAAGAAGGGCAACAAAGGCGAAATCGGATTTATCACGTCTGCTGCATGGTCGCCCGTGTGCAAACAGAATATTGCACTTGGCACGGTTCGTTCACCACACGGCAAGCCCGGTGACACCGTATGGGTCGAAGTCTATTACCAGCGTGAGATGCACTGGAACCGCACAATGGCCAAAGCAACTGTCGTGGACAAACCATTCTGGTTCCCACCGAGGCGCGGTGCTACGCCACCCGGACCTTACTAAGGGGCATCACGGTGGTTAAGCACCGGCTTGACCCACTGCTGCGGCCGCGCTCGATCGCTATTATCGGTGCTTCGAGTCGTGCCGACAGTCTCGGCGAGTGGGCGCTTAAGAACCTTCAAACAGGCGGTTTTACCGGCATTCTGTATCCGGTGAACCCCAACTACGAGGTGCTGCAAGGGAATCGTTGTTTTGCCAGCCTCGCAGAATTGCCGGAGACGCCGGATCTCGTGGTTTTTGCAGTTGGCGCTGCTCGCATAGAAGCGGCGCTCGACGAGGCTATTGCCGCCGGTGTTCCTGCCGCGGTTATTCAGTCAACGTTAGTGCTCGACAACGACAAAAAGCCGCTGCTGCAAAACCGCGTGAAGAAAAAAATTCGTAACGCCGGCATGCTGGTCTGCGGTGCCAATGGCATGGGTTACTACAACGTTCGGGACCATGTCTGGACGTGTGGTTTCGACAGCACTGAGCACAAAGCGCCCGGAAACATCACGCTGATCAGCCACTCCGGCTCCGGGATGTCAGGCATCATCGACTGTGACGAGCGGCTGCGCGTCAATCTCGCGGTATCGACCGGCAACGAGATTGGCGTCACGATGGATGAGTACATGGATTTTGCGCTCGATCTTCCGGAGACGCGTGTGGTCGGGCTGTTCGTTGAAACGGCCAGGAATCCCGCAGGCTTTCGAGCCGCACTTTCAAAAGCCGCGCAGCGCCGCGTACCGGTTGTCGCGCTGAAAGTCGGACGAACCGAAAAATCTGCACAGCTGACGGTTTCACACTCCGGTGCGATGGCCGGCGACGATGCGACCTATGAGGCGCTGTTCGAACGCTACGGCGTGCAACGCGCACGAGATCAGGATGAGTTTACGACCATGCTCATCATGTTTGCCGAACTGCACCCGGTCGGCGCCGGCGGACTCGTAACGTTGCACGATTCCGGCGGCGAGCGGCAGCTGCTTGTCGATCTGGCAGATGACGAGGGCGTGCCGTTGACCGAATTGTCCGAGAAAACAGTCGCAGCGCTGGAAGAGGTGTTGGACGCGGAATTGCCAGCCGTAAATCCGCTGGACGCGTGGAGCCGCGGCGGTCCGGATGCAGGGGAGGTGATGACGAGGTGCCTGTCCTTGATGATGCAGGATGCCGGCGCGGCGCTCGGTGCCGTCATTCACGATCGTGCGCCGCACGGAAAAATCTATCCCAGCTACCTGAACTACATGCAGCGTGCACACGCTGAATCTGGCAAGCCGGCAGCGCTGGTTGCGGCTCGGCAGGGCACCGGATTCGATGAGGCTGTCGTTGCAAGCACGCACGCCGGTTTCCCGGTGCTGGACGGCGTGAGCCAATTTCTTCGCGGCGTGCGTGCGCTGTTCGCGTATCGCGACTACCTGTTGGAAGAATTCTCCGAGTTGGTGCGACCGAATGACGAAGTCGTCCAGAAGTGGCAGGCGCGTTTGCGTCGCGGCGAGGTGCTGACCGAGTCCGAGGCGCTCAGCATGCTGACTGACTTCGGCATCGAGGCGTCGAGTCCGAAGGCCGCGAGCAGCGAAGACGAAGTGCTGGCCGCGGCCGAACGCGTCGGTTTCCCGGTCGTGCTGAAGACGGCAAAAGAAGGGCTGTTACACAAGTCCGACATGGGCGGCGTGATAATAGGCATCAGTGACGCCGAACAGCTGCGGCAGATGTACCGTATCCTGAGTCATCGCCTGGGCGCCGAAGCCCTGATAGCACCGATGGCACCCAGCGGTATCGAAATGTTCCTCGGCGTGAAGCGTGATCCACAGTTCGGTCCGGTTGTCCTGATCGGTTTCGGCGGCGTACTCGCGGAGACGATAAACGACGTGCAGTTTGCATTACCACCGTTTGACGTGACTCATGCGCGACGCTGCATCGAACGCATGCAGCTCCGGCCTTTGCTCGACGGTGTACGTGGTAATCCGGCGGTCGATATCGACGGTTTCTGCGTGGCGGCATCCCGATTCTCGATAATGGCGCATGCGCTGGGCGACGTGCTGTCGGAGCTGGACGTGAACCCGGTCATCGTCGGTGAGAACGGCGCGATGGCCGTCGACGCACTGGCCGTCGGCCGCGATAGGCGAGGTCCCGTTCGTGCAAAAACTTAAAATATATCAATCGCTTTGGGGTATGGAGCTGCGCAACCCCTGTTTGCCGGAGCGGGCGCCGGAGGAATCATTTGCGATGGTCGCTGAGGCCGGTTTTGATGGCATGTGCCTGGATCCGTCAGTGTCCGAGATAGCCGAGAATCGTGCTTACCGGGGACTCTTCGAACAGCACGGACTCGGATGCATGATCAACGCGTTTCCACAGTCGCCGGATGATATGCAGCCTTTGCTCGACTTCGCGCTTGCCATGAATGCGTGTTCGGTGAATGCCATAAGCGCTGTGATGCCGATAAGGCCCGACGATGCGGTGGATACGGTGCGGCGCTGGATGGACGAGGCCGGCGAGCGGCAGATTCCGCTGTTGTTCGAGACGCATCGCGACAGCTTGCTCAACGATCTCTATTTCACGCTACAGCTTATGGAACTGGTCCCGGAAATGCGCCTGTGCGCCGATCTCTCACACTTCGTTGTCGACCGCGAACTGCGGGCTCCGGTGCCGGAGCGGGATCAGGCCTACATCAGCGCGATTCTTGAACGCTCGGACTGCTTCCAGGGACGCGTGGCAAGCCGTGAGCAGGTGCAGATTCAGCTTGGCTTTCCACAACACCAGGTCTGGGTCGAGGTATTCAAAGGCTGGTGGAAAGCAGGCATGCGGTCGTGGCGGACCAGAAATGATGCGAACGCTACGCTGGTGTTCCTCTGTGAGCTCGGCCCGCCACCCTATGCGATTACCGATGCCGACCAGAACGAGTTATCCGATCGCTGGGAGGAATCACTGCAGATTCGCGACTGGGTCGTTAAAATCTGGGCAGAGCTCGAGGCGGAAGACGAGCTGACAGAAGGCTGATGTAAGCGAAATTTCGTCGTTACAGGCTGCTTCTCGCATACAATTGCAAATAAACGTCACGGAAAATCTCCGTGCCGAAAAAAATCGCGTAGTATCCTCGGCCGAAAATCAGTGCAATTGAATTGCCAACTCAGACGAAACAAACGTGACTAATATCGCAAGACAAAAAACATGAGCCCTGGAATTTCCTCCGGCTTTCCTTTCGGCCTCACACATGCGGAGTGCCCGACATGCGCGTGATTACAGCCAAGGTGCTGTCGGTCCACGCCGGTCGCAATGATGACAAGTCCAAGCCGGACCTGCCGTCGATTCGGGTTGAGCTTGACGGTATCGTCGGTGACAAGCATCGGTCGTTTTCTCGTACGACCTGGGCAGGCGACAAACAGCCCAAGGGTACTGTGCGTCGCAACGAACGACAGTGGTCGGCGGTGTCGCACGCCGAGTTGCGAGAGATATCGAAAGCGCTGGATCTGCGCGAGCCCATATTGCCTTCAACCCTGGGGGCCAACCTTTGCCTACAGGGTATTCCAGGAGCTCTCCCGACTGCCGAAGGGCACGCTCCTCAAATTCCCCTCAGGCGCGGAGCTGTGTGTCGAAGAGTACAACCCACCTTGTCTTGATATGGGAACTCGCCTGACCGAGCGACACCGGACCAACACGGGTGAAGCAATTACGACGACCGCCTTCTCAAGTGCCGCAAGATTGCTCAGGGGTATCGTCGGTGTTGTTGAAGTCCCTGGTGAAATCTTTCAGGGCGACGAAGTTTCAATCGAGCTCTACGAGCAGCCTGGCTGGCTCGCTCGCTCCGACGATTAGAGACTGCCGGGGTCACCGTATACCGGTTGACCCTCGAACAACGTCAGTAATACGCTGGCTGCCGATATCTCGCTTGCGTCAATTTCGAGAATATTTCTATCGACAACAATCAGGTCGGCCAGCTTGCCTTTCTCGATTGATCCGGTCGTGTCTTCCTGCCCGTTCACAAATGCCGCATTGATCGTGAATGCCTCGATCGCCTGCTGTACCGAAATGCGCTGCTCGGGGTTCATGACCTCGGTAGCGTGACTTTCTGCATCAACCCTCGTGATTGCGGTTTCGATTTGCGGAAATGGATTAGCTGTAGAAACCGACCAGTCGCTGCCAAAAGCAACTTTGCCGCCCCAGGCGATAACCGACTTGATCGGGTACATTGAGTTTGCCGTTTCTTCGCTGATGAACGGCAGTGTCAGGTCGACAACGTAGTCGTCGGCATATGCCCACAGCGGCTGAAAATTGGCGATCACACCAAGCGCTGCAAACCGGGGTACGTCCGCCGGATCGATTATTTGCAGATGCGCTATGTGATGACGATGACCAAGGTCGCCGTTACGTCTGTGCGCCTCCTCAACGGCATCCAGCGACTGTCGGACCGCGCCGTCACCGATCGCATGGAAATGCACCTGAAAGCCTTCGGCGTCCAGCAGGCTGACCGCTTCCTTGAGGAATTCCGGGTCCACCATTGGGATGCCACGGGTGCCGTCTTCAGTCAGATACGGCTCCAGCATTACCGCCGTATAGTTTTCCATGACGCCGTCCTGCATGATCTTGACGGTGGTCGGACGAATGTTGCCCTTGTTGTATTTTTCGCGCAGCTCAACGAGGTACGGTATTTGCTCTTCCGTTTCATCGCGTTCCCACCAAAGCGCGGCGACCACACGCAAGTTGAGATCGCCGGCTGCGTCGATCTGCGTGTAAGCCTCGAGGTCATCTTCAAAAACATAGGCATCCTGGATCGAGGTAATGCCATAGCTGTGCAGCATGTCGCGCGCGTAAGCGAGCCCATTGAGACGGTCTTCCAGCGTGGTTTCCGGGATGTGCTTCGTGACCAGGCTCATGGCGCCCTCCTGCAGGCTGCCAATTGGCTCCCCTGTTTCGGGATCCTTATCAACAATGCCGTCCGGTGGGTTGGGTGTATTCCTGGTAATGCCGGCAATCTTCAGCGCCACACTGTTCGCCCACCCCGAATGTCCGTCCTGTGAGGTCAGGTAGACAGGACGATCCGGCACCAGTTCGTCAAGAATCTCTCGGCTCGGTGAAGCGCCGGGACCAAATTCGGCCATCGACCAGCCGCCGCCGAGAATCCACGGAACATCAGGATTCGCCGTCGCATACTCGGAGATTCGCGAGCGATACAGGGCGACGTCGTCCAGTCCGTTCAGATTGCAGGACGAGGCTTCGATACCGCTTCCTATAGGGTGAATATGCGCGTCCTGGAAGGCGGGCAGCATAAGCCGGTGCCGCAAGTCATAGACGACCGTATCGGGGCCGATGTGGCTGCGAACGCCATCGTCCGTTCCGACAAAAGCAATTCTGCCGTTGCGAATAGCCACCGCCTGCGCCCATGGCTTCTCAGGATTAACGGTGTAGATCTTGCCTGTATGGTAGACCGTGTCGGCGAATTTGGGTTTTAGCGGCGTGGCTTTCTTGACGACGGTGCCGCCCTTGATAACAGCATCTACATCCTGCAGCACCGTTATATCGGACAGCGGGTTGCCTCGTACGGCAATCAGGTCCGCGTAACGCCCGGGGGCGACCGCGCCAATGTCGTCGGCCAGTCCCATGTGATCCGCGGCAGCCGATGTCGCACTCTTGATCGCCTGCATTGGCTTCATGCCGCGTCGAACCATAACGCTAAACTGGCGAGCGCCCATGTCGTGCGGTAGTACGCCGAGATCGGTCCCGAACAGTATTGTTACGCCCGCCTTGAGTGCCTTCTCAAAGACAATGCGCTGCGCCTCGGTGGTCTCCTCATTCTTGCGCATGAATTCTTCGGCATAACCCTGTTCCCGGCCAACGTTTTCCGTGTAGGTGCCGTTGTAGACATCCATCGAAAACGCAACACCGCGCTCGGCGGCGAGCGCAATAGCCTCGTCGTCGGCGAGTGACGCATGCTCGATAGAATCGACGCCGGCGAGGATGGCGTCTTTGATCGACTCCGCGCCGTGCGCGTGAGCTGTGACCTTGATGCCTGCCGCTTGAGCAACTTCGACGACGGCGGCAATCTCTTCGCGCGTCATCTCAGGTGCGCCAGGGATGCCGCCATAGCCAAACACGGCACCCGATGCGATAACCTTTATGAAGTCAGCGCCACCGGCGACAACCTCCTCAGCTCTCGCCCGAAATTCCTCTGCGCCGCGGGCAACACCGAGCCTGTAATACGCGGGCACGTCCTCGTCAGCGACGCCTGGGATGTACATATCGCCGCCGCCGTGAGGGATCGTCAGGTACGGCCCGGCGACCTGAATGCGAGGGCCGACTATGTCGCCGGCCTCAATACGCTCTCGCACGTCGCGGTCGACCCAGCCCAGGTAGGCACCAACGTGCCGGATAGATGTGAAACCGGATTTGAGCACGGTGCCGGCAATCTGCCCGGCCAGCTCGCGTGTTTCCTCCGGGGTGCGGCGCAGGAACACGGTGTAATCGTTCAGGTCCTCGGGTAATCCGTCGATATGCACGTGCATATCGATAAGGCCCGGGAGGCAGGTGTAATCGCGCAGATCGACAATCTTGGCATTGACGGGCGGCTTTGAATCGCCGGGCAGCACCGCGGTAATGCGTTCGCCAGTAATGACGACCAGCCGTGCTCCCAGGGCCTCCTCGGCCAGCCCGTCGATCAGATTGCCGCAGCGTACGGCGGTGACCAACTCAGCCTTTGCGACTGACAACTCGGGCACTTTCTGACAGGCGGTAAGCAGCGCTATTGCGAGTAAGGGAATAACGATCCTGCGCATACAGTCTCTCCGATAAGCTGCGCCTACAGTAGCAAGCGCCGAGTAGGGTTGTGAAGTAAGCTTGGCCGAATACGGCAATTAAGCTCAGCCGACCTCGCGATGCCACCCGAAGTTGGCAGCGCGCACGCGCAAGCGGTGAACCAATGTTCGTCGTCGTAGTTTGTGATACCAGGCATGGTAACGCTCAATAAGGAGAAATAATGATGTTAAGCCCATGGTTAAGTCTTGGTATTGCCGGAGTCTTCGAAATCGTTTGGGCCGTCGGACTTAAATACACCGACGGGTTCTCGCGACTGATACCCAGTCTGCTGACACTTTGGGCGATGGCAATCAGCTTGTACTTCCTCTCGCAGGCGCTAAAGACGATTCCGCTCGGAACAGGCTACGCAGTCTGGACAGGCATCGGGGCGGCGGGCACCGCGATACTCGGCATCATCCTGTTCGCCGAATCGGCACAACTAATCAGGCTGTTCTGCATCGCGTTGATCATCGGCGGCATCGTCGGCCTGAAGTTGACGGCGTCTTGAGCGAGATTTCGCATCAAGGTGGGGTCAGGCGTCGGATCTCTTGCGAAGGATCACTCATGCTGGTCGCCAATAATGCCAGGCAGGGCCTGTGGCGCATCAGCGATTCCTGACGCACCGGCGGCCGACAGTTCTTCAACGGATCCGTAACCATAGGATACGCCAACAGGTCGCATGCCATTGGCCACGGCGCCGATAAGGTCATGTTTGCGATCGCCGATCATGGTGCGCGAGACGGTGCCCGGGTTCTGCGAGATCGCGTACGCGAGCAGCTCCGTTTTTTTCGAACGCGTGCCGTCCAGCTCACAACCGTAAACCATTTCGAAGAACGCTCCCATGCCGAAATGGTCGACAATTCGCCTCGCCTGTACGTGCGGTTTACTGGTAGCAACAAACAGGGTGTTTCCCGAGACGTTAATGGCCTCGAGCGCATCAAGTATGCCGTCGTAGATCTTGTTTTCCTGCCAGCCTGTGTCATTGAATCGCTCACGATACAAATCGATCGCTTTCAACGTCAATTCTTCGCCAACCAGCTGAGGAAAGGTGTCGTAAAGGGGCGGACCAATGCAGCTGAATAGAAACTCGTCCGTCGGATGCGGGAAGCCGAGTTCATCCAGCGCGTACAGAATGCACTTCGTGATGCCCTCGTAGGGGTCCGTCAAAGTACCGTCGAGATCGAAATAGATATGGGCCGGCATGATGTGTCACTGCATTAATCGCGAATGATGCACCTGACTATACGCAGGATCGTTACCCAACAGGGTCGCGCGTGACGCTCCGGTATTGACTTGCAGTAGCTGAAGGCCTGAAGACTGATCAACCGGGGTCAGCGCATGCGCAGAATTCGATGTGCCGCGTTGTATCCCGGAGCACCTGTAACGCCGCCGCCCGGGTGAGTGCCTGCACCACACAGGAATAGCCCGTCGACGGGTGTTTCGTACTGCGACCACCGCGGCAATGGACGCATAAAGAAGAGCTGCTCCAAAGAAATGTCGCCGTGAAAGATATTGCCTTCCGTAATACCGAATGTGCGCTCAAGGTCGAGCGGCGTGTACACCCTTCTGGCGATAACGGACCCGGGCACGTTCGGCGCGAACTGGCCGATCAGTTCCGATACACGATCTCCCAGAATGTCGCGCTGCTCGTCCCAGCTACCCTTGGCGAGTGAGTAGGGCAGGTACTGCACGAAGCAAGTCAGCATGTGTCTGCCCTCCGGCGCCAGCGTGTCGTCCACGTTCGACGCGAGCACGCAGTCGACCCAAAGGCGCTCCGGGATCAGGCCCTGCTGAGAGGCGTTGTAGTTGGCTTCAGCTTCGGCAAGCGAAGGGATCAACGTAAACAGGGACCGCTGTGCCCGGGTGCGGTCCGCAGGCATCCCGATTACCTGCGGTTCCTCGGACAGCACGAAATTGACCTTGCCGGCCGGTCCGTTCATGCGAATATTCTCGATGTCACGGCGGAAGTCAGCGGGCAACTCGCTTCTGTCGACCAGCGTCAGGAAGGTGCGCTTCGGGTCGGCGTTGGAGACGACGATTTCGGCATCGATGGTCTCGCCTGACTCAAGCGTTACGCCGCTCGCCATGCCGTTTGCAATATTTACCTGTTGAACCGGCGCCTCCGTCCGTATTGTTACGCCCAGCTCATCGCAGGCTCGCCGCAGAGCCTCAGAGATGGCTCCCATGCCGCCGATGACGTGTCCCTGCCAGGCCTGCTGTCCCTCATCCCCGCCACTCAGGAGATGAAACAGAAGTCCCATCGCCGTGCCTGGTTGATATGGGCCGCCGTGTTTCCCGTACAGGCTGTTAGAGAGAATGAGTCGTTTGAGTTTTTCGGACTCGAAGCGCCGATCGAGGAATTCGCCCAGCGATCCTGTCAGGAATCGCATCAGGCCACTGATGTCGTCACCGCTAATGCCGCGAAAGCGCCGGTAGGTGCGCCATAGTTCCGAGAGGCGGGCGAGGCCGCTTGCGTGCACATCCGGAGGCGGCTCGAGGAAGAACGGTTGCAGGTAGGCGGCGAGCCGTTTGAGTTCGTTCTCGGTCTCAAAAAAACGATCGATATCGCCAGCCGCAATGCGCGCGAGTTCGGCGCGCATTTTATTTCTCGTCTGACCACCAGGCAACCACATCGCCGTCGTCAAAAGCAGCCTGTACGCCTGGGTCGCAGGCACGCATTTTCAGGCCGTACGAGCCGAGCTTCAGGTCCTTGATGATTGTTGGCCGCAGCATGCTGGCGATATACGACGCCGTTGATACGCGACAGCCTGGCGCCAGCTCTGGATCGACCTCCTCGGTTACCGCGCAGCCGCCGACAATGTCGCGGCGCTCCAGAACCAGTACCTTGCGTCCCGCTCTGGCGAGGTAAGCCGCGGCAGTAAGGCCGTTATGACCGGCCCCGATGACGATGACGTCGTAGCGCATAGTGGATTGTTGCAAGTCGGCGGAACTCGGGGTTGAATACGTCAGCATATGACGACTTCCCACCGCCAACAACTCGAAGCTACATTGCCGGGCGAGTATTACCTCGATGCCGGGCACTTCGTGCTCGAGCGGCAGCGTATTTTTCACCGCGAGTGGTTTTGTGCAGGCCGTCGAGACGGGCTGGAGAGCAAGGGTGACTACCGGGTGGTCGATATAGTCGGTGAAAGCATCCTGCTGGTCTGCGACGAACCGGGCTCATTGCGTGGCTTCAATAACGTATGTCGGCACCGCGGTGCACAGCTCGTCAATGCCCCCAATGCCGCCGAGCAATGCGGCATCTTCAAGGCCGGCATTCGCTGCCCCTACCATTCCTGGAACTACCGTCTTAACGGTGAGCTGCACAGCACGCCGCACATCGACATTGATAAATCGGGCCTTGGGCTGCATCGGGTCGATGTCGACTGCTGGGGCGGCTATGTGTTCGTGCGGTTGATACCGGGCGAACAGTCACTGGCCGAGATGCTGGGCGAGATACCCGGGCGGATAGAACGCTATCCGATGGATGAGCTTCGGGTAGGACACCGTATCGATTATTCGGTGGCCGCTAACTGGAAGGTCATCCTCGAAAATTACAACGAGTGCTATCACTGCGCAGGCGTACACCCCGAACTGTGCAATGTGGTTCCCGCGTTTCGAGCGGGCGGTGGCAGCGGGCTGGACTGGGAGCGCGGCATTCCACAGAAAGAGGGGACGAACACTTTTACGCTGTCCGGGGTAAGCAACAGGGCGCCGTTTGCCGGCCTCAACGAGGACGAGAAGGTTCGCCACAAAGGAGAGTTGATCTATCCCAACCTGATGCTGAGTCTGTCGAGGGATCATGCGGCATCATTTACGCTTTGGCCGCGTTCACCGAGCAGGACCGATATTGTCTGCGAGTTCCTGTTCCACCCTGATGAGATGCAACAACCCTATTTTGATCCGCTGGATGCCGTCGAATTCTGGGACCTGGTCAACAAGCAGGACTGGAAAATTTGCGAGAGCGTACAGCGGGGAATGCAGTCACGGGTATTCGAGTCGGGTTACTATGGGCCTATGGAGGACTTGAGTCTCGATATCCGGGACTATGTCCGGAAGCGCATAGAAAAATAACAACAGGACGCACCCGATTCGGGACTGATAACCACGTGCAAGAAAACGACAACGATACTCCCAAGGCTTCATTTGACCGTGCAAGCACGTTCCTGCGCGCGGGCGATGCTGTGCTTGCAGAGCGCATATGCAGGCAAGCGCTGAATGCATTTCCGCGCGATGCGAACCTGCTGTGCCTGTTGGGTGCAAGCCTCATCAAGCAGGAGAGGCCGAGGGATGCCGAGCACACACTGTCCCGAGCGACGCGCATCTTTAATGACTTTTCCCGCGCCCATGAAGGATTGGCAGAAGCCCTGATAATGCAGGGCAAGCTGGCGGAATCGCTGGCCTCACTGGAGCGCGCGGCAGAACTCGAACCGGGTAGCGCGTCCATCCGTATGAAAAAGGCCAAGGTGCTTACGGCGCTTGGGCGGGATGACGACGCGACGAAGCAGTTCGAGGCCTCGTTCAAGCTGGCGCCGCATCGCGAAGAGCTGGTGCGTGGTCTGGGCCTGCAGCGCATGGGCAAGCTGAAAGAAGCCGAGAAGATTTACCGCGATGTATTGCTGAATGACCCCGGCAACGTTGACGCGCTACGTCTCCTGGCTGGCGTCGCCATGCGTGCAAAACAGTGGGGTGATGCCGAGATCATGCTGGAACGCGCCCTCGAGATAGCACCGGACTTTTTCCAGGGCTGGATGGATCTTGGCCTTGCCCGCCAGGAACAGGACAAGACGGACGCGGCGCTTCAGGCCCTCGCGAGGGCCTCGCGACTGGAGCCCAATAAGCCGAACGGCTATGCCGCGGCAGGAACGACCAGCGCGATGGCCGGTCGTCACGAAGAGGCCATCGCGAGCTTCGAGAAGGCCATTGAAAAAGACCCGCAGCATGCTGGCGCGTTGTCGGGTCTTGGCCATGTCCTTAAAACCATCGGCAAGCAGGACGACGCGATCGCTCGTTACCGCCAGTGCGTCCAACACAATCCCGGCCATGGCGAATCCTGGTGGAGCCTTGCCAATCTGAAAACATTTCGTTTTGAAGCCGAAGAAATCAACACGATGCTCGAGCAACTAAAGAGCGATCAGTTGAATGACGAAGCCCGCACGAATTTCGAATTCGCTCTCGGCAAAGCCTTCGAAGATGCCGGAGATTACGACAAGGCGTTCGAGCACTATGCCAGCGGTAACGATAATCGACGCCAGCGCGAAACCTACGACCCTGTACAGACGGCGGACGTGCACGACAACTTTATAAAGACCTTTACGCCAGAGTTCATAGCCTCACGCGCTGGCTGCGGCGACCCCAGTACTTCTCCAATCTTCATCGTCGGGCTGCCGCGCTCCGGATCAACATTGATAGAGCAGATTCTGGCAAGCCATCCGGACGTCGAGGGTACGCATGAGCTGCCCGACCTTGGACGCGTGGCGCGCTCCATCGGCGTCAAGCGCGATGACAAAAAGGTCTATCCCGGTGTCGTCTCAGAACTCAGCGATGACGAGTTTCTCAAGCTGGGTGCCGAGTACCTGCGCCGCACAGAGAAACATCGCCCGCTGGGCGCGCCGTATTTTACCGATAAGCTGCCCAACAACTTCGTGCATGTGGGTTTCCTTAGCCTGGTGCTGCCGAATGCGAAGATCATCGATGCCAGGCGACACCCTCTCGACAGCTGCCTCGGCAGTTACAAGCAGCTGTTTGCCCGGGGCCAGCCGTTCACCTACGACCAGTTCGAACTGGCCGAGTTCTACCTGCAGTACCAGCGGTTGATGGATCACTGGGACGCCGTGCTTCCCGGTAAGGTCCTGCACGTCCAGTATGAAGAAGTCGTCGACGATCTCGAGACCCAGGTGCGGCGCATTCTGAAATATTGCGATCTGCCCTGGAACGATGCCTGCCTGCGCTTCTATGAGACGGACAGGGCGGTCAAGACAGCCAGTTCAGAGCAGGTCAGGCAGCCGATTTATGCCAGTTCAAAGCATTTATGGCGAAATTACGAACGCCATCTCGAACCCATGGTCGAGGTACTCGAGCCATTGCTCGCCGAGTTACCGGAAGACTGGCAGCCGGATTCGATCAAGCACTAGCGAGCGGGCTTATGGGGACATTCCTGTTTCAGTCTTGAATTGCAGCCGAAACCACTGAACCCCCATTAAACAGGAATGTCCCTAATAAATTGAACAGGAACGTCCCCAATCGTCACCGCTTTACGTGATCAGGCGGCAGGTAATCGAATATGAACGTTATGCGGTCCTCGGCACCGCTGTTCATAACGCTGTGCGTTTTCTGATTGTTGATCTCGTAAGCGTTGCCTACTTCGAGGCGGAACGGCTTGCCGTCAATCATGAAGCGCACGCGTTTGTTGGTGGTGACAGGCACGTGGATACGATGGCTGTGCCGAAACGTCGCGTGACTGTCGAAATGCGGGTTAATGCGTCCGCCGGACAACAGTTTCGCCGCCATAGCACGAACGATGACGCCGCCCGGCGGATAGAATTTGCCAATAAGGTCGTGCATCACCGGTACCGCCGTCTCGGCGAGGAGGTCCCAGCCTTCCTGCTTGCTTACCTGTAGATCATCCATCGCGCCATCGCAGAAAACCAGGACAACGGACTGCGTTTGGCGGTGAACTTCGTAGTCGTTTTGCCGGTTAACATTCGTCAGCCACGTGTTTTCATCGAGGCAGAGGATTGCGTCGATAAGGGGCTGGGCGTCTACCGGGCCCAGTGTTCGTAGGGGTTGATCGATATTCATGATGATTTCAGTGGTAACGAAGTACTTTGCAAGACGGCAACATAGCAAATGCCGGTTTTGTTGCAAATCTACAAATGATCTGGCCCTTGTGTCTGTTGATAATACGTCTCATTTGTTGTGTCAGGGCAAATATTGATAGTAGACTCGGGCAAATATAAAAAAGCGCTACGCTAATAAACGCCGGGGGGTTGTGAATATGGCCGACAGTAAGATCACTGAAGGTATACCTGTAAAGAGTGCGCTCGCCGTGGCGGTGTCCATGGCCGTCGCGGGAACTGCCGACGATGCACAGGCGCAGGAAAGCGGTGCCAAGTCAGGCGGTATCGAAGAAATAACAGTTACCGCACGCAAGCGCGAAGAAAGCCTCCAGGATGTGTCGGCCAGTATCCAGGCTCTCACCGGTGATGACCTGAAGCGCCAGGGCCTGTTGAATCTCGAAGAAACGATTCGCATGATCCCGAGCATGAGCAGCATCGGCGGCACCGCCGGTGCTAACAAAATCATCTTCCGCGGTGTATCGGACAATCCCGTCGCGTTTATCGCTGCGTCATCCGCTGCGCTCTATATTGACGAGCAACCGCTTACCCAGTTTTCGATTAACCCCGAACCTCGCATGATTGACATTGCGCGAGTCGAAGCCCTGGCGGGTCCGCAGGGCACGCTGTATGGCGATAGCTCACAGTCGGGCACGCTTAAGATCGTCACCAACAAGCCCGATCCAACCGGGTTCTCGGCGAATGCCGACTTCATGGTGCGTGCAGGTGAAGAGTCGGACGCGAGTTACGAGGTTTCCGGTTTCCTCAATATGCCGCTCATCGAGAACAAGTTTGCGGTTCGCCTGGTTGGCTTCTCGGCCGAAGATGGCGGCTTCATTGACAACGTCTTCGGTGTGTCGCCACAGCAGGGTACGAAAGACAATTCGAACGTCGTTGGCAAGAATATCAACAACGTTGAACATACCGGCGGTCGTATCGCCGCCAAGTGGTTCGTCAACGATAACTGGTCCGTAACCGGTAACGTATTGACGCAGAGATCGAACGCGGGTGGCCGCAATGACTACGATCCGCTCGTTGGTGACCTCGAGACGGTGAAGTTTTTCAGGGATACGCGCGAAGACCGCTGGTCGCAGGGTGCGTTAACAATCGAGGGCAAGATTGGTGAGCTGGACTTCATCTCGATTTCGAGCTACTTCGATCGCAACATCGATTACGTTTTTGATCGCACAACGTACTCCGCTTATTTCAACTACAACTTCTGCCCTTACTATGCGACCTACTGCTGGTCAGGCCAGACCCTCTATGATCAGGATACGATCGGCTTCAATACCCTGAACCAGGAGAACGATCGTTTTACGCAGGAATTTCGCATCTCCAAAGCCGGCGACAATTACCGTTGGGTGTTGGGCGCGTTCTACGAAGAGAAAACAGAGTACTGGGAATACCGTGCGCGCACTCCCGACTTTGAGAGCTCGCTCGCGTACTACTACTGGACCGGTTTCTATACGGCATCCGGCGTGGATCCGTCCTGGTGGCTGTCCGTCGACGACACCGAGTGGGACCAGTGGGCGGTATTCGGAAGTTTCTCTTACGACTTCAATGAGCAGTTCACGGCGGAGCTGGGACTGCGGGTCTTTGACCAGAATACGGATCGTAACTACTACGTCGACAAGCCCTTCATTTCTGCGCCAGGCGTGTGGCCGAGTGTCACCAGCCCGCAAGGTGGCAATGACGACATAGTTCCGAAAGCTGACGCTGACCTATCGCATCGACGACAGCAAGATGGTGTACGCCCTTTACTCGGAAGGCTGGCGCGCAGGCGGAGCAAACCGCAACCGCACACCGTATACTTTTTTCCCGCAGGCTTACGAGCCCGATCTGCTGAAGAACTTCGAGATCGGTGCCAAGACTCGCTGGCTGGATGACAAGCTGCAGGTTAACGGCACGATCTACTCCGGCAAGTGGGAGAACTACCAGATTGAGGCGCTGGATCCGAGCTTCCAGCCGTGCGATCCCGGCGAGGACCCGATTCTTGATCGTTGTGGCCAGCCCTTCCAGATCATGGTGGCCAACGTCGGCGACGCTGAACAGCTGGGCATAGAGGTGGATGTCCGAGCGGCGCCAACGGACCAGCTGGATCTGGGTGTGAATATTGGCTACGTCAACGCCGAGACGTCGCGAGACATTCTTCGTTACGACCGACGTTCCTAAAGGTACCCAGTTGCCGAACGTGCCGAAGCTCAAATTCAATGGCTTCCTGCAGTACACCTGGCCGGTATTTTCGGGTGAGAATATGTTTATTCGAGGCCAGTACACGTATCAGGATAAGTCACGTAACCAGCTGGAGGATTTTCCATATCAGCCAGGCGTTTCGAACTTCGGCTACGTTCATCCAGCCGTCCTACGGTATTTTCGACCTGAAGGTCGGTCTTACTTCGGACAACTGGACGCTGGAAGCTTTCGGCAGCAATCTCACCGACGAGCGTGCGACTTTATTCGACGATCCGTTCTTCTTCGATACGTTTTTTGGGAAGCGGCGTGTAACGACGAACAGGCCACGTGAATTCGGCGTACGGTTCTCGTATAACTGGAACTAGTCTCCGGGCACAATTAGAGAATAAGGGCAGCTTCGGGCTGCCCTTATTCGTTGCGCCAGGATCAATCTATGTCGGCAGGCATGAGAAAGCCGCGACTGACGAATACTTTCAGGATTGCCAGCAGGTCCCCTGTCAGCTGGTCAGCATCGGCATCGGTTAGAGCCGCGAACTTTCGAATGCACTCGTGCACGGTTCGCTTGCGGTCGAAGAGGTTCAGGAATGCGGCTACGGGTCCGTCGATTTCTGCTTCCACCGAAAGCCCGTTGTTCATGCGTAAATAGACGCCAACGGCCTTGCCGTCATCGAGCATCTGTTCGGCTTCCAGTTGCTCGGCGAGCTGAAGCGTTGCCTCGAGCAGCGATTCGTCATCGCAGGCCTCGAGAAAATCGATGGCGGCGATGCCGTCTGTTATTGCCTGGCCCGCCGCTGATTCAACATCGCCGAGCAACGGCTGAAGATGAATCCAGTTATTGCCGCTACGGCGACGCAGCGTAATCATACCCGGGTGTATGGCTCGCACATTGTTGTCCTGAAAATAGGCGGCCCAATCCTCCGTGGAGCCGGTATCCACCGCATCGCCAGAGATGTCGCTGCTACGTTGCTCTATGTAACTGGCGGGAGAGATCGGCGCGCTGTGCAATATCCACCCGTCGCAGCCGCGTATCCACTCCGTCAGCCGTTCCTGCCAGGACTCGCCTTCTTGTTCCACCCATTCGCAGAGAATCTGCAAATGGCCACTTTCAGTAAGGTAGGCTGGCGCCTCGCGAACCAACAGCCTGCAGAACTGGTCGAGTTCCATTTGGTTGTCGCGGTAAGTGAAGGTCTCGCCGGGTGCGATGACGAACGGCGGGTTGCTAACAATGAGGTCGAATTTCAAGCCTTCGAGCGGCTCGAACAGGCTGCCTTTTCGGCACTCGATGTTGTCGAGATCATTCAGCAGCGCGTTGAATTGTGTGTAGCGAACCGCCGATTCGCTAATATCCGTTGCGATGACCCGGTCGCTGTGACGGGCCGCAAACAAGGCGTGGATGCCGCATCCGCAGCCAAGATCGAGCGTCGTATTAACCGCTGTGCGTAACGTCAGGTGGCGGAGGAAATTCGCCGAATGCGTGCTTGCTGGCAACACGAACTCCGAAGCCTTGTCCGTACCGAGCAAAGAGTAGGTATCGGACGCAAACAGCAGGTCTTCGATAGGAATGATGACGCTACATGCTCGCACATTGCCGTCAACAAACTCGAGAAGGTTCGCATCGGCGCAAAACTCGAGGATTTTCTCCGGCAGGAATTCGCGGGCGGTCGCCTCGTCGATTGTGGAGCCGAGCAGGAAGAGTCGAACGAGGACGTTTGGCGTCGTGATTACACGCGAATCATCGAACATCTGGTTTTTCTCTGTCGGGCCGGGAGGTTGGGCGCGACCGAGCTTTTCCGTCAGATGAGTGGTGTCATATTCATTAGCGTCAAGAAATGCTCGAAACTCACGAATACCCGCGGCGTCTGGGAGATGGATCATGCTGGCCTTTGGTCGCTGACAATCCGCAAGTCTAACCGAGTCAGGACATTGGCCGAAATGCCGGCCGGAGATTTGACAGCTGTCGCCACTTACCCGGACACTGTCGGCCTTGATTTCAGGTAGTAACAACCTTGAAGACGTTTCGCGACACCCTAAACAAGAAGGACTTCGTCGTAACGGCGACGCTGCCGCTAAAACCGTCGTCCAATGCATCTCATATTGAAGATGCGGCGACTATTCTTGCTCCTTGTGTTGATGCGATTCAGGTGGCTGACGATCGTTACGCCGTGGGGCATATGTCAGTGCTCGTGGCCGCAAGCATCGTCATGCGACACGGCGTCGACGCGATCGTGCACATCAGCTGCCGTGATCGAAATCGTATCGGTCTCCTCGCGGAGCTCCTTGGTGCAGCGGCTCTCGATGTCACCACGCTGTTTCTCGGGCGAGGCGAGAAGTTCTCGAAGACAGCGCCAATGCGCAGCAAGGGCGTGTTTGAGACGGATGCAACGCAACTGACTGCTTTGGCGCGCAATGTTGGAAGTGATAGTAGTCTGGTTTCGAACCCCGGCTTTTGCCTCGGCTCGTTCGTGACCGTTTTCGATCCAGCAGAGGACTGGGCTGCAGAGCGCGTCAGGGAAAAACTCGATACGGGAATAAGGCTTTTGCAGACGCGCCCTTGTCTGAATGCGAAGCTACTGCGTCGCTACATGCAGAAAATCGTTGCACAGAAAATTACGCATCAGGCATCGATCATCGCAGATGTGCCGTTGCTGACTTCCCTGGCCGAGGCGCAGGCCTTGAAGGAAAACTTCAAAGGCGCGCCGATTCCGGATGATGCCTTGCAACGCATTGAGAATTCGAATGACCCGGTGCGCGAGGGCATCAGCGTTTGCGCCGAGATGATCGCAGAGATCAGGACAATCCCCGGGGTTTCAGGCGTTAATATTCAGCATTGGGGCGCGCCTGCCAACGTCGCTGCAGCCATTCGTTTGGCGAATGGCGAATAGCAGCTTCGATAGACCGCTACCGACTAATCACACTCGAAGTCATCATCGCCGACAGGGCGGCATTGCGGCGGGTAGCCATGTTCCCGCCAGTAGTCGTCTGTATTCGTTTTACGAATATGCGTCTTCCATTGTGGCGACTGCCGATAGTGAGAGAGAGAGGCGTCCCACATGTACAGCGCGAACGGCGGCAGGTCGTAGGCGCCGATGGGCGTGATATACATCGACAGGTCGAGCTCGGGAATGCTTGTTCGAGATCGAGCAAAATGCAGCAGATCATTCGCAAGCTCTTCATGCTTCCCAGGATTCTTGTAAGCCTCATAGAGCTCTTCATGCCGCCGCCAGCCGAAGAACACGTGCTGCGAGTTGGTGAATGACTTGAATACCATCTCCTCATCGAGTCTCGCGAGCATGGCTAGCGGCGTGTAGATCGGTTTGATGCGACCAACGTCGTAGCCCTCTCGAAGGCGTGCAAAGGCCTCTTTGTCGCGGCCGAGATTTGCAAGTCCGACAATCTCGTTCTCAGCGCACGGCGTGTAGAGCGGATCGTGGGCGAGACAGTCCTGCCATGTGGCGACCGCCTCTTCATTGAAGCCCAGGTTAACCCACGCGAGGCCGAGCCAATTTCTGGCGGCCGTGACGCTTGGGTCCATGCTAAGCGCTCGCTGTAATTCGCTGAGAATCAACGCCCAGTCATGTTCTCTGACGTAGGTTTGTGTTTCCGAAAGATAAATATTCGCGCGCACCGCGACCGCCATGGCGCTGTCGGGATTGATGGCGATGGCACGGTCGACATAGCTCAAAGCAATACTATCCGACTCGATGCGCGGTAAGGTGCCACCGTACTCGAAAATGACGGCGTTGACGCCTGCACGCAATTCCCAGGCGTTGACAAATTGCGGGTCCAGCTCGAGCGCGCGTTCCAGCATGGCATCTGCCGCGATGAGGTCTATGCGGGCCTGAAACCGCTGCTTGGCCTGCAGGTACAGCTCGTAGGCAGTGAGGTTGTCGGTGGCGACCCGGACACCTTTCGCAGCCACACCTTCGAGACCCAGCGCATCGCTCAGGGCGACGACGATGGACTTCGCAATCTCGTCCTGAATCTCGAAGACGTTTTCGGCGGTCAGTGGTCGATCAAATGTCTCGGACCAGAGGTGACGGTCGTTTGAGGTATCGATCAGCTGCGCCGTGATACGCAACGTCTCGCCCGCTTTCCTGACGCTGCCCTCGAGTACATGACGGACTTTGAGCGTGTCGGCGATCGCGGGAATACCGATATCGCGGCCTTTGAATTGAAATGAGGAGGTACGTGACGCGACCGAAAGAGCCTCAACGCGAACCAGCACGTTTAGCACTTCTTCGGAGATACCATCCGAGAAATATTCCTGGTCACCGTCAGGCGACAGGTCGACGAACGGAAGTACGGCGATGGAGTTGTCACGGACGCCCGCCACGGCAGGCGCTTCAGCATTTGTGGGTGCGGGCACCGAACCGATACGCGAGTTATCGTTCAGCCAGGTTCTGTCGGCAAGGAAGAGGCCTATTGCGATGACCAGCAACGCGATGACCGCGACGTTGAGTTTCGTCGCCGTGTGTGCGGTTACCGAGTCTTCGGGTTTGACATCCGACTCCCGCTTCAAACCGTCCGGGGTTAACTCGTAGGCCCATGAAAACAGGATCGTCGGAATCAATCCCAGGGCGAGCAGGGTCATGACGATCTTCAGAATCCATGCGGGTGCTTCGAAGGCATCGGTCGCGATCTCCATCACCTGTATCAGCAGCCAGGCCATCACAAGGTAGGCGATCGTTACGCGTATAACGTTGCGTCTTTTCAATTCAGAGATAAATGACGGCATTGATGTACCCGGCGTGAAATCGATAGCGAAGACTAGCAGAAAGCGGCATTACACAGGATGCAGCAGCGCTTACTTCAGCCCGGCGTCTGCGGAATCGAATAAGGCCAGACTTCGAGGCCATGAACTGCGTTGCGGATATCCATCGAGAAATTCACGGAAAAGACAGTCTGCCCGGTGATCAGGTCGAAGACCGTCACGGTCGACGGCGAGGATCCGGCCGCCACGAGTCGCTCGTTTATCAGGCACATGCCGCGGCCAAAGCCCTGTCGCGCGATTTTCGAGTCGTCAACGCCGGCATACTCCAGGTCTTCCGGTGGATAGGTTGGAAAACGGAAGCGGCGTTCCTCGCCATCACGGGTGACGAAACGCAGATAGTCGGCCGCGGTGTCGTTGAAGATAACGCCATCGCCAACGAGTTTCGCATTGTGAACACCTTCCGGCAGTTCCACCTGCTGCAGCAACCTGGCGTCGGCGCCGAGGCCGATAATTCCACGGGTTCGCAGTCCGGCAAACGACAAGCCGCTGTCGGTGCAATCGACGTTGTTAATGTGTAGCTGATTTCGAGGTGGAGGCCCCACGTCACTGTTGGGATCAAAACGGTGCGCATGCCACTCGCCATCCAGCTTTGCAGCGTGCAGCCCCCAGACAAACTGCTGTTTAAGGAGGTCGAAAGCGAGAATGCTGTCAAAACCGGTACTCGTCAGGAAAAGTTTGCCGTCGTGCTCGGCAATTTCGTGACAGTGCTTGAGGTGGCGGTTGCGAAACGAGCGCAGCTTCCTGAAGTTTGTGTCGTAGACGAACAGTTCGTCGCTCGCGGCGACATAAACCTCATCGCCGTAGAAAGCAACGCCGCGCAGGCCGCGATCCCAGCCACGGCCGGCCCAGTCAATATCGGCGGTATCCCAGTCCAGTACCTGGTGAACGGCCTGCGATGCCGGATCGATAATAAAGATGCCGCCGTGACTTTCGCCCTGCTCACTGCCGCGTACGACGGATGTCGCGATCAGCGGCGGAATGTCAGATACTGCCTTTATTGCCTGTTCCATCGGGACGGTACGGTATAGGAATAGAAATGCGCCGGCAACACACATGACAGCGGTTCACGAAAGTGTTGTCGCCTCGACATGGAGCGGGCCGCTCCAGCCGCCCCGGGAGATACCCGCTAACGCCGACGTCGTTGTGATTGGCGGCGGTATTGTGGGTGTATCGACCGCGTTGTTTCTCGCACAGCAGGGCATCAACGTCGCGCTCTGCGAGAAGGGCCATATCGCCGGCGAACAGTCCGGACGCAACTGGGGCTGGGTCCGGATTCAAGGCCGCGATACGCGCGAAATTCCGATGATGCAGGAGAGCCTGCGTATTTGGGACGGGCTCGACAAGGACATCGGCGAGGACGTCGGATTTACGCGCGGCGGCTGTTTCTTCACGGCCAATTCCGAGAAACAGCTCGAAGAACTCGGCGGCCTGGATTGAAACGGCAAAAATTTACGGCATCGAGTCGCGTCTGTTGTCCGCAGGTGAATTGAAAAAGCATCTGCGCGGTTCAGCAGTTGATTGGGCTGGCGCTTTGTACACAGAATCCGACGGTCGTGCTGAACCGCACAAAGCCGCGCCGGCTATTGCGCGTGCAGCCGAGCGTTGCGGCGCCAGCGTTTTGAGCTCCTGTGCGGTGCGAGGCATCGAAACGTCGGGTGGACGAGTTTCGGCGGTCGTTACCGAACACGGAACGATAAAAACAAGCGTCGTGTTATGCGCCGCCGGGGCCTGGACGTCGTTGTTTTGCGGTTCGCTGGGGATCAACGTACCGCAGCTCAAAGTGCGCGGCACTGTGGCCCGAACAGCGCCTGCGGAAAACGTACTCAATGGCAATGTGTTTGACGACCGCCTTGGAATTCGTCGCCGGCAGGACGGTGGTTATTCGGTCGCGCATGGTTCAGTGCTCGAACATCTCGTCACACCGTCGTCGTTCCGGCATTTCGTCAAGTTCATTCCAGCGCTCAAACAGGAGCTCCGAATCCTGCGGCTCTCTTTCGGTCGTGAGTTCGTCGACGAATGGCAAACTCCGAAGTCCTGGCCGCTGGATCGGCCATCACCGTTCGAGGCGACGCGGGTGCTGAATCCGTCGCCAAGCAAACGGGTACTCAAGGGCATTCGTCGCAACCTCGACACGATATTCCCGCAGCTCGCGGCGACGCCTATTGTGGAGAGCTGGGCCGGCATGATCGAATCGTCACCCGATGTTGTACCGATCATCGACGCGATCGATAGCCTGCCGGGTTTTCACGTTGCCACGGGTTTCAGTGGGCATGGTTTCGGTATCGGGCCAGGCGCCGGAAAGGCGATCGCTGCCATGCTGACAGGCAAGGAGTCCGGAATTGATATCGGACCGCTACGTTTGAAGCGCTTCTTCGACGGCAGCCCGATTCGGCCGCAGTCATCCATCTGATATAAAGGTCTTACTGTGCAGAAAGAAAACAAGCTTCCTTCCGGATATCCCGATACCTACTATGCGGCAACTGCGATCGGCATGCAGGACCATGCGATCCTGCAGTCTGCCGAGCAGGCGGATGTCTGCGTTATTGGCGGCGGCTTTACCGGCTTGTCTGCTGCGTTGAATCTGGCTGAGCAGGGTTTCGATGTTGTGTTGCTGGAGGCCGAGCGTATCGGTTTCGGCGCATCCGGGCGTTGCGGCGGGCTTGTGGGTAGCGGCCAGCGCAAAGATGTTCTGGAATGCGAAGAAGCGTATGGATTCGAGCGTTCACGACTGCTTTGGGATTTCGCCGAGCTGGCGAAAGACGAGATTCGGCATCGCGTCAAGAAGCACGAGATCCCCTGTGATCTGCAGCAGGGTCAGCTTGTCGGCATCCACAAGAAAAGCTACCTCGGCTGGGCCGGCGAGTTGTCGGATGCGCTGGCTGAGCGCTACGACTATCCTTTTTGCCAGGCGCTGAATGCCGACGAATCCAGGGAGCGCGTCGCCACCGACGGTTTCCTGGAGGCCCTGTACGATTCGCACGCACTGACGCTACACCCGCTCAATTACACGCTGGGCCTTGCAAAAGCGGCGACGGATGCCGGCGTGCGTATTTTCGAACGATCCCGTGTCAGGCGCTACTCGAGAAAAGAACCCTCGCTGGTCAAAACCGCCCAGGGTTCCGTATCAGCCCGTTACATCGTGCTTGCGTGCAATGGCTACCTGGACAATCTCGAGCGGCGCGCCGCTCGAAAGATCATGCCGATCAACAATTTCATGATTGCGACCGAACCACTCGGTGAGACGCGCGCGAGGGAACTTATCAATGGTCGCTTCGGCGTGCACGATACGCGTTTTGTGGTTGATTATTTTCGACTGTCTGAAGATCATCGCCTGCTATTTGGTGGCGGCGAGAACTATCGCAGGGAGTTTCCAGCGAACATCGCGGGGTTCGTTCGCCCGTACATGCTCAAGCTGTTTCCGCAGCTCAAGGATGTTGCGATCGACTATGCGTGGGGCGGAACATTGTCGGTCACCGTTAATCGCATGCCGCACATCGGACGGCTGAAGCCAAACGTGTTTTTTGCGCAAGGGTATTCCGGACACGGTATCTCGACGGCGAATTTCGCAGGCAAGATCATTGCCGAAGCAATCGCCGGAGAAACGTCCCGCTTTGATGTGTTTGCGGATCTGCCTATCCATATGTTCCCCGGCGGTACGTTACTGCGATATCCGGGCATGGTGCTCGGAATGATGTATTACTCGCTCAAGGATCGTTTCTAATAATTTTCGGATGGGTTTCGAGAGCTTGTTGATGACTCTTTTAAGGTATATCGGGGTCGTCGTTGCGCTGATCGCACTGTTCCTGGGCGCGGCTCAGTGCCGGGCTGAGGAGCCTGATCCCGCGCCCAGAATCGGATCTTTCCGTCTTGAATTCACGCCGCAGGAGTTGCTGGGCGAGGACGCGGCGCGGCAAGCGGCGGATATCCTGCATACCGACGACCCCTTGAGCTGGCAGATCCATGTTCCGCAGGGATACGATCCGGACGTCCCAGCCGGCGTGCTTGTCTACGTCAGTCCGCAGTCGAAGGCGGCTCCGCCAGGGATCTGGAAGAAAGCCCTGCGCGACAAGAACCTGATCTGGATAGGCGCGGCCAATGCCGGTAATCGCGTCGCTGTCGGCAAGCGCATGTTTCTCGCGATGCTTGCGCCGCGCGTGCTTGCGCGCGACTACGAGCTCGATGAGCAGCGTATTTACGTCGCCGGATTCTCTGGCGGTGGCAAGGCCGCGAGCCGGGTCGCTGTGGCACAACCCGAAGTCTTCCGCGGCGGAATATACATCGCAGGTGCCGAAATGTGGGGAAGCCAGTCGCCGCCACCCAAACTTGAGCGCATCCGCGAAAACCGCCATGTCTTCCTGACGGGAACTCTGGACTTCAATGAAAACCTGACGCGCCGTGTCTATGCGGCTTATAAGAAAGAGGGCGTCGAGAACTCGGAACTCATAGTCGTAAGGCGACTCGGACACGAGCTACCTGACAGAGCTACATTTATCCGTGCTATCGACTACCTTGATTTGCGTAACTGAAGCGCTCGCGACAAGACGTATTTTCGAATCGCTTCCGACTCCTCAAGACTGAGTTCGAATCGCGGCATGCCGTTAACCTGGCGTGCACCGCCAACGACGATGCCGTGCCAGGAATCATGGGTCTCCATGTTGGCGTAGCGTAGATCGGGCACTGAACCGCCGAATCGTGCTACGACGTTTTTGCCATGACAACCTTTGCACTCCCAGCTGTAGATTTGCCGACCGGTTTCGAGTTCTTCGGCGCTGGCATCCAGCTCGGGCTGCGCGGGCAGTGCAGGCGGCGTCACTGTAACCAGTGGCATCGGCGAATCTGCCTGGAGCGCGAAGGCCATGAGTCGGGTCGGACCCTGCACCCGGTCACCGCCGTGCATTTCGGGGAAGACGAACTGGATTCCACCGCCTGCGCCGACTGGCACCAATACGTACTGCTCATCATCAATTGAAAAGCTCACAGGAGCGGCCGTGATGTTGGAGCCGGTGCTCACCGACCAAAGCGACCGGCCGTCTTCTGCGGAGTATGCATTGAAGCGACCATAGGCATCGCCTTGAAAAACAAGATTTCCAGCCGTTGTGAGAACGCCGCCGTTAAACGGCAGGTCATGGCCAATGGTCCAGCGCGCTTCGTTTCTGACCGGGTCCCAGGCAATGAGCTTGCCCGGGCTGAACGGCTTGCCGTCGACGACGGTTTGCATCTCCAGCGTATCGTCGTAATCGCCGTCCTCGTATCCGGAGACGATCGTTGGAACGTCAATGACGGGAATATAAACGAGTTCAAGCTCCGGGTGGAACGCCATCGCGTTCCAGCTATGAGCGCCCCACATGTTGGGCCAGACTGCGACATCCTCGTCCGGGCGCTTCCAGAACTCGGCCGCAGGATCGTACACGGGACGTCCCGTATCCATGTCAATGTGCGTCGCCCAGTTGACCTTCGCGAAATTGTCAGCCCCCAGCAGCTCGCCGGTGAGCCGATCCAGGACGTAGTGGAAGCCGTTCTTGGGCGCGATTAATAGCGTCTTTCGATTCTCTCCCTTGATGGACAGGTCCGCGAGAACGATATTCATCGTCGCGTTGTATTCCCAGCTGTCCTCCGGGACTGTCTGGTAATGCCATACGTATTCGCCGGTGTCAGCGCTGACTGCGACTACAGAGGACAAGAACAGGTTATCGCCGCCCTCCGGGCTGCGGCGATGATAGTCATAAGGGATGGCTCCAGCAGTGCCGAAGAAGAGCAGCCCTGATTCCGGGTCGTAGGTCATCTCGTTCCAGTTGCTGCCACCGCCGCCGAATTTCTCAAGGGCGTCGCCCGACCAGGTTTTCGCCGCCATCTTCATTGCCGCGGATGTGTTTTCTTTGGGGTCGTCGCTCGGAACCGTGTAAAAGCGCCACCTGAGTTCACCGCTGTCCGCATCGTAGGCGGACACATAGCCGCGGTTCTTTTTGTGCGATTCCGACCCGGCATTGCCGACAAATACCAGTTCGCCGCCAACGTAAGGCGAATCGCTTATGCGGTAGCCCTTCGCGGTTTCGCAAGTTTGTTGCGACCAAAGCTCCTTGCCATCGTCTGCATCGAGCGCGATCAGGCGGCAATCCGCAGTCGTTGCAAAAACTTTGCCCTGCCAGACGGCGACTCCGCGGTTAACGCGTGCTATCCATGACATTGCGGCGTCCGTCGCGAGGCGCGAGCGAACGTCGGGATCGTATTGCCAGATAACCTTGCCCGTCTTCGCATCGATCGCGAAGACCAGCGAGTAAGCACCGGACAGGTAGACGACCCCGTCGACGACGATAGGTGTGGCAGAAATACCATCCGGGACCGGCAGATCTGTGGACCACGCCAGGCCCAGGTCAGCCACGGTCTTGTCGCTTATCGCGCGCAGTGGGCTGAAATGCTGGCCTCTGAAATTGCCGCCTTTCAAGAACCAGTTGACGCCGCTGGATGCCTCGGCCAAAACGCGCTTCTCGGTAACCTCACCGGCCGCGAATGACGCCGCGGCTGCAAAGCACCCGAGCAGCACGAGCAGAGTTTGCCGCTGTTGCCATCGCTGCATTTCGTGCTTCCTCGTGAGCAGAACGAGGCATATTGTGGATTAACCGCGCCGCCAACGCTAATCTTGAGGGCCGGCCACAAAAAATAGAATGCCGGGCAAACGCACAGGGGAAAAACATGCGAAAAGTCTATTTCTTCGATATTGGTCTGTTGGTACTGGCTGGCACGGTGGCTGGTGTACTCGCCGACGAGCCGGTGCACCCGGCCAAGCTGTCGAAAGCTGATATAGCGGGCCAGGTATTTGCGCGATCGGACATGACCGAGCAGACGCACAATGGCAACACGACGCTGGACGTTACCTCGCTGCTGTCGAGCGACAAGAAGTTCGCTTCCGGTATGTACAGGTCAGGTGCCGTGCGGATTGAGATCACCGAACCTTACGGCGTCGACGAATTCATGTATTTCATTGAGGGCGGCGTGACGCTGACATCCAGCGACGGCGAGGTGCAGGTCATTGAAGCTGGCGAGGCCGTAACGATTCCCAGGGAATGGACCGGCGTCTGGGATACGCAGGGCTACACAAAGATATGGGTGATTTACTCAGAGGATGGATCAGGTCTTGAATAGAAGATTCGTTGTTACGCTGTTGGGCGTCGTAACGCTTTGTGCCTGCGGCGACGGAAAAAACCTGCAAGACGGTGCCGATATCGTCTTTAGCAATGCGCGTGTTTACACGGTAGACGACAGCAAGCCATGGGCGGAGGCGGTCGCTGTAAAAGGTAGCGAGATTGTCTACGTCGGCGATGCGGCGGGCGTCGAGGCCCACATCGGCGATGCAACCGTGCAGAGAGATCTGGGCGGTCAGTTATTGCTACCCGGCTTTATCGATTCGCATGTGCATCCGATTGCAGGAGGTGCGTACGCGACGGCGCTGTCGCTCGATACCTATGGCACAGTCGAGGACTGGGTCAAGGCGATCGCTGATTACGCGCTCGAAAATCCTGATGCACCGGTGCTGTTTGGCTACGGCTTTCTCGCGACGACCTTCGGCCCCGTCGGTCCTACGCGGCAGCTTATTGACGAAGTCGTCCCCGACCGGCCTGTCCTCATCATGGATGAGGGTTTTCATGCCGCCTGGGCCAACACCGCCACACTGCAGGCATTGAACATCACGCAGGATACGCCGGACCCCGTGCAGGGCTTCAGTTATTACAAACGTGATGCCAATGGCGATGCAACCGGCTACTTGCTGGAGGGCACGGCCGGGATGGCGATGGACAGTCTGGACGTCATCACTGCAGACGTTGTCGTCGAAGGGGTCGGCATTGTTCTCGATATCATGAACGCTTACGGCGTGACCGCGGCATACGATGCAGGCGTCATCGGCTATGAAGACATAGCGGCCTCCGTGCTGAGACAAACGGAAGAGAGTGGCGAGTTGACGGTCAGGCTGGTCGGTTCCTACCGACCGCGTGGACCCGAAGATGTCGATATCGCCGTCGACAAGGCGCTGCAGTGGGGCCGCGACATAAAAGGCCAGAATTACCACTACAACGTTTTGAAGATCATGGACGATGGCACCGTGGAGGGCCGCACGGCGGCAATGTTCGAAGACTATCAGGGGGAGCCGGGCAACAGCGGCGAAACCGTATTCACCGAGGCAGAACTGACGTCGATGGTTGTGGGTGCTGCTCGCAATGGCATAGACGTGCACATTCATGCACTGGGTGAGCGGGCGATTCATGAGGCCCTGAATGCCATTGAGTCGGCGCGCGAAAATGCACCCGACAGTGCAACTCGCTACGCGATTTGCCATATCCAGGTAATAACGGATCAGGACTTACCGAGATTTGCTGAACTGGATGTCGTCGCCCAGAGCACGCCGTTATGGGCGTCGTACGATACCTACGGCGAGCAATTTGTCAGTGAGGATCAGTTTAATCGCTTCTGGCGCTACAAAAGCCTGAAGGATCTTGGTGTGCGCCTGTCCTTTGGCAGCGATTTCCCGGCCAGCGGCGCTGGGACCCTCGGTCTGTCGCCACTGGTCCAGATCGAAATTGGCCATACGCGGCAAAATCCCGGAGAGCCGGATGCGCCAGTGCAGCCGCGCCAGGACGAACGCCTCGATGTCAAAAGCCTTGTTCGTGGCTTCACGATTGATGCCGCCTATCAGATGCACATGGATGATCAGATTGGTTCAATCGAAGTTGGCAAGAAAGCCGACCTCGTTGTTCTGGATCAGAATATTTTCGAGATCGATGCCTACGACATACACAAGACAACCGTCGTCATGACTATGATGGATGGCAATATCGTTCACGAGTCCAGCGGCGAGGAGGGGTCTTGAACGAATCCGGGATTCGCACTGCTGTCGTCACCGGCGGCGCTCACGGAATTGGCCGCGCACTGTGCCGGCGCCTCGCACGTGACGGTGCTCGGGTTGTCGTCGTGGATATCGAAGAGGCTGCGGCCTCCCGGGTTGCAGGCGAGATCGGCGGCATCGCAAGGGCTATCGACGTTAGCGACGAACAGGCAGTCGCGCAGCTGGTTGACGAGGTTGAGCAAACTGAGGGGCCCATCGATCTGTTTATCTCGAATGCCGGCGTCGGTTACGGTGATGGTGATGCCGGTGCGATATCGGCCGAAGGTGGAATGAATCCCATAGACGATCGCTGGGATGCGTGCTGGAGAATCAACGTCATGGCGCATGTCTACGCGGCGCGGGCTTTGGTGCCCCGCATGCTTGAGCGAGGCGGCGGCCATCTCGTCAGCACTGCGTCGGCCGCCGGTCTCTTAAGCCAGATCGGTGATGCGGCTTACTCGGCGACCAAGCATGCGGCGGTTGCCTTCGCGGAATCGCTGGCGATCGACTATGGCGAGGCAGGTATCGTCGTATCGGTGGTGTGCCCGCAGGCCGTCGCGACACGCATGATTGGCATCGAGGATGACTCGGATTCCCTGGACGGCGGATTCCGCGGCAATGACGTCGATGGCATTATGCGCCCGGAAGCCGTCGCTGACATCATTGTCGATCAGGCGCTAGCCGGACGTTTCCTGATACTTACGCACCCCGAAGTAGCGACTTACGTGCAGCGCAAAGCCAGTGATCACGATCGTTGGATCAAGGGTATGCAGCGTTTCCGCAAACGCCTGTCCGGCTAGCGGCCTGTTGAAATATATCGGTTAACAGCAGTCGGTTTTTTATCCAGCTGCTAGGGCGAGCCACTGTATTGCCATAATACCGATGACCGTTGACCCGAGCGGCAGTAGGCGAGTACCGGGCCGCTGCTTTCAGCGACGATCTTCTGAAATGCCTTGACCGTTTCTGCGCTGATACCGGCGTTTGAAATCGGCAGGTGATGAAAGGCGACACCATGCACGTCGCACTCGGTCTGCACCGAAGCGGCAGTCGGTTGCGCGAAATCTTCATCATCCGGGCGATTACAGACGATGGCGACAAAGCCACTCTGGCTAAGCGCTTCGACATCGGAGGGCTGAATCTGACCGGCGACAGAACAGCTTTCTGTCAGCTTGTAGAGAGTCATCAAGCCGCCTCAGACGGCGTCAATCGGGATCTTGAGATAACGGACGTCGTTGTCTTCAGGTTTGGGAAACTCGCCCGCCTGAATATTGACCTGGATCGCTGGCAGCAACAGCTTCGGCATGCCGAGCTCGCTATCGCGGCCCTCGCGCATAGCAACGAACTCCGATTCGGAAACGTTCTTATTGATGTGGATGTTGGCGTCACGTTGCTCCCGGACCGAGGTTTCCCAGGCGTACACGTCTCGACCCGGTGCCTTGTAGTCATGACACATGAACAGTCGGGTATCGTCGGGTAGCGATAGTATCGCCTGTATCGACTGGTAGAGCTGTGGTGCGCTGCCGCCCGGAAAATCCGTTCTTGCGGTGCCAAAGTCCGGCATAAACAGCGTATCGCCGACAAACGCAGCATCCCCGATGACATAGGTGACGCACGCCGGCGTATGGCCCGGCGTCGCCAGCACGCGCCCGCGGATGCTGCCGACGTCGAAGTTCTCATCATCGTCGAACAGGTGATCAAACTGACTGCCATCGGGCGTAACGTCGCCGAGGTTGAATATTTTCCTGAAGGTGGCCTGGACGGCGGTTACGTTACGGCCGATCGCGGTCCGGCCGCCGAGTTTCTCTTTGAGATACGGGGCGCCACTGAGGTGATCGGCATGCACGTGGGTCTCGAGAATCCAGTCGATCGCCAGGTCATTCTCGCCAACGTATGCGATAACCTGGTCTGCCGAGCTTGTCGCGGTTCGACCGGAGGCAGGATCGTAGTCCAATACCGGGTCGATAATAACGGCGTGCGATGTGGTCGGGTCACTGACAACGTAGGTGACGGTGAAGGTGGCTTCATCGAAAAATGCTTTTACATCCGGCGCTGACATGGTTGACTCACTTTCTGGAATATCCGGCCATTATAAAGTCCTCGGGATCGAGTAGCACTATGACGAAACGATTTCTGACAGCGGTATTGTTGTTCGCGCTAAGCACACCCGCGCTGGCGGAACAGGCGACGTCTCAACTGCTTCCCACGCTTCCGTCGCCGGTAAGCAACAACGCAGTCGCCGCCGTACGAGCGGGCGATAGTGAATACATCATCAGCTTTGCTGGTCTGGGTAGCGGCCGTGGACACGCAGATACCGTGGCCGCAACCTACGTTTTCGATGGCCAGTCATTGCAGTGGCGTGAGGTGGACGCACTGCCGGGCGGTGTAGGGCGTCTCGCATCGGTAGCCGTGGGCGTTGGCCGTCTCGCCTATGTCTTCGGTGGTTACACTGTTGCTGCAGATGGCACCGAGGTCTCAACCCGCTGGGCGCATTCCTACGATCCCGTATCAGGTGTTTTCACGGAGCTCCGGCAAATGCCCGTGCCCGTCGACGATGCAGTCGCGGTTTCCTATGGCGATCGCTACATCTACCTGATCAGTGGTTGGCACGATCTGGGAAACGTCAACCTCGTGCAACGCTATGACACGCAAGCAGATCGCTGGGTGCAGGCAACGCCGACACCGGGTCGCGGTGTTTTCGGTCACTCTGGCGGCATCGTCGGCAATAGCATCGTTTATTGTGACGGCGTTGCCGTAATGGCGCACAAGGACCGGCGTCGTGAATTCGTTGCCAACGATGAGTGCTTTCAGGGGACGATCGATGAAAGCGACTCCCGCCGCATCGACTGGCGCAGGCTACCATCGCACCCGGGCGCATCTCGCTATCGCATGGCGGCTGCGGGCGTCGATCGCCTGGGCTCGGTGTTATTTGTTGGTGGCAGTGAGAATCCGTACAACTACGATGGCATTGGTTACAACGGCGAGCCATCGCAACCGGCTGCGGATATCTTGCGCTACGATCTCCAGAACCGATCGTGGACGACGTTAACGACGGATATGCCTGCGTCCATGGATCATCGAGCGCTGGTGAGCTTTGACGGCGGCTGGCTTACCGTGGGCGGTATGCTCAGCGAGCAGCGCGTCACCGATCGGGTTGTCGCTTATTCTTTCGAGTAGCTAGCCTTGCAGAACCGCTTCACGGATCTTGTCAATCTGCGGCGTTAATTTTGGTGGCGCTTTGCCAAGACAGTGTTTGTCGCGGGGACAGTTGGAGCTCCGCTGACAGATTATCGTCGCATCCGTCGAGGCGCCGTGCTCGATCCAGCCTATATTCAGGATCTTGCTGATACTTTCCAGCTGCTTGCGAGCCTCCGTCGGTATTGGTGCGGAGCCACCGCCGCTGTTGCAGCTCGTTTCGATCATATCGATCGTGCGTTTCGGATCGATGTTCTGTGCGAACAGCGCGGGCGACAGGTCGACGCCGGCGCACAGCACATGCGGATTGCCTGCGGCGTCCTTGCTGCGTATCGACTGGCAGCAGTACAGTCGCTTGTCGTCGCCACTGCGCAATACCGAAATTTGTGACGACGGTTTGGTCGAGCGCGTATTCAGCATTCGAAATACGGCCCAATGCTGGCAGGGGTCGGACACCAGGGTCATGTTGCCCCATGGCAACGGAATACCGTTGCCGCGGTAGACGGCCCTGAGGTTGCCGGGAGGGTAGGCGTCGAAGTAATGCCAGTGCGGATACGGCGAGACGCTCGGCATGCGCCGCATCACGAGCGTCTTCGTCAGATCGATCTTGTCACCGGCGTTAATCGCGTAGGCCTGCCGTGCCAGGAACTGCCTGAACGGTGTCTTTGGTGCGAGCAGGGCGGCGGCAAAATAGCTGCACTCAAAATCCCGCCAGGCGTACAGGATATCCTTGGCATCAACATTCAGCGATTCGCCGTCGTGACGACGGCCGGATACACGACCGCCCGATATCTGCGGGGCGCGCGCTCCGTCACCCCCGTGCAGGACCATGTGCCCGATATGATTGGCGAGATCGAACTTGAGTCGCGCCGGGTCCTTTTCCAGCTCGCGATTGAGGTAGACCTTGTTGGGCGCATCGAAGAAAGAACGCACCATGGTAAGCAATGGCTTATCGGCATCGCCCTGATCTTTGAACTTCGAGTTATCGAACCATTGAATCTCCATGCCCAGATTCCTGGCCATCGCAAAGACGTCATCGATATGCACAGGGAACAGCTTCTTGCCAATGGTCTCCGCAGCTCGCTCGATATCAGGGAAACGATTCTGGCTGGCTTCCTGGTGTGCGCGAATCAGCAAGTGAGCGAACTGCCGGCCGGTTGTGCCTGTCTGTGCGAGCAATTCCGGGATCGCGAGCTGCAACAACGGTTCAGAAAACAAAAAGCCCGGTTCGAGCGGCATGCCCCTTACCGCCGCTGTCGGTGCGGTGTCGATAGCCTCGTCATCCAGCGACTCGTCGAAGAACCAGCTGGTCTCTTTCTGGAAAATTTCGGCGATGATCTCCAGCAATCGTTCGGACGGCACGCGCTTGCCATTTTCGATCATCGACAGATAGGACACGGATGGGCCTGCCTCGGCGTCAATCTGCACGCAACGGACCGAGAGGTCCTCGAGGGTCAGGTTATTGCGCTTGCGCAGGCTCTTTATCTTGGTGCCGAGAAAGTGCGCTTTGCGGCGCAGGCCCTGGTGGCTGCTCATTTCATACCCTATTTGTGAAATCTGTAGTTGTGAAATTAACATTGTGAAATTCTTACTGTCAAATTTATTCTAATCAGGACTAAAATAGACAAGCACGATTTTAATTCGCAGCGATAGCGGCGATTCTGAGAGGAAAGGACAGGGCCATGACGCGACAGGAACAGATCAAGAAACTCGAATCGGAATGGGCTGACAGCCCACGTTGGAAAGGCACCGAGCGCAGCTACAGCGCTGAAGACGTAGTGAAACTGCGCGGTACCGTACAGGTTGAACACACACTCGCGCGCCTCGGCGCAGAGAAGATGTGGCGTCTCGTTAACCAGGAAGACCCGCTTTGCGGGCTGGGTGCCCTGACAGGCAACCAGGCCATCCAGGAAGTTCAGGCTGGGCTGAAAGCGATTTATTGCTCTGGCTGGCAGGTCGCCGGCGACGGCAATAGTGCGGGTGAGATGTACCCCGATCAGAGCCTGTACCCGGTCGACTCCGTGCCGAAAATGGTTGAACGCATCAACAATGCGCTGCTGCGAACAGACCAGATTCATGCGCTGAACGGCGACGACAGCATCGACTGGCTGCCACCGATCATCGCGGACGCAGAGGCCGGTTTTGGAGGCAACCTCAACGCGTTCGAACTCATGAAGGCCATGATCAAAGCGGGCGCCGCGGGCGTGCACTTTGAAGATCAGCTGTCGTCCGCCAAGAAGTGCGGCCATATGGGTGGCAAAGTTCTCGTGCCGACGCACGAGGCCGTAGGGAAGCTCAACGCCGCCCGGCTTGCTGCCGATGTCAGCGGTGTACCAACAGTATTGTTGGCACGTACCGACGCGGATGCGGCAAACCTGATTACGTCTGACTCAGATGATCGCGACCATCCGTTCATTACGGGTGAGCGCACGCCGGAAGGCTTTTACCGCACGAATGCCGGTATGGAGCAGGCGATCGCGCGCGGGCTGGCTTATGCCCCCTATGCGGACATGATCTGGTGCGAAACCTCGAAGCCGGATCTCGAGCAGGCAAAGATCTTCGCCGATGCTATTCACGCCAAATTCCCGGACCAGCTGCTGTCCTACAACTGTTCGCCCTCATTCAACTGGAAAGCGAATCTCGATGACGCGACGATGAAGGTCTTCCGCGAAGAACTCGGCAAGATGGGTTACAAATTCCAGTTCATCACGCTGGCAGGCTGGCATGCGCTGAACTCGAGCATGTTCAACCTGAGCCGCGCCTACAAGCAGGAGGGCATGTACGCGTACTCAAAATTGCAGGAAAAAGAGTTTGCCGACGAAAAGCATGGCTTCCGAGCGGCGAAACACCAGTCGTTCGTAGGCGCCGGCTACTTCGATGCCGTACAGAATGCGATCATGCACGGGCTGTCATCAACGACGGCGCTGGCAGGAAGCACAGAGGAAGAGCAATTCGTCGCATAAAACAGGTTGACAGTTGCAGGCTCTGCAAGAGCTAATACGCATGGAAACAGCAACGGTTGAACTGATGAATACTGACGATCGGCGTGTAGTTGGCGCGTTGGGCATAGCGCCTGTCTTCTTTGACTTTGTCGAGCAGGAGCTACTGCCCGCGATCGATGTCGAGCCTGCCGTCTTCTGGGCCGGGCTCGAATCGTTGCTGACAGAGCTCACGCCCGTCAATCGATCTCTGCTGGCGGCTCGGGATGAGCTGCAGCAGAAGATCGATGACTGGCACATGCAACGGCAGGGTAAGGCCTGGAAGCACGCGGACTATGTCGCGTTCCTGAAAGACATTGGCTATCTCACTGATGCCGGCAAGCCGTTCAAGATCGAAACGGCTAACGTCGATGCTGAGATTGCCGAAACCGCCGGACCGCAACTGGTCGTGCCCGTGAGCAACGCACGTTTCGCCATCAATGCGGCTAATGCGCGATGGGGCAGTCTGTACGACGCGCTCTACGGTACCGACGTGATCGACGAGGACAACGGCCAGCAGCGCGACGGAGGCTACAATCCGACGCGGGGCGCCGCCGTTATTCGGTATGCGACGGCCTTTCTTGACGAGGCCGTTCCGCTTGATGGTGTCAGCCACGCAGACGTAAACGACTACGGTCTCGATCGGCCGGAGACCGGTGCGATCTTCGTGGCCTCGCTCGCCGGCGGCGAAACTGTCCATCTGAAGAAGCCTGCAGCAGTTCGTCGGTTTTGCGAAGACAGACGACGGTTGTGCGTACCTGCTCAAGAACAACGGCCTGCATATCGAGATCCAGGTGAACCCCAACCACCCGGTTGGCAAGGACGCGCCCGCGCACGTGGCAGACGTCGTGCTTGAAAGTGCCATTACGACCATCCAGGACTGTGAGGACTCCGTCGCTGCGGTCGATGCCGAGGACAAGGTTGGCGTCTATCGAAACTGGCTCGGCCTGATGCGGTCGGATCTGGAGACGACGTTCGAAAAATCGGGCAAGACCCTTACTCGCAAGCCGAATTCGGATCGAGTCTATACAGCCGCCGATGGCAGCGAGCTGGGTTTGTCCGGACGCAGCCTGATGCTGGTTCGCAACGTTGGCCACCTCATGACAACGGATGCGGTACTTGATGGATCCGGCGACGAAATATTTGAAGGCATGCTCGATGCGGTAGTCACCACCGCCTGTGCCATGACCGATCGGCGACGTGATGGACTGCAACCGAACAGCTCGACCGGCAGTATTTACATCGTCAAACCGAAAATGCATGGTCCCGAGGAAGCGGCTTTTACAAACCGGCTATTCGGCCGTGTCGAGGAAATGCTTCAGCTCGCACCCAACACGATCAAGGTTGGCGTCATGGACGAAGAGCGCCGCACAACTGTGAATCTTCCCGAGTGCATACGAGCGGTTAAAGAGCGCGTCGTTTTCATCAACACTGGCTTCCTTGATCGAACCGGCGACGAGATTCACACCAGCATGCGTGCCGGAGCGGTATTACCGAAGGAGACGATCAAGCTGGAGCCCTGGATCAACGCGTATGAAGACTGGAATGTCGATACCGGGATTCGCTGCGGGCTGCCCGGCCGGGCGCAGATTGGCAAGGGCATGTGGCCGAAACCGGATGAAATGCGACAGATGATGGATACCAAGCAGGCGCATCCCGAGGCGGGTGCAAACTGCGCGTGGGTGCCGTCACCGACGGCTGCGACGCTCCACGCGATGCATTATCACGCCGTCAATGTACGCGAGCGGCAACAGGCCCTGGCTAAAAGGGAGCTGGCGAGTCTCGACGACATCCTGACGCCGCCGCTAGGCGATTTGAGTCGACTCTCGGCGAACGAGATTCAGGCGGAACTCGACAACAACGCACAGGGCATACTCGGCTACGTCGTTCGCTGGATTGACCAGGGGGTGGGGTGCTCGAAAGTGCCCGATATCAGTGACGTCGGCTTGATGGAGGACCGTGCCACTTTGCGCATTTCGAGCCAGCATATGGCGAACTGGTTGCTGCACGGTGTGACGAACAAAGAGCAGGTGCAGGAGACGTTCGAGCGCATGGCGAAAATCGTCGACAGGCAGAATGAGGGTGATGCATCATACGAACGCATGAGTGACGATTTCGAGTCAAGCATCGCTTTTCAAGCCGCCTGTGCACTGGTGTTCGAAGGTTGTGACCAGCCCAATGGTTATACCGAACCCCTCCTGCATCGCTACCGCCGGCAAAAGAAAGCGCAGCTTGCGCGTTAACCGGTGCGCTTCAGTCCGCGACGGCTATTCGCCCTCGTACTGGTTTTTTGTCTGCAGTCAGGCTCGCTGTTTGCTAATGATGCCGTAACCGTCGCGGTTGCAAGCAACTTTGCTGCGGCCGCCGCAGACATCTCTGCGGCGTTCAGGAAAGAGACGGGTATATCGATCCGCATTAGTCACGGTTCCACCGGCAAACTTTATGCGCAGATTCTGCATGGCGCGCCCTACGACGTCTTTCTGGCCGCTGATGGTGAGCGACCTCTGCTGCTGGAGCGACAGGGCCTTATCGTGAGCGGCAGTCGCGCGACCTATGCAACGGGCAGCCTGATCTTGTGGTCCCGCGACGAGCGACTGCGTGGCAAGGACTGTCGCGAGGTACTCGCGCAGGGGAACTATGGTCGACTGGCTCTTGCTAATCCCAGGACCGCGCCCTACGGAGCGGCGACGCGCCAGTTCCTGATCGCTGCAGGTCTGTGGGAAGGCGTGGCACAACGTGCGGTCTATGGGGAAAGCATCGCGCAGACTTTGCAATTCGTTGCCACGGGCAATGCGAATCTTGGTTTTATAGCCAAGGCGCAATTAGCGGCAGCGAATCTGCCTGCTGCGACCTGTAGCTGGCCGGTGCCAGAAACAACGCACTCGCCCTTGCGACAACAACGAGTCCTCCTGGCGAGGGCCAGGGGTAATAAGGGTGCGCAGCGTTTTCTGGAGTTCCTGGAAACGGCAGTCGCGAAACAAATCATCGGCCAACACGGCTATCGGGTTGCCGACTGATGGGCTTCGCAGGGGAGTCGCCCATTTTCGGCCCGCTGTTGCTGTCCGCGCAGCTGGCACTCGTAACCACGATTCTGCTGCTCATTATCGGCATGCCCCTGGCCTGGTGGTTGTCGCAGACACAGTCGCGTTTCAAACCTGTCGCGCAGGCTATCGTCGCGATGCCGATCGTATTGCCACCGACGGTGCTCGGTTTCTACCTGCTAATTCTTCTTGGTCCAAACGGTGCCATCGGAAGTTGGTGGGTGCAGGTTACGGGCAGTGCGTTGACCTTTTCGTTTCTGGGTCTCGTGATTGCGTCTTGCGTGTACAGCTTGCCGTTTGCGGTGCAACCGCTGCAGAGTGCTTTCGAAGCCCTGCCGCGTCAGACGCTCGAGTTTGCTCGCACGCAGGGTGCCTCGAAAATCGACGCGTTCTTTTCAGTGGCAGTGCCTATGTCGCGACGGGGTTTCGTTGGCGCTGCAGTCCTCAGTTTCGCCCATACGCTGGGTGAGTTCGGCGTCGTTCTGATGGTCGGCGGCAATATCCCGGGTGAAACACGCGTCATATCGATCGCGATTTATGACAGTGTCGAAACGCTCGATTTCAGCAGTGCACACCAGATGTCATTGCTGTTGCTGGCTTTTGCCTTTGTCGTGCTGTTGTCGATGTTTGTTATTAATCGGCGCTGGAGTCTGCGATGACAGAGCAGGCTGCCAATTTCAAGGGTGACACGACGATCGCATTGCGGCACGTGTTGCGACGGGATAATTTCGAACTCAATGTCGACGTACGCATTCCGGCCAGCGGTATAACCGGGCTGTTCGGTGAGTCCGGTTCCGGCAAAACAACTTTGCTGCGGTGTATTGCCGGCCTCGAAGCCGGTATGGCACATGATCGACGTCCAGTACATTTGCGCGGAATCGGCTATGTCTTCCAGGAGCCGCAGTTATTCCCGCATCTTGATGTTCGCAGCAATATCGAATATGGCAGGCGGCGTTCGACCGCGCGGCAGGTGGATCGGGATCAGGTTGTGGAAATGTTGGGCCTTACCGACCTGCTTGATCGTAGTCCCGATGGCTTGTCGGGCGGCGAAGCACAGCGTGTCGCGATTGCATCGGTGCTGCTGCGCTCGCCGCGTCTCGTCCTGATGGATGAGCCGCTGGCCTCCCTCGACCAGCGCCGAAAGGACGAGTTGCTGCCCTACCTTGATCGCCTTCACGATGAGCTTTCCATACCTATCATCTATGTCAGCCACAGCATTGACGAAGTCAGCCGACTCTGCGACCACCTGTTGTTAATCGATGCCGGAAAGATTGTTGCCAGCGGTGAGCTGCATGCGGTGTTGTCGCGGCTGGATGTACCGTTACTGTCAGGATCCAATGCCGGCTGCGTCGTCGATGCCCGGCCGCAGCGCTATGACAAGCAATTCAACCTCTCAGAGCTGGCTTTCTCCGGTGGAGTGCTGTCGGTACCTGGCCGCTACGAGTCGCGAGAAACAAGTGTCAGGTTACGGATAGCAGCACAAGATGTCAGTCTTTGTCTGAGCCGCCCGGATGGCACGACGATACTCAACATAATCGAGGCAACGATCGATGACGTCCGCAGGATCGATTCGTCGTCGACCCTGGTGCGTCTTGCCGCCGGCAGCGATTACCTGCTGGCATTGATTACCCGGCGCTCCGCCGCGCGTCTCGATCTAAAGCCCGGTGACCGGGTCTTTGCGCAAGTGAAGTCGGTTACGGTAAAGCGCTAATGCCTGTTCACACCGGCCGCGTCGCTGGTACTCTAGCCGGACAATAAAACCAAGAAGAGACCCAATGGCAAACAGCATCATCCAACGAATAACGAGCGGCAGCCTGGTGCTGCAAATAGGCGTAGGAATTATCGCCGGGATCGTGCTGTCGCTGGTGTCGCCGCAGGCCGGTACAGCAGCGATGCTTCTCGGCAATCTCTTCGTGCAGGCGCTAAAGGCAGTCGCACCGGTTCTGGTGCTGGTTCTGGTGGCATCGGCGATAGCCAATCGCAGGGCAAGCCACACCTCGCAGATGCGGCCAATACTCGTTATGTATCTGCTCGGTACGGTAGCCGCTGCGTTGCTGGCGGTCACCATGAGTAAGCTGTTTCCCACCACGCTGGCCCTGCAGATTGCCGACCTTGATGCCAGCGCACCGCAGGGCATCGCCGAAGTACTCGGCGGTTTATTGCAAAAGCTTGTCGATAACCCGGTCAACGCCATCCTTACCGGCAACTTCATCGGCATTCTGGTCTGGGGCGTGTTGCTGGGCGTATTTCTGCATCATGCCGCCGACTCAACGCGACAGCTGCTGGCCGACACGGCCGATGCGGTGACGCACATTGTTCGTCTGGTCATCCGCCTGGCGCCGATCGGAATCTTCGGTCTTGTCGCGGGCAACCTGGCGACATCGGGTCTGTCGGTACTCGGTGGCTATGCGCGAATACTCTCGGTATTAGTCGGCAGCATGCTTATCATGGCATTGCTGATCAACCCGCTAATCGTCTGGCTCAAGACGCGAAAAAACCCGTACCCGATCGTGCTGACGGCGCTCAGGGAGAGTGGAGTAACCGCCTTTTTCACGCGCAGTTCGGCCGCCAATATTCCGGTGAATCTCGCGCTTTGTGAACGTCTGAACCTCGAGAAAGACACCTATGCCGTGTCTATTCCTCTTGGCGCGACGATTAACATGGGCGGTGCCGCTATTACCATTACGGTGCTGACGCTGGCGGCCGCGCACACACTGGGTATCCAGGTGGACCTGCCAACGGCACTGCTGCTAAGCGTTGTTGCGGCCCTGTCGGCCTGCGGCGCCTCCGGCGTCGCCGGCGGCTCGCTGCTGCTGATTCCACTGAGCTGCGGCCTGTTTGGTATTTCCAACGACATAGCGATGCAGGTTGTCGCGGTCGGATTCGTCATCAGCGTCCTTCAGGACTCTGCCGAAACCGCGTTGAACAGCTCTACGGACGTGGTGTTTACCGCTGCGGTCGCGGCGAAGAAATAGAGGCTTGCACCGGAGTTGCATTGAATGAGTAGTCTTTTCGTTGAGCTGAAACGTCGGAATGTATTCCGCGTAGGGATTGCCTACGTAGTCGCCGCCTGGGTGATAGCCCAGGTGGCCGATCTGGTGTTGGAGAACATAGGAGCGCCACCATGGGTCATGCAGAGTTTACTGCTGCTAATGACATTAGGCTTGGTGGCTGCGCTGATCATCGCCTGGGCCTACGAGGTTACACCCGAAGGCATCAAGCGTGAGCGCGATGTCATCCGCAGTGACTCCATTACACACGAGACGTCAAAGCGACTGGACCTCATCACGATCGGCCTTCTGATCTTTGCCATTGGGTTGGTGGTAGTTGATCGATTTTGGCTCGACCACTCCCTCCCCGAAACCGCGACTCTTGCTGCTGACACCGCTGAGACCGATCCCGGTGTTGCCGCGGCACAAAGTGCACAGGATTCGACGGAGGGCGCGGCTACGACTACGGCCGACGAAAAGTCTATTGCCGTATTGCCTTTCGTCAATATGAGTTCGGATAAGGAACAGGAGTATTTTGCCGATGGTATTTCGGAGGAAATCCTGAATGCCCTGGTCAAGGCGAAAGGCTTGCGAGTTTCAGGGCGCACATCGTCATTCTCGTTTAAGGGCAAAGACACCAATATTCAGGAGATAGGCAGAATCCTCAATGTGGCACATGTACTCGAGGGCTCTGTTCGCAAACAGGCAGATCAGGTCAGAATAACGGCGCAATTAATTAAGGCCGATGACGGTTTTCACATGTGGTCTGAGACCTATGATCGATCCTTGGAGAACATATTCGACGTCCAGGACGACATATCCAGAAAGGTAAGCAGTGAACTAAGAATACTGTTGAAACTGGACGATCAAAGCAGGCTGGCCAACGTAATGACCGCCAACACAGACGCTTATGATTTGTTCTTGCGCGGTCGCGATCATGTTGGAAAGAGGGTTAACGAAAATGTTCCGACAGGCATAGCGCTTCTGCAGAAAGCCGTTTTGTTAGACCCAAAATTCGCTGAGGCCTGGGCGACGTTAGCCGAGGCGGAGGTCGTATCAGCCTCCTATACGGGCGCGGATCCCTACGCATCTGAAGAGCGGGCGCGACAATACGTGCAAACGGCTATCGACTTGAATCCGGAGCTTGCACTACCCCACGGGGTGATGGGAGTGATGAAGAAGGGTAAAGAAAGGGAGCTCGAAGCCCTTGTTACCCTGGAGAAGGCCTACGCGATGGAGCCGAATAACGTCCTGGTGATACGTTGGCTGGGGACGGTTATGCAGGCGTTAGGATATTTTGAAGATGCGCTGGCGTTGTTCGAGAGGGCCTTCGCACTTGATCCAATGTCCAGAACGGATGCATTCAACAACGCGGTGGCTCAGTTTAGCCTGGGTAATCTTGATGAGGCGGAACGCCTGTTCCGAAGAACCAGTGAGCTTCAAAATGAAACTGTCGGGGAGTTCGTGGGGGACATACGCTTTTTGAGGGGTGATGCCCAAGGGGCAATCGACTTCTTCATGAATCTCCACGACGAATCGGTCGCCCTATATGGCGCTGACGGATTCTGGAGCAGAGCCGATGCCGAGATTTTTGCTCGCGGCATTTACAGCGGTCGCGAAGGTGACCGCCAGGCCGCTCTGGACCTGCAGCACTTCTTCTATATCGATGGCGACGATCTTCAGTATTGGCAACTATATGAGCACATCAAGCTCGGACGATTCCAGCGTGCCTTCGAGATACTGGAAGAGCACCCAAGTTATTTCAGCGATTTTTCTTCGGATAACCTGTGGTTGCCGCTGCCTGGAAGCATCGAGTTCAGGCAACACCCTGATTTTCCAGCTTTGCTCGACCGGCATGGTTTCGTGGAAGCGTGGAACCAGCGCGGTTGGCCGGATCTGTGTCGACCCAATCCGGGAACAGACGGCAGCAACGCGCAATTTACGTGCGACTAGTGCAGGAAATACCAAGGGCTGTCTTGGGCGACTAACAGGCCGCGCGATTGCCGATCCGGCCCCGCAGTGCAGGAAGGCGCAGCCGATAGCGGTTACAGAGTTCCGGTACCCAAGACGTAGCAAAGGCGAAACCGGAGTTTCGCCTTTGCTTTATCTAACAGTGCAAGATTCCGGGGACACGAACCTTTTCCTGGCCACCCCTGCTGGTGAATCTAGGCCTGTTTGCGCCGCCGCCGCGGAGGACCGCTGCGTTTGGCTGTAAAGTTTTTCGGAGGACCTGAGCGACGCTTCTTCGCGCCACCATTCCGGGAACCGCCCGGTCGTCCTGAACGCCCGTTCTGAATAGGCTCTGCTTTGATGCGGGGGTCGACCTCGTAGCCGGGCACAAATTCCTTTTCGATTTTCGTTCCCAGCAGCTGCTCTATGTCTCTCAATAGTTTCAGCTCATCGACGCAGACCAGCGAGATCGCGCTGCCCTCATTACCCGCGCGGGCCGTTCGACCGATGCGATGCACGTAGTCTTCCGGAACGTTGGGCAGTTCGTAATTGACGACATGCGGCAAGAGGTTGATGTCGAGTCCCCGGGCTGCGATGTCTGTAGCAACCAGTACGCGAACGGCGCCACGCTTGAAGTCCGCCAGCGCACGTGTTCTCGCGGTTTGCGACTTGTTGCCGTGAATGGCGCTTGCGGTGATGCCGTCCGTTTCCAACTGCGCTGCGAGGCGGTTTGCGCCGTGCTTGGTTCTTGTGAATACGAGTACCTGTTGCCAGTTCTCGGCACCGATACGGTGCGATAGCAGTTCGCGCTTTCGCGCTTTGTCGACCGGATAGACAATCTGCGTGACTCTGTCCGCGGTCGTGTTTTGCTGCGCTACCTGAATCTCGGCGGGTGAGTTCAGCGTGTTCGCCGCGAGCGCCTTGATTTCTTTCGAAAATGTCGCAGAGAACAACAGGTTCTGACGTTCCTTAGGCAGTACCTGCAAAATTTTGCGAATGTCGCGAATAAATCCCATGTCGAGCATGCGATCCGCTTCGTCCAGTACCAGTACTTCCACGGCCGAAAGGTCGATGGTTCGTCGCTGCATGTGGTCGAGCAAACGGCCCGGTGTAGCGACAATGACGTCGACACCTTTTCGCAGTTTGCTGATCTGTGTGTTGATGCTGACGCCGCCGAAAATCACGGCAGTCTTGAACGGCAGGTAGCGACCGTAGTCGTCAACGCTCTGGCCAACCTGCGCAGCCAGTTCACGCGTCGGCGTCAGTACAAGCGCTCTGATCTTCCGACGATTCTCCTCGCCATTTTGCAGTCGTTGCAGTAACGGCAAGGTGAAGCCCGCCGTCTTGCCAGTGCCGGTTTGGGCACCGGCCAGGATGTCGTGGCCTTTGAGGATATGAGGAATAGCTTGCTGCTGGATCGGGGTGGCTTCGCTATAGCCCTTTTCTTCGACCGCACGCAGCAATTCGGCCGAAAGGCCGAGTTCTTTGAATAACATTGTAGTTTTGCTCCAGGGCGCCTGACCGTCCGCGGCAATGCTGTCGCGCAGGGTTCGGTCCAGGCTGGGAAATCTTGAGTAGCTCCGAAACCCGCGGTATTGCTGGGTTTGGAGTAAATGGCGCAGACCGAAGTGCGCCAGGATTCGGCGGACTATAACAGAGTGCGGGTCAATTGGAAGGGCAGGGGTTGAAAACCGCCGTGTCTCACAGAGAGTTCCCAAAAGCCATCGCTTGGCCCGGATGCCTCACGTGCCACACGCGAATGAGGTATTACGCCAACAGACGCAGAGAATCTAAAAGCGAATACGACCGTTCGGATGAGTATCAGTTCGGCGATCAGTCCTATCAATGAATCGCCGCACGCAGCAACGCAGTCAACAACGCGAACGACAGGACAATCGCAAACGGCCTCAAAAAGCGAACAAAGCTCATATCGACGATACTCCTGACCAACAAAGGGAAGGCCGCAACGTAAAGCATTACCTGTATCGCAATCATAGCGACCAGTACATTCTCTAGCGAAGTCTGCGCGGCGATGTAGATAGCCGGAGCCGTCAGAATCACGACCAGAATATTCCAGCCCAAATCCAGGTGCACGCGTCCTGTTGCGACGATCAATACACCATGGACGGTCCCAAGGGACCGTAAAATTGCGATCAGGGCAAATAACGAAAATAGTAGCGTAACCCCGGTGTACTTTTCGCCATAGACCAGCGGAATCAGCCAGGGAGCGGCGAGTATGAGAATGGAAAATAGAGCACCCGAACACACACCGACCAGGTCAAATAGCTTCGAAAAACTGGCGGTGAGCCTTTTATTGTCTGCCTGCTGCAAGGCCAGCATCGGGATCCCTACGCGCGATGTTACGCTGGTGAAAACACGCAGCACGCCGAATGCAAGCTCCTTTGCCAGCGAGTAGATTCCCAGTGAGCCGACGTCAAAGAACCTGCCGATTAGCAGGACATCGATATCTGCAGCCAGGCGGTTTACTAGCTGACCGGCCGTGTTGAATCCCGCGAATCGGAGGGCGTTTTTTATGACGCGGATGTCAAAATTCAGCGTTGGCTTCCACCAGGAACGGCAGGCCAGAAACAAGGCGGCGGATCTAACCGCGGCGCCGGTCAGCTGACCCAGTACGAAGCTCATGGCGCCCATGCCTAATACAGCGAATACCACGACGGAGACGAAAGCAGAGGCCCGACCCGCAATTTCGATCCGCGCAACCGTGCGGAGCAGCAATCGCTTCGACAGCTGCGCTTGAAACTGCGCGCCCGCCGTGAATATTGGGAATATAATCGCAGCCACGTACAGCAAAACGACGAGGTCGGGCGCCGCGTAGAATCTGCCAAACGCGGGAGCTGCCAACGCAACAACCAGGGCAGCCGCGCAGCCGAGGCACACGTTGAACCAGTAAAGGGTGCTTTGCTGTAAAGGTGTGTTGTTCTGTGCGTGGATAATGTAGTTGGTTATGCCGCAGTCGCTGAACATGAGTGCGAATGTGATGATGACGTTCGTCAGCGCGATCAGGCCTAACTCCTGTGCACTCAGCATCCTGGCCAGGAATGCCAATAGCAGAAGGTGCATTACGCCGCTCAGCAGCGTGGCAGAGACGGTCCAGGCCACATCAGAGGACCCGGGTGCGTTAGGTGTTGCGCGGGTTGTCATTGAAATAGGAGTAGGTGCCGACGGAGCTGACAGGAATGCTATGATCCGTCAATTCCGCTCAATTGGCCACCGGGTATCAATGCTGCTGACCGACTATCATCCAAACTGTGGCCTGCACAATTGGCTAATCTACAGGAAAATGGCGGCTCATCTGGACGCTCACGCCGATCGTATTACGGGCGCCGTCTATGATCTGGGCTGCGGCGACTCTCCATACCGCGACCTGGCGCTGCGGCATGGTGACTCTTACACTGGTGTCGACTGGGAGAACTCGCCGCACTCGCCAAGGGCTGATGTAATTGCGGATCTCAATCAACCTATCGATTTGCCGACGGCCGGTGCCGACACTGTTCTCTGTGTGTCCGTACTTGAACACCTGCGCCGACCCGAATCATTCCTTCAGGAGGCGGCCCGTCTGTTAAAAAAATAATAAAATATAAAATATTTAATAAAAATATAATTAATGAGTATAATTATAAACTATGTAATTAATGTAATTATAATAAATTATAATGATATTTGAATGTCAATTAAATATGTAATAAATGATTATAATATATGATTAAAATAGTAAAAAATGTAAAGAAAAAAATAATATATAAAAATAAATATAATAATAAAAATAATAATATATAATAGTATATGATTATATAAGTATATATATATAATTATTTTTATGTATAAATTGTTATAGAAACTTTTTAAGATGTGAGTAATTAGTATAATATTAATATAAATAATAGATTGAAATTAGAGGATGTTAAAATAATGAATATTGTTAAGTGATGTGTGTTAAGAATTAAAAAAAAAAAAAAAAAAAAAAAAAAAAATCACCGCCGATTCGATCAAGGCCTGATCGATGTTCAAGGTATCGGGCCGGATATCCACGAATACGATTTGCGCACCGCGCAAGGCGAAGGCGTTTGCCGTCGATACAAAGGTGAAGCTCGGCATGATGACTTCGTCACCCGGTTGAATATCGGCGAGCAACGCTGACATCTCGAGCGCCGCCGTGCAGGAAGGCACCATAAGGGCCTTGCAGGTATTCGTTTGTTTCTCAATCCAGCGCTCACACTGCTTTGAGAAGGCCCCATCACCGCTCATTTTTCCAGACTTCAGAGCCTGCTGGATGTAATCACCTTCGGTGCCGAGAATAGTGGGAAAATTATATGGAATCATGTGGTTGATAGGTCCGCAGCCTGGATTGCTAATAAAGTTCGCATGACGCGCCGCAAATATCGCTTGCCGGTCACGACATCTGCGCCGAATCTGGTCTCGTATCCTGACAGACTGCTATAGTCGACGCCATATACAATTGTCATTATGCAGCCCAAGGAAAATCGATGAATGGCCGCTGACCTCACATTGTTTCTGATGACAGAAAAAGGCTACCGCGTACTCGATCGGCTGGCGGAGCAATTTGCCGACCGGATTGCCTGCGTGGTCGGAGCCGTAGACGGCGACGTTCGGGACGACTACTACCAGGAAATTAAATCCTTGTGCAGCCAACGAGGGATTTCGTTCGTCGATCGAAAAGACTTTGGCGCATTGACCAGTCCTTTTGCGCTTGCCATATCCTGGCGGTGGTTGATCGATTCCGATTCAACCTTACTTGTGATTTTTCACGATTCACTGCTCCCGAAATACCGTGGATTTGCGCCGCTCGTTTCGGCGCTAATCAACGGAGAGTCGGAACTTGGTGTAAGCGCAATTCTCGCTTGCGATGAATATGATCGGGGCGAGATCGTTCACCAATCCAAAGTGGCAGTTCAGTACCCTTTGAAGATCAAGAGCGCCATCGAAAAAGTCGGTCAACTTTATTGTGACGCCGCTACTGCTGTCGTTGAGCAGCTTTTCACAAATGGCGAGCTGCAAACGCGGCCTCAATTAGAGGAGGATGCAAGCTATAGCCTCTGGCGGGACGCCGATGATTACCGAATCGACTGGCATGACTCTGCTGAGAGAATCCAGCGTTTTATCGATGCCGTAGGCTTTCCCTACCAGGGTGCGCAAACACTGGTTGGCGAGATACCGGCCCAGGTACTGGATTCTGAAGTGGTTGCGGATGTGCCGATTGAAAACCGTGTGCCGGGCAAGGTCATCTTTGTGCAACACGGATGCCCCGTAATTGTCTGCGGTACGGGGCTGCTCCGCTTGAAGCGCCTAGAAGCGGCTGATAGCGGAGAGTCTCTCCTTCCTCTCGCCCGGTTTAGAACCCGATTCAGCTAGAGTAGATGCACAATTAAATTGTGAATCATTCAATTGGCGTTCGACCGCTTGGCGTTTTATTGCTTGATCGTTCCTCGAACTCAAGCTGCGAGACAGAGTCAGGCAACCTGTTTTCGACCGCTTCATCCAGCACCAGGCCCCAGGTTTTGATCATGCAGCCCAAAGTTACGTACATGCCGTGAATCACAATGATATCCATGACCTGTTTTGCGGTGAAGTGTTGGGATAGTTGTTGCTGAGTGGCGGCCGTGATGCTGCGCTCACTTATCAATTCATCAACAGACCGCAACAGCACGGCGTCATGTGCATTCCATTCGTCGGCATCCGGCCCCTGCTGGACTCTATCGATTTCCTCATGCGTCAATCCTGAGGCAAGGCCACGATCAACGTGTGATGCCCACTCGTACCAGCACTGCATGTCGACAGCGACGCGCAGAATGAGCAACTCGCAGTCGCGTTGTGCGAGCGCCCCACCATTTACCGCATAATTTCGAAAACTCCACCAGGCGTTGAGAAGTTCCGGGTGGTTGGCCATCAGGCTGTGTACGTTGAGAGGGCGGCCGTTCATGTCGCTTACGACGTGATCGAGCGACTCATCCCATTGCTGCAAGGGCAGGGGTTGCATGCGTGACTCCGGTGTTTTCGCTAGCTGGGGAACTGGTTGAGCAGTGTAGCGAAGATCAGGATCTGCGGCACCGTCACAACGGGGAACCAGATCGCTGTACGTCGACCGACATTGGTCGAGAGTAGACCAATCTCGGTGTTGTCGGATGCGACATCGGCCATCAGGAATATGAAGGGATTATCGAGCGCTGCAGTTTTGTTGAATATCTCGAAGGCGATGGGCCAGGTCCCTTCGCTGCAGACCTCCGGCACGGCGGCAATCAGCTGTGGCCTGCGGTACTCATCATCAAATCATACGAGAGCGATCGTCACCCTCAAATGTGTCTGGTACTTGCCCTGTTGCGGTAGGATGCCAAATCGACTTCATCACAGGGCGGCTTTAGCGTGGCAGGAGACAGGCTGGTAGGGGTAATCGGCGGCATGGGTCCCGAGGCAACCGTCGATTTCATGTCCAGAGTCATTGCCGGGACGCCGGCAGAAGGCGACCAGGAGCATATTCGCATGCTGGTCGAGCACAATCCGCGCATACCAAGCAGGCAGGACGCCATGCGTCACGAAGGCGAAGATCCCGGCACAGTGCTGGCTGCGATTGCCTCGCGCCTGCAGACAGGCGGCGCTGATTTCGTCGTGATGCCCTGCAATCTCGCGCATGCCTGGGCGAAGGATATCGAGTCGGCAATATCGATTCCGTTTGTCAGTATCGTCGACGTGACCGTGTCGCGTGCGCTACACCATGACAGCGGCGGTGCCATTGGTCTGCTTACCACGCCGGGCTGCTTCGCCGCCGGGCTTTACCAGGACGCGCTCGCCGGTCACGAACTCGTCTTGCAGTCCAAGGATGAACTCGCAAAAACGATGACGTTCGTAAGGATGATCAAGGCCGGCGACAAGTCCGATCCGGTTGTACAAGGTCTTCGCAGCCTCGCGGAAGCATTGCTTGCCAGGGGTGCGACCACATTGATTGCCGCCTGCACGGAATTCCCGTTGGTGCTCGAACCGTCAATGTTCACAGCACCTTTTGTGTCATCCACCGATGTGCTTGCCGAAAAGACCATTGAACTTGCGCTGTCTGATGCGCCTTTACCATCTACCTGAGGATCCGAGCTATGCAATTGTCCGACTTTCCACGAATTCATCTCGCGCACTTGCCGACACCACTCGAATTCCTGCCGCGCCTGAGCGAGCATCTTGGCGGGCCAAGAATCTTTGTTAAACGTGACGATTGCACCGGGCTGGCGACAGGCGGGAATAAGACGCGCAAGCTGGAATACTCGATGGGCGAGGCGCTGCAGCAAGAGGCCGACACGATCATCACGGTTGGTGCCGTGCAGTCGAACCATGTTCGCCAGACTGCGGCCGCTGCCTGCAAACTCGGCCTGAAGTGTGAGGTGTTACTCGAGCATCGAGTCGGAGATCCCAGCGACCTGTATCGAAATTCCGGCAATGTGCTTCTCGACCGCATATTCGGCGCCAACCTGCGCGAATATGAAAAGGGTACTGATTTTGACGCCGCGATGAATGCTGTAGCGGACGAAGTCAGGTCTGCCGGCGGCACGCCGTATATCATTCCAGGCGGCGCCTCGAATGCCGTCGGAGCGCTCGGCTACGTCGGTTGTGGTCTTGAGCTGCTGCAGCAGTTCGCAGAGCAGGACCTGCAAGTCGATCGGATCGTAACGGCGACTGGCAGCGCTGGCACGCACGCCGGTCTGGCCGTCGGTATCCGCGGAGGCGGCAGCGACATGCCGATTCTCGGTATCGGTGTTAACGCGCCACAGGACGTGCAGGAAGATCGAGTTTACAAACTGGCATTGGCAACGGCGGATCTCGTCGGCGCGCCGGGTGTTGTGTCGCGAGAGGACATCGTTGCCGATTGCAACTACATTGGCGCCGGCTACGGGGAGCCGACGGAATCAATGAACGAGGCGGTGTTGATGCTGGCACGCATGGAGGGGCTGCTGTTTGATCCCGTCTATAGCGGCAAGGCTTTGGCTGGCATGATCGACTACATTCGGCAAGGGCGCTTTACTGGCGCGAATACGATTGTGTTTCTGCACACCGGCGGTGCCGCCGGTCTGTTTGCTTACGCTGATACGCTGAAGCTCGATTAGCCAAAGACGTGGCCAATAAAAAAGGCCACTTCCGGAGAAGTGGCCTTCAGGTCGGCATTTGCGGCCAAGGGGGGGCGGCCGCAGATGTCGCTGTTCGGTCAGAAGCTAACCGTGCCCGTAAGCGTGATCATGCGTGGATTGCCGTAGAACACGCTCTGAATGCCTTCCAGTCCGAGCGTCGGGAAGTCATAAGACGCGACCTTGTACTCTTCGTCCGTGAGGTTGCGGCCGTGAAGGCTGAGAGAGTAGTGGCCGTCGTCGTCGCGCCATCTCAGGCTCAGGTCGAGCAGCGTATACGCGTCCGTGTCCAATAACGGATTCGGTATCTCGAACTGGAACATGTTGTCCTTGAAGGACGCGCCGCCGATGACCGAAATACTGCCCGGACGGTTGAACAGGTTCGATTCCCATTCCTTGCGCAGTTGCAGGTTTGCAACCGTCTTAGGCGTATTCTGAAACTCTCGGATACCAGAGATATCGACACCGGCAACGAACCACTCCGTGTAATCCGCATCGATCAAGCCGAGCGAGGCCATCGCCGAAAAGGTGTCGGTAATCTGAATACATGGACTCAATTTCGACGCCACTGATTTCGGCTTTACCGGCATTCGTTGTTGCACCAGCGAAGCTGTCGTCTACGCCATCGTTGTCGGTATCAATGGCGATGGATCCCGGCACCTGGATGTCTTCGTAATCGGAGAAGAACACAGCAATATTGGTTGTTGCCTTACCATCCGCCCAGGTTGATTTCGCGCCCAGCTCATACGAGACGACGGTTTCCGGTTCGAAGCCCTTGTCTACGCCCGGAGTCTGGTACGCGCCGCGCGGGTCGAAGCTGCCACCTTTGAAGCCTTCACTGATGGAGGCGTAGAGGTTGTGCGCGTCGGACGGCTGCCACGACAGGCTTACACGCGGCGTGAAGTCTTCATCGGTGCGTTTGCCGGTAAATGTCGGTACGAGCCCCGCCACAGGAACCGTCAGCGAAAATGCGCCGGAGTTACCGAAGTAGGGCGAACCCAGACCGAGAAACAGCTCGCGCGTGACGGTCGTGGAACGTTCATCACTGGTGAAGCGGCCGCCGACGCCGAGGCTCATGGTGTCCGAGAAATCCCAGACAAGGTCGCCGAATACTGCCCACGACTTGGTATCGAAATCGCCCAGAGTGAATGACGTCACGCCGAGGTTGCCAAGAACAACGTCAAACAGCGTCGAATGCGTTCGAATCGATGTAGTAGACGCCGAATACGCCGGAAATGTTGTCGCCGCTGTAGGTGAACTGGAACTCCTGGCTGAACTGTTCGTTCTCGTAGACGACCGGAGCGTCGAAGTCAGCGCCGGGCAGGCTGTCGAAATCGATCAGCGACTGCGATTCGTCGCTGCGATCCGCAGTGATGGACTTCATCGTGAGCACTCATTGATGGCCCAGTCCACCGTCAGGTGAACACCGCGTTGCTCGACATTTTGGCCGATGCCACCGTTAGAGGAGGCGATGCGTCTCGATGCCGGCACGGGTATCGAATACGTCGCCGAGCACCGGTGCACCGGACAGATTACCAACGGTCAGCCGATGGCCGGATTTGGGTGCTGAGTCTGTCTCCGAGTAAGTCTGCCGACATTTTGACTCTTGAAGTTGTCGGATAGCGTCGTACTCAAAGCTGAGGCGACCGGCGAAGATGTCCTTGTCGTAATGTTCGCCGCCAGTGAACAGGTTCGTGCCGAAGCCATCGCGGTGAAACGACGCCATCGCTGCCGCCTACGCGTAACTGTTCAGTCACAGGTACTGCGAAAGTGTCGCGACCAGGTCGATCTGGTTGTAGCGAGCCGACGGATCCTCTTAGCTTCACTTCCGGTTCGTCGCCCAGACCGCGAGTGACGTAACGAATCGCGCCACCAATCGTGTTGCGGCCGTACAAGGTACCTTGAGGTCCGCGCAACACCTCGATGCGTTCCACGTCGTAAATATCGAAAACGACACCCTGCGGGCGTGCCAGGTAGACGTCGTCAAGGTAGATGCCGACACCACCTTCGTAACCGGCGACCGGATCCTGCTGACCCACACCGCGAATAAACGCGGTCAGCGTCGAACTCGTCGCACGCGACACCTCGAGGGTCACGTTGGGGGTCGACTGAGTGATGCCGACGATGATCGGGCATGCCGACTTCTTCGAGGTAATCGGCACTGAACGCAGTGACCGCGATCGGCACGTCTTTCAACGATTCTTCGCGACGCCGGGCTGTGACGGTAACCTCATCGACGCGTTTCGTCGGCTGAAGTGTCCTGGGCAATTGCAGCGGCTGGGGCCAAGGCCAGGAGGCCTAGTACCGGTACCAGCCCGAACAGGCCGCGAAGCCAATTATTTGATCGATTGTGCATGGTTTTCCCCCTGGGTTTGATTGCGCATACAGCGTCACGCTATTCAACGAGCGTTGAAGAGATGCTAGTTGAACGCTCGTTGAAATTCAACAATAGCCTGAAAACCAGCCTAAGTTATTGATTTACTTTGAGCAGAGTGTCCGGAAACCGGCGGCTAGAAATTCCGGCATGCGCTGATTGATGGCTTCCATATCGGATGAGCGGCAGACGCCGCCCGACAGATTGTCGATGCGGCCGGTCTCTGCGAAGGTTAGCGTCAGGGCGCCAGACAGGAAGTGATAGCTCCAGTACAGGTCCGCCTCGTCGCAGTCAGGTAGCGCTTTGCTTAACGCCTCGATGAAACGCCGTACCAGCGGATCGAAATAGCGCGTCATCAGTTCACCACCCCACTCGGGTGAGTTGTTGATCTGCGCGATCAGCTGAAAATAGTATTTCCACTCGTCATGCTCGCGACTCAGCAGGTCCAGCAGCGGATGCGTGAATGCGTTGATGATCTCCTCAACGGTTGGCGCATCATCGGGGTGACGTTTTTCGACAGCTTCCAGCGCTTTGAGTCGTATCGAGTTAAGGAACTCGACGCGGCGCAGCATTACCTGGTCGAAAAGGTCCTTCTTGGACTTGAAGTGATAGTAAGCCAAGGAGACATCGGCATCGGCCTTGCTCATGATCTGCCGGACTGAGACACCTTCGTAGCCCTTGTTCGCGAAAAGTTCTTCCGCTGCGTCAAGGATACGCTCGCGTGTGGGGTGCTTGCCTTTTGCCATTGCAGCCTTCTTGTCGGTTGAGGTGTTTGCGGCGTGTAGGCGACAACCGTAACGACCCCGCAATTGAATTTCAACGACCGCTGAACTAGTATTCAACGATCGTTGAAATTCAAGAAGCCGTCTTGTCGGGGAGCTAACGATGGCCTGGTTCTCGCCTAAGCCACTGATATTGCCTGAGATCATCGCGCAGAACGCTCGCTTTCTGCCGAACAAGCCTGCGTGGGTTTGTGATGGCAAAACGGTAACCTGGTCGGGCTTCGGCGACGGCACGGCGAAGATCGGTAACGCGCTTCTGGATAGCGGTCTCGTGCATGGCGACCGTGTCATCGTGCTGATGAAGAACAGCTACGAAATGGCTGAAGCGATGTTCGGCATTATTCGCGCAGGTCTCGTCGCTGTTCCACTGAACGTTGCGATCACCGACGATGCCATCGCCGGGATGATAGAGAACGCCGCTGCACGTGCGGTTATCGCATCGGGCGAACACGTACTGCGCGTCGACGGCATTCGAGATGCGGTCGAAAAACATATCGGCGCGCGTTTTATCAGTCTCGACGCTGACGTCAGCGGCTGGCAGGCCTACCATGACCTAAGGGATAAGGGATCGGCGAACGCGCAAGCTTTGACCATCACAGCCGCGGACGACTGCAATATTATCTACAGCTCCGGCACGACGGGGCTACCAAAGGGTATCGTCCACGACCATTCCTGCCGCGAGGCCTGGGCGAGTGACATGGCCGTCGCTCTGCGCTATCACTCCGGCGCTCGCACGGTGTGCAATCTCGGCCTGTTCTCCAATATAAGCTGGGTGGCGATGCTGTCGACGATGTACTGCGGCGGTACGATCTTTATCGACAGGAAGTTCACGCCCGCCGGCTTTCTTGAAATGGTCGAACGCGATCGAATAACACATACCGCCATGGTGCCCCTGCAGTTCCAGATGATCCTGGAGTGCGAAGACTTCGACCGCTATGACTTGAGTAGCCTCGATGCCTACATGTGCTGCGGCTCGCCGCTCGCGGTCGCACTAAAGCGTCAGGTTGTCGAGCGGATGCCCGGCGAATTTATCGAGCTGTACGGCCTTACAGAAGGACTCGTTACGATCCTTGGACCTGAGGACATGCTCGAGAAGATCGAGTCCGTCGGGCGGCCATGCCCGGGTCAGGATCTGGTCATTCTCGACGATGATGACAACGTGCTGGGCGCCGGTGAGTCCGGAGAGATTGTCGGCCACAGTCGTTTCATGATGGCTGGCTACCACAACAACGACCAGGAGAACGATGCCAACAGCTGGACACACCCGTCCGGCGTTCGCTGGTTGCGCACCGGCGACATCGGCAAGCTGGACGAAGACGGTTTTCTCTACCTTGTGGATCGCAAGAAGGACATGATTATTTCCGGAGGACAGAACATCTATCCGGCGGACATTGAGGCAACGCTGTTTGAGAACGATGCCGTCCACGAGGTGGCCGTCATCGGCGTTGCCAGTGATAAATGGGGGGAGACGCCGCTGGCGGTTGTCGTGAAGACAGAAGGGACCGGCATGGACGAAGAGGAACTGACGGCCTGGGCGAACAGCCGACTTGGCAGACAGCAGCGCATCGCGGCAACGGTCTACATTGATGAGTTGCCGAGAAATCCCAATGGCAAAGTATTGAAGCGCGATTTGCGAAAGCGATTCGCCGACATGAAATTCTAAGGGATGAATATGTCAGCCCCAAAAACGGCGCAATTCTTCAAGAGTACGGATGGACTTAAGCTCCATTACCGGGATTTCGGGCGAGACACACCCCGGAACACCGATAATTTGCCTTCCGGGACTAACGCGCAACAGCCGGGATTTCGAAGATATCGCAAACTACCTTAGTGATCGTCGCCGGGTAATTACGCCGGACTTGCGCGGCAGAGGTTTCTCGGATCATGATCCTGAGTGGAGAAACTATCATCCCGGAACGTACGTCCAGGACACCTGGACGCTGCTCGACGCGCTCGGTATTGAGCAGGTCATCGTTATCGGTACGTCGCTGGGCGCACTTATTGCGATGGCCATGTCGGCGCAACGACCGGAGAGAATTGCCGGCGTCGTCATCAATGACATAGGTCCCGAGATCAATCCGGCCGGCCTTGCACGTGTGCAGGAGTACACCGGACGAATACCTCCGGTGAAAACCTGGGAGGAAGCTGCCCGGCAGGCCAAAGAAATTTATGGCCAGTGGTTACCGGGCTTGTCCGACGACGATTGGCGCAAGATGGCCTGGCGTGGGTATCGCGAGAACGCAGAGGGTATCCCCACGCTGGACATTGACAGTAATATTGGTGAGGCGGTTCGAAACGTCGGTCCGCAAAAGGGCGACCCGTGGGAGCTGTTCGATACGCTGAAAAACACACCGGTGCTGCTGCTCTGGGGCCTGATGTCCGACATACTGACGGAGGATATTGTGGATAAGATGAAAGCTCGCAAAGAAGACCTTGAGGTCGTGAGCGTTCCTGATCGCGGACATGTACCGCTACTCGACGAGCCGGAGTGCCTGGCAGCGATCGACAGCTTTTTGCAACGGGTGCAATGATGCGGTTGCGCTCAGGATTGTTAGCTTTCGTCGTCTTCCTCGCAGCCTGCGGCGGAGACAATGATGCTGACACCGTTGCTGCACCGTCATTCAACATCGATACGTCGAGAATTACGGTATCCGGCATCTCGTCTGGTGCCTATATGGCCGGACAGCTACATGTCGCACACTCGGAGTTATTCAACGGCGCAGGCCTGATCGCCGGTGGCCCGTACTGGTGCGCGTCCGGGACGATGAAGAAGGGCCTTGGGCCCTGCATGAACGGCGGCGACGTCGGTTTGCAGGAGTTGCTTGCCTATGCCGAACAGCAGGAAAAGAGCGCGGCCATCGACGCGCTCGATAACCTGAAGGACGACAGGGCGTGGATATTCCATGGCACCCTGGATTCAATCGTCAACGCCGAGGTACCAGCGGCCGCCAGGTCTTTCTACGAAGCGTTCCTTGGAGCCGAGAACATTACGCTGGTGACCGAGGTCGAGGCGCCCCACGGCATGCCGACGCTGACTGTCGGCGCTGACTGCGCGAACGTAACAACCCCCTTCCTCAACGCCTGTAGCTACGACGCCGCGGGTGCGTTGCTACAGGTGCTGGCAGGGCCGTTGAACGCACGGACGACCGCGACTGGTGAACTTCGTGCCGTGGCGCAACCCGGTGCCAGCGATGCGGAGATGCTGGAAACAGCACTGTTATATGTGCCGTCATCCTGTGCCGGCGGTGAGCCCTGCGGCGTGCATGTCGCATTGCATGGCTGTCAGCAGTCAGCGGAATTTGTCGGTGACGCCTTTGCTGCCGGCGCCGGTTATAACGAGTGGGCCGAGAGCAACAACCTACTGGTTCTCTATCCACAGGTAGCCAGCAGCAAGATCGCACCGCTAAACCCGCTCGGATGTTGGGACTGGTGGGGCTATACCGGCGATAATTATGCGACTAAATCCGGCGCGCAGGTGGCTGCGATCAAGGCAACCCTCGACTCACTGACGGGCACGTAGCCTTGAGTTTTGCCTGGGCGCTATTCATCGTTTACCTGATTGGTACGGCGTGGCTTGGCTGGAAGGGGTTTCGCAAGACGACAGGCTTCGGCAGCTTCGCGCTTGGCAATCGGGCGATGCATCCATTGATGGTCGGTATCACGCTGGCGGCCAGCGTTTCTTCAGCCGCGACATTTATCATCAATCCGGGCTTCGTCTACGTCGACGGTTTCGGCGCGTTTTTCCACATGTCGATTGCGGTCGGCATCGGTTTCATTGTGATGCTCAGCATTCTCTCTTTTCGCTTTCGGCGTATTGGAGCGGATTCGGGTGCGCTGACGATTCCGGACTGGATTGGGAAACGCTATCAGTCGAAAGGCTTCGCTCTGTATTTCTCGATTCTTAATCTGCTGTCGTTTGCGTTCGTCGTGCTGCTTGTCGGCGGGATATCGATCGTGATGCAAAGTCTGCTGGGCGTCTCCAATCAAGTGGCGCTGTCGATCACCTTGATATTCGTCACCGGGTACGTGTTTATCGGCGGAACCTATGCGCACGTGCTGACCAACATGCTGCAGGGCAGCCTGATGATTTTTGTCACGCTCCTGGTTGTCGGGTCATGCGTCTGGATTGCGCTGCAACAGCCTGGATCTACGATTGATGCTTTACGTGACGTCGACCCGAATCTCGTTGCGCTGGTCAACGCCGACGGCGCCTTGTTCAACAGCGTTTTCTCAGTCTACGTTGCGGGTTTTATCGTTGGCGCGATCGTCGTCTGCCAGCCGCATATTCTGACCAAGGCGCTTTACGTGAAGGACGACCGCGACGTCAGGTACTACCTGATCGTCTTCGCCATCGTCTTTTTACTGTTCCAGATGCTTGGCCTGGTTGGTTTCTTTACCCACCTGATCGTGCCGCCCGATGCGCTTGTCGATGCGGCCAGCGGCCAATTTCGCCAGGACCTCGTGATGACCGAGTTCCTGAAAGCGATGTTCCCGCCGTGGGTATTTACCGTCGTCAGCGTTGTGCTGCTGGCGGCTGCCATGTCGACGCTCGATGGGCTGTTGGTGTCCATGTCCACGATCACTGCGAATGACCTGGTGCTGAATCTCGTCGAACGTCGTCAGCACCATGATAAAGAGCAGCAGATGGCGTTTGCTTTGAAAGTCAGTCACGTCGTGTTGGTTGTGATAGCGGTAGCGGCATTTCTGATCAATCTGCAGCCGCCAAAACTGCTCGGGATCTTCGGTCAGACGGGAGTTTATGGGCTAACGGCCGCCGCGGCTCCGCCGCTTCTTCTCGGCGTACTCTTCAGACGTGTTCCGGTTGCGCTGGTCTGGGTTGGCTCCGCCGCCGCGTTGGTTATTCACTTCAGCTTGTTCTTCAAAGGTGCAGACTGGTTCCCGCTGTCGACGTTCACGTTCGGCAATCCAGGGGTTACTGCATCGCTGGCTACGCTGGTAGTGATGCCAGTGCTTCTCATCGCTGCGGCGATCAAGCGGTAGCTTATTTCTTCAGCGCGTCCAGCATCTGCTTCAGCAGGTCGTTGTTGTCTGACTGCAGGTCGCGAGTCTCACGCGCGATTGCCAGCAATTCGTCCTGCAACCCCTCGGCGCGGTCGATATTCTGTCGTGCCTTTTCATTGATATCGGCGGAGTCGTCCATCAAAGACTGTGCCTTCCTCGTCTGTCTTCCGACCGCAATGAAGGCGAAAACCAGCAGGCCGATAAGAATGATCCAGATACCGTAATTCAGCATGAACGTCAGGGCGCTGAAGGAGGCATCGTTGCTGTACAGATCTGTAAACGAATTCTGAAACGTTGCCGTGTCGACCCAGCGTTGCTCCGTTTCCGAGTAGTGCAGCGATTGCCGATCGGCGAGCCAGTAATAGTAGACCTGCGATGACAGGCGCTCTGCCGGTAAGTCGGCTAACGTGAAGTCGACCATGCCTGTGTGCGAGAAGCCGGTTTCGTAGCCGGCCGATTCAGTCGGTCTCACCAATGCACCGACGATCCTGAGTTCGCCTGTGTAAGGAAGATCCGTGTCTTCGAATTTGTACACACCGTCGCCAACGGCTTCCAGGCGTGCCGTTCCCGGAAGCGATGCAACGTGGGCTTCCCAGGCCTCGAGCAGCGATTCCCGATTGGCTTCTGCAGACGCCCCGTTGGCGACCAGCGTGCCCAGCAACAGTACGATCAGTGTCGCCATGGTTCGCATGATTAACTCCGTGTTGCGCCAGCAATCAGTAATAATGGCAACGCGTGCAGGTCCAGGCTACGTCGAAAGTCACAATTCGCGGTGTTCGATAATTTCCGACTTCGCCGAGCGACTATCAGTCCTCGCTGCTCAGGTACGTATTCAGAAACTCAAGATAGGCTTCTGATGCGGCGATGCGATTGGCACGTTTTCGAAAACCGTGACCCTCGTCCGGAAAAACCACGTACTGAACGGGCACTTCGTTTGCCTGGACCGCGGCTACCAACTCGTCGCTTTCTACCTGCAGTACGCGCGGATCATTGGCGCCTTGCACAACCAGCAGCGGCTTTACGATGTTCTCGGCGTGGAACAGTGGCGAGATGCGCCGGTGGCGCTCTGCGTCAGTCGCCGGATCCCCCATTTCATCGTACAGTGACTCCTTGAAGTCTTCCCACCATGGCGGAATGCTCTCGAGCGTGCGTACCCAGTTGGTTACGCCAAAGATATTGATGCCAACGTCGAAAGCCTCAGGCTCGAAAGCCAGAGCCGCGGCCACCATGTAGCCCCCATAAGAACCGCCGAGAACGCCGACTTTGCTGCCATCGACCCAGTCGAGCGTTTCGAGGTATCGACGAGCGTAAACAATGTCCTGCAGGTCCTCCTCACCATGACGGCGATCGTCCATATGAAAGAAGGTCTTGCCGTAGCCGGAGGAGCCGCGGTTGTTGGCAGCCAGGACCGCATAGCCGTGGTTAACCAGATGCTGAATTGTCGCGCTGTATCCCGTGCGACTCTGGCCACCCGGACCGCCGTGTACCCATACGAGGGCTGGTGCCGGGTTCTCTGCCGACGCATTGTGCGGTTTGTACAAGATGCCCGGAATCTCGAGGCCATCAAAGCTTTCGTAACGTACCACCGTGTTGCTGACGAGGTGCGTTGGGTCGATTGCAGGGTTGAGAGCTTCAGTCAGTTGCTTGCTGGCACCTGCCTCGAGGTCGACGACGTGAATATTGGAAGGCGAGTTATCGGCATTGACGATTAGCGCTACTAATGAATCGTCGGCGAAGAAACGAATACTGTTCAGGTCACCTGCAGGCAGCCCGGGCAGCTCAAAATCGGCGCCGGTGGAAAGGTCTGTCAGCGTTACCTCGGTGCTGGCGTCCGCGTTGACACCGGTAATACGATAGCGGCCGCCAGGTGAAAAGCTTACGTACCAGACGTCCCAGTCAGCTTTCGCCAGCAGTGATTTTTCCCCGCTCTCAAGGTCGTGCTGCCAGGCCTGATTGAATTCTCCAAACTCATTGGTCGAATACAGCAGCCGGCTGCTGTCCGGTGTAAAACCCATCGACCCGTAAGCCACATTGCCTTCGTGCTCCGTAACCAGGACAAGCTGCTTGTCGTCTGACGTGAGATCAACAATGTAAACATCGGAGTCGGCGCTGGTGCGGGGCTTGTCGAGAGCCAGCCAGCGACCGTCAGGGCTGATCGCGCTAACACTCAGGCCCGGATTCTCGAAGACCAGCTCGCGCCCGTAATCAGCCGTAGCGTATCGATAGACGTCGAAGCTGCGCTGGTTCCGTTCCGTGGTCACCAGGTAGAAGGACTCGCCGTCGTCACTCCAGCCAAGAAAATCGGCCTTCAACTCATCGCCAGGCGTCAGGTCTCGATAGCTGCCATCCACCTCGCGCACGACCACGTGGTTAAGCTCATTGCCACCGCCGTCGTAGGTGTAAAGTATGCGAGCGTCTTCGGGAAACCAGCTTACTCCGAAGATCGCGTTGTCGGTCGAATCGGTGAGTTGAGTGGCTTCTCCACCTGCGGTTGGCATTGCGTACGCATTGAACACGCCGCTCTCGTCAGAATTCACCAGCAGGGATTCGCCGTCATGCGAGAACGCTTTACCGCCTGCGGGTACCAGGCCGTAACTGGTGGTCTCGAAGAACTGGCTGGCGCTGTACGTCGGTACAGGGGCCGCCGTGGGTTCGACTTCAGGTGCTGGCTTGCTGCACGCGGTCGCCAGGGTGGCGAACAACAGCGAAACCAGAAGGCTTCTACGTCCTTTCATGACGTTCTCCAAAAAATACCGGGCTTTGGCCGATGCCTGGGCGCGGCGGAATACGTCAAGTTTACAGGATTTGGTTAGTCGACGACCTGAACACCGCGCCAGAATGCGATGCGGCCAGCGATCTGTTTCGCCTTGTCTTTTGGAGCGGCGTAGTACCAGGCGGCGTCAGCGTTCTCGGCGCCATCGACATGTAGCGTGTAGTAGCTGGCCGTCCCCTTCCAGGGACAAAACGTGGTCTTGCTGCTGTCTTTGAGCAAGGATTCGTCCACAGAGTCGAGCGGGAAGTAGTGATTGCCCTCGACGACAACAGTGTCGTTGGACTCTGCGATTACGACGTCATTCCAGATTGCTTTCATTAGGGTCCCTCTATCAGTTACTCGCTGTGGAATCAGCAAGGACGTTCGCGATCAGGTGCCAGACTTTGCCATTTGCCCCCAGCCCGAAGTGCGAGCTGTTGACCTCGATATTTTTCGCCTGTGGATTATAGCTGTCGACGCTGGCGCGCCAACTGACCACCCCGTCTGTCTTGCTGTAAATCGACGTGACCGGCTGCTTGATGCCAATGGTATTGCGCTGGTGAACTTCCAATTCAAACGCGTCGAGGTCGAGATTGGCCATCTCGGCAAACCGTCGACCAACCGCTGTGTACTTCGGTCCGCCGATAATGGGCGTGCCGAGGGTGATGACTTCGCGCACGTAAGGCTCGAACAGCCGGGCGGCTTCTCTCGCGGACACACCGCCAAGGCTCCAGCCGATCAACGTGACAGGCACGTCCCCACAGGCATCGTGGATTGCACTGGTTCGCTTGCCCACGCGCTGGATATCGTTTTCGACGTCGCCACGATTTCGCCCTTGTGCCCAGTCGTATACGTCGTAGCCGAGGAACTCGAGGTAATGACCTAGCGGGCGCATGGATCGCTCGTCGGTCCCGTAACCCGGGATGAGCATCACCGGTCGCCCGTCGCCCTTAGGCGCCAGCGCTAGCTGTGGTGCACGGTACAGCAGAGAAGCCCAATCCAGCGGGGCGCGCAGCTCCAGCAATGTGGCCAGCCGGCCGGGCGGTTCGAAATCTATGACGTAATCTTGCATACCTGTTCTTCCAATGGTTCACCTATGAACTAAACAGCAGTCTAGTTAAAATCTAGACGGTTCACAAGTGAACTGTTACTGTCATGCCATGAATAAGGCAAAAAAGCTAAAGAAAACACGGGGTTTTGACGTGTGGTTGGCCGTGGGGCGGACCAATCTCAAGGTCCATCGAGCGCTAAACCAGACCATTGGCGAGCTGGATCTGTCCCTGGCGCAGCATGAGATCCTGCTCTCAATCTGGCAGAAACCAGGCCTCACGCAGAAGCAGCTGGCCGAGAATCTGCTGGTCGTCAAGAGCAACGTGTCCGCACTCATCAAGAAGCTGGAAGCTCGCGGCCTGGTGAACCGGGACTGCGACCCTTGTGATACGCGCAACAAGTGTTTGAGCCTGACCGAGGATGGCGAGAAGCTCGTGCGCAAATCTTTCGAGCGGCAAAACCATGTCATCGATGCGATGGCATCGGTGATGAGCGATGCAGAACTCAGGACGATAGGGGACGTAATGTCCCGGGTCGGTGCGTCTATCGATCAGCTGCTATCGAAGTAGCGACTCGGGTCAGCGTATACCGCGGTTGAAGCAGAAGTCAGTCAGTCCCGTTCAGGCCCCAGTCGTAATCTCGAAACGCTACTTTGTAGTCGTCTGCACGATCGAGATCATCCTGTAAGTGAGCCGGTCGCCAGCGTCGCAACGTAGTCGATTAGCCCGCGTCCGAAGGACGCCCGTTCGCACGAAGATCATTTATGAAGTCTTTCCTGTACCACTTGAAGATCGAGGAAAGGAATACGATCTCGATTGGTCATGGTCGACCGAGACATTGCTCCGGATTATTCACAAACTCTTCGGCCGCCAGTGTCAGGAGCTTGTTCCAGCTCGTCGCCGGTCGGCAGTTCGCGACGAATGACCGGACAGCTGTCGCTGGCACAGTTCAGTACGAAGTGAATACGCGCGTCACGGTAGCGCGAGCCCGGATCTTCTCGTTTTCGACCTTGAACAAACTCAGGTATTCGTCACCAAAAGAAAATCGTAGCTGGTAGAAAAAGCCAAGTCCCCTGACGGCCTCCAGCGGCGCTTTGACATCGGTAACGCTCGCCAGAGGCCAGCGGTCCAGCACGCTCTTTATGACATAGGCGTTGTAACCGTAAATCCAGTATGCGAGTGCGTCATTACGCGCAGGGAATCGCTCCGGCGTGGTGTCCGGGCTGAAGCGACTAACGGCGGCCAGATAGCTATCCAGTTTCGCCACTGAACCCTTCGATGCCTGCCAGCGCGCATAATCAACCTCCCCGGCAGGATTCACGTATTCGCTCAGCAGCTCTTCGAACGCTACGTGCGAAAAACCGCTGGCGGGGAAGTCAGCTGCAACAGGCGCGTCGATGGTTACCCTGCGCGGCCGATTCATGACGAAGAAAGCGGTGACGATCGTGGCAAGGACCAGCAGCGCCCATAGTGCGATTGAGAGTTTTGTCATAGCTAACAGAGACCGGCCGCGGGCCGAAAGTATTACGGCATCATCAGGGAATCATCAGTCGTTCCTCAGGCCAGTGGACACTGTGCCGCCTAGTCTGAGAGTTGTGCAAGAACCGTCATGACGATACCAGGAGAGGGAATCATGAAACCGAGAATCCGATCTGCCAGCGGCGCCGTTCTGATGCTGGCCATCATACCCGCCATTGTTGGCCTGCTGGCCTGTATGCCGGTACCAATCGGTGACCCGGAGCGCAGCCGTATCGATCCGGAGATCACCGGCGCCTGGGTCTGGCTGAACAACGATGATTCGAGCTTTTTCGTATTTGAGCCCTACGACAAGCGCACATGGTTGTTAACAGGGTTTGGCATTGAATATGGCGATCGACGGGATAACGACACCGCTTATGACCTTACAAGCTATGCCGGGCTGACCGGGTTGATCGAAAACGAGTCGATCGGTGCTGATGGCGTCACCGCCGACGAAATCACGCTTTACAAGGTCTGGCGAACCAAGCTTGGCGGCGAATGGTTCATGACCTGGGAGCCTAAGGGTCTGTTCGATAACGAGAGTTTTGTGCCGGAGCTTTGGTATGTGTTTCGTGTCGATCGATCGGACGAAAAAACGCTGGAATTGACCATGCTCGATGGCGACTTGTTCGACGGCGTCGAGGAGACCAGGCGCGCCTACGAACGGGTCATAAAAAAGAATGCCAGGAACCCCGAGCTTTACGACGATGAAGAGACAATACGGCTGCTCCGGGTAGACCCGGAGCATTTCGACTTCGTCGCAGAACTGGCAGCTCAGGTGATCAGCGAATAGAGGGGGTGGACTGATGTACTCACATTTCGACTCGCTCACCTGGGTAACCCCCTTCGGGCTGATCTTCCTGGCGGCCATCGTCGCCGCATGGTGGCTCGCGCGGCGTAATGCGAACTCAGTCAACATGGATGGTTCGCATGTCGACCTGTTGATACCCATCACCATAATCGTCGGCATTGCCGGAGGCACCCTGCTGTCACTGTTGATGCCGATGGATCAGATGATTGCCGGCGAAATGATGCAGACGGGAGTCCGCGTACGCCTGTTCGGCATGCTGGCCGCCGGGGCCGTGGCCGTTCTTATATACAGCCGAATCGTCAAGCTCTCCTTTCGCCGCACGCTGGACGTGTTCGCGTTGCCGACAATTGCCGGCCTGATGATTCATCGCGTTGGCTGCTTTCTCGCTGGCTGCTGCTGGGGGGATATCGTGTCGAATGAGCATTCCACGAGCTTCGCGTCGCAGGTTCAGACGTTGCCGTTCCTGAGCGTGTTGAGCAATGGCGTTCAGTACCCGCCGGGCAGCCTGCCATACGAGCAGCATTTCGCATTAGGGTTGCTCGAGCCCGGCGCGCTCGCGTCACTGCCGGTTTATCCAGTGCAGCTCTACGAAGGCGCACTGTTGCTATTGCTGTTACTGATGATGTGGCGCGTTCCCTGGCGACGCTGGCCTAGCGGCGCCCTCGCTGTGCTAACCGTCTCCGCCTACGCCTTTGTGCGTTTCTTCATCGAATACCTGAGGGCCGATGGCTACATCGTGCTCGGCAACCTGACGGTCACCCAGCTGCAATGCCTGTTCCTGCTGCTAAGTGTCGCCTTGCTACCCGGGATGTTTCGCAACGCAGCCACGCCAGGTATTGCCGCAGCAGATTAATCGCCAGCAGAGTAATCGGCGGATACTCAGGAATCATTTCGTCGTATCATTGCGGCATGCAAGCAGTGATCGAGATCAAGGACCTCACCAAGACCTACGCCGGCGGATTTCAGGCGCTGAAGGATGTCAGTCTCTCGATAAAAAGGGGGGAGATCTTCGCGCTGCTTGGCCCGAACGGTGCCGGAAAGACCACGCTGATCAACATCGTATGCGGCATCGTCAATAAGACCTCGGGCGATGTCATCGTCGACGGCAACGATATCGTCGGCGACTTTCGTCTCGCCCGTGCAAAGATCGGACTGGTGCCGCAGGAGTTACCGGCAGAGAGTTTTGAAACTGTCTGGAATACCTGTCAGTTCAGCCGCGGCCTGTTCGGCAGGAGCCGCAATGCAGAGCATGTGGAAAAGGTTCTGAAATCGTTGTCTCTGTGGGATAAGAAGGACACGATCGGCATGGCATTGTCCGGCGGCATGAAGCGACGCGTGCTGATTGCCAAGGCGCTCGCGCATGAACCGGAGATTCTGTTTCTTGACGAACCCACGGCTGGTGTGGACGTCGAGCTTCGCCAGGATATGTGGAATGTGGTGAGGGCGCTTCGCGAGGAGGGCGTTACCGTCATCCTGACCACGCACTATATTGAAGAGGCTGAGCAGCTTGCCGATCGCGTTGGTGTGATTAACAACGGCGAGATCATCCTGGTGGAAGATAAAGACCGCCTGATGCGCGAAATGGGCAAGAAACAACTGACGCTGCATCTGTACGATCCCTTGGACCAGGTGCCCACGGCGCTCGACAAGTACAGCCTTGACCTGAGCGAAGATCGTCGGTCGCTGACCTATAATTATGATACCAAGGGCGAACACACTGGCATCACGGACCTGATTAGCGAATTGCGAGACGTCGGGGTTCGCTTCAATGATCTGCAGACATCGCAGAGTTCTCTCGAGGATATTTTTGTCGACCTGGTGCACAAGGAATCATGAATCTCCACGCCGTAAAGGCCATTTATCGCTATGAGATGGCGCGCATGTTCCGAACCGTTGTGCAAAGTATCGTGGCGCCCGTTCTATCAACGTCACTGTACTTTGTGATTTTCGGTTCTGCGATCGGTTCACGAATCACAGAGATCGACGGCGTTAGCTATGGCTCGTTTATTGTGCCAGGGCTTATCATGCTGTCAGTCATGACGGAGAGCATCTCGAATTCATCGTTCGCGATTTATTTCCCTAAATTTACCGGTACGATCTTCGAGGTTCTCTCAGCGCCAGTCTCCTATGGCGAAGTGTTGCTGGGTTACGTCGGTGCCGCTGCGACCAAGTCGGTCATCATCGGTTCGATCATTCTCGGTACCGCGAGTTTTTTTGTGGATCTCGAGATCGCGCACCCGATCATCATGGTGGCATTCCTGGTGCTCACCTGCGTTTCGTTCTGTCTTTTCGGTTTCATTCTCGGTATCTGGGCCGATGGCTGGGAGAAGCTGACGATCGTGCCCATCCTCGTGATCATGCCCCTGACCTTTCTTGGCGGCACGTTTTACTCGATTAGTATGCTGCCGCCAGTGTGGCAAACGATCAGCCTGTTCAATCCGGTCGTCTATCTGATCAGCGGCTTTCGCTGGAGCTTTTATGAGAATGCCGACGTCAGCGTTGCGCTGAGTCTCGGTATGGCAGCCACCTTCCTGATTGTCTGCCTTCTCCTGGTGCGTTGGATTTTCAAGACGGGTTACAAGCTCAGGGCTTAAAGTGACGTAGTTTTCGAGGTGCAGGTGCCATGTTGATTGTTGGTCGTCAGTGAGCTACCAGGTCTATATCACTCGGGGGTCCTTCTGGGCCGAAAACGAGGGTAAGGAAATCGCAGCCGAGGAATGGCTGGAGCTGATTCGAGCTGACCCCGAACTCCGTCACGATCCGCGCAACGGGCGCTGTTTCGCGGTATCGAATGATGCGGAAACCGCCAGCGAGTTTTGGCTCGACTGGTCCGAAGGCAATATCTTCGCGGCTTCGCCAAATCATGCTGCGCAACGAAAGATGCTGGAAATCGCCGGGCAATTGGCGGCCATAGTGCAGGGCGATGACGGTGAGATTTACGCAACGATCGATGACTTTCCGGAACCTGCCGTGCCGCAGCACGCGACGAGCAGCGGCAGCAGGGGATTGCCTGCGTATCGACGTCGCGAGTTGCTCTGGAGTTTCCTCACGTACGGAACGATTGCTGCCGTAATTCTGAGCGCAATCTACTTCGATCTCTGGTGAGGCCGCCGCGAATAGTCTTGGCGGATCAATAGCAGCCGCCCGGATTCGCTGTCTTCAGTACAGCGCTATCCCGAAACCTCAAATAACCCCGAGCCAGCTTGTTATTAGTCAAGGATGCTTGACAATTTGTCAAAAGCACCGTACATTTCGATATATCAAGTGTCCTTTACACTTTGACAAAGGAAATTGACAAAATGACCGAAAGTGAAACGAAGCCAACTGGCATCTGGCAAATGATCAAGAACTGCTCCGGTACCGAACTGGACCGGCGCAACCAGTACCGATTTACTGCGTGGTCGCTCGCCTGGGCCCTGACCTACGTCGCCGCCAGCTGGACCCTGAAATCCGATCGGGAGCTCGCAGCGCCGCTGACCTGGGCTCTTGTGGCCGTGCCTACGCTGCTGAGTATTGTCGCCGTGTTCGCGTATTTGCGATTTTTGCGTATGGCAGACGAACTCTTGCGCAAGATACAGCTCGACGGCCTTGCGACGGGATTCGCAGCTGGCCTGGTGTACATCATCGGATACCAGCTACTGGAAGCGGTCGGGGCAAGCCCGTTGCAGAGCGACAACGTCGTCCTGGTCATGGTGTTTGGCTGGATGCTGGGTCAGTTTATTGGCATGTGGCGCTACCGATGAAGAATCGTCTTCGCGTGCTGCGAGCCGAGCGCGAGTGGTCGCAGGCACTACTCGCCAATCACCTGGAGGTCTCCAGACAGACAGTCAACGCAATCGAGACGGGCAAATACGATCCCGGCCTGCCGCTGGCGTTCAAGATAGCGCGCTTGTTCGAACAACAGATTGAGGACGTGTTTGATCCCGACGAGTAAACGGTCGTAGTGCTATTTCGTTAACGTATATTCATCGATGACTTTGCCAATCGCTTCAGCGCAAACCGCACAAAATGCGTCGCTGCGCGTGAACATCAGGCAGTTCTGTTCAGATCGGTAGTACCCCTCCGCCTGGTAGTTGCCGCCTTCGAACGCACCGACCACGCCTTGCTGACCCGATTTTTCGAATAATGTCTCGACATACTCTTTCGTGTATCGAAACAGTGCATTCATCTCATCTTCGCTTACGTTCGCCGCGCGCATTTCCTGGCGTCGTTTCTGGTAGGCCAGCGAGTGCTTCTCATACTCGGCCTTGGGCCACTGCGTCGGCAGTGGCGTGTTGGCGGCGACGTGATGCTTCCACTTCAGGTTTTCAGGATCGAGCAGGGCTGTGACATTGGGTTCATACGGTTCTGATATTTCCGCAGGCGCTTCATAGGCTACAGAGCTGGTGTAGTACTCGTCGGCGAGACCTGCAAAGTGATGTCCAAATTCATGCACGAACAGGTAAGGGGCCCATTCACTATTCGCGGCGGCCGTGCTGAACAGGCCGTATATACCGCCGCCACCATACACCTCGGTGTTGGTCAGTATTTCGATGAAATCGTACGGCGCCGAGGATGCGATGCGACGCATCGACTTGTTGTCAAACGTAAGTATGTAGCGTTCCGAGCGAAACGCGTCGTAGGTGGCACCAACCGGCGAGTCTCGATAAGTGCCGGTAGACGGCCGCGAGACGCCTGATTGAGCCGCCGCAGGTGCCAGCGCCCATACATTGAAATCATCCTTGCGTTCGCTGAACGGCGGCGTCGCAAATAGCACGTCGACCAGCTCTTTGGCTTTGGCAATAAAGTCCTGCTGTTCTTCCGACGTGTAACCGTCGCCGAGTAACAGCAGGTCGACAGTAGTTGCCGGGTCGCCGCCTGTGTGAATGGCAACGACCTGATCGGCGTACTGTGCCGACTCGCGGTGTACCAGGTGATCGGACGGATCCAGTTCGATACGCCAGATTTCCTCGAATTCGTTGTCGGCGCCGCGCTTTTTCAGCACAAGCTCGAAGATGTCTTGCTGTGCAGGAAAACGCACTGACTCGTGAAACGACCGATTAATTTCTTTCGCTTCGCCTATGGTTTCCCACTCGCCGTAGATACTGCTGAAACTACGCGACCAGGCGGTCTTGCCATTGCTGATGATCTCGAACAGGTATTTGCCGCGCAGCGTTTTGTCCAGAGGCTGCGCCATGTTGCCGGTCCAGGGCAGAGGCTCGATGACGACCTGGTCCAGGCTGAATAACTCAGCCATGTGATTGCCGCTGTGGAAAAAATCGACGCGCATGGTTGCCGGTGGCTCGCTGGCCATCAACACCGATGGCAGCAGGGCCAAAATAAACGCAATGACGTGTATTTTCACGAAAACTCCCCGCGGTCCTAAAAGACCACTCCGAACAATCGGCCGACAGCGGCGGTAATCGCCATCGCCAGCGCGCCCCAGAATGTGACTCGCAGGGCACCAATAGCAATCGATGCGCCACCAGTACGTGCCGCCAGACCACCCAGAATGGCGAGAAACACAAGTGATGCGGCCGCAACCAGAAATATAAGTTGCCGTCCGGGCACGGCCCAGGCGACGATCAAGGGCAGCGCGGCACCCGCGACGAAGGCTGCAGCGGACGAAACGGCCGCCTGGACTGGCTGCGCACTGATAATGTGCGAAATACCGATCTCGTCGCGGGCATGCGCTCCCAGCGCGTCGTGTTCCATGAGCTGATCGGCAACCTGCATGGCAAGCGCCTGATCGAGACCCCGGCCCACGTAGATTTCGGCCAACTCCACTTTCTCGGATTCGTAGTCATGCTCCAGCGACAACCGCTCGAGTTCCAGGTCGGCACTCTCCGTGTCAGCCTGTGAACTGACTGAAACGTACTCGCCTGCGGCCATGGACATTGCACCGGCGACCAGGCCCGCGATGCCTGCCAGCAGAATATTGTCATGCGCGCTGCTTGCGGCGGCTACGCCGATGATAAGGCTGGCCGTAGAGACAATACCGTCGTTGGCGCCCAGGACGGCAGCGCGAAGCCAGCCTATCCGATGGGCTCTGTGTAATTCGTGGTGACTCATGCAAAAACTCGCTGGAAATGACAGGTTGTAGTGATAGGTGGTATTCGTTTCGCAACGCGATCCTACCACGCAGGCGCGAACTGCCGTTGGTCGATGAAGTCCGAAATGTCCCGCGGGTCGTACTATACTCAGCACGAAGCTTGTCAGGCAAAACAAAACACCATTACGGGGAGCGCTCCAATCATGAACCATTTTATTCGTCGATCGTATCGAAGTGTCTGTTTACTGCTCATTGCAACGCTGGCGTTGACGTCGACTGCGAGCGCTCAGTCAACAGGCATGAGCCTCGAAGAGATCGTCAGCCTGAAGCGTGTGGCCGGGGCATGGATGAGCCCGAAAGCAGACAGGATTGCCTATCTTCTGGCCGTGCCGCGGGAGCTCTACAAAGAGGAGGACGGTAAGCCGCATCACGAGCTTCATGTTGTTGACCTGGAGGGTATGTCGCGGCCCTACGTTACCGGAAAAATCGAAATTTCTGCCGTGGCCTGGTCCGCAAGCGGCGAGTCGATCTACTTCCTGGCAACGCGCGAGCCCGATGCGAAGGTCAATTCATTGTTCGAGATTTCGCTGACGGGTGGTGAAGCCGTCGAGAAATTCACGCACGTTAATTCAATGGGAAGTATTCATCCGTCCCCGGATGGCAAGACGATTGCCTTCCTCGCAAGCGACGCGCCACCGGAAAAAAACGAAGAGCTTGCCTTGAAGGGCTTCAAGGCGGTCGTCTACGAAGAGTCCTTGCAGGAAACCAAAGTATGGTTGCTCGATCTTGTGAGCGAAAAAGCTGTCGTACAGGATCTTCCCGGATCTGCCTCGGATCTGACATGGGCACCCGACGGCGGTCGATATGCAGTGAGCCTTGCGCCGACACCGCTGATAGACGACTCCTATACATCGCGTGACGTTTATATCGTTAACGCGGTGAATGGCAAGGTCCTTAACAAGCTGGGATCCGTCGGCAAACTTGGGCGATTCGAATTTTCGCCGGACGGGAAGCGCATCGCTTACATCGGCAGTGTGGATATTAACGATCCCCAGAACGGCAGGCTCTACGTCGTGCCGGCCTCAGGCGGTGATCGGCAGGACCTGGTGCCCGAGTACCTGGGACACATCAACGACTTTGCCTGGCGTGATGACACCAGCCTGCGCTGGCTTGGCGCCCGCGGCGTATTGACGGAGTGGTCGACGGCGTCAATCGCGGTGCCCTATGAAAGCGGCGAGGCGCCGGCTCCCGGACCGATCCTGCGGGCGATAGATACACGCCCCGGTAGTGCTGTTGCGGCGGCGGTCGCTGATGCGCCGGAGCATCCGCCGGAGGTCTATCTGCTACGCGATGACGCCAAGCCACAGCGGCTGACGTTTTCGAATCCGTTCCTTAGCGAACGAAAACTGGCGCGGCAAGAGGCGATATCGTATACCGCACGCGACGGTGTCGAGCTCGAAGCCATTCTGATTCATCCGTTCAATAAGAAACGCGGTGGCAACCCGCTGGTTGTATTCGCGCACGGCGGGCCGGAGTCGCACTACTCAAACGGCTGGATGTCCTCCTACAGCCAACCGGCACAGACGCTGGCGGCCGAGGGTTATGCCGTTGTGTACCCGAATTACCGCGGCAGTACCGGGCGTGGTGTATTTTTCTCCAAGCTTGGCCAGAACGACTACGCCGAAGAAGAGTTCAACGACCTTGTGGATGCAAAGGCGCACCTCGTTGAGCTGGGCCTGGTCGATGCTGATCGCGTCGGAATCTCCGGCGGTTCTTACGGTGGCTATGCGTCGATGTGGAGCGCCAGCGCGTTGAGCGAGGAGTACGCTGCCTCTGTCGCGTTCGTCGGTATTTCAAACCAGGTGTCGAAGTTCGGTACCGGCGACATCCCCTACGAAATGTACAATGTGCATTCGCGCGCCTGGCCGTGGGAAGACTGGATGTGGATGTTGAAACGCAGCCCGATTTATCACGCGGACAAAACCAGGACGCCGCTGCTAATCATGCATGGCGACCAGGACCCAAGGGTGCATCCGAGCCAGTCGCTTGAGATGTATCGGCACGTCAAGCTTCGCACCGACACACCGGTTCGCCTCGTGTTTTATCCTGGCGAAGGTCACGGCAATCGCAATACCGCAGCTACCTACGACTACGCCTTACGCTTCAAGCGCTGGATGGATCATTACCTGAAAGGTCCTGGTGGCGAGCCGCCGCCCTACGAAATCGATCATGCATCAAAGCTTGAAGAGGCGGAGGAATAGAGCAATAACGCTCTGTGCTATCGTTTCGCAGAAATCGTTTAGCAGTATCGGTCAGGTTCTCACGGAGAGTGTCATGCGACTAATTATAAAAACAACAACCGTAACTCTCGGAATTGCGCTGTTCCTCGCGAGCGTTGCCTCTGCACAGAACGGGACGGCGCTGGTCGGCGGTCGCCTGATCGACGGCTACGGTCACGCGCCTGTGCAGAACAGTGTCATTCTGGTCGAAGGCGATACGATTGTTAAAGTTGGTACGACCGCAACTCTGCCCGTACCTGACGGTTACACGATCATTTCGACCGAAGGAAAGGACGTTCTGCCAGGTCTCTGGGAAAGCCATGCCCACTTAATGCTGACAGGCCATGCCGACTATCCACACTGGCAGGCCACCTACCTGGATCGGCTTGCCGATGAGATCATGCCGGCCACGGCCACGCATCTTCTCCTGGCCGGTGTAACCTCAGCGCGCGATTTAGGTGCGCCGCTGGCGCCTTCCCGGTCGGTCAAAGAGCGTATTGAGCGCGGTGATATTCCCGGACCGCGACTCTTCATGTCGGGGCCGTTCCTGCAGGCAGAAATCGAAGACTGGCAGAAAGCCTATCGCTGGCCTGTTCGCTCTGTTTCTGATGCACGCTCGAAAGTCGCGAAGCTCGACGAAGCCGGTATGGACATCGTCAAGCTGATTGACCAGGACAAGTTGCCTATCGATATCGCCAGAGCCATCGTCGACGAAGCACACAAACGAGGCATGAAGGTAGTGGGGCACGCGCACCGACCAAACGAAATTCGACTCGGTCTTGAAATCGGTATCGATAATTTCGAGCACACCGGGCTGACAACTGCGCCGGAATACCCACCCGATATTATGGCAGCACTGAAAGAGCGAACCGCCACTGGTCGTGTCGCCGGCGGACCCTTGTACTGGACGCCGACGGTCGAGGGTTTGTGGAACTTCGATCGCACGGTCGCAAATCCGGAAAAACTCGACGACGACTGCTGGGAGCGGGGCCTCAAGGCAGACACGATCGCGGATATACGAGCGTCAATTGCCAACCCTGGCCAGCTGGGCTACACGCGACTGACACCGCTACGCAAGCCGACACTAAAACGAAAAATTGCGCAGCTACGTGAAGCCGGTGTCGTATTCCTCGTCGGTACCGACAGTGGTATCCCGATGAAATTTCATTGCCAGTCGACCTGGAATGAGATGGATGTGCTGGTGCGTGTCATGGGGATGCCGGTTATGGACGTTATTCGTGCGGCCGTTTACTGGCCTGCCGTGATGATGGGCGTTGAGGACGAACTGGGTACCGTATCCTCTGGCAAAAAGGCTGACATCATCGCCGTCCATGGAGATGTGCTGGAGTACGTCAACCTTCTGCAGAACGTCGACTTCGTGATGAAGGGTGGCGTGGTCTACAAGCAGGACGGTCAGCCGGTTGAGGAAAACCTGAACTAGGCGCTCCGGCGAGACACCGCAAAAACTTCTGACAACGGCCATTCGATTTTTCGTGCTCCTCGCTCACATCAGTCAGGACTTTTCACGGAGATAGCAATGCAACGCAGACAATTCATAGCCGGTCTTGGTGTAGCGTTGGGTAGCACCATTACGAATTCAGTGGCGTCACCGCTTGGCAGTTCCGGCAATTCAAAAAAACCTAGCTTTGCCAGAGGGGTCACACAGACTGCCGATGTTCTGGAAGATACATTGCTTGGCAGCAGCTATCTTGGCTGTGGTGGCGGCGGCGGTCTTGAAGCCGCGCGCGAACTGATTGCCTCCGATCTTGCGTCCGGATTTTCCTTCCGTCAGCTTGATGTCGCAGATCTTGCCGACGATGACAGGGTTGCATCACCGTATGCGCTGGAGAGCCTGGCGCCAATGGACGAGGCGATGAAGGCCCGGCTGGACCGAATCGCTTCGACGATCGAAGCGCCAACAATCGCGTCCTTTCGATTGCTCGAACAATACCTCGGCGTGCGATTTTCCGCGGTAATCGTTGGCGAAATCGGGCCTTTGAGTATGGCGGAAGCCTTGTCGCTCGGTGCGCGACTGGGGGTGCCGTGCCTCGACGCCGATACCGTGGGCCGTGCAACCCCGGAAATTAACCAGCACTCCGTTCGCGTTGCGGGCCATGCAATCACGCCGGCCGCCGCGGTTACAAAGTTCGGGGATGAGGTCATTCTGAAGGGCGTGCAGGACCCGAGCCGAGAGGAGGATGTATTCCGGGCGCTGTCGGTCGTCAGCAGGCTCATTGGCGTTACTGACGCGGCGATAACGGGGGCTGTCGCCAAGTCTGAACATGTTCTGGTCCAGGGTAGCCTGAGCCTGGCAGCAAGTATTGGTCTCGCAGTTCGAGACGCCAGGAAATCTGGCGGCGACCCCATCGAATCTGCACGAATTGCAGGTGACGGTTACAAGATTTTTGAAGGCGTCGTTCGTGGTTATGACTGGAAAGACCAAGACGGATTTCTCGTCGGTGATGTCGTTCTGGATGGCGCCGCTGAATTCGCCGGTCAGTCCCTGCAACTGGATTACAAGAACGAACATCTTGTTGCGCGTAGAGATGATGTCGTCGTCGCTACATGTCCGGACCTGATCACGATGATCGATCGTCATACCAACGAAGGCATCGGTAATCCCGACTTCACTGAAGGACAAGCCGTGATCGTGCTCGCATTTCGTGCTGCATCTCTCTGGCGCAGGCCGGCGGGGCTGCGGGTCTTTGAGCCGCGCTACTTCGGATACGATATTGACTACGTTCCCGTTGAAATAAGGCTGCAACAGGATTGAGCAGGCCGGAGCCAGCTGGATGGATGTTGCAACTGATCCTGTGCAAGAGGTGCGGCATTGACGAGCTCTGGTGTTCACCTAACAAAGTCAGAGCGATATTATTTGAGGGCGACTAATGCATATACCTGAGGGATACGGAACCATTTTTCCGTACATCATCGTGAGCGATGCGCAGGCCTTCATGGGCTTTCTCGGAAAGGCCTTCGGTGCCAGTGAGCTCGGGCGGACGGAGTTGTCGGACGGGCGCATTGCCAACTTACGTGCCAGGATTGGGGCTTCGAACTTCATGATCAGCGAGCCGGACGGCAACGTGCTGAAGCCGATGCCCTGCGCGCACTACATCTATGTCGATGACGTAGACCTGACTCTCGAAAAGGCGATCGATAACGGCGCCGGGAAGCTATTCGATGCGGCCGATATGCCCTACGGCGACCGGCAGGCGGGCATTTCCGATCCGTTCGGCAACCTCTGGTGGATCTCCCGGAGATTGGTCGACGAGGACTATACGGACTGATCTGCGTCTTATGTGGTCGTCACCAAATTTAGAGACGCCAACGATTACCTGAGGTGAATATTTTTCGTCGTCACCGTGGCCGCGTATAGTGAACGCTTCGCTCGTTCCTTTCTGGGCCAACAATGACCCGATACTTGCTGATGGCCACACTTGTCTTCGCGGGCGAGATCATTTTCGGCTTGCCGTTCCATACGGCCCGGTTCTTTCGGCCAACGTTGCTTGAGGCCTTCGAATTCACCAACACACAGCTTGGTGATGTCTTCGCTGTGTACGGTGTGATGGCGATGGTCGCCTACTTTCCCGGCGGTATGTTGGCAGACCGTTTCTCTGCGCGATTTCTGCTGACCGTCTCTCTGATAGCAACCGGCCTTGGCGGTTTCTATATGGCAACCTATCCGGGCGTAATGGGCATGGCGTTGCTGTACGGCTACTGGGGCGTCACGACTATTCTGCTTTTCTGGGCTGCGCTCATTCGCGCAACGCGAGAGTGGGGCGGGACGACGGCGCAGGGACGAGCATTCGGTGTACTTGAGGGTGGCCGAGGAGTTGCCGCCGCGCTGTTCGCGACGCTGGGTGTTGCAGTGCTTTCCTGGCACTTCCCTGACGAAGCAGCACTGGTCGGCAGCGAAGAGCGCCGTACCGCATTTCGTGCCGTTATTTTGCTGTACTCATTTGCTGCGATAGCGACAGCGTCACTCACGTGGTTCCTGATCCCCGCTGCGAAGCACACCGGTGAGGCGGGCAGGGCGCTCTGGCAGGGTGCGGGCGCCGTCATAGCTCGTCCGCTGGTTTGGGCACAAGCTGCCGTCATAGTGTGTGCCTACTGTACCTATAAAGGTCTGGACAATTACTCGCTTTACGCTGTGCAGGTTCTCGGCATGGACGAAGTGGCTGGCGCTCAGCTATCCACCTACGGCGCCTACGTTCGGCCGGTCGCAGCAGTTGCTGCCGGCATTGTTGCGGACCGCTGGACCGCAAGCAGGGTGATCGGTGCGTCGTTCTTCGTTTTGCTGATCAGCTACGCGATGCTTTCGTTTGCATTGCCGGACGGATCCGGACTGTTCGTGATTTACGCCAACATCTTTATCAGTTTCTTCGCCGTTTTCGCGCTGCGAGGTGTGTACTTTGCACTGCTTGAGGAGAACAGGACGCCGGCGTATTTCACCGGTGCTGCGACAGGTATGGTCTCATTCATCGGCTACACCCCGGAAATATTCTTCGCGCCGATCACCGGCCGCATCCTGGACGCATCCCCCGGACTCGTCGGTCACCAGAACTACTTCCTTTTTCTCGCTGGCGTTATGGTCATAGCCCTGTTCGTTGTCGCCTGGCTGCTAAGGCTACAGAAGTCGGATTCTGCGGCGCAGTGGCCGCGCGATCCAACCACCCGAATGGCGCCGGGAGCGAAATAAATACGACGAGATGCCGGTCTTCTGTAGGACAAATCAGGGGAGTCACATGTCGAGCAAAGTCCGAATCAGAGATCAGTTGCAACGTAACGCCGTTGCATTGATTAGCCTGGCAATTGCGATAACGAGCCTTGGCTACAACACCTGGCGTAATGAGGCGAGTGAATACAACCGCAATCAGCGACTAATCTCCATCGAGGTCCTTCGCAACATCGGCCAACTCCAGCAGGTGATTTTTCACAACGTCTTTGAGATGGACGATGAGGACAAAGGCAACCCGCGGACAGGCTGGGTCTATGTGCTTGCCATCAGGGACATGACGCAGTTGCTGGATGGCCCTGCCCCGGATTCCGGTATCGCACTGTGGAAGGTCTGGGATGCCGAGTGGAGCAATCTCGAGCCGCTCAACGACTCCTACGACAAGGTAACGGATGCGCTGGAGTCGGTGCGTGCGGAGACCCACGCGTTGCTGCGGAGCCTTGACTAACGCATACTTTCGACACTTAAGGTCCGTATTCATTCCGGGGGAAGTTATGTACAAGTATCTCATTCCATTGTTAATTTTCGGTCTTTCCGCCTGCCAGCCGGCATCTGAATCCACACCGGAACCGGCGGTCGCCGTCGCGACTGAGAAAGCCGCGGTCGAGATTGAGGAAGATCGCCTCGCAGCCGTGCTGGCCGCCCAACCCGAGGATGTGCAGGCGCGCTACGCCTATCGGCATCCAAAAGAAACGCTGGAGTTTTTTGGTATTGAGCCAGGCATGACTGTCGTCGAGGGTCTGCCGGGTGGAGGCTGGTATACCAAGTTGCTGCTGCCCTATGTTGGCAGTGAGGGCCACATCATCGGCGCAGACTATGCGCTGGAAATTTGGCCGAATTTCCCGTTCGGTACAGATGAATTTGTCGAGTCGCGACGCAGCTGGACAACTGACTGGCCGGTCGGCGCCGAAGAGTGGCGCGATGAAAACAGCGCGACTGTCGGCGCCTTTGTCTTCGGCTCTATGCCTGAATCACTAGCCGGAACCGCCGACGTCGTATTCCTTGCGCGCGTGCTTCACAACCTCGCCAACTTTGAAGAAGAAGGTGGATTCCTGACGGCTGCGTTGGCGGATTGTTTTGCGGTTCTTAAGCCGGGTGGCACATTGGGTATCGTGCAGCACCATGCACGGGATGAGATGTCGGACGAGTTCGCCGACGGTAGTCACGGCTATCTGAAGAAGTCATTCGTTATCGCGGCAGCGGAGGCGGCGGGTTTTGAACTGGTTGCGGAAAGCGACATTAACGCCAATCCTGACGATCAGCCGGGCGAGGACGACATTGTCTGGCGATTGCCGCCAACGTATGCGACAAGTGCCGATAACCCGGAGCTCGCTGCTGAGCTCACAGCGATCGGCGAATCGAATCGGATGACGCTGAAATTCAGGAAGCCCGACTAACGGTCACCACAACTCATGTCGCCAATCTGTGGCTTTTTGCTGCTATAGCCCTGTTTTCGACAGTCCACGCGCAGGCCAGGATGCAGTTCGCTGCCAACCTGGCCGGGCGCCTGGGATCGACTATCGGGGAGAGCCTTTAACGGCTAGCAGGGGCCTACTGATAAAGCCGAGCCAAGGGCCTCGAATATCCCATTGAGTATTGTCGTCGTGACTCGCCCGTGATTAAAAATGATGTCACACAGAAACAGGAATACAAAACCCAGCCATCCGAGATAGGCGAATCCCAGGTAGCTGTTATGAATTATCGTCAGTAGCCAATTTTGTTCAAAGATGTAAAAGTACGAACAGATAAGCGTTGAGACAGCCAGCAGCACGGCTGGCAGAAACAGGTGGGTGATTGCTTGCGGCTTCAGCAAGGACACAAGCAGTAGCAGAATAAATACGGCCGCGTTGCTCGCCGTGAAAATTCGAATATCCCTTTTCAGCTCTGTAGCGACATCCATATAGCTCGAGTGAATGAAATCCGTAATTTGGTCGTTTGCTGCTTGCAGTAGCACAATGTCTGTCTTAAATCCGCTCTCGAACATGTCCGCATATTTCTGCCGGCATTCGCAATCCAGGTCACGAATTCGCGCCAGCGCTGTAGCCCATTGTTCGTGGACCTTGTCCTTCAGTGACGCTTTTAGTTGTTCTATCCGTGCTTCGTTTTTTTCAAACATCGATTGTGCAATTCGTGCCAGCGCGTTGTCGGATTCCGGCGGCCGAATAGCATCGATTGTAACGTTGATTCGCTCCTCCGCCTCAGACTCGATGTAGTCAGCTGCAAACCGCTCTACCCAATCAGGCGTCGAATACGTCAGAGCGAAGAACGCCGTGAAGACCATCGCTCCAAGGAAACCGATTGATCGCAGAGCAAGCTTCTGAGTGGTCGTGATATCCATAGCAGGCAACCTTGAAATCATGTATTCGTGAACGGTGCTTCAGGCTCACCTTCGCCTGCCGATATTCTAGCAGCCCGGTTCCAGGTTCAGTCCACTAGCGGTCGTTCAGGCTGGTGTTCATTTGGATGGCGCCGAATAGATGCGACAACGTCATCAGGGATTAAGTGACCCGCGTTACAACGGTTCCGGCGATTAGATCGTGAAATGCTCGTCGTTTCTGGTTGAACAACATCGTCGACAATTCCACAAGCCACCAGGCCAGCGCAATGATACCGGTGCTAAGCAGAATAATTTCTGCGGTTCTGGTTAGTTCGCCGCCGTCATCAGAGACGCCAAAGCCAAGAAAATAGATCAGCGAGACTATTGCAAAAGCGGCAGGCACTATGTCTCGCAGGATCGCTTGCCGGAGAGTAATTTCCTTGGCCTCGGACTTGTCCCAGACTTTTACTCCCGCGGCCATTTTTCCTACGGTCTGACCGTATTTGGCGTGCATAAAGACAAAGTACGCAATGCCAACGATTTGCCCAACCTGATCCACGTACGCCCGTGCGGCGGGACGAAGTACGTCCGTTCCGTGAATAACGAGAAGCACCAATCCAATTGCACTGCCTACCACGAAGCCATCCAGAAGCTGCGCCCAGAATCGAGGCCAGAAGGTTTGGTACTTGTTTTCCTCGGTTATTTCGAACGGCTTACCGACGGAAAAGCCACCAAGACTTTCGATTTCAAACTGCAGCCTGCGAGCGTGGTCAGGGTATTTTTCTTTGTCGAGGTAGTAGTAGCAGTCTTCCAGTTCGACAACGGAGGTCGGTTCACGTCTCGTGATTTCCTGTTCAAGCGCCGCGAGTACCTGCGGGTACAGGTCACCCCTGATTGAATTGAGCACCTGATACAGTTCGAGGAGGCCATACGCCTCGTACTCTGGGATTTCGACCAACGCTGCGGGTCTCCTGACGTGCTATTTGCATGTCATCAAAAAGGGCTATATCGCTTCTGCTGAAACAGCGACCATGGGCCAGCAGCCGACGCTTGGCAGTTTACCATTTCGGCAAAGGCTGAGTTCCGGTGAGACCCTGGGTCATCTTACTCCGAACTGCCGCGCCGCTTCTCTTGGCAAATGGCTATATCCCGATGCAGGTGAAGCAGATCTTCGGCAGGGATCGCTGATCTGGCTACGCCTCAACACACGTGCTCGAAGCCGTAACCTTGGGTGATATGCTTGGCCCATGAAAACGTGGATTGCACTGCTAAGAGGAATCAACGTTGGTGGACGCAACCGCCTGCCGATGAAAGGTCTATCCAAGATTTTCGAAGCTGCGAAATGCGAGCCCGTAAAGACCTATATTCAAAGTGGAAATGTCGTTTTCAAGGCTGACATTCGATCAGTAAGTCAGTTTGGAGACGAGATTAGCAAGGCGATCGAAAAAGAATATGGATTTCGCCCGGCAATCCACCTGGTAGATGCCAAGGCACTCAGAACCGCGATCGCGTCCAATCCGTTCCCCAAGGCCGCGTCAGAGCCGACGTCTTTACACCTGTTCTTTCTGGAAGAAGCCCCTCAAAAATCACGCGTCGATGCCGCCCGCAATCTCTTGTCCGAGTCAGAGTCCATTAAGATCACCGGCAAATGCCTCTATCTGCACGCTCCTGATGGAGTCGCGCAATCAAAGTTTGCCAAAGGTATAGACCGCGCATTGCGCATGAGTACGACGGCCCGCAATTGGCGAACGATTACAAAACTGGCGGAGCTGGCGTCGACTTTCGATTGATCGCCTCGCCTCAGTAGCGGCCTGTTAGCAGCTCGTAACCTGGGGGCGACTGCTTGGGGCCCAAGGCGGTCCGTCACGAGCTGCTAGTATTGCGAAATGGAAAACTACTCTGTCAGAAAAGCCTTGGCCGAACTTGCTGTCATCATTTTCGGCATTCTTATCGCCTTGTTTGCAGAAAGCGCCTGGAACGATTACCAGGACCGGGCGGAAGGTCGCGAGTATCTGGCCCGCCTCTCCGCTGAAATACAGAACAATCTGCAAATGCTTGATACCGATGTCGCCACGATGGAGCTGTCGTGCAGATCAGTGGAGACAACACTGTCTCATGTTCGCGGCGACAAAGAGTTGGACCCTGCGTCAGCACTCCGTTTTGCGGCATTCTCTGCTACGTATGCAAATGCTGGATACCAGCGGGTTACCTACGATGATCTGACAAATACTGGCAACCTCTCATTGATCGATGATGCGTCGCTCCGCGAGGAGATAGTGTCTGCCTATACCATGTTCTTTGGAGGATTGACGGCTTGGCGGCCATCGAAACACAGCGCCCTTCGTACCACTGTGCTCCGCGCTCTTCCAAGAGAATACATTGAGCGCGTCGTCTCGGAATGTCTGACGACGCCGGCCGATGACGCAATGGAATATGTTTGGACAGACTGCTCGACGACGCCGGCAACAGGAGATGCGGAAGCCTGGCTCAATCGCCTGCTGGTTCAACAGGAATTCGAAGGCTATCTCGCAGAACGCGCCTGGCAGGTATGTGGGTTTTCAGGGGACATGGCCGCCAGGCGGCAACCGTTCGAGTCTCTGGCCGTTAAGCTGGATGACTTGGCCAAGTAAACCGCTGCGATCTGCACAGGAAGTTTACTGTGTCAAACATCCTCTTTGCGTCAGTAGCTGTCGTTCGCTGCTCTATCAGTTGGCCGAAAGCTTTCGGCCGCAAGAGACCGTCTGTTCACGATAGTCTTGCCAAGGCGCTCGACGACCTGTGGTAGGCTCGATCCCGCCAACTATAAGAAGGAAAACATCATGAAACGGGTTCTTCAGATTATCTCCATGCTCGCTATTGCGAGCGTGCTTATTGCAGCACCGCAGACGAGCATCGCCGAACACAAAGAGTCCATACTCGTGACTGGAGCCAGCACAGGTATTGGTCGGAATCTCGCAGAAACACTGGCTAGTAACGGATATCACGTCTACGCGGGCGCTCGAAAAGACAAAGATCTGGCAGAGCTTGATGCGATCGAAAACGTTACGGCAGTAAAACTCGACGTTACCAAGCAGGATCAGATTGATGCCGTCGTTGCGATGATCGGAGAGAAAGGCTCGGGCTTGTATGGCCTCGTCAACAATGCCGGTGTCGGTGGAGGTGGGACCATCGCCGATACGCCGATCGAGGACCAGGCTTTTGTCTACGCCGTCAATGTTGAGGGTGTCTACCGTACGACCAAAGCATTCGCGCCACTGATCATCGAATCCAAGGGCCGCATTGTTACAACGGGATCGATTGCCGGTACGATTGCCTGGCCCGGCGGCAGTGCCTACAGCGGCAGCAAACACTGGATTGAGGCTCTCACGGATGCGTTGGCCGGTGAGATGGCGCCGCTTGGCGTCTCAGTTAGCGTCGTGGAGCCGGGTAACTACAAATCGAAAATCCGTCGCAGCAGCGTGTCACGCGGGTTGGAGAAGCTGGAAGCAGCCGGTGGCGAAGTGACGCAGGAAATGAAGAAGGCCTATGAAGCGACAGCGGAGCGTGAGCTGTCCTACAAGGAACCTGACGAAGTTTCCGCAGCGTTCATGCACGCGCTGTTCGACGAGAATCCCTTGCGCCGTTACGTGGTTGTCCCGAACGCAGAAGAGCAAGGGCGAACCATCGGCACAAAAGTTGCTGAGCTTGTACAGCTCAACCAGTGGGGCCCCTACAGCTACAGCCGCGATGAACTAATCGCGATATTGGATGAAGCGATGGCTGGAGACGAACCCGGCGAGTAAGTATCGCCGGTAGCAGCGGAGAGAGTCTTTCCCTGAGGACAAGCGGTAGCTCGAGAACTGCTATTCATGCAGTTCTCGAGCTTAGCTTATGGCCAACGGCGGTCGTTCAAGGCTTACGCCTCCGATCGCCAACTCAGTTTCATCACCACGAATAGCAAGAGCGTCGCGATTGACGTGACGATGCTGATTGGTATGTTGCCGTCCATTAGCAAAATAACCAAAGAAGCAAGAAAGGTGCTCGCGACGATAGCCGCTCCTGCGAATCTCGTCCTCTTGAACGGCAGCAAGATTCCACCCGTCAGCTGGACTGCTCCGAAAGCAATGAGCGCCGCGTTGGTAAATCCGTACCGTCCGAAAAACTCAACGTCCTGCTGCATCAACAGGATTTTCGTCAGACCCGAGGAAACGGCCAGAAAAGTCAGTATGGCCAACAGTATGGCAAAGGCTATTTTCATATAAGGATGTCCTCGGTAGGAAAGTAGTGGAATCGAATGTCAGTCCCGCGGGGATTGTAAACGATCAGAAGCCTAACCAGCAGCTGCTGTTCAAGGGAATCAACCACATGGCCGATTGCAGCCTCCCAGGTGACAAATTGACGACCGTCCGCTTGCTGGGAAAGCGGACGGTCGCGATTCGCGAAGACGCCCATGGAGCGGCTTGTCGTGTTCGAGCGACCTAAAAGTAGTCTTTTCTGAATTTTGTGGGAGAACAAACGGTGAATGTCTGCCTTACCCCCGAAGGCGGAGATTCGTGCGCACATGTCTCGGTGGGGTTACTAGAAAGTGCGAGGATGACTGGTTCTCGGTGTTTAGGAACGTCGGCGGACCGATCAATTCCCGGAGCGATAGCGCTCTAAGGTACAATCAAATACCTAACTACTCCTTTGAGTGAGTCGAGTTGCCCAGATCCAACGGACGAATCTGATTGCTCGCACGTGAACATTCATGGCTATTGAAGCCCTTGCAACGCCGCAATCGTATGAGATCGTTTCGGTCCTTCGAGCCAACCCTATGCCCGACCCGGAGGGATCCACTTGGCACAACTATGTAATCTCGTATGAAGGCAAGGACAGTATTCACGGCTGCCGGCAAGGGGATCTCGAGACCGTGACGGTGGCAATCGAGGAGATCGTAACCCTATTGAACGAACGACACCTGGGGCACTTTCGCAAACTCGGCCGCGTCCACGTGGCATTGACCCCGAAGAAGAAAAACTTGGTGTTGTAATGTTCGCTCCTGGCCGTGAGCAGCCCTTGGGCTGGTAAATGACTGACTGACTCGCTGCTACGGACCCAAAGTCGTCATTCGAAGTGCAATCCAGAATTCAGGCGTTTTCGTGTCCTGGCCGACTATTCAGAGTCGACAAAGGCAATCCTGACCCATGTCAGAGGCGAAAGGCCGGGGCTCCAGCACGAAAGCAGGTCTGCCGTCCGGCAACCTGGACCCCTATTGACAAGGCATCGACTGAGAACGGCCGTTTACAGTGGGCTAAAGCTGTTATACTGCGCGCAGCTTGAAAGTACCTCTGATATTTGTGCACACCATTGCGAAGTTCCTTCTTTAGTACCTCGTCCTGTTTTTCATGAGTAATAGCAGCGCTTCCAGCGATATGGCCTTCATAAGAAGGCTCCCATTACTAATGAATGAATAGGATTATTACTATGTCTACTACCGGAACTGTTAAATGGTTTAATGATGCCAAAGGCTTTGGCTTTATCGAGCAAGAATCTGGCCCCGATGTGTTTGCCCATTTCAGCGCTATTACAGGCGAAGGGCACAAATCGTTGGCTGAGGGCCAAAAGGTCGAGTTCACTCTTACTGAGGGTCAAAAAGGTCCCCAGGCGGAGAATATCGTAGCGGTTTAATTAACGCGACTCGGCCTGCAATGAAGTCATTGCTGGCCAGCCTCAAACTCCTTAAGAGTTAAGGCGTGAAAGGCAGGACCGTATGGTCTTGCCTTTTTTTATTGGCACGGCAGGCAACTCGGCGCCTCGCCATACTCGTGCCGCCAGATGCTGCAGCTCTGAATGTTCTCTATGGCATCAATATGTATGCCGTAACGTTCGCTTGTCGCAGTTAGCAGCCCTTGGGCTGTTAAACTGGCGAACGACCGTTACTAACTCGAAGCAGCCAAACCAACAAAACAGTTGTCATACTGAAAGGAACTGCTAGTGATGGAGAATGCTGCTCTGGTATATCCGATGTTTGCGATGGTAGTTCTCACTAGTACTGGCTGACCGACCGCTATTGGCCGTAATGAGACGGTCGCCTTTCCGGGCTAACGACTCCTAAGCGGCCGGAAGCCGCCGGCCTGACGAACAGCTTCCAGTCTACGTATGCGCCACAGCGGGGTTTTTCTTTATGAGAAACAGTCGTAAGCAGTTGCGCGTATGGCGAATCCGCTCTCGACTGTCACAATACGCGCAACGAAAGACCACACTTGGAGAATTCGACGTGAAAGCAGCTCTTTCGATGCTCGCTACCGCAACCCTGGCCGCCGGCTTACTGCTTACCGTGGCGGCGTGCACCGACACGGCCGAGGAACCCGCGAACGAGAACCCGGCCCTCGCCGCCCCGGTGCCCGAGGGCATGATCCGCGGTACCGTGCTAGAGACGATGGTCGCGGCCGGCTATACCTACGTGCTGCTCGACACCGCCGAGGGGCAACGGTGGGTCGCAGCACAACAGACACTGGTTGCTGTGGGCAACATCGTGCAGACAGACCAAGGCATGGCGATGCAGAAATTCGCAAGCCCGTCGCTAAACCGTATTTTCGAGGTCATCTATTTCTCCGGCGCCTTGCAGAACCTGTCCGCGACACCACTACCTGCAGAGCATCCAGCCACGGCCCTGCCTCCCGGCCACCCGACGACCACGGCGGCACCCGTCGCTGCCGGGACTATGATCACCGATACGGCTGTTGCCGCCGTCGAAGAAGACAAGGACATCGCCTGGGTATATGCCAACAAGGATTCACTCGCCGTCCAGCCCGTCAGCCTGCGCGGCAAGGTCGTCAAGTACAACGCCAATATCCTCGGCACCAACTGGCTGCACATCCAGGACGGCTCAGGCAGTGCTACTGAAGGCAGCAACGACCTGCTCGTCACAAGCGCGGCCGAGGCCGCCGTCGGCGACACCGTGGTCGTCACCGGCAACATCGTCCGCGACAAGGACTTCGGCGCCGGCTACAGCTACGCGGTGCTGATGGAAGACGCCAGCCTCACGGTAGAGTGAGAGACGACAGGTGCTTTCAAATCCATGAGCGCGGCCGTCAACAACCGTTGTCTGTCTCGAGATTGCTTTGCAGGCGTTGATTGACGCTTTCGATTCGCTGAGCGCCTCGCCTTACTGACGTCCGTTAATGGCCGTAAGCTGCCTGTCGAGTGCTAGAATCGTGAACGACTGCTGCTGACCCAAAGCAGACATGCACCGTGTAATGCACCTTGTGGAGAGCATCTCGAGTTTGAGACACCTAATTCTGACAATAGGGCTCATTGCCGCAATGGAGCTGCATGCGGGTAACGACGAGTCCTTATTCAAGCGTGCTGCTGATGAGTGTGTGGAGGCTCGTGCGCCCGGCATTTGTATGGAAGTGTATGGCTTCGAGTGCGATTGGATTGGCAGAACCAGAAACCGTGCCGGAGACGGAATTCTCTCATGCACCGCGCCAATGGCGGATGGCCGCAAGTATTTCACACAAATTAATTCCGTAGATGGAGTTTGGGTGATCTACTCTCAAGAGGCCTATCTGCCAGAGCGTCATGTAAACTGGCCGGTCGCTGGCTCATCACTCGCAGTCTTGGTTGGAATTGTTCTCGTGTTGATATTTCGGTGGCGAAAAAGGCGCAAGCGGACGTCGGCCGATTAAGTTGCCGACCGACCGCTAATGGCCGAAAGTCGCCAGTCACCACGTTTGGGCTAGAATGGCCGCTGACGTTACACACCGGCCGCTCGCTATTCAGTTTGAAGAAAAGTTGACGGAAAGATGCTAGCTATAGAACCAAACCAATCTCTCCTTCCCGTTATCCTCCTTATCGTTGGATTTGCGGTCTTCGTCGGCACACTGATCTCTGTCTGGCAGAATCGGCATGATGTAGCTACTCGACGGGCGGCCAAGATGAGCTCGCTGATTTCCTTAGCGGTCGGTCTCGCGGCGTTGGTGTATTGGGCGGTTTTCGGAAATGAGCCGATGGTCCCGCTTGCCGTGATTGTGATCCCGCTGTTCTTCATGGCGCCGACATTCGTTATTGGATACTACTTGTCGTCAGCTTGGTATCAACGGTCCAATGCCAAGGATGGCTAAACCTGAACGACCGCTAGTGGCCGTAAGCAGCCCTTGGGCCATTAAACTGGCGAACGACTGCTACTGACCCGAAGCGGACGTCCGGCACGGGAGGTTCATGAATGCTTGGCGGAGATGGCGAACTTCATTAGCCGCAAATCAGTGCGGACTATTCATACCTCACCGTTCAAGTCGTTTGGCGATCAGCATCTCAAGTTCTGCTTCAGAACCATCAATGACACCATCAGCCCGAATGACCTTCTCGAGATAGGCTAGAAGGTTTTTCTGTGTTTCCTTACCTTCTCCAGTCAATCGATCAATGCAGGAGGCTACAACGCTGCCAGAAGGCTGGAGACGCTCAATATAGCGACGGAGCTCGGTAAGTGCTGCTTCGTCCGCCGCTACGCCTTTGCGGGCACCTTCGGAGCGGGCATATTCCATGATAACGTCAACTTCGTCAGCATCTAGCTGACCGTCGGCTCGTGCAATCGCAATCAGCACACGCAGCCCGTCACGGATAGCAGAGCGGTATGATCCGCCACCGGTGCGTGCTTTGGTTGGGTTGGCTTTCAAGTGCAGGAACTCGCGCACATCAAAAGTTTCGCCACTCTCATCGAAGAGAGTGATTACCCGGTCCATCCGGAAAGCGCGCAGACCTTCGCTGCTAAAGCAGTGACAGAGCAGTTGATTTTGTCCGTCCATTTCGGCGGCTGCGACGATGGTTGCCCATTGACGGCTGACAGAACCATCAGCGTCAACATGCTCGATACCGATAGTCATGCCTGATAATTCGTGGTCAGTGTATTGCTGGACAACGTCATAATCGAAACGCTGACCAACTTCTTTCCCTCCAACTTCCTGATCAGTCGCCGCAAAATGGGGGCGCGCAGGCGGCCTACCTTCAAATGACTTACGAATTGCAGCAAAGATTTTCATTGGTAACCCCCAAATACAATCTACGGACTGAGTCTTCTTTCCGGCAGTAATGCACTTTTCATGAAGACACCGGGCGCTTCTCGCGACAACCTAATTCCAAATATACGAGTGCTCTAATGATAAACAAGACTATATCAGTCTAAGGACAGGAAATTCTATCGAGTGGGTGAGGCCCGGGGACAGAAGGCAGGCGAGGACTTGAGGGGCGAGGCCGCTTTTGGCCGGAACCAGCCGCCCAGGTGATAAACTGATGAACGACTGCTGCTGACCCAATGCCGTCATTCAGCGAATGGTGTATTACTCTCGGAGTCGAAAGCAACGATAGTTAGATTCGAGTTGGACTAGACAATGTCCATTCCTGCGATGGAAGGCGTGACAAGAGTAATCACGTTCGTCTTGTATGAATTTTGTGTTTTTGCGGTTAAGGCACACGAAGGGCGCGATCATGTCGGAAGAACAATGGCTGGAAGAGGTAGGCGACAGGACAATCGATCAGGTGATCGAGCTCGAGGGCACACACCGAATTGATTCAATCGTGCTAGCTATCGAGGCAGCTCTCATGGACAGGGAGAACCTGACGCCCACTGAAAGGATCGTGCTTACTGTTGAAGCGATGGAGCGCGAGGTCGGTAATGGCGGTTTTAACCAGTTTTTCTTCAACTCTTCGAATGAGTACGCGCACGAGCTTGTCGCTACGCTGCGTGAGATTGGTATCCCGGACATCGCGGATATCGCCGAACGAGCGCTGCGGGCAATTGGAGCCCAACCTGATTGGACCTACGATGAATTCGAGGAAGCATCGGTTGATCCTGACGAACCGATCATGGAGGAACTCAACGCATGTGACAGCGCGTACTATAGTACCGAGGATGGAATTGCTAACACGCTGTTCGAGTACATCAAGAAAAACAAAAACGACATCGACCTCGGCGCAGAGTCCAACTAAAGACATGATTCCGTCGACCAAGTCGAAGTCCGCTTTTGGCCGTAAGCAGTCCCTGGGCTGATAAACTACTGACTGGCTGCTACTGACCCAAAGCGGACATGGGCGATCTAGATTGGAATCTGGATCAAGAAGACGAAAAGGGGCCTTAAATGAACTGGGATGCGATCAGCGCTATTGCCGAGACAGTCGGCACGTTAGCTGTGCTGATCACGTTGATCTACTTATCCGTACAGATGAGGATCGCCAATAAGCAAGGTGAATTGGAGTCGCTCCGGCACACATTTGATGGAATAAATCGAATGTGCGAGCTTCTCTGCGAGTCCACCGAGAAGGCGTCCATAGTTTTGCGAGGACGCGAATCTCTGAAGAATCTAACAGATGAAGAGCGCCTGATATTCGAGTACATGCATATACGAATCTTAAATTCAGTTGAATCGTGGTACATGCAGCTAATCGAAACATCACCACCCGGCGAGTATCGCGACCAACAGTTAGAGAATATTTCGGGTGTTGTTGAACACATTTTGAAATATCCGGGCACGCAAGAGATTTGGGGCTTGGTCAAGCACACTTTCGTGCCAGTAGAAAAACTTGTTGATGACGCTTTATCGAACGCCGAATCCAACTAGTGACCTACGTCGACCGTCCGCTTCTGGCCGAAAGCAGCCCGTCGAGTGAGAAACTGTTGAACGACTGCTGCTGACCCAAAGCGGACGTTAGCCGGGTATCTCGACGACTTATGGTTGTCGACTGAGGCTTGATAGCATAATCCGCGTCTTGGCTAGCGCGGCACATTCCTTCACTATGCCGGCTGTCAACACAGATTCAGGAGTGCCCCCATGCGTAAGTTCGCCGTTCTCGCCTGCCTGCTGCTACCCATCCAGGCGACGCTAGCTCAGGATCAGGGGCGGGAAGTTGCTGGCCCTCGCGCCGTGCTGGAATACAGAGACCGCCCTCCTGTAGAGAATCGACACCTCGAACAGCGTATCAACACGCTACTGCCAGCCCTGATGGAGGAGACCAATCTCGATATGTGGCTCATACTCAATCGCGAGTATGCAGAGGATCCCATCTACTTCTCTCTGGTGCCGCAGCCGACGTTCGCAGCGCGCCGCACAACCATGCTTGTGTTTCATCGCACCGACGACGGTGTCGATCGCCTGACTGTCAACCGCTATCCGCTCGGCGGTCCGTATGAGTCAGCCTGGGAGGGCGGCGATCTCGATTCGCAATGGCAAACGCTGGGCGAGCTCATCGTCTCCCGCAACCCGGCACGCATCGGCATAAACGTGTCTCGCGACTGGCCGGTAGCCGATGGGCTCACTCACGCGCTGCATCAACGCTTGCTCGAGGTGCTGCCTGAAGACTACGCAGATCGCCTGGTGCCGGCGGAAGACCTCGTCGTACGGTGGGCAGAGACGCGCACAGCAGATGAGATTGAAACGTATGCGCACACGGTGAGCCTCGCACGCAGCGTCATCGCCGAGGCGTTTTCCGGCCGTGTAATCACGCCCGGTGTGACAACGACCGAAGACGTCGCCTGGTACCTGAGGCAACGCTTCGCAGAACTCGACCTGCCCACTTGGTTCATGCCCTATGTCAACGCGCAACGTCCTGGACAAACCTGTGACAGCGACACCGCGTTCTGCGGCGAGAGCGGTATCATCCAAGCCGGCGATGTTATTCACACCGACGTGGGTATCTGCTACCTGCACTTGTGCACGGACACGCAAGAGATGGGCTATGTGCTGAAACTTGGTGAAACTGAAGCTCCGAAAGGCCTCATCGACGCGCTCAAGGTTGGCAACCGCTGGCAGGACCTGTTGACCGACGAGTTCGTCACTGGCCGCACGGGCAACGAGATCACGGCAGCGACGCGTGCCGAGTGTGCCAAGAAGAATATCGACTGCACCGTGTATACACACGCGATCGGCTTCTTCGGGCATGCACCTGGCCCGACGATCGGCATGTGGGATGATCAAGACGGTACGCCGGTGCACGGCGATTGGCCGGTGCACGCGAACACGTGCTACGCGATTGAGGGCAATATCAAGACACCACTGCCCGAATGGGACGGCCAGCTTGTGCAGATCAAACTCGAGCAAAGCGCATGTTTCGATGGTGAGACCGTGCACTATCTTGCGGGCCGGCAGACCAACTGGCATATCGTGCGCTAGCACTCGGCTACTTGGCGACCGTCCGGTTATGGCCGTTAGCAGACGGTCACCACTTCCCAAAAGCAGACACTCGAGCGGCCGGTCTCGGGAATAGCAGACGCTCAACCCGGGTGGCGAGACAGGGTCAGTATCAGTCACTCACGAATCTAGCACCTGGACTTCTGCTGTGGGTCAGCAGTGGTCCCTCACTACATTCGGGGAATTCATCAATTATCAAGATCCAGCCCGATGACAATCGGGTCATGGTCTGAAGCGCGATACGGCAAGTCGGCATCAAACAGCACAGGGTTGCGGCCATTCTCGAGGTTGTAGTCAAGAAGTGGCGGTTCATCCGCGTTGATGTGCCACTCGATCGTTTCAACAACCTGCGATGCGAGACTCGCGGTTGCTACTGCATGATCCAGCGCCCCCGCCTGGCCGTCGAACACGAACGAATAGGGCTCGCTTTGCGAGTCGAGAAGATTCGTAAGGCCCGCGTTTCTTAATGCAGCTAACGGATCTTCCTGTGTGTACGCATTGAGGTCGCCGATAATCAGGTAATCCGGATCATCGCTGCCCGTCGGGTCGGTTGCGATCCAATCAGCTATCGCAGTAGCCGCGTTCGTGCGAGTCTGATTGCAGTTACCCTGGCCGTCGGCGAGGTTAGCGTCACCGTCAGCTTCGCAGGAAGAGCCTTTGGACTTAAGGTGATTGACAACAACGGTTAGCTTGGCGCCGTTGGCCACGAGTTCGAAAGTCTGCGCGAGGGCCGGACGATTACGATCATCATTGAATCGTGAATCGACGCCGCGATCGAGTGTCGAGAAAGCGCCGACAGGATTGATCGATGACGATTTGTAAATGAATCCCGTCTTGATCGCATCCGTGTGAATCGTGCCTGTGTCGACGAAGGCATACATATCGGATCCGGTTCGAGTATTCAGGGCGTCAACAATCATCTGCAAAGATTCGACGTTGTTGTTCTCCAACTCAATCAGACCCACGATGTTTGCGTCTATCAATGCCAGTGCAGTTACGATTTTCGCGAGCTGCCGATCAAGTTCCTGGGCGCTGTCGGCACCGCGGCAGTTGTCCGCGCTCTGCGGACCGCAGACGCTTTGTCCTGCATCGACAGTCGAGAAGAAGTTGAGCACATTGAAGCTCGCAATTCTGATGTTGCCGCCTACCGTCGGGGCGCCGGGTCGTGGGTTCGCTGATGCAAACTGCGGGTCGACCGTGGGCATCAGGCGCCAGACCTCATCACCGTTGCCACCGCTGCCCCGCGAGTAGCGAAGGTTGCCGGTGACGCCAGCGATTGTGTCGCCGGCACGGATGGAGTAGTCGGCGGCGTTGCCCGCATACAGGTAGCGGGCATCGATCGGATTGGCGGAGCGAAGGCCATCATCGAGTTCGATGCTGCGTCTCGCCATCTCCGCCTTGTGCGTTGCATAGGCCAAAGGGTCGGGCGCATTGCTATTCGTGAACTGATACAGCCGTCCGCCCTCTGATAATCCGACTGAGCCGAATCGTTCGAGATTGCGTAGATTGCTAATACTAAGGGTCTGCGGGAACGTGATGAGCATGCCTTCGTAACGTTCGAGATCGGCGATGAGATCGCCGTCGCTGTTGGTGCGTGTGCTTACGGCTGGCAAGGCCACACTGGTTGTGGCAATCGACCCCGCACCGACTATCGATACGGCCTGTGCTGTAATCTGCGTTTCGCCGAAATATTCGTTGACTGTGCCAGTCACTGTCACGCGGTCGCCGATGCTGACGTTTGTTGACGGACTGTTGCCGTCGAAAACAAAAATGCCGTCAGAGGTTGCGGCATCAGAGTCCGGTACTTCGTCCTGAATGTAGAAGCCGCCCAGATTACTCGCGTCGTCGGCGTCGTTCTCCTGAAAGTCGCCGGTGACAACCCCTGTAATCGAAACAGACTGTCCCTCAAGTGGGCTCAATAGTCCGTCGCCCTGCACGTCGGAAATGAGCAAAGAGCTCGTTGATGGTGGCGGCGACGAGGTCGGCGATGTACCACTACCTCCGCCGCAGGCGGATAGCGGGAAAAGGAGGATCAGGAAAAGAGTCAGAACGATCGGAGCGTTTCGCATCCGCTCATTCTAACCCTGACTTTGGCCCATATCGAATACCAGGAACTCGGCTTCATTGACGGCGCTTAGCTGTAGCGACTCTTCGCCTTCGATTTGCGCGCCGTCACCGGCAGACAAAGTCCGTCCGTTAACAACGATTTCGCCAGCAACGATTTGCACGAACACCTTGCGATCCTGCTGCAGCTCGAGTGTGACTTCGTTACCGGTTTCCAGGACACTCGCGTACAAATTGACGTCCTGGTGGATAGTTACAGAGCCATCTCTGCCATCACGCGAGCCGACCAGGCGCAGCCGATTGAGTTTGTCTTCTCTCGCGAAGCGTGTTTGCTCATAACCCGGTTCGAGCCCCTTCTTCTCCGGGTAAATCCAGATCTGCAACAAATGAAGCTCTTGCTCCTGGGAGCCGTTGAACTCACTGTGCTGCACGCCGGTACCAGCGGTCATGCGCTGAATCTCACCCGGCGTGATAGTCGTACCATTACCCATGCTGTCTTTGTGTTCGATGGCACCGTCGATCACGTAGGTGATAATTTCCATGTCGCGATGCGGGTGCGTACCAAAGCCCTGTCCAGGCGCCACGCGGTCCTCATTGATGACGCGCAGCACGCCAAACTCAATACGCTCCGGGTCGTAGTAGTTCGCGAACGAGAACGTATGCTTTGCTCGCAGCCAGCCGTGGTCTGCAGCACCACGCGTTTCAGATTGAATAATGTCGAACATTTACTTTCGCCTCCGGTAACTCAGGCCGCGCGCGGTGCGAGATGAATCAATTCAGCAATGCGCGTGCGTGCCGCGTCCATCGATTCTTCGGCACTGCTGTTCAGCCGGTCGGCCGCGATGATTTCGATGTCTGTGATACCAATAAAGGCCAAGGCATGCCTGAGGTAGGGCGTTGCGAAGTCCATCGGACTACCAACAGGTACACCTCCGGTCGCAACGACGAGGTAGGCTTTCTTTCCTTGCAGTAATCCTTCCGGTCCGCTTTCTGTGTAGCGAAACGTCAGGCGCGCGCGAGCAATCATGTCGATCCAGGCTTTTAATGATGCCGGAATGTTGAAGTTATACAGGGGCGCGCCGATCACCAGCACATCGGCTTCCTTCAGTTCAGCAACCAGGGAATCCGAAAACGCCAGTGCCTCTCGGTGCTTGTCGGTACGGGTTTCGTCCGCGGTAAAGTTCGCCTCAATCCAGCGCTCGTCAACGAAGGGCATGCCATCGCTCAGGTCGCGCCGTCGGCGTTCGATGTTGCCGTAGCGGTCATTCAGAGCCTCTATCAGGTCGTGCGTCAGTTCGCGGCTGGCGGATCCGGCACTTCGAGCGCTGGCGCTGACTTCGAGGACCTTGATTTCGTTCTTCTGCATTTGTCTTTCTCCTGCACAAAGCTGTGCGATATCGATGAGACACAGTCTGACTGTTGACAAATACGAGATAAAGACTAGCCTAGGCATTTAATTGTTCTGAAAAACGCAACAATATGGACAAATTCGAGGATTTACAGGCGTTTGTCGCGGTCGTGGAGACGGGAAGCTTCACAGCAGCGTCCGAGCGCCTCGATTCGGCCAAATCGGCCGTCAGTCGGCGAATCTCCGCGCTCGAGGAACGACTCGGTGTCCAGTTACTGCGACGCACGACGAGGGTGCTTAACCTGACGGAGACGGGCCGCGGCTTCTATGAGCACGCGTCCCGAATACTCGCGGATCTTGTGGAGGCCGAGGCCGCGGTCCAGCAGGAGCATGGGGAATTGCGCGGCAAGATTCGACTGGCGCTGCCGCTCTCATTCGGCGTTCGCCACATGTGCAAACCCATTGCCGCTTTCAGCAAGCTCCACCCAAAAGTTGAGTTCGACCTGAACCTGAATGATCGTCGTATTGATCTGATCGAAGAGGGTGCCGACCTCGCCTTGCGCATAGGCAGACTGCAGGACTCATCGCTGATCGCAAAGCGCTTGTTTGATGCGCACGCCGTCGTCTGTGCGTCACCCCATTACCTCAGCGTACACGGCGCACCTGAATCGCCAGAGGATCTGCAAACTCACGACTGCCTGGTTTACTCCAATCTTCCGGATCCCAATCAATGGTCATATGTGGACGATGCCGGTGAAGAACGCAGCGTTAAAGTCAGGTCGGTTTTGGCTGCGAGCAGCGGTGATTTTCTGACGAACGCCGCCGCGCACGGCATGGGCCTCGTCATTCAACCGACGTTTATCGCCTCGGAATCAATTCGGCGTGGCAGCCTGGTCCCCGTACTGACTGACTACGAATGGCCGCTTTCGCCTGCTTATGCGGTCTATCCACCAACGCGGCATCTGTCATATCGGGTGCGGGCCCTTATTGATTTTCTTGCGGAGCGGTTCTCCGGAGTGCCTCAATGGGATCGTGATTGTGACGTGCTGACGGCAAGACAAACCTGACCCGCGTAGTAGAACGGCAGGCCCCAGACGTAAGTCGGAAACTCGGTCTGTACCAGGCGCAAGGCAGCGACGGATAAGTCCGACAGGAAGAACAACAGAGCGCCAGCGGGAATAAGGATCAAAGCAGCACGGCCGTGTGTCGCCAACGCGGCAATCACCATTATGCTGATCGCCGTCGTGTATACCTTCACCGGAATTTCCAGCTCGGGCGGAACGTGCGGGCCCAGCCATACCATGACGGCAATTGCGATCGTCGCTATCGGCAACGCGGCTATCGCAGCCCATTTGAAGCTGATGCCCCGCGCCAGGAACGCCGCGATGTAAGCAAGGTGCGCCAGCAGAAACGCGACCAGACCGAATAGGAATAGCGTCTGGGTTTTGCCGATCAGCAACGCGTCCCCGAACCAGGAAAATCCCAGGCCGAGCAGAATAATACGACCATAGTTGGACTTCAGGCTGCCCACTCTGATCGCCAGCCAGACAAACGCGCTGGATGCGATTAGTTTTGCTGCCGCCGCGCCGACGTCATAGCCGCCTAACAACAGCGCGACGAGGGCGATGCAGGCGACCGCAACCAGCACGATGAGGTTTTTCGGGGTATTCAAAGTCATGGCGACATTGTGCCGTTGCTATTTCTTCTGGCCGAGGGACTTGAACGCAGCCAGCGCTCGTTCACGTGACGATTTAAGATCGACAACGGGCGCCGGATAATTGTCGCCAAGGCGTACACCCGCATTCTCAAGCACCTCCGCAGGTGCCTCCCAGGGGTTGTGAAGGTATTTGTCCGGCATTGCAGAGAGTTCCGGTACGAAGCGACGAACGTAATGGCCGTCCGGATCGAACTTCTTTCCCTGCGTGACCGGGTTGAAAATTCTGAAGAATGGCGCCGCATCCGCGCCACAGCCTGCGATCCACTGCCAGCTTGCACTGTTGTTGGCCAGGTCGGCATCGACCAGCGTATCCCAGAACCAGCGAGCGCCGTTGTGCCAATGCAGCAGCAGGTTCTTCACCAAAAACGAGCCAACTATCATGCGTACGCGATTGTGCATGTAGCCGGTGTGCCAGAGCTCGCGCATTCCGGCATCTACGATCGGGTAGCCAGTCTGCCCACGTTGCCAGCTCCGCAATGCTTTCTTCGTCTTCATGCCATGGGAAGTTGTCGAATTTTTTCTGCAGGTTCCCGGTCGGCAGCGTCGGTTCGTTATACAGCAGGTTATTGGAAAATTCGCGCCAGCCGAGTTCGCTAAGAAATCGATCCGCGTCGTCGCTCAACTCGCCACCGGTATATTTGTCCTGCACGCTAAACCAGGCCTGGTTGGGCGAGAGCTCACCGAAGTGCAGGTGTGGCGACAGACGCGAAACATAGCGCTGGTCCGGTCGGTTGCGCCCCTCGTCGTAGTGCTCGATGCCAGCGGACAGGAATTCCGCCAACCTGTTTGCCGCACCAGCCTCGCCCGGCGACCACTCCTCAGCCATTCCTTCATACCAGTCGATCTCCGGCATCAAACCAAGATCGTCTAGCGATATTCCGGCATCGGATTGAAACAGTGAGACAGCCTTAGGAGCGGGTAACGGCTGACGGGGGGGAATACCATTTTGCAGGCAGCCTCGGCGATAGAAGGGGGTGAACACGCGGTAGGGCGTGCCGTCTGGCTTGGTTGTATTGGGCGGCTCGAACAGTAACGAGCCATTGGAGCTTCTAACCGTTATCGAATCACCCATCAATCGTTCCTTGATTGCGGTGTCGCGTGCAATGCGCCAGGGCTCGTAGCAGCGATTCCAGTAAACGGCGTCGGCGCCGACGTCCTGGACCAGCTTTGGCAGACAGACCCTCGCGTCCCCGCGAAGGAAAAGCAGGCCGCCTTGCAACGAACGATCAAGACTGCTGAGGCTCTGCTGCAGCCACCAGCGACTCGCCGCCCCCATTTTCCAGTCGTCCGCATTCTCGTCGTCGAGGATGTAAACCGGCAGTATGGGGCGACCTTCGCTTGCAGCAGCATGCAGTGCCGGATTGTCAGCCAGGCGAAGATCCTGGCGAAACCAGACAATTATCGGTGCAGAATTGGCCATTGAATTATTTAAGTCCTGATGCGTCTGATGATCGCAACAGTATAAGATTACAGGATCGTCGAAGACGTATTCATTTGTAACCGGCACTATTCAGGGAGATCAGGACAGAATGCGAGTCGCAATCATTGGCGGTACCGGGTTTGTTGGCGGCCACCTTACGTCCGCGCTCATTGAGGCAGGTCATGAGCCCTCGCTGCTGGTACGTGCTGGCAGTGAATCGAAAATCGGCGCGGCCGACGACGTTAGCATTACACCCGGTGACCTCTCGTCCGAGCAGGCGCTCCGAGCGACCCTGCAGGGTTGCTCGGCTGTCATTTACAACGTCGGCATTCTGCGAGAGTTCCCTTCGCGCGGGATTACGTTCGAAGAATCGCAATACCAGGGCCTTGTGCGAACGGTAGAGGCAGCAAAGGCTGCCGGCGTAAAGCGGCTCCTGCTCATGAGCGCCAATGGCGTAAAGACGCCGGGCACTCCTTACCAGGAGACCAAGCGCCGCGCCGAAGAGTACGCGTTCGAGAGTGGTCTTGACGTCACGGTGATGCGTCCATCCGTCATCTTCGGCGACCCGCAGGGCAAAATGGAATTCGCCACGCAACTCTTCAGAGACATGGTGAAGCCACCCATTCCCGCCGTCGGCTTTTTTTCCGGGCGGAATCCTGAGAAAGGCGCGATCGTCATGTCGCCGGTACATATCGGGGACGTTACAAGCGCGTTCCTTGCCGCACTCGAGGATGACCGGACTATTGGCCAGACGTATTGTCTTGGCGGGCCCGAGGTATTGACCTGGAACGAGATGTTGCGCCGAATTGGCGACGCAACAGATCGTCACAAGTGGATATTGCCAATGCCTACGTATGTCATGCGCATAGGAGCCACGTTGTTCGACTGGTTGCCGTTTTTCCCGGTGACTCGGGGTCAGCTCACGATGTTGGAGGAAGGCAATACGGCCGACCCCGAAATACTGAAAAAACTCATAGGACGAGAGCCGCAGGGATTCACTGTCGACGCACTCAGCTATTTGGCAACTACCTGACCGGAATGCCGACAGAAACCTACTGTTACAACCGTACACACAATTGAGACCACTGCGACGCAGCTTGTCGCTAGATTACAGCCTGTGTTCCCCGACACCCCCCAAGTAATCTAAAGGACAAGCAAATGAAACAACTTAATATCAGACGCTTCAACATTGCAGCCGTCGCCTTCCTGGGCCTCCTTGGCTCGATCGCGAACGCCGGCCATCACGGCGAGATGAAGGCCAAGGATATCGTTGACACGGCCGTAGGCGCCGGGCAATTCAATACCCTCGCTGCTGCACTGGAAGCCGCCGACCTGATTGGCACACTGAAAGGTGATGGCCCGTTCACAGTATTCGCCCCCACTGATGAAGCGTTCGCCAAGCTTCCAGAGGGAACGGTCGAAAATCTTCTTAAGCCCGAGAACCGCGATCAGCTCACCGCGATCCTCACCTACCACGTCGTTGCCGGCAAAGTTCTGGCGAAAGATGTGGTCAAACTGTCAGCCGCAACCACGGTTAACGGTTCGGATGTCGCGATCGAAGTGATAGATGGCGGCGTTCGCATTGATAACGCCAACGTTATCAAGACCGACATAGGCGCCAGCAACGGTGTCATTCATGTTATTGACAGCGTAATCCTGCCCAACTAGGCGAAGCGTTCCCCTGAAGCGGCACAAGGACGTGCCTCTTCTTTCTTATGACTCTACTCTCCTCATTTCCGCCAGATTCCAATGTTGTCATTGTCGGCGCCAGCGGCGGCATCGGCGACGCCTTGATCAGATTGTTATCTGACGATGAGCGCGTTGCGCATATTCACGCGTTTTCTCGCAGCGGCAATATTTCCGATCTTCCCAAAGTCAGCATCGGGACGATTGATCTGGAAGACGAGACCATCCATTGCCGAGGCTGCTGCAGCTCAGACAGCAACGCCCGACCTCATTCTCGTCACTAGCGGCATCCTCTCGCAAGGCGCGAATCTGCGGCCCGAAAAAGCGATGCGCGAGATCGGCGTCGATGGGCTGACAAAGTTACTTTCTGTGAATGCCATCGGTCCTGCGCTGGTTGCCAAGCACTTCCTGCCGAAACTTCGCAAGGATTCAAAGACTGTGTTCGCGGCGCTCTCCGCACGCGTGGGTAGTATCAGCGACAATCGTCTCGGCGGCTGGTATTCCTACCGCGCGTCGAAAGCAGCGCTCAACATGCTGCTCCGGACGCTTGCCATAGAGCATGCCCGACAGTGGAAACAATCCGTAGTAGTCGGCCTGCATCCAGGGACCGTTGATACGGGTCTTTCGAAGCCGTTTACCTCGCGGACACCAGCGCGGCAGTTGTTCTCTCCGCAGCAGTCAGCCAATTACCTCCTGCAGGTCGTCGACGGGCTCACGCAGGAGGACACCGGGTATACCTTCGCCTGGGACGGCAGCCGCATTGATTTTTAGCGCTACCGAATGACGGCAGATACATCCTGTTACACACAAACACACGGTTGTCACCAAAGTGGGCGTGCGACGGACTACCTTCAAGCCTGGCAGGACAAACACAGGGGCATAGATATGGCAGGCAAGAAAGGCAAGAAGCTCACTTCCTGGATATTCGTCTATGCGGCCCTTATCGTCGCAGTCGTATTTGCCAGCCAGTCCGGTACCGCGGCGGCGCGCGATCTGGCGACGCTGTCGCCGGTTGTTTTGGGAGGCAATGCACCGGCACTCCCGATACGGGCCGTGGTCCGGCGCTCGGACATATGATCATGATGAAGAACACAATACGAACGCTGGCCCTCTTGCTGGCGCTGGCAACGGGGAATCCAGCCATGGCAATTGAAGAGCCAGAATATACGGTGTTGGCGACAGCATCCGCCTACGAAGTGCGGCAATACCAGCCCTATATTGTTGCGGAGGTCGACATACGAGGCGAATCCGCAGACAGCAAGGGTTTTCGCACGCTTGCCGGCTATATCTTCGGTGACAACAAGGCCGAAGAAAAAATGCAAATGACTGCGCCTGTCGAGTCGCGCAAAGCGCAGGAAAGCGAGGGCATAACCTACAGCTTCGTGATGGAAAGCAGGTACACGCTGGATACGCTGCCCGGTCCAAATAATGAAAGTATCCGCATTCGCGAGAAACCTTCGCGATTCGTTGCGGTGCGCCGGTTTTCTGGCCGCTGGAGCGAAGCGAACATGGCGCAGAACGAGCGTGAGCTACTTGAGGCCCTCAGCGCGGACGGCATCGAACCGCAGGGAGCGGTTGAGCTTGCGCGCTACAACGGCCCGTTCACACCCTGGTTCATGCGCCGCAACGAGCTGATTGTGCCGATCGATTGGCCTCCGGCAACGAAATAGCAGGCGTGTTGCGAGGCCCGGCTCGCCGAACTATAGTCATCTCAGTTGTCCAATCGTGAATGAGTGATATTCACTGCAGGGAGATTGACTTGCACAAATTCTTCAAAGGCCTGTTGGCTGTTGCCGTCTTGCTCACAACGCTTTCCGTGGCGAGCGCGGCCGATCGCGTGCGAGAGTTCAAGGGCACCGGTAATACGACCACGGCCATCTTCAATGTAGAGTCGCCGTGGTTGCTGGATTGGCGGCTCGATGGAGACTTTGACGAGCTGGTGGCGCTCGATGTGACGCTCGTCGAGGCGAACACGGGCAAGCATGTCGGCCGCGTGCTGCATACAAAGCGTAAAGGTAACGGGGCCAAGCTGTTCAAGTCGGGCGGGCGCTACCAGTTACGAATCAGCTCGTCGCTCGCAAGATGGACCATCAAGATAGACCAGCTGACACCCGAAGAGGCCGAGTTGTATACGCCCCGGAAAAAGCCCGGCGTTACTCTGCCGCTCGGCGGTACCTAGAAATAATTCGGCTCATTGCCGGGTCGCCATTTGATATTGCAGCCGATGCTGGGTTTCTGTTCCGCCATCGGCGGCCTTCCGCCCAGTACCGCGTCCAGCGCCGCTCGCAGGTCCCGGCCATCGACCGGTAAACCATTGGACGGCCGGCTTGCGTCCAGCTGGCCACGATAGACGAGCCGTTTGCCGGCATCAAAAACGAAAAAGTCGGGTGTACAGGCGGCCCGATAGGACTTGGCGACCTCCTGAGTTTCATCAAGCAGGTACGGAAAAACATAGCCCCAGGTTTCGGCTTCAGTTTTCATGTGTGCCGGGCCATCGGTGGGGTGCTTGTCGATATCATTGCTGTTGATCGCGGCAATGGAAACACCGCGTGCACTGTAGTCTTTGCCGATACGGGCAAGTTCTTCCCGCACGTGGATGACGAATGGACAATGGTTGCAAATGAACATCACGAGATAGGCGTTGGCGCCATCCTCCAGTGAGTGCATCTTGCCGTCCGGATCCGGCAGCGAGAACGCGGGCGCCAGGGTTCCCAGAGGCAGCATTTGTGATTCGACAGCGACCATTTTCTTACCTTGTTGTGTGGTTAACCGTTGAAGACTAGCAAAGGACGGCGGTCGATGGCATGCGGAAAGCCCTTTGTTGTGCGATCATCGACGGGACGCTGAAAACGTGGAGTCTCGTTGAACAGAACAGTGCAACAAAAAGGCAGTGCCATTATGATCTCGGCGGCGATCGTCGTCATCATCTATGGCATGCAGATGGCCAAGGTCATACTGGTACCTTTCCTGGTCGCTGTTTTCCTCGCACTGATTACGGTGCGGCCGATGCTCTGGCTGCAATCCAAACGCGTACCTTCGATCCTTGCCGCGCTGCTCATTGTGACCATGATCATGCTGATCCTGGCGATGGTGGGAATGATACTGGGCACGTCGATCGCTGACTTCACGGCAGCCATCCCGGTCTACCAGGCCCGCCTCGATGTCATCATCGATGGCGCGGTGCAGTTTATTGCCAAAAACATCAGGGGCGATGGTTCGGTTGAGAGCCTCCGTGACATGGTTGATCCAGGCTGGGCCATGGGTCTTGTTGCCGGCATCCTGAATGGCCTGAAAGACGTCCTGACGAACACCTTCCTGATCTTCTTTACAATGATCTTCATCCTGCTCGAAGCGTCGAGCGGACAGACCAAATTCGAGGCCGCGTTCGGCCGCAGCGATGAATCGCTCGATCGGCCGCGCATATTTTTGCAGAACCTGGGTCGTTATCTCGGCATCAAAACCATAGTCAGTCTGGCGACGGGCTGTTGTGCCGGGTTCGTGACGTGGTCAATCGGTGTCGACTTCCCCTTGCTCTGGGCGATGCTGGCATTCCTGCTGAATTACATTCCGACGATCGGTTCTATCATTGCGGCGGTGCCTGCGGTTCTGCTGGCACTGGTGCAGTTGGGGCCCGGTGAGGCGGGTGCAACGGCGGTCGGTTTCGCGGCTATCAACGTTGTCTTCGGCAACTTCCTGGAACCGAGGCTGATGGGCTATGGCGTCGGCATTTCACCGCTTATTGTTTTCGTAGGCCTGGTTTTCTGGGGCTGGGTCTTCGGACCGGTTGGCATGCTGCTGTCGGTGCCGCTAACGATGACACTCAAGCTTGCACTCGAGAGCGACGAGCGTACGCGCTGGGTCGCAATTCTGATCGGCTCGGAGCGTGATGCCGAACACGAGCTGCGCGAGCTGTACCCGGAGAAACCGGCAGAGGCCGATCAGGCGACGTCTTCGTCTCCGTAATCGTCTATCACCGGTTCCGTTTCTTCGATCGTTTCCAGCAGGTTGATCGCAACAGCGACGAAGTCGGTATCCGTGATGATGCCGACGAGCTTGTCGTTGTCCATGACGGGCAGGCAACCAATCTTGTGTTTCTCGATGAACAGCGCGGCATGACGCAGGCTGGCGTTTATATCGACCGTCGCGACATCCGGAACCATCGCGTCCTTGATGAGGATTTCGTTGGCGTGGATGCGGTTCTTGGGATCGCGCAGGAAACTGTCTGTCGCGGCGAGCACGTTGGTCAGGGTCACAAGACCCAGGAGCTTGCCGTCCTCGATGACCGGTATGTGATGAATACGGTGGTCGTGCATCAGCGTGCGCGCTTCGGCAAGCGTTGCGGACGGCGCAACCGTAATCAGGTTGGTACTCATGATGGCTTCGATGCTGAACATGGCCCCGTCCTTCCTTTCTTATCTAGCTTTCAGTCTAGCGATGAGCAGCCGGCAGCGCTATTGCTAGAAACACCTATTGGGGCTGAGGAGCCTTGTGACGGCTGTCGTGTCTAGCGCTTGAATGCAGCCTCGTAGTTACTCCAGCGCGGGTCCTTTCGGGCCTCATCGAAGTACGGCATCACAAAAGCCCAGGGCGCGCCCGGATCATGCACTTCAACGCACGATTGCAGCCACTTGAACGTGCAGTCGAGATCGCCCGCATCGGCGCAGATTTCGGCAATCTGGTATGAGTTGGGTGCGCCCCAGCGCGCAATGTAGTCATCGCGCGCAGCCTGCCACTGGCTGCTGCGACCCTGGCGGCGACCTAATATCAGGATTTCATAGAGTTCTTGCGTCCAGTCGACCGTCTCGCTCGCCACATAAATCGACGCGCGGTCGAGGTCGTTCTGTAGCATGTAGACGCTCGCGATTCTGCCATTGACGCGAGCCGAGCCGGGCGATAGTTCGAGCACCCGGTTGAAATAGCTCAGCGCCTCCTCGAAATTTCCAGCGGTCGCATGAACGTCACCCAGCTGACGAAGCGAGGTGATATCCAGCGGGTCCAGGTCGATGGCCTTTTCATACGCGTCGATCGCGGCGTCGAACTCGCCCATAAAGAAATAGCTATTGCCGAGCCAGCCCAACGAGGTCGGATCGTTGGGGCTAAGTTCCGCGGCCTTCTTGCTGAATTCCAGTGCGCCTGCAAGGTCCCAGTCAGCACCCTGTGCCACCATGGCCTTCGCTATATACGCTTCGACATTGTCCGGCTGAAGATCGATGGCCCTGCTCGCATAGGCACGAACTCGATCGAAGCCCGCCCGAAATTCCCGCCGGAACTCCCTGCGATACCGGCAATACGGTTGTATTCGGTAACCGCCAAGCCGGTCCATCCGCGCGCAAACCCGGGGTCCAGTTCAGTGGCTTTCTGAAATGCGGCGAACGCCTTGTCCAGATTTTCACTGGTCAGATGATTCAGAAAATAGCCGCCCTTCAGCGCCTCGTTGTAGGCGTCGATGTTTTCGGTGCCGCGGTCTGCCGTGACCGGCTGCTCGCCGAGCAGCGTCACCTTCAGCGCGCTGACGACGTTCGATGCAATCTCGTCCTGTACCGCGAAGATGTCGGTGAGGTCTCGATCGTAGGTCTGCGACCACAGGTGGTAGCCGTTCTCGGCATCGACGAGCTGTGCGGTGATTCTCAGTCTCGCGCCCGATTTCCGAACGCTGCCTTCGAGGACATTGGCGACGTTCAGCTGTTCGCCGATGATGCGAAGGTCCTCGTTCTGGCCCTTGAACTTGAACGACGATGTGCGGCCGGCGACGTGTAGTCGCGGAATCTTGGCCAGCAGATTCAACAGCTCTTCGGAGAGGCCGTCGGAGAAGTACTCGTTCTCCTTGTCGTCACTCATGTTGACGAAAGGCAAAACCGCAATCGAGGGCTTGCCCTCGGCGACGACTTCGGGGGTCGTGACCGGCTCTTCGCCCAGCTGCAGCACAAACTTATCGAACAGCAGGAATCCCACGGCAACAGCGAGGATAATCATCGCCGAACGGCTGAGTTTTTGTCCTGTCGCCGGTGTAATGGATTCATCGCGATCGACATCTTTTTCGCGCTTAATGCCCTCGGGCGTCATCTCGAACGCCCACGCGAATATCACCGCAAACGGGAATCCGATAAGCACGAATGCGGCGACTGCGGATACCATCCACTCCGGCAAGCTTCAGTGCCGGGAACATGACGTCGACCACCTGCATCGTCAGCCAGCCTGCGATGATGTAGACCAGCGCGACCTTCGTGACGTTGCGGCGTTGGATTTCTTCCAGAAACTTGCGCATGGGCGGTTCCGTTCGATGTTGACGCAAGCTTAGCAGAGCGCGTCAACCGCGGCATCGGCCTTGTAAGGCTGGCGTGGGTTGTTTCCGCGCAAGCGCTTATACTGCGTTTAACCTAATGAAACAGTCCCAACCATGAATCCACCCACTACAAGCACCCCGGTTGCGCCGTGGATGCAGGACACGCTACGGCAAGGTTTCAACGCGCTGCAATTGGGCCAGGTCGACCAGGCCAGCGAGTGCTGCAAGCGCGTACTGAGTGCCAAACCCGATTTACCCGAAGGACATTTCCTCGTAGGTCTCATCGCGCTGGAAACCAAGCAGACACGTACGGCGATCAGCGCTTTCGGCTCGGTGACGCACCTCAACCCGCGTCACGGCGCCGCGTGGGCGCAGCTCGCAAAGCTGCATTTTGGTTCGGGCCAGACAATTCTTGCAGACGAGGCCCTTGCAAAGGCGAAACGGTTTGAGGGCGGCGACCCGGTGGTGCACGATCTGCTTGGCCTCATCCACTCACTGCAGGGAGATCAGGACGAAGCGGCCCGGTGGTTTGCGAAGGCCGTTGCGATAGCGCCCGACAATCCGCAATTTCTCGTCAACAATGCCAATAGTGAGATGTACCTTGGTCATCTCGCCGAGGCCGAAAGGGGCCTGAGGAAGGCGCTGGAGATCGAGCCCGAGAGCCCGAATGCGCACTGGGTTCTGGCGGGCCTGAAGAAAGCGACGGATTTCGAGCATGTCGAGACGTTGCGCGGCCTGTTGAAGAACCGGCGTCGGCCACCGCGGGCAACGGCTTTCCTGAGCTATGCGCTCGGCAAGGAGCTTGAAGACCTCGAGGAGTGGGACGACGCCTTTCATGCGTTTGCTGTGGGAGCCGCCGCACGACGCCAGACGATCGAATTCGACGAGGCCGGCGAAGACAAAATGTTTGCAGCCATGCACGAGCTCTTTACGGCCGACTGGCTGGCAGCGAAGGGAAAGGGTGCCGATTCGAACGCGCCGATATTTGTCGTCGGGCAGCCGCGCACGGGAACCACGCTGATCGAACGAGTTATCACCAGTCACTCCGCGGTGCACTCGGCGGGCGAGCTACGGCAGTTTGGTAACAGCGTGCGGCGTCTGAGTCGCTACCGGGGCGCGGGGCGCTTTTCCGAGGAGTTGATGCGGCGCGGCGGCGAACTCAAGGGCGAGTCGTTGGGGAACGCCTATTTGAAGGCGGTCAAGAACATGCGCGGTACGACACCCAGGTTTGTCGACAAGTTGCCGCCGAACTATTTGTACGTTCCGTTGATATTGATGGCATTGCCCAATGCCAAGATCGTGCATGTGCGCCGCAACCCGATGGACGCTTGTTTCGCGAGCTTCAAACAGTTGTTTGCAGACGCCTACAAGCATTCTTACGAGCAGCGAGAAATGGCGCGCCACCATGCGCGCTACTACCACCTCATGCAGCATTACCGCGAGCAGTTTCCAGGACGTTATTTCGAAATTACCTACGAAGATGCGGCCAGCAAGCTGGAGCCGCACGCACGAGCGTTAATCGACTACCTTGAGCTCGACTGGGAAGACGACTGCCTGAATTTTCATGCGCAGCAAACGGCGGTCACGACGGCGAGTTCCGTGCAGGTGCGTGAGCCCGCCCACACACGCTCGATCGGCCGCTGGAAACGCTACGAGCGGCAGCTTCAGACCATGCGTGAGGAGCTTGAGCGACAAGGGGTTGGCGTCGACTAATGGCCGTTATTCGGACTCGGATAGTACGAATGTGAAATACTGAGCAAATACGGCCCAATGTGGTCAGAAACTCTATGAAAATACGATTCCTGTTGCCCTGCCTCTTGGCGGCTTTTCCAGTATTAGCCAGTGATGACTGTTGCGATGCGACGGAAATTGTCCGCGCGGCTGTCGACCACTGGCGCGGCCTGTCGTCCTACTCCGAGATGACGATGGTGATTCACCGCCCGGATTGGGAGCGGTCGATGACGATGCGAGCCTGGACCAAGGGTAATGACCAGTCACTCGTCCGCGTGACTGAACCAAAGAAAGATCGCGGCAACGGCACGTTGACCGACGACAACAGTATGTGGTCGTTCTCTCCAAAGGTGAATCGCGTTATCAAGATCCCCTCATCGATGATGGGTCAGAGCTGGATGGGCTCGGACTTTTCCAACAAGGACGTTGCTCGCGCAGACGATATTGTTGATCAGTACGATCACTCGATACTCGGCCGAGAGGACATGGATGAGGTGGTCGTCTACGAGATCGAATCGATACCGCACGAAGATGCGGCCGTCGTATGGGGCCGCGAAGTCCTGAAGATTCGTGAAGACTATGTGGTACTCGAACATGCGTTCTACGATCAGGACGGCGAGTTAGTGAAGAAGCTGGTTTCACTGGATGTGGGTGAAATGGGTGGCCGCATGATCGCGAAACGACAGCGCATGGCGAAGATCGACAAGCCGGACGAGTGGACGGAAATTATCGTCAGCGCAGTTGAATACGAAGTCGAACTGAAGGACAGCCTGTTTACTCTGTCTAACCTGCGCAACCCACGAGACTAGTCGGATGCTCGCCGCATGAACATCGTCGTACGGCTGGCGTGGCGCAACCTCTGGCGGCACCAGCGGCGGACCTGGCTGACCGTTGGTGCAATGGTTTTTTCGAACACGCTGCTGGTCTTCATGATCTCGATGCAGTTCGGTATGTACGACCTGATGATCGACAACACGCTCAAGGTGTTCACCGGCCATATGCAGGTCCAGGCGCCGGGTTACAAAGACGATCAGAAAATGCGGCAGACGGTAGCGAATATCGCACCGCTTGCAGCCAGCTTGCGGGGCGAATTCCCGTCGCTGAATATTGCCGCCCGCGGCTGGGCGTTCGCGCTTGCTTCCAGCGAGGAACGCAGCTACGGAGTTGGTGTTTTTGGCGTCGAGCCGGAGTTCGAGCCGCAGGTCTCGAGTATTCCGGGGCTGGTCGAGCAGGGTCGTTATCTCGACCAGCGCGATGCCGCCGAGATCGTCATTGGTACCGTGCTTGCCCGCAACCTGCGCGTCGGGCTGGGGGATGAACTGACGCTGCTCGGCAGCGGTCGGGACGGATCATTTGCTGCGGCGGTAGCGACTGTCGTCGGGATTTTCGAAAGCGGCGTCACCGAGGTTGATCGAAGCATCGCACAAATGCCGCTGGGCGCATTTCAGGACACCTTCTTCATGGAGGGCGCTGGCCACCAGATTGTCATCAGCGCGCCCACGCTGGAGACGGCCGAAGCAGTGCTTCCCGAAGTTGCCGCTGCGCTGCCGCCCGACGCCAATCTCGTCGTGCACGACTGGGACGCGCTACAGCCCGGTCTCAAGCAGGCTATTAAGGCCGATATGAGCAGCGCGTTTTTCATGTACGGAATCCTGGTCATCCTGGTCGCGTTCAGTGTGCTGAATACACAGTTGATGTCGGTACTCGAGCGGACTCACGAGTTCGGCATCGTCATGTCACTGGGCCTGAAGCCAGGCCAGCTGGGGCGCCTCGTCATGCTGGAAACGACTTTTCTGGGCCTGATCGGCCTGGTTCTTGGCGCAACTGGTGGCGCGATACTGACGGCATACTTCAGTGTGAACGGCCTGTCCATACCGGGCATGGAGGAAATGGCGGCGAACTTCAACCTGCCCCCGCGCGTGTACTTTACGGCGACACCATTGACCATGGCGATCGGACCGTCAGTAGTTTTCCTGTTTACGTTGCTTGCTGCTGCCTATCCGGCGTTGCGCCTGTATCGACTGCATCCGGTCGAAGCGATGAGGACGAACTGATGCGCATGCTTCCGGTGCTCACGATGCTTGCCTGGCGCTACCTGTGGCGCAATCACCGGCGCACCATCATCATGGTGAGTGCCATCGCGGTTGGCGTCTGGGCAATGATCTTCATGACGGCCCTGTCGCGAGGCATGGTTGACCAGATGCTCGAAGACGGTGTCGCCGCATTGCCCGGCCATGTGCAGGTGCACAACCCCAGATTTCTCGATGACCCCAGTGTGGCAAACCGCATTCCGATTGGCGACGCGGAGCTGGCGAAGAAATTCGCCGCCACAGACTTCCCGGCGTGGGCGAGCCGGGTGAAGGTGCCCGCGGTCATCGCCAGCGAGTACGAATCGCGTGGCGTGACCCTGCTAGGTATCGATCCCGCGGCCGAGCGGGAATTCGGCTATATCTCTTATGACGATGTCGAGGGTCGCTTCCTCGAAAGTGCCGAAGACAGCGGCATTGTTATTGGACGAAAACTCGCCGACAAGCTCGAAACCCGGGTCGGCAAACGCGTCGTTGTGATGAGCCAGGATCCCGACAACGAGATCGCTGATCGTGGTTTCCGGGTCGTCGGCCTGTTTGAGGCCGACGTGCCCGCTTTCGAAGAGGGCAACGTTTTCATCGGCAAGAAAGCAGCGCAAAAGATGCTGCGCATCGGTGACACGACCACCGAGATCGTGTTCTTCGGCGACAATTATCGCGATGTCGAGCCAACGTATGAAAAAGTCACGGCCGCCGTTGATGGTGAGCTTGAGGTCAGTCGCTGGAGTGAAGTGGCTACGTATCTTGGCTCTATGCTCAAGGTAATGGATGGTTTCGTGATGATCTGGATGATCGTGATTTTCCTGGCGCTGTCATTCGGCTTGGTGAATACGCTGGTCATGGCCGTGTTCGAGCGAGTCCGGGAAATCGGCCTGATGCTTGCGCTCGGTATGAAGCCATCCAATATTCTCGGCCAGATCATCATCGAATCGATGCTGCTGCTGTCGGTCGGGCTGGTCATCGGCAATCTGCTTGCCTGGTTGACTATTCAGCCTTTGCGCGGCGGTATCGATATCTCGGCGGTAGCTGAAGGCATGGAGATGATGGGAGCGTCCAGCGTCTTGTACCCGAGGCTGTATGTGAGCGACATGATTCTCGCGAACGTGATCGTGTTGTCTCTGGGTTTTCTCGCGAGCTTGTCCCCGGCGTGGCGCGCGTCTCGGTATGAGCCGGTTGAAGCAATAACAAAGGTGGGATGATGACGGCTGTACGCTGTGTGGATCTGTGCAAGACCTATCGACAGGGTGACGAGGACATCAAGGCGCTCGATCACGTCAGCATCGAGATTGAGCAAGGTGGTTTTGTCTGTCTCTCCGCGCCATCTGGCGGCGGTAAAACAACCTTGCTTAATGCGATTGGCGGACTTGATATGCCGGACAGCGGCGAGGTCTGGGTCGCCGACCAGCGCATTGATCAGATGAGCAAGGGGGAACTCGCGGAGCTGCGACTGTCCAGCATCGGCTTCGTGTTCCAGGCTTACAACCTGATCCCCGTACTAACAGCACGGGAGAACATCGAGTTCGTCATGCAGGTGCAGGGTGTGCCGGCTAAAGAAAGAGCCGAGAAGTCGACGGCGATACTCGATGAAGTCGGCCTCAAGGGGCTCGAGGATCGGCGGCCGGCGGAGATGTCCGGTGGCCAACAGCAGCGTGTCGCTGTCGCGCGAGCGATCGTCTCGCGGCCGGCGCTGGTGCTGGCCGACGAGCCGACCGCGAATCTCGACTCGAAAACTGCGGACGAACTAATGGAGCTGTTTACCGAGCTCAACGAACATCACAACACAACCTTCGTTATCGCGACTCATGACCAGCGCGTCATGGCATATGCGAAGCGTCTCGTGCGCATGTTGGACGGTCGCATTGTCGATGACATCAAGCAGAATGCGGCATAGCTATATCATTCTCGTCTCACTACTGTCGGCAGCGGTTGCTGCCGGCGATACCGACACGGAGTTTGGCGGTCATACCAAGTTTGCGCTGACGAGCCAGGCCTATCCGGAGCAGAGTCTCTTCAGGGACCTGGTTGGTAGCAACACGCTGGATCTCGATGGCGACCTGCGCCTGAATTTCAAAGCCAAAGCCGATCGCTGGTCCTTCGACGCCGCCTATCAGTTACTCGCACTGAACGGCGACAGCGTCGAACTGGGGCGCTCCGTGCCGGCAGGCACGAATATCTTTTTTCCGGGGCTCCCAAACGACGATCGTCGTCTGATCAATCTGACTGACGTTATTGAAGACGACGGCAAAACGGTAGTCCTGCACCGCCTTGATCGACTCAGCGTCGGCTATACCAGTGAAAAGGCAGTCGTACGACTTGGCAGACAGGCTTTGTCCTGGGGCAACGGCTTGTTCTATGCGCCGATGGATCTCGTAAATCCGTTTGATCCTGCCGCCGTGGACAGGGAATACAAGAGCGGGGACGACATGCTGTATCTCCAGTATTTGCGCGACAACGGCCACGATGTACAGGGTGCCTACGTAGCGCGTCGAAATCCCGTTAGCGGCGATGTTGAGTCCGGCCAAGCCACCACGGCGATCAAGTACCACGGATTTCTGGGCGAGGCGGAATACGATCTTCTGCTGGCCGAGAACTATGGCGATACTGTCGTGGGATTCGGGGCTGGAAAGAGTGTAGGTGGCGCGGTCTGGCGGGGCGACCTTGTCGTAACACGGGGAGATGATGACACGACGGTCCAGTTCGTAACCAATTTCACCTACTCATGGAACTGGTTTGACAAAAACATGAGCGGGGCGATCGAATATTTCTACAACGGCTTCGGGCAGCGATCCGGCGCTTATGATCCGATCAGTCTTGGCAACAATATCGATCTCATCAGCCGGGTTACGCGCGGCGAGCTTTTTTCGATCGGCCGGCACTACCTGGCTGGCAGCGTGATGATCGAAATGACGCCGTTGTGGGGACTGACGCCAACCGTGCTTGCGAATATCGCGGATCCCAGTGGCTTATTTCAGCTGGTATCCAACTACAGCGTGTCCGATAACATGACCTTGCTCGCGAGCATCAATGTGCCGCTGGGTCCGAAAGGCAGCGAGTTCGGCGGTATTAATGCCGGCCAGCCCGATCGCTATTTGTCCGGTGGTGCCGGACTGTTCGCGCAGATCGCCTGGTATTTTTAGTGGCTCGGCTTCAGCGTTAATAACAGGCGCCGGAATCCGGCTTCGACCTCGAGTTCGAACACGGGGTCCTTGATATGATCGAAGGCTTCCACATCGAATTCCTGAGGGTCGGCGTCAATCATCTTGTCGACGCGTTCGAACAGGTCGCTTTCTTCCCAGCTCATGTGACTGCGTAGCCGTTTCACGTAACTCAAGGCATCTGTGATGAACTTCTCGCGCCGCACGGCTGCGCCGGCAATGATGGCCTCAATCTCGTCGCGCAAAGCCGAGCCGAGTATCGCGATATCCTGGTGGTCGCCGGGCACATCTTCGAGGCCATCGGCGAGATCCGGACGTCTGCTGCGCAGCTGTTCGTAGACGATATCTTCTTTCGGGTGGTGGACCGCGTCCGGATAGACAGTCAGGTAACGCATGATCTCTTCGATCAGTTCGAAATCGGGATCGTCTCCCGCGGAAGCCTGTTCCGCCGCGTCTTCGAGCAGGCTGAGGACTATCGACATATTGCGATGATCCTCCCGCAACTCCTTCATCATCGTTCTTGCTTCAGACGGCATCTCGACTCCCTGATTCCCTGATATGCCCATATTCGCCAAAGGTAACACGGCGAACTATTCGGATTATCACCTACGGCTCCGCGCGCCGCCTTTCGGCTGTCTTGTGATTTCTCACGCCGGTTATCTATCGTATTACAGGAATGCTCGCGAAATCGCTGGCTGAGTCCATGTTCAACAGGACGTCCGCGAGCGCCGACGCGAGGCTCTGGTTCGCAACCAGCAACTCCCTGTTAACGTTCAACAATGTCGAAATTTCTACTTCACTAAGTTCGCCGCGAGATACCTCGTCGTAGATGCGGTGGCGCATGCGGTTGTGTATCGACTCCGCCTTGTTCTTTATCTCGACGAGCGCCTCAAATCGTAATGTCGGTATGTCGGCTTTCCTGAGCGTATCGAGATTCTCGTAAAACTCGCGCGCGGCTTCCCTGAACTGCCCGAAGTAGGCATTGAATCGATCATTTACGGAGCCACGGAATAACTCGAGATCGCCGTGCACGTCCTTCATGCTCTTGGCGGCTTGTACAGCGTTTCGGATGGCGGGAATAATCTGGCTCAGACGCTCTGACTCGTCCGCTTCAAGGGCCTGCGTTTGCAGCACCAGCGCGTAGCGGAGTATTGCTCCTTCGATCTGCTTTATTTCTGCATAACTGCGTTCGTAGTCGATCTCGTCCTCGAAAACGCAGACGCCCTTGCGGTCGTCGCGACTGTCATAGAACGTATGGTCGGGAGGCAGTCCCAGCGTTACCTGATTCAACGCGGCCGCCTGGTCGATAAGGCGCAGCGTCTCGCGCGTCATATTTTCGAGCGCCGCTTCCGGCACCGCCGTTTCCGTACTCGTAATATGGCGCAAGAGCGGTGTTTCCTCCTCTCCGAATCGCCGGTCGAGCCACCGGCTCAATAGCGGAATGAGCGGAAGAAATATCAATATTCCGATCAGATTGAACGTGCTGTGAAATGCCACCAGCGCAAACAGCGGATCAGAAATTGCGAAAACGCCCGTTATGAGTTTAAGCAGCGGGACAAGACCAATGAACGCAATTGTATCGGCGACAACATTGAATAGAACGACGCCTACTGCGACACGCTTTTTGGATGCCGAGCCTGCCAATGAACCCAATAGTGCGGTGATCGTTGTTCCGAGATCAGCGCCGATCGCGATCGCCGCCGCAGACTCCAGTGGGATGGCGCCGGCATAAAGAGCGCTCAGCGTAATCATGATGGTCGCGGAGCTGGATTGAATGACGGCTGTCAGCAACAGACCGGCAAGTAGGAACACGATAAGTGGATAACCCGCCAATGCGCTCGGGTCGAACATCTCGGTTACAACCAGGGCGCCGGACTTCATGAACTCCAGGCCCATGAGCATCAATCCGAGGCCGGCGACGAAGTGACTCAGGCCGGCGCGTCTGGTGCCCGTAGCGGACCAGACCACACCCAGTCCGCCGATCGCGATAAGAGGTAGCGCAAGCGCTTCAATGTCGAGCTTGAATCCGACCGTGGCAACGATCCAGCCTGTCATCGTCGTGCCGAGGTTCGAACCAAATACAATGCCAAGAGCGCTGGCGAGCGAAATTATGCCGGTGCCAACAAATGCGAGAACGATCAGGCTTACAACGGAGCTGCTCTGCAATGCGGCTGTAGACAACGCTCCTGCGAGCACGCCTCTCAGCGGTTTCGCGGTGTACTGGCGCAGGAATTTCTTGAATGATCGGCCGGCAAGTTGAGTCAGAGCCTGTTCGAGCTGATGCATGCCGAACAGGAAGAGCCCAAGGCCCGCCGCCAATCTCCAGAGGTCAAGTTGTTCGCTCATTAAGGCTCGTGTAACAGGATCGAAACAATAGCGTAAACAGTCTGCAAGAAGACTGCCTCTTCTTCCTTCATCCTAGTCTATCGCAGGAAGGCAAAAAAAGGCCGACGTGAAGTCGGCCTTTATCTCGAGCTGTTGTCGCGCAGTCAGCGCCCCTGAATACTCAGAAGAACTTCCGCGCCATACCCAGTATGTCATCGAGTCCGCCGCCAGACTTTCCACCCATGTTGAGCAGGTCGCCAAGCGGTCCAAGTCCACCTTTTGATAACGAAGAACCCAGATCCTTGCCTCCCGAGGTCTTCTTACTCATCGCTCCCATGGCGAGGGTTGCGAGCAGCGGCAACGCTTTCTTTATCATGCTGATGTCGATACCGGTCTCTTTCGCGGCCGCCCCGGCCACGTTGCGACTGACGTCTTTGCTGCCGAAGATGTGGCCCAGGATATTGTTGCCATCCGTGCGTGTTTCTTCGCTTGCCAGCAATTCCGGCTTGTCGAGATAACGATCATGACCGCCGGTCTCCAAAGCACGGCGCAAGCCGGCCAGACCGGAATCATCGGCCGTGTTTTTTTGCATGCCTCGCATCAGAGCAGGCGCGAGCGCCTTAACGAGGTTCGTGGTGTCGCCGGAGCCAAGTCCGACAGTTTTCGCAAGCTCGCCGAGGCTGTTGTCGCCCCCGCTCGCCTTGAGCAGGTCCATTAAGTCCATGAAGCAATCCTTATTAGTCGAGCGGAATACGAATCTTCTGACCCGGATAGATCTTGTTGGGGTCCTTGATGATCTCGCGGTTGGCTTCGAAGATCTTCATGTATTTGCCGGCACTGCCATAGTATTTCTTAGCGATTCCGCCTAGCGTATCGCCGCTGACAATTTCGTAAATTTCGGCCTTTTCTTCGGGTTCTTCAGGCTTCGGCGGTGGCGCCTTGAGGTCATCGGCTACGACTTTTTCGACGCCCTTGATGTTGCCAGCAATCAGGATTGCCTGGTCGCGAACAGCCTGGTTCTTGCACTCTCCGCAGATCGTTGCCACCCCATCATCAAATTCGACCGTTAGATCCTTCAGGCCACTCGTCTTGATCTCGAGGTGCTGCTTGATGTTATCGGCGGCTTCGGAATCCGTATTGAATACCTGTCGGCCTACGTCTTTTACAAAGTCAAACAATCCCATTTACTTCTCCCATTGTCAGCTGCCTTATAGCAGGCGCGGGCAGTATAACAGGCGCTATAATGACATGAGCATAATAGTGAGGGTCAGAAATGAGTAAAGTCAGGGTATTCCTTGCCATCGGCATCGCTTTCCTGAGCGGTTGCGCCGTCAATCCGGTCACCGGCAAGACCGAGTTGATGACGGTTAGTACAGCCTCTGAAATCCAGATGGGGCAGCAGAACTACGCCCCGATGCAGCAGTCCCAGGGCGGGGCTTACGATGTTGATCCCGAACTAACCCGTTACGTAGCGACTGTGGGCGGACGGCTGGCCGCGCAAAGCCCCGTCGATCTGCCGTACGAATTTGTTGTACTTAATAACTCGGTGCCCAACGCCTGGGCCTTGCCCGGTGGCAAGATTGCCATCAACCGCGGTCTGTTGACCGAGCTGGAATCTGAGGCCGAGCTGGCCGCCGTCCTTGGCCACGAGGTGGTGCATGCAGCAGCACGGCACACCGCCCGGCAGATGTCCCGGGGCATGCTGTTGCAGGGCCTTGTGCTTGCAACCGCGGTAGCGTCGAGTGACAGCGACTACGGCAACCTCGCGGTGGGCGGAGCGGGCCTGGCCGCGCAGCTCGTGACCATGAAGTACGGCCGTGAGGCTGAACTCGAGTCTGATTTCTACGGTATGCAGTACATGTCGAAGGCGGGCTACAACCCAAGGGGCGCGATATCGTTGCAGGAAACCTTCGTACGCCTGAGCGACGGCCGAAGAACCGACTGGCTCAGCGGCCTGTTTGCCAGCCATCCTCCGTCCCAGGAGCGAGTTGATACGAACAGGGTGACGGCGGCGAGCCTGCCGGCCGGCGGGAAAACCGGCGAGACCGAGTTCCAGCGAATCATGCAAAAAACCCGCGCGGCGAAGCCGGCTTACGACGCGTATGACGAGGGCCGCAAGGCGCTGGCTGAAAAGAAAACGGACGAAGCGCTGACGCTTGCTAACAAGGCGTTATCGCTATTTCCGCAGGAGGCGCATTTCCATGCGCTGCGTGGTGATGTTCGCCTCGTTGCCGATAAGTACGATATGGCGGTGACCAATTTCAATCGGGCCATTGAGCGGCGAGACGGTTTTTTCTACTACCACCTGCAGCGCGGCCTCGCGAAAAAGGAACTCGACCAGGTTGATGGCGCGGTCATCGATTTGGAAAGAAGTATCGAGCTGCTGCCGACCGCGCCGGCGCATTATGCGCTCGGCGGCATAGCCCAGAGGCGCGGCAATCTGCCTGACGCCATCAAGCACTACAAGGTGGTTTCAAGCGCGGGCGGCGAGTATGGGAAAGCAGGCACAGCGGCCCTGGTAAGGCTGGAGCTTCCATCCAACCCCAGCGCCTACGTGTCGCGCCGCTGCGATCCGGATGCCAACGGCAACCTGGTTGTTTCAGTTCGAAACGACACGGATGTGCAAATTACCGGCGTCGAGATTGCTGTCCAGTATACCGATGCCAATGGACGTCAGCAGCAGGTCCGCAGGGCGATTAATGGCCAGATTCCGCCTGGGCAGATTGCCAGCGTGAATACGGGCATGGGGCCTTTCACCGCGGGTTCCAGCTGCCCGGCAACCGTAGTCGCGGCACAATTAGCCGAATAGTCTCGTGTCGAAATTAGCCGTTGCTGTCGTTATAAGTCTGGTCGCCGGTATCGCCGTGGGCGCCTTGCTCCTCGGTGCCGATCCACACCGAGAAGAAAGTCCAGGCAGCAAGCCGGCGGCGGAGAATATCGATTCCGCAAAGACCGCTGATGAGCGCTTGCTGCACCTCGAACAGATGATTGTCGCAGAGCGTAACGCAAGGATGGTGCTCGAAGACCAGCTGCAAGCGCTGCTCGATGAAATCGAGCGCATTGACTCGAGTGGTTCGCGGACGATTGCAGAAAGCCGGCAGCGTGCGGAAGAAATTCAGCGCGAATCACGTCGCCGCGAGGGGGCAAGAGAGCGACCTGATTACGCGACGCTTATCCAGCGTATGCAGGAGCGGCGCCTGAAGTCGCTGGTCGATGGCGGCTTCTCCGAGGACGAGGCCCGCCGGGTCCTGCAGCAGGAATCCGAAGCTCAGTACAAGGCGATGCAAGCTGCACATGATGCGCAACGCAATGGCGAGCGGATGAATGCCTTCTCCATGGTCAACGACCCGGGATCCCTGCTCCGCGAAGAGCTTGGTGACGTCGAATATGAACGCTATCTCAAAGCGCAGGGCCAGCCGGCGACTGTGCAGGTCACGCAGGTGCTGGGCAGTTCGCCGGGCGACCGGGCCGGTATGCAGCCCGGCGACGAAATAGTCAGCTACAATGGTGAGCGCGTCTTCAGTGTCAACGATTTGAGGGCGCTAACCCTGCAAGGGACGGCCGGAGAAGATGTGGTTGTCGAGATCGAGCGCGACGGGGTGCGCATGCAGCTCAATGTTCAAAGGGGGCCTGTCGGGATAACCGGCAGCAGTGCCAACGTACGGAACGTGAACTGGTGGGGTGGTACCTGACGATCCCAAAATGCGGCCACAGGCGCTGGTGGATTAAATGGACCGGCCCATGCAGAATGACCAGCAATAAGAAATAGAGGTCCCCGAAGCCCTTGAGTATTCTCCGCTACAGCATCCCCAACAGCTTCACGGCGCTGAGCCTGCTGCTTGGCGTTGCATCCATTGTTACCACTCAGCTGGGTGCGCTTGAGCTCGCCGCGTGGATTATTGTCTGGTGTGGATTGCTCGATGTCCTGGACGGTGCCTCCGCCAGGCTTCTGAAAGCGACTTCGAATTTCGGCGCCGAATTTGACTCAATGGCGGACCTGGTTTCTTTTGGCGTAGCGCCCGCCGTGCTGATGCTCAACGCTGGCATGCAGCTTGGCGGGATCGAGTACGATACCGAACAATTCTGGGTCCTGCTGGTTGCGGTCGCGGTCTTCGTTCTTGCCGGCGCCATGCGGTTGGCGCGCTTTAACCTGGTTACTGATCAACCGAGCACGGGCTGGTTCACGGGTATTCCGATCACGGCTGCAGGTGGAGCGATGGTGTCATCGGTCGTGCTTGTCCTGATCTACTATCCCGACATTGCCGCGTCCCTGCCACTGCATTTGTATATGCCGGTGCTGATGTTCACGCTGGCGCTGCTCATGATCTCCAGACTGCGCTTCCCGAAGGCGAAGCTGCGCAAGAGTAAGTTCATCAACGCATTCCAGGTCGTTACCATAGCGGGCATTTATTACTGCGGCATTACGCGTTCCTGGCCGGAATACCTGCTGGGCATGGCGATATTCCTGTTTATCGCGGGAATTATCGCCGGGCGCATTACGCGCGACACCTGATAGCAAACTTTCGGGCCTGCAAACGATGTCAACAACCGTCACCGTCCTCATTGTCTATCTGGGAGTCCTTGCCGCACTTGCCGTCTGGAGTCGCCGCGAGACCCACACCCTGGCCGGTTTTTACCTCGCCGACAAGAAGCTGCCGTTCTGGGTCGTCGCATTCAGTACCAACGCGACCGGGGAGAGCGGCTGGTTGTTGCTGGGGCTATCCGGTATGGGCTACGCAGTTGGCGCCCAGGCATATTGGGTCGTTGTCGGCGAGATCGTCGGCATCGGCTTGTCGTGGGGCCTGATCTCTCGGCGCCTCAAGAAACTCGGCGATGAAACGAACTCGATCACGGTGCCGGACGTACTCGCCGCGAAGTTCGCCGATAAATGGCACCTGATTCGCGGCGTTGCTGTGCTGATTATCGTCGTCATGGTAACGACGTATGTCACTGCGCAGATGGTCGCCTCCGGCAAAGCGTTCAGCAGTTTTCTCGGCATGCAGTACGAAACCGGTGTGATCGTGGGCGCCGTTTTCATCATCGGCTACACCTTCGTCGGCGGTTACAAAGCCGTCTCATATACCGACGTCGTGCAGGGCGTACTGATGCTGCTCGGCCTCATTGCCGTGCCGGTAGCGGCGGTCAGCGCGGCTGGCGGTTGGGAGGCAATGACCGCGACGCTGGCAGCGCAGGATCCGGCACTGCTTGATATGTTTGCGTTCGCCAGCGGGCCGGCATGGATCGGCATTGCCAGTTTCGTTGGCATAGGACTGCCCTTTATGGGCGTGCCTCAGCTACTGGTACGCTTCATGTCCGCGCGTGATGACGGTGAGATCAAAAAAGCACGCATCATGTCGCTGCTTGTGCTGCTGGTCTTTACGGCCGGTGCGGTCACAGCGGGTGTTGCCGGCCGAGCTCTGATGCCCGGGCTGGAAGACAGTGAGACGATCTTCCCGACACTTTCGAGCGAGCTGTTCCCACCGATAATCGCAGGCATGTTGCTGGTGGTCGTGTTGTCCGCGATCATGTCTACCGTCGATTCTCTGCTGCTGCTCGCCTCTTCTGCGGTAGTTCGGGATACCTACCAGAAAATTATGGGCAGTAGCGAAAGCGACTCCGTCCTGTCGAACTACGGCAAAATTGTCACTGTTGTAATCGGCGTCATCGCCCTGGTGCTGGGTATTCAGGAGCCGCGCGTCATCTTTCATTTTGTGCTTGCGTCCTGGTCCGGCCTTGGCTCGGCATTTGGGCCAGTCATGATTGGTATTCTCTACTACAAGCGCATCACCTGGCTCGGCGTCGTATCCGGCATGCTTGGCGGATTCCTGACGAGCATTATCTGGTTGAGCTTCTTCAAGGCCGACTATCACGGGCTTTATGAAGCGATACCGGGCTTTCTGGCCGGAATGATCCTCACGTTCGGCGTGAGCTGGCTGACCAGCCGTGAGAAAAGCTAGTCCGAACTGCGGGCCAAATGGGGACATTCCTGATTTAACGCGTTAAATCAGGAATGTCCCCATTGATTTCATTGTTTGTAACCAATTCCGCGAAATGGCCCTATAACAGTGTAAGACAACACTTAATTGAGGGTATCTGGATGCGTAAACTGATCTTATTCGCGGCACTGCTGTTGCTCGCGTTCTCGCCTGCGACCAACGCGGACATTGACGGCATTCCGGCGTCGGCGTCTTGGTATTTCCACGCAGACTTTGACGCGATGCGTGACGGCAAGGCGAGCCGCGGCGTGTATGACTGGCTTGATGCTGAGGTATTCGCGGAGATTCTTGGCGAAGTCGGGATTGATTTCGGAAAGGAAGCGCAAAGCCTGACTGCTTTTTCGGGCGCCGGTGCCGGGCCGGTCATCATCCTCGATGGAAAGATCAGTCAGGATACCAGGGACAAGGTTGTGGCCCTTGCGGCGGCTGATGGTGAGCTGCAGACATTCAAGTCTTCCGGTAAGGCGTATTACTTTTTTGACGGCAAAGCCAATGGCAACAAAAAAGGCAATTCAGGCAATATCGATATCGACATCGATTCCCTGGAAAAAGAAGCCTATGTCAGCGTCGCGCTGAAGAACAAAATCCTGATCACCAACACGCAAGAGCAGATGAAAGAGTTGCTGGCGAACGACGGTAAGGTCAGGTTGGAGCGCGAAGACAAGAACGCGCTGTTCGTATTGCGGGCAGAGCGCAGCCTGATCCAGGCTGGCGTCAAGGCAGATGAAATGGAGGAAGACGGCGACTGGGATTCCAAGATACTCCGTAATACCAAGCAGGTCGCTGTGTTAATGGCTGATCTCGGCGACAAGCTGGGAATCGAAGCGCAGCTGGTTGCGAACGAGCCCGACATGGCAAATTCGCTGGCGAGCGTTGTCAGGGGCCTTATCGGCCTGACGGCATTTAACGACGACATGGACTCAGAGGTAGCCGCCATACTTCAAAGCACGACGGTCAATGTCGCGGGCAGCGTGCTCAAGCTGTCCCTGTCACTCGATCCGGATACTGTTGTATCGGCTCTTGCGGACTGAAGCGCAACTGGTCGAAGCCGCGCAAGCGGGGTCTGCGGATGCATTCGCAGATCTCGTTCGCCGTTATCGGGATGGTCTGCTGCGTTTCCTGCTCACCCGCTGTGCCAGTTATGCAGATGCGGAGGACGCGCTGCAGGACACCCTGATCAATGCTTACCGTTATATTCGGAGTTACGATCAGCGCTGGCGATTTAGTACCTGGCTATATCGAATAGCGATTCGCAACGCGGCGAATGGATATTCACAGGACTTGCCGGCGCTTCATGACCTCAGGGATGAAGAGAGTGATCCCCTGCTGCAGTGCATGGCAGATTCAGAAACGGAAAACCTCTGGCTCAGCGCGCGACGCCTGTTAAATGACGAAGTATTTGCAGCAATGTGGCTGCGCTACGCCGAAGATATGTCCGTGAACGATATTTCAGTTGCGCTCGATCGATCTGCATCGTGGACCAAGGTTAACCTGATGCGCGGACGACGCGCCCTCGATGCCGAACTCAACGGCACTGACAAAGAGAGTAAAGCGTATGGATAAGTTAGCCAATCGACTGCGTCAGGATGCGAAAAACATCGACGCCACCGTGTCTGATGAACTGGATCACAGGATTTCCGCATCGCTGCGCGGTGTTGCGCCGCTTGAGGAGACGTCGTCTCAAGTGAAGTCACGACGGCCGGCACTTTTCTGGCTGGCCAGCAGCCTCACTGGCGTAGCCGCCGCTGCTGTCGTGATTCTTATTGTTAACTTATCGCAACCCGAGCCGGTCGCAACACCGGGTCCCGCGGCGATAGCGGCGGCGATTCCGGACATTGACTGGAAGTCTGAAACCGCAGTGTTTACAAGCCAGCTGCAGCAGGAACTGGACGCGCTGCAGTCGGATATCAAGAAGGCGGAAGAGAAGGTCAAGGCGGATATCGGCCTCTGATGCAGTAGATAATGGTTCCCATTTGCATTATCCTGTTTTTGGGGTCAGTTCGCAGGTTCTGCAAGGACCAGCGCAACACAAGAAGTACCACAGTAATAATGCAAAAGAGGATTGCGATCAGAACCACACCGCGAACTGAATAAGAAAGACGGGCGGCGATCCAAATCGTTGTCGCGCTCGACAAACAAAGAACACAAAGGATGCGCCAGGTATGCCTTTTGCTGTTGTGTTGATTCTTCTCGTCGTCGGTTCGGTTCTCTTTCACCTGCTTAGCCCATGGACATTCACCGAGTTGGCTTCCAACTGGGGAATGGTGGACTTCACGGTCGACATCACCCTCTACGTCACCGGCTTCGTTTTCGTTGCCGTCAACCTTTTCATGGCGTACTGCGTCATCAAGTTCCGCTACAAGAAAGGGGCACGGGCGACGTATGAGCCGGAAAACAAAAAGCTCGAAAGCTGGCTGACAGGTCTGACGACAGTCGGCGTTGCGGCCATGTTGACGCCCGGACTGTTTGTGTGGGCGGATTTTGTCGATGTGCCGGACGATGCTCATGTCGTCGAAGCAGTTGGTCAACAGTGGCACTGGACGTTCCGCATGCCCGGCGAAGACGGCAAGCTGGGCGAAGTCGATGCCGAGCGCATCACTGGCGACAACCCGTTTGGCATGGATCCGGAAGATCCGAACGGTCGGGATGATGTTCTTGTTTACAGCGGTGAAGTCCATTTGCCGGTCGACAGACCCGTCAAGTTCCTGTTGCGCTCGAAGGATGTGCTGCACAATTTCACGGTCGCCCAGTTTCGGGTCAAGATGGATCTTGTACCCGGCACCAACACATTCTTGTGGTTGACGCCCACCAAGACCGGGCGGTATGAAATTCTCTGTGAAGAGCTCTGTGGAATCGCGCACTACACAATGCGAGGAGCCGTCATCGTCAATGAGCGCGACGACTACCAGACCTGGCTGGCGAATCAGCCGACGTACGATGACCTTACGAATGCGCCGGGCGGAAACGCGATGGTCGGCGCCGCCCAGTATGCCGTGTGCGCGACTTGTCATGGTGCCAAGGGCGAAGGTAATGCTGCTCTGAATGCACCGAAAATCGCGGGCCAGAGCCCGTGGTACCTGAAGCGGCAGATCATGAACTACAAGAAGGGCCTGCGCGGTACCCATGAAGACGATGTTTACGGCGCGCAGATGATCGGCATGGTTGCGACGCTGGTGGACGAACAGGCCATCGACAACGTGGTCGCGCATATCCAGACATTTCCAGATGCGGCCGTAGATACGACGATAGAAGGCAACGTTGCGAGCGGGCAGAAGCACTACAACGTGTGCGCCTATTGTCATGGCGGGGACGGCATGGGGATCCAGGCAATGAACGCACCGCGTGCCGCGGGAATGTCCGACTGGTATCTGGAGAGACAGTTACACAATTTCAAGAATGAAGTTCGGGGCGCTCATTTGCAGGATCATCACGGCAAGCAGATGGGCCTGATGTCCAACATTCTGCATGACGAGCAAGCGGTCAGGGATGTCGTTGCCTACATCAATACGCTGTAGGTTGGTTGTCAAAAAAATAACGAAGTACTAAACAGGTAAAAGGGGAACTGGATGGCTTACGTTGCAATTGCAGACCGTGACCATGAAGTCGAACATCACGATCCGCAGACGTTCATAACCAAATATATCTGGAGCCAGGACCACAAGGTCATTGCCATGCAGTACGGTATGACGGCTATCTTTGTCGGTATTATCGCCCTGGGCCTGTCCGCAATGATGCGGCTGCAACTCGGATTCCCTGATCAGTTCTCTTTTATCAACCCTGAGAACTACTACCAGTTCGTTACCATGCACGGCATGATCATGGTGATCTACCTGCTCACCGCGCTGTTCCTGGGCGGATTCGGCAATTACCTGATTCCGTTGATGTGCGGCTCTCGCGACATGGTCTTTCCGTATCTGAACATGTTGAGTTACTGGGTATATCTGCTATCGGTCATCATCCTGGTGGCCAGTTTCTTTGTTCCCGGTGGCTCGACCGGAGCCGGCTGGACGCTTTACCCGCCGCAGGCGATCATGCCGGGTACGCCCGGTGTCGAGTGGGGCATCCTGCTCATGTTGTTGTCACTTGCCGTATTTATTGTTGCGTTCACGATGGGCGGCCTCAACTACATCACGACGGTGTTGCAGGCACGTTGCAGGGGTATGACGCTGATGCGCATGCCACTGTCCGTCTGGGGCATATTCATCGCGACGGTGCTCGGTTTGCTGGCATTTCCGGCATTGCTCGTCAGCGCCATCATGATGTTGTTCGACAAGACGCTGCACACAAGCTTCTTCATGCCGGCGATCAGCTCGATGGGCGTGGACCCCGGATATACCGGCGGCAGCCCCATACTCTTTCAGCACCTGTTCTGGTTCTTCGGCCATCCAGAGGTATACATCGTCGCGTTACCCGCTTTCGGTATCGTCTCGGACCTCCTGAGCACGCACGCGCGCAAGAATATTTTCGGCTATCGGATGATGGTTTGGGCGATCGTTGCTATCGGTGGGCTCAGTTTCGTTGTCTGGGCGCACCATATGTATGTGAGCGGTATGAATCCGTACTTCGGTTTCTTCTTCGCGACGACAACATTGATCATCGCGGTGCCGACCGCGATCAAGGTCTACAACTGGGTGTTGACGCTTTGGGAGGGAAACATACACCTCAGGGTACCAATGCTGTTCGCCATCGGCTTCATTTTTACATTTATTCATGGCGGCCTGACGGGGCTGTTTCTTGGCAACGTGACGATTGACTTGCCGTTATCGGACACCTATTTCGTGGTGGCGCATTTCCACATGGTTATGGGCGTGTCGCCAGTACTCGTAGTGTTCGGTGCCATCTATCACTGGTGGCCAAAGATCACTGGCAAAATGTACAACGAGACACTCGGCAAGTGGCACTTCTGGATGACCTTTCTCGGTACGTATTCGATCTATCTGCCGATGCACTATCTTGGCTTCCAGGGCGTGCCGCGACGCTACTTCGCCATGGGCAATACCGAATTCATGCCCGATTCCGCACAGGATCTGAATGCCTTTATAACGATGTCGGCGCTGTTCGTCGCCGCGACCCAGGTGCTGTTCTTCGTCAACATGATCTGGAGCCTCGCGAAAGGGCCGAAGTCCGATCCTAATCCGTGGGGCGCCACCACTCTCGAGTGGCATACGCCGGACCACCCGCCCAAACACGGCAACTGGGGCCATGAACTGCCCGTCGTCTACCGCTGGGCCTATGACTACAGCGTGCCGGGGTACAAGGACGACTTTATTCCACAGAACGTATCTCCTGACGATGCGCCGGCGGGCCGTGATCACGGAGGCGAACACTAGTGGCGCTGTATTCGCCTGGCGGGGGGCGGCGATGACGATAGCGCTTCTTTTCCTGGCACTGATTCTGGCCACGCTGCTCGGCTGGCTGCTAAAGCAGTCGTTCAACACGCAGCCCTGGGTTGCCGAGACCGTCAGCGAGACAGCGCATGAGGGACCGCTGGGAACCAATGCCCGCCTGATCGGGCTGCTTACACTGCTGGCCGTCGTTACGTCGTTCTTCGCTCTGATCCTGAGCGCCTATTCCTTGCGTATGGAGCTCGGCGACTGGGTGCCGTTGAGCGAGCCACAGTTATTGTGGACGAATACAGCCATGTTGGTCCTCGCGAGTATTGTCTTCCAGTGGACGCGCAATGCCGCGGTGAAGGCACAAGTGGCGAGACTTGCGCCAGGTTTGATACTGACAGGGATTTTGACCGGGGCATTCATTGTCGGCCAGCTGATGGCGTGGCAACAGCTGCAGGCATCGGGCCAGTTCATTACCAATAATCCGGCCAATGCATTTTTCTATTTCCTGACGGGCGCGCACGCGGTACACATCGCTGGCGGCCTGTACGTCTGGATGAGAGCGACGACAAAGGTCGTTCTCGGCAAGGGAGATGATGCGGCGATTACCCGTAGCATCGAGCTGTGCGCGATTTACTGGCACTTCCTGTTGCTTGTCTGGCTGATTCTTTTTGGATTGCTGTTGTCGACCTAAGGGGTCCTTATGTCTGAAGCGGTATTGAGTAGTGGAGCGGAAGTAGAGGCGCCCGGCACCAAGGGTGTCGCGGACGATTTTTCGCGTGACAAGCAGGTCTTCGGCGTGCCCTGGGGCAAGGCCATGATGTGGATCTTCCTGCTTAGCGATACCTTTATTTTCAGCTGTTTCCTCGTCGGCTACATGTCGGTTCGCATCGCTACGACGGACCCCTGGCCGAGCCCGTCCGAAGTATTTGCATTGCAGGCGTTTGGCTACGACGTGCCGCTACTGCTCATCGCTATCATGACGTTTGTCCTTATTACTTCGTCGGGCACGATGGCCCTTGCGGTGAACATGGGCTACCGCAAGGATCGCAACAAGACGTTCTGGCTCATGCTTGCCACAGCGGTTCTCGGCGCAACGTTCGTTAGCATGCAGGCATATGAGTGGACCAAATTGATCTCGGAAGGCGTGCGCCCCTGGGAGAACCCGTTCGGTGCCGCACAGTTCGGCTCGAGTTTCTTCATGATCACGGGCTTCCACGGCATGCACGTTTCGGCCGGCGTAATTTACTTGCTGGTTATTGCTTTCCGGGTGAAGAACGGTTTTTATGAGAAGCACGGCGGCAACTACGAGATCGTCGAAATCACGGGCCTGTACTGGCACTTCGTCGACCTCGTCTGGGTATTCATTTTCGCATTCTTTTACCTCTGGTAAGGAACAGGAGTCATCGCAATGGCTGAAGAAGGACAACAGCATCCACTGAAGATCTACTGGATCATGTGGGGTGCATTGTTTGTACTCAGTGGCTTTTCCTATGCCACGGACTTCATGGACGACGGGGCAGTGCGCAAATTTCTGATTCTGCTCTTCATGATGCTGAAAGCAGGCGGCATCGTCTGGATATTCATGCACATGGGCTGGGAGCGCCTCGCGCTGAAGCTCGCCATCCTTGCCCCGCCGGTTGCGATCATGGTGCTTATCTGGCTGATGTCCTACGAGGGTTTTTATATCGAAGATACGCGCACCGAGTACTATGGTGAAAGCACCATGGAGCCACAGGTTCCGCATCACTAGCAATGAACTGTTTTTCCCCGGGGGCCCGTTGGAACGGGCCCTTTTTAGTTGAGGACCCTATGTTATGCAGCTTGTAATGAGCCTCGTCGGTGTTGCCACTATTTTTCTGATCGCCGCCCTGTTGTCGAACAACAGACGTGCGATTAATCGCCGCACTGTATCGATGGCCTTTCTCATCCAGCTGACTATTGCTGCTCTGGTGTTATTTGTACCAGCCGGCGGTCTCGTCCTGGATAAGGTCGTAAAGGGTGTGCAGACCGTTATTAATTACGGCAACGATGGCATTGCGTTTGTGTTCGGTTCGAACATCACGCCGACTCTCGGATTCACGATCGCTTTTAACGTACTACCTGTCATTGTTTTTTTTGCGGCCTTGATGTCGGTACTGTATTACCTCGGAATCATGCAACGAGTTGTCGGCGTATTCGGCGGATGGCTGCACCGCCTGTTGCAAACGAGCCATGCCGAGTCCGTCTCCGCTGTATCAAATATTTTCGTTGGCCATACTGACGCGCCGCTGGTCGTGAAGCCCTATCTCGCTGGTATGACACAGTCCGAACTGTTCGCCGTCATGACCGGTGGCTGCGCAACTATCGCCGGGGCGGTGATGATGGGCTACGCGCAGATGGGCGTGGAATTGAAGTACCTGATTACGGCCAGTTTCATGGCCGCGCCTGGTGCGCTCATGATGGCGAAAATCATATACCCGGAGACCGAACCGCACGACGACAGGCCGCATACCGAGCTTGATCGATCCGGCAGATCAGCCTGTCAATATCTTCGAGGCGATCGGCAACGGCGCGATGACGGGTATGCAGGTTGCCATGGCGGTTGGCGCGATGCTCATTGCTTTCGTCGGCCTCATCTACCTGGTTAACGGTATTCTGAGCGGTGTCGGCGCCTGGTTCGGGTTCGAGCAATTGACGTTGCAGTGGCTGTTGGGGCACCTGTTTTCACCTATCGCGTTCCTGCTGGGCGTGCCGTGGGCAGAAGCGACGCAGGCGGGCAGCCTGATCGGTCAGAAGCTGGTTATCAACGAGTTTTATGCCTACGCCAGCTTTGTCGGGATCAAAGACACATTGTCGCCGTATACGCAGTTGGTCGTAACATTCGCGCTGTGCGGCTTTTCGAATCTCGCCTCCATCGCTATCCTCCTTGGCGGACTCGGAGCGGTGGTTCCAGCACGACGCCATGACATTGCGAGGCTGGGTCTGAAGGCTGTAATTGCAGGTACACTGGTCAATCTCATGAATGCCGCGCTGGCGGGATTCTTTTTCTCGCTGCAATGAAGAGGAGCAAGTCCTAAATGAAACGCGCAATTATCCTGGTACTGGATTCATTCGGCATCGGTGCCACCGCCGATGCGGATAAGTTTGGTGACGTCGGGGCAGACACGCTGGGTAGCATCGCGCGGGTACGGGCGGCTTCCACCAAAGGGCCGCTGCGGTTACCCAATCTTTCGAAGTTAGGTCTTTTTCACGCGAGCAAAGAAAGTACCGGTGAGTTTCCGGCTGGTGTAGATACCGACATCGAAATTATCGGCGCCTACGGACACGCGGCCGAGCTGTCCAGCGGCAAAGACACGCCGAGCGGCCATTGGGAGATTGCGGGCGTTCCGGTTCTATTCGACTGGGGCTACTTTACGAAGAAGACCGATACGTTTCCGCCGGAACTGCTGGACAAACTCATAGAACGGGCAGAGCTGCCCGGTGTCCTCGGTAACTGTCATTCATCGGGCACCACTATCATCGCCGAGCTCGGCGATGAGCACGTCAGAACCGGCAAGCCCATCGTCTATACGTCGGCTGACAGCGTTTTTCAGATCGCGTGTCACGAGGAAGCGTTTGGCCTGCAGAGGCTCTATGATCTCTGCGACATTGCGAGAGAACTGGTGAATGAATACGACATCGGCCGGGTGATCGCGCGGCCGTTTGTTGGCGACGGACCGGACAGCTATGTGCGCACCGGCAATCGCCGCGACCTGACGACTCCTCCGCATGCACCAACGGTGCTCGATAAGCTGGTTGATGCGGGCGGTGAGGTTATAAGTGTTGGCAAGATCGCCGACATCTATGCGCACCAGGGCATCACGAAGAAAGTCAAAGCTACCGGTAACGCCGCGTTATTTGATGCCACGCTCGATGCGATGAAAGAGGCGGGTGATCGCTCCATCGTGTTCACGAATTTTGTGGATTTCGACATGCTGTTTGGACATCGCAGAGACGTAGAGGGTTACGCTGCGGCCCTGGAGTATTTCGACAGCCGATTGCCTGAACTGATGGCTGATATGCACGAGGATGACTTACTGATTCTCTGCGCCGATCACGGTTGCGATCCGACCTGGCAGGGCAGCGATCACACGCGGGAGCACATCCCGGTGCTGGCCTATGGCGCCGGTATCAAGGCCGGATCATTAGGGCGCCGCGATAGCTTTGCAGATATCGGGCAGGCGCTTGCGCAGCACCTTGGGCTCTCACCCATGGACTACGGCACCAGCTTTCTGGATGCGTAGCTTAAAGGCGCGGTAGCGCCTTGGGCGTTCAAATGCATTTTTGTCAGGCAGCAGCGTAGGTCGCGGTAAGGTACCGAATGATCTCTTCTGACTCGGCTGTTTCTTTGCCGGTATTCGGGTCAACCAAATACGGTATTGAGACGCGGCCAGCTCGCTCCAGCAGTACTTTACGGTTTTCCAGGTCAGGATCTGGCCGCAAATTCAGCGAATCTCGCACGACGGGCGGTACCCAGTCTGAAAACTGCGTTCGACCGGCTGAGCGGAGAATATAGGGAATCTCGAGTTCGCACAGCAGGTCGCGGACGGGTCGTGCAAACGGGCTCGACTCGAAGCTGTACAACTGCAGAGGCTCTGCCGGCAGATGCGAGGGTGTTGCCCGGACGCCGGCCATGCCCCGGGCAATAGCCGTGACGGAGGAGCCCAATTTTTGCAAAGGGCCGACGCGCCATTTCAATGGCAAAGGGCGCTTGCCATAGGTTTCAAACAGGTAGGCAATAATGTCCATGGACTCGTAAAGCTGTCGCCCGGTATTGGGATCCACCAGGAAGGGAAACTGTGCCTTGCCACCCATCTTTTTGACCTGTGGCCGGAATCGCTTGCCCCCCTTGGGGCAGGGATAAATCATGGCGTCCAGGTCCAGCTCCGTCAGAGCTTCGCGCACCAGGCGACAATAAGGGCACCCTTCGAATTCGTAGAGTTCCAGCAGCATGGCCGGCTTTTCGGCGGCCGGGTGGGCGGTGATGCCGACACCGGTTCGGAGCGCGGTCGCGAAGCTCGAGCTGGCGAGGTTGACGCGATACTTCAGGGAATCAATATTCACGACAGGATCTCAGTAAATCGGAGCACAGTTGCTAGCCTACCCCGGGGACTATACAGCACCAGCTTCCTCCGGAAATGACGCACGAATTCCGAGCCTCTCGGCGCGGCTCGTTTCGTGACCTTGCGCCACTCAGAATGGCGAAAGCCCCCAATACAGGAAGAAGGTGCAGAGCCCCAGCGCTGCGATTCCGGTCAGCATGAATCCTGTGAGCGTCCCTATCGGCAGCGCGCGTACCCTGCGAGTCCGCACGGTGAAGACGATCGCAGCGATGCCAAACAGGCCTGCCAGCAGGCCGGCGAGCGCCCCGTAGATGGCCCATGGCACCAGCCCGAAGATGACCAGGATCTCGGACGCCTCCGCTGTCGCCGCAAACGCTGCGCCGATGATCGCGGCGGCGGCAATCGCAAAAGTCGCCGCGAGCCACGCGGACCAACGCGCACCGGATACGTCGACGGCCTTGCGCTTGTCGAGACGTCGGCCAAGAGGTGCTATCGAGAGCACGATGAATGCGATCAGCGAGACGAAAACACTGAGGCCGCCCCAGATTGCGGGTCCAGCCAGTTTTTTCTTGTCTTCTACCGCAAGCAACATCAAGCGCGGCGCGATGTCAGTCGTGTAAAGCGGAGCATAAAAATCAGGTGCCTCCATCTCGTCGACACAACTCAAATCCGGCGCGGCACCCGGATCGTCGAAAAACAGGTTCAGCAGGTCGCCGCCACACTCGACCGAGCGCAGGGGGCCGTGGCCGGCATACGGAAACTCGACGTAGGTGGCGTTCGAGAATCCGGGCAGGATAGCTTTCGCCAGCGGTGGAGGCGTAATCGGGTCCATGTCGCCGGCCACGATCAGTGCCGGGATATCCGTAGTTACCGGCCGGTACTGAGCAAAATCCCTGGGTGACATGCCGAGGTCGCGACATCGTTGTGCGAATTTCTCACTAGCGCCCGCGGAACCGATGGCGCTGCTGAGGAGCGGGAACGCCTCGCGGTCAGCTTCGCCTGCAGCAATCTGCGCTTCGCGGTAACCATCCAGGCAGAAGATTGCGTTGTACATGCCCTGGCTCAAGCCACCAAGAATGTCGCCTCCGGATTGCGCGAGTGCTTTGAACAAGGTCTCGTCGCGTTTCTCAACCACGTCGGTCCACGCGTATATCAAGCCGGGCAGTCCCGGGTAATTCGATTGTTCGTACAGGAATATAAACGGCAGGAACGCCACGATATCCGCGAAAATACGCGCCTCACCGGACGGGAAAAGCTCCGTATCCTTAACGTCGACGACGATAGGGTTGTCGATAACCGTCCTCGTCGCCTGTCGGAGTCGTTCGCCGAGCTCCGGGTATCGCTTGGCACACGCAGGGTCCGCCTGGCAAAGCGCGTCCAGCTTCTTGAGGTCACGGTCGTACCATTTGACGACCTGCCAGTAGTGCGGCTCGTCTTGTGCGTTGATGGGGACGATGGAATCCAGGACGATCGCGCGTATGCCCTCTGGGTCCTCGTTGATATAGGCCTGACCGAGAATCGTGCCGTAGGAGATGCCCCAGACGTTCCACTGTTCGATGCCAAGGGCCAGTCGCAGGGCATGCACGTCTCGCGCGTTCTCGATGGTGTTGTAACCGGTCAGGTCGACGCCAGCGTCACTCGCGTTGCTCGCGCAATCGTCGGCTGCTGCGATGGAGGCGTATTCCTGCTCTTCGTAGCTTGCGACGTCAAATCGCTCCGGCTTGCGAGCGTTGTAATTCGGGCAGAAATCGGCTGAGTAACCGATACCGCGCTGCTCCAGGATATACATGTCACGATGCCTGCGAATGCGGTGATCCTTGAAGCGCTCCACGTAGGTGGATGCGTGCGCGCCCGGGCCACCGGTCAGGTAGATGACGACATCATCGCGCTTTCCCGGTGCGAGTCCGGATTCTTCCTCCTCGTCCTCATCATCTTCCTCGTCATCCCAGGTGGAATTGAGCTTGACGAAATGCAGCTCAATGAAGCGAGAGTCGGGTTTCTCACGGTTCTCCGGCACCTGCAGCAGACCGCATTCGATTTCGCCAGGCTCGTATTCGATGTCATTCTTGAACGGGCAGACGAACGTATCTATCCGGAATGTGTCACGGGCGAAGAAGTCCATGCTCGATTCAGCGCCTTCGTGTGCCGTCATCTGTGCTTGTGATAGTCCCGCAAAGCTAAGTGCAGCGATGGGCAAAATAAACCGGCGCAAAAAACCGAAGCTCTTGTCACTCACACAGTCGTCGGTGGCCATGATTTTTCCCTTTTGAATTCTGAATTTCGCCCCGGCGCGCTCAAGTCGGGCTCGTTGATTCCTGCGATGAGCAGGATGAACCGGACAAACCGGTTGCCGAGCAGATCATTTTCGCACTATCCGCCTTTCCAGGAGTCAGCTACGCGAACTGCGATCACTTCGCCCTCGGCGGTTTGCGTATCGCCAGAGTAGGCGCGGCATTTCACCAGCGTCTTTCTCTCGCCGCATTCTTCGATGGTCGCCCGAAGCACAATCTCCGTGTCAATCGGCGTAGGTGCAAGATAGTTCACGGTCAGCCGGCCAGTAACGCACCAGATCTCAGGGTCTTCCCCAGGCTCGCGTCCCTCGAGCCTGTAGTAGTTTGACATCGCGGTGTTGACGCAGTGGCAGTCGATAATGCTGGCGATTGTGCCGCCGTAGACGTACTGCAGCGGACCCGCACACTGTTCGGGCCGCGGCGAGTAGTGACAGACGCACTCGTCACCCTGCCAGTGACTCTTGATTTGCAGGCCCTTGTCATTCTTCGAACCACAGCCATAGCAGTGGTGATGCGGCACCTGGTCCTGGATGGCCGTCACTGCGACCGGTTCCGTTCCTTGAGCGCGGCCTGGATACGCGCAGCGAAGGCGTCGGCTTCTGCGGCAACGCGTGCGGTGTCGATGGTCAGGAAATCGCCGTCCTTCATCAGCACTTTGCCGTCAACGACTACCGAGGCGACGTCCTGCTCGTCGCTAACCCATACAAGGTGCGATACGACATCGTAGGTTGGCACATGGTGGACGTCGTCAAATGCTACCTGAATGACATCGGCACGCTTTCCGACTTGCAGTGATCCGACGATGTCTCCCAGGCCTATTGCTGTCGCACCGCCGCGTGTCGCCATTGTCAGGACAGTCGAAGCCGACAGGGCCTCCGGATTCATTCGATCGACTTTCTGCAGCAGAGAGGCCAGGCGCATCTCTTCCCACATGTCGAGATCGTTATTGCTCGCCGCGCCATCAGTTCCCAGGCCCACTCGCACACCGGCGGCAAGCATTTCGGTGATTGGTGCAATGCCTGAGGCGATCTTCATATTCGATGTCGGGTTGTGAATCACGCCCACCTTGCGCTCGGCGAGAATCGGAATTTCATCCGCCGTTGGCCAGACGACATGCGCGGCGATCGTCGGTCCTTCGAAAAAACCGATGGACTCGAGCAGGTCGATGCTGGTCTTGCCGTAAGTATCCTTCGAGTACTGCACTTCGAAAGGCGATTCTGACAGGTGGATGCTGATTGGTACGCCATACTGCATTGCGGCGGCTCGTGTTGCCGCAAGTTGTTCCGCATTCAGCGTGTAGTTCGCATGCGGGCCGAAGATCGGCGTTATACGCTCGTTCCTGCCCTGCCATCGTTCAATGAAGCCGTTGCCTTTCTGTATGGAATCGCTGGCATTCTCGGCGTCCGGACTACGCTGGTCGATAACGGTTGCGGAAATCATGGCGCGCATGCCGCAGCGATCGACGACTTCTGCAATCGTGTCAGGGAAGTAGTACATATCGACAAACGTTGTAGTACCGCCGCGGATCATTTCCCAGCAAGCAAGTTCGGTTCCGATACGCACGAATTCTGAATCAACGAACTCGACCTCGGCGGGAAAAATGTAGTTATTCAGCCAGTCCATCAGGGCGAGATCGTCTGCGACACCGCGCAGCAGCGTCATGGCCGCGTGCGAATGACCGTTGACGAGACCTGGCATGACGATACGGTTTTCGCCGCTCAGCGTCTCTGCCGCCGAATAGTCCGCGACTATTTGTTCGGCGGGACCAATGGCGACGATCAGGTTTTCGTTGATAGCAACCGCGCCATCTTCGTAGACAGTGCCGGCCTCATCCATGCTGACGACAAAGTCGCCCAGCACGATAAGGTCGATCTGATCACCGGATTGCGCGACTTCGCCAGGCGCCTCGGATGCGTTACAGCCGCCGAGCGCGGTGGCTAGAAAAACTGAATAAAAACAAAGGAATAGTCTTTTCATGGGTTCCCCTTTTGCTGCCGATTGTAGCACCGGTTCTCGTGTCGCCCGAGCAAAAAAAAGAGCCGGTCAAAAGACCGGCTCTTCATTCGACAAACCTGAAAGACTGCTTAGAAGTCTTTCGTAAGTCTCAGGCCAAACTCGCTGGCATCGTTACTCAGGATTTGCAGCACATAGTCGCCGGTGTTCAGGCGGGCGTTGTCATAGCGCTCATCCGTGATGTTCCTTCCGTACAGCGCGGCAACCCAGCTGCCGTCTTCCGATCGATACGAGACATCGGCGTTAACCAGTGAGCGACTGCCGATCTGCGTGAAACGACCCGGGTCCGAACTTGGCTCTCCGTACATCTCGTCGCGGTAGGAATAGTCTGCACGCATCACGATCTCGGCACCGCCTGACAACGGAATCGTCAGTTCCGGGCTAAGCGAGAAGGTTAGTTCCGGCGTCAGCGGTGCAACGGGTTTTACGCCGTTTTGCTCATCGACGTCGACGTCGATGTAGCCCAGCGTCGCTTGCAGCTGGAAGTTGTCCGTGATCAGGGCCGTACTCTCCCACTCGAAGCCGAACGAATCCTGATCGACAATCAGATTCTCGGTGCTAAAGCCAAGGCCGGTCGTCGAGCTGACCTGGTAGGGGAGGTCCGAGTACTGTGTGAAGAACAGCGCCGCGCTCATCTGCAAACGCTCTAATGGCTGACCCTTGATACCCACTTCATAGTTGATGGCCGTGATGTTATCGCTGGGCTCCAGGCAGCCGACGGTTGTTCCGCCGAACAGGCAGAACGGTCGCGCCGGGAACTGTCCGGACTGGTAGCCATTCTGGATTGCGCCGTAGACATTCATACCGCTGTCCAATGTCAGGTTGGCGGCGAGCTCCCAGCTGATCTCGTCAAAGTCCCAGTCAGCGCTGAAGAAGCCAATGCCGACGTTAGCAAGCACGTCTTTCTTGTCTTCGGTGTAACGCAGACCGCCCGAGAGCCGGAAGGCGTCAGAGACGTCGTAGCCTATATTCGTGAATACAGCCACGCTCTTGGTCTGCTGCTCGAGGACGAAGATGCCGCCGGTGCCGCCGTTGAATGTTGTTGGCTGCTGGAAGTTGTCGCCATCTTCCTCGAAGTAATAAACGCCGGAAACGAAGTCCCAGGCGCCCATGTCACCGTTGACCTGGAACTCCACTGCCTGCTGGTTCGCCTGGCCGGTTTCCGGGAACGACAGAAAATCGTCGACGAGACTGTCGTCATCGAGACCTGCGCGATACTCTGAAGTCCTTGCGCTGGCAATGATTTTCGATGAAATATCGTCGGTGATTCCCCAGTCAATCGTGATTGCCGCACCTGACGCCGAGTTGGTGACGCGCGTCTGGCTGGCCTGGCCCGTGTTGTTATCGTACGGGTCACGGGAAACGTCGGAGTTCGAGTAACCGGCGACTTGCAGCGCGCTGGTCGCTGGCAGTTCGTCGATAAGCGTCGTGTACGGACGCAGGCCGCCTTCGCCGTCGTTCGCGTCAGCCGCGATCGTGATGGATACGTCTTCGCCCTCGTAACGGAAAGCGATACGACCGAAGATCTCCTGTGTTTCGCCCACCTTGATGCCCGCATTCGGCAGGTTTACGAAGTTACCGAGACCACCGCGGTTCTTGAAGCCACCGGTAAAGGCGATCGCCGTCGAGTCAGACAGCTTCGTGTCGGCATAGAAATCGCCATTCAGGCGCTCGCGACTGCCGGCCTCAATGCTGACGCGCGCGCCAGGATCGGCACCGGGTGTCTTGGTGATGATGTTGATGGCACCGCCGATCGAGTTGCGGCCGTACAGCGTGCCCTGCGGTCCGCGCAGTACCTCAACTCGCTCGATATTCGACAGGTTCCAGTTCTGACCAACCTGGCGCCCGAGATAAACGCCGTCAACGTAGACGCTGACGCCGGGGTCGGTGGTGATCAGGTGGTCCTGCAGTCCAATGCCACGAATAAACGCATTCGCTGAAGACGTATGGCCCGCCGAAAACTGCGTGATATTGAGGTTAGGTACGAATTTGCCAATGTCGACAATATCGACGATACCCTGCTGCGCAAGTTTGTCACCTTCGAATGCACTCATGGCGATAGGCACTTCATAGATGTTTTGCGCCCGCTTGGTTGCCGTGACGGTGATTTCCTCAAACAGGTTGTCGTCATCCTGTGCCGTTGCGACAGCACTTACGCTGGATAGCGCGAGCCCTGAGAGCACGCACAGCAGCATCTTGTTGTTTTTCAATTTACTCTCCCGCTGGAAGGGTTAGGTTCTTATTTACGGGTCCCGAAGCGCTCAGGGGCCCTGTTGCGCAGAAGTATAAACCATCGTTCGACTTGTGTGGTCAGAAGTCGTGAACTAAGGTACTGCCTGTGATTGAGAAGCTTTCAGACTGTTGCGAAATACCAACATATGCCGCTCCGGAGGGTGGCCGCCTGACCGCTGAGATGGTCGAGGCCTACCGCGAATCCGGGGTGATGGTGCTGCACGACTTCGTTGGCGTGGACGCCTGCGACGCGCTGCGCGCTCGAGCGGCCCGGCTGGTCGACGAATTCGACCCTGCTGAGGTGCGCAGCATCTTCTCGACAACGACGCAGTCGCAGCTCGATGACGATTACTTCATCGAGTCTGGGGACAAGATCCGTTTCTTCCTCGAAAATGATGCCTTCGATGACGACGGAAACCTGCGGCAGTCCAAAGAACACAGCCTGAACAAGATGGGTCATGCCATGCATGACCTCGACCCGGTATTCGACCAATTCTCACGGACACCAGAGCTTGCGGAAGTCGTCCGCCGTATCGGTTTCGAAGAGCCGGCTGTGCTGCAGTCGATGTACATCTTCAAGCCGCCGAGAATTGGTGGCGAGGTTGTTTGTCACCAGGACTCAACCTATATCTATACCGAGCCCGAGTCCTGCGTCGGATTCTGGTTCGCACTGGAAGACGCTACCCTCGAAAACGGCTGCATGCAGTTCATCCCGGGCGGCCACAAACTGCCATTAAAGAAGCGCAACTTTCGGGGCGCCGACGGCAAGCTGGTTACCGAAACGCTGGACGATTCGCCCTGGCCGGAAGAGCTCAGGCGACCGGCGGAGGCGCCGGCGGGCACGCTGGTTATTTTCGACGGCCGCGCGCCGCACCTGAGCGCAGCAAATCGCTCCTCGAAATCCCGCCACGCGTACACACTGCATGTCATCGATCAACGTTGCCACTACCCGAAAGAAAACTGGCTGCAGCGGCGATCGGATTTGCCGCTCCGCGGCTTCAACTAGGGAACCCCCGATGCTGTTTACCGATGTCATACGCAAGAAACGCGACGGCGGTGAGCTGTCCGATGCCGAAATCCAGTTTTTCGTCGACGGACTGGCGGACAACAGCCTGCCGGCGGAACAGGTGTCGTCGCTGGCGATGGCGATTTTCCTGAACTCGATGACCTTCCCCGAGGCCGCCAAGCTGACGCTTGCGATGGCATCGTCGGGCACGGTGCTGGACTGGTCATCGGAAGGTTTTGATGGGCCGGTCGTCGACAAGCATTCAACCGGTGGTGTTGGCGACAAGGTGAGTTTTCTCCTCGCGCCCATTGCTGCAGCCTGTGGTTGCTACGTGCCGATGATCTCAGGTCGTGGTCTGGGCCACACCGGCGGTACGACCGATAAGGCCGAGAGCATACCCGGGTATAACGCGACGCCTGATTTCGAGGTCTTTCGCAAAACAGTGAAGCAGGTTGGCTGTGCGATTATCGGCCAGACCGCAGATCTCGCGCCGGCGGATCGACGTTTCTATTCAATTCGCGATGTGACCGGAACCGTTGAGTCCGTGCCGCTAATTACTGCCTCGATACTCTCGAAGAAAATCGCCGCCGGCCTGCAAGGCCTGGTGATGGACGTGAAGGTTGGCAACGGCGCGTTCATGGACACGCAGGAACGGGCACGGGAGCTGGCGAGCAGCATCATTGGTACGGCGGCCAAGGCAGGCCTGAAGACGCATGCTGTGATCACGGATATGAACGAAGTGCTTGGCACCACCGCGGGAAACGCGCTCGAGATCGAGGAGTCTATTCTGTATCTCCGCGATGAACGTCGTGATCCTCGCCTCGACGAAGTCACTTTGTCGCTGTGCGCAGAGATGCTCGTCGTTGGCGGTCTCGAGACGGACCGGGAAAAGGCGCGTTCGCGGTGCGACGCCGCCGTAAGCAGCGGACGTGCGGCGGAAATATTCGCGCGCATGGTGCATGCGCTCGGTGGACCGGCCGACATCGTTGATGACTATTCCGGACACCTTGCAAAAGCGCCCGTCGTCCGAGCTGTGCGGGCAGAGGGATTTGTGACAAGTGTGGACACGCGCGCGATCGGTAACGCCATCATCGAACTCGGCGGCGGACGCCGTAAGGTCGGTGAAGCGCTCGATTTATCGGTCGGCTTCAGCAATATCGCGCCGGTCGGCACCGCGCTCGACGGCGATACGCCTCTCGCGGTTGTGCATGCGGCTTCAGATTCAGCGGCGGACAAGGCCGAGCAGAATCTGTTGGCCGCCTGCGAGTTAGGCGAAAGTCCTCCGGAAAGCAGGCCCGTGATCCGCGAGATTTTGACCGGCTGAGCGTCCCGATGCGGTATGCTCCGTGCATCCATAAGAACGAAAAACAAAGCTGGGGGTAGCTATGGGTAACTACATCGGTCTTGCCGGGATTGTAGTCATTCTCGGAATAGCCGTGCTGTTTTCCAGCAATCGGAAAGCCATCAATCTGCGCATCGTTGGCGCAGCATTCGCGCTGCAGGTTGTTATCGCCACGTTCGTGCTTTATTTCGATGCCGGCCGCGCCGTAATTGATACTTTGAGTACCGGCGTCCTGAAAGTAATCGGCTACTCCAAAGCGGGCATCGATATGGTGTTCGGCCCGCTCGCCGATACCAACGTTGTCGGTTTCAGTTTCGCGATCAACGTACTGCCGATCATCATCTTCTTTTCGGCGTTGATGTCGGTCATGTATCACCTGCGCATCATGGAATGGGTCGTGCGGCTTGTCGGCGGCTTTCTGCACAAGGTTATTGGTACCGGCGCGGTCGAATCGATGAATGCTGCGGCAAACGTCTTCGTAGGTCAGACCGAGGCGCCGCTGGTCGTGCGACCGTATCTGAAAAATCTGACGGAACCGCAGATGTTCGCAGTCATGGTATCCGGCCTGGCGTCAATCGCCGGCACGGTTCTGGCCGGCTACGTGTTGATGGGTGCTGAGTTGAAGTACCTGTTGGCGGCTGCCTTCATGGCTGCTCCGGGCGGCCTGCTAATGGCGAAAATTCTGATGCCGGACGACGAGGTCGTGAAAGCCGGCGAACATGAGAAGCTCGAAATGGAGCCGAGCCAGCACCGCAATGTGATCCTGGCCGCTGCATCGGGCACTACCGACGGGCTGCGGCTGGCGGCCAATATCGGCGCGATGCTGATTGCATTCGTCGCCTTGATCGCTCTGTTCAACGGTATTGTCGGCGGCCTGTTCAGTCTCGTCGGTATCGACGGTATTACGTTGCAGTTCCTGTTAGGCAAACTGTTTCAGCCGCTGATGTTCCTACTCAGCGTGCCGTGGGCTGAAGCGGAAGCGGCGGGCGCGCTGTTTGGCGAGAAGCTCATACTGAACGAGTTCGTTGCGTTCTCGCACCTCAACGATTACCTGGCCGGTATGAGCCCGCGTACCGTCGCGATCGCGACATTTTCGCTCTGCGGCTTCGCCAACCTGTCGTCAATTGCTATCTTGCTCGGTGGCCTCGGCGTACTGGTTCCGGAAAAACGCGATCTGATTGGCCTTTTCGGTATCAAGGCAGTTCTCGCGGCTTCGTTATCCAACCTGATGAGTGCTGCGCTGGCCGGGCTGTTGCTGACTTTCTGACACACTGTGGCCACCCGTCCAATCATCATCGACTGTGATCCGGGCCAGGACGACGCTGTGGCGCTGTTTCTGGCTATGGCTTCGTCCGATGAACTCGAGATCCTTGGCATCACGACAGTCGCTGGCAACGTGCCGCTGGAACTAACGCAGCGCAACGCGCGTATCATGTGTGACGTCGCCGGCTGCCGCGATATTCCGGTTTTTTCCGGCTGCGATAAGCCCATGCTGCGCGACGCGATTACGGCCGAGTACATCCACGGCAATACTGGTATTGACGGGGTGGACGTGTTCGAGCCGGAAACGCCCTTGCAAGCGCAGCACGCGGTCGATTTCATTATTGAAACGCTGCTTGCCGCAGACGAGGCGTCGATTACATTGGTTCCCACTGGCCCCTTGTCCAACCTTGGGTCGGCAATTCAGAAAGAGCCCGCGATTCTCGCGCACGTCAGGGAGATCGTCGTGATGGGCGGCGCAATGCGCGAAGGTGGCAACCGTTCGCCATCGGCTGAATTTAATATCCTCGTGGATCCGCATGCGGCCGATATCGTATTTTCCTGTGGCCGGCCGATTGTCGTTATGGGTCTCGATGTCACGCACCAGGTCCTGTCAACGCGTGAGCGAGTGGAGCGTATACGCGCACTCGGCAATCCGGTGGCGAAGGCGACGGCAGGGATGCTGAGTTTTTTTCACCGCTATGACTCCAAGAAATACGGCTCCGAGGGGGCACCGCTGCATGATCCCTGTACGGTCGCCTGGTTACTTGACCCGAGCTTATTTCAACTGCGCGAATGCAACCTGTCCGTCGAGACGGAATCTGAGCTGACGATGGGCCACACTGCCGTCGATTTCTGGCACGTCACTGATCGACCTCATAACGTGCGCTGGGCACATGCTGTCGACGCCGACGGCTTTTACGCGTTATTGACAGACCGACTGTCGCGGTTCAACGAGGCAAACTGAATGGCATCTGTGCTAATTATCGGTTCAGTGAATATCGACATCGTCGCGCGCTGCGCGCGCCTGCCGGAGCCGGGCGAAACAGTAACGGGCGCCGAGCTAAGTCGGTTCCCCGGTGGCAAGGGTGCGAACCAGGCGCTTGCGGCGCGGCGACTGGGCGCAGACGTGCGGCTGATTGCCTGTGTCGGCCGTGATGCCGCTGCCGAAGAAGCCCTTTATCTGTTGCGCGAGGGCGGCGTCGATCTCAGCGGATGTCGCAGTGTCGAAGGTGTTTCGACCGGGACGGCGTTGATCGCGGTGGCACCCAACGGTGAAAACCATATCGTCGTTGCGCCGGGTGCCAACCGTGCACTGCAACCCGATGATGTGACAACAACACAGGCGGACGCGTTGATATGCCAACTCGAGGTGCCAGTGTCGGTAATCGTGCAGGCGGCCGAATCGTTCGACGGGTTTCTTTGTGTGAATCTCGCGCCCGCCGCGGAAATCGATGTGCGGGTATTGCAGCGGGCGGACCTCGTGGTGGTTAATGAAACGGAATCCAACTGGTATGGCGCGTCACTTGATGCCTGTACGGGAATAGTCGCTACGACACGCGGTGCCGGTGTTGCCACGCTGATGCGCGGTGGCGAGCTTCTCGCTGAAGCTCAGCCTCCGGCCGTCGACGTCATGGATACGACCGGCGCCGGCGATACCTTTACGGCGGCGCTGACGTTGGCTCTTGTGGAAGGGCAGGCGCCGGCAGAGGCGCTGAAATTCGCCTGCGCAGCGGGTGCTGTTGCCACGACGACCATGGGTGCCCAACCGTCACTTCCGGATCGAGAGTCGGTGCTCGGGTACCTGTAAGCGTCCATGCCTGTAGATTTACTGGCCGGACGCAGCGTCCTCCGCGTTTTTCAAATAGGGCATACGAACGAGTTCGACACAGCGTTCATCCCCCAGGGGCGGAAGTGCTCCCAGGTGTATGCCGAACAGACCGTCATTGTTTACGCCGAAAAATAACCGCGTCGCGCCGACTTCAGCGAGCGTTAGCAGCGACAGCTCGCGCACCTTGCTGACCCGAGCGAACGCACCAGGATCGCGGAAATCCAGGCTGGCAATCGGATGCGCTGCTTCGTTTATTTCGACAGCGGCTTCGGCTAGCGCTGAAATCTGCCAGTACGACGCATATCCAGGCTCGCGCCAATACATTTCAGAGGAAAGAGCGCTGAGATCAGCTTGTTGATTGTCAGTCAGGTAAGTCACCGCATCGTCGGCAAGGACCACTGCTGGTCCCAACAATACGATAACAACAAGCACCCTCCAGCTGAATCTCTGCATGACCTGTCTCCCTACAGTCACGGCGCTACCTGACATGTCGTTTGATCATTCAAACGCTATTGCGATATGCCCTCACAATCTGACAGGATTTCGGGCTCGCGTCGTTTACGTGTATCACGAAACGAAATAAATACTGCATCTGGTGTTATGTAAGGTTGCTGCGTGGCAGAATAATCAGCCTTTGAAAAGAACGTCAAGAGATCTGTAGAAACTCTGGGATAAAACCGCTTGTGCCAACAGTCATTGTCGGCTCGCTGATTTCAGGAATCTGCGGCTACCTGGTTTTGCGCCTGACGCTACCGGAGTCGGCGAAGTCCGGCGACTAAGGTAGCTCTCCGAGCATCCTCTCTGCGGATTGCCGGATCGACTCATCGTCGCCAGTCTGAGCGGCCTTGCCGAGCGCCGCGCGCGCCTGCGCAACGTTGCCAAGCTGGCTGTTAACGTAGCCGAGTGTCAGCCAGATCCTCTGATTCGATGCGTCGATAGCCGCGCCCTCGTTAAGATATTGCAGTGCCTCGTCGGAGCGGCCCAGATAGTGCAGGGTAAGCCCGAGATTGTTGTGCACTTCGACATTCTGTCGATCAAAGTCCAGAAGTCTCTTGTACCAGTTCGCTGCCTGCTCGTATTGTCGCTGGGCAAAAAACGCATCGGCCTGGCGAGAGATCTTCGCCGGATCTTGTTCGGTCGAATCCCCGAACACTACCGGCGCAAGTCGCGAAATGTCGCTTTCGTTGATGCCTTGCCACGTAGAAGCTGATGGGTTGATGGTTCCGGGGTGTGCCTTCACCGTGGGCTGTTCCTGCTGATAGTAATCACGTGTGATGGCGAAAACCGCAAAGCCGAAGAACACCTGGAACACGGCCATCAAAATCCAGAATTTACTTTCTCGCAACATGTTTGTGTTCTCTTCCCTTTTGGCTAAATTTCGTCAAGGTGAAAGGATGCAGGCAGCAATTCATCGATGCTGTATTCCCGCCAGTCCCCGCTATCATCGATGACAATCACGATCGTGTCGTCATCCGCGAATTCCCTAATGCGTTGCCGGCATCCGCCGCAGGGTGTACAGGGCCCGACTTCGGAGAAGCCACCGGCCACAGCGATACGACGGATGCGCTTACCGCCATCCTGCACCATCGCCGCGATCGCTGCGGCTTCCGCGCAGTTGCCGAGGTTGTATGCCGCGTTCTCGACATTGCAGCCGACGTGCAGCCGCTGCTGGTCGTCGATGATGGCTGCACCTACGCTGTACTTCGAGTAACGACAGTAGGCCTTTTTTCGAGCCTCCGCGGCCGCGCTAATAAGGTCTTCGTCCGTTATTGCCATGGTTAGTCCGTTTTTCGCATCGGGTTGTTCGGATGTGTCGTCCAGTTCGCCTTGATGCTGGATACTGGCTCGCCGGTCCGAGGGTCTGTGCCCTCAGTCAGCTGATGCATTGTAATGCAACTGTCGACCGGGCAAACGCTGACACACAGATTACAGCCCACGCATTCTGCATCGATAACCTCGAAATGTCGCTCGCCATTTACCGTATGTGTAATTGCCTGGTGCGAGGTGTCTTCGCAAACGACGTGGCAACGACCGCACTTGATGCACGAGTCCTGATCAATGACGGCCTTCTCGACGTAGTTCAGGTTCAGGTACTGCCAGTCTGTGACGCTGGGCACGGCTTTACCGATCAACTCGGCAAGCGTCAGCTGCTTGTCATCAAGGAAGTTGCTGAGTCCGTCAACGAGATCATCGATTATATTGAAGCCGTAGACCATCGCGGCAGTGCACACCTGGACATTGCTGGCGCCCAGCGCCAGGAAATCCACGGCGTCACGCCAGTCGGTGATGCCGCCAATACCGGAAATCGGTATTGACCGCGTTTCCGCCGTGCGCGCGATTTCAGCCACCATGTTCAGGGCGATAGGTTTCACCGCCTCACCACAGTAGCCGCCGTGCGTGCCCATGCCATCTGTTGTCGGGTACATCGTCAGTGAGTCGTAGTCCACGCGCATGATGGAGTTAATCGTGTTGATCAGCGATACGGCATCTGCGCCACCGTCCAGGGCCGCTTTCGCCGGCGGCAGGATGTTTGTGACGTTTGGCGTGAGTTTCACGATGACCGGAACGGACGCCGCTTTCTTGGCCCATTCGCTGGCCATCTGGATGTATTCAGGTACCTGGCCAACGGCGGCGCCCATGCCTCGCTCCGACATGCCATGCGGACAGCCGAAATTGAGCTCGAATGCATCGACACCTGTATCTTCGATCATCGGCAGATATTTCGCCCAGGCCGCCTCATTCATCGGCAGCATGACTGATGCAACCAGGGCTCGATCAGGCCAGTCCTTCTTGATCTGCCGCATCTCGTCGAGATTCGTTTGCAGCGGCCGGTCGGTGATCAGTTCGATATTGTTAAAGCCAATGACGCGGCGATCGTTACTGTGCAGGGCGCTATAGCGTGGGCCGCTGACATTCACGATGTGAGGATCCTCACCCAGCGTTTTCCAGACAGCACCACCCCAGCCGGCTTCAAAGGCCCGGTTGACGTTGTACGCCTTGTCGGTTGGCGGCGCGGATGCCAGCCAGAAGGGGTTGGGGGAGGTGATACCGAGAAACGTCGACTTGAGATCGGCCATGTCTATTCTCCCCTCAAATTACGATCGATATCCAGCGCGGCGACTTTACCTTGCTGTACCGCTGTCACGGTCAGGTCGTCGCCTGCCTCGATACAATCACCGCCCGCCCAGACGTCCGGCAATGATGTCTTGCCGACGGCGTCGACGACGATTCGATTGTGCCTGGTATCGAGTTCCGCAGCGTCATCGCCAAGCATTGTCGCGTCCAGCGTTTGCCCTATCGCTTTGAAAACGGTATCCGCCGAGAGCTCGAAGCGAGCACCGCCGGACTTCAGTCGGCCGCGCGCGTCAAGCTCGGTGCGTTCGAAGCAGATAGTTGTGACGTGTTCGTCGCCAACGAGTTCTACAGGCCGCGCCCAGTGATGAATGGTCACGCCACTGGTTTGCGCAAGATCTTGCTCAAACTGACTGGCGCCCATCTGCTCTGGCCCGCGACGATAGACCAGGTCGACCTGCTCCGCGCCGAGTCGCTTGCTTTGTACGGCAATGTCGATAGCGGTCATGCCGCCGCCAACAACGACGACGCGCCGCCCGACGGGGAGACGACTGAGATCCTCCGCCTGTCGAATTTCCGCGATGTATTCGATCGCCGCGTCGACGCCTGGCAAGGACTCATCGTCGAGACCGAGTCGGTTTGTCGATCCCAGGCCGATACCCACAAATACGGCGTCGTGCGACTTGCGCAGATCGCTCAACGTGAAATCCTCGCCCAGCACCTGTTCGTTGCGAAGCTCAATGCCGCCGATCGAAAGAATGTAGGCAATTTCTTTCTGTGCGAAATCGCCAATAGCCTTGTACGCCGCGATACCGTATTCGTTGAGGCCGCCCGGCTTGGCGTCGCGATTGTAGACGACCACGTCATGCCCGAGCAGCGCGAGGCGGTGGGCACAGGACAGCCCGGCCGGACCGCCGCCCACAACCGCGACCTTTTTACCTGTCGTCGGCGCTCGTGAAAAAAGTGGCGCTTCGCGTTCGAAGGTTTCACGTTCGAAAATTGGGTCGGTTGCGTAGCGCTGTAGCAGGCCGATCTCAACCGGTTTTTCTTCATGGGTATTTCGGACGCAGGCTTGCTCACACAGCACTTCGGTCGGGCAGACGCGTGCACACATGCCACCCATGATGTTCTCCCGAAGAATGGTGTGTGCCGAACCGCGAATGTTGTCGCTGCGGATTTTCTGGATGAAGCCGGGAATATCGATTCCCGTCGGGCAGGCCGTGGTGCAAGGCGCGTCGTAACAAAAGTAACAGCGATCCGCTTCGATCAAGGCTTCGGAGCGGCTCAGAGGCGGATGCAGGTCCGCGAAATTTCGTCTGAGCTCGTCTTCATCGAGACGGCTGCTGCGTATGTCGGGCTGTCGGTCGGCGCTGCTCATCGCGAAGTCGTGCTCACCGCTGTACAGCGACGGGTTCAGCCCGTTGCGCCTGAATCTTCAGCGCGTCGTAGTACGGTGCGAAAGGCGGGCGGTCGACATAGCGTCCGGCGCCGCGCTCGACGTTGAGCTCGCCATCGGCATACACAACCCGGCCGTGGCTTAAGGTATGCGACGCACAACCGGTAACCGTCATGCCTTCAAAAATGTTGTAGTCAATTTTCTGATGGTGCGTCTTGGCAGATATCGTCTTCGTCGCCGCCGGGTCCCAAACGACGATGTCTGCATCCGCACCGACCGATACGCTGCCTTTGCGTGGATAGATATTGAATATCTGTGCCGCGTTCGTCGAAGTGACTTTGACGAATTCATTCATCGTCAGTCGGCCAGTGCTTACGCCGTGGTGCCACAAAACCTCGAGGCGATTTTCTACACCTGCTGTACCGTTCGGGATCAATCGGAAGTCGTCCTTGCCTGCGGCTTTCTGATCGGCGCAGAAACAGCAGTGATCGGTGGCGGTCGTTTGCAGGTTTCCGGACTGCAGTCCGTGCCAGAGCGCCTCCTGGTTTTCTTTTGAACGAAATGGCGGGCTCATGACGTGGGCAGCAGCGACGTCGAAGTCCGGGTTCCGATAAACCGAATCATCAACGAGCAGGTGCCCGGCAAGGACTTCCCCATAGACGCGCTGGCCTTCATTACGGGCGCGTGTGATAGCTTCCAGCGCCTGTCGACAGGAAGTGTGCACGACGTACAACGGAGAGCGCAGGACCTCGGCGATGCGTATGGCGCGATTTGCGGCTTCCCCTTCAACCTGCGGCGGTCGTGATAACGGATGTGCTTCCGGACCGGTCATGCCTTTGTCGAACAACTCCTGCTGAAGGCGGTAAACCAGCTCGCCATTTTCCGCATGTACGGTCGGGATTGCGCCGAGCTCGACAGCCCGTGAGAAGCTGTTCACAAGAATCTCGTCACCGGCCATGATGGCGCCTTTATACGCCATAAAGTGCTTGAAGCTGTTAACACCGTGATCACGGACCAGCGTGCCCATGTCCTCGTAAACGGTGTCGTCCCACCAGGTAATTGCAACGTGGAACGAATAATCGGAGACGGACTTCTCGGCCCACTCGCGCCACTGCATGTAGGTCTCGAGAACGTTTTGCTGCGGGTTCGGGATTGCGAAGTCGATAATCATCGTGGTGCCACCGGCGAGGCCCGCCGCGGTGCCGCTGTAGAAGTCTTCGCTGGTCACAGTTCCCATGAACGGCAACTGCATGTGCGTGTGTGGGTCGATGCCTCCGGGCATTACGTATTGGCCGCCCGCGTCAATAACCGTTGCACCCTTCGGTGCGTCGAGGTTTTCGGCTACGGCCACTATGGTGCCGTCCTGGCAGAGTACGTCTGCGCGAACTGAGCGTTCGGCATTGACGACTGTGCCGCCCTTGATGAGTACCGTCATGATGACCTCCCGATTTCGCCGCGTGCGACGAAGTAATAAATAAGACCGCCGAGAATCGAGCCCGTGAACCAGCCGTAGTCATAGAACCAGCCCAGTTTACCTGTTGAAACGGCGACCAGTGTCAATGCAACGGGTATCAGGAATGCAATGAAGCCCGATTTGTTCCAGGCCGGGTATCCCGCGTTGTCCTGATACAGTGCCAACAGATTGTAGGCCTGTTTCTTGATGAGAAAATAGTCGACGATCATGATGCCCGCAATGGGCCCCAGCAGGCTGGAGTAGCCCAGCAGCCAGTTCGAGTACAGGCTTTCGACGCTAACGTCGGTGTCCAGCCAGCCCATCTTCTTCAGGAGCTCCCAGCTCATCAGCAACAGGCCGACGAAGCCGGTGATCAGCACGCCACGATCCTCGTTGATGATCTTGGGCGCGACGTTCTGAAATACGTTGGTGGGCGATACGATATTGGCTGCCGTGTTCGTCGAAATTGTGGCGATGATGATCATGATCATCGCGATGACGACACCGACGTCGCTGTCGATGCGGCCGATCAGGTTGATTGGGTCCGAAATCGTCTCACCCGTCAGCTCCACCGAGGCGGCGGTCAGCACGACGCCCAGGCCGGCGAACAGCAACATCGTCAATGGCAGGCCGATGATCTGGCCGACGACCTGGCTGCGCTGGGTTCTTGCGTAGCGGCTGAAGTCGGGGATGTTTAGCGACAGCGTCGCCCAGAAGCCGACCATGGCCGTCAGGCCGGACAGGAAGTACTTGGTGACCGGTTCGCCTTCCGGACGCGCTGCGGGCGTTGCGAGAACTTCGCCCAGGGAGATTTTCGGCAATGCCCATACAAGTAGTCCGATGGCGACGATCAGCAGCAGCGGCGCCGCCAGGGCCTCGAGCCGCTTGATCGATTCTGCGCCACGAATTACGACCGCCAGGTTGGCCACCCAGAATATGAAGAAACCGATGACTTCGCCCACGCCGCCCAACGCGGCCCAACCGTCGAACATTGCCGACAGCATCAGGTGAATCGCGATTCCGCCGAACAGGGTCTGAATGCCAAACCAGCCGCAGGCGACTATCGCCCGGATTAGCGAGGGTACGTTCGAACCGATGATGCCGAACGAGGCGCGCATGACGACCGGGCAGGGGATGCCATAGCGGGTTCCTGGATACGCATTAAGCGTAAGCGGAATCAGCACGATGACATTCGCGATCAGGATGGTCCAGAGCGCTTCGGATACGGACAGGCCGAAGTAAGCAGTGAGCACGCCGCCGAGTGTGTAGGTTGGCACGCAGATGGCCATGCCCACCCAAAGTGACGCAACGTTCCAGCGCGTCCAGGTCCGCTGCGCCGCCTTCGTTGGTGCAATGTCGTCGTTATAGCGCGGGCTGTTGGCAATGTCATCGCCAACATCGAGCTCGATGTGCTCGCCAACAGTACGGAGCTTGCTGACCGATAGACGCTCAGACATCGATTTCCTCCGATACGGAATTGCCGGTCAAAGAGCTGCTAGCTGTCCGTCAGCGGACCGTAGGTTTCGGGTCTGCGGTCGCGGAAGAACTGCCAGGTATCTCGGACCTCGCGGATCATATCGAGGTCGATTTCGTGTACCAGCAGTTCATCATCGCCGTAGCTGGCCTGGGCCTCGATCGCGCCACGCGGGTTGACGATGTAGCTGGAGCCGTAAAATTCGCCCATTCTCTCCGCCCACGGCTCTTCCTTGCCGATTCTGTTAATGGCGCCTATAAAAACGCCGTTGGCGGCAGCTGACGCCGGCTGCTCCAGTTCCCACAGGTATTTGCTTAGGCCCGCGACCGTGGCTGACGGATTTACGATGTACTCGGCACCGTTCAACGCCAGCGCTCGCCAGCCCTCGGGGAAATGACGGTCGTAGCAGATATAGACGCCAAGCTTTAAGAACGCGGTCTCGAACACCGGATAGCCGGTGTCGCCAGGTTTGAAAAAGAACTTCTCGTAGAAGCCGGGATCAACCTGCGGAATATGCGTCTTGCGATACTTGCCAAGGTAGGTGCCGTCGGCGTCGATGACGGCGGCCGTGTTGTAATACACGCCAGTCATGTGCTCTTCGTAGATTGGCACAACAATGACCATGCCGTGCTTTTTCGCATACTCCTGCATGAGCTTCGTCGTGTAGCCGTCAGGAATTTTCTCTGCCGCCGCATACCATTTCCTGTCCTGGCTCGGGCAAAAATACGGTTGCGTAAATACCTCCTGGAAACAAAGGACCTGCACGCCCTGTTTGGCGGCGTCTTCGATATAGGGAATATGCGCTTCAATCATGCGATCTCGAATAGCCTCAGGACTCATCGAGCCATCGCCCTTGAGCGCCATCTGAATCAAACCACACTTAACTTTCGCCATTAGATTCCCCGTTTAAAACTATCGCTTGAGTGTAGCGAGTTATCCTCGACTTGACATCACCTGAACGATGTCCAGGATCCGTGCATCGGCCCCGGCAGGATATACCAGCCATTGCCCCAATAATTTGTGTACTCCTCAACTAACTGTGCCCGACTGGCCTTGCTCGCTGGTTCAGTGCACGGCCCGTACAGCTTCGTGCGCACGCAGGGTACGAAATCGCCGAGATCGTCGCCGAATAACATGATCACCCGATGCGTCCTGGCGACATATTCTCGTCGTCGGATTTTTGCTCGATCCCAGTCATTCTCATCAGCCAACATGACATGTGCATCGTCGGTGCTGATACCAATCGATTCAAGCTCTTCTATTACCCCATGCTTTTGCGGACAAGGATCCGGATCGTCATCGACCAATTCGCACGGCCGATTAGTGACGAAGAACACGGTCACACCGGCTTTCCGCGCGGCCGCAACGAACTCTACGACGCCGGGCACAGGTATCGCGGGATGCTTTCGATAAAAATCGTACAACTTGCGATTCGTAAACGGGCGCTCGAACGCGAGCTGAAAATCGACATTGCTTACGACAGTTTCGTCGACATCGAGAATGACCGCGGGCGGCAGATTTTCGGCATCGGCTTGCCCGGGCATTGCGCTCCAGGACGTGTCAGCAATGTAGCCTGGCAACGCGGCTTCGGCGCTGCGGTAGGCCTGTTTCGTAATTGCCCCATATTCAGCGGCATGCTTGACCCACAGGAGCCCCAGATCCTGCTGCGGATCGTAGCCTGCCGACGCTGTCGCCGGGTCGGGTGCCGGCGCGGAGGCACAGGCCGTTAGCGAGGACAAAGCGATCAACAGCATAACAATGTGTATGCGGGGCATGGTTTCTCCTGATGCGAAGCGCCATCAAATCGGGTTAGCATGCTCGCATGAAGAGAAAAATACTGCTAGTTCTGGGCCTTGCCCTGACCCTTTCCGCGTGTGCAACCGCCCCACAAACCGCCACATCGGGACTGACTTTCGTGCATCTCAACGATACCTATCGGGTCGGTGCCGTCGAGGACGGAAATGCCGGCGGTTTCAGCCGTGTCGTGACTGTCGTTCGCGAACTGCAGTCGCAGGGGAGAGACGTGCGAATTCTGCACGGCGGTGACTTCCTGTATCCCTCGCTCGAGAGCCAGTTGTGGAACGGTCTGCAAATGGTCGATGCATTCAATTTCATGGATGCTGTCGCGCCACTGTATGCGGTTTCCGGCAACCACGAATTCGATCGTCGTGGCCCCGAGCAGTTGATTGCTGCCGTTGAGGCATCGCAATTTGACTGGCTGGGCGATAATTACGTCTTCAAGACCGGCAACGTTAGCGTCGATAGCGCCCTCAAGACTGCCTTTACCTTTGAATCCGCTGATAAGACCATCGGGGTGTTCTCGCTTACACTGAATCCCGCCGACGGCGGCAACGAGCGCAGCTATCTCGAGAACGACGGCGATTACCAGGCCGTCGCCGAGAGGACTATCCAGACGCTCGAACAAAAAGGCGTCGACCTCATCATCGGCGTCACACATTTGCATATGTGGCAGGACGTCAAGCTGGCCGAGTTGAAGGCGCGCCATCCGAAGCTCGCCTTCATCGTTGGCGGGCACGAGCATGAGCCCGAGCACAGTCGCGGCAGCGCGACCTCCGCCGTGGTCATGAAGGGGGCCTCGAACGCCCGCATCATCTGGGCAATTGACGTGGATTTCGACGCAGCCGGAAACGCAGAGGTGCGTGAGCGCCAGATCAAACTGGATCAGAGCGTTGCGCTGGATGCGGACTACGAAGTGCTGGCGACGAAATGGCGCAGTCGCCTCCTGGAGACATTTCCGTTCCTGGAGGCTCGCATCGGTACCGCGGCATTGCCGCTGGACGGGCGCGAGGTGACGGTGCGCAATGAGGAAAGTAACTGGGGCAATTTTATTGCCGATCAGATGCGCGGAGCCTTTGGTGAACGCTCGGACCTGGCGTTTATCAACGGCGGCACGCTGCGAATTGACGATTTCGTTGACGACGACATTCTCTTCGAGGACATCGGCCGCACCTTCGGGTTTAGTTCGTTTCTGCGTCGAACCACAATGACGGGTGCGGAATTTCGCCACGTAATGGAAGCGGGTTATCGCGGTCACGGTCCGAGTAAGGGCTATTTTCCGCAGGTGTCCGGTTTTCGTATTTGTGTCGATCGCAGCCGCAATGAAGGTGATCGTATTGTGAGTCTGCAGCTGCCCGCAGGCGACGGCTGGGAGGAGGTTGTGGCGGATAAGGAATACAGCGTAATCGTTCCGGACTATCTGTACGGGGGCGGGGACGGCTACAAGATCCCCAAGGATCGTCCTGCGACGCCTCCGGGATCTGAACTCAAGTACCTGGTTCTGGACGGCATCCTGCAAGCGCAGGCAAAGGGTCAGCTAGTGGGCGCCCCTGTCGATCCCGCTAATCGACGGTTCCACGAACTTAAGGAAGGCAAGCAGCCCTGCTTCATGTAGGGCAACAAGACAATGGGGACATTCCTGATTTCGTCCCGAAATCAGGAATGTCCCCAAAACTCTAGGCGTTCAGGCGTGCTTCCACCAGCTTGACCGCGGTATCGTCAGGGTCATTTCTTACCTGGAAATTCAGCGACGCGACCAGTTCAAGCATCTTTGAATTATCAGTCAATACCTGGCCCTGCATGGTTTCGAGATCGCGGTCCCGGGCGATTTCCATCAGGTTCTGCATCAGGTGATGGCCGATACCACGGCTCTGCCAACGATCTGACACCACCAGCGCGAACTCGCAGGTTTTCTTATCGAGATTGGTTGTGTACCGGGCCACGCCGATTTGCTCTTCGCCATCGCCGTTCGACGTTACGGCAATCAGCGCCATGTCGTTGTGATAGTCGATCTGTGTGAATCGAACCAGCATTTCCTGGCTGAGTTCCTGCAACGCGTTCATGAAACGAAAGTACCTGGCCTGACTGGAGAGCTCGCGTACGAACTTTGCTTCAATCTCGGCGTCTTCTGGTCGAATTGGCCGCACCACGATATCGGTACCGTCATTGAGCTGGATCTCCTTCACCAGGTGCGCCGGATAGGGATGAATCGCGAGATGGTGATAAGGATCCGTTGACGGTTTTGGATAGTCGACGACGATGCGCGCATCCACCGCGACGACGCCCTTGTCGTCAACAATCAACGGATTGATATCCATCTCCTGTATCCACGGCAACTCACATGCCATGCTGGATACGCCCAGCAGCACATCGATGAGCTGTTCCATGTCGACCGCGGGCATCTGCCGAAACTCGCCGAGCAGGCGGGACACCTTGGTGCGATTGATGAGATCGACGCTCAGGCGACGGTTCAGCGGCGGCAGGGATATTGCTGAATCGCCCATGATCTCCACGCTGGTGCCACCGCTGCCGAAGCTGATAACCGGACCAAACACCGGATCGCGGATGATGCCTATCATCAATTCACGGCCATTCGAACTACGGTACATTTTTTCAACCGTAACCCCGGATATCTTGGCACCCGGAACTTTCTGCATTACCTGATCGACCAGCTGCTTGTAAGCGCCTCGTACTTCCTGCGCAGAGTTGATGTTGAGTCTGACGCCACCGGCATCAGACTTGTGCGAGATGTCTGTCGACAGGACCTTCATCGCGATCGGAAAGCCGATCGACTGGGCGACGATCAGTGCCTCGTTGGCCGAGTGTGCGACGGCGTTGCGCACCGTCGGTATGCGAAACGCATTTAGCACGGCCATCGATTCGGGCTCGGTCAGTATCTTGCGCTGTTCAGTAAGAACCGCCTCTATGATGAGGCGGGCACCCTCGGTGTCCGGTGCTTGCTGGCCAGTAGTCAGCCGCGCTGGAGTCTGCAACAGCAGCCGCTGGTTGCGGTTGTATCTTGCGAGATAGGAAAACGCATCGACTGCATTTTCCAGCGTTCCGAAATCCGGCACGTGTGCGTTGTTGAACAACTCGCGGGCCGCATCAACCTGGGTGCCGCCCATCCAGCTCGTCATGATCGGCTTCTTGCTCTTGCTCGCCGATTTGATGATCGCTTCCGCCACTTCTGTCGGTCGCGTCATAGCTTGCGGCGTCAATATGACAATTGCGCCGTCCACACCGGGATCCTTGAGACAGATATCGACGGCCTGCTGGTAGCGCTCCGGAGGAGCGTCGCCGATGATGTCGACCGGGTTGCTGTGCGACCAGACCTCCGGCAGCACCTTGTTCAGAGCCGCCATCGTCTCGGCGCTCAGGCTGCTGAGTTCGATGCCCTGGTCAGTCGCCCTGTCCGCGGCCATGACGCCGGGACCGCCACCGTTGGTAATGATAACCAGGCGCTCGGAGGGGCCCCGGTAGTGTGTCGATGACAGCGCCTTGGCTGCCGCGAACAGCTGGCCGATGGTCTCCACCCTCAGCACGCCGGAGCGCGACAACGCCGCGGAGAATGTCTCGTCGCTGCCCACCAGCGCCCCGGTGTGCGACATGGAAGCCTCCGCGCCCGCCGCATGACGGCCTACCTTCAGCGCAATGACCGGCTTTATACGTGCTGCAGCGCGCAGCGCGCTCATGAAACGACGCGAGTCCTTGATACCTTCGATGTAAAGAAGGATGGCCTTTGTCGCCGGGTCCGAAACCAGGTAGTCGAGAAAGTCCCCGAAATCGAGGTCCGCAGCAATGCCCGTCGAAACAACAGCCGAGAAACCAATGTCGTGCTTTTCGGCCCAGTCGAGAATCGCCGTGCAGATTGCACCCGATTGCGATACGAAGGCCAGGCTTCCTGGTTGCGCGTTGTTATTGCCAAAAGTGATATTCAGCCCTTTTTCCGGACGGATGATACCGAGGCAGTTGGGACCCATAAGGCGAATACCGTAGTGGCGCACCAGTTCCGTCACGCGGTCCTCCAGCTTGCGACCCTCGGGGCCAATCTCGCGAAAGCCGGCGGAGAGAATCAACATCATCTTGACGCCGCGCTCACCACAGGCCTCAACGATGGCCGGAATGCTCTTCGCCGGCGTTGCTACCACAGCAAGATCTACCGTTTCGTCGATGTCATCGAGGGATGAGCAGGCTTTCTGCCCCTGCACCTCGTCACGTTTCGGGTTGATGGCATAGATTCGGCCCTTGAAGCCGGAACTCAGCAGGTTCTTGAAGACAACTCCGCCAACTGAGTCCACCCTGTCGCTTGCGCCAAAGAGGGCAACGCTCTCGGGCGTGAAAAGAGAAGTCAGGTAGTGTGTGTTCATTAGTGAAAAATTCCTTGGGTTTCGGTTGCTGCCGCGAACTTATAGACTGGATAATGAGGGCATCGCAATAAGGGAAGATAACATTGGCCACTGCCTATATCAGTCACCCTGAGTGTAATCGGCACGATACCGGCGAAGGCCATCCGGAAAATGCCCGGCGCATCTCTGCTATCGAGGATCAGTTCATCGCAACGGGTCTGCTCGACGTTCTCCGCTATGTCGATGCACCAGAGGTGACGGAAGATCAGCTCCTGCGGGTTCATACCCAGGCGCATCTCGCGGCCCTGGAAAGGGCGGCCCCTGCAAGCGGTCACGCTCGCGTTGACCCCGATACGGTTATGAGTTCGGGTTCGTTACAGGCCGCCCGACGGGCAGCCGGTGCTGTCGTTGAAGCGGTTAATCTTGTAGTGAGTGGCGATGTGGAATCAGCGTTCTGCTGTGTTCGACCACCCGGGCACCACGCCGAAAGCAATCAGGCGATGGGGTTTTGTCTCTATAACAACATTGCGGTGGGCGCGGCACATGCACTGGCGGCCTGCGGGCTGAGCAAAGTGGCTATTGTCGATTTTGATGTGCACCACGGCAACGGCACAGAAGAAATATTCAAGGATGATGAGCGCGTGCTTTTCTGTTCAACATTCCAGCATCCGTTCTATCCTTTTACGCCTGTGTTGGAGAACTCGCCGAACCGGTTCAATGTACCGTTGGCCGCGGGTGCTGGCAGTTCGGAGTTTCGAGCGGCTGTTAGTGAATATTGGCTTCCGGCACTGAATGAGTTCAAGCCTGAGATGGTCTTTGTGTCAGCGGGTTTCGATGCGCACCGCGATGATGACATGTCGCACGTCAATCTGGTCGACGCCGATTATCGCTGGGTTACAGAACAGATCGTCGAGGTCGCCGCGAAGTCCGCTTCCGGGCGCATTGTTTCCGCTCTGGAAGGCGGATATGAGCTCCGTAGCCTGGCGAGAAGCGCCGAACAACACGTGCGTGTGCTGACAGGGCTTATCTAGAACAATCGGGGACATTCTGCTTTGTCGGAACAATCGGGGACATTCTGCTTTGTCGAGCCAGCCCGAAAGGGCGGCTCGACAAAGCAGAATGTCCCCCATAAAAACGCCCCACGACATCCCTGTGCTCCGCGGCATAAGTACATCCATGTACAAAAAAGGCGGCCCTTGTTGCCAAGGGCCGCCCTGATTTTTACTTCAACACCCTGGTTCTTAGAATCTGTACCGGATTCCAAGCTGGATGCGGTAGACCGAATCGTCAACATCGCGATTCGTTCCTTCGAAGTACACGCGGTTGATAACGTACTGGCTGGTGTTAGCGAGTCCGGCACCTGCGACCTCGAGAACCCTTACACCTTCTTCAATGTCACCCGTGTCGGCATATCGCTTGACGTTGTTGCTGTCCGAGAACAGGTTCAGGGCGTTCTCGATGTCGAGGAACACCTGTACGGAATGTTCTCTCCACATCGGGATATCCTGCTGGATGCGAATATCAAGATCCGTGCTCCAGGAGCTGTTAAAGCCGTTCTTCGGCGCTATGCCGCCTGCGTAAGCACTTAAACCCGATTCGTCGAAGAACGCGAACAGTGCGTCGACTCACCCTGCGCTAAGTCCAGAGAAGTCCATCAACGGATCGGTCGGTCCGGTCGGCACGTAGATCAGCACGCTTTCCTCATCGTCTGAGTCGCCGAAATAGTCTCTCAACCGTGTCGTCTTCGTAGGTGTAGCTGAACGGACGACCGGAGCGGCGCTGGAAGAACATTCCGACCGACATCGGCCAGCCGTCAGCCCACTCGTGCTTGAAGTTCGTCGTAAGCACGAAATTGTGCTTGTTGGCGTACAGTGCTGGCCCGAGCGTGTTGTTGTTCAACGTTATCTTGGCAACTTCTTCGTAACTTGAACCTGCTGTCGAACTGTTGACCGGGTTGCCAACCTCTGCGTCGAGGTACGAGTAGCCAAAGTTGAAGTCGAGCGACGTCCTGTCGGAAAAGTCGAATTCCTTCGCAAACTGCACCGTGAACGACGATGTCGATCCCTCGACGCCGTTCGTCATCAGGGTATCCTGGTTTGAGTTGCCCGTATCGTCACACGGCCCACCGTTGGTACCGGCGTTGCTGAAGCCCTGCCGTATGCCATTGAAGGTCGCCGTACATCCGGCCTGCAATGGATCAACCTCGAAGAACTGCTGACGACCGTCGGGCAAGGTAACACCGTTGGGGGTCAGGCGGAGGTCAACCCAGTCGACCGCGTTCTTGTGATCCGTGTAGATGTAGTCTGCGCGGAATGTCCAGTCATTAAAGAACTCGATGTTCGAGTCCATGACGTGATTCAGGCCCAGGCTCCAGCGATGGTTCGACGGTAAGTCGAAGTTCGGGTCGACGGCGGCAACAGCACCCGTATTGGCGTTGGCGCTCGCGGCCGCAGCAGTCCGCAGACAATCGGGCAGGCCGGTAAACGATGTACCGCCGCTAAATACGTCCAGGTCCGCGGCGGTGCAAGGCGCATCACCTTCATCGGCGCCACCAATTGCGCCACCAAAGTTCTGGTAGGCATTGGCAAAGTGCACGGTTGGATCACCGCCACCAAAGACGCCGAATCCGGCACTTAGCTGTGTATCACCCCATTTGCGCGTGGGCAGGTCCCAGGTGATTCCGAGTCGCGGTTGAATCAACTCTAATCCATCGAAAGTCTGCTGATTGCTGAATCCGTAGCGCTGTTGGAATACGGGGTTCGCGATTGGCAGGTCGTCTCGTTGCATACTCGTCATAACGCAAGCCAGCGACAAGTGTCACGGCATCGTTTACCTGCCATTCGTCCTGCAGGTAGAAGCTATTGATGTCGCGCGCGAATGACGCCGCCGCATCGGACGGGTTACCGGTGAACGATCCATTGAAATTTATTTCGCTCGCCGTACCGGCCTGCAGTGCTGCGATATCGTCGAAGACAATCGTACCCGTAGCATCGGGTATGAACAGGTTGAATATGTCGCGAGTCTCCTGCTCAAAGCCGAACGTCAGGACGTGATCGCCGATAACGTAGTCGGCGGACAGCTTGAGCTGATCGATCGTGTACTTCAGGTCATTCGCTGAGCGGAAGAAGCCGGGGCCGCTCGTTAAGATCGCGTCGCCCGCACCATCTTCGACCTCGATTCGGACTATCGGGTCGGCGTCCTGCGCCTCACCGCCACCGAATGGACCCTGGATGTCGATTACGTCGAGTTGCGAATAGCGAAACTCAGTCGAGAAGTTATCCGTCCAGTTGGAGAACAGGCGCAGCGATATCGTGTCCTGATCGATACCTTCATTCTCGAAGTTGTCGGCGAACGTGAAACCGCCAAACCCTAAGTCGTCGGGATCCAGGTTCAGCTCCTCGAGTTGCGTGTACGTCAACTCGGCGCGATGATCGTCGTTGATGTTCCAGTCGAGTCGCGCGAAGGTGCGCTCGCTGGTCTGAGGCAGCGCTCTGACGATCGGACCGACATCGCGCCCGTACTGGTTCGAGAGGATACCCGCAATCTGGTTTGCCTCCGCAACTGTCAACCAGTCCTCATTGGCGAATCCGCCGCCGATGGGTCCGCTGTTCTGTATGCCGCCTTCGTCTGTTTCTTCATAAGCCACTGAGAAAAACAGTTTGTCCTTGATGATCGGACCGCTGAAGTCAAAGCCAAAGTTCTTGTCTTCGAAGGGATCGGAAATGACCGTGTCGCCTTCGAGCTTGTCGCCGGTCAGGCTTTCGTCGTTAAACAAATAAAACGCGGATCCGTGAAACTCGTTCGAACCCGGCTTGGTGACGACATTGATAGCGCAACCGGTGAACTGGCTGTACTGGACGTCAAGCGGCGCGAATTCGACGGATGTCGAAGCGATCATGTCGAACGGAATCGGGAAGGCAAAACGTGCCGAGGTTCCCGTGCCTTCGTTCAGACCGAAGCCGTCGTTGTTGATGGTGCCATCGATCGTAAAGGCGTTTGAACGGGAGGTGCCGCCCAGGCAGTTGATGCCGGAACCGGCGCCATTGTCGGCTCTTGCGAGACTGACGCGCGGGTCGCTACGAATAACGTCGCGGATTTGTCGCGCGATGCTCGGCAGCGATTCGATTTCGTCGATGCCGAACGATGTGCCGGGCCCAATCGCGAGATCCACTTTCTGGACCATCCTGGCGGTGGTAACGATCTCCTCGATCGTTTCATCGCTTGTTGTGAGCGGGATACTAAAACTCGCGGGTGCCGACAGGTTGGTGAAAACGTCGGTGATCAGTGCGTTCTCGTACTGGGCTGACACGACGCGAATCGTGAACGGACCGCCGACGGGCAAGCTGCGAACTTCGAACGCACCGTTAGCATTGGTTTGGACTGTGCGGCTGGCGTTGGTTCGTGTGTCGGTAACCGTAACCGTCTGTCCGGCAGCTGGGGAGCCGTCTGGCGCGGTGACCGTGCCGCGAACACTAGTGGTTGTTTCCTGTGCGTTTCCTGCAACAGGTACGGCGAGGAGCATGGCTGCCGCACATATGGCGACCGCTGCCTGCTTCAACGTCGAGAGGGTCGATTCGAGAAACCGAGCTTTGTATTTCATGTTGGAACCCCGTGTTGGAAAAGTGCGAAATCTTAGGCCAGGAATATGACGGTCCGATTTCTTCAGTTTGCTTTTATTGGCCCCTTTACGGCGTCGACCTGCTGGCGCCAGGGACTTAGTCGTTGCTTGAAGGCCGTAATCTATCGCAGCGAAAATGCTTGTGCAATAAGGGCTTGAGGCGCGTATCTGCGTGCAGTTTTGCAGCAAGAATTACGATAATCGCTGACCCAGAAGAATCTAAATTACGAAACAGTTACAAGCTATTGTTTTTGGGTCAGTTCGATTGTGGCGATCATCGGCCAATGGTCAGAGACGCCTGTCCGCCGGGCTGCGTTGAAGCGCTCCGGAGTACCGAAGTGCGAAAGCTGGGCGGGATTGTGGTTGGCGATCTGCACAGAATCAGCGCGAATGTGCGCTGTTGTATTTCCGCCACGCGCTGCCGAAAACAGGATCATGTCGAGAAAGGACCAGCTGTCATCCCGGGCGTAATACTGCGTGCCCAGGCAGGACTCGCAGCCGATATCGTGGGCAATGGTCCAGCTTGAACGCGCATAGGTGTCCAGCATTTTGTGTTCGGCGTCCTCGCGGCTGGTCGTATTGAAGTCGCCTGCGGCGAAAGCATGATGATTGTCGGGGAGAGATCGCAGCAGCCCTTCTAAATGACGGTAAGCGGCGATGCGCATCCCCGTCGGGTGAAAAGGCGCCGGGAAATGTACGCTGAAGCCGCTGAGAACCGCTCCGTTGGGCAACAGGAAGTCTGCCTGCAGGACGCCGCGGGTGTCTTTTTGACGGTCAGGGAAGTCGGGTAGCCCCAGAGGGTGCAACTCGGGCGGACTGGCAAGTGGCAGCCGGGACAGGAATGCGACGTCGATGCCGCGCGAATCCGTTCCCTCGATGAGAATAGCCGGAAGGTAGCGGAGATCGCCAAGATGCTCCGTTCGCAGACGCTCCAGGACCTGAATGTTCTCGATTTCCTGCAGCGCGATGATGTCGGCGCCTCGTCCGCCGTTCACCTGCCGGATCGTATCAGCAAGCACCGTCAGCTTGTGCTTCAGAGTGGCTTCGTTCCAGTCAAGATTGAGACATTCATCGCGCCATCTGTCGACAGTAATCTGATTGCAGTCGTCCCTGTGGCGTTGATTCCGTTTTGCCTCGATGGGCAGATACGCCTTGTCGTCCTTTCCCGGGTCATCAATATTGTCGAAGAGGTTTTCGACATTGAACGTCATTACGGTGACCTGCACTGACGCGTGTGTGTCCGGGGTATCGCCTCGCGGGACAGAGCTGCAGGCGACGAGCAACAGCAGCGGTGTCAATGCTGCCAGCCTGAGCTTGTTGTCGAAACGAATCACTGCGAAGGTTTCTCGTTAAAATCGATCAATAGAATCCACGAATGTTTGTTTTCTCCGGTCACTACGACGCGCCGACTGTCGTCACCGAAAGCGACGGCTTCCGCGTTTTTCAGGTTACCAATACTGACGCGGCGGGGCTTGGTATTCAACGCTGTGAACCAGTCCTGCTCCGGCTGCCGCTCGTAATAATAGACGGCGCGGTACGTGAGAATGACGGCGGCGAGATTGTCCTGTGAAATGTCCATGCCGACGGGCTGCCAGTGCCAGTCCTTGGTCTTGGGCGCAAATTCAACATCCTGACGCGAAGGCGCTGGCAGGCTTGTGATCGTGCCGAGCCATCTTGCCTTTAGAGTCTTGTCGCTGTCAGGCCGCAGCGGTAACTCGTACAGCACCGGCGGTATGTCGCGCTTCGACAGCACCAGCGCGCGCTCGTTGTCGACATCGACGGCTACTGACTCGGCGTCGCGAGGTCCGTCCGGGTACTTGAACTCAACCTTCCAGGCGACCCTGGCTTCTGCCTTTTTCCGAGCTTCCGGCTCTTCGACGACATACAGCGTGCGAGTCTTGTGTCTTGCATCGTTGTCGCCAATATCGGCAACCAGCAGGTAAGGCGTGTCGTCCAGCCTGAATGACGCGAGGTCTTCCCAGTCCTTGTTTTTCGCTTTCTTAAGATCGAATTCGCCGCGGCGCACACCTCGCGGAGAGATGGCGTGCAGCCATTCCTTCGCACCGTTGTCGTTGATGACCCAAAGCAGGTTTTCGCCGCGCTGCGATCGCGCAAGACCACTGGCTTCACGAATACGCGGGTCTTCGAGCTCGCCAATGAGAACAGCGGCGAGCTCGGGTGTTGCGTCAGGCGGTAGCTCGGCGTCCGAGCATGCTGTCAGCAGAAGAAGAGTTAGAGCCAGGAGTCGCATTGCAGGGATTGTAAGAAATACTCGGCTGGAAAAGGTAAAAAAAAGCCCGGCATGAAGCCGGGCTTTCCTGATTTGCTGCTTACGACTGAATCAGTCGCCGAACTGCATGCCGACTTCGATGCCCCAGACTCGGGGCTCGTTGACGAAGCCCGTGTTGTTGCTGAAGTCTACGAAGCCAAGGATGTTGGCCTCATCCGTGATGTTGCGGCCGAATGCGGCAATTTCGAGGCCACTGGCGTCGTTCCTGTAGCCAATACGCAGACCGCCTTCCTTCTGGTTGTCGGTCTGGAATTCAACCGCTTCGTATAACGGCATATTGATCTTGCCGTAGAAAGCCCAGTCGGTGAACAGGTAGATCTCGGCATCATTGCCAACCGGCATGCTGTAACGAACGGAGACGTTGTGCGTCGTCTTCGGTGCGCGCGGGAAAGGATTGCCGTCGACCAGTACCTGTGCCGAGTCGTTCGGGTTGACCGGGTCCAGCGGCGTGCAAAGGCCGGATCCGCAAGGTCTTGTTCCGAGGTCGGAGTCTTGCAGCTCGGTGTCGTTGTAGCTGGTGCCAAACGAAACGAGCAGGTTGTCGGTGATCAGCCAGTCCGCATCCAGTTCAAGCCCTGACGCAACGCCCTTCTTCGCGTTAACCACCTGGTTGGTGTTTGTCGCGCCGCCGATAATCGACAGCTGCAGGTCGTCAACCTCGTAGTGGAACACGCCGAAGTTGATGCGCATGCGATTGCCCATGAGCTCGGCCTTGTAGCCCGCCTCGATGGAATCGATGGTCTCCGGTTTTGCAACCGTTGGCGTTTCCAGGAAGGCGACGTCACGGCCCTGGATGGTCTGGGCGCGAAAGCCGCTGGAAATTCGCGAGTACAGCGTGGACTCGTCGGTCATTGCGAAGTTCGCGCTCAGCTCCCAGCTGGTCTGGTCGTCCTGAACGTTAATCGGATCGGCGATAAAGGTCGGGATACCGAGGTCGAGCCAGAGCTGACCGAACTGCAGTACCTGGAAGTCTTTCTCGTCGTCCGTGTAGCGCACGCCAGCCGTCAGCGTAAGTCTGTCGGTCAGGTCGTAACTACCCTGGCCGAACAGCGCCCAGGTTGTGTTTTCCTGCTGGACCTTCGTGTCCTGCCTGTCGACGAAGCCGAAGGATGCAAACGAATCCGTCGTCACGACGAGATCCGAGCGGAAAAAGAACGCACCGATCTGCCAGCTGAACGGGCCGTCGGTCTGGCTCGAGAGACGAAATTCCTGCGTGAACTGGTCGGTATCGGCGCCATCCTGTGTGACAGACGGAACGAGGATCGTGCCGGGGAATGTCAGCACCGAACCGCCGAATACTGGCGACGCAGGATCAAACGTTATGCCATTGGGAACCTGCGCGGAACCGGAGAAGTCGACAACACCGCCGTCGATATCGCCACGGCTGAAGCCATCGGCCTGCTGGTAAGAACTGATCGAGTTGAGGCTGGTATTGTCGAAATCCCAGGTCAGGTTCAGCGTGGTGCCGTGTGACTGGTAGGCCTGCGGGTTGTTATCGCCGCCGTCATAGTAGACCACGTCCCGCATGTAGTTCTGATTCAGACCTGCGCTACCCGTATCGAAAACGTTGGCGCGAAAAATCGACGAGGTGCCGTTAAGGCTGCGGTTCTGATGCGAAAGCAAGGCGCTGAAGCGATCGCTCGGCGTCCACAGCAGCTGCAGTCGACCGGCGTTATCTTGATAACGTCCGAGGGACTCTGCTCCTGTAAAACCGTTGGTGATCCAGTTGTCGCGGGAGCGAGAAAGGAACGACAAGCGCGCCGACAACGTGCTGTCGATCAGGCTGCCGCCGAAAGCGCCCTCGACGTTGGTCGTGTCGTAGGTCGCGTAAGAACCTTTCAGGTAACCCGAAAACTCGTCATCCGGTCGGCGCGTGTTGATCTTGATGATGCCGGCCGTGGTGTTGCGGCCGAACAGCGTGCCCTGCGGACCGCGAATGACCTCGATATTCTGCACGTCGAACAGTGGAAAACTTTTCAATACAACGTTTTCCATCACGACCTCATCCATAACCAGCGATACCGGCTGTGATGCCGCGAGGTCGAAGTCGATATTGCCGAGACCGCGCAGGTAAAAGCGCGGTGCGGAGCGACCGTTCGATGACTCGGCGTACAGGCCCGGTACGCGGCCTGACAGCGCGAGGATGTCCTCGCTGCCGGAGAACAACGCGTTGAGGCTCTCGCCAGAGGTTGTTGCAACCGAGATAGGCACGTCCTGCAGCGCCTCTTCGCGCTTCTGGGCCGTTACCAGAATTTCTTCGAGCACGCCCGGCTCCTGTGCCGCAGCGGGTCCGGAAAACAGGCCGGCGACAGCGACAGCTGCGGCAGCGCCCATCGCCGTCCGCAAAGCCGATCGTGAATTTTTTGTTGTGTTTTTGCCACTCATCGTGGGTCTCCTGATTAAGCGTTGGCGCAGTATACCGCTGTTATTCCAGTGAGGTGTAGCATTCCTGCGAAAATTTCGGCGTACAAATACAAAGGAAGTAGAGGTCCTCGTCGCCGCTGTTGGTGATCTGCTGGGGTACGTGTTTCGGCACGGTTACCGTGTCGCCGGGGCCGACGGCGAACGGTTGCTCATCACCAACCCGCATCAGCCCGTTGCCGCTCTCGATCACATACCACTCGGACACCGATAACTGGTGCAATTGTGTGGTCACGCCGGGCTCGACCCGCGTTCGTGCCAGTGATACCTCCGGCTGACTGGCCGTATTGAGCAACTCGGTGATGTAACAGCGCTCGATGGTCCAGATTTCCGTATGAGGTTTCGCTTCGCCTGCCATCCAGGGAACCTTTGATCGATTGTTTCACGACTGCGTTGCGTGGCCGGTTGCGCCAGAACAAGTCGCGGCTCGAACGCAAGGGCCATTGTCCTTGCCAGGAGCCACAACACCTTCTCGGCGCAACTGGTGCGCAAGCTATTGATCTGTATATTATCGTTGTTAGGGCCGGAACGCATCGGCCGAACAACCTTGTTGCGGCGGCTCGGCAGACCTGCGGGTATGTTGTCGCCACCACACCGCGCTTTTCGACCGATTTGTCTCCGGCGCGTCCGCGAAATAACGGATCAGAGGTTTGCAGGGACAATAACGCGATTGCGGCGGGGGAGCAGAGTGAATCAGACAAGAATTCCAGCGACAGGCGAACTGCTCGATCTCAGCGGCGAGACGGTGCTGGTAACCGGCGCCAGCGGCAATATCGGCGGCGCGATTGCCGAGCGTCTCGCTGAGGCCGGTGCCGGTGTTGTCCTGCATTATCATCGCAACGAGGCCGCGGCGGCGGGTCTGGCCAAGCGGCTGGGCGACGCAAGGCTGGTGCAGGCAGATCTCTCGGTCGCAGCGGATGTCGAGAAGATGTTCCGGTCGATTCAAGCCTCGCTGGTAGTGCACAATGCGGCGGCACAGCCGGTCCGCGGTATGGGCGACATGAGTTTCGCCGAATGGCGCGCCGTGCTTGGCGCCAATCTCGACAGTGCTTTCCTGGTCACTCAACAGGCGGCTCTGGCGTGGGTAGCGGCAGGAGTGCCGGGTGCGATAGTAAATATCGGCTCGATCGAAGGGCAGGACCCGGCAGTCGGGCACAGCCACTACGCGACCAGCAAGGCAGGTGTAGCGATGCTGACAAGGGCCGCCGCGCTCGAATTCGGCTCCTCCCATATTCGAGTGAACTGCGTGTCGCCGGGCCTGATCGATCGCGAGGGCCTGGCACGAGACTTTCCCGATGGTGTGAGCTCGCTGGCATGATCGCGCGCCGCTCGGTCGCATCGGGTCTGCCATTGATGTCGCCGACGCGGTATTGTTTCTGCTTAGCCCCGCATCCCGCTGGATCAGCGGCGCCAACCTGATCGTCGATGGTGGCATGTCCGCGCAAAGCAAGTGGTGAATCGTAGAGGGTGAACGGGCAAGCGTTAATAAAAAGAGAATAAGTATGGCTACCAAACACATGAACGCAGCGCCCGGCGATTTCGCCGAGACGGTGCTGATGCCGGGCGACCCGTTGCGGGCGCAATACATCGCCGATACCTATCTGGACGGCGCACGGCGCGTTACCGACGTTCGCAATATGTGGGGATTTACGGGTGAGTATAAGGGGCAGGCAATTTCGGTCATGGCACACGGCATGGGTATTCCGTCCGTGTCGATCTATTGCACCGAACTGATCACCGAGTACGACGTGAAGCGTGTGATCCGGGTTGGCAGCTGCGGCACCTCGCACCCGGACGTCAAGCTGCGGGACATTGTTATCGCCATGGGCGCCTCCACGGACTCCAACTGCAATCGCATGCGTTTTGGCGGCTACGATCTGGCGGCGCTGGCAAGCTTCGACCTTGTCGAGAAAGCCGTGCGTGCGGCGCGTGCGCAGGAAGTGACCTTCCACGTTGGCAATATGTTCTCGGCTGACCTTTTCTATACGCCGGATCCCGGCATGTTCGAGACGATGGCTAAGTTCAACGTCTACGGCCTCGAAATGGAGGCCGCCGGTATTTTCCCGATAGCAGCCGAGAACGACGCAGAGGCACTGGCCATCTGCACAGTTAGCGATGACCTGCGTACCGGCGCCCATCTGAGCTCGGACGAGCGGGCCACGACATTCGACGAAATGATCCTGGTTGCGCTGGAAACGGCTGTAGCGTGAGGTCAATGCCTGCGGGGCGTTACCATAACTTCATGAAATAAAGTAAAGTTCTCGCCTGTGCCTGAATCAGGCTTGACACGCGCTCGTTGATAGCATGATACTTCGCGAAACAAAGTTAAGTAGACTGTGAACCTTCACTTCGACGAAATGATTAGTGCCCCCTGTCGCCTAGGCATCCTCGCCACGCTCGTGCCGGGCGTTCCTGTGTCCTTTACCGAGATGAAAGCGGCCACCAGCCTCTCTGACGGTAATCTGCACGTACAGACCCGCAAGCTTGCGAATGTGGGCTACATCGATATCAGCAAGGCAATGCGCGGCCGGCGTTCCGTAACCGAGTTTCGCATCACTGAGCTTGGTCTCGAGCAGCTTCGACTTCATGTCATGAAGTTGCAGCGCGTTCTGGATGCGGGAACGGGCGCGAGCCGCTCTCTGAAACGCTCCGGGCGGCCTGACGATTCGGCGGTCTGGGCATGAGCGGGCCGAAGAGAATAGCGCTCGGCGCGGATCATGGCGGCTTTGACCTGAAGGCGACGCTGGCACTTCATTTACAAAAGGCCGGACACCAGGTCGAGGACGTAGGAACTTTATCTCGTGAAGCTGCCGACTACCCGGTCTTCGCCCGCGCCGTTGCGGAGGCCGTGGCGCAGGGCAGGGCCGACGTCGGCATCATGATCGACGGCGCCGGCATCGGCTCATGCATGGCTGCCAACAAAGTACCCGGCATACGCGCAGCACTTGCCTATGATCTGTCGAGTGCCAGAAACAGCCGCGAACACAATGATGCCAATGTGCTGACGCTTGGCGCTGGCCTGATCGGCGCCGGCCTCGCGGCACAGATTGTTGACGTCTGGTTGGCGACCGAATGCAAGGAGCAACGCCACCTGGACCGGGTCGCGATGTTCGCCGATCCAGGGGCGCCAACCGGGCGCAATGAGATCGCTGATCTCAACCTGTCTGATCAGGACGTCGACCGGGTCGTCAACCGCTTGCACCAGATCCTTGGACCTTTGGCGGCTGCGGAGCCTGCCGGCGAGTCGGTGGGTGGCAACCCCGAGGCAGCCCGCGAGTTCGTGCGACTCGGTGCCACGGGATTAACCAGTGTCGCACCGGCGGAGCAACCGGGGAGCATTCCAGGCGATCTTGCTCGCTACATCGACCACACGCTGTTGAAACCCGGTGCGACCGAGGAGCAGATAAGAAAACTGTGCGCAGAGGCCCTCGAGTTCAACTTTCGCTCTGTGTGTGTGAATCCGACCTGGGTATCGCTGGCGGCCGAGCTGCTGCGCGGCAGCGAGGTTCTTACCTGCACCGTCGTCGGCTTTCCGCTCGGCGCCAACGAGCCCGCGATCAAGGCGATGGAAGCACGCCGTGCCATTCGCAACGGTGCCCGCGAGATCGATATGGTGATCAACATTGGCGCACTGAAGAGCGGCGATGACGCACACGTGCTTAGGGACATCCGTGCCGTGGTAGAGGACTGTGTCGATGGCAATGCCGTCTGCAAGGTCATTCTCGAAACAGCGCTCCTCAGCGACGCGGAGAAGCGGCGGGCATCCGAACTTGCGCGACAGGCACGGGCACATTTCGTCAAGACGTCGACCGGTTTCTCGACCGGCGGTGCCACCGTAAGCGATGTGGCACTCATGGCCGAGGTCGTTCGCGGCGCCGGCATGGAGGTCAAGGCCTCCGGTGGAATAAGTTCGTTCAGCGACGCCAAGGCAATGATCGAGGCGGGAGCGACCCGCCTGGGTGCGAGCGCCAGCATCGGCATCGTCCGGGAAGCAAAATCGACAAGCTTGAGTGCTTGAGAAGTATTACCTTGGGGAGAATTAGCTAATGGTAGATCTGAGAGCCTTTGTTTTTCTCGACTCGTTGCAGCCGCAATTCGCGTCTTTCCAGGCAACGATCTCGAAGGGGTACCTGCCCAAGGTGGGACAGGCTAGCTTGTTCGTGGAGATTGCGCCCGGCATGGCGATCAATCAGATCCTCGACGTTGCGCTCAAGTCGACGGACGTGACGGCCGGTATGCAGATCGTAGAGCGCCACTACGGGATGCTCGAATTGCATTCCGAAAGCCAGGCGGATGTGCGCCAGGCCGGGCAGGCGATTCTCGACTTCCTGGGGCTTGAGGAAAAAGACCGCCACAAACCGCGAGTCGTTGCCAACCAGGTTGTCCGTCATCTGGAAGATACCCAGACAATGCTGATTAACCGCTTCCGCCACGGCAATATGATTCTTGCCGGGCAGACTTTGTTCGTACTCGAAGTTGAGCCCGCGGCCTATGCCGCGCTGGCGGCCAACGAGGCAGAGAAAGCGGCTGACATCAACATCCTCGAAGTACGAGCAGTCGGAAGTTTTGGACGCGTCTACATCGGCGGCGAGGAGCGGGACGTGGTGGTCGCGCACGAAGCGGCGACCCAGGCGATTAACGCCGTCACTGGCAAGAAGACAAAGAAGTAGTAGAACGAATCGTATTTGAACGAATTGCAGTTGCATGAATTAACGTGGCCAGAAAGGCCAATTCGCGAGGAGCAAGGCGATGTCAGAAGCATTGGGAATGATCGAATGCCGGAGTTTTCCGGCTATGGTGGAGGCGGCCGACGCCATGGTGAAAGCGGCCAAGGTCGAGCTCGTTAGCTACGAAAAAACCGGCGGCGGCTACACAACCGCAGTCGTGCGTGGCGACGTTGCAGCCGTCCGGGCTGCGTGTGATGCCGGGAGAACTGCAGGCGCACGCGTTGGCGATGTGGTTGCCGTGCATGTTATCGCGCGTCCGCACACGGGTGTCGACATGACCATTCCGTTGGGTCGATCTGACGCGGCGAAAAAGTAGTGACCAGGGGATCGGTGCTGCCGTGAAACTCGCGAAAGTACTAGGCACTGTCGTTGCCACGGAGAAAGACGCCAAGCTCGTGGGCTTAAGATTCCTGATGCTGGGCGACTGGGGTCATGACAATAAACCGGCCGGCGGCTCGGTAGTGGCGGTGGACGCCGTCGGTGCCGGCGTCGGCGAAATGGTGCTCTATGCCAGCGGCTCTTCCGCCCGCCAGACCGATCGGACTGACAAGAAACCGGTTGACGCGGTGGTTATGGCGATCGTCGACAGCTGGGAGATCGAAGGCGACGAGAAGTACCGCAAGGGGGAGACTGACGCATGAGCCGCCCGGGCGGGAATACCGGCCTACTGAGCGACCAGCAGGTGGACATCATCGCCACACGCCTCGCCGAGCGCCTCTCCGCTCCATCACCCGAAGCGAAACGAAGCACCGCCGTCCGGAGCGTGCCCGCCATTGCTCCTCGCGAGACACTTGGCGAAGGTGTCTTCGCCACGGTCGACGAAGCCGTCGAAGCGGCCGGTATCGCTTTCCGCGAACTCGATGGCATGTCGCTCGAAGGACGGCAGAAGATCATCGCCTCCATTCGGGAGTCCATGCTGGAGCACGGGGATGAACTTGCAGCTCACGCGCAACGCGAAACCGGGCTGGGCCGAGTCGAACACAAGATAATCAAGAATCGCCTGGTCACGCAGAAGACCTCCGGCACGGAGGTGCTCACGCCTCACGCCGTCACCGGTGACAACGGCCTGACGCTTACCGAATATGCTCCCTACGGTGTGATTGGGGCCATCACGCCCACGACCAACCCAACCTCGACAATTATTTGCAACACGATCGCTATGGTCTCGGCAGGCAATAGCATCGTCTTCAACGTGCACCCGGGCGCGCGTGAATGCTCCATGGCAAACGTTCGGCTCCTGCATCGCGCGATCATCGCCGGAGGCGGTCCATCGAACCTGGTTACCGCCGTGGCGGAACCGACCATCGAATCGGCGCAGGCACTTATGACTCACATGGGCGTTCGTCTACTGGTTGTGACCGGAGGCAGCGGTGTGGTGCGCCAGGCAATGACGAGCGGCAAGCGCGCTATCTGTGCCGGCCCTGGCAATCCGCCGGTAGTGGTCGATGCAACGGCGGACCTCGAGCACGCGGCCCGCAGCATCATCGCCGGAGCATCCTTCGACAACAACATCGTGTGTGTAGACGAAAAGGAAGTCATCGCGGTCGACAGTATTGTCGAGGAATTGCTTCATCAAATGTCCCGGCACGGAGCCTATGTCCTGGACGAGCGCGAGCTCCATCGAGTAGAGGGAGTGATCTTCAGCGAGCATCGCGGGCCGCGGCAGCGCGCGGTAGTTGAGAAGGAACTCATAGGCAAGAACGCGGGTGAGATTCTCAAGCGAGCCGGTATCGCATGCAGTGGTGACCCACCCTTGCTGGTTGCGCGTGTTCCGAACGACCATGCACTAATCTGGACCGAGCAGATGATGCCGGTGCTGCCTGTGACGTCAGTACCCGACGTCGATCGCGGCATCGAGCTGGCGAAGGAGGCCGAACACGGCTTCGGCCACTCGGCCGGCATGTACTCGCGTGACATCGACGCGTTGAGCCGCATGGCGCGGACCATCAACACCAGTATCTTCACCAAGAACGGGCCGTTCTATGCCGGCCTTGGCGAAGGGGGAGAAGGGCACTGTAGCTTCACCATCGCGAGCCCCACCGGCGAAGGGCTCACTGGACCGATTTCCTTTAGTCGACTGCGACGTTGCGTTCTCGTCGATCATTTCCGCATCGTCTAGCCCGGATACTGAACCAGGATGGTGCAGAAAACAAAACGACACGGAGCCCTGGCATTACTGGAATTCGAAAATGTCGCCGCCGGAATCCTGGCGAGTGACGTCATGGTCAAACGTGCACCCATCGCGCTGCTGCGCTGCGGAACGATTCACCCGGGTCGATTCCTGATTCTGGTTGGCGGCAGCGTCGCGAGCACAGAGGAGGCATACGGTGTTGGAGTGCGGCTCGGTGAGGCCGAGCGCACGCTGAGCGGTAGCGTATTCCTTGGTGACGTTCACCCGGCGCTTCATGACGCCGTTCTCGGTATGCGACAGGCGTTGCAGGGCGATGCGCTGGTGGTGATCGAGACACGCTCCTCGCCCGCATTGCTGGCTGCCGTGGATGCCGCTGTGAAAAGCACCCCCGTCGTTCTCGCCGAGGTTCGCCTGGGCGACGACCTCGGTGGCCACGCGCTGGCGCTGATGAGCGGCGATCTGACCGACGTTGAGACCGCGCTCGGCATCTGCGCCGACCGGGCTGGCGATCAGCTGCTTGCACGGACGCTGATGCCAAGGCTCGACTCCGACTTGCGCTCATTGCTCGAACAGGGCACGCGTTTCGGTCTGTGCCCGGTTTTCGAGCCGGGTGGTGCCGAGTATCCGGAGGAGATCGCATGCTCCTGGGTCGTGTGATCGGCACCGTGGTGCCGGCGGCGCTGGTGGACGAGCTGTCCGCCACGCCACTGCTCTGGGTCCAGCCACTCGACCGCGAGGGCCAACCCGAGGGCGACCCGCTCGTCTGCGCGGATGGCACGCGCATGGCGGGGCCCGGCCAGGTGATCTACTGGGTCGCAAGCCGCGAAGCGGCACTGACCCTCGACCCCTGGTTTGTCCCGGTCGACGACGCCATCGTCGGCCTGGTCGACGAGGTGCGGCTGTATCCTTCGGAGGATCTCGACCTGATGATCCTCGGCCGCATCACAGGCAGCGTCGTGTCGACCATCCATCACCCCGTCGTGGAGGGCCGCAAGCTGCTCGTCGCCGAGCGACTCGACGCAACCGGGCGTCCCACCGGCGGCTATATCATCGCCATGGACGCTATCGGGGCAGGGAAAGGCGAGACCGTCCTGATCCTCGACGAGGGTAACGGTGCTCGCCAGATACTCGACGATAGCCAGGCACCGGTGCGCTCGATCGTTGTCGGCATCGTCGATGCAGTCGAGCTCGAAACGAGCTGAGGGCGAAACGAGAAGCCGTCATCTGCGGCGTTGCGTCTCTTGTAAAGGGCGCACCATTCCCAGCGAGACGCTCCTTGTAGCTAAGGGCTTCTTGCTTCGCTGATACCTGCACCTTAGTCGTTACTTCACCCTAAGATTCGAAATCGTCGAGCAAGCCTGGTTCGATCCGCGCCCCAAGCTGCTGAATGACCATCGTGGCGCAGTAGGTGCCGTACGTCGCGCAGTCCTCCAGCGACTTGTCGTTGGCCCAGCCGTAGAGGAAGCCGGCGCAATAAGCGTCGCCGGCACCGGTCGTGTCGACGACCTCCTCAACCTTCGATGCGGCCTGCACGATGGTCTTGTCCTTGTGCACGATGACGGAGCCTTGTTCCGAACGCGTTATCGCGAAAAGGTTCTCAAAGTCCTTCAATGCCACGAGAGCTTCATCGATTGTGGGCGTGCCCAGCAATGCATAAACCTCTTCCTCGTCGGCGACGACGATATCTGCGTCATTGCGAACGAAATCGAGGAAAGACTCGCGATGCCGCTCGACGCAAAAAGAATCGGACAGCGACAAAGCGACGGTTGTGCCATTGGCCCTGGCCAATTCCGCTGCCTTTTTCGCCAGTGCCGGGCCTTCCGCAATATCCCAGACATAACCTTCGAGCAGCATGGCCTTGGGTGCGCCAACCGTATCTGCCGTAATGTCAGCGAGACCGAGTTCAAGGCACGCGCCGAGGTAGGTTTGCATGGTGCGCTGTCCGTCGGCGGTAATCAGGACGTGGCTTCGGGCGGTCGGTGCGCCATCAGCTGCCGCTTTCAGGCGAATATCGACGCCGAGTGATCGCATGTCGTGATTAAAAATCGTGCCCAGCTGGTCGGCTCTGACTTTGCCAATGTAGGCCGCTGAACCGCCGAGGTTGGCAAATCCGGCCACGGTGTTTGCGACGGAGCCGCCGGACATTTCCGTTGCAGGACCCATCTTTGCGTACAACTCACGAGCCTGCTCCTTATCAATCAACACCATCGAACCTGGTACGGCGCCGATGTCTTCGAGAAACGAGTCTTCGATATGGGCAAGGACGTCGACGATGGCGTTGCTGATGCCGAGAAGCTGGACAGAATGTGACATTTGAATAACCGCAGAACAAAAACGGCGCATAGCCTACCATCACGTTGTAGGCAATGCCCGCCCTTTGGATTAGCGCTGCCTTGGCAATCTCGGAATCGTCCTGCGTTCAGCGCCCGGTTTGGCTTGCGCCCGAATTTCGGGATACAGTCGCGCATGGCGAGGAATAGCGTCCTCCTCTGCGGCGGCTATTGAAACGGAGCAAAGCGATGAGAAGATCTGCGAGTTTGCTGATTCCACTCTCCCTGATCCTTACGTATTACGGGATCTGGTTTGGAATCGCCTATTTTCTCGCTGCGCGATACCCGGGTCTGACCGAATATTTGCCACTGGGTGGTATTGCTGAGCTGGCTGCGTCGAACAATGCCGAGTCGTTTGAGCCGATCTACACGAGTGTCGAACGAACGGTGCTGTCCGCGGCCGGCCCCTTGCGGCTCGCGTTGGCGAGCATTGGCGCGCTGATTCTCACGGTGCCGATCTCGTGGGTGTACTTCATCACCAGCCGCACCAGGCGCATTGACCAGTCGTTCCTGCAGACCATCATGATCTTGCCGGTCGTTGTGACAGGCATCGCTATGATCGTCGTCAATAGCATCGCGCTGGCATTCAGCCTTGCAGGCGTTGTCGCCGCAGTGCGCTTTCGCTTCTCGCTCAATCAGCCTTCCGATGCCATGTATATCTTCGTCGCGATCGGTATCGGCCTCGGTTCCGGTATCGGTGCACTCGGTGTTGCCGGCGTAATTTCGCTGATGTTTGTGCTGGCAACGCTGGTGATCTGGAAGCTCGAATACGGCAAGACGCTCTCCGGTCCCTTCCTGACAATGTTGACACGTCGCGATGGGGGCGAAGATGACTACTAGGTGCGAATACAGGCAATGGTGACACTGGACGAACTAAGTGGGCCGTCGCATCGCAGCTTGCTGCTGGTGCATGGGCGGGATTTCAAGCCAGGCGCGGACGCCTACATGGACGTTTCTCTGGCGGCATTGCGCGCCGGCATCGAGCGCGATTTTCCCTCTCAGGTCGGTGCCTTTGACCGCGTGCAGAAGCACATCGCCTGGTACGGCGATCTCAGCGCAGAAGTATTGCATTCGCGTGGCAAGAAATACGATGCCGACCTCGATTTGGGCGATCGCCTTAACGCATTGACTGCGCTGCGGCAAATTGCGCCACGCAAGCGCTTCGGAATTCGCCAGTACGATCAGCTACCGGGCAAGTCGGCTATCGCGGAATTTGTCGCTGGCATCTCAGCGCCGGTTCTTGGCGCTGTTGGCCTCGCCATGCCCCTGATCTGTTCTGTCGCCAAGGATTTCGGTGAATATCTGAACCACAAATCGGACTTTGGCGAGAAAGTGCGTGAACGCTTGCGCACGTCCCTCTGCGATGCGATGGATCGCGGCGACCGCATTATGCTGGTTACGCATGGTACCGGCAGCGTCGTTGCCTACGACGTGCTCTGGCAGCTATCTCATCACCCTGACTACAAAGATCAGTACGGTGACAAGAAGGTTGAGTCGTGGCTGACGCTGGGTTCGCCGCTCGGAGACCGGGTCGTGCAAAAACGCCTGTGCGGCGCAAAAGAGAAAGCGGAAAGTCGTTTTCCTGCGAACGTTATCTCCTGGCACAATCTGGCCGCCGAAGATGATTTTTGCTGTCACGACAATACGCTGGCGGATGACTTCAAAAAGATGCTCAAACAACGCCAGGTCAGCGCCGTGCATGATTACCGCGTGTTTAATCTCGCGGTCCGTTACGGAAAATCGAACCCGCACAGCTCAGTGGGTTACTACATTCACCCACGCACGTCGAAAATCATGGCAGATTGGCTGCAATTGTCCGATGCGGCAGCAGGATTCAAATACACTTTTTGACTAATTGCCGCTCCACCTGTTTGGGCGATCCCAGGGTCTTGTAAAAACTGTCGAGATAGCGCGTCATCTTCTTGCGGTGCTTATCGTTCAGTCCTGGCTGGGTGCTGATCATCTTATAGATTGCCTCGCGTCTGCTGGTATACAAGGCAAGGGTCGTGTCGAGGTGCTCATTGTTCGTGCAGCGACCGCGGTAGAGCCGTTGTTTCGCGCTACGCAACTTGAATCGCGGGTTGGTCGTGCCGTGCGGTGCGTCGACCAGACCCGCCTGGTCAAAGTCGTACGGAACTGACAGCAAGAGCGCGTCTTCTTCACCGAGCAGAACGTGGTTGTGACAACACTCCGCGTCCGGACCTGCAATAGGGGAGAAGTCGGTGTTGCCAATCATGTAGTGAAATACAGAAATCAGGTTGGTGTAGTCCGGGCGCAGCGCTTTGACCGTGGTTTTTTCCAGTGCCAGGGGCTTGATTCCGAGTCGCTTCGCCAGCCGGTCTTTGTGCTCAATCAGGAAGCCGTAACGAATGCGGTCCTTATCGCGGCCGTCGGTATCGACGTAGGTGATACGCAGCAGGCGCACACGAAAACTGATGTCGGTCAGCTCATTCAGAATACGATATGCCAGCAGTTCGTTGAGCAGTGTTTGCTCGTAACGACTTGATCTGTCGCGGCAATGTGTAACCAGCTTCAGCTTGTCCTGTTTGTGGAATAGCGACTTCTTGATTTGCGATTTCTTGAAATCAAGGCGCAAGGGCGGAAACGGGCAGATGTCTTTATTCAGCCGTGAAATGCCGCGTGTTCGGATACCAATATCTACCTCGATCAGCTCGCCGGCGTCGTCGGTATACTGGAACTTGCCGTCGACGTCTTCTGTATCCGAACGCTCCCTGAGAATCCTATTGATCGGAGCGACGATGCGTGCCTCGAGAACATCCGTACTCTGAAACAGGGGGTCTGCCCCGTCGTCGCTTTGCGCATGCGCCGTGGTAAGCAAGAGGAACCCAACGATCCCGGCGAGTGTCCAACGATACAGTGACATGAATTACCCTCAGTCTGTTGGCGGCCGATCCAATCTACGCGAGTCTACCACAGGCTTTTTTGCCACCGTAAATTGCCGCTAGGCGTCATACTCACTACACTCACTTACTGAACAGCAGCCCGGAAACTGATTCTTGCTACGTACACTACAAATATTCTTTTTCATTTTTTGCATCGTATTCGGATCGGCGCAAGCGGACGAATGGCAGGTCGAGGGTGCCGAGAAGATAGTTGCGATCGCCGATGTGCATGGCGCTTATGACGCAATGGTCGAGACGTTGCAGCAGGCTGACGTTATCGACGGCGAGCTACGCTGGTCCGGCGGGGCGACGCACCTGGTCATTGTCGGTGATCTCCTCGACCGCGGTCCCAAGTCACGTGATGCCATGGATCTCCTTATGCGCCTCGAAGGTGAGGCGCCTGCGGCGGGTGGCGCGGTACACGTCGTGATCGGAAATCACGAGTCCATGAATCTCATTGGTGACCTTCGCTATGTGAGTAAATCGGAATACGCGGCGTTCGCGCCTGAGGAGACGGCGGCCGAAAGACAGCAGTGGTTCGAAGCCTTCACCGATCGCTACGGCGGAGCAGGATCGCGCGAGAGCATGTCTGAGAAGTTCGAGCAGCAATTTCCTGCGGGCTTCTTCGCGCTACGTCGCGCATTCAGGCCCGACGGTAAATACGGCGCCTGGTTGCTCAAGAAGCCGGTCATTCTGGTCGTCAACGGCACCGCTTTTGTACACGGTGGACTGTCACCGTTGGTGGAAGAGCTCGGGCTGCAGGGCATCAATGGCAGGCTGAAGAGTGAGCTGGTCGAGTATGTCAATGCGCTGCAAATACTGACGGATGCCGGCATCTTGTTGCCGACCGACAGCCATTACGATACTGCGACGGTTCTTAATGCTTACATGCCGGCTCTGGACGAGAAGCCCGCTGTCCTCGCCGCAATTGCGACCGCCAGACGCCTGGCCGACTCCGATCTTTTCAATTCCGAAGGCCCACTGTGGTATCGCGGTAGCGTGTCTTGTGGTGGATTGATCGAAAAGCACCGACTCGATGCTGCGCTCGCTGCGATCGGTGCCCGCCGCGTCGTGGTGGGACATACGCCGACGCCCAATCGTCGTGTGCTACAGCGATTCGACGGTCGGCTCATCGAAATCGATACGGGCATGCTTAACTTCTACTATCGAGGCAGCGGCAATGCGCTCATCCTGCGTGGCGACGCGATTTCCGTAGTTAACCAGGCGGGTGATGGCCAGACTGCGCCTATGCTGCATCCGCGCAACGTAGGTGCGCGCCCCGGGATGATGTCGCCGGAAGCGTTGCAACAGTTATTGCAGGAAGGTGAAGTTCTTGCCGAGCAAAAGGACGGGGCCGGGCGGACGATTGTCAAAGTCGGCGACGGACAGCGGGAGGTTTCGGCAATATTCGAGAAACGGCAGGCACGGGGATTCTATCCAAGCGTGGCAGCGTATCGGCTGGACCGGCTTCTTGAGCTGGACATGGTGCCCGTTACCGTGCCGCGCAAAATTAACGGAGCCCACGGTTCGCTGCAATTTCTGACGGACAAGTTTTCAGATGAAATGCGGCGATCCGCGTCCGGTCGAGGTAGTGGTGCCGCGTGCGCGCTGCCGGATCAATGGGGCGCGATGTACGTCTTTGATGTTCTGATTTACAACGAAGGCCGAAGCCTGCAGCGTATGCTCTATGACCCCGGTAACTGGCGGCTGATGCTGAGCGAGCACGACAGGGCGTTCGCCGGCAAAAAAGGCCGGCCGAAGCATCTCAAAGCGGCACCTGTCGACGTTACGGAAGGTTGGCGGCAGGCGCTGGCGGCGCTTACCGACGAGCGACTTGCTGAGACGCTGAGCGACGTGCTCGATTCTCGTCGTCTTCGAGCGTTGCAGGCACGTCGCGACGAGCTGTTGCGCAGCGCCAGCGCGACGGCCAGGCGCTAGGTTCCTTGTCGCGACAAGCGCGCAGCGGTCAAGCCCGGATTCCGGCGGTCTCGGTTTTCGATGTCGGCCGGGGAAGCGCTTAGGGCCACAAGCCAGCCGGTGGTCGACTGTCGATCATTAATTCGTCCAGTTTCTTCTGCGCGCGTCTCAGGTCTAGAAGGTCACGGCGCTCCAGCATTTCACAGTCGTCGCGAACCATCTGTTCGATGTCGACAGGGTAGTGCCGGCAGTCTTCAGGACGATCTTCATAGATATCGCAGGTGAATTTCTTGCCGTCCGGCGACTTCTGCAGCCAGGGACATCGAGCAAAATATTCACCGCTTGCCGGGTCAACCCAGATCTTTCCATCCTGGGCGTAGCGTGCAATATCGGGACGGTGGGTTTCCCACCAGTCGATTTCTTCTGCTGAAGCAGACAAGCCGCCATTGCCCGCCGTCTCACAACACTTGCCGCATGAGTTGCAGTTCCTCATCTAGGCAGAGTACAGGATATTGTGAGGCATTCCATTCAGAAGGCGTTTTCCGGTCCGGGACAAGTTAACAATCGCAGAAGACGCACGCAGGTGCCCTGGCGTCGTATAATCTTTGCCTACACAGCGCGGAAGGCGGTACCGATGGGGATGAAATGGGACGACTGAGCACGCACATTCTCGATACGACGCACGGCTGTCCGGCTCAGGGTGTCGAGATTCGCCTTTTTGCTTTAGGTGAGACAAGGGAGTTGCAGGCGAGTGCGATCTCCAACGCCGATGGTCGCACGGACTACCCGCTGCTCGAAGACTCGGCCATGCGGACCGGCAGCTACGAACTGGAGTTCGATATTGGCAGCTATTTTGCGGCGCGAGGAAATGCTGCTGACGAGCCGCCGTTTCTCGACACGGTAGTCATCCGTTTTTCCGTAAAAGGCGGGGAGAACTATCACGTACCGCTGTTGGCGTCTCCCTGGTCCTACACCACGTATCGGGGCAGCTAGGCACGATGAGCGTGTCATCCATTCGCTTCGTGCTCGACGGTCAGTTGATCGAGCTCGATGACGTGGATCCGACGCGAACTGTGCTGCAGTTTTTGCGCGAGGATCTGCGGCGCACCGGGACGAAAGAGGGCTGCGCAGAAGGCGACTGTGGTGCCTGTACGGTGGTCGTCGCCGAACTCTGCGGGGACGGCGACGAACTCTCAGTAAGAGCCATTAACGCCTGCATCCAGTTTCTGCCTACACTCGACGGAAAGGAACTGATTACCGTGGAAAGCCTGGCGCCACCCGGCTCTGCGCTCCATCCGGTACAGCAAGCGATGGTTGACCAGCATGGTTCTCAATGCGGCTTTTGTACGCCGGGCTTCGTCATGTCGTTGTTTGCACTTTACAAGACCGCAGCGCGGCCAACGCGCCAGCAGATTGATGACGCGCTTGCGGGCAATCTCTGCCGTTGCACGGGCTATCGGCCAATCGTCGCCGCGGCGAACGCCATGTATGACAATGCCCCCGGAGAGGATTGTTCTGACTGGCTGCGGCAGCCCTGCGGTTCAGAACAGAAGTCTGCAGACCGGGTAAAGAACTTGCGGGCAGTGGCGCGCGAGGATGATCTTGCAATCGAGCACATCGGGCGTCGCTTTTTCGCGCCGACAAGCGTGGAATCGCTCGCCGCAATTATTGCCCGGTATCCGGACGCAACTATTCTTGCCGGCGGCACAGATGTGGGCTTATGGGTTACAAAGCTTCATCGTGAGCTTGAGACGGTTATCTACACCGGACGGGTCTCTGAGCTTCTGAATGTCGTCCGGTCTTCGACGCATCTCGAAATAGGCGCTGCGGTGACCCTGACAGATGCCATCCCTGCGATTGTCGAGCAGTACCCGGGGCTCGATGAGCTGTTTCGACGCTTCGCATCTCCGCCGATTCGCAACGCCGGCACGCTGGGCGGAAATATCGCGAACGGTTCGCCGATCGGAGATTCCATGGCAGCGCTGATGGTGGTGGGTGCGTCACTCATATTGCGATGCGGAGATCAAACTCGGGAAATGCAGCTGGACGGTTTCTACCACGATTACCAAGTCAATGACCTCGCGCCGGCTGAGTTCATCGAGCGAATTCGCATTCCCTTGTCGAGCAACAATGCAATTGTGCAAAGCCAGAAATGGTCGAAGCGATTCGATCAGGACATTTCTGCCGTTTGTACCGCCTATTACCTGGAACTGGACAATGGCAAGGTCAAGACGTTTCGCATGGCGTGCGGTGGTCTTGCCCCCGTCATCAAGCGAGCGACAAACTGCGAAGATCAACTCGTAGGCGAGGCCTGGGACGAGCAGCATGTCGAGCGCGCCTGTGCGAAATTGGCTGCCGACTTTACGCCAATAAGCGACGCACGCGCCGCCGCCGATATTCGACTGCTGGCTGTACAGAACTTGCTGCGGCGATTCTTCCGCGAAACGACAGGGGGCGCCGAGTCAACGGTGTATCTGTATGGACGCCCCCGCTAAGACCGCTGGCAAGCGCGAGCGCGCCGTTGGCAAGGCGCTGCCGCACGATAGTGCTCACCTGCATGTAACGGGCAGGGCGGCCTACACGGATGACATTCCGGAGCCGAGAGGCCTGCTGCACCTGGCCGTTGGCATGAGTGAAAGACCGCACGCCAGAATCGCGAAATTAAATCTCGATGACGTATTTAGCGCGCCGGGCGTCGTTGACGTTTGTGTCGCGAGCGACATTGTCGGCGAAAACAACTACGGCCCCATCGTCAAGGACGATCCTGTGCTAGCGGAATCGCTGGTTCAGTATGTCGGTCAACCCATTTTCGCCGTGGCTGCGACGACCGTCGATGAGGCCCGTAAGGCGGCACGCAAAGTCAGCATACTTTACGAGGAGTTGCAGCCAATACTCGATCCGTTGACGGCCGTTGAGAAAGAGTCATTCGTTTTGCCCAGCGAGACGTTGGTTCGCGGCGAGCCAGACGCCGCCCTGGAGAGATCACCGCACCGCGTTCGACGACGCGTGTCATTAGGTGGCCAGGATCAGTTCTACCTGGAAGGACAAATCGCGATGGCCATTCCGCAGGAAGACGGCGGTCTGCTCATCTACAGTTCGACCCAGCACCCGGACGAGGTGCAAACCATGGTTGCACACGCAACCGGGCGTTCTGCAAAGGACGTAATCGTCATCTGCCGGCGCATGGGTGGCGCGTTTGGTGGTAAAGAGAGCCAGGCGGCGCTTATTGCGATCATCACCTCTATCGCGGCCGACAAGACGGCTCGCCCCTGCAAGCTGCGCCTGGATCGCGATGACGACATGGTCATGACCGGCAAGCGCCACGACTTTGTCATCGATTACGACGTCGGCTTCGATGACAGCGGGCGAATTCTCGGCATTGACTTCGAGTTCGCGTCGCGCTGCGGCATGTCGGCAGACCTGTCCGGTCCGGTCAACGACCGAGCCATGTTCCACTGCGACAATGCCTACTTTCTGGAGAATGTTCGCATCGTCTCGCACCGCTGTAAGACCCATACGGTGTCGAATACGGCGTTTCGCGGCTTCGGTGGGCCGCAGGGTATGTTTGCCATCGAGTACGTCATCGATGATGTCGCTCGAACGCTCGGGATGGATCCGCTGGAAGTGCGCCAGCGCAATTTCTACGGCAGGAACGACCGCAATGTTACGCACTATCAGCAGACTATCGACGACAACATAATCGACGAGATCTTCGACAAGCTGGTGGCGGATAGCGACTATCAGGCGCGTCGTGCCGAGATTCGCAAATTCAACGCCGCTAGCAAGATCTTGTCTCGGGGTATCGCGATTACCCCGGTCAAGTTCGGTATTTCGTTTACGAACACGCTGCTCAACCAGGCGGGCGCTCTCGTGCATGTCTACAAAGACGGTACAGTGCAGCTCAATCACGGCGGTACGGAAATGGGGCAGGGTTTGTACGTCAAGGTCGCACAGGTAGTGGCCGACGAGCTCTGCATCAGTATCGACCGAATTCGTATCATGGCGGCCGACACGAGTCGGGTACCTAATGCGTCGGCGACGGCAGCGTCGAGCGGCTCGGACATGAACGGCAAGGCGGCACAGAAGGCCGCCGCCAAAATACGTGCGAGGTTGACTGAATTCGCCGCGCGACATTTCTCGGTGTCCGAAACCAACATCGAGTTTTGCAACGACACCGTCCGCGTCGGCGACAACACCATGAGTTTTGCCGAGTTGGTACAGCTGGCCTGGGCGGACCGCGTTTCCCTGTCGGCGACCGGCTTCTACAAGACGCCGAAGATCAACTATGACAGGGCGACGTTTTCCGGCAGGCCGTTTTTTTACTTTGCCTACGGTGCCGCTGTCACAGAGGTGGTGGTTGACAGGCTGACCGGCGAGAATCGTGTGCTGCGGGTCGATATTCTGCACGACTGCGGTGATTCCCTGAACCCGGCCGTGGACCTCGGGCAGATTGAAGGTGGCTACATTCAGGGGGTTGGCTGGCTGACCAGCGAAGAGCTCTGGTGGAATGCGGCCGGCGAGCTCGGCACGCACGCGCCATCGACGTACAAAATCCCGGTCTGTTCCGATCTGGCGCCGGATTTCCGGGTCACGTTGATGACGGGCGCGAGCAATCGCGAAGATACGATCTACCGTTCAAAAGCGGTCGGCGAGCCACCGCTGATGTTGGGCTTGTCGGCGTTTCTTGCGATCCGCGATGCTATCGACCAGGGAGCTGAGGCACCGATGTTGCAGGCGCCGGCTACGCCCGAGGCGATCTTGCGCGCCATAGCCACGACCGCCGGATCCGCCAATGAATGAGTGGATTGATGAGCTCAGCGATCTTTGCGCGGCGGACGAGCCGGCTGTTCTGGTTACGGTGGCCGGTATTCGTGGTTCCGCACCGCGCGAAATTGGCGCGAAAATGATCGTCACTGCGAAAGAAACGATCGGCACCATCGGCGGAGGGCAGCTCGAGTACCAGTGCACACGCATTGCGGTCGATTTGCTGAACGAAGACAAGCTGTCATTGCGGAGCTTCCCGCTGGGTACGTCAATGGGGCAGTGCTGTGGCGGTGTTGTTGAGGTCCTGTTCGAGCCGATGGGCGGCGGTCTGCCGGCCTGGTTGCGAGACCTGCAAACCCTGCATGGGCAGCGTGAGCCGGCGATCATGCTGACGCGAATTTCACGCAGTGTGCCATTGAAATTCATCGTCACGGCCGACCGCGTTTTCGGCGCCGATGAAGACGCCATGCCGACCCGGCTGGTGTCGACCGCGCGTTCCATCCTCGCGGGTGATCGGCAGCCGCGCCGCAATGTGCAGGAGTTCTACGAGCCTGTCGTTGTTCCGGATCTGAATGTTGCCGTATTTGGCGCAGGACACGTTGGCACCGCGGTTGTTGAAGCGCTCTGCAAGCTGGACTGCAATATTCGCTGGGTTGATAGTCGGCGCAACATCTTTCGCGGCGTTCCGAACAATGTGCGGGCGATCGAAGCATCGGAGCCGGCGCTGGAAGTCGCAGCGATGCCGCCCAACAGTTTCTATCTGGTGATGACCCACAACCACGCGCTGGACTTCGATATTTGCGACCGCATCTTGCGGCGGCAGGACGCCCGTTACTGTGGGCTGATTGGATCGCTGTCGAAACGGCGCCGATTCGAGAAACGCTATCGCCAGCAGGGCATGGCAACAGCAGTGATTGATACGCTGACTTGCCCGATCGGGGTCGACGGTATCAGCGGCAAGAAACCGGCCGAGATTGCTGTTGCAACGGCTGCGGAAATTCTGAAGTTGCACGGCCATGCCGTTGAAGCGTCCGCCACAGAGTATCCGGAGAACGTCCACCCCATATGTTAATCGCGACAGGAAAGTAGCATGGAAGCTTATATCGCCGACTGGTTGAACCTATTGTTGCGCTGGCTGCATTTAATTACCGGTGTCGCATGGATCGGCGCGTCGTTCTATTTCGTCTGGCTCGACAATCACCTGGAGGCGCCAAAGGACTCGCGCGATGATGAGAAAGGCGTTGGCGGAGAGCTGTGGTCCGTGCATGGCGGCGGTTTCTATCATGCGCAAAAGTATCGGGTTGCGCCGGCGCAACTTCCGGAACGCCTGCACTGGTTCAAGTGGGAGGCGTATTCGACCTGGCTATCGGGCATGGCGCTGCTGGCGCTGGTCTACTGGTACGGCGCAGAGATCTACCTGATCGACCCCTCGATAGCTGAGCTTTCCAGCGTCTGGGCAGTGGCTATTGCGATTACGTACATTGTCGGAGGTTGGGTGGTCTATGACCTGCTGTGCAAGTCTCCGCTTGCCCGTGACGATCGTGTTTTCGGCGCCGTGCTGCTATTGCTGGTGGCCGTGCTCGCCTGGAGCTTGTGCCAGCTATTCAGTGGTCGCGGCGCCTATATTCATTTTGGCGCTGTTCTCGGCACGATCATGGTGGCAAATGTGGCCATGGTGATCATCCCGGGGCAACGCAAAATGGTTGAAGCCGCGGGGCGTGGGGAAGCGCCGGACCCGGCACCGGGCATCAAGGCGAAACAGCGTTCGGTACACAACACCTATTTTACGTTGCCGGTGCTGTTCGTCATGATCAGCAACCACTACGCACTGACTTACGGCCACGACTACAACTGGGTAATCCTGATCGGTATCGCTCTTGTCGGCGCGCTTATTCGGGTCTACTTCGTTGCTCGCCACAAAGGACAAGCATCACTATTACCGGTGGTTATTGCGGTACTGCTTCTGGCCGGTATCGTTGTTGCACTTGCGCCGCGCGCAGCGGACTCGAACGGTGCGGCGGTGAGTTTCGACCAGGTAAGAAACGTCGTGAACTCGCGTTGCACAACCTGCCACGCGGACGCGCCGACCCATGCCGGCATTTGCGGCGGCGCCACTAGGCGTTGTGCTGGATACTGATGAGCGCATACTTGCGGAAGCATCGCGCATCTATCAACAGACGGTGGTGACGAAGGTAATGCCGATTGGCAATCTGACCGCGATGACCGATCAGGAACGGCAGATTATCGATCAGTGGTACAAGGGATTGCAGGAACAGTAATGTCGGACAGCGGTTATCCCAGGAACATGCGCGGCTATGGCCGGACGCCGCCGCCGGCGGACTGGCCGGAGGGGGCACGCACTGCGGTGCAGTTCGTCATCAACTATGAAGAAGGCGCCGAGAACTGCGTGCTTCACGGAGACACGGCGTCAGAGGCTTTTCTCTCCGAGATTGTTGGTGCGCAAGCGATACCGGGTCAGCGACACATGAATATGGAGTCGATTTACGAATATGGATCACGCGCCGGCTTCTGGCGCCTGCATCGCCTGTTTGACGAGCGCCAACTGCCGGTAACCGTGTTCGCTGTCGCGATGGCATTAGAGCGAAACCCGTCAGTGGTATCGGCCATGCAGGCCTCGGGCTGGGAAATTGCCAGCCATGGCTATCGCTGGATTGATTACCAGTTCGTCGATGAGTCGATCGAGCGGGCGCACCTGAAAAAAGCCATCGAGGTCCATGAAACAGTCTGCGGCGAGCGTCCCCGCGGTTGGTACCTCGGCCGCTGCAGCCCAAATAGCCACCGCATCGCCGCGGAGGAGGGAGGCTTCGACTACAACGCCGATAGTTATGCCGATGATTTGCCATACTGGGACTGCAGTTTCAAAACACCGCAACTGATGGTGCCTTACACGCTCGATGCCAACGACATGCGTTTCGCAACAGCGCAAGGATTCAATTCCGGTCAGCAGTTTTTCGACTATCTGAAGGACAGTTTTGATGTCTTGCACGGCGAAGGCGGTCGTATGATGTCGATTGGTTTGCACTGCAGGCTGGCTGGTCGGCCGGGACGCGCCGCAGCCGTTGCCCGATTTCTTGATTACATTGGATCGCAAGACGACGTCTGGGTAGCGACGCGTCTCGATATCGCCGGCCACTGGCGCGAACGACACCCGGCAACGGATAACAGCTAATGGACACACACGATTTCATCGCCCGATATTCCGGTGTTTACGAGCATTCACCCTGGGTGGCAGAACAGGTGGCGCGGTTGGTGTCGGAAGCCGATGACGTGAACATGCTGGCCACGCTGATGGCCGATTGCGTCGACAACGCCGCAACCGAGCAGCAGCTTGCGCTGATCCGCGCGCATCCCGACCTTGCCGGAAAAGCGCAGCTCGCCGGAGAGCTGACAGCAGACTCGACCGAGGAGCAGGCAAGGGCGGGTCTCGATCACTGTTCCGCAGAAGAGTTCGCACGTTTTCAGGCGCTGAACGCCGCCTATTGGGAAAAGTTCGGATTTCCATTCGTGATGGCGGTTCGCAACAGCGATCGCGCTGCGATACTCGATGCGTTCGCCGCGCGCCTGGAAAACGACTTCGAACTTGAGTTTGAGACAGCGCTTCTCGAAATTCACAAAATAGCCCGCCTGCGCCTGGATTCCATGGGAGCTACGGAATGACCGGTTCGATCAGCAAATGGGTGCAGCTGGAGCAACCGCGTCTGGGAACGCGCGTGACCTTCGCGACGGACGAGTTTTTTGCCGCTAAAGAGCGCATCATCGATCCCGCTGAGCCGGTGTTCGTCGCCGACAAGTACGACGATCACGGCAAGTGGATGGATGGCTGGGAGAGCCGTCGGCGGCGGGGACCGGGTCACGATTACTGTGTGATCAGCCTGGGTGTGCCCGGTGTCATTCATGGCTTTGATATCGATACCCGACACTTCACTGGTAATTTTCCACCGCACGCTTCAATCGAGGCCTGCTGCAGCGATCTCGAGGTTCCGGAAGAGGGATGGGTCGAGGTATTGCCCAAAACACAGCTGTGCGGCGATTCCCATCATTATCTGGATGTGCGCGACGAGCACGTCTGGAGTCATGTGCGGCTAAACATCTACCCGGACGGCGGCGTCGCACGGTTGCGGATATTCGGTGAAATTCGGGCAGACTTCACCGACGTCGATGGCTTTGTTGATCTTGCGGCCGTTGAACACGGCGGTCGCGCCATCGCTTGCAGCGACGAGCACTATGGCAGCATGCACAATCTCACCGCGCCTGGTCGCGGCATCAACATGGGCGACGGCTGGGAGACAGCGCGTCGGCGCGGTCCCGGCAACGACTGGGTAATCATTGCGCTCGGTCAGGCCGGCGTCATCGAACGTGCAGAAATCGACACCGCGCATTTCAAAGGCAATTACCCGGACAGGGTATCCATCGAGGGTGCGATGTTCGACAGTGACGAGCAGGCTGTGAGTGAAGATAGTAAGTGGAAGACCCTGTTGCCCGAATCAAAGTTGAAGATGGATCAACAGCACTACTTTGACGAGGTCCTGCAGCCTGTAGGCTCCGTCACCCATGTCCGTGTCAACATCTACCCGGATGGCGGTGTAAGCCGTATACGTCTGTTTGGCCAGGTGCATGGCTGAGCGACAGTCGGTTTCGTTGCGCCCCGTACCGCTGACAGGCGACCGTTTTGCGCCGTATGGGGACGTCGTCGAGGCGGCCGTCGACAAATCCGAGGCGATGAACGCTGCGCGTTTTCAGCGCTTTGATGATCTCTGCGGCATCGACATCGCCGAGGGCAGTCACGTTGCGGTCAGCATTGCGCGTTGTCGGACGGCAACAGCATTACCGCTGCGACTCGAAATAATGGAACGACATCCGCTCGGTAGCCAGGCGTTCATTCCCCTGCAGCACGCCAAAATGGTGATCGTCGTAGGGCCGCCGGGAGAGTCGATCGAGACTGGCGCTCTGCGAGCATTCGTTACCAACGGTCGGCAGGGATTCAACTACCACCGGGGAACCTGGCACATGCCGCTGATAGCGTTCGAGCCGGGGCAGGAGTTCCTCATCGTCGATCGCGCCGCGACTGAGCCGAACTGCGAAGAATACGTGCTCGATGATGTTGTCATGCTGGAGGCGCCCTGAGCATTATGAGGCAGGCCTTTCGCGCTTCAGTGTTGCACTGCTTGTCGGACCCGGGCGAAGCGTCGCTGCAGTCAGCTTATGAGTATTTCGAAGATGGCGTCCTGGTTGTAGAAGACGGCTGTATCAGAGCGGCAGGCCCGGCAGAGAAATTGCTGACGGAGCTTTCCGAAGATACAGCGTTGACCGAGCTGCCGGGCAAACTGATCGTGCCCGGATTCATTGACTGCCATGTGCATTGTCCGCAGCTCGACATCATCGCATCTTACGGCGAACAGCTTCTCGACTGGTTGCACCGCTATGCGTACCCGGTCGAGGCGCGCTTCCGGGATCCGGACTATGCGCGCGACGTTGCCTCCGCGTTTATGGATGAGTTGCTAAACAACGGCACAACGACAGCAATGGTTTTCGGCACCGTGCATGCGCATTCTGCCGACGCAATTTTTGAAGCTGCCGAAGCGCGCGATATGCGCGTGATCGCCGGCAAGGTCCTGATGGACTGCAACTGCCCCGAGGAATTACAGGATGACCCGATCTCTGCCTACGCAGACAGCAAAGCACTCATTGAGCGCTGGCACGGTCGTGGTCGCCTTGGTTACGCGATCACGCCACGTTTTGCTCTGACGTCCAGCGAACAGCAGCTCGAGGCCGCGGGCAAGCTGGCGCGCGAGTACCCCGAGGTCTGGGTTCACACACACCTTGCCGAAAATACCGAAGAGGTACGGCAGATCGCCAGGCAGTATCCGTCGAGCCGAAGTTATCTTGATGTCTATGATCAGTTTGGTCTGCTTCGCGAACGCGCGGTTTTCGCACATTGTCTGCACATGGACGATGAAGACCGTGCTTGTATGGCACGCAAGGGTGGAGCGGCCGCCTTCTGTCCAACGTCGAACCTGTTTCTGGGTAGCGGTCTCTTCGATCTGGCCGCAATGCGCGGCGCCAATATTCGATGTGGCCTTGGCACCGATGTCGGTGGCGGCACGAGTCTGTCATTGCTAAAAACGGCCAGCGAAGCGTACAAGGTTTTGCACCTGCAGGACCATGCGTTGCCGCCAATGCAGGCGTTGTATCTCGCAACCCTGGGTGCTGCAGAGGCGCTCTATCTTGATAACTGCATTGGCAATTTCCTGCCCGGCAAGGAGGCGGATTTTGTCGTGCTTGATCCGCAGGCGACGAGCCTGACTGCACGTCGATTGGCGGCTGCGGAAACTATCGAAGAGTCGTTTTTCGCACTGCTTACCCTCGCAGACGATCGCCATGTCGCCGCGACCTATATTCGTGGTAAGCCGATGAAAAACAAGTAGAAATCGGATGTTTCCACTACGGATATATTAGCTTTCGCTAAGAGGTTTCAGATGAAACGGTCACTTTTTCCCATTTAGGTGTTTTCGATAGCCTAAGCTTTTGAAAGCACATATATTCCTCGTCCATGCGGGAAAACAAAAACAATAAGCTCAACAAAGCATTCCTGATACTCCTTCAACCAATTGCGCGGCTTTTCCTGAGGTTTGGCCGCGGTTACCGTGAGTATTCAGATTTGTCGAAAGCGGCGTTCGTGGCGGTGGCGTCCGAGGATTACGGCGTGCACGGGAGGCCTACGAATGTCTCCCGAATTGCGGCGATGACCGGGCTGACGCGCAAAGAAATCAGTCGTATCCGGGCACGTCTCGACAAAGGCGACGGCGCGGTTACGGAGCGTGGCACGCCATTGCAGGAGCTCATTTCGGGGTGGGCGTCGAGCGACGAATTCCGCGATGAAAACGGTGAGCCGGCCGCACTGGCATTGCACGGCGGCCGCGGTTCATTCCAATCGTTGGTCAAACAGTTCGCCGGCGATATTCCCGAAGGCGCCATGCGCAAGGAACTACAACGAATTGGTCGGGCCAAGCCGGACGGTGACACCCTGGTCCTTTGTCCGCCCGATAAGGCCGAGCAACAGACTGAGGAGGCGATGGCAGCCAGGCTGCGGGCGGGCCCGTATCCGTTGATGGCCGCGCTGGCTCACAACGAGGCGGCGAAGAAGAGCAGTGATTTATGGCCGTTAGAGAATGTTGGCCTGAAGTCGATTCGAAAATCCGACGTGGCGCGAGTTCGAAATCTGGTCGCCGTGCGTCTGCGCGCCGCTACGACAACCATTTCCGATCTGCTCGATGCCTACGCGACGATCCATGCGGGGGAGGGCACCGATGAACCGACGCTCGCCGTATCCGCAGGCGTCTACTACGCAGAAGTATCTAACCTGAAAGACGATTGATCGGCTCTAAACAGCCGTGCGTACCGTTGCAGTAAGATGTGATTCTGCTTTCAACGAGTTCGTAATCAGGCAATGCTTTTCGGCCCGTTGCAACAGCCTGCTTGCCTTCTCCTCATCGCATCCCGCAGGCACGGTCAGCAGCACGCTCATATCGAAGCGCGTAAACTGCGTCACCTTCTCCACTTTGTCGAGAGTTCCGGACGCCTCGCAGCTAACGCTGTCCCACTCAAGTTTCGAGGCGCGCGCGATCGCGCGAAATGACAGTACGAAGCAGTCGACGACGGCGGCGACCAAAAGCTCCTCGGGAGACCAGGCGTCACCTGGACCGCCAAACTCGACGGGCCCAGCAGTTTCGAGACTCGGCAGCCCCTCGCTGGACACTACGACAACGCTGTCACTATCTGCATTGGCCGAAACCTTGTAATGGTGAGGTAGATCTTGCATGACGGGTCCTGTTACCGGTAAATCACAGACGCATCATTTGGCCGTTCTATGTTGATAACAAGTCGCGGAAAACCGAAACGTCCAGCTGACAAAAACTTGAGGCAGCGCACAGCTCATCAGTGACAGCTCTGGCACACTGTCTCTGACGGTTCCGACCGCAGCCCAAAGGCAGTCTGATGCGTGATACACCCATTGTCAGGATCATGACCGCGGCCCCGTATACAATCGGTTCCACCGCAAACGTCGCTGAAGCGCGCGCACTGTTCCAATCCCGAAATATTCACCATCTGCCCGTTGTCGATGACGGCCATTTGGTCGGCATCCTGTCATCAGCCGACCTGTTGAAGCTCTTCCTGCTTGACGAACAAGTGTCTTTGTCGGCGAACGCGAAGGTCGGTCAGATCATGGAAGTTTGTCCCATGACGCTTGAATCCACTGCGACTCTGCGAGAGGCAGCGGAGAGGCTGCAGGCCGGCAGTTTCCACGCGTTGCTGGTCATTGATGAGGATCGTAGCCTGGTTGGCATCGTGACATCAGGCGATCTGATCGATGCGCTGCTGAAGTCACTACCCGTCGGCGACGGTAGTATTATCGAGGCGCCGGAACAGAACTTGTCGAATCTGATCGAGGATAACCGCAAGCTGCGACACGTTTACGACGCGGCCGAACTTTACATTCGAAGCGGCCACGGGGAGCGTGAGCACAGCGTGCTCGTCAAGCGCCTGGCCGAGATGCGAAGCTCCAGGGGCGACGTCGCTCTGTAGAGCTCAGCCGTCGAATCGAACAGGGACTACAAAAAGTTCCTGTGGTGGGGTATCAGTCTCCGGACTTATCGCCCGGCGGAACATGCGGCTCGAGCTTATCGAGCAGACCTGCCATTTCCGGGCGATTCGCCCGCAATTCGTCGATAGAGAAGCCCGACAACTCATACGGCAGCACGAGCCAGTCATCGGTCTTGTGCACGTAGTATTCAGGCGTCTGCAAAGTCTTCTCGGTCGGCCTGTACCATACGGTCGCGATGCGGATGTCGTGAGGCATATTGCGTCGCGTCTTCTTTGCCAACTGGCTAATTACGGCCTTGATGCTTGAGCCGGTGCTGTATACATCGTCAACAATCAGCAGGGAATGGTGTGCGCAGAGCTTTTCATGAAGATACTTCATGCCGTGCACACGAATGGAATCAGCCTTGCTGACCATCTGTGCGTAGCGCGGAGCGCCCGTGTACGAGGTCCGCAGCGCAATATGGTCGGTTGGCACACCAAAATAATCGAGTCCTTCCTGCACGGCGATGCCGACCGCACTGCCGCCGCGCCACAGGCCAACGAGAAAGTCCGGCTCGAAGCCGTCCTCGAAGATATTTGCCGCCAGCTGGAAAGAATCGCGAAGCAGGTCGTTTGCTGCGATGAATCGCTCATTCATTGTTCTTGTACCTGAGCCGTGCTGCGCTAGAATTGGAGCCCCGCATTATAGCGACAGCCGCAAGTCCGTACAGAAGAGAATATCAATGGACAAAACCGTACTATCCGCACAAGACCTTCTGGAAGACTCCATCGAGCTTGGCATCAAAGTGCTCGATAGCGGTTTTCGCCCGACGATGATCATTGCGATCTGGCGCGGCGGAACGCCGGTTGGCATGGCATTACAGGAAGTGCTGAGCTATTGCGGCGTTGAATCCGATCACATCGCAATTCGTACCTCCTCGTACGTCGGCGTTGATGAGCGGGGCGCAGTTGCCGTGCACAGCCTCAACTACATAATCAAGAAGATCTGCCACGATGACCGCGTGCTGATCGTTGATGACGTCTTTGATACGGGCAACACCATAGCCGCAGTTGTGGAAGAACTGACCGCGCGTGCCAGGGGCAACACGCCCAAGGACATCCGCATTGCGGTGCCATGGTTCAAGCCCAGTCGCAACGAGACCGACCTGGTTCCGGACTACTTCCTGCGCGAAACCGCGGAGTGGCTGGTTTTTCCGCATGAGTTGGATGCGCTTACGCCCGAAGAGCTGCGCGAAGCCCGACCGGAAATTGCCAGAATCGTGCAGGGCGTCAAGCCGAAAGCGGCGACAGCCTGAGTCTGTTGTGAAACGTGTTTGCGTCTATTGCGGGTCGAACAGCGGATCACGGCCGTCATACGCAGAAGCGGCGCGTGACCTGGCGGACGTTCTGGTTCGCCACGAAATCGAGTTGGTATATGGCGGCGCTGACAAGGGCATTATGGGCGTCATTGCGGACGCCGTACTGGAGCGTGGCGGCAAAGTTCACGGCGTCATACCGCAAATGCTCTGCGATAAGGAAATTGCGCATCAGGGGCTGACGGAGCTGCATGTCGTGGCGTCAATGCACGCCAGAAAGTCGATGATGGCAGCTCTGTCCGACGGCTTTATCGCGATGCCCGGCGGTTTCGGAACACTGGAAGAGATCATCGAAATAATCACCTGGGGCCAGCTACGCTTTCACGACAAGCCCTGCGGGTTGTTCAATGTTGACGGTTACTTCGATCACCTTCTAAGCTACCTCGATCATGCAGCAGCCGAGGGCTTCCTGCGCGCCGAGAATCGACAGATGCTGCTCTCCGAGGGCAGCGCAAGTCGCTTGATCCAGAAGTTCGAGCGATACACTGCCCCGCACGTCGATAAGTGGACGGCTTAGCGCATGCAGCTGTCGCTGCCGCGCCTCCCGCAGTAGCACTCGAGCACCTGAAGCACGCGGTTCATGAGCAGTTCGGTCTCGACGGCGACTATGCGCCGCTGGTCAGCGAGCGGGACCAGAATTTTCACCTCGTTACAGCCAGCGGCGAGCAGTATGTGGTCAAAGTAACGAGTGCTCTCGAGCCGGCGCTGGTCAGTGACTTTCAAATTGCGGCGCTAATGCATTTGCAGCACTCCGGGCTGAACGTGCCGAAAGTGATCAAGACTCTTGACGGCGGGTTATCCGGAAAAATCAGCGACGGCGAGAGTGACTGTATGCTGAGGTTGGTGAACTACCTCGCCGGTGCGCCGATGGCCGGTGTACCGATCAGTCTTGCGCCTGGCATCCGAGCTTGGCGCAGAGCTCGCACGGCTGGATATCGCGCTGCGTTCGTTCGCGCATGCGGGAGATCGGCCTGTATTGCTTTGGGACCTGCAGCGGGCAGTGGAGCTACGTGCGCTACTGCCAAATATCGACGATCCCGGAACTCACCGCGCCGTCAGCCGCGCGCTTCAGGATTTCGAGATCGCGGTAGTGCCTGCGCTTGGCAAGTTGCGCACGCAGGTGATTCACGGCGATGCGAATCCGGGAAACATACTCGTCGATCCCACCGGCGGCAGCATTGCGGGCTTCATCGACTTCGGCGATATGCTGCGCGCGCCGCTTGTCTTCGATGTAGCTATTGCTGCGAGCTATCTTCGCGGCAGCGATTCAGCTCCGCTCGAACTAATGCGACCGTTTCTCGCCGGCTACGCTACTGTTACGCCCCTGCATGAGCCCGAGAAAATGCTGTTGTTCGATCTCGTGCGGACACGTCTCGCGATGACGGTAACGTTGCTTTTCTGGCGTCTCGGCGCCCGCCGTGCCGATGATCCCTATCGCAAGAAAACCCTGCAGGAGGAGGCGGGTGCAATACGCTTCCTCAATACGCTGGATACGTTGGGAAAAGCCGGCTTTCTCGAGCAGCTGATTTGACAGGCGCGGCCGCCAGGCCAGCTATTTAACAATAATCGGAAACGGCCTTTTTCACCGGGCAAAATGCCGCTATTTGAGTGGTAGTTCCTTCGATTGCTGCCATCTGCGACATAACATGGCGTTCCCCAATTATCTGATCGAGCCGGGTTTCCATGAACTTCGACGTCGCTCTGTCTGTTTTGCTGGTCTTTAGCGCCGCCTGCTACCTGACGATGGGTACCAGGCTGGTCGCGTCGAGGCGAGAGGTCGGCAGCATGCCGATCGGCGTGTCTGTTTGTCCTGATCAGTATTTGGGTGGTCGGCGGCGGTATCGAGCTCCTGGCCGAGAATTTCAGTGTCTTCTCCATTGGCCGTACCGGTCATTTTATCGGTACCGCGCTGGTGCCGATCGTCGCCTTCGTCGGATTTCGTGAGTACACCGGGTCGTCAACGCCTGGTCGCCTGCTGGTGATGCTGAGCGCAATCCCGTTCGTGTCCGTAATTCTTGCGGCGACCAATTTCGATCACGAACTCATGTGGTACGCGCCTGTTATGAACCAGGCGGGCGAGTTCCTGACCCGACCGGAACGATGGGGCCCCTGGTTCCTTTACGTACACTTGCCCTACAGCTATGCGGTTTTCGCCGCGGCGCTGCTCACGCTGCTGTCACGCAGCTCTGCTGTCGCGCCGGCCCACCGACGAGGGCTGTTGCTGATAGCGGCCGCCTGCCTGGTCCCGCTTGGCGCAACAATGGCTTACGATCTCGGCTTTGGGCCGGATACAGTTTCCTACGTGGCCATCGTCTTCGCAGCGATGTTGCCGGTGTACGCGTGGTTGATTATTGGCGAGCGAATAGTGGAGTTCACGCCGCTTGCCTATGAAGCCGTATTTCAAAACATGCAGGATCCGGTTGTGGTGGTCGACGATCAGTGCCGTGTCATCGGATTGAATCACGGCGCCGAAAACATGTTGTCGATCGCCGAATCGGCGGCGCTTCGTGAGCCGCTGGAGACCCTCTTTGGGGACGATTCGCCCGAAGTATTTGAGGCTCTGCAATCCGGCATGCCACAAAAGATGATGACGGCAACTGGCCGCTTCCTGCACATCAAGGCGTCGCGAATCGACACGAGTCGCTCATCGGCTCGAGGCGGGCAGGTACTGATGTTTCGCGACGTGAGCGATGTCGAAAAGGCACAAAGCGAGGTTCGCAAGAGTGAGAAACTGTTGCGGACGATAATCGATCACTCGGTTAATGGTGTCATTCGCTTCCATTGGGAAGATCTGGACAGCGGCGGCAGAGTACTAAAGAGCATTTTTGCCAATGCGGCCGCCGGCAAATTCCTGGGCGCCGCTCCTGAGGAACTCGTCGATCGGGCTGCGCCAGAGCTCATTGGTATGGCGACAAGCGGCATGGACGACGCGTCTTCCATCGATATCGTGCAGCGCTTCGATCATGCAGTTACTCGAGGAGGCAGCCTGGAGATCGAGGTTAAACTGCAAAGGCAAGGTGTCATGCGGTGGTTGCGAATGATCTGTGAGCCGATGGGCGACGACTATGCCGCAACCTTTGTCGACGTCACAGACTCGAAGGCCAAAGAACGGCGCATGGAGTCAATTGCGACATCCGACCCGTTGACCGGTGTACTGAATCGACGAGGCTTCGAGCGTCAAGCCGCCGAGCGATTGAGTGCCAGCGACGATAATGCGACCGGCGCATTGCTTTTTGTCGATCTGAATGACTTCAAGCTGATCAACGATCAGTTTGGTCATGAGGTTGGCGACCAGTTGTTGAGGATTGCGGGCGAACGCCTGAAAAAGGGGTTGCGGTCCTGCGACATTATTGGTCGACCGGGTGGCGATGAGTTCGTGGCGCTGGTGCCAGACGTCGATGCTGACGTGGCGGAGCACCTGGCTATGCGACTCACAAAAGCATTGGAGGAACGCTACGTCGTCGGCGAGCGGTCCCTGCAGTGCGCCGCGAGCATCGGACTGGCGCTCTACCCCACCAATGCCAGTACGCTCACCGGGCTGCTGCGCGAGGCGGACCAGGCAATGTATCGCGCCAAGGCGCGCTGCCGCGGCGTCGCCGAAATCGGTGGCAATGATCTGCTCGAAAAAGCCATGTGAGCTGCGCGCTGGACGGCCGAGCGTCTCCAGCGCACCCGATTGATATCCCCGCCTGAAAGACAGCTGAAATAATTATGGCCGTCCTGCGGTCATCTAGTGACAGCAATCGGAGTTTTACACATGTTTAGTCCTTCCATACGAGCACTGGTCCTTGCCGCGCTCTCGCTCACGTTGGCATTAAGCCTCTTTACCAGCACATCCATTCGCTACGGTCACGCGGATGTTCCTGTCGCGGCGACGGCCGCGGATATCCAGCCGCTCAAAGCGGGCGACCGCGCACCGCGCTTCACGGTCGAGACAATTGACAACCAACGCTACGACTTCGACCCGAGAAATCTTGAGCGGCCCGCCATCCTGATTTCATTCCGTGGTGGCTGGTGCCCGTACTGCAATATGCATTTATCCGAGCTGCGCCACGCGATACCGGCAATCAACGACATGGGAGTCGACGTGCTGTTTCTTAGCGGTGACCGCTCGGAGTTATTGCAGGCGAGTCTCAGTCACGAAACTCAGGAAGATATCGATGGACTTGGCTATACCATCCTGTCTGACGCCAACGCGCAGGCCGCGATCGCGCTGGGCATCGCTTTCAAGGCATCCGATAAAACTATCCAGCGTCGCGGTGAACGCGGTGATGACATCGAGCGCTCTTCGATGGCGCGTCATGGAGTTCTGCCGGTGCCGGCAGTATTTGCGGTGAATCGCGAGGGATTCATCGAATATGCCTACGCCAATCCGGACTATAAGATCCGGGTTTCCGCCGACGAACTGCTCGCCGCTGCAGTCGGGATCCGCGCGAGCAAATAGGGCGCCGTTCTGGTGCAGAGCGACGCTCGCTAATGGTAGGCTTCGTGCTGATGGCAAGGGCACGGAGTTACCCATGGTTACAGCGATCGTCCCAAAATGAACGAGCCGGGCAGTGATAATGCATTCCGGCGCCTCGTCAAGACCGCGACAAAGATAGAGCCGAATGAACTGACGGCAACGCTGCTTTCCTTCGCGTTCGTCTTCACATTGATGACTGCGTATTTCATCATGCGGCCCGTTCGCGACGCCATGGCGAGCGACTGGACCGACGTCGAGGTCAGCCTGCTGTGGTCGATGACGTTCTTCTTCAGCCTTATCGCCGTTACAGTCTATGGTGCGATCATCTCGGCTGTTCGCTTTCGTTTGCTGGTCCCGGGTGTTTACGCGTTCTTTGCGGCTTCTTTCTTCGCCTTCTATGTTGGTTCATCTTACGTCGCGGATTCGGTTGTCGTTGATAAGGCGTTCTATGTCTGGCTAAGCGTATTTAGTCTGTTTCACGTTTCCGTGTTCTGGAGCTTCATGTCAGATCTCTGGAACCGTGAGCAGGCGCCGAGACTCTTCGGTTTCATCGCGACGGGTGCCAGCGTGGGCGCAATTGTTGGCCCACTTATTACGGTTTTACTCGTTGATCGCATCGGTACAGGCAACCTCATGCTTACTTCTGCGACACTTTTGCTAATTCCGATTCCGATCATTTTCGCGCTCGACAGGTTGAAAGTAACCACCCTTGGTAATGCCGAACTGAGCGTGGATTTGAGCGCGCAAAAAGCGATGGGGCGCAACCCGTTCGCCGGATTCAAGCTCTTCCTGACCAATCCTTTTCTGTTGGGCATCGGCGTATTCATCATCTTGTATGTCGCTGTTGGCTCATTCGTCTGGTTTGAACTCAAGAACCTGTTGGCGGAGTTTTCGCGAGAAGACAGAACGCAGATCTGGGCGTACATCGACCTCACGGTCAATTCATTGGCGATTTTTACGGCGATGTTTCTGACCAGCCGCATCGCTACTCGCTTTGGCATGGCGACCACCCTGGCATTGATACCCGTGTTGATCGTGATCGGCATGCTGGTTGTCGCGGTTTCTCCTGTTGTCGCTGTGGTTGCGGGATTGTGGGTCGCGCGACGTGCGGGTAATTACGCGATTACCCGACCCGGACGTGAGATGTTATTCACGGTCGTTGACCGCGAAACCCGATTCAAAGCGAAGCCAATTATTGATATCGTGCTTTACCGTGGCGGCGACATGCTGACCGCGTGGGCGTTTACGCTGCTGACGACCGGTCTGGGACTCAGTCTGGGAGCGGTCGCCGTGGTTGGCGCCGTTATTGCGGCCGTCTGGGCCGTGGTCGGAGTTTATCTGGGTCGCTCCTACGAACGGCTGGGCGACAAGGAACTTGTTCGAACAACAGGATCTGGGAGGCATAGTGACTCTGCGAAACACAGCAACTGAGTTCGGCTTACTGGCGAAAGCTTTGCACTGGTTGGTCGCCGTCGGGATTTTCACCCTGATTTATCTCGGCCTTGAACAGGCGGGTCTGGAGCGTGGCGCCGAAAAATCGGAGATTCGCTTCATTCACGGTTCCATCGCTCTCGCAGTTTTCTTCCTGATGACGATTCGAATCGTATGGCGATTTATGAACGATTCGCCAGGGCATCCGGAGGGCATGCAGGCGTGGCAACGCATTTCTGCGACAGTGGTCCATTGGGGACTGTATGCCGCGGTATTCATACAGCTGGTTTCGGGTGGCATGACGGTCGCGACCGGTGGCAAGCCTTTGCCCTTTTTCGGTCTGTTTTCGGTGCCGTTGCCGGTTGCTGAGAACCGGGACAATCACGAGTTTTGGGAAGAAATACACGAGTTCGCCTGGAGAATCGTTGCCGTACTGGTCGTCATCCATGTGCTGGGCGCCTTGTATAACCACTTCATAGCCAAGAACGACGTCTTGCGTCGCATGACCGTCGGGCTCAGGTAAGCGAGATGGGCGAAGCCTTTATCTGCGACGCGGTACGGACGCCGATCGGTCGTTATGGCGGGGCGCTGTCGGGAATACGGGCCGATGATCTTGGGGCTCTGCCGATACTGGCGCTGCTTGAGCGAAACAACAAATTGAACGCCGTTGCTGTCGAAGATGTTGCTTACGGCTGCGCAAACCAGGCGGGCGAAGACAATCGTAATGTGGCGCGAATGTGCGTACTGCTTGCCGGTCTTCCCGTGACGGTGCCGGCGGTAACGGTAAACCGTCTTTGTGGATCCGGCATGAATGCGATCGGAAATATCGCTGATGGTATTCGCACTGGCGCAATTGAAGTTGGAATTGCAGGCGGTGTGGAGTCCATGTCGCGCGCGCCCCTCGTGATGCCCAAGCAGGCGGTCGCTTTCGGCAGGAATACCGAGCTCTACGATACGACACTGGGCTGGCGTTTCGTCAACAAGGCGCTGGAGGCGCAGTACGGCATCGACTCGATGGCTGAAACTGCCGAGAACGTCGCCGACGGATTCTTGATTTCGCGCGACGACCAGGATCTGTTTGCGCTGCGCAGTCAGCAGCGTGCGGAGGCGGCGGCCAAGGCCGGCAAGTTCGACGAGGAGATCGTCGCCGTTACAGTGCCACAGAAGCGCGGCGATGCGATCGTTGTCGACCGGGACGAACACCCGCGACACGGATCAACGATCGAGGGCCTGGCGAAACTGCGGCCCATCGTGCGCGAGGGCGGTAGCATCACGGCCGGTAACGCGTCGGGCATCAACGATGGTGCATGCGCCATGCTGATCGCCAGTGAAGAGGCGGCAAAGGTACAGGGACTCGAGCCGCTCGCCCGCGTCGTGGGCTGGGCGACCGCCGGCGTTGAGCCGCGGATCATGGGTATCGGCCCTGCGCCGGCATCGCAGAAAGTCCTTGAGCAGTGCGGCATGACGATCGAACAGATGGACCTGATCGAACTTAACGAGGCTTTCGCCGCCCAGGGTCTCGCAAGTTTGCGGCAGCTCGGCGTCGCCGACGACGCGATCCATGTGAATCCCAATGGAGGAGCCATAGCGCTTGGCCATCCATTGGGTATGTCCGGCGCACGTCTTGTGACGACTGCAGCTTATGAGCTGCGTCGCAGCGGCGGACGATTTGCACTCTGCACGATGTGTATCGGTGTCGGCCAGGGAATTGCCATGATTATCGAGCGCGCCTGATGAAGAAGAAGGCGCCAAGTTTCGAAACCCAGGAGCTCCGGGAATTCGGCGAAGTATTGCGAGGACGGCGCACAGTAAATCTGTACCTGAACACGGCTGTTCCCGACGAATTGGTACGCGATGCACTCGAGGTCGCAACATGGGCGCCAAACCATCATGTGACCGAGCCCTGGCGCTTCATACTTCCCGGCCAAGAGGCGGTGCAGAAGATTCTGGCACTTTGCGAGCGACTCGTGACGCGAAAAAAAGGAGCGCAACTGGCCCTCCACAAGCGCGAGAGCTGGTCTGAAAAGCCGGGCTGGCTGATCGTAACCTGTCAGCGCAGTGACGACGAGCTGCGTCAGAAAGAAGACTATGCGGCATGCTGTGCCGCCATACAGAATTTCATGCTGTATCTCTGGAAGGCCGGAGTCGGCTCCAAATGGACGACGGGTGACATCACCCGTGACGCGAGATTCTTCGACATTATTGGTGTCGAGGAGTCCGACGCATTTGTGGTCGGCCTGATCTGGTTCGGCTACCCGAAGCTGACGCCTGCCCAGTCACGCAAAGCACTGTCCGAGGTTCTGGTAGAACTGCCGTAAGATCGTTCGATAACGCATTGCGAAATACTGCAATAGCTCAATCCCTGTTATTGTGGGCTTGCGTAAGCGACGCGAGACGAGCGGAGGAACTACCATGAGCAGAGAACTAAGTGACCTGGAAAAAACCCTGGAGCAAACCAAGAAGGAGTTCTTGACGGCGGCCAAGCGTGCTACCCGGGAATTGGATCGACGGCGTAAGAAACTCAGGACCGAAATCAGTCGTGCCAATACGCGCGCCAAGCGATCCAGGGCCCAACTTCAAAAGAAAACGGAGCGGTTGGCCAATACCACGGCGGCCAAGGCCAAACGCGAACTCAAAAAACAGATACGCAGTCTGGAAAAGATGCTCGGTGGGGCGCGAGACGACGCTGCACAGTTGCGCAAAGACCTCGCTCCGGTGATGGATGACCTGGCCAACGCGCGGGATCACCTGTCGCATGCCCTGCATATCGACAAGGCATTGGCAAAAGTTCGGCGCCAACTGTCGGGTAAGCCCGCGGCCAGGAAGAAAGCTGCGAAGAAAAAAGTAGCCAAGAAAAAAGTGGCCAAAAAGAAAACGGCGAAAAAGAAAACGGCCAAAAAGAAGGTAGCCAAGAAGAAAGTCGCCAGGAAAAAAGTCGCCAAGAAAAAGACGGCGAAGAGAAAGGTAGCCAGGAAGCCGGCAACCAGGAAAAAGGCAACTCGCAAGAAGGCCGGCTAGGCTTCGAGCCCGGGATGTCTGCGCGGCGCACTTGTGCGTCGCGCCCCGGGCAGCTCTGCGGCGCAGACCGCTGCAGGTAACATAACACTCGACACAGTTCACAGTTCTTCCTGCGACACAGCGGGACGCGAGACTGTCGCAATTTGCATACACTTCCAATTGTCGTTACATGCACTGTCTCAGTGCCTGGCCGAAACCCCAGCAGAGCCAAGATAGCGGTTCGCGGCACGAAAGGAAGCCGAGTGACCAAGCGCCAATCCGGTTTTACACTGATCGAGCTTATGATCGTCGTCGCCATTATTGGCATCCTGGCGGCGATTGCGATACCGATGTACCAGCGTTACACCATCCGCACCCAGGTTACGGAAGGTATCAATCTCTCGGCGGGCGCCAAGCACTCCGTTGCCGATTACTTCCTGAATACCGGCGGCTGGCCGACCAATAACGGCGTAGCCGGATTGCCTGATGCAGCTACCATTGCGGGCGAATATACGTCGCAAGTCGCGGTTGCAGGCAACGTAATTTCCATCCAGTACGGTAATAGTGCGCATACGAACATTTCGGGCAGAACCGTAACGCTCACAGGCTCCGATAACACTGGCAGCATCACCTGGGTATGTGATGGCAGCGCGTCCATCGAAATTGCTAACCTGCCACGCGCCTGCCGCTAGCGTAGTTTGGTCACCTAGTCGCGAGCCAGTTCTTCGGGGTGATGTACAAAAGGCCCCGGGGCAATTAACGGTCGAAGCAGGAATATCAGCGTAGTCAGCAACCCGGCGGCGGCGATGATGATGACGGCGCGCTGTATAGAACCGTCATAGATCAGCGCGCCGAGCAGCGCGCCACCAGCTCCGGCAAGATTCTGCAGCGTACCTACGATGGATGAGGCCACGCCCGCAATCCTCGGCAACGGGTCCAATGCAACGACCATCGTATTGGACATCAGAATTGCAATAGTGAACATGTAAAGGCAGACCGACGACCAAAGCCACCAGAACGGGGCCTGCCCAAGCCATGCAATAATCCCCAGCTGTGCGCTGGCAGCAAACATAAGTGCGATACCCAACGCGATGAGTTGCAGCTGGTCGAAGTGCAAAACCAGGAAGCGATTGACCACCGATCCGAGCAGTATCGACAGTCCCGCGCAGGCGAAAATCAGTCCGTAAGCCTCGACCGAGAAGCCATAGATTTCTACGGTTAGCGCGGCCGATACTGCGATGACGGACATGAATCCGGCTGGCGGCAACAACAGTAGTAGCAGGCCAAAGATGCTTTGGCGATGCGAGAAAAATTCGCGGAAGCTCGTTATCAACTGACGCATCGGGTGTTCGACGACCACAGGTTTGTGCGTTTCGACCAGGTTTCGTCGAATCATCAGGAGCATGATGAGGGCACAAACGGCGATCGCGATAAAGGGCGCTCGCCAGCCCCACCGTGTAACCAATAGCGCACCGAAGGTCGGTGCAATGACGGGGGCGGCAGTGAATATCATCGTCAACAATGACATCAGTCGCGCGGCCTCGCGGCCCGACGCGATATCGCGGACGATGGCCCTCGACAGCACGACCGCAGACGCAGCGCCAATGCCCTGCACGAAGCGAGCCGCCAACAGCCATTCCATATCGGTAGATGCCGCCGTAACCGCGGCGGCAAGCGCAAACAGACTCATGCCCGCGTACAAAGTCGGCATACGACCCAGTCGATCCGAAAACAAACCGGCTGGTATCTGACCGACAGCCATGCCGAACATGAAGATACCGACGATCTGCTGGCCACGCGTCAGCGTTGACTGCAGTGCGTCGACCATTGACGGGATCGCAGGCAGGCTCATATCGACGGTGAGGGCTGCCATCGCGGTCAGCAAGCCCAGTGTCAGGACAAAGCTGCGGGATTGGGTGAGGTGGGCGTTCAAGGGCGTGTAGTTTGCCCCCGCCCGGATCAATCTGCCAGCAAAAGCTCGCTGAGCTGTGGCGTGCCGGTCCAATAAGTCAGTTCACGGGGATGGCTGATGTCCCAGATCGCAATGTCCGCACGCTTGCCGACTTCCAGGGAACCGCGATCGCCCCATAGACCAAGTGCCCGTGCAGCCTCTCGGGTCGTGCCGGCGAGGCATTCGAGTGGCGTCAACGCAAACAAACGGCTCGCGAGCATCATGGCAGTGCGCAGAGAACACATCGGCGAGGTACCCGGGTTGCAGTCACTGGCAACGGCGATTGGCACGGCGTGCTCTCGAAGTGCCGGAACTGGCGGTTGCTGAGTTTCACGCAACGTCAGGTACGCGCCAGGCAGTAGTACCGCGACGGCGCCGGCTTGCGCCATTGCCTTGACGCCCGACATCGATGTGTACTCGAGATGATCGGCGGAAAGAGCGCCGAAATGTGCGGCGAGTTCGGCGCCGCCTCCATTGCTGAGTTGGTCGGCGTGCAATTTGACCGGAAGCTTCAGCTCGTTTGCCTTGCGAAACATCCTGGCAATTTGCGGCGCGCTGAATGCAATGCTTTCGCAGTACGCATCCACCGCATCGGCGAGCCCGCGTTCGGCAACGATTGGCAGTAGCTCGTTGCAGATCAAATCGATATAGCCATCCGTATCGTCGCTGAATTCCGGCGGTACGGTGTGCGCTGCGAGTAATGTCGTCCGAATGCCCATGCCCGTTGATTCGCCAAGGCGCCGCGCGACTTCCAGCATCTTCAGCTCGTTTTCGACATCCAGTCCGTATCCTGACTTGATCTCGACGGTGCCAACGCCCTCGGCACGCAGGGCTTGTACGCGCGGGAGTGCTGCCTGGAAAAGTTCCTCGGCGCTTGCTTCGCGAGTGGCATGAACGGTCGAAAGGATACCGCCACCGGCTTTTGCAATCTGCTCGTAGCTCGCGCCTTCCAGTCGCTGCTCGAATTCATCGGCCCGATTACCACCGAAAACCAGGTGCGTGTGACAGTCGATCAATGCCGGCGTCAGCCACCGGCCTGCAACCGAGCGTGTCGTTGTGGCGGTGCCGGGCGGCAGCTCCGTCTGCGGTCCCAGCCAGGCAATCGAACCGTTCGCGATAGCAAGCGCGCCATCGGCGATTTCACCGTATTTCGGCGCGTCGCCCGCGAGCGTCGCGATTTGCGCGTCCGTCAGCAACAGGTCCCAATTGGCCATTAATTGTCTCCGGGAAATTGCAATCGAAATTACCATGTACTAGCCTGTATATACAACTTCATGAGGCCCTTATGGAACGCCTGTTTGCAAACAAAGCGCTGCTGCCTGAGGGCTGGAAAGATGACGTGCGCTTCAGCCTGCGCCACGGTCGTATCAATGGCGTCGAAACGGCCGCGAAACCGGACGACGACGACACGCGGGTCGGTTGTGTCATCCCGGGCTTGTGTAATGCCCACAGCCACGCATTTCAGCGCGCGCTCGCCGGCCACACGGAGCAGCGTTCACCGGCCGGACGCGACAGTTTCTGGACCTGGCGAGAGCGCATGTACGAACTGGCGGGACGTGTCGATGCCGCCGCTCTGACGGCGATCGCACGCCAGGTTTACTGCGAGATGCTTGTCAGCGGCTACACCTCGGTCGCGGAATTTCACTACCTGCATCGTGACCCATCGGATCCGGACAGACAGGATGCCATGCTCGAGGCAATTGCTGCCGCCGCTGCTTCCAGCGGCATTCGTCTTACCTATATACCCGTGCTCTACGAACGCGCGGGATTTGACAATCCCGAGCCGATTGTCGGCCAACGTAACTTTGCGATGACACTGGAGGATTTTCTGGCGCACCAGGCCAGAGCGGCAAGTAACGACAGCGATTTGATGCGTACCGGTATTGGTGCGCATAGCCTGAGAGCCGTCAGTCGAGAGTCGCTCACCGAGATCGCGCGTGTGGCGAGCGACAGCGGTGTTCCGATGCATTTGCACATTGCGGAACAACAGCGCGAGGTAGACCAGTGCATGTCGGCCTACGGTCGCCGTCCTGTCCGATGGTTGCTGGAGAATTTTGCTGTGACAGACAGCTGGTGCCTGGTGCATGCCACGCATATGCATTTTGATGAAACGGCCGAGTTGGCGAAATCGGGCGCCGTGGTCGCGTTATGTCCCAGCACTGAGGCGAATCTCGGTGACGGGCTGTTCCCATTGCACGACTTCCTGAAGGAAGGAGGGCGAATTGCGATCGGCTCGGATAGCCATATTTCGATCAATCCTTTCGAAGAACTACGCTGGCTGGAATATGGTCAACGCCTGGCTACCCGATCACGCAATGTCGTTTCGTTGCGAGACTCGCACGTCGGTCGCGAACTGTTCTCCCGCGCCCTCGAGGGCGGAGCGTGCGCCAGCGGACAGGAGACCGTCGGGCTGACCAAGGGGGCTCCTGCAGATCTGGTCGTCCTCAGCGACGACGATCCGATGCTTGCCGGGCACGACGACGAATCACGACTGGATGCGCTGGTTTTTTCAGGATATCCGCTACCGGTCGAACGCGTCATGGTCAACGGTGAGTGGCGCGTTGTCGACGCAAGCCATGTCGATCAGGAACATGCGAGAGCCGCCTTTGCCGATACGCTGAAGACGCTCCGAGGCAGCCGATGAACGCCGTAAAGCCACGTTACCAGCAACTCAAGGACCTGATCATCGGGCGCATCTCGTCCGGCGAGTTGCAACCCAGCGATCGCGTGCCGTCAGAAAACGAGTTGGTCGAGTCAATGCGTGTATCTCGCATGACGGCGAATCGGGCGTTACGCGAACTTAACGACGAAGGCTATGTAGAGCGAGTCGCAGGACGTGGCACCTTCGTGTCCGATTTTCGCGCGCAGTCGCACCTTCTCGAAGTTCATAACATTGCGGACGAGATCAGACTCCGTGATCACGCGCATTCCTGCCGTGTTGTTCGCCAGTCGCTGCAGCACGCGCGTGGCGAAGTCGCGAAGGCCCTGCACGTTGAGCAGGGCACCGATGTCTTTCATTTACTGCTCGTGCATTACGAAGACGAGCTACCGATCCAGCTCGAAGATCGTCATGTGCTGGCCGAGTTTGCGCCGGACTGCCTTGAGCAGGACTTTGAAGCGGTCACGCCCAGCGCCTACCTGACATCGATAGCGCCACTGCAGGAGGCCGAACAGGCGGTGCGTGCCAGCGTGCCGAACCGCGCGGTACAAAAACACCTGCGGCTCGATGACAAAGAGGCGAGCCTCGTGGTGATTCGTCGCACCTGGTCAGACGGTCGACCGGTGACCTTCGCACGCCTGCACCATCCCGGGAGCCGCTACGAGCTGACGGGACACTACATACCCCCAGGAACGACCCAATCGGCATCCACGGATGTCGTGCAGTTGGAGGAATTACGGCAATGAACAGGACAATCAAGGCAGCTACAGGGACGTCGCTCGAAGCCAGGAGCTGGCTGACCGAGGCGCCTCTCCGAATGTTGATGAACAACCTTGACCCGGAGGTTGCCGAGCGGCCACAGGACCTTGTTGTGTATGGCGGTATCGGCAAGGCGGCACGCAACTGGGCCTGCTTTGACGCCATTGTCGCCGCGCTTAAGGTGCTCGGGGACGACGAGACCCTGCTGGTGCAGTCGGGCAAACCAGTCGGCGTATTCACTACGCACCGGGATGCGCCGCGCGTACTGATCGCCAATTCCAACCTGGTGCCAGCCTGGGCGAATTGGGAGCATTTTCGCGAACTCGATAAGAAAGGTCTGATGATGTTCGGTCAGATGACCGCCGGGTCGTGGATCTACATCGGTAGCCAGGGAATCGTTCAGGGTACCTACGAGACCTTTGTCGAAATGGGTCGACAGCACTACGGCGGCGACCTCGCAGGGCACTGGATACTGACCGCCGGTCTTGGCGGTATGGGCGGTGCACAACCCCTCGCAGCTACGATGGCTGGCGCATCGATGCTGGCCATCGAATGCCAGAGCGATCGTATCGACATGCGGCTGGAAACCGGCTATCTCGACACGCGTGCGGAGACACTGGACGAAGCCATGGAAATAATCGACAGGTCGCTTCGCGAGCGCAAGCCGGTGTCCGTCGGTCTCCTCGGCAACGCGGCCGAGATTCTGCCGCAGATGGTCAAGCGCGGCATCCGCCCGGACGCCGTGACGGACCAGACATCCGCGCACGACCCCGCTAACGGCTACCTGCCGATCGGCTGGACGGTCGCACAGTGGCAGCAACAGCGCGAACGTGATCCGGATGCCGTTGTTGCAGCCGCGTCGAAATCGATGGCCGTGCATGTACAAGCGATGCTCGACTTTCAAAAGCAGGGCGTACCGACCTTCGACTACGGCAACAATATTCGGCAGGTGGCGTTCGACGAAGGGGTTAAAAATGCCTTCGACTTTCCGGGCTTCGTCCCGGCCTATGTTCGGCCCCTGTTCTGCCGCGGCATCGGTCCGTTCCGCTGGGTGGCACTTTCAGGTGATCCTGAAGATATTTACAAAACCGACGCCAAGGTCAAAGAGCTCATTCCCGATGACCCGCACCTGCACAACTGGCTGGACGCGGCACGCGAGCGCATTCAGTTCCAGGGGCTTCCGGCGCGAATCTGCTGGGTAGGACTGGGTCAGCGTGACCGGCTTGGCCTCGCTTTTAATGAGATGGTTCGTAGCGGCGAACTCAAAGCACCGGTCGTCATTGGCCGCGACCACCTGGATAGCGGCTCAGTCGCCAGCCCGAACCGCGAAACCGAATCGATGCTGGATGGCAGCGACGCCGTCTCCGACTGGGCGATGCTGAATGCGCTGTTGAGTACGGCAAGCGGCGCCACCTGGGTATCGCTGCACCATGGCGGTGGTGTGGGCATGGGTTACTCGCAGCACGCCGGTCTTGTCGTCGTCTGCGACGGCAGTAGCGACGCGGATCGTCGCATCGCGCGGGTATTGTGGAACGATCCGGCAACGGGCGTCATGCGGCATGCCGATGCCGGTTACGAGCTCGCGATCGAGTGCGCGAAGGAGAACGGTCTCAATCTTCCTATGGTGGATACCGGGAGGACGTCATGAAGCTGGTCATCGAAAACCAGCTCGTCACGCTGAGGGTTCTGCGTGCCGCCTGGGAGGAGAGTGTAACGGTGTCTCTTGGCCGTGACGCTCAGCGACGCATTGCGGAAGCCAATGAGTTTATTGACGATGTCGTCGCGCACGGCGACACCGTGTACGGCGTGAATACGGGCTTCGGCCAACTTGCGCAGGTGCGTATCAGCGACGACGAGTTGGTGCACTTGCAGGAAAATCTCGTACGGTCTCACGCCGTCGGTGTCGGTGAAGATCTGGACGACGAGATTGTGCGCCTGATCATGCTGATGAAAGTGGTGGCCCTGGCCGAGGGATTCTCCGGCGTTCGCCTCGAGCTCGTCGAAATGCTCTGCGCATTGATCAACAACAATATTTATCCCCGAATTCCCTCGCGAGGTTCGGTTGGCGCATCCGGTGATCTGGCGCCGCTCGCCCACATGGCCGGCGCGCTCATCGGTATCGGCGAAGTTCGCGTCAACGGTAGTCTCATGCCGGCGCCGATTGCGCTCAAGGCGGCAGGCATCGAACCGATTCGGCTCGCGCCAAAGGAAGGCCTCGCCCTGCTGAACGGTACGCAGGTTTCCACGGCGCTGGCGCTCGCCGCTGTTTTTCGCACCGAAAACATTCTTTCAGCTTCGCTAATGGCTGGCGCCATGTCTGCGGATGCGATCAAGGGCAGTGACACGCCGTTCGACAAGCGCATCCAGAGTGTTCGTGGTCACGGTGGCCAGATCGCGGTCGCCGGCGTGCTGCGTGAGCTGATGCAGGGTAGCGATATTCGGGCGTCACATCTTGAATGCGAACGCGTACAGGATCCCTATTCTGTCCGCTGTCAGCCACAGGTTATCGGCGCGTGTCTGGATGTGATACGTCATGTCTGCTCCGTGCTGGAGACCGAGGCCAACGCAGTGACGGACAACCCGTTGATATTCGTGGATTCGAAGGCGGTGTTATCTGGCGGTAATTTTCACGCCGAGCCAGTCGCGCTGGCCGCCGACTACCTTGCGTTGGCAATAGCCGAAATTGGCGCGTTGTCGGAGCGTCGCATTGCGCTGCTCATTGATTCGCATCTGAGCGGTCTGCCGCCGTTCCTGGTTGCTGATGTCGGTCTCAATAGTGGCTTCATGATGGCGCAGGTCACGGCCGCGGCGCTTGCCAGCGAAAACAAGTCGCATGCGCATCCTGCCAGCGTCGATAGCATCCCGACATCGGCCAACCAGGAAGACCATGTCAGCATGGCGACTTTCGCGGCGCGGCGTCTGCATACGATGCTCGACAATTCTGCCGATATCGTCGCTATCGAGCTGTTGGCCGCTGCACAGGGTATCGACTTTCACCACCCGCAAAAGAGTTCACCGCCAATCGAGAGCGTTATTACGGCATTGCGTGTGATTTCGCCTCGCTATGTCGAAGACCGCTCCCTGTCATCCGACATTCGTCGGGTAGCGGCCTCGATTGATGAGGGCGACTATTGCTGCCATGCCGAATCGATATTGCCGAGCCTGACAAGATGATCGAGGTTTACAGCACGATCTCCGGACAGCTGCCGCTGTTGATCAGCGTGCCGCACGACGGCTGTCATCTTCCAGAAGACATACGGGTGAGAATGACAGAAGCCGGCCTCGCCCTGCCGGATACCGACTGGCATGTCGCTGAGTTATACGAGTTCGCTCGCGAGATCGGTGCGTCGATGCAGGTTGCCAACTACTCACGGTACGTCGTGGACCTCAACCGGTCGGCGACGGATGATGCTCTTTATCCGGGACAAACAGTCACCGGACTCTGTCCGGAGCAGACGTTTTCCGGAGAGGCTATCTATCTCGATGGTGGTGTCGACGACGAAGAAAAAGCGCAGCGAATCTCGAAGTATTGGCGGCCTTATCATGACAGCCTGAAGTCGACGCTGGCATCGCTGCGAGAAAAATTTGGCTACGCCCTGCTATGGGACGCGCATTCGATACCGAGCAAAGTGCCACGCCTGTTCGAAGGAGAACTTGCCGAGCTCAATATTGGTACTGATAACGGTTTGAGTTGCCCGGCTTCCATCGAAACAGCCGTGGCCGCAGCTGCCAGGGCCGGCCCTTACAGCACCGTTGTCAACGAGCGCTTCAGGGGCGGCTACATCACCCGCCATTACGGCGCTCCTGGAAAATGTGTAGCTGCCATTCAGCTGGAAATCGCCCAGCGCACCTACATGGACGAAGTATCACGAGTCTACGACGCGCAAAAGGCAAGCGAACTTCGCGGCACGCTGCGCCGCTTGCTGGAAACCTTCCTGGCCGCAGCGGACTACGGCGGCGTCTGCCCGTAACGTTCATTCGCTGTTCAGGATGCCGGCCTTAGGGTCTGGCGACTTTTGCGTTATCATTGCCGCCCCGACAGAGGGTCGGCCGGACAGATTGTTTCACGGCAGCTCCTTCGTAAAGGAATTTAACCAATGATCAAATACAAACAGATAGTTAGCGCGCTCTCTCTTGTTGTGGCGATGGTTTTTACGACTTCGGTCCTGGCCGCGTCTGCGGACAAGATCAATCGAGAGTCGGACAAAGCTCTGCAGGTGTTCAGTGAGCAAATCGACGGCGCTAACGTGTTTCTCAGTCAGGCAGCCGGCTATCTCGTATTTCCAAAGGTATACAAGATCGGTGTCGGTGTCGGCGCTGAGACGGGCGAAGGCGTGCTTCGCGTCGGCGGTTCGACCGTTGCTTACTATCGCACCACCAGTGGCTCGATCGGCCTGCAGCTGGGTGCGCAAGCGAAGTCCATCGTGATTGCGTTCATGACGCGTGAGTCGCTCGACAAGTTTCGCAACTCGCAGGGCTGGAAGGTCGGTGTCGACGGCTCGGTCGCGCTGATCGATATTGGTGCGGGAAAAACCATCGACAGCGATAACGTGCGCGACCCTGTCGTCGGTTTCATCTTCGGCTCCAAAGGACTGATGTATAACCTGACGCTGGAAGGCTCGAAATTCACCAAGCTCGACAAGTCCTGATCGATTGGAAGAGAAGCGCAAGACCGGCACGAACCGTACCGTAAGCCAACTTATCGGTGACGGCGCGCGGGTCCTGCCCGAGAAGTCGCACGGTTGGTTCCGTGACTGGTTTCGGAAAGTATGGAAAATTCGCGGCGGCGGCCTCTATGCCTTGGGGTTCGCCATATCCTTCATCTATTTCGAGATTGGCTCGTTGGGCGATGACCTGCTGGGGATCGGCAGTCTGTTCAACGGCCAGGCTACTCGACTTCATAATCGACTTCATAATCGACTCTTTCACGAACACGATCAAGGCGTTCATGTGGCCGGTCTATGTAGTGCGTCTGGCGCCTCCCTGGGGTGCCATCGGGCTTGGCCTGGCGTTTATCGGTTTTACGCAATATCTGAAGTCGCCAATCGAAAAGTGGCTGTTCGGAGATGATCCTGACGCAGCAGCTGATGCATCGAATTCGGACGCCGAGTAGCAGCCTGAACCGAACACCCTAACTCCATCACCGTGAACTCGTAGCGCCACTTCATAGTGGCAAGCCCTGACCTTTTCTGGCCGCCCAGGTTGAGCGGCTGCTTTTCTCGATACCAGCCGCTCGAGTGTCTGCTTTAGGAAGGTGGTGACCGTCTGCTTACGGCCAGAAGCGGACATTTTCCATCAGGGCAAGACCACGCGGTCATTTGAAGCCCTTCACGGCCATATCTGGCTTAATGACCGTTTTTGGCGACGGGTGTTTGTTGCTTTTGAGATGCAGCCGAGCTTGTTCTCGGGGTCCGCCGTCGTTCCCGTGGTCTCTTCGCTAGGAAACGCTGCAAACGAAGCGCCGAGGCGATGACAAAGTCCTCCACGTCATCAAAGAATTGGATTAGGGATTCCATAAATAGCGGCTGCTTCTTGGTGGATTATTCTTCGGACTACATCCTTATCTGACCACTATACTTTACGCCTAAACATCGAACATTCGTCCTTGATGCTACATAACCCAGTATGTCTGGGTCGCAAGGAAGAACCACGCTATTGGCACCAAATCATCCGCACTTATACCTGTATCCCACAGCGTCAAAACCTGGTCAGCCAAGTACTCATCGGCCAATGGGGTTTTGACGCTCAATTCGATGAGCACCCTCACGGACTGTCAGCAGCATCAGGCTTCAGCGAGCTTTAAATGTGGGTGAACCGTCTGCTTTCACCAATAACGGTCGTTCTTGCGCCCGGAATGTCGAGAATCTGACCGGCTGCTTACGGCTGCGATATCAAGTGGTCGATGCAACACATTGAGCAAAGCGTTCTGCTGGTGTTCGATATTCTAACGTCTTTCTAGGCCGCCCGTTTAAACGTCGTGCAACGGCGTTCAATCGGTTTTGGTGAACGTTCGACAGGTCCATGCCTTTCGGGAAGTACTGTCGCAATAGTCCGTTGGTGTTTTCGTTTGAACCGCGTTGCCAAGGACTTTGTGGGTCGCAGAAGTAAACCTTGATGCCCGTGTCCAGAGTGAAGCGTTCATGATCTGCGATCTCTTTACCATGATCCCAGGTCAGCGACTTGTAGAGCTCTCGCGGTAACTTATGGGCTTGCTTGATGAGCGCATCGACCACCGTCTTGGTGTCCTTGCTCGGCGTCCTGACCAACATCACGTAACGTGTGTGCCGCTCGACCAGTGTGGCGATCTGGCTGTTGTTGCTGCCGCAGATCAGATCGCCTTCCCAGTGACCGGGTACCGCACGATCTTCAACCTCCGCTGGACGCTCTCTGATCGAGATCGTGTTACTGATCCGTCCGTGGTCTTTGGTCTTCTGTGTGTGATGGCGTGATCGCCGCATCGCCCGTGGCTTCCTAAGGTACTGTATTAGCTCCTTTTTGAGGGCACCTCGAGCTTGTATGAACAGCGTTTTATAGATCGTCTCGTGTGACACCTGATAGCTCTCGTCATCGGGATACGTACTCTTTAACCACCCCGCGATCTGATCGGGCGACCACTCCAGCTGGAGTTTCTCCGCCACGATGTAGGCCAGCTCGCGGTTCTTTGCCAGTTTACAGGTCTTCGCGCGATGCGCTCGACCCCAGGCAGCGGCATCGGCTTTACTGGCACGATAATCACGTCGACCACCGTTGCGCTTGATCTCTCGACAAACGGTTGAGGGTGCTCGGCCTATTGAAGCTGCTATCCAACGCAGTGACTGTCCGCCAACGATACCGCGTGATATCTCTTCCCGTTCGGCTAATGACAGTGCACGTTGAGCACGCTTGCGAGGTCGTGGTCGGATGCCGCCAGTCCGTGAAAGCACGTCTTGAACGGACGTGTGACCACGTCCCAGGGCACGGGCAATCGAGTACTGAGACTCACCGGCAAACCAGCGGTCAAATATCTTCTGCCGCTCAGCCTCGGTGATATATCTCCTGGTTGGATAACTCATCTGCAACACCTCCTTCTCTAGTGATAGAGTTTAGATGTTGCATCGACCGTTTGATGTCACAGTCAGTAGCAGCCTGTCAGCAATCTATCACCTGGGCGACTGCTTACGGCCATAAGCGGACGCTCTAGATCCAACCAAGGGCCCTTTCAATTATCTCCGTTGCCCCAGTCTGTGCGCAATTGCCGTGTGCAATTAACAACCGTTCGGGCTGCCAGCTGAGCACCTTCGCACGCGCTGCCCGCGCTTTTCCACGTCGAAGGAAACTAGCCCGCCACTCCCGTGGCGTGCTGCCTTGGTCACCAACCAGGCTATCCAGTCGCATCAGCATGCCTTTCCAGCCCGTCATTGTTGCCTCGGGGTGCCGCTGAATAAGATCACAGACGATCGCTGTACGCGATTCGCGATGGAAGAAGACGACCTCCTCCATGGCCAACGAACCGCGAAAGATAACCTGGTCTATGTCAGCCGCCCATGCCGGGTCGGGCTCATCGCCAAGTTCGGCGTCGAACTGCAGCTCGGGCTTTCGTTGCGCGAGGCCTGGTGGAGCATAAATGCGCGCTTTAGGCCATTGCTCGCGCCATTGCTCCAGGAAGAGATGATGTATCTTATTTGGCGAAACGATGTGGCTTACAGATTCGAACGCGTTCATGAAGTTGACGAGATCGTCTGTCAAAGCAACTGGTGACCAAACCCAGGCGCTGCCGTCCGAAAGGCGCGCCACTGCCATTCGGGTCGGGTACGGAAAACCGTAAAACGAGACGGTTGGCCCATCAGCCACGTAAAGAGATGGTCCGAAGTCTTTGAACATGCAATGACTGTGCAGCCGATCGGCTCTCATTTGCGATTCGGACAAACACGTATGCTGATAGTGAATACCCTTGTTCGGCAGTTTCCCGGTCTGATTGAGCAGGTCCGCTTTGGGTCAGTAGCAGTCGTTCGTCAGTTTATCACTTGGGCGGCTGCTTACGGCCAGAAGCGGCCTCCCTTGAAAAGCACATAGGGCCCCGACCTAGGTGGGGCCCTATGTGTTCATACATTTAGCCCATTCAGCCTTTCAGTTTCGCTTCAAGGTGATTCATAAGTTCACCCATTTGGTCGCTTGGGCTGAACTCAATTGCCTCGTAATCCTCGTCAACTCTAACCGTGTGTCCTGGCGGCCAGTAGTAAACCTCGCCGGCGTTTACCGTCTCTTCAGTGCCGTCTGTATAGGTCACATGAATGGAACCTTTGACCACGGTTCCCCAGTGCGGGCATTGGCATAGATTGTTCGGCAAACCCTCGAGCAGCGGAGTGGCGTCTGCACCAGCAGGGAACCGGACGCGAGAGACGTTAATATCGCCCCAGTCCTGGCCCTGAAAGCAGACACCGCCAGCTTCGAGACGAGTCGGTAGTTCGTTTTTTGCTTTCTTCATGAGCATTCCTTTCTTTATGTTCTGGCGGAACACCCGCCGGTGGAGAACGTCCGCTTTGGGTCAGTAGCAGTCAGTCAGTAGTTTACCAGCCGAGGGACTGTTTACGGCCAGAAGCAACCACTCAGATCGCGACATGCGACACGCGGGAGGCGGATCGTCCACTATCGCCCTAA
>CAVXCX010000002.1:0-67186 GCA_963760395.1 uncultured Gammaproteobacteria bacterium
CTTTATACCGCGACTTCCGATTCTTGCGGGTAAAGGGGTGTCTGAAAGAACATGACCGCTACACTCCGAAGGCAGGGGTCTTCTCGATGGACACGCAATGCCAGCCGATTACTGCGGCGCACCGTGAGTACGGTTCGATCCGAGGCCGACGTAGTCGGCCGACAGACGCGCGAACGGAGTGAGTGCGCCCTTTAGGGTGAGGGCCGTAGGCCCGAATCAATCCTGTCGGGCGCGCCATCCCCCAAGTGCTACAATCTCTGGATGCACAAAACACCCGTCCAATCAGCTTCCAGTGCCGGACACGACCGCTCGCTGCTTGAGTGGTTTGCCACGCTAACTCCCGAGCAGCGACTTGCTGAACTGGAGTCAAGGATCAGTTTCTTCCTCTCTTTGCGGTCGCACAATGAATCCCAGCTTTCGCGAGATACTCGAGCTTCTCAACAAATACGAGGTTGAGTACATCGTCGTTGGTGGCGTAGCGGCCGTCATACAGGGTGCGCCCATCACAACGTTTGATCTCGATGCGCTGGTTCGGATCAGCGATGACAACGCCAGTCGGTTGTCCCTCGCCCTCGACGAGCTTGATGCCCACTATCGAGAGCATCAATCTACGATCAAGCCTACTAAGGAAGATATCCTGGCGGGCGGGCACTTATTGCTCCTGACTCGAGCAGGGCCGTTGGATGTGCTGGGCTTTATTGGTGACAAAGACCGATACGAAGATCTGCTGCACCTGTCCTCGGAAGTCGCTATGACGATCGGGAGGTTTCGTGTTCTCGATCTGGAGGAGCTGATTCGGCAAAAGAAGGCGACAGATCGGCCGAAGGATCGAGCCGTCATCGAGCTATTGGAAGAGGCTCTGCGTCACCATAGGCAAAAGGACTGACGCCTACACTCCGAAGGCAGGGGTCTTCTCGATAGACACGCAATGACAGCCGACTACTGCGGCGCACCGTGAATACGGTTCGATCCGAGCGCGACAAAGTCGCGCGACAGGCGGAGGAGCGTAACGACGACGAGGCGGCACAGCTGCTGTCCATCCGACGAGTGTAGCGAGGACAGGCCGAAGGCCCATCCTGTCGGGGCCGCTCTCGCGCATCCCTGCGGTTGGTTCGGGCCTACGGCCCTCAGCCCTTGGGGTGCGCCCGCTGCACATCGCGCGCCAGTCTTTTCAGGTCCGTTCCGGGCAGATGGGTCACGGGTGATTCCGATCGTATAGTTAACACTCTGTCCGGTTCGGACAATCGGGGTCGACGGCACCAGATAGAGTCGAGCGATCTAGGCGATAGTGCGGATGGCTGTTAGGCTGCGTCATTCACCAAGAATAATCAGCACAAGAGTGGAGATTGACTATGGTCAGAAAGATCAAAGTTGGGGACAAAGCATCGATTAGTCATGTTTTTACGGACGAGTCTGTCAGAGACTTCGCTACTATTTCGAAAGACGCAAACCCCATTCACTTGGATGATGCAGCTGCTGCCGCGTCTATATTTGGCAAGAGAGTGGTTCACGGTATGTTGGTAGCCAGCTTGTTTTCCGCCTTGTTGGGTGTTGAGTTGCCCGGCGAAGGAACGATTTACCTCGGGCAAACATTGAGCTTCAAGGCGCCCGTGTTTCTCGGTGAAGAGGTTACCGCGTCCGTAGAAATCACAGAGATAAGAGAAGAGAAGTCAATCGCCAAGTTACGCACGTTGTGCGTTAATGACAAAGGCGTCACCGTCATAGAAGGTGAGGCTACAGTCAAGTTTGCATAAGCAGAAAAACGGGTAGTCACGACTATGAACGATACCGTCAAACAAGACAAAAAAGACTCTCTTAAGGAGTTACTCGAAAGCCTGAGCAACGTTCCAGCCCGTCAATCAGAGAAAGGTTGGCGACGCGCTTGCCGATCGAATCGACCAGGAGTTCAAGTCCCGGTTGGCGAAAGTTTGTATGGGAATGTCTCCCATCGAGATCTTCAGCGCTTACGTCGATTGGTTGAGTCACCTTGCGATTTCTCCGGGCAAACAACTGAAATTGGTACAGAGTCTTGTCAAGAAGTCAGCCAGTCTGGGTCTCTACAGCATTCAGTCGTTACGAGATTCTTCAGCCGACGGGCCGGCGTCCAAACTGGAACGTCGGGTGAGCGGCCAGAACTGGCAGCGCTGGCCGTTCTGTGTATTTGCACAATTTCATCAAACGACCAAAGATTTCTGGAATGAGGCTACCCACGATGTGGCGGGCGTCAGTGCAAGCCATGAACAACTGGTCAGCTTCCTTTCAGGGCAGGTAATAGATGCTCTTTCTCCGGCGAACTTTATTCCCACCAATCCGGAAATTATTCACACGACCTTCGAGGAAAAGGGCAAGAACCTGGGTCGCGGCTTGCGCAACTTCATTGCGGACAAAACAAAAATCTCGCTCGATGAGGGCAGCGACGAAGAAGGCGTTTTCAAGGTTGGCGAAAATGTGGCCGTTACGGACGGCAAAGTTGTCTATCAAAATGACTTGATAGAGCTGATTCAATACACGCCGGTCACCGAAGAGGTGGGCGCAGAACCCGTTCTGTTCTGCCCGGCCTGGATAATGAAGTATTACATACTCGATCTGTCACCCCACAAATCCATGGTCAAGTACCTGACCGAACAGGGCAAAACGGTATTTATGATCTCATGGAAAAATCCAGATGAAGAAGACAGGGATGTGGGCTACGAAGATTACCTGGAACTTGGGCTTATGGCGGCACTTGATGCAGTCAACGCAATTTGTCCACGGCACAAAGTGAATGCTGTTGGCTACTGCATTGGCGGTACGCTGTTATGTAGCGGCGCTGCGGCGATGGCTCGTGACGGTGATGACCGCTTGCAGAGTGTTTCGATGTTCGCTGCCCAGGCGGATTTCTCCGAGGCCGGTGATATATCGTGTTTTATCAGTCCCAGCCAACTGGAGTTCATGGACAAACTCATGTGGGAGAAAGGTTATCTAAGCAGCGACAACATGGGCGGTGCATTCGGGTCTTTGCATGCCAGCGATCTGGTTTATGGCGGCGCGGTCGACCGCTACCTGTTGGCTAAGACACAGAAGCCCATCGATCTGATGGCCTGGAATGCCGATGGAACTCGCATGCCATACCGCATGCACACCGAGTATCTCCATAAACTGTTTCTTCACAACGAACTCGCACGCAACAAGTTTATGGTCGGTGGAAAACCTGTGTCCTTGTCAGATATTCGTGTACCTATGTTCGTGCTCGGAACCGAAACAGATCATGTTGCTCCCTGGAAATCAGCCTACAAATTGCATGACCTGACCTGGACAGAGTTAACCTTCTTGCTGACCAGCGGCGGCCACAATGCCGGTGTAATCAGCGGCCCCTCTCATCCGCGTCGCAGATACCGTATGCACACGCGCAATCCGGGCGACAGGTATATGGATCCGGAATCGTGGATGAGCGCCAATGAGGTTCACGCTGGCTCGTGGTGGCCGGCATGGAATACCTGGTTAGACGAGCAAATGTCTAAAACCATCAAACCGCCTCGCACTGGTGCGGCCCGTAAGGGCTACAAAGTATTGCGCGACGCGCCTGGCGAATATGTCTTTGGATAATCGAGGCGGGTGCGGCGAATGGAGGAAATCTGACGGCTTCAAGCACTTCGATGGGCTGAGGTCATCGCGGTCAGTACGCCACCGAAATCCGCTGCCGGGGATACTTCGCCTGTTCCGCTTCGTCGATGAGCGCCACCGCGAAATCCGCGCGCGAAACTTGGGTTCTGCCCCGGCTGTCTTCCAGTACTCGGTCGCCGCCAATCCGGAAGACACCTGTGCGCGGCCCGTTTGTGAAATTCTTTGGCGGCGTTACGTACGTCCAGTTCACATCGTCGACCTTCCTGTAGAACTCGAGTGCCAGTATCTGGCCCAGGATCTCCACCTCGAGGTTCCTGGGTAGCAGGATCTTCGGCAATTTCTCAGCAAACAGGACGCCCGGCTCGACCTCGAGCGATCCCGAGCCACCGACATGGATCAGCCGAGGCGCGTTGCCTTCAATCGGAAACAGCACATCGACGAGCATTTCCGCAGCAATGAACTGCAGCGCGCTTTCCGGCGTTCCCGAATCGCCGATCACGCCGCGCACCGAAAGAATAACGACGTCTTTTCCCGCCACGATCTCGGCGACGCTCGACTTATCGAGGAGGTCGCCTTTGACGACGGACAGGTTGGGATGCCGAGTCTTAACTTTCGCAGGGTTGCGCGACACCGCGGTCACACGGTGACCGCGATCCAGCGCCTCGTGCGCGGCAAGGGAACCAATCTCTCCGGTCGCGCCAAAGATAACGATGTCGAGTGCCGGGTCGGCATGCCCGGTGCCGGCCGCGAGCAACGACGCCAAAAAGGTGATAAGTATTTTGCGCATATCAGCTCACGACAAAAGCGATCCACTTACTTCAACGCCAGTAATAGCGGCTAACGCCTGAACAGTAAGCGAAGCGCCGAGAACGGTATGTACGCGGGTGCCAGTCCGAGAACTCGCGCCAGCCAGCTCGGCGTCGTGTTGTACCCCAGTCGCAGGACGGACTTACCGGCCGATTCGAGGCTGAGTGTGAGCCCGTGCGTTGCAAACGCTTTTGCAACGAAGCGTATCGCCTGCCTGCGGCCGCGGAACGAGCGCGGTACCAGAACCCGCACGTCTACCCAACGCGGCACATCCAGGTGGAGGCTTGTGCCATTAGCTACCAGCTTGAGCGATTGGCCGCTCGGAGCGTCAAGAAACAGCGCTCCCTCAGCGTCGACGGGTCGAAAGAACTCAGGCCTGGGCGCCATCACGAGCGCGGATCTTGAGCGTGCCGTTCACTTTCCACTTCGCATGAGACGCGTCGTCGCCGACGCCGCTGGGAACCCACACTTCCATATCGTCGGCCTCGTAGGTGATTTCGGCATTACGACCCGTGAGTTTGTCGTACAACGAAATAGCGAGTTCGGACCAATTGTTCGTGTGCTGAGACATTCTTAAACTCCTTTAACTTTGAGAAGATTGTGAATCTAAGAACATTACCCCGCGTAATCCGAATCGTACATAGCTCGATACGCGAGGAAACTCCCTGTTACAGGAAGATACAGACGATATCTGGTTTGCCAAGGTAATCTTCTCGAACTGAAATCTTACAGACACGCTCATGGAAATTTCGAACGAGCATCAAAATAGCATGCTAGCTTCTCTATTGATTGTTGGAGGAATACTGATGACTCTCTGTGCCCCGCCGACTAGCGCCTCTGATTCTCACGCCGAAGCAGGGCTCTTGCTTACCGATTTCACCACCGAGCGGGCAGACCTCGACTGGTATGTGGTGAACGACAACGTCATGGGCGGTCGTAGCGAGGGCACCTTCAGGATAGAGCAGGGCGAGCTGGACTTTGCCGGCAGCACCAATACGCGCGGTGGCGGTTTCAGTTCGATACGCACAAAACCTGTTGAGCTCGACCTGTCGGAATTCGCCGGCATTCGCTTACAGGCAAGAGGCGATGGTCGTCGCTACACCTGGCGATTGACAACCAACGCGCGCTGGCGAGGCAGGCAGGTCAGCTATTGGGGTGACTTCGACACTCAAGACGGCGTCTGGAACACGTCGATATTCCCTTTTCCCGGTTCGTTCCGCGGTTCCAGGGAAGCAGGCTTGATGGACCCGAGCTGGACCCCGGACAGATCACGGGCATGGGCCTGATGATCTATGACAAGCTGGACGGCCCGTTCGAGTTGCGCCTGGCCAGCGTGCGCGCTTATTCGGCGCAGGCACCATTCGCGCTCGAGCAGTACAGGTGGAAAAACCGCATTCTCGTCGTTAGCGCACGAAAACGAGACGACGTAAAGCTGACAGAGCTGCAGACCGAATTGGCTTCGACCCCAGAGGAATTCGCAGACCGAGATATGGTTCTCTTGACGCTGCTGGACTACGGAACGTCAATGGTCGGGGACCAGGAACTCACCGCGGCAGAAGCGGCCGCGACTCGCGCCGCCCTGGGGATTCAGACCGGTTCATTTGCGATGCGGCTGATCGGCAAAGACGGTTCGGTAAAGCTATCGACGGAATCGGCCACCCCGATCAAAGAAATCTTCGCCCTGATCGATACCATGCCGATGCGAAAAAGAGAAAACCCTGATCGCTAGCATCAACCTCAGGGTCGATTGGGATCGATCAGGCAGCCAGGTATAGAATCAAGATAGTGCTGGCTGTGAAAAGAATACAGGACAAAGAACATTTCGATTTCGGACTGGCTTTTTTGACCAGTTTTGACGGTGACCGACAGGATCTGTCTTGCCAGGGTTTAGTCGGCGTTGAGGTAGCAAAGCTGCTTCTCTAAATATTTCAGTAAGATACCGATCCGCCCCGATCGAAACCGATAAAGACATTAGACAGGTTTAGTTCTCCGAAGGCAGGGGTCGTTCCGATAGAAGCATCGAACTGGTTGATTGGCATCGCTTGCTAGTCGTACGGTTCGACCCGAGGTCGACGCAGTCGGCCGACAGAGGCACGAACGAAGTGAGTGCGCCCTTTAGGGTGAGGGAGCAAAACGACCGAATGAATCCTGTCGGGGCCGCTCTCGTGCGCCCTGAAGGAAGTGCCCTTGGGGTACATCCCTGCGGTTGGTTCGGGCCAATGGCCCTCAGCCTTTCGGGCCAACGCGCAAGTCGTTGCCCAAGCCAGCTAACGCTGTCTTGTCGCGGCACTCGTGTACCCTACACGTCGCGCGCCAAAGGCAATTTGCCAACCTCGAACTAAGCACGCAAACTCAAGAAACTCGCTGCGAAAAAAGACTGAAGGAATCCCTCATGTGTCGCTGGCTTGCCTACTCAGGCGCACCCATTTTCCTCGATGAAGTGCTATTCAAGACGGATCATTCCCTCATCGACCAGAGCCTGCGCGCCCTGGATACGATCAACACAACGAACGGTGATGGATTCGGCATTGGCTGGTACGGAACACGCAGTGTGCCAGGGGTCTACAAGGACATCCGCCCCGCATGGAACGACACGAACCTTCAAGCGCTGGCCGCTCAAATCGAGTCTCCCATGTTCCTGGCGCATGTCCGGGCAACCACTGGTTCCCCGGTTCAAAGAACCAATTGTCATCCTTTCAATTACCAGAAATGGTTATTTGTCCACAACGGCCTGATCGGTGAATACGAAAAGCTGCATCGTGATCTTGCATTTTCGATCTCGCCTGAATTATTCCCACTCATTAGCGGTACGACGGACTCGGAACTCATGTTCTTGCTAGCACTGAGCTTCGGTATGGAGGGCGACGTAAAGACCGGCGTAGCGCGAATGGCCGGTCTGGTCGAACATGTGGCAGAGAAGCATGGAGTAAAAAATGCGCTGCAAATGACCCTGGGCATTAGTGACGGCGAGTCTCTCTACGCGGTTCGCTATTCGACCGAAGGGAATTCGCGATCTCTTTTTTACAGTGCAAGTCGTGATGCGACGGCAGAGATAGCACCCGACGCTGGACGATTTTCAAGGGGCGCACGCGCGATTGTCTCCGAGCCGCTGAGCAATCTTGAGATGGATTGGGTTCCTGTATCCGAATCAAGCTTCCTGAAAATTTCCGGGGGCGATATCTCCTGCGAGCCATTCGTCCCGATCCCGCCCTAATAACGAGGTGGCGGGGCTTTTCCCGATTGACACGCACTGTCAGCCGATTACTGCCACGCACGGAGAGTACGGTTCGGTCCGAGGTCGACCGACGGAAGGCCCATCCTGCCGGGGCGGCCAAATGAAAAGGGGCCCGTCCCTGCCGTTTATACGTCCGCGTTGACCCGGTTGAAATATCCTCTCAACGCTTATATACGGCCTAGTGATGAATAAGCTGGAGAGCAGTCTTCCATTAGCCGGGAGCAGTCCAATAATTGTCAGGTATTCAACGTCTTGTCTCGGAAAACCCTATCTTGTGAGTGTCCAAACGCGCGGGCAAAATGATCTGTTGTTTATCACAATATAAAACCGTCAAAAAGCGGCTTAGCTCATCTATCCACTAAGTCTGACGCAGTGCGGGCGTCCTTGCCGCGGGTATTTGTGTAGGGAACAAATATGGAATTTGTGAGCGTAAATGAAATAGAGCGAGCTACTCGCAAAGGCCGAACAGAGATGTTCCGGCTGGGCACCGAACGGCTGTTTTTCGTTGGAGTCATGCTGCACTCTTGTACTGCACGATTCGTGGCATGATGCTTCCGTAGCAGATAATTTGGCCACCGTGGCCGTCCCTCTTCGATAGTGATGTCAGTGAATGTTACGTAGGACTTTCTTACCAGCGATGTTTGTACTGCTGGCGTATGGATTCGCCGTTAGCGTCGAATTCAAAACGATCACCGCAGGCGTGGCGATATTCCTTTTCGGGATGCTCTCGCTGGAGGAGGGCTTCAAGACCTTCACTGCCGGAACGCTTGAGAAGATCCTGAGAGCTTCCACCGACAAACTGTGGAAGAGCATGACCTTTGGTGTCCTGTCAACCACAGTCATGCAGTCGAGTTCCCTGGTCTCTGTGATCACGATTTCGTTTCTCAGTGCCGGGCTGCTGGACCTCGCGTCGGGAATCGGCATCATATTCGGTGCCAATCTAGGTACTACCACCGGTGCCTGGCTTGTTGCCGGTTTTGGCCTGAAGGTGAAGCTGTCCTCTTACGCCATGCCGTTGCTCGTGTTCGGTATTATTCTGGTGTTTCAGCAGGCAAAGAGCCTGAAGGGCGCAGGATACGTACTCGCCGGGGTAGGCTTTCTGTTTCTCGGCATTCACTACATGAAGGAGGGTTTTGATACGTTCGGACAGGGCATCGACCTGGCCGAATATTCGATGACGGGCTATCCGGGTGTTTTGGTTTTTGCGGGCCTGGGCATTGCCGCTACGGTCATCATGCAATCGAGCCACGCGACGTTGGTGCTGATCCTGGCCGCTCTCGCCGCCCAACAAATCAGCTACGAGAACGCGTTGGCATTGGCAATCGGTTCTAATGTCGGAACAACCGTTACAGCAATTCTTGGGGCTCTCGGCGCCAGCGCCAATGGCAAACGATTGGCACTGGCTCACCTGATCTTCAACGTTGTAACCGGGGTCATCGCCGTCAGCGGAATTTACCAGCTCATGGAAGCTGTCGGTTGGATCAGCGATCACCTGGGTATTGGTCCTCAGAACTACACACTACAACTGGCGGTGTTTCATACCCTGTTCAATCTGCTGGGGATCATTGTGATGCTGCCACTGTTGAGGGCACTGGTGAGACTCCTCGAAAAGGTCATAGTCGCAGATGAGATTGAGATTGAGCGGCCGATGTATCTTAGCGGTGCGTCAGGGGACATCCGCGATGCGGCAATTGAAGCTACGAGGAAGGAGACCATTCGACTCTATGACCTGGCGGCAGGGGTCATCACGGATGGCCTGAGCATCCGGCGGGACGTGCTTGAGTCTGATGAGAAAATAAAGCGGGTCGTGAAAAAGTCGACCGACATTATCGATGAAGACATCGATGAGCTTTATGAGAAGAAACTGAAAGCCCTTTATGGCGCCATTGTCGAGTATGTCATTGCCAGCCGGGGCGGCTATTCCAAAGGCAGAATGAAAGAAGAATTAAATACCATTCGGCAAGCCGGACAGCATGTGATTGAGGCCGTGAAAGGTGTCAAGCATCTGAAGAAGAATCTCACGAAATTCATGAAGTCCGACAATCAGGTCGTCAAGAAGGAATACGATCGTTTGCGGCGGCAGATCATCACGGTACTCAGGGATATTGAGACAGCGCGAAACGCTCAAGGGCCGTCAAGGTCAGTGTTGCCGCTCGATCAGGTCAAACTTGAAATCAAAGAGAAGACCAGAGAATTCAGTCACGGCCTCGACAAGTTGATCAGAAAGGAACGCATAGATGTGCAGATCGCGACATCACTAATGAATGATATCTCCTATTGCAAGGAAATCTGCTGGGATCTGGTCGAGGCCGGGTCAGTGCTGTTTTCGGCCTATGATCTGGAGGAAAAAACAGCGCTCAGAAGCGTCGCTCTTGGTGAGGACGACATCATCGAGATAATGGAAGATTCGAACACAGAGGCAGCACAGTGAAATACCAGAAATTGCTAAACAAGCTGAAGGATATTCTCAGCGCCAAGCGCAAAGCGCAATTGGAGAAGTATTCTTCCCTGAAGAAAGTACTTAAGTCACTTCGGGCCGAGAAAAAGAAGATGGAAATACAAATGGCCGGGGACATTGATGACGAAACCAGGCGCGAAATAACCTCGAAGCTCAAAGTCATTTCCAAGCAACGAAAAAAAGGGCTGAAGGTTCTGCAGGAATTGAAGAAAGAGCGGGACGACGAGCGCTAGTAACCTCTGTGGTGCATTTTGCCGTGTACAAACGATAGAACACACAGTTTACGTTTCTGAACGTTAGACAAGATAAAAGAGTACGTATGCAGTTAGCAGTACGGCGATCCAGAGCGCCGTCGTTCCGATGGACCAGGCGCGTGCAAAGACTCCGGCTCGCGAGAGCCCAGTGCCGAAATGATCCCCGGCCCGCTTGCGCAAAGCGTCGAGGGATCCGCCGATGCGGGTTTGCAGCGCAATACCGATCGAGGCGACTGTCGTATAGACCGCACGCGCAATCCGATTCAGCAGGACGCGCCACAACCAGTCCGTATCCAGGCTTATGGTCAGGGTTCGCTTCATCAGTGGCAATAACAGGAAGAACGCGAGGCCGGAAAACAACAATAGCTGGAGATAGAACAGCACTTTGCCGGCGGTATACGGGACATAGTCAACCGGGTATGGCAAGAAACGATACAGCAACTCCGGAAACACGCCGAGCAGGATGCACAGCGCGCTAAGGAGCACCATGGCCGCGGCCATGTTCCAGGGGGCGTCCTTGGGTCGCAGTCCGGAGTCTTTCTGGAAGAATACGAACCAGGGAAACTTGATACCGGCATGCAGGAAAACGCCGGCTGATGCGGCAGCCAGCATGAAGTAGACGAACACGAGGCCGTTGTCCGCTGCGGCCTGCGAGATCATCGTCTTGGTTGTGAAGCCCGAGGTAAGCGGAAAACCGGAGATGGCGAGCGCGCCGATGATGCCGCAAACAGCCGTTATTGGCATGGTGCGGAACAGGCCACCGAGATCGGTGCATTTTGAGAAACCGGTACGGTAAATGACGGCGCCGGCACTCATGAACAGCAGTGCTTTATATAAAATATGTGCGAAGGCATGAGCCGCCGCCCCATTCAGGGCCATCTGCGTGCCGATACCGACGGCGCAGACCATGAAACCCACCTGGTTAACGACCGAGTAGGCAAGAATGCGTCGCACGTCGTTTTCGAGCAGCGCATAGATGATGCCGTACATCACCATGAACAGGCCGATGCCGACCAGCACCGGTTCGCCGGGGAATAGCAGTATCAGGGCAAGGACCGCTGTCTTGGTTGTGAACGCTGAAAGGAATACGGAACCGGTCGGGCTCGATTCCGGATAGGCGTCGGAAAGCCAGGCGGATACGGGTGGCGCCGCTGCGTTGATAAGTACACCGATCAGGATCATCCACGTATCGAAGTTGTTGGCCAGCATAGGCTGTACGTCAATGGAGCCAGTGTGGATGGCGACACCTTCGATACCGACCTTTAGAATGACGCCACCGAGGAGGTGCATGATGGCATACCGTATGCCGGCCGCACGGGCCCCAGGCGTGCCGCCGCACCAGACCACTACCGTCGAAAACAGCGCCATCAGTTCCCAGTACAGGAAGAAGGTGATCAGGTCGCCCGCAAAGCTGACGCCGATAGCGCCTGCTGCATAGATCATTGCGGCTGAAAGTTCGTACCACTTGGCCTGGCGAAACGCGTACAGGCCGCCGCCAAACGCCATCAGGGCGAATATAGTGGCAAACAGTCTTCGGAGCGGGCTACCTTCGATGGGTTCAATCGGGTAATCAAGGAAGTTGACGGTAGCGACGACACCGTCGGGAATCTGCCAGATGGCCCATAGCGTCAGCAGTGGCGTGCCAAGCACGAACAGGGTTCGCCAATGACCGCGTAGCAGCCCAATAAGGATCGCGCCGGCGACCATGACGATGGCCGGTGGCAGCACGTCAAACATCGTCGTCTCCGGCGGCGTAGTAGTCTTCATTGCGCTTCAGGACAACGCCGAGTGCTTTTGCCACCAACACCATGGCGAGGCAGGACAAAAAGCCAAACACTGCCCCAAATCCGAACCAGCCGTCGACGCCGAAGTAGCCTTTGACGTAGATAAAGAATTGGGCAGCGACTGTCAGAGCGAGCACGACGGAAAAGCCCCACCACAGTTTGCGGATGGTTGCCGGGCGAGTCAGCCAGTGTGTATTTTCGTCGTTCATGAAATCGCCTGCACGAGTTGTCCTTCAAGCTTGAGGACGGGGCCGTTGAAAAAGAAGAAGGCGAGCGTCAGGAAGGCCGTGATCATGAGTGCAAGTACGACCGCAAACGGCGCCTCGCCATGTTCCTTCGCCGGCGGTGTATCTTCCTTGAGAAACCAGGCCATGAAAATAATTGGCAGGAAGTAAGCTGCGTTCAAGGCCGTACTCGCAATGATTGCCGCAATCGCGACGTAGTTGTCGGCCTGGAACGCGCCGGCGAGGATATACCACTTTGATACGAAGCCACCGGTTGGCGGTACGCCGATCATGCTCAGTGCGCCAATCGTAAAGGCGGCCATCGTCCAGGGCATGCGCTTCGCGATACCGCGAAGCTGGTGCAGTTCGGTCTTTTTTGCCGCCGTGTATATGGCACCTGCCGCAAAGAACAGCGTGATCTTGCCGAAAGCGTGCGCCACCATGTGCACCGCAGCACCGATCTCGGCCAGCGGTTTGAGAATAGCCGTTGCCATGACGACATAGGAGAGCTGTGCGATAGTCGAATAGGCCAACAATCGCTTCAGGTTTTGCTGCCGCAGCGCGACGATGCTGGCCATGATGATCGTGAATGCGGCCGCGTAGACCAGCCATCCACTGCTCGGTTCGGCAAACAGAAAGTCGACGCCAAAAATGTAGATGATGATCTTGGTGACGGTAAACACGCCCGCTTTGACTACCGCCACGGCATGCAGCAAGGCACTGACGGGCGTCGGCGCAACCATCGCTGCCGGCAACCAGCGGTGCACCGGCATGACAGCGGCCTTGCCAACGCCAAAAACAAACAGCCCGAGCAGCAGACCCACGGTGGGTCCTGCGATCCTGCCCTCGAGAATGCCGCCCGGCGTGAATGATCCGGTGCCTGCTACGGTGTAGGTCCAGATAATCGCGGGTAGCAACAGGCCGATCGAGGTGGTCAACAAGACGCCAAGGTAAATTCTTGCCGATCGCACCGTTTTTTCGTCGCCCTTGTGTGATACCAGCGGGTAGGTCGATAGCGTCAGGATTTCGTAGAACAGGAACAGCGTGAACAGGTTCTCGGCGAACGCGATGCCAATGGTGGCAGCCAGCGCAATCGCGAAGAAAATATAAAAGCGAGTCTGGTTTGGCTCTTTGTTGCCGCGCATGTAGCCGATGGAATAGATCGAATTGACGATCCACAAGCTCGACGCCAATGCCGCGAACAACATACCGAGCGGCTCTACCCGGAATGCCAGCTCGATGCCGGGCAGGACTTCGGTCAGGAACAGCGACGGCCGTCCGCCCTGCATGACTTCGGGCACCAGACTCCACACGGTCCAGGCCAGGGCTCCTGCCGTCAGTAGCGTCGCGGATTCGCGCGCATTAGCACCGAAGCGGCTGGCTGCTGCAATCCCGACGGCACCGAGCAGCGGCAATACCAGTGCGAGTAAAATCAAATCACTGCCGTTCATGGCAGGTGCTCCAGCAGTGTTTCTGCAGCTGATGAGGCGAGCGTTACAGGCACTTCCGGTGCGAGGCCAAAATACACGTTGGCAAGCGCGGCCGTCCAGGTGACGGCGAGCATCATCAGCGGGGCTTCTTTGACGGCTGAAAGGTCGGAGGTTGGTTCAGCAAAGTAGATGGTCTCGACGATGCGCCAGATGTAGATAACCGCCATCAACGAGCTGATTACGAGTACCGCAACCACCACCATACCGAGCGAGCCGTGTTCCAGCGCGGCCGTGATCAGGTACCACTTGCTGATGAAGCCGACCGTCCCCGGGATGCCGATAAGGCTGAGCCCGGCTACGACGAAAGCGGCGGCCGTCCACGGCATGCGCCTTGCTACGCCGCCAAGGTCCGATAGCCGCATTCCCATGCATGACGTTGCAAGGCAGCCAACCGCCAGAAACAGGGCGCCTTTCGCCAGTGCGTGATTAAACAGGTGCACGGTGCTTGCCGTTAGCCCTGCAACGGTGACAAAGCTCGCACCAAGCAAAATGTAACCGATCTGAGCAATGGACGAGTAAGCCAACAGACGTTTTATGTTTTGTTCGAACAGCGCCACACCCGAGGCGATCAAAATCGCCAGTACGGCGAGCGGCATCAGGAAGTAGGCAAACTGAACATCATGGCCAGCGAGATTTCCCTGAAAGACGAAGAAGTCGAAGCGGAGTAAAAGGTACAGCGATACTTTCGTGGAACACGCGGCGAGAAACACCGTCACCGCATTCGGCGCATAGGTATAGGCGTTCGGTAACCAGACGTGCAGCGGAAATACGGCTGCTTTGAGCGCAAGACCAATCGTAATGAAACCGGCCGCCACCAGGATAGGCCTCTGATCGGCAACCTCGTGAATGCGAAGCTCCATATCGGCAAGATTCAGCGTGCCGGTCATCAGGTAGATCAGGCCGATACCAATGAGGTAAAACGTGGCACCGATGGTGCCCATGATCAGGTACTTGAATACCGCGGGCAGGGCGCGGCGATCCGATCCGCCGGCAATGATGACGTAACTTGCCAGCGATGAGATCTCCATGAAAACGAAAATATTAAACGCATCGGCGGCGACAGGAATGCCCGATAAACCGGCGAGTGCCAGCAACCAGGCGGAATAGAAAAGCGGCTGGCGTGACTCGTCGATATCAGTATCGACACTGCGGCGTCCTGCGAGTAACGCAAACGTTGATGCGCCGGTGACGATAAGCAGCAGTAACGCGCTGAAGCGGTCGACAGCAAGCTCGATGCCGTAGGGTGCGGGCCAGGAGCCCATTCGATAAGTGTAGGTGCTGCCATCGAGTACGCCCATCGTCATTGCGATAGCGATCGCAAATGCGAACAGGCTGGCGGCTGTCGCGGCCGCGCGCGCGAGCCCGTGCGGCTTAAGCAGCATTACCAGTGGCGCGCTAAGCATTGGCACTATGACCTGCAGTGCCGGCAAATGGTGCGCGAGGCTACTCACTGACGATCGCGCTCCTGAATTTCATTCTCTTCGATCGAGCCGTATTCTTCTTTGATACGTACAACGATGCCGAGGCCAAGCGCAGTCGTCGATATACCCACGACAATCGCGGTGAGAATCAAGACCTGCGGAAGAGGATTGGAGTACAGGGAAACACCGTCCTGGAGGATCGGTGCGGTGCCGCCGTCGACCTTGCCCATAGTTATGTAGAGCAGGAACACGGCGGCCTGGAAAATAGACAGACCGATAAGCTTCTTGATCAGATTGGGCTTCGCGATGACCGCGTAGAAGCCGATCATCAGCAGAATTGCAAATACCCAGTAGTAAAAGAGGCCGAGCAATTCCATCAGATTCTGCCTCGTGCGGCGAACGCGTGAAACACGCATAGCAGCACGCCGGTAACGGTGATGCCGACACCCAGTTCAATAAGGATTATGCCGATGTGCTGCCCGGCGATCGGGTCAGACGCCAGTACTGAGTAGTCGAGGAAGTTGCTGCCCAATAGCATGCTCGCAACACCAACTCCGCCGTACAGCAAAGCCCCGCCAGCAACGAGCCACTTCAATACTCCCATCGGCAAAGCGCGCAGCGCCGCGCCTTCACCTTCGAGCAGCGCATAGAGAATGACAGACGCCGCAACGATCGCACCGGCCTGGAAGCCGCCGCCTGGTCCATAGTCGCCGTGAAACTGGACGTACAGGCCAAACAGGAAAATAAATGGGATCAGCATGCGTCCAACCACCCGCGGGACAAGATAGTGCCGCAGGCCCTGGTCTGGTTCGTCGCCGGCCTCAATATCCTTGGGGCGGCGGGCAGTGCGCGCACTGAGCAGGAACAACACGCCGATCCCTGCAGTGAACACGACAAACACCTCGCCCAAGGTGTCATAGCCGCGGAAACTTCCCAACACGGCCGTCACGGCATTGGGTATGTCGATCAGTTCCGGGGTTTTCTCCAGGTACCACGACCCGACATGCTGGTGCACCGGCGCGTCCGGATCGCCAAAGCGCGGCTTGTCGAACGTGGCGTAGATAACGATAAGCGTCGTGACCGTGACAACCCCGAGAGCAACCAGGCGATTTTTCGAACCGCCGCGTTCTTGCTCGCCCGTCAACGCGAGCGCGCCAAGAAACAGGACCGTCGAAATCCCCGCGCCGATCGCTGCTTCGGTCAGCGCAACATCGGCGGCGTCGAGCAGGAAAAAATTTGCGGCCATCAGCAAGCTGAAGATGCCCGTCAGGATCACGGCCGCGAACAGGCTGTCGCTGCGTACGATAGCGAGTGCCGTTATCACCAGCAGCGTGAGCAGGAAGACGCCGAACAGGATGATGATCATTCGCTTCTCCCTGCGGGATCGACCGGCCCTTCTTTTGGTTGCAGCCCGGAAAGAATCGCTGCGCTGGCCAACGCGTTCGACGCCGTTGGGCTTGTCAGCAGCAGGAATAGAAGGATGATCGCGAGCTTGATCGTTGCGAGTGTCAGGCCCGCCTGCAGCATGATACCGCCGAGGACCAGTACGGCGCCCATGGTGTCTGTCAGGCTCGCCGCATGCATGCGCGTATAGAGATTGGGCATACGTAACGCGCCGAGCCCGCCAATGAAGACGAACACGCCACCCGCCGTGAGCAACAGCCAACTTAAAATGTCGATAGCCATCGGCATGATAGTTATTCGCCTGCGCTCTTTTCGGAAACGTCGTTGTCCACGCGTTCTCGAATGAACTCGAGAACCGCGATCACGCCAATAAAGTTGATCAGCGCGTAGACCAATGCGAGGTCGAGGAAGTCTGGCCGTCCGTACAGAAAGGCCACGACTGACAAAAACAGCACCGTTTTTGTGCCGAACATGTTGGCCGCAAGCAGTCGGTCATAAATCGTCGGGCCCAGCAGTGCGCGCACCAGCGCCAGCGCCATGGTGATGAGCGTTGCGATTGTGACGGCGTAATACATTGCTATTCCTCTCTCAACGCCGCGACGCGCCGGTCCATTTCGCCTCGCTTAATCTCGTCGGCGCCGGCCTTCGTCAATGCGTGCACGATGATTTCACCTTTGTAGACGTCCAGCGCGAGCGTGCCGGGTGTGAGCGTAATCGAGTTCGCAAGGATCGCCTGGTCGACCGGACGCGCGCAGCTTGCCTTGATCTTCACAACCTGGGGACTTATTGGAAGGCTCGGGCTCAGCACAATACGGGCGACATCCAGGCTGGACTTGACGACCTCTTTTACCAGCCACAGCCAGTAACCGAGCAGGCGCCGGCCGAAGCGCAACTCGAACAGGTCGGTCGCGAAATAGTCCATGCGATGCTTGATGTAAATGGTTAACAAGCAGGAGAAAACCCCGAGCCCCAGCAAAAGCGGTTTGTATATCCCGGACCACAGCAGCCATGCCGCGACCAATGGGATCAGCAGCACCAGCATGCGCGTTATGGTTTGGGATGCCGTACTCATCGAGCCAGCCTAGTTGTCGCTATCAGGTTTGCACGGGTATTCGCGACGCAGGGTGGAGAAAACGGCGTCACGCGCCAGCAGGTCCTGATCCAGCACCTTGCGGTTGGCCAGATCGTCGACCACCTTCTCAACGACTTCCTGCAGTGAGTCCGGCTCACCCAGGCAGAAGTCGGCATACACTGTTGGGCCGCGACGCTGGATGCGGCTGCCAATGCGACTGCGGATGGCTCGCTCAGCGAAGGTCTCATCCGCGTCAAATTCCGTCGCGACGTTTTCCAAAACACGGGCATCAGTCGCTACCGCGCCGTCGATAAAGCCCTGCACGTAGCGAACGCAGAAGATGGCATCTTTGCCATCTCGATCGTCGTGATAGAAGGCACAATGCTCCGCAAGCTCCGGCGTTGATAGCGGCTCGACGCTCACGGCGCGATCGGACAACAGAAATAACGCGAAGGCGCTGAAAAGAAGTACTTTGGTATTCATTGTAATTTCTCCGATTTGTTGTTCACGGAAGCGTGCTGGTGCAGAACAGTCTCAAGCAGCTCGCCGACAGTGCAGTGTTTCTCGATCGCGTGGCGCAGATGCGCATCGGTGTTGATATCGTAATGATTACGTCGGCCTTCCTTGGCGCGCTCAAGCACGCCTGCCTCTTCGAGTTCGCCGATGAGCCGAAAAGCCGTACGTTCGGTTATACCTACTCGTTCAGCCACATCGCGCAACCGCGCGTCCGGGTTGTCGGCCAGACAAACCAGCACGTGGGCGTAATTGCTGAGAAAGGTCCAGGTGGAGAGTGGCTCTGACACAGGAGGATAGCTCCGAAACACAGGTTGCAGGCGAATATATGACAACTAATACCGGAAAACAATAACCGGATAAAAAAAACCAGATATTAATGTCATATATCTATGAGGCGTGTTGGCTGGGGGTGATTGCGACCGGGCGGGTCGAAGTTAGGCTGCCCGCAGGCCCTGACGGCTGCCGTGCAGCTGTTTTCGCGCTGTGAAGACAACACCGGAGACCGGCAATTGGCTGCGCTTGCGCCCAAGCCGCCACTCCGCGTGATTCTGGCCGTGAACGACCCGCCTCATTGCAGTCCATTTGTAGTATTCGATACAACGGCGCCGTCTTTGGCCAGGATAAAGCAACATCAATTGGCTTCACTTTTAGCGATGGCAGAGACGGCCCTTTCCGGCTTGCTATCGGCCCGATGCACGCTTGTGTTTTTTGAGAGCTCTGCTGCTGCCTCTACTACTGCCGATCAGAGCCGATATTTAGTCGAAGTGCCTGCGATTTTCCTGGTCATTGATGCACCCGCAAGCACGCGCCAGGGGAGAGTAAAGATCTCTGGATGGCCTGTGACCGGTGCTATAGTGAGCGCCGTATTCCCACAGAAGGTAGTTCGAAATGATGTCATTTAGAGCACGCGGGTTCGTGGTCCGTCTGATGTCCGTTGCGTTGATTTGCATGGGCTTTGTACAGACATCGTCGGCCGGCATGATAAGCACCGGGTACTTGATCGATAGCGAGACCCGCGACGCGAGCCTTGCACGGGTAGAAGTACTTCTTGCGCGGCAGGACATCGAGCGGCAGCTGCTTGCCTTCGGCGTTGATGCGGACATTGTGGCCGAGCGGCTGCGAGGCATGAGCAATATGGAACTGTTGGCACTCGAAGGGCGACTGGATACACAGCTCGCTGGCGGTGACGCGCTTGCCGTAATTGGCACCGTGTTTCTCGTCCTGCTGATCCTCGAGCTCGTTGGTGTCACGGACGTCTTCAAGAGTATCTGACGTCGGGGCCGCGTTCCTGACCAGAAACCTGTACACGAAGGGCCGGCTGTTATCGGCCCTTTTGCTTTTGCTAAGCGGATGCACGTCGCTTCCGGAAGCCGTGCGTGAACTCGATGCCAATGCCGGCAGGGTCGAGCTCGAGGACGCGCCGTTTTATCCACAGCAGCGTTACCAATGTGGACCGGCAGCCCTGACGACCGTGCTAACAATGAGTGGTGCAAGCGTTTCCTTGCCAGCTATCGTCGACAAGGTTTACCTGCCCGAAAAGTCCGGCAGCTTGCAAGTCGAGCTGCTGGCGGCGACACGCACCTCGGGCCGGCTGCCGTATGTTATCGACGGTACCTTGTCGGCAGTCTGGAACGAGATTGCGGCGGGACGTGCCGTGGTCGTACTGCAAAACCTCGGTGTTGCCGCGATTCCACGCTGGCATTATGCCGTCGTCGTCGGCATCGACCCTCTACACGGGGAAGTGATTCTTCGCTCGGGAACTGACAGACGCAGAATCACCGCGACCAAGACCTTTCTACGTACCTGGCGACGCGGCGACTATTGGGCCATCGTCGTGCTGCGGCCCGATGAAATGCCCGCAAATGTCGATCAGGGTCGTTATTTCGAGGCCGTCGCGGCGCTCGAGCAAGCGGGCCAACTCGATGAGGCGGCGGTGGCCTGGCAGACGGCGTTGCGAGCGTGGCCGGGTTCGTCAGCGGTGTTGTTCGGTCTTGGCAATGTACGATTTGCGTCGGATCAATTCGCCGAAGCCGAAGAGATCTACAGGAGGCTGCTGGCGCGTGACGACCGACTGCTCGTTGCGCGCAATAACCTGGCGCTGGCACTCGCGCGACAACAGGAATTCGACGCGGCGCTTGCGGAGATCTCGATTGCCCTCGCACAGAACAGCGATGCAGCGCTCGGAAGCGAGCTTGAGCATACGCAGGAGATGATCAAGAAAATGCAGGCGGACACCGAATAACGCTGCCCGGAGTGCCGCTGTGTCGCTGCGATTGTCGGCCGCACCAACCTTTTTAGATGGTTACGCCGCTTACGTCGTTCGACGAATTGCGGCGGTGCCCATTTCCGATTTCGCACCGGGCGGTTAGATCTTACCCTCGCTGTCCATCGAGTATTCAGGAGTTCTTTGGGAACTCCAGTAACGGCTCAGTGGCGACTCTGGACATTTACTGCCCGCCCCGGGGCGCCTAATTGAGGCGCTGCTGCTCGTACAATTGGACGTAGTCGAGGTAATGGCCGGTATACAGGTCGAAATACTCCTCAAGCTCGGCTAGCTGATGCTTGCTCCCGACGAAGTACTCAAGCAGGTCCTCCTGCTGGAGCCCGATGAGCCGGCCGAGGTTCGGTGCGACGTCCGTGACGTTGTAAAGGTCCATGTCGGAGTACTCAAGGATCGGGCGGTTGTCCGTGTGGATCGGCGCGCCGTCCACCAGCGAGTCGATGTCCCTCTCGCCCAGCAGCAGCATGCTGGCGAGCTCATAGACATTGTCGACGTTGAGGCTGCGCAGGTCGCCCTCGACCTTGGCCATTTTCTCCCTCAGCTCCCCCAGGTTCACCAGCGTCGGCTCCGGCGTGCCTGTCAGGATGATGAAATGGGTCGGGAATTGAGTGAAATACCAAGCGGTGGTGTGCGGGAAGACACTGTCGAACGTGGCGATCAGGATGCGCAGGTCATTGAAGGACAGGCCGCCGACCGGGAGCCACGCGGCGGCAACGCCATCCGCGCTGAGCGCGCCCTGCATGATCTCGAAGTATTCCCGGGTGTAAAGATAGGGATTGCGCTTGTACTTCAGGTTGGTCACGTCCGTGACGATGACGGAGAACTTTTCGTCCGTGGTGGCGATGTAGTTGCGGGCATCGTCCAGCACGATATCGAGATCGGGGTCGGCATAGGACGCGTAGTTGACCTCGCTGAACAGCGGCGCCGCCTCGATGATCTTCTCCTCGATCTCGACCGCATGGACCTCGACATCGTACAGCAGCATGCTTCCCGAGGTCGTTCCGGTGCCGTAGCCCACCGTCAGCGCAACTTCCGGCTTCTTGGCTAGCAGCAGCGGCACGTGGGCGAGCATCTTCGAGTCGGCGAGCAACACGGGATCCGTTCCGGAGACGTTCTGGCCATCGACGAACAGCCCGCGATAGTTGCCCCGTTCGACGGCAGTGACGGTCCCCGACAGGCCCTCGGCATAGTAGATGACGTCGAAGCCCTCAGCCGCCGTGCGCAGGTCGCGGCCCTTCAGTTCGGCGTGGAACGTCTTGCTGTCCGTGAACACCAACAGGTTCGCGACGGCCGCGACGACGACCAGCGAGACCCATTGCGCCCTGGCGGGGCGGCGGCCCCGCAGCAGGAAAGCCACCGCAATCAGCAGACTGAGGTTGATGAGGAGGAGCGTGGTGTTCCACATCCCCAGGAAGGGGATCAGCACGAATCCCGTCAGCAGGCTGCCCAGCACGCAGCCGAGCGTGTTCGAAAAAAAGATGTTGCCGGTCTTGGCGCCGATCCGATCGACATCGTGCGCATAGATGCGCACACCGAGCGGGAACAGGATCCCCATGAACACTGCCGGAATGAAAGACACGGTGAACGCCAGGGCCATGCCGAGCGTCAGCTGACTCATCGGTGTGGCGTCCGCGAGCAGGATCGTGATGGCCTCGAACTGCCGGAACAACAGGAGCACGGCGGCACCGCTGAAGGCCGTAACGATGGACACGGCGCTGAACCAGGCCTCGAGATCCCGGCGGCGATCCACCTTTCGCGCCACCACCCATGCCCCGACCGAGAAGCCCAACAGGAACCCCGCGAGGATGAGCGCGAAGGCCTGGGAGGTCGACAGCCCGTAGGTCGAGAGGATGCGCACCCACAGCATCTCGTAGCCTAAGCTGATAAAGCCGGTGAGAAACAGGAAGACCAGCATGTAGGAGTAAGGCGACTGCACGCCTGTCGCGGGATGCGTGGTTACAGTGCCTCGCTTGCTCAGCGCAATGATCAGGGCGACCGCTAAGTTGCCGCCGACGGCGATCATCAGCGTGCCGATCACGCCGAAGTACCGCACGAACACAAAGCCGGTTAGCAGCGCGCCGGCGCATGCCCCGAGGGTGTTGAGGTAGTAGATCTTGCTGAAACTGGAGCCCAGGTTGGCGGGGTCGCGGAGGAAGTACTTGGCGAGCAGCGGCATGGTACCGCCGATGAGTAACACCGGAGGCAGCAGCACAAGCATCGACAGCAGCAGCCGAGCGACAGAAAGGCCGTAGAAGCCGAGGTTGTTGTACGCGTACTCGTAGAGGTATCGGTAGACCGGCAGGGCCTCAATCACCAGGTAGGCGATGAGCGAAGTCGCGGCAATCCCTAATTCCACGTACAGGTAGATGCGCAGCGGGTCACGGGCTCGCTCTGACCACCGACCAAAGAAGTAGCTCCCCAGGCCAAGGCCCAGCAGGAATACCGCGACCACCGTTGCGATGGCGAAACTGCTGACCCCGAACACGAGGCCCAGCAACCGGACCCAGATCAGCTGGTAGATCAAAGCGGAAGCGCCCGAGATGAAGATGGCTGCAAAAAGCAGTCTGTTACTCAGGGTCCAAACCATAAGCGTAAGGCCTCGCGCTGGGTGGGTTTTCCGGGCGTCGCGCCGCTGCGGCACGCTCGTAACAACCGGCTGAGGGGGCATCATACCAACGCATCCGCGGCGACCCTATAGGTCCCGGAATGGATGTGACCGTCTTAGCGATTCCGATTGGGAAGCTTATGACATGCCTTATTGCAGGAAAGCAGACAGTCGAGCGAGGATTGTCGAATGCCCGCTTTGGGTCAGTAGCAGTCCCCAGGATGTCTAACATCCGAACGTCTGCTTTAAGGCGCTGAGCGGACCTTCAATCTGACCGGGGAAATACCCGGCGGGCAGTTACAATTATGCTGCCATTTGCTAACCGCCGCAGCGAGCTAACAGCATCAACACGATGACGCCAATGATCGAACCGACATAGAGTTTCATGGACACGGTTTTTCCTTCCATGCTTGCCATCGCATCGGAAGCGCCTTTCTTGACACCGGCGAGAGGGTCAGACCCCTTCGTGAATTTCGGGCCGCTGGGCGCTGAGTCCGGCGTGTCTTGTTCAGGAGCGGTGTCGTTTTCTGCATTTTTACTTGCAGGCGTTTCTGTAGTTTCGTTCTTCTTGTCATCGCTCACGGGTAAATCTCCGATTATCTTGAGGCGGTACGGCTATTGTTGGTGAGGATGTATTCTGGCACACCCTGACCCGGAAATAGTATGTGAATAACTGCGTTTATGCGAAAGCGGACGCAACTTCGCAGTCAATATTGCGCAATTACCTTGTCGAGCAATGCCAGCATCGAGTCTAGATTCTCGTCCAATCTTCGAAGCTCCAAAAGGTAGCCCGATAGCGTGTACTGGTGCATCCTTGCCTTGCCCATGAAATCAGCATCCTGTCGCAAGACCGCTAGGACCTCGCCGTCCGGCCTTTGAAGAACCTCGAGATCATCCAAACTCCGCCGCCAACGAATGAAGGGTCCACCATATATTTCCATGGACCTTAGTACCCGTACGGACTCGGCATGAAGATCTATACTATTTGCTTCGATGTCGTCCAAGGCCCTCTGCCAGTTTGACAGGTGCCTTAGCAGCTCGGGATCACTGATCAGCCCAAGTCGCCCGTCGTTAGACAGCGCGTCGTGTGTGGCGGTAATGGGATTGAAGGACGCCGGTGTGACAAGGCTGATAACAATTGGCCGAACCGCTTCCGGATCGATCTTGATTAACTCAGCGGGCGTAGCGGACTGGAAACGCGCAAAATTTGTTCGCGCGTCCGCCAGACCTTGAAGCAGCCTGTCTAATTCTTCATTACTCGCTAAAAGGTCGCTCCGCAAAGCCTGGAGCGTCCTATGCTCGACGTCTCTCTCTTTCTTGTCGGCCCACCAGGCATCGATTGCAAAGGCCAATAAGATACTGATGACAATTGCCGTCGCTTCTACGGCGATACGTTTCCAAGGAATGATTTGAGGTTCAGTCATCAGGTTATTCTAGTTCTTAAATCTCTGCTTTGGGTCAGTAGCAGTCAGCCACTCGATTAGCAGTCCAGTGGCTGCTTTCGGCCACAAGGAGACTGTCACCTGTTCAATTCGCTCGGTGCCAGCTCGTTATCGATCTGCTCGATTAACGTCTGGAGATACGACTGCACGGTGGGAAGGCCTACCTCGGAATACCAAAAATGAACTCGTCGTGCAGTGAGCATCCCGATCAATTCGGGGCTGGAATGGACGTTGATCTCTGCCGGAGCGGTTAAGGTCTGAATTCCTTCCGGACCCGGAACGCCTGATCGATTGGCATAGGCGATCTCCGCCAGACCCTCGCGCGCAAGAAAGACCGACATTTCAGTTTCGGCGAAGGTTTGGGCGATGATCTCGTCCTCCGTTACATCTAACAAGAATGCGGGGAGGCCCGCCAGATTGGCACGCAGCTCCGCGTTGCGTAAGAGGTTGAGGTCTCCTGACGCCATAAGGGCGTCAAGCGTACTTGTCGATACATCCGATGTGCGCCAGGTAATTGCTGAACCGAGCAGAGGACCCGGAATCAACACCGGCTTGTCGCCAGCAGCCTTAAGCAATGCAATAAGGGACTCAATATCTTTCGCATGACCCTGAACGGAGGTGAGGATTTCATCCAGGCCCGACAAGCTGGCTTGAAATTCAGCGCGCATCGATACGAGCTGCTCGCGTTCTCGTTGCTGCTCAATGCGGTTGTCCCACCACGCGTCGATCGAGAAGGCCAGTAAGATACTGACTACAATTACCGCACCCTCTAAAAGAATGCGTCTCCATGGTATTTGTCGGATATTTGCCATGGAATCTCCACGATTGTGTGTGTCTGCTTTGGGTCAGTAGCGGCTCTTTCTGGTTCGGTAAATCTTAGCATTTGAGCCGCTGCTTGTTATCGCCGTGTCTACAGACGCTCAACCACGGTAGTAATGCCCTGTCCCAATCCGACACACATCGTGGCAACGCCTAACGTGCCTTCGTTCTGTCGCATGACGTTCAGCAAGGTACCCGTAATACGGGCGCCGGAGCAGCCGAACGGATGCCCAAGCGCGATGGCGCCGCCATTAAGGTTCACCTTTTTGTCCATAACTTTCAGGAGCTTCAGGTCCTTCAGCACGGGCAATGCCTGCGCTGCGAAAGCCTCGTTCAGTTCTACGTGATCGATGTCGGACATGCTCAGCCCGGCACGCTTCAGCGCCTTGTGCGTCGCGGGCACCGGCCCATAGCCCATGATGGACGGGTCGACGCCGGCGACTGCCATTGCGCGAATCCGTGCCAGCGGCTTCACGCCAAGCGCCTTTGCCCGCTCGGCCGACATGACGATCATGCAGGATGCGCCGTCGGTTATTTGCGAGGAACTGCCCGCTGTAACCGTGCCATTTTTTGGATCGAATACCGGCCGTAGCTTGGCAAGACCTTCGACCGTCGTGTCCGGGCGTATGGTCTCGTCGTGTTCCACCAGAACTTTAAAGCCGTTGGCGTCATGGCCTTCAATCGGGATGATTTCCTCGGCGAATCTTCCTTCCACGGTTGCCTCGTGGGCGAGGCGGTGTGAACGCGCAGAGAACTCGTCCTGTGCTTCGCGGGTGATGCCGTGCATCTTGCCCAGCAACTCCGCGGTCAAGCCCATGGAGCCCGCCGCTTTGGCCACGTGTTTCGACAGGGCCGGGTTTATGTCGATGCCATGCATCATGTCGATGTGACCCAGGTGCTCAACACCACCAACCACGAACATGTCGCCGTTGCCGGTCATAATGGCCTGCGCTGCGGTGTGCAATGCCGACATGGACGAGCCGCACAGGCGATTGATTGTCTGGGCGGGCACCTCGTGTGGCAGGACTGACATTACCGCGATCATGCGCGCAACGTTCATGCCCTGTTCGAGGGTCTGCATGACGCAGCCCCACAGCACATCTTCCACTTCTGCAGGGTCAAGTTCGGGGTTGCGCGCAAACAGGCCGTTTATCAACGCCGCTGACATGTCGTCCGCGCGAGTGTGGCGGAAACAACCGTTTTTGGAGCGCCCCATCGGCGTACGTGCAAAATCTACGATTACCGCATCTCTCGGATTCAGGCTCATCTATTTTCTCCCGCTCGCTGCTGTTCCGAAAAAGGTGTCTGCCACTGGCGGCCATTTCACGCAGTTTTTCGGTAGGTAGGTACATGGCTCTCTGCGGCCCGGCCGTCGCCGCAAGCTCGTCGGCCCTGGCCACAAACTTATCGATGCCAAAGTCGTCGATGTAATGCAGCGCACCGCCCCGGAATGGCGGAAAACCGACTCCGTAAATCAGGGCAAGGTCAACGTCAGTGGCAGAAGCTGCGATACCGTCTTCGAGACAACGCACGGCCTCCAGGCACATTGGGATCATCATCGAGTCAACGATTGCCTCATCGCTGATCGTCTCATTACCGTCTATAACCGGCGCAAGAAGTGCCGCAACTTCGTCATCGACCATCTTTTTCGGGCGCCCCTTTTTATCGGTCTCGTACGCGTAGTAACCGCGGCCGTTCTTCTGGCCAAAGCGGTTGTTCTCGAACATCACCTCCTGGCAGGTCTTGAAGTCATACTTCATGCGTTCGGGGTAGCCTTCCGCCATGACTGCGCCAGCGTGCACGCCCGTGTCGATACCCACGACGTCACACAGGTAAGCGGGCCCCATCGGCCAACCAAATCGTTCCATCACCCGGTCGATCGCAATAAAATCGATGCCGCGCTTTACCAGACCGATGAAAGCACCGAGGTAAGGCGAGAGTATCCGATTCACAAGGAATCCCGGGCAATCGTTGACGACGATCGGTTTCTTGCCCATAGCCAATGCGTAGGCGACGGTCCTGCCCACGGCTTCCGCGCCCGTCTTTTCCCCGCGAATGACTTCGACAAGCGGCATCCTGTGCACCGGGTTGAAAAAGTGCATGCCGCAGAAGTTCTCCGGGCGCTTCAACGGTTCGGCAAGATGTGTGATCGAAATCGTCGAGGTATTGGACGCAAGAATCGCGTCATCACGAATTTGCGCTTCGGTCTCCACCAGGACTGCGTGTTTGACCTTCGGATTCTCCACGACGGCCTCGATCACAATATCGACGTTGTCGAAACCGTCGTAGCTCAGGGATGGCTGGATCTTGTTGAGGACGCCTGCCATCTCGGCAACAGACATCCGTCCACGTTCGACCTGTTTGGACAGCAACTTGCTGGCTTCCGACAAACCAAGGTCGATGCCGGCCTGCGCGATGTCCTTCATGACGATCGGTGTGCCTTTCAGCGCGGACTGGTAGGCGATTCCGCCACCCATGATCCCTGCACCGAGTACTGCAGCCCGTTCCACCTTCCGGGCCTTCTTCGCCAGGCTCTTGCCGCTCTTCGCCAGCATCTGGTCACTTAGAAACAGACCGATCAGGTTCTTCGCTGCCAGGGTGCCGGCCATTTTGGCGATACCCCTGGCTTCTTCTCGCAGAGCATCGTCCCGACTCATCCCCGCCGCTTTTTGCATGACCTTGATAGCCGTTACTGGCGCCGGATAGTGCGGTCCGGCCTGACCGGCAACAAACGCCTTGGCGGTTTCGAACACCATCGTGGCCTCAATCTCATTCAGCTTGAGCGGTTGCTGTTTTTCCCGACGCCTCGCCAGTCGTAGTCGAGCTTGCCGTCGATGCACTGTTGCAGAAGAGACACGGCAGCCTCGCGCAGTAACTCGGGTGCGACAACCGCATCAACAGCGCCGAAATGCAGTGCTTGTTCCGCCTTCTGTTCCTTGCCGGAAGCAATCCATTCGATCGCGTTGTCGGCGCCGATCAGGCGTGGCAAGCGCGTGGTGCCGCCATATCCTGGAATGATGCCCAGCTTGGTTTCCGGTAGCCCGACCCGCGCCGTTGCCGACATGACCCGGTAGTCGCAGACAAGCCCCATCTCAAATCCGCCGCCCAGGGCGATACCGTTAAAGGCGGCCACTGTGGGCATCGGCAAGTCCTCAAAGGCGTTGAAGATGTCGACGTTGATCTTGAGGATCTTGTCTGCTATCTCGTCTTCGCTTCCGCCGAATTGCGTGCCGAACTCCGTGATATCCGCGCCCACGATGAAAACGGGCTTACCACTTGTGACTATTACACCAATGAGCGATGTATCGGCCGCGATTGCCGCAGTTGCTTCCTTCAGCTCGTTGAGCGTCAGCGCATTGAACTTGTTGACAGAATCGTCCTTCAAGTCGAAGCAGAGTTCCGCGATTCCATTGTCAGTTGCCTGGACGGTTATCGCCTTTCCCGAGTAGATCATTTCTTTCCTCTCTTGTTCAGAAGTGCTGGCGGGCTAGAATATGAATTGGTTCTCGTCCATCGTCATTAGTGAGTCAGGACCTGTCGACATCGTCTCCAGAAGAGACGTGGTCAGCGGCAGTATCTTGGCGAAATAAAATTCCGCAGTCTGGATTTTTGCACGATAAAACGCTTCTTCATTCGTGCCTTGCTCGAGCTTGCGATAGGCGGCTTGCGCGCTGGCGGCCCAGGCAACGCCAAGTAATACGTAACCCGAGAACATGATGTAGTCAACCGAAGCCGCGCCTACGGCATCCCGATTTTTCATAGCCGCAAAGCCGATCTTCCGCGTCAGTGACTTCCACTGCTTGGTAAGTCGTACCAGCGTTTTCAGGTAAGGCTTCATTTCCTTGCGGCTACCGGCGTGTTTGCAGAAGTCCAGGATGAAACTCGTTACCGGCTCCAGCGCCTTGCCTCGTGTGCCCAGCACCTTTCTGCCCAAGAGGTCCAGTGCCTGGATGCCCGTCGTGCCTTCATAGAGCATGCCGATCCTGGCGTCTCGCACATTCTGTTCCATACCCCACTCATTGATATAGCCGTGCCCGCCGAAACACTGCAGCCCGAGGTTTGCACTCTTGAAACCGGTCTCGGTGAGGAATGCCTTGATAATGGGTGTCAGGATATCCAGTACATGATTGGCGAGTTTGCGAGCATCCGGGTCATCGGACTTGGTCATGATGTCGCCCTGGGTACTGGCGAAGTAGATTAGTGCGCGGCCACCTTCAGCAAACGCTTTTTGCGTCAGCAGCATGCGACGCACGTCGGGGTGCACGATGATCGGATCCGCGGGTCCGGCAGGATTTTTCGGACCGGTCAGAGAACGCATCTGCAGGCGATCCTTGCTGTAGGCAAGAGAGTTCTGGAAAGCGAGTTCGGAGTGTGCGAGCCCTTGCAAGCCGGTACCGAGGCGGGCGAAGTTCATGAAGGTGAACATGTGGTTAAGGCCTTTGTTTTCTTTCCCGACCAGGTACCCGGTTGCGCCATCGAAATTCAGCAGGCATGTCGAGTTGCCGTGAATGCCCATCTTGCTTTCGAGAGCGCCACAAGAGACGTTGTTACGCTCTCCGTTGGAACCGTCGTCCGCTGGAATGAACTTGGGTACGACAAACAGCGAGATGCCCTTTGTGCCCGGCGGCGAGTCAGGCAGGCGCGCCAGCACGATGTGCACGATGTTCTCGGTAAGGTCGTGGTCACCGGAAGAAACGAACATCTTCGATCCGGTAATGCGATAGGTGCCGTCCGCAGCCTGTTCAGCCCTGGTCTTCAAGAGTCCAAGGTCTGTGCCGCAATGCGCCTCGGTCAGGCACATCGTGCCGGTCCATCGGCCACTGACCAGCGGTTCCATGAAGATCGCCTTCAGTTCCTCGGAGCCGTGTTTGTCGATGGTCTCCATCGCGCCATGGGAAAGACCGGGGTACATAGCCCAGGACCAGTTGGCCGTGCCATTCATCTCTCGAACCGGCAGACCGATTGACATCGGCAGGTCCTGGCCGCCGTACCGGGCAGGTTGATCCAATGACGGCCAGCCCGCATCAGTGTATTGCTGGTAAGCCTCTTTGAATCCGGGAGGCGTCCTTACCTCACCGTCTTCCAGCATCTTGCAGCCGACCTCGTCGCCTACGGCGTAGAGCGGGCCGAGGACCTCTTCGGAGAACTTGCTGGCCTCGCCCAGGATCGCGTCGATCAATTCCTGGTTGACCTCCTCGCAGCCAGGCAGCGATTGGTAGTGCTTTTCGAAGTTCAACAGGTCTTGCATTACAAACTGCATGTCCCGCAGTGGGGCTTTGTAGGTAGTCATTCTTGCTCTCTCTCAGGCGATATTGAGCTACGGCCAACTTCAGCGTACAAGTGTACGCACAACCGTACCATGTGTCTGCTAGAATGCAATGCCCTCGCTAAAGAACGGACTCAAACCGGCCATGACCAGAGCGCTCCTGAAGGTCTCAAGACAGCAGCAGAAGGCGGAAACGCGCCAGAAATTGCTGGATGCGGCGGCCGCCGAGCTGGCCTCGGGTCGGAGTTTCGATACGCTCAGCCTGCGCGAGGTCGCCAAGCTGGCTGGCATTGCGCCGACCTCTTTCTATCGGCACTTCCACGACATGGAAGGGCTCGGCCTGACGCTTGTCGAGCAGTGCGGCGAGTCAATGCGCAAGCTGATCCATGACGTGATGCACCAGGCGTCGGATGGCCGCTCGCTGATCAGGGCTTCGGTCGAGACGCTCTTCGAGTACTTCTACAGCAACCAGGGGATGTCTCGAATGATCCTGCAGGAGAGCATGTCGCGGCAGCCGGAGTTTCGCCATGCCGCGGAGCGACTCATGCAGACCATGTCCAGTGACCTGGCGGATTACCTGGAAGATGAAGCTCGCGAACGCGGCGTACCGCTGGGGCACGCCAGAATTGCAGCTGACTCAATGGTCGCCATCCTGTTCACGGCGGGAATAGCATTGCTTGATACGCCGGCCGATGAGCGCGACCAGCATGTGGAGACCGCCATTATTCAGTTGCGCATGATCATGCACGGCGCCGAGACCATGGGCCAGGTATAACGCGGATTCGTCAGGAACTGATACGGTACGACGTGATTCCAGTGCTGCAAAGATAGAATCATCGAACTCATGAATTTCGCAAGGAAAAATCCGGGATGACGAAGCTAGCTGCGTTCAACTTTCAGGACTGGATCGAAGAGCATCGACACCTGTTGAAGCCACCCGTCGGCAACAAGCAAATCTGGGAAGACGCTGACATGACGGTGATGGTAGTCGGGGGTCCAAATAAGCGGACGGACTTCCACGACGACCCTGTAGAAGAGTTCTTCTACCAGCTCGAGGGCGACATGCTTCTCAAGGTGTTTGATGACGGCGAATTCTCTGACATCGTCATTCGTGAGGGCGACATCTTTTTCCTGCCGAAGCATGTCCGACATTCGCCGCAGCGCCCGATGGCAGGTAGTGTCGGGCTCGTGATTGAGCCCAAGCGTCCCGACGGGCTGAAGGATGGCTTCGAATGGTACTGCTTCGACTGCGGCAGTCTCGTGCATCGGGTCGAGGTAATCCTGAAGTCCATCGTGCGCGATCTGCCACCGCTGTACGAGGCGTTCTACAACGATGAGGCGTCACGAACCTGTCCTGATTGCGGAGCGCTTCATCCGGGCAAGGAACCGCCGGCAGGTTGGGTTTCCATACCGCCAAAGGCGGGCACCTAGCATGCAATACCGGCCGACACTCGAGTTTGCCAGGGCAGAGGACAAGTCGGATCCGCTCCGCGCGTATCGCGAACAATTCCACTTCCCGTCATTGGGTACGCCCGAGCTCGTGTATTTCACCGGGCATTCACTCGGGCTGCAGCCGAAGACAGTGCGGGCAGCCGTTGAGCTGGAACTCGACGAGTGGGCGCGGTATGGCGTCGAGGGTCACTTTCATTCCACGAACCCGTGGTACAGCTACCACGAACTCCTGACACCGCCGATGGCCGAGATTGTCGGCGCGAAAGAGTCGGAGGTTGTCTGCATGAATTCGCTGACGACTAATCTTCACTTGTTATTCGTATCCTTCTACCGACCGACAAAGCAGCGCTACAAAATAATCAGCGAAGCCAAGATGTTTCCCTCGGATCGCTATTTGCTGGAGACACAGGCGCAGTTTCATGGCTTTGATGCCGACGATGCCATTGTTGAGGTGGCGCCCAGAGAGGGTGAAAGACTGATTCGGGAAGAGGACATCCTCGACGCAATCGATGCCAACGCCGATGAGCTCGCGCTGGTCTTCTTCGGCGGCGTCAACTATTTCACGGGGCAGCTGTTCAACATACCTCGCCTGACTGAGGCGGCACACTCCGCTGGCGCAGTTGCCGGATTTGACCTGGCCCACGCCGCGGGAAATGTACTGCTGTCACTGCATGACTGGGACGTCGACTTTGCCGCCTGGTGTTCCTACAAATACCTTAACTCGAGCCCCGGCAACGTCGGGGCGATTTTCGTACATGAACGTCATGGACGAGATTTCGGGCTACCGCGATTCGGTGGCTGGTGGGGGCATGACAAGGCGACGCGGTTTCAAATGAAGAACGGTTTCCAGCCGATGGAAGGTGCTGAAGGCTGGCAGCTGAGCAATGCACCGATCCTTGGAATGTCGGCGATGAAGGCATCACTGGAAGTATTTGCGGAAGCCGGTATGTCCGCGTTACGCGAAAAAAGCGAGAAGTTGACGGGCTACCTTGAATACACTGTACGGCTGCTGGCGGATGAATTTCCGAGCGCAGATATCAGCGTCATTACACCCGGCGACCCGGATCAGCGTGGTTGCCAGATTTCGATGGATGTTGCCGGGCGCGAGCGCAAGCTGTTCGACGATATGATCGCGGCTGGGATCATCGCTGATTTTCGGGAACCCTGCATTATTCGCATGGCACCCGTGCCGCTCTACAACTCGTTTGAGGACGTGTTTACCTTCGGTAAAGTGATGCGCGAATTGCTGGCTCAGGGAGAGGAGTAGGTGACGCAAAAGACATTCACGGTTGTCGGCGGAGGTCCGGTTGGTGCCTTGCTCGCGATCTCGCTGGCAAGACACGGCTACAAAGTCGGGCTCTACGAGGGCCGACCCGATTCGCGACAAACCAGTATCTACCAGGGCAAGTCGATCAATATCGCTTTGTCCGATCGTGGCTGGGCGTCGCTTGAGAAGATTGGTATCAGTGCCGATGCCAAGAAAAAGGCGATTCCCATGTACCACCGTGCCATCCACGGCGTCGATGGTGATCTTAGCTCCCTGCCTTACGGAAAAGAGGGCGACGCGATCTGGTCGGTTTCGCGAAGCGGGATCAATGAGCAGCTTCTGGATATCGCCGATGAGGAAGCGAATATCACCACGCACTTTGAACATCGGCTGGTTGATCTCGACTTCGAATCTGCGACAGCGACATTCAGTGCAAATGGTGAAAAGCAGCTGGTCGTTGAGGCCGACTACCTGTTTGGTGCCGATGGCGCCTATTCAAAGGTCCGGCGACTTGCCCATAACCTGCCGAGGTTCAGCTACAGCCAGACTTACATGCCGCAGAGTTACATCGAGCTGAACATCCCGGCGAATACTGATGGTTCGCACCAGCTGGAGAAGAATGCACTACATATCTGGCCGCGCAAGGACTTCATGCTGATCGCGCTACCCAATCCGGACGGCACGTTTACATGCACACTGTTTATGAATTATGCGGGCGACCCTTCATTTGAATCGTTGCAGGAGCGACCTGCAGTCAGGGCGTTTTTTGAGGCTAACTTCCCGGATGCAATGGACTATCTGGAGCGACCGGTTGATGTTTTCCTGGAAAAAACAGCGGCGCCGCTTTTCCTCGTCCAGGTATTCCCGTGGTCGTTTAACCGAAGGGTCGGGCTGATCGGCGATGCGGCGCACGCAATTGTGCCGTTCTACGGGCAGGGCATGAACTGCGGATTCGAAGACTGCGCCGAACTCGATGCTCTGATTGGCAAACACGATCACGACTGGGAGCAGATATTTCCCGCCTATGAAAACGCCCGCAAACCAAACGGCGACGCGATTGCCGAACTTTCCAAGCGAAATTTCATTGAGATGAGCGATCTGTCGGGTGATGCCGGATTCCAGCTACGCAAAAAAATTGAAGCAAAATTCAGCAAGCTTTTTCCGAAACTGTGGACGCCACTCTATTCGATGGTGACATTCTCCCCCGATGTGCCCTATTCGGAGGCGCTGCGAATCGGCGATGAGCAGAACAAGGTAATGGAGAAGATAATGGGACTGCCGAACATCAAAGATGACTGGGACGAACAGTACGTCATGGATCAACTTTTCGGTTTGGCATCTGCGGCATTCGGGGACAGACAATGACTTCAACACCGAAAAACTATCGGGAGCTCGAGGAGAGTATCCATACCGACCTCAAGGACCGGATGAGCTATGGCAAGTACCTGCACTTATCGGAAGTTCTGAATGCGCAGCATTTGCGCTCGGATCAGCACGACGAGATGCTGTTCATCGTGATCCACCAGGCAAGCGAGCTGTGGTTGAAACTTGCCGGGCATGAGGTAGAGGCTGCAATTCGCAATGTTCGGGATGACGATTTCCGTCATGCGTTCAAGGTTATCGCTCGCGTCAAGCTTATATTGATGCAGCTGACCCAGTCCTGGTCGATTCTTTCTACGATGACGCCTGTCGACTACCTGAAGTTTCGTGACACGCTTGGGGCGGCATCGGGATTCCAGTCCTATGGCTACCGAAAACTGGAATTCCTCCTGGGTAATAAGAACAAGAAACTGATCGAAGTCCATCGTCACGACCCTGAAGTCTATGGCGAACTCCAGCGCGTTCTCAGCGAGCCCGGTTTGTACGACGTTGTGCTAAGGAAACTGAGTGACGTCGGATTCGATATTGACGAGCAAATTCTCGATCGTGACTTCGGCTTACCGTATGAAACCAATGACTCTGTCCAGGCGGCCTGGCTCGCGATTTACAGTGACCCGGAAAGGTATTTTGAATTGTACGAGCTCGCCGAGAAGCTTGTTGATATCGAAGACGCTTTCCAGAATTGGCGCTTCAGACATATGTACACAGTTCGAAGGATTATTGGTAGCCGCCAGGGAACAGGTGGATCGTCAGGCGTGCCATTCCTGAAGAAAGCGATTGATACGAGTTTCTTTCCGGAACTCTTCTCGATCAGGGCCGAGCTCTGAGTCAGCAAAGTAAATAGTCGGCGAGCGGACCGTACTAGATAATTGAAAGGCGGTGAGAGACCGTCTTCGTAATCATGTAATTGTGTATGCCTTCCGTACCACCTTCACGGCCATAGCCGCTGGATTTAACGCCACCGAATGGCGTCTCCGGGAGCGATGCCTCAAGTGTGTTAATCGACAAGTTTCCGGCTTCGATACCCTCAATCATGCGGTCCACATAATCCGCCCGGTTGGTGAAGCCATAAGCGGCCAAACCATAGGGCACAGAATTCGCTTTCTCGATGGCCTCATCCAGAGAGGAGACGGGGTTGATGATCGCCAAGGGCCCGAAAGGTTCTTCCTGCATAACATGTGCGGAGTCGGGTACGTTGGCTAGTACCGTCGGCTCAAAGAAGTAGCCCTTGTCACCAATTCTGCCGCCACCGGTTCTGACCTCCGCGCCACAGTCTCGCGCGTCTTCGACCAGAGCCGCGAGTGCTGCAATTCTGCGTTCATTGGCGAGCGGACCCATCTCAACACCCGGATCAACACCGTTGCCCACGACAGTTGCGGCGGCACGGCGCACGAAGGTCTCTGTATAGGCCTCGAAAATACTTTCGTGCACGAAAAAGCGTGTGGGTGATGTACAGACCTGACCAGCGTTGCGCATTTTTCGGACAGCGCCGGTCATGGCGGCCGCTTCGACGTCTGTGTCTTCGCAGACGATGACTGGCGCGTGGCCGCCGAGTTCCATTAGGACCGGGGTAATGTGTTGTGCTGCCAATGTGGTCAGATGTCTGCCAACCCCGGTGGAACCGGTGAACGCGACCAAACGCACCTGCTCCTGCTTGATCAGATAATCGGAGATTTCGGATGGCGTACCAAACACGAGGTTCAGCACCCCGGGTGGCAGGCCGGCTTCGTGAAACGCTCGCGCGATATGCATTGCCCCGGCAGGCGTTTCTTCAGCCGCTTTCAGAATGATGGAACAACCTGCAGCGATAGCTCCTGCTATCTTGCGGCAGGGCTGGCTCATCGGAAAATTCCAGGGCGAAAATGCGGCTACCGTACCGATCGGCTGGTGATGCACCATGTACCTGACGCCCGGCGCACTGGGTATTATTCGCCCATAGGTGCGGGTGGCTTCGCCCGCGTCCCACTCGATAAATTCACAGCCGCGGATCACCTCGAGCCGAGCCTGGTCGAGAGGCTTTCCATGTTCCGCCGTTATGGCAGTGGCGATTTCCTCTTGCCGTTCACGCATGATCGCTGCGGCTTTGTACAGGACACTTGCCCTGTCGCTCGGAGAGACGCGACGCCACTTTTCGAAACCCCTGATTGCCGATTCAACGGCATCGTTCAGATCACTCATCTCTGCGTGGGGCAGTCGGCCAATCTCCTCTTCCGTCGCCGGATTCAAAACGGGAAGATCGCTGGCGGTTTTGCGCCATTCTCCGTTGATGTAGAGATACAGGTCGGGATAGGTGTTCATCGCTAATGCCTCGCATGCGGTCACTCATGGCCAAATTCACATGACGATTGGTGCATGATCATGTGAATTCAACGAATGCAGATTTTAGATTACCTGATATCAGAAATCAGAAAGTCTGCATCATTTTGCGGCTTTCTAGAAAAGGATGTTCTGTGATGCTTGCTCCAGCGTCGCAATGACACTCATTGCGGCAAGCGCAGAGCTTCGTGGGTTGTCGGGCAGCGAATTTCCGCGGATTTCAAAGGAGAAGGAGCCGAACTCCCCAGTTGCCCGAACTTCGTGAATATTCTCGGCAATATGTGGATCAGCGATCAATTGGACCTGCGTGTCATCAAATCCGATTCCGGCGAGTGCGACCGCCGCCGCGACATTAGCGTTCTTGGGATATTCGATAGCGGCAATCCGCGCTGAGCCATCGAAATGCGTTTCCGCGCCAGCGGTGAGATTGTCCAGATCGAGGCGCGTTTCCGCAGGGGACCCTTTCCAGCTTCGCGGCGGCTTTCGTCCAATGTAGGTGACACTTTGCATACCGCCGACACGAGCCGCTCTCAGGCAATCGAGCGCCCCTATGGCGCCGCTGGCCAGGTGCAGTCTCGAGCCACCTTCGGTCGCGGCGTCTTCCAGGCTTTTGAAAAGCGCCGTGTCAGCCAGCGCACCAAGGGAGACTGTTATCAGATCGGTACCGCCACGCAAAATGTCGGGCCCATAAGACTTTAACGCCGTGTGCCCTGCGCAATCGATCATTTGGTCGATATCGTCTGGCAGGTCCGCGACATTGCCCACGCAAATAGTGTCCTGAAGCTTCGCCGCCGGTTCTGGCAGACGCTTCGCTCGCAGGAGCAGTGCCCGGACTACGTGGCCGCGTTCAAGAGCCCTGGCACGGACGTAGCGGCCAATGGCCCCGTCGCCGATGATTCCAATTCTCATGCAGTCCTCCAACTTGGTTTATTATTGTCGCAAGGGCAACGGAGTGGGTTATACAGACTTCGTGCACCCATTTTCCGTCATTCGACCCGGACTTTCAGTATGTATCGTCGAGAGGCTGCTCGATCGTCGTTGACCAAATCAAGCAAAGAGAAGAATCGCCATTAACTACTCGAAGTTAGAAGCAAAAGACTATGCCCGCGAGAACATGCGCGGGATTTGGGCGGCTGCACTGAATCCGTTTAACGACGATCTGTCGCTCAACGAAGCTGGCCTGCGTGCGAACATTCGTCACTGGATTGACGATCTCGATATCCAGGGGCTGTTCATTGCGGGAAAGCAGGGTGAGTTTTTCTCGATGAGCCTCGACGAACGCAAACGCAATTTCGAGGTTGCTGTAGAGGAGTGTGATGGCAAGGCGGGAGTCATTGTTTCGGTGTCGGATCAGAATTTCGACACGGTTTTCGATCTTGCCCTGCATGCACAGAGACTGTGGGGCGGACTACGTTGTGGTGCACTCTCCGGTTCTGAGTTTTGTGCACGATCGTGGCGAGGTCCTGTATCAATATTACAAGGCACTCTGTGACCGCCTTGATATCGGTATTGCCATGTGGAGCCACCCGGATTGCGGCTACCTGATGCAGCCGGAGGAATGCGCGCGTATCGCCGACCTGGCAAATATCGTCGCTATTAAATACTCGGTTCCTCGCGAGATGTATGTGCGCTTAAGTCACATGGTCGGGGATAAGATCCAGGTATCCACTTCGGCCGAGGACGATTGGCTGGACAATATCGAGGAACTGGGATGGCAACTCTATCTCTGTTCGTCGCCGCCGTACCATCTGCAGACCCGCAACGACAAGCGCATGGATGAATATACGCGCCTCGCCTTTGCAGGAAAGTTCGAGGAGGCGCGGCGCGTGCGTGACAGTCTCAATCCTGTGCGCGACGCGATGGCCCGGGCCAGACCGGCGGATAAGCCGCAGGCATTTGGCAAATACTGGCAAGAGTTGCTGGGTCAGGTTGGCGGCCGTGTACGACCGCCCATGCTTGAGCTCACAGGCGCAGAAAAGACGGCGATCCGGGAAGCTTTCGAAACATGTGGTCTGAAGCTGTGAGCTCGAAGAAGGCCCGGGTGGTTTTGCTGCGAAATTCGGGCTTCCTGCACATCGCGGGTCACGGAACGTCCTGCAGGTGATCAACGGCGAGTCGAAAAACGACAACGGGCTGTTCTGATTCTCGTAATACGTCGCCCCTCGAGTGGGTGGCACTTTGATAGTTTGTTTAAGTTTCGTGATTGGCATGTGTTTGCTCGTCAGCCTGAATCATCGATCGTTTTTATCGGATATTGCGATCTAAATATTCCATCACGTAGATAGTTAATTTGCGCTTTAATAGCGATCCCGGTACCGGTGTTTCTTAATAAAGGGGAAAGATTGCCATGCGTAAACCAACGATACTCTTGCTCGCCGCCTTAGCTACCTCAGCGGTGATGTCATCAAACCCTGTTTTTGCGCAGGGTGAGCCAAAGTCCAACCAGTTCTGGTGGCCTGAAAATCTAAGTCTGAGTCCGCTGCGCGATCATGGTGTGGAGTCCAATCCGATGGGTGCTGACTTTGACTACGCCGAGGCGTTCGCAAGTCTTGACCTCGATGCCGTGAAAAAAGACATAGAGTCCGTGCTGAAAACGTCTCAAGACTGGTGGCCAGCGGACTACGGTCACTATGGGCCGTTTTTCATTCGCATGGCCTGGCATAGCGCGGGAACATACCGAGTATCTGACGGCCGCGGCGGCGCCGGCGGTGGTCAACAACGTTTCGAGCCGCTTAACAGCTGGCCTGACAATGTCAATCTGGACAAGGCGCGACGCTTGCTTTGGCCGATCAAGCAGACGTACGGCCGCAGCATTTCATGGGCCGACCTGATGGTCCTGGCAGGCAATGTCTCGCTCGAATCCATGGGCTTCAACACGTTCGGTTTTGCCGGCGGTCGTGAGGATGACTGGCAGGCCGAGATGGTCAATTGGGGGCCCGAGAGCGAGTTCCTCGCGGACGAGCGCTACCAGGGCGACCGCGAGCTGGCCAAACCCCTTGCTGCTGTTCAGATGGGTCTGATCTATGTGAATCCGGAAGGCCCGAACGGCAACCCGGATCCGCTGCTGGCCGCCAAGGATATTCGAGATACGTTCGGTCGCATGGCGATGAACGATGAAGAGACCGCTGCACTCATCGCCGGCGGACACACGTTCGGTAAAGCGCACGGCGCCGCTCCTCCGGCTGATTGCGTCGGTGTTGAGCCCGCAGCCGAAGGCGTCGAGAAGCAAGGTTTCGGTTGGGAAAACAAGTGCGGCAGCGGCAACGCCGGTGACACGATTTCCAGCGGCCTGGAAGGCGCATGGACCGTCAACCCGGTTGCCTGGACCCACAGCTACCTCGTGAACCTCTATACCTATGACTGGGTGCAGACGAAGAGCCCGGCAGGCGCGACCCAGTGGATTCCCGCCGATGGGGCCGCATCTACCCTGGTACCGGATGCTCACGATCCATCGAAGCGGCACGCGCCAATCATGTTTACAACCGACCTGTCGCTCAAGTTCGACCCGGAATATCGTCGTATTACCGAGCGTTGGCTTAAGAATCCCAAAGAGTTCGAAGTCGCATTTGCCAAGGCCTGGTTCAAGCTCACGCACCGCGACATGGGCCCACGCGCACGCTATATCGGCGCGAACGTTCCGGCTGAAGCACTGCTTTGGCAGGATCCCGTCCCCGCTGTCGATCACGAGCTGATTGATGCAAGCGACATAGCGAAGCTGAAGGCCAAGATCCTTGACTCGAAGCTAACGGTACCCGAGCTGGTACGAACGGCCTGGGCATCTGCCTCAACCTTCCGCGGCACCGACATGCGCGGTGGAGCGAACGGTGCGCGGATTCGCCTGGCGCCGCAGAGTGATTGGGACGTCAATAGTCCAGATGAGCTAGCCAGGGTTCTGAAGCGCCTGACGGGCATCCAAACGCGATTTCAACCGCGCGCAATCAGGCGGGAAAAAGGTATCGCTCGCCGACCTGATCGTTCTCGGTGGCGCTGCTGCCATTGAGCAGGCCGCTAAGGCGGCCGGCAACGATGTTGAGGTTCCCTTCATGCCAGGGCGCACCGATGCCAGCCAGGCACAGACCGATGTTGAGTCTTTTGCCGTGCTCAAGCCGACGGCAGACGGGTTCCGCAACTACTTCGGTGAAGCTAACTACCGATCACCGGCAGAAATGCTGGTTGAGAAGGCCGACTTGCTGACCCTGACTGCTCCCCAGATGACCGCTCTTGTCGGCGGCATGCGCGCTCTTGGTGCTAACACCCGAAATGCCAGGCACGGGGTGTTCACGGATCGACCCGGTACGCTAAGCAACGACTTCTTCGTCAATCTGCTTAGCATGTCGACGAAGTGGACGAAGTCATCAAAAGACGCCGGTGTATACGAGGGGCGTGATCGCGTTAGCGGCAATTTGAAGTGGACAGCAACACCGGTCGACCTCGTGTTCGGTTCACATGCAGAGCTTCGCGCTATCGCAGAAGTGTATGCGGAGAACGGCGGACAAGAAAAGTTCGTCACCGACTTTGTTGCTGCGTGGAACAAAGTGATGACGCTCGATCGCTTCGACATGGATGAGCGCCAAAGTGACAAGGTGTACGCGAGCCGCTGAGACATTGCTGCCTGAGCTGGCAGCCAGTTAGGTGTTGGAAAGGAACGGCGGCGCATACAGCGCCGCCGTTTTACCTATGAAGACAGTCATCTTCGTGACCTATACTTGCCAAGTGCATCGTGAGTTACAGGCGCGATTGGAGTCGATCTGGTCGGGCGCGGCGGAAATACAAAGACCCCTCTTTTGAGGGGTTTTTTGTTTCCAGGGTGCCTGTTAGCTCTGAATCTCAGGTTTGATCCCGCGAAATGAGATACTGGTGAAACACTTAAGGCTTCGAGGGCAAGAAATGAGACTAGTCAGGGCAGCGATGTTGCTCGTCACGATGTCGCTCATCGGTTGCGTGGTGACTGTCAACGATCGAGTGCTGGTTGGCAAAGATCGCGTGGCGGTATGGCAAAACAAGCTGGTGATAGCGCACCGCGGAGCCAGCGGCTATCTCCCGGAGCACACGCTCGCGGCGAAAGCGATGGCGTATGCGCAGGGGGCGCATTTCATCGAGCAAGACCTGGTCATGACCAAGGACGATCAGGTGGTCGTGTTGCACGATCATCATCTTGATACGGTGACCAATGTTCGTGATGTGTTCCCGGAAAGGGCAAGGGCTGATGGCCGCTATTACGTTATCGACTTTACCCTGGCAGAGCTTCGTCAACTGGCAGTGACCGAGCGTTTCAAGCAATCTGATGGGGTAAAAACAGCGGTTTTCGAGCAACGCTTTCCACTCGAGAAATCGTCTTTCCGAATCAATACGTTCGCCGAAGAAATCGAATTAATCCAGGGTCTTAACCGCTCGACCGGCCGCTCGGTCGGGATTTACCCGGAGATAAAGAGTCCGGCATTCCATCGTGGTGAAGGCAAGGATATCTCCACCGAGGTTCTCAAGGTCTTGAGAACGTACGGTTACGACGAGCAGCCGCGACACGTCTTCTTACAGTGTTTCGATCCCGCCGAATTACAGCGTATTCGTGGCGAGCTGCTCCCGGCCATGAACATGACCGTACCGCTGGTTCAGCTGCTGGGCACAGAGCCGGCGTTTCGGGCGGCATTGACACCGGACGGCATGAAAATGGTCGCGTCGTATGCTGATGGTATCGGTCCATCGATGCGGCTGATCGTGGCGCCCGGTTCAGTCGCAGGGAATCTCCAGATCACAAAGCTGGTCGAGCTCGCACATGATCTGGGTCTTGTTGTACATCCGTACACGTTTCGTCGCGACCTGCTGCCTGCGTATGCGGAAGACTACGGCGATCTTCTGGATATTTTTCTGGATGATATCGGCGTAGATGGCGTATTCACCGATTTTCCCGATCTCACCATTGAGTACATCGAGTCCAATTTGTGATTGGTTTTCTTAAGCCAACCGCACATTCCAGCCCGCTATCGGAAGATAAAGTCGACGCAACCTACCGACGCCTGCGGCTGCAGGTGTTTATCGGTATTTTTGTCGGCTACGCCGGCTACTACCTGGTGCGGAAAAATTTCTCGCTCGCGATGCCTTACCTGGTTGAGCAAGGTTATTCGAAAACAGACCTGGGCCTGGCTTTGTCCGGAGTATCGATTGCCTACGGACTATCGAAGTTCATCATGGGCAGTGTCTCTGACCGCAGTAACGCGCGGGTCTTTATGTCGCTCGGGCTGTTTTGTTCAGCGCTCGTTATGATTGTGATGGGCACGGTACCGTTTGCCACAAGCTCGGTTACGGTCATGTTCTTGTTACTGCTGGCGAACGGATGGTTTCAGGGAATGGGCTGGCCGCCGTCCGGGCGCACAATGGTGCACTGGTTTTCGACCAACGAGCGCGGCACCAAGATGGCCATCTGGAACATTGCCCACAATATTGGTGGTGGCATGGTTGGCCCGATCGCTATTCTGGCGATGGCCGTATTCGCGGACTGGCATGCGATCCTGTATGTACACGGTTTCTTCGCAATGGCGGTTGCGGTGTTCATCTTCCTGACCGTCCGTGACACGCCGCAGTCGCAGGGTCTGCCGACCATTGAGAAACATCGCAATGATTACCCGAGGGCTTTTGCCTACAACGAAACCCATGAGCAAGAGTTTTCCACTAAAGCGATCTTTCTCGAATACGTACTCAACAACAAGCTCCTGTGGACCATCGCCCTGGCAAACGCCTTTGTCTATTTCGTACGCTACGGCGTGCTGGACTGGGCGCCGACTTACCTGAGCGAGGTGAAGCAGTTTTCGTTTGCGGAATCCGGATGGGCGTATGCATCTTATGAATTCGCCGGTATCCCCGGCACCCTGGTCTGCGGGTGGCTGTCTGACAAGGTATTCAAAGGTCGCCGAGCACCGGCATCGATAATCTATCTGCTTCTGACGTTGATTTGTGTGCTGGTCTATTGGCGCAACCCAGCCGGCCATCCCAATATCGACATCGCGATGCTGATCGGTATCGGTTTCTTCATTTACGGACCGATCATGCTCATTGGTGTGCACGCGCTGGATCTCGCGCCGAAAAAGGCCGCCGGAACCGCGGCTGGATTCACCGGACTGTTCGGCTACGTTGGGGGTGCGGTTGCCGCCAACATCGTCATCGGCATGGTCGTTGATGCGGCTGGCTGGGACGCGGGCTTCGAGCTGATTGCAGCTGCTTGCGTACTGGCGATACTACTGATCTCCTTCACCTGGCAGGCCGAAAAGCGAACGCCGCAGCACTAGAATCGCTACCGACCGGGATTGACAGATAGATAGACAGGTTCAGTCGTCCTGCGGCGGCGGGTGTGCCGATAGCTGTCGAGTACGAGTCGGCTGGCGCATCAAGGGCGAGGCAGCGTTGAGACCCCTGTTATCCGGCCTAGGTAGGTCCCGCAGACAAAGTTGTATCGACCGATTTATCCAGTTGCTCTCGAACAAGATTGGCCAGTGTCGACAAGTCGAACGGCTTTGTGATCAGGGGAATATCGGCTTCGTCATTACCTCGGCGCATTCCGAATATCACATCTTTTGTGTATGCCGATATATAGATTGCTACGATATCCGGACGCAGCTTCAGGGCGCCGGCCATGAACCTCGGGCCGCTAATTTCCGGCATTACGACGTCCGATACAATGACATCGATCGGACCCGGTTCTGTCCGGCAAATGTGCAGGCCTGCAGTGCCGCTGGGTGCTGTTAGTACGCGGTAGCCCAAAGACGAGAGGCCGCTTTCAATAAACCGGCGAACCTGCTGGTCATCTTCGACGACCAGTACCGTTTCGGAATTCTCCTGTGGGTCAGTCGACGGTTCGTCAGTCGCCGGCTCGCCTTCTGCGGGCTGAAAATACAAATCGAATCGTGCCCCTGTACCCTTTTCACTTGTCACGACGATGTGGCCGCCGGAGGCGGTGACGATACCATGCACTGTTGAGAGGCCGAGGCCTGTGCCGCGACCCTCTTCCTTGGTAGTAAAGAACGGCTCAAAAACCCTCTGCATTGTCAGATCGTCCATGCCGATGCCCTCATCAGACACCGACAACCGCGCGTAGTCGCCAGCAGGTACGCCGGCGTCTTCGGACTCATCCACGCTTATCGTTACATTCTCAGTCGCTATCGTGAGGGTGCCGCCGTCAGGCATCGCGTCTCGTGCATTGCTGACGAGATTCATGATTACTTGTTGTAGCCGATCCGGATCTACCTCAATGGCGCAAAGATCCTCGGCATAGCTGGCCTTCAATTGCACATCCGCACCGACAATTCGTCGCAGCATTGTTTCCATCCGTTGAAAAACGGTATTCAAGTCCAGTACTCGTGGCTTAAATTTTTGTCTTCGGCTGAATGCCAGCAGCTGCTGCGTCAGGGCTGCGGCCTGTAACCCCGCTTTTTGAATCTCATTCAGGCCGGTTTCGAGGCGCTCATCGCCGGCCACCTTGTCCTGCAGTAGCTCGGCATGGCCAAGGATCGCTGTCAGAGAGTTGTTAAAATCATGCGCTATGCCACCGACCAGGCGTCCAAGTGCGTCGAGCTTTTGTATGTGATGCAGGCGTTCCTGGCTCTCAGCCAGCGCTAATTCGATCTTCTTTTGTTCTATAAGGGATCTGCGAACGGAAATAACCAGGTAACCGACGGCAAGCACAGCGAAACCCAGGCAAGCAGCAAGAACACGGATATGCAGAGGTCTTTGGTTTTGCCTGTCGGCGAGTTTGTGTAGCTGCACATCGGCCGCAATCCTGTGCAAGCGATTATTTTGTTCGATTGTTGAAATCAGTACGTCGACCGAGGTGGCTACGTTGGCCGGTGACTCCGAATCGAGCAGCGTTCGCTCAAATGCATCCAGGCGCTCATCCAGTCGATTCGCTGCCGCGGCAAAAACCGGGTCACCTTGCTGCTCACTGAGGGTCGACAGGTGCGCGAGTCGCGAGCGCATAGAGTACAAAATGCCCGAATAGCCGACCATTACGTGCTGAACGCCGGCCGCGCCATAGTGGTCCGGCAAATCGGTATCAACCTCGCCTAAAGTAACCCTGCGGAGAAGCCGCGCCTCTCGTGCCACTTCTGCCAGTTCGGAGGTCGATTCCAGGTGAAAAAACTGGATTCGATCGCGAGCTTCAATTTCGCCCTGCTGTCCGACGTACAGTGCGATGATGGCTACACCGACCGTGACGACGATTATCGCCAGCATCGCGTAGACGTAGCGAAGTACCAGGAGCGTGCTGGGAGATTTCCGATTCAATTGCCGTTCTCTTCAGCCAGGAAGTCAGCCTCTGCCGCCGCTCTCCGGATAATCTCGAAGTCCTGGCTCGCGGCCGGCAAATACGCATTGGCACCTTGCTGTCGCAGTATTTCACGGTGCTCGGGCACAGACGCATCAAGGGACAGAAACGCATCCAGAAGTATCACACGGCGATCATCATCAAGAGATGCGCGAACCGCCCACACGTAATCGGAATAGGGTGGCGTGGTTTCTATGATGCGTATGTCGTCGTTCCCGAGGCCGCCATTTTCAAGCAGTGACCGCACGATTATGCAGTTGGCTACGCCTAGTGCCACAGTCCCGTCGGCAACCCACTTGGCAGTCTGGTCGTGTCCGGATGAATGTCGCACTGAAGCGAAAAATGTATGCGGGTCAAGGTCACCGTTATTCAAGAAATACGACGGCATCAGGTGTCCCGATGTTGATAAGCGTGGTCCAAAGCTGAAGCTTGCACCGCGGAAATCCCGCACTGTCCCCCTGGTATCGGAAGCGTGTGCGAGGTAGCAACTCGTAAACTGCAGATCAATGTCGCGAAATACCAGCGGTACTACCTGGCTTCGTTGCTCTGCCTGAGTAAATGTCAGTCCGCCAAACCATGCCAGGTCTATATCACCGGCGGCGAATTGTTCCAGTAAATCGGCATAGTCATCGGGAACTGAGAGCTCAAATTCAATTGACGTCTCCTTTCGCAGATAGGAAAGAAGGGGCTCGTACAAGATTAGAAGCGTATCTCTGGACTGATCCGGAAGCACAGCCACTCGGAGCGCGCCCGGTACCTCTGCATGTTCAACCTGTTTGTTGGTGCAAGCCAATAGCGACGCGAAAAGAACCAATGAAAGTGAGATTGCGTGCTTCATGGCCAAGCTGCCGGGACAATTACTAGTGAATAGTACTTGCTCTGGGCGCCGCAGAAAAGCGACAAGAATTTCAGGTGAGGCGTCTGTTGCGAATAGATCGTATGCCGAAATATCATTACGCACGACGATGGCCTGGTTGCTGGCAAGGCAGGCGAACTAACTCGGCGTGTCAATTACGAAACTGGTGAATCCCGAATGTCTGAGTTGGCAAAGAGCCGGCTTTCGTCACTGGCAGATGATGATTATCAGGCGTCAGCGTCGTCAGGGAGCAGCGTACAGGGGTCGGAATTCAGAATCTCCGTCAGCTGCACTTCCGCTTCCTTGAGCTCGGTTATGTCGAAGCCGCATCCGACCAGCTCCTCGAGCTGACCGTCGTGACCCTCGATTCGCGTGACGCAGGTCCTGATCCAGCGGTAACTGCCATTCCTGTGCTTGAAGCGATGATCAAATGTACCGACGCGCTGGCCTGGCGCAGGGTCACTGGCGCCGGAAAGATATTGTTGGCGGTCTTCGGGGTGCATAAGCCACGTCAGGAACAGCGGGTCACTCTTAAGCTCGTCCTGGCTGAAGCCCAGTAGTGACTCCACGGCGTTGTTCAGGAATTCGCTGGCCACCGTGTTCTCTGATAACGGCGCGCTTCTGCGAAAGAGGATGGCGGGTATTGCCGAAGGCTCGAGACACCCAACCTTGTACGAGGCTTCAGAAACCGAGCTGCTTGTATCAGCGCCAGTCTTTCTCCATCCAAGCTGCCTGTCTGCAGTGATCAGATCGAGCATGCTGACAGCCAGAAAGGTGAAGCCCAGGACTAACACAATGTCAGTGCCCAGCTGCACGTATTGCACAGTAGCGACTTGCCCGACGTCACCTCCAATAGACATTACGACAGCAAGCTCGAGCAACTTCGCAACGAAAATTGCCAGGGCGGCGTACATCGCCAGGTTGATTACCAGGCGAAGTTGCGTCGATTCGCGTTTCTGTGCCTTCCACAGCGCCTGAGTAACTGCGGCTGCGATCGCGAGTGTAATCGCCGTGACGACAAGATCCATCATGCCTATCTCAGCCATACGTTCTTAGCAGGTTTCGAAGAGTGCCGGCTTCCAGCTCTCGAACAGAGTCGCCCACATGCGAGACCTTTACGCGCTCAACGTCGCAGCAGGCGTAGGGTACGGGGGCCTTATGCGGGGGCAGGCGTTGCCACCAGAGGTCCTTGATTCCAATGGTTTGCAGGCCTGCGAATCGAGAGCCGCGGCGAATCTCGGCCAACAACTCACAGCAGCAAATGTGCTCCTGGCTTTGCCCGAGTATCACGAAATCCGGCCTGGGAGCGTTGAAATAGGGCATATCTTCTCGGAGGTAGGCCACAGCTTCGACCAGATCAGCAACTCTGTGCAATCGATAATCCAACCCGGCGTCATCGAGGGCCTGTTTCACGTGGTTGGCACGTTCCGATTCGTGCTCGACGAGCAGAATGTGCAACCGTTCCTTCGTAACAACATCATCCATTTCGGTCTTCCAACTTAAATCGACGCGGTAAGGCCCGCTGCTTAAAGGTAACTATTGCAGTAAGCGTGCCAGCCCTGATTATTACGCCAACTATCGATGAAATACTCAGGAAAAACAGTAGCTTGTAGAATTCGATGATGCGTCCGGAAAACTGGCATGGCCGCGATCTAACGTGGTCTTTGACTATTCCCACGAAATAACGTGGCGAGATGCCCGAGTCTGTGTTAATACTCCAGTGGTCAACAATGCCCAAGGTGCAGCATGCTTAGCCTTCTGACCAAATCAGCGAAAGGAAAATCTTTTGAAGAGTTTGTCGGGAACATCTCCATGCGATTCCTGCGAGCCGATGCCTCTGCGGCGCAATTGTCGATGCAGGCGATATTGCGAGACATAGGCGCGCGGTACGCAGTTGATCGCGTTCACCTGCGCTGGTTACCCACCGATGAATCTGCAGGGGCAGACCGTGAGCTCGAGATGGCCGCAGGTTGGCAAAGATCAGGTCGGGGTCCTGGCAAAGTTTTTACCGCCAATGAGGTTCCCTGGTTTCTGGAGCGCCTTCGCTCTGAAGGAATCTGTTTCCTGGACGACGTGAAGGACCTTCCCGTAGAGGCAGAACGGGACCGCCAGGCGGTGCGATCCCGGGGCATCCAATCGCTGTTTGTTCTTCGTCTCGCGATTGATCAGGACATGGTCGGCGCGTTTTCGTTAAGTACGACCAGGCCGTTTCATTGGTCGGAGACGGTGAGGAGTGAAGTCAAGTCGCTGGCGGAAATCCTTACGAACTTCTACTGGGGAGTCAACAACCGACAGAAGCTGCGGGATAGCGAAGCGCGCTATCGAAGTGTGGTTCAGGATATGTCCGACCTGATTCTCCGCTGGACCCCGGATGGAAAAACGACCTGGGCCAACGAGCAATGGTGCGAGTACCTTGGCAAATCACGAGATCAGATTATCGGCAGCAGTGAGCTGGTGTTCATGTCGGAGGACCAACTGCGAGACCTCAACGAAAAAATATTGACGCTAACGCCCGCCTGTCCGACCTTGTACTACAACCACAAATGGGTCAAGCCAAGCGGCGAGCTTGCGTGGAGCGAATGGACGGAGCGAGGAATATTTGACGCTGACGACAAGCTGATTGAAATACAATCAGTCGGCCGCGATATCACCAAACGCAAACTGGCCAATGATGCGCTGGTACGAAAAGCTGCCTTTCAGTCGCGCCTCGCAGAATTTTCATCAAGCCTGCTTAACGTCACAGCCGCGGACACCAATGAGGTAATCGCTGACATCCAGGCGATAATAGGCTTCGACTATAGCCTGGATCGAGTTGACGTCACGTGGTACGAAAATGCGCTTCCCGGGTTCGGCAAAACAATGACTTGGTCCCCCGACGGTTCAGCACCTCAGGCACCAAAACCTGAGAGCGCTCCTCGTGCTTATCAACTGCTCCAGCAGGGGGAGATTGTCAAATTCGACACCCTCGATGAACTTCCGGAAGCTGCCCGCGTCGACCGGGCACAGTACGAAAAGCTCGGTGTTGTCTCGCTGCTTTCCGTGCCGCTACGCATAAAAGAGACAGTTTTCGGTGCCGCGACGTTCGTGAGCCATCAACGCCGCCATTGGGATGCCAATACCGTCAATGAACTGCAACTGCTGGCGCATACCATAACGAACGCTGCCGTCCGCCAGTGGTCGACCGTGCAGATATCCCGTCGTGAGAAAGACCTGGCTCGGTCGCAAAAAGTTGCGAAGGTCGGCAGCTACCGTTTACAGGCGACGAGAAATAATGACGAATCAGAGAATTTATTGGATATCCTGAATCTGACAATGTCGGACCAGGCGCTCGAGATATTCGGTATTCAGCCGCAGTCAGATCCCAGGGCCCAGGTGATGGCGGCACTGGAGCAGATTCATCCGGACGATCGCACTCGAGTTCGCGAGCTGTGGCGCAATACGCTGCAGGCCGGAACGGAACACACGATTGAGTATCGTGTCGTCCGTCCCGACGGAACCCTGGCCCACGTGCAGGCGCGAGAGCAGTTCGATGGTATTGATGATGATGGAGTTATCACATTTTTCGGTACCTACAAGGACATTACGCAATGGGTGGAATCCAACCAGGAGCTTAAGGTCGCGCTGTCGGAAATTGAGAAACTAAAGGACCAGCTGCAGGAAGAAAATGTCCTGCTCAAAGACGAGGTGCGAGCCGCCCATGGATTTGATTCGATCGTCGGCGAAAGCGCGGGGCTGCGGCGAGTTCTAATGTCAGCAGCACAGGTAGCGCCGACGGACGTCGCTGTTCTCATCTGCGGAGAAACCGGTACGGGCAAGGAGCTAATCGCCCGTTCTATCCACGACCTCAGCCCTCGAAAAGACAAGCCCATGGTGAGCGTCAACTGTGCTGCCCTGTCTGCAGAGCTGATTGAGAGCGAACTTTTTGGTCACGAAAAAGGGGCTTTCACGGGCGCCCATGAGCGGCGCAAAGGCCGATTTGAGTTGGCTGATGGTGGCACCCTGTTCCTGGACGAAATCGGCGAAATGTCTGGCGAACTACAAGCGAAACTTCTGCGCGTAATCCAGGAAGGCGAATTCGAACGACTCGGCGGGACGAAAACACTCAAGGCGAACGTCAGACTGATTGCTGCGACAAATCGTGATTTGCACGAGGCCATGGATACCGGTGACTTTCGCGCTGATCTCTATTATCGAATCAGTAGTTTCCCGATTGATCATACCGCCGCTTCGTGATCGAAAAGAAGATATCCCGATGCTTGCTGAACACCTCGTGCAAAAGCATGCAAAAATTCTCGGCAAGGATGTGCAGGCTATTTCGGCGCGTATGCTGCGCTACCTTCAGGCACAGGACTGGCCCGGCAATATTCGCGAACTGGAAGGTCTCATATTGCGCGCGCTGGTATCAAACACGGGTACGACGCTCGACTACGTTGCCGAAGGTGGAGAACTCGGCAACGTGCTCCCTGACGCGCAGCCTGGGACAACCAACTTCCTCGATGCACAAAGGAGGCACATCGTTGAGGCCCTTACTCGTGTTAACTGGGTAATCGAGGGTGATAAGGGTGCCGCGCGTGCGCTGGGTCTTGCGCCGAGTTCGTTACGTTCCAAAATGAAGCGACTGGACATCGTTCGACCTGAATAAAAAGAACTCTCAGTGTCTGTTCGCTTGCGAACCTGTTGCCATGTGCCCCAAAAACGAAAGGCTGCCCGAAAGCAGCCTTTCTGTGAGTGGCTACCAAATAGCAGCCCGTCCTGTCTCTACAGGACCCTCGGCGAGACTATTCTTCTTCTGCCATTTCCCTGATGGTCCTGCCGTTGTAGACGCGCCCGATGTCGCAGTCAACCAGTCCATAAAAGAGTTCGTTTGATTTTTGAAAGTGACCTTCGCTGTAGAGCTGCCAGTTGGCACCTGCCATCGTATGGTCGTCCACACCGGCAAGCAATTTGAAGTCATAGTCGTTATCCGCCTCGCCAGAGACCGGCCACCACATCCAGTTCGCTTCGCGGATGTCATGCTCGTCGGCATAGGCATTCCATTCTTTCTGCGCAGCCATGAATTCCTCAAGCTTCTTGCCTTCTTTCATAGAGCAGTTCGAAAAAGTCAGAACGAAATTCTTGTCCGACTCGTCATCATCGGGTTTTCCCTTCCGAATATTCTGCGATGCGAAGTTTGTGTGACTCTTACAGGTCAAAACCTCAGCGAAGCCGCCGGCGATTTTGCCTCCCTTGGTGTGCCATGAGTCTGAAAGGCTGCCCATGACATTGCCATTCTTCCAGACACCCAGCCAGCCAACGTCGAACATCGGCTCACCGAAGTAAACCGGCGTAAGCAATGCAGCGAAGTATTCGTCGTGCCCTTCTTTATCCATCCAGTCGTTCCAGGACTTGATGACTTTCTCGAGGTCGGCCGGCCCTTTGCCGTCATTGTAATCGCAGGTGTAGGTTTCTATGGGTGTAAACGTTGGCTTTTCTGTCTCGTGACTATCGGCGAAAACCGAAGTAACTGGTAAAAACAGAATAGCGCCTAGCAAGATTATTTTTTTCACGTGTAATCCCCTTGGTTTTATTTTTCATTATGCCGACGTTTTGCCGGATGCAGCGATTATAGCCCAGCTGAATGGCCTGCTCGAGTCTCACAAGGTCGTGCGTGTAAATAAATCGACTCGTAGCAAGACACAGTCTAATGATGAGTGACTGCCCTGTTAGTGCTGGACTTCGAGTTCGTTGCTGTAAAGACAGGGAGAGCGTTCAGACTGACATTTTTGCAACTTTGCGAAATTCAAATCACAAAAACCAATCGATGTGGGAGTCTGCTGTGAACAAATTTTTGTTGCGCGTGCGAAAGTCGGCAGGAATGGCCGTATCCAGCCAGGACTGTCAGTGTGAGTTGTCACCTGGACGCCAATTCGACCAATCGAAAACTGCATTTCGTGCGTTAGCTTTATCGGCTTGCGTCTTTTGGGTTAGATCATTGTTGCCCGGTAGGGTTATAGTTACAGGGTCCCAGCCACAAACAGTGTCAAGTCTGTGACTTCTACGAATAACGAAAGCTGGTCTGGTCGCCTTGCCTTTATTCTCGCCTCCATAGGAGCCGCGGTCGGGCTCGGCAATATCTGGAAGTTCCCCTATACGCTCGGTAGCAGTGGCGGTAGCGCTTTTGTGCTGGTTTACGTGGTCGCAATCCTGCTTGTGGCTACACCAATCATGCTGGCAGAAATGATCGTTGGTCGGCGTGCGAGGCGAAGCGCGCCGGCAGCGCTGGAGACATTGGCCGTAGAGCACGGCTCCACTCGGAACTGGCGCTTCCTCGGGTGGATGGGTCTGTTCGCACTGTTTCTCATCCTGAGTTTCTACAGCGTTATTGCCGGATGGACCGCGGCATACCTGGTCAAGACCGCGAGCGGCTCGATGAATGGCTTGTCGCCGCAGCAGGTCGGCGCGAATTTTGACAACTTCCTGCATCAACCCGGGCAGATGATTGTCTGGCACTTACTGTTTACGGTCGCCACTGTTTTCGTCGTGTCACGCGGCGTGCGCATCGGTCTGGAGAGGCTGGTAAAGATATTAATGCCTGCGCTGCTGCTAACGCTCGTCGCGCTGGTTGTGAACTCCGCCTTCGTCGGTGACTTCTCGGCAGCGATCGACTTCCTGTTTACAGCGGACCTGAGCAAGCTGACGCCAGCGGTTGTACTTGCCGCCGTGGGTCAGGCGTTCTTTTCGGTTAATGTCGGCGCCGGAGCGGTACTTACCTACTCGGCGTATTTACCGAAAGAGGTCAACCTGTTTCGCTCGGCGATTATCGTGGCGCTCGGCGACACGGCGGTTGCGTTACTGGCGGGCCTTGCTATTTTCCCGATCGTGTTCGCGAACAACCTGGATCCCGGCGAAGGTCCCGGCCTGATTTTTGTCACGCTGTCCACCGCGTTTGCCCAGATGCCCGGCGGTACGATAATCGGTACAGCCTTTTTTGCCATGATAATTTTTGCGGCATTGACGTCGTCGATCTCGATGCTGGAATCGATGACAGCGCGGATCTATGAAATTCGCGGCATTTCCCGAACGAAGGCGGCCGCGCTGATTGGCACGGGTACCTTCGTCGTCGGTTTGATCACGGTATTGTCGTTCAGTACCTGGGAACACACCTATCCGCTGGGTCAATTCGATATTTTTGCCGGAAAGACGCCGTTCGACCTGATCGACTACCTGGTCTCGAATATCCTGTTGCCGGTCGGCGGCATGCTCTACGCACTGTTCGCCGGTTGGTGGCTGACAAAGGACACCTGCCTCGACGAGATCGGTCTCGAGGACGGCGCCATGTTCAAGCTTTGGCTGCTTCTGGTCAGGATTATCGCGCCGCTCGCTGTTGCCGCGGTTTTTGTGTTCAACCTGGCATAAACACAAGCGGCGGTGCACGCGGGCCCGGCCTGATCAAGGCGAATCATTCGCCCGACTCGCCGGAATCTCATATCCTGTCATGTCTGCGAGCGATTTAACCTGGTCAACAATATGAGCGGCAATACTCGAGATAAAGGCGTCAGCACGAAAGCGATTCATGCGGGTGAAGACAAGCGTTCGAGTGCGGGTGCATCCGCACCCGACCTGGTTATGTCCAGCTCATTCCTGATTGACGAGGAGGTTAGCTTCTCGGCCAATAACCTCGACACGGATTCACCCTATATCTATACGCGCTGGTCGAATCCGACTATTGCGCAGCTCGAGGAAAAGCTGTCAGCGCTGGAGCAGGCGGAAGCCAGTATAGCGCTCGCATCAGGAATGGCGGCGACAACGGCCGTACTGTTGCAGTTCCTAAGCAGTGGTGATCACCTCATCATTAGCAGTACCAATTATCCGGGTACGGCCGAGTTCGCACGCGAGTCACTGCCGCGTTTCGGGATCGAGGTTACTCCGGTCGATACGAGAGAGCCGGGCAATATCCAGACGGCGCTGCGCAGTGAGACGAAGATGATCTGGCTGGAAACGCCGTCCAACCCGCTGCTTAGAATCGCCGATATCGCGGCAGTAGCTGACATTGCCAAGCAGCAGGGTGCGCTGTTGGTCGTTGACTCCACGTTTGCGACGCCGATTGCTACACGACCCCTTGAAATCGGCGCCGACCTGGTCGTGCATTCTTTGACCAAGTACATCGGCGGACACGGCGATGCCATGGGTGGCTCGGTCAGTGGTTCGCAGGCCTTGATATCAAAGCTGCGTGGCGAAGCGCTAACGCACTTTGGTGGTGTTATCAGTCCGTTTAACGCATGGCTCATCATGCGTGGCATGGCGACGTTACCGATGCGCATGCGCGGCCACGCCGAAAACGCACATACCGTTGCCCGCTTTCTGGAAAATCACGCTGGTGTCGAGACGGTTATCTACCCCGGCCTCGAGTCGCATCCACAGCATGCGCTCGCGAAACGGCAGATGGATATTTTCTCCGGCATGCTTGCGTTTCGCGTCGCCGATGAAAAGCGCGTTGCCCGGCGAATGATGTCGGATCTGGAAGTAATCCACTATGCCGTCTCTCTTGGGCATCACCGCAGCCTGATTTACCTGATGCAGACCGATGACCTCATCGGTTCTTCTTATCACTTGCAGGATCAAGAACTCGAAGACTATCTCGCAATAGCCGGCGCAGGACTATTTCGCCTGTCTGTAGGCCTTGAGGATGCAGAAGATATTTGCGAGGACCTTGATCGCGTACTGTGATCGCCGCAGGTGCTGTAATTTATTGAGGGTCTGTGGCCGGCAAATTGTAGACGCCGACAACGGGCAGGTGATCAGAAATTTCCAGCGCCTCGCCCTGTATGACGTAGGCATCCTGCAACGACCATTGCTTGCTGTAAAAAAGATAATCAATGGTGCGGTCTGGCCCGGAAGCGGTCGGATCATTGGGGAAGTGTGTATACCACGGCTGCGGATTGTCTGACGTCAGGTGCTGCAGCGACGGGATGGCGCGATAGTTTTCGTACAAGGTCCTGATCTGCGGCATTTCGTCATAGTTGCCGATACCTGCCGCGAGAATTCTCTTGCGTTGCCGATTGTCGTCCGGCGGTAAGAGATTCAGATCCCCACCAAGTACCCACGGCGTATCTTGTTCATCCAGCGAGCGTAACAGCGCTTCGGTCCTGGCAATCTGCTTTTCCATCAGACCAGTGCCCGCCGCCCACGCTTCGTAATGCGTGTTAATCAATGCCACGGTTGTCTTATCATTCGCCGCAATGTGGGTCTCCAACAGGGCACGTTGAAAATCAAAAGGTCTGACCAGGAAGTTGTTCGCTTTTCGCGGCAACTGATGGCGAAGGGATTTTTCGATTCGATACTTTGACAGCGTCAGGAGTTGCATATTTACCGGGCCGAGCACGTCCGGGTGAAAAATGAACTCGGCCTTCCAGTAGGGTGTCCCGGTCTGGCAGGGATACGACTCAGATGGCAGTCTGCTCAAAAGTTCCGCGGCGTGATCGGTGTAATAAGTTCGGCTGTCATCGGCGCCGTTGACTTCCTGCAGAAGGACGACGTCCGGATCTTCCTTTTGTATCAGCTTGGCCACCTGGTCCAGTGTCCAGAAAACATGCTCTTCAGCCGGGTAGCTGGCGATGGATCGACCGGTCCGCTCAACCGCAGCGACCCGCTCACTGTCACTGACGTCGATGTCGTAGAAAAATACATAGTTCTTGCTGGCCATGTATTGCACGTTGTAGCTCATGACCTTAAGCGGGCGGCTTGCGTCCCATTCAGGTGCATCCTCGGCGCAGCGAACGGTTGCGGGCTCGGTGTCCCCCGGCGAATAGGCACGCACCCACAGCACGGCGATCGCCAATACGGGAAGCAGCGTGAGCAAGACAAGGAGTTTCTTGAATTTCGAGCGGATGGCTGGGCTCCGGGCCGGAAACAACGACGCATGGTAGCGCAGTTGCGTCATCTTTCAGCGGTTTGTTCGGCAAATTGCGGTTGCGGCGTCGGCGAATCTGGCGCTCGATGCCGCTTCAGGACCGGGAACTTTGCCCCTTGAAATCGCCTCAAACGGACCAACAACCGAGACTAATTAGCATCTGGAGAGCCAACAATGTTCAAGCGCATCGCGCTTTTCCTCGCGACCAACCTCGCCGTAATACTGGTGCTCAGCATCGTCTTGCGACTGTTTGGCGTCGACAGCGTCCTTGACGAACGCAACGTCGGCCTCAACTACCAGGCGCTACTGATACTTTCACTGGTCATCGGCTTCGGCGGCTCATTCATCTCACTGGCTATTTCGAAATGGATGGCGAAGCGGTCAACGGGCGCGCGTGTCATTACGCAGCCCACGAATGCGACGGAGTCCTGGCTGCTGAATACCGTTGAGCGCCAGGCACGGCAAGCGGGTATCGAAACGCCCGAAGTCGCTATCTACGATTCTCCGGACATGAACGCATTTGCGACGGGTGCGCGCCGTAACGCCGCACTGGTTGCCGTCAGCACCGGGCTTCTTCGTAGCATGCCTCAAGAGGAAATCGAAGCCGTGCTGGCACATGAGGTGTCGCACGTTGCGAACGGCGATATGGTCACGTTGACGTTGATACAGGGTGTTGTGAATACCTTTGTGATTTTCCTGTCGCGCGTGGTCGGACACTTTGTGGATCGCGTGATTCTGCGAAACGAAAGCGGCTACGGCCTGGGATACTTCGGTGCTGTGATAGCTTCGCAGTTACTGCTTGGCATTTTGGCGAGCATGATCGTGATGTGGGTATCGCGTTTTCGCGAGTTTCGCGCGGACGCCGGTTCGGCACAGCTCAACGGTCGTGAGCCGATGATTAAGGCCCTGTCACGGCTCGAGCGGGGTCGTCCCGGTGAATTGCCAGAGGCGCTGCAGGCCTTTGGCATCTCTGGTGGCGGAAAGCGAAAATTCGCGAAGCTGTTCATGAGCCATCCGCCTATTTCGGAGCGCATCGAAGCGCTGCGTAAAGGCTAGGCGGATTTCTTTTTGTGCCGGGTATCGTTCCCGGCATCTTCCGATTGCCTGGCGTGATCGGTAATCAGCTCGATCAATGTGGGCCACAGTCCGGCAGGCAGGTTGTGGCCCATGCCGTCGATAATTTCCAGTCGGGCATCGGGAATATGCTTCGCGGTGTCGATGCCGCCGGCCAGCGGTACCAGCCGGTCCTCGCGGCCGTGAATCACCAGGGTCGGCGCGGAAATCATACCCAGCCTCTGCCTGCGATCACCATCATGGACAATGGCGGCAACGTGACGGGTAAATCCGGCAGGGTAATAGCAGCGATCGAAACTCATTGACGTCATTTCCCGGCGCGTCTCCTCATCGACGGGATACGCAGGACTGCCGATCAGTTCGAGGGTGTGCATGTTGTGTGCGATAACAGCGTCGCGATCGCCATTTGTTGGGCGTGAGCGAAACAAATGCCGTGAAACCAATGGGTCGGCACCCGGCAGCGAGCGATGGCCGCTGGTGGACATGATCGATGTGAACGAGAGAACGCGTTGCGGAAAGCTCGCTGCTATGTTCTGCGCGATCATTCCGCCCATGGATGCACCGACGATATGTGCGGCAGGAATGTCCAGGGCATCGAGCAGTCCGGTCGCATCAGCCGCCATATCGCGCAGCGTGTAAGGCACGCGAATCGGCAAATGCAAGTGCGCTTCGAATGATGAGTGACGCGATACCCGGCGCTTTCATACGGTCAAATTTCGTCGAAAATCCCGTGTCGCGATTGTCGTAGCGAATGACGTGCAGCCCCTGCGAGGCAAGCTCGCGACAAAACGGCTCTGGCCACGCGATCATTTGCATGCCCAGGCCCATGATCAGCAATAGCGACGGGTCCGATGGTGACCCGAATGTCTCGTACTCAATGTTCTATTCCGTTCGCAGTTACCTGCGGCATGATGCCTCCTGGCGTAGCGGATATGGATGACTCAACGATCTGGTAATGGAATGAACTCGTCGTCGCCCGGGACTTTTCCAAAACGACCTTCGCGCCAGTCGTCCTTGGCCTTTTCGATACGTTCTCGCGAACTGGAGACGAAATTCCACCAGACATGACGCTCGCCGACCGGTTCGCCACCGATGATCATGATGCGGCTGTCCTGGTTGGCGCGCATGTCGAGTGATGCACCGGGCTTCGCAACCAGCATGACACCGTCGGACGCCGCCTCACCAGAAATGGTCACCTCACCAGAGACAACATACGCCGCCAGTTCGGAACCGAGCCCGGGTATGGTTATTTGTCGGTCGGCCGGTACTACGCACTCCAGATAGAGAGTATCCGAATAGGTTGTTACTGGAGAGCGTTTTCCCAGGAAATCGCCCATGATGATACGTACCGTACAGCCGTCGACCTCGAGTTCGGGCAACTCGGCCGCCGCATAGTGCGCTAAAAGAGGGTTCGCGCTCTTCTTCGTTGTCCGGCAATGCCATCCAGGACTGGATGCCGTGCAGTCGGGAAGTTTCATCGAGATCGTCACCGGCACGCTCCGAATGTGTGATTCCACGCCCGGCTGTCATGAGGTTAACGGCACCGGCCTCAATGGGCTGTACGTAACCCAGGTCGTCGCGGTGCATGATCTGTCCTTCGAAGAGGTAGGTAATGGTCGCGAGACCTATGTGCGGATGCGGGCGCACGGCGATGCCTTTTCCGGGTGGAAATTCGGCCGGTCCCATATGATCGAAGAAAACAAAAGGTCCGACCATGCGTCGCTGTGCCGCGGGCAGAACACGACGCACCGTAAACTCGCCGAGGTCACGTTCTCGGGGTCGGATTGTCATTTCAATACTGGCTCTATTCACCTATTCGAACTCCTCGCGCGAAATTTTCTTGCGCAACTGTCGGATTCCCAGGAACGCCACGCCAGCAACAATCGGTATGCTGAAAGCTGATACGAGTGACTGGTTTAACGGCACGCCCAGCGTTTCAATGCCGCGAGCGAGCGTGCCAACCAATCCGACAACATAGTAGGTGACTGCGGCAACCGACAGTCCTTCGACCGTCGCCTGCAGACGTAGCTGCATTTTGACGCGGCGGTTCATCGACGCCAGCAGCGACTGATTCTGTTGTTGACGAGAAATATCGACTCGCGTTGATAACAGTTTCGTCGCACGGGCCATCTGCTCGAGAATCGAATGCTGCCGCTGTGATACGGCGCGGTATGTTTTGACGGCAGGCGTCAAACGTCGGGTAGTGAATTCTTCAAATGTCTGTAAGCCGTGAACGCGTGTTTCGCGCAGTTCACTTATGCGCTGCAATACGATTTCGTAATAAGCATCGGCCGCCGCAAATCGGTAACTGCTGCGTTGGTGACGACTTTGGCTGCTTGCCGAGAGCCGGGTCAGGCGTTTCAGCCACTCCTGTTCATCATGAGATTCTGCGTTAACCAGGGATTCGCCGATTGCGGACAACTCGAGCTCTTCGTCGTCAAGTACCGGAGAGAGTTCACGCGCAACCGGTAAAGCCAGCAACGTCATCATACGGTAGGTCTCTATCTCGAACAGGCGCTGCAGAACCCGGCCCGTCTGGGCCTCCGACATGTTTTCGTTAATAAGGACAATTCGACTGAAGCCGTCTTCATGGATGCGCATATCTGTCAGCGCAAGGCCGCTATCGTCGCCAACGCGCGAACCAATCAGCGTATTACCATTGAAACACTTCCTGCTGAGCTCCTCGATTGGCGTATCTATTTCTTCCGGCCCGATGATCTTCGCTCGTATACCGACAAAGACTTCACCGCGCATCTCATCGAGCCAATCTGCAGGAATTCCAGGTTCCTGGAAACGGCTGCTCGTATCTTTGGCGTCTACCGGCGCTACAAAGGTGTAGCGGTTGTATTCTGTATGGCGCTCCCAGCGCAGCCGGTCCTTACCCAGTATCGTCGTGAAATGGTTGGCAGCCCGATCGGGTCGTTCCTGTCCGAAGCGTCCCAGCAGGTCGCCCAACAGGTCTTTTCCGACACCGCTTTGTGGGTCTCGCTTCGGCAGTCGTGCGACATACGTAACGGCACACGGTGTCGGCAAGCTGTCTGGCGGCCTGGCGTGAACTTCATCGTTGAGTTCGCGGCGTTCGGGGTGTTCGAGCGCCATCTCAATGGTTAGCATAGCTACCTCGCTCATTAGAAAGACTATCAGTCCTGATGCGGCTTCTAACGCGCATCAATGGTTCTTCAGCCACCAGGCGCCCGGGCAACCCGACGCCGCCGCAACTCTAACAAGCGACGATAACTGACGGAAGGTGCGAGAGGCTGGAAGGCAGTACTTCTCAGCTTTCCCTGAGATATCCCCAGGAATGCAGTTTGTCATGGTCTTCGAACCAGCGGTCGCCGATGTCGGTGCGGTAATACATGTTGGGTATGAGGATGTTCCGGACACGTTGGTAGGCCTGGGCCTGGGCCTGTTTTACGGAGACGCCAAAGCCTGTGACGATAAGTACGACACCTGAAGTCCCGGTGATCAGCCATTCGCCGTTGACGAGTTTTACGTCCTCAATGTGTATGCCGTCGTAGTTTGGTTTCCTGAAAATGATGACGCGGTCTTTTGAATTCGCCTCGAAGGTCTTCGGGTCGTTGTACGGAAAGGGCGGCACCACGATACGAAGACCAATCTGGAAGCCGCGCCTGGTCTTGAAGTTGGTGAGCGTCCCGGCCGCCATGCCGTGCAAGAAATCACTCACCGGCATTTGCAGGCCGTCCGCCTGGATACTGATCGTCGGGTAGCCGAAGCGTGCGGTGAACTCCAGCGGGTAGATGCCATGACCGTTAACAATGCAGTTGACATCAATGTAGCCGACGTACTTTTCTTCGGCCAGCCGATCACGTAGTTTCGCAAGGGTTGCGGCAAATATGCGATTCGGTCCGCTCCAGTACATGCAGGTGCCCATTTCGCCAGTCGCCGGACCGATGTCGCCCGGGAACAGCGGCTTATGTTCGAAGTTGACGTTGATCGGCATCATGAAATCGGTGCCGTTGAAGAAGGCGCCGACCGCAACTTCTACGCCGCGAACGCGCCGCTGCAATTGAAATACCTTGACCGTATCCGAGTAAGCCGCTTTGTATGATTCGAGCACGTGCATGACGTCTCTGCCATCGTCTTCCTGGCCGACAAACAGCAGGCGTTTGATGTTTTGCGCCTCGCCGCTGGGCTTGATGACATACGGTGCCGGGTGCTTGCTGACGTAATCAATGGCGCTGTCGAAGTCATTGAAATCCTGGAATGGAATGATCGAAACGCCATGCCGCTTAAGCTCTTCCTGGCCGTAACTGCGGTCATCCTCGAGCCGGTCCGTGTAGGGCGTGCCCCCGACCACGAGTTTGCCGGCGTCTCGCAGTTTCTTGGCCTTCTCTCCCTGGCCCAGGACGTCGTCAAAGACGATGACGTCGGCCCAGTCGACGTGGCTTTCCCAGTCGTCCACTTTCTCAACGAAGCCGTCGGCGATGGAGCGTTCGGACTCCGCCTCTATGTAATAGCGAACACCGTGGCCTTCTTTGCTGACCATCCAGGCGATGTCACCAATCAGTGCGCCAACAGAAACAAACAGGAAGTTCTTGGTTTCGTTCGCCATATTCAGTTCACCTTGCTCCGGTAGACGGGGCAACGTCAAGTACGCATTTTATTCCATGCCAATGTAGCGATCATTCATCGGCGCTGCCACGCCATGCCCTTTGCCCACGGTGCTGTCGTCCATGATCTTCGCGGCCTGATCGAACAGATGCTGCGCTTCCTCCGGGCTATTGCCAATGCAGGTCATGCCGAGCTTACCGTACTGTGACAGGGCGCCGATCATGTAAAAGAGCACGCCGGTACCCGTCGAGTGCTTGAAGCCGATGTCGCGATTCCAGATGATTTCGAACAGGTCCTCGGGTAGCAGGCCGCGGTACGCAGGCGACTTAAAATTATCGGTCGCCTTGTAGTATTTCGCGTGCCCATCGGGCGCTATAAAAAGGCCGCTGTTCGTGTCCAGCTCGCCCTCGGTCAGGAACTCGAGCGCGTGATACGGCGGCGTGGTACCGCCCATGCGCAGGTTAATCTCGATGGCGTGCACGTCCCAATCCCCCTCTGCGCGCGTGGCCAGGAAGTCGATAGCGAACCGCCCGATTACACCATGCTTGCTAAGGACACTGCCGACTTTGGCAGCCTCGGCCAGCAACCTGCTGCGGTAGTCATCGTCCGCAGGGAAGCGACAGCCCAGGTAGGACTGGCCGGTCGAACCGCCGAGCACCTGCTCGTGGCTGGACACCAGGCGAGCGCTGCCGTCCGGCAGGATGCGCATTTGCACGCTGGGCGAACGCACTTCATCGGCAACGACGAGTTCCTCGACGATACCGCCCATCTTGTCGAACTTGGCCATGAAATTTTCGTAGGTTTCGATACCGGACAGCCACGCGAGGTTTCCGAGCGCGTCGCGAATAGCGGCTTCGCTTTCAGCGTCCTGTGGATAGCTGAATACCGCGTTGCCCTCACCGCCGAAACCTTCATTTAGTTTGACGACGGCGCGCGCCAGCTGCGGGCGTTTTCGGCGGAGCTCAAGCAAAGCCCGAACGATATCGTCTTCACTGTGCAGGTCTTCGAAACCAGCCGGGTAGTTGATGCCAGCCTCGGCAAATACTTTGCGATTGCCAGACTTCGTTCCGAGAGGTAGCAGATCCGGGTCGAGGCCGTTCATCGGTATTCCGAGCTGCAAAGCTATCTTGCGTTCGAGTGCGGTGGAGTTGTAGCAGGTCAGGTAAGCGTGATCGGTGTCCCCGATAAACTTCCGCAGCCGCTTCAGGAGGTTGGGGCGCTCGAGTATTTTCTCGGACAGCGGGCGGGCGCTCGAATCGAACACCGACACCATGTGCAGTCGCCGCCGCGCATGGCCGGCCGATACGCTGTCGAGCAGCTGCAGGTAGTAGTCGACGACATCCGGGTGCACCGGCTGGCTGGTGACGTAGATCAGCCGTGCATTTGGGTTGCGCAGGCGGATGAGCGCGAACATCAGCCGTTCTTCGTAAAACGAAGCGCCGGTGACTTTGGCGAGCTCTTCCTGGTTGACGCTCATCGACGGCACGATCACCGAGGTGTGCTCGTAACAGGGGTCCTCCTGGTAGCGCCGCCAGACAATCGGTAGCTGCTTCTGCAGTGCCTTGAAACGCAACGACTCGGAATCGTGGGCACTCACGAAGCGTGAACCTTGAGCGTCTGGCCAATGTCGTCAAGGATATGTCGCAGCTGGTCGTAGTCGGGGTGGCGAACCCGCAGCCACGCATTTGCCATGTAGCCGGCTTCGACAGGCTGCGTGGGCGTGCCGGCATCCGGTAGTCGCGCGGCAACGATGCAGTCACCGTAGCGATGGTTGATGGCATCAACGCCAGAGTACGCGCTGATGTGGCCGTCGCCATCAGGGCGCAGGGCAATCATGCCGGCGGCATAGCGGCGCGACGGCTGGCTGTGAATGTTGCCGTTCACTATGGCATTCGCCCATTCAAAATACAGGTCGAACTCGTTGGCGGCGTTGTAAACGTCCCACTGCCCAACGCCCGGCGGACGACAGCCGATTTCCGAAAACTTCAAGCCTTTGGGGCCGAAGAACCATTCCATGTGCGTCGCGGATGTGCCGATGTCGAGGATCCTGATGACTTCACGCGTCATTTCGCGTACTTCGGCATATCCAGGCGCCTCGATCCTGTTGGTGGTTACCATCTGCGGCGAAATCCAGCGTTCGCGCATGGCCTCCAGCACGTTCGGATAATAGTGCGTAATAAATTCGTGCCGGACATTGCCGTCAATGGTTAGCGTGTCGATGTAGCCTTCGTGGCCTTCGATAAATTCTTCGATCGCGACCTCTTGACCGTCGGCGAGTCCGGATTCGCCGATGACGCGCTCGAGGCTGTCATTATCCCGGACCTTGAACGTCCCGGAGGCGCCAGCGCCGGCCGGCGGCTTGATGATCAACGGGAAGCCAACGGCGGCGGCGAAGTCGCGCGCATCCTGCGGCGTTTCTGCGCGCGTCGACTGCGCGCACGAGATGCCGGCGTTCCGGAGCACCTCTTTCATCGCTGGTTTGTCGCGGCAGAGGTACGCGGTCTTCGTCGAAGTGCCCGGTATTCCGGTCGCCTCGCGAACGGCGGCCGCCGGCATGATATGCGCTTCGATGGTTGTTTCGAGACGATCGACCCAGACCTGTTCCTGTATCAACTGTACGGCTTTCAGAAGGGAAGGCTCGTGTACAACCGAACGCACCTGGACGTATTCCGCCAGCCAGCCTTTGACCTCCGAATCGAGGTAGTCGATCGGCCGCTCGCCGATGCCAATGACGTTGGCGCCGGTCGCATGCAGTGCGCGCACAAATTCACGCTGGTTGTTTGGAAATGACGGCTCGACGAATATGACGTTCATTTGCCGGCCAGTTCGCGAAATAGAGACACGTATTGCTCGCCCTGCTGTGCCCAGGAAAAGTCCTTGGCCATACCGTTCAGCATAATCTTCTTCCAGAGAGGCTTGTCTGCGTACAGCTCGAGCCCCCTGCTGATCGCCCAGGCGAGCCCCGTCTCGTCGTAGTCGCGAAACAGGATGCCCGTGCCGGTCCTCTTGCGCGCGTTTATCTGTTCGACCGAGTCTGCCAGGCCGCCGGTCTCACGCACGATAGGAATCGTGCCGTACTTGAGACTGTACATCTGGTTGAGGCCGCAGGGCTCGTAGATGGATGGCATCAGGAACATGTCGCTGCCCGCCTCGATCCAGTGCGCCAGCTTGTTGTTGTAGCCGCGGAAAAAGCTGACCCGCGAGCGGGTCGCTTGCTGCAGGGAATCGAAGAAGCGCTCGAATCGCGCTTCGCCACTGCCGAGCACAGCCAGTGAAAAATTTCGCCGCGCAAGTAGCGTGGGTAATACCCGTTCCATGAGGTCGATGCCTTTTTGCCCGACCAGCCGACTGACGATACCGATCAACGGCTGATCCGTGCCGCCGGCGAGACCCAGCTCGTTCATCAGGACCTGCTTGCAAAACGCCTTGCCACTCAGATCTTTGCTGGTGAATGTCTGCGGAATCAGCGGGTCCGTTTTCGGGTTCCACTCGCCGTAGTCGACGCCGTTAAGAATGCCGACGAGCGCGTCGCCCCGGTCTCGGAGAATTCCGTCCAGGCCCATGCCGTATTCGGCACCCTGGATCTCCCGGGCATACGTCGGACTTACGGTAGTGAGCATGTCGGCGTGCAGCAGGCCGGTCTTCAGGAAATTGACACGGCCGGCGTTCAGGTCGTCCTGGTGCAGCAGGTATTCGCTAGTTCCCAGGCCGAGGTCGCCGAGAATTTCGGCGCCGAACACGCCCTGGTAGCCGATGTTGTGAATGGTCACTACCGAGCGCGTGTCGGCGAACAATTTGTCCCACGCGTAAGTGGTGCGCAGGAAGAGTGGAATCAACGCGGTGTGCCAGTCATGACAATGGAAAATGTCCGGCGCGAAGCGCATGCGCTGGCACATCTCGATGGCGACGCGCGACAGCAGGATGAAGCGCAGGTGCTCGTCAGCGCCTTCCGTATAAATACCGGGGCGATCGTACAAGGCCGGGCAGCGCAGCAGGTATACGGGCAGACCGGTTGCCGGCAGCGTCGTAACGTCGATGGAATACCTGAAGTTCCGGGAACCGATCGTGATCGATAAATTCTGCAGATTGCTGACAGGTTCGATCTTCAGGCCGTCGCGCTTCATGCTTGAATAAAACGGAATCAACGCGCGGATATCGTGGCCCGTATCGTTCAGGTACGCCGAGAGTGCCGCGTTCACGTCGGACAGCCCGCCGGTCTTGGCAAGCGGTGTCAGCTCCGAGCTCGCGAGGCAGATTTTTAGTTTGTGTTTCGTAGCCAATTCGCCGCCGTCGTTCGAGGGTTTGGATGTTATTCTACTTCGATAAACCGCCGTTCTGCTCGGTCATCTTCAATCGAGGCCGCATTTCATGAATGTACTCATTATTTCG
>CAVXCX010000003.1:0-399757 GCA_963760395.1 uncultured Gammaproteobacteria bacterium
CCGACTGCCAGGCGGGCGGCTCATCGGGTGTGTCAATCTCGTTCAAGAACGAGACGATCCCGGAGCAGCTGATCTGGGCACCTTGCGACGTACTGTTCGATGCCAAGAACGCCACGGGCAACCTGACCGTTGTGTCGCCCGAAAAGATCCACTTCAAAGCGCACAACAATAGCCATTTGTCGGCGTTTAGTGAGGGCGTCCTGGCACTCAGCGGATCGGCCTCGCTGAAAGCGGTTCATCTGAACGGCAACAAATCGACTATGCACGGCGATTTTGTGGCGCCGTCCGGCGAGATCCATATTGCTGGCTCAAATCAGACACTGAGTTGTGGCGTGTTTGCGGATCGCCTGAAAGTCAGTGGTTCCAGCCTCGTCTTAGGCGGCGAAGAGTGCGCATTGGCTTCCAACATGGCGCCGATGGCCGTCGATGATGTCGCAACCACGGCTGAAGATCTGCCCGTCAGCATCGATATACTGGCGAACGATTCCGATCTGGACGGATCCCTTGATCCCATGTCCGTGCAGATCACAGGTATGCCTAGCAATGGCAGTGTGGTTGTCGATTCTCAGACCGGGGTTGCTACCTATTCGCCCGCTTTGAATTTTGTCGGTTTGGATTCCTTTCAGTATGTCGTTTACGACAATGAGGGCGAAGTCTCGCAGCCCGCAACCGTTGCGATTGATGTTGACAGTGTGAACGATGTGCCAGTGTCGACCGACGACCTGGCCTCAACTGACGAAGATGTGCCGGTCGATATTGACGTGCTCTCAAATGACTTCGATGTCGACGGCACAATTGACCTGACCACAGTCAGCATTGTTGATGCTCCGCTGAACGGCACTGCGGTGGCTGATGTCGTTACCGGGATTGTCACCTATACGCCGGACCCTGATTTCAACGGTCAGGACACGTTGCAGTACACGGTCCTCGACGATGCCGGTGCACTATCGAATGTAGCCACTGTCACGATAACCGTCAATCCGGTCAACGATGCGCCGATCGCATTTTCGGCGTCATTTGAGGTGCCGGAGGACGGCTCGATCGACATCATGCTCACTGCGTCCGACGTAGACGGTGACTTGTTGAGCTATTCCATAAGCTCCGGACCGACGTCAGGCGCGCTATCAGGTATTGCACCGGATGTTACCTACACGCCCGACCCAGATTATTCCGGTAGCGATTCGTTTACTTTCGTTGTATCCGACGGTGCACTGCAGTCAACGGCGACGATCAACATCGATGTATTGCCTGTCAACGATGTGCCGGTAATCGCTGATCAGGAGTTCTCGGGCGTCGAGGACATGCTACTGGATATCGCATTGTTGGCGACCGATCTGGAGAACGACCCGCTCACCTACACAGTGATCGTCGGGCCGACCAACGGTGTTCTTACCGGTGCAGGGCCAGACTTCCAGTATGCGCCTGGCCCGAATTTCAACGGCACCGATACCTTTACCGTCACAGTCACCGACACGAGTGGGGCTGCGGCTACGGCGACAATAACGCTCACGATGCTTCCGGCCAATGATGTGCCGACGGCTGAAAGCCAGATCGTCTCGACGGCTGAGGATACGCCTGTCGAAATTACGCTGAGTGGAGACGACCTCGATGGCGACACATTGACCTTCGTCGTACAAGGAGCAGGTCCGAGCAACGGAACGCTGAGCGGTGCAGGGGCAACGCTCACCTATACGCCAAATACGGACTATTCCGGTACTGACAGTTTCAGTTTCGTCGCTAACGACGGAACTCTGGATTCGCTGCCGGCAACCGTCGATATCACTGTGACGCCGGTTAACGATGCACCGATTGCGGACTCCCAATCGGTATCAACTCTGGAAGATACAGCAGTGCCAATTACGCTTGGCGGCAGCGACCCTGAGGGCGACGCGATCACGTTCGCGGTCTCGAGCGGGCCGTCGTTTGGTAGCCTGAGCGGTACTGCGCCCAATCTCATCTACACGCCGAACCCGGACTTCTTCGGCTCCGACAGTTTCGAATTCCAGGTCGACGACGGTACCGAGCTGTCAGTACCGGCCATTGTTAGCATTACCGTAACACCGGTCGCCGGTGATCCGCCGACCGCCGATTCTCAACAGTTGCAAACGGGTGAGAACCTCGCTCTCGATCTGGTTCTTACCGGCAATGACCCTGACGGCGACGCCATCAGCTTTCAGATTATCAGTGGGCCCGTGAACGGAACATTGACCGGCACCCCTCCCAATCTCATCTATCTGCCCAACGCCTTCTTTGAAGGGTCCGATTCGTTCACGTTCATTACCTCAGACGGTGGGCTGCAATCGGCCGTGGCAACCATAAGTATTGACGTAATCGGGCAGGGAAATAACCCACCGAGAATTACGAGTGATGCGATTGACAAGCATGTGTTGACGCCCGGCACCGGGGAGCCTGAGGTTCTCGACCTGCGTGAATGGGAGATTTACAACTATGTAACTGACGGGCATGCGGCTTCACCACGTTGGACGATCAGTGCTGACGGGACGATTGCGACGCAGTGGAACAACGCGCCTCCGTCTCTGCTGTTAGGGCCCTCCAACCTCAGTAACGCCCGTATTGATGGTACGTGGAGAGTGAACACGTCATCTGATGACGATTACATGGGGTTTGTATTCGGATATCAGAATCCTCGCCAGACCTACCTGTTCAGGTGGAAAAAGAATAATCAAGGCACTTTAAACCGAGGAATGGAATTAAGACTGGTTGACATTCCTGAAGCTGGCTGGAACGGCTTGATGACCTTGGACGAGACCACATCTGAAATTCTGTATTCCAATGATCTCGCCTGGGTGTCCTTTACTGATTACGACTTCACGCTGAGTTTTCAGCCAGGGCTTATTTCTATAACTGTGACTCAAGCCGGAACGGTGCTTGACAGCGTCACGATCAATGACACGACGCATATCGACGGCCAGTTCGGGTTCTACAACTATTCGCAATCGGATGTTCAGTACCAGGGCTTCGCAGCCGAACGCCTTGCTAACAGGGTCTATCTGTATCCGGTAGCGGCTAATGATCCGGATGGCGATGCTATTTCCTATCGATTGATCGACGCGCCGGATGGCATGACGATCGATCCGGCGACGGGCCTGATCACATGGGTAACGGACGAGAACAACCTCGGTAGTTTCCCCGTCTTGGTTGAGGTCGAGGACACGTTCGGGGCGACCGATCAGCAGTCATTCCTGTTGTCGGTAACCGATGACGCGCCGGTGTTCTCTGGCCAGCCCAGTACGGTTGCTTACGCCGACGAGCAATACCAAGACAAGCTGGTAGCGTTTGATCCGGACCCGCAGGATCCGCTCACCTATTCACTGTTAGAAGCGCCGGTGGGTTTGTCTGTGAATCCTTCGACCGGCGAATTGTCATGGTTGCCGGGTATCTTCGACCTGGGCAGTCACCCCGTGACGGCTGAGGTGGTCGACAGTCAGGGCAATCGAGATACGCTCGACTACGTCATGAGTGTCCAGGAGCGGCCGCCCAACGATCCGCCGGCGTTCGTCTCGCAACCACCGTTGATCGCGACGGTGGGCCGACCCTACAGCTACACGCCGCAGGCCATCGATCCCGATGGCGATCCGATCCAGTACGGTTTGGCCGGCACTTTGCCGTATCACATGCAGATTTTTGACGGCTCGACTGTCACCTGGACGCCAACGGCTGATCAAGTGACTAGCTGGCCGATCATCGTGGATGCGCGCGACGGCGCCGGCGGGGTCGCCGAGCAGATCTTCACCATTCAGGTGCAGGCGCTGGACACCAACAGTGCCCCGACCATTACCTCGATACCGATCATCAATGCCGATGTCGGAGTCGCCTATCAGTACCCGGTTATAGCAACTGACGTTGACGGCGATACGCTGGCGTATAGCCTGCTGACGGCGCCACAGTCGATGACTATCAATGCAGCGACCGGGCTCATCGACTGGTTACCCGATATCAGCGATGCGGGCTTCAACGAAGTCCATGTACGAGTTGAAGATGGCCGCGGCGGCTACGCCGATGATGTGTATACGCTGGCCGTTCGCGACCCGTCGGTCAATCAGGCGCCCGCCATAACCAGCACACCCTCAACCCAGGCGCAGCCCGCGCTCGCGTACAGTTATCAGGTGGTCGCTCTTGATCCCGACGGTGACAGTCTCAGTTATGCATTGCTGACAGCACCAGCGGGGATGTCTATCGATGCCAATGGCCTCGTGACATGGACACCGGGCAGTGCACAGATCGGTGCCAACCCCGTTTCCGTTCAGGTCGCCGATGGCAACGGCGCAAGCGCGACCCAGAGCTACACGGTCTTCGTTCAGGTCGACGGTTCGGGTGGCAGCAATAACGGCCCGACGATCACGTCGACGCCAGGTTACTCGATCGAAGCCGGCCTGGAATACGTCTACGCGATCGCGGCCAACGATGTTGATGGTGATACCTTAAGCTATCGGATCCAGCAGGGCCCGGCGGGTATGTCGGTTGATACAGCCGGTGTGGTTCGCTGGTTGACCGATGTTACCGACGTAGATGTTTACACCATTCGCGTCGAAGTCGCGGACGGGCTCGGCGGTCTGGCGCAACAGGGCTATGACCTCACCGTGTTCGAAGAGGGTCAGCCACCGCCGACGAATACGCCGCCACAGATAAGTTCTGTACCGCCAGGCACGGGCACCGTGGATGTGCCCTACAACTACCTGGTGCAGGCGACCGATGCAGATGGCGACGCACTAAGCTACACGCTGCTGCAGGGACCGGCTGGAATGGCTGTGGATGCAAGCGGGTTGCTAACGTGGATACCGACAACGGCCGGGGATCGGTCGATTCGGGTTCGTGTCAGCGATGGCCAGGCGGCGGTAGAACAGGGTTGGACGCTTCGCGTCGACGGCGGCGCAGGAAATACTCCTCCCGAGGTCACTTCGATTCCTCCGGGGTCCGGCAAGGTTGGTTTCGAATTCCAGTACGCGATACAAGCCTCCGATGCGGATGGCGATGTTCTGAACTACACATTGCTGCAGGGACCCGCCGGCATGACCGTAGGCCCAACCGGGCTCCTGTCGTGGACACCCGATGTTGTTTCCAATCCGTTCGTCTCGGTCCGCGTCGATGACGGCCAGGCGTTCGTTACCCAGAGTTGGATATTGCAGATCAGCGACGCGGGGATTCCGCTCATCGCCAGCGTCAGCGCAAATCCGTTGGTTGCCGACCTGAATACGACCGTGCAAATCAGCGTTGGCGTTTCCGGCGCTGCGGGACAAACCAGTATTTCGTTGACTATTGACGGTGTACCGTCGCCGATCGACAGCACAGGTGTTGCGAATGTGCCGGCTGACGCGGTTGGCCAGCACACGGCGACAGCGATCGTTACCGATGCCTATGGCAGCGATTCTGCGAGCGTTACGTATACCGTTGTCGATCCGAACTCGACCTCGACGCCACCGATCGTGAGTCTCACGTCACCGGACTTCGAGGAAGAAGTCACGGCACCGAGAGACGCCATTGGTTCAGTTACCGATCCGGACGATGACATCTTGAGCTGGTTCCTGGCGCTGCAATCCCGTGGTGCGGATCCGACTGAGTTCACGACGATCGCGCAGGGCACCGGTCCTGTTGTCGATGACGTGCTGGGTCAGATTGATCCGACGATGCTGCTCAACGGCCTGTATTCCGTAATTCTGCAAGCGACGGATGCCGCGGGCAACGTGGCGCAGGATTCACGCGTTATTCGTGTCACCGGCGACCTCAAGGTCGGCAACTTCTCGATTACCTTCGAAGACTTCTCGGCGTCGGTTGCCGGACTACCAGTAACGGTGTTGAGGACCTATGACACGCGCCAGCGCGACGAGAACCTCGACTTCGGCTACGGCTGGTCAATTGACTACCAGAATGTCCGCTTGCAGGAATCGCGCGACATCGGCTTCAGCTGGACGCTGATCGAAGAAGACTTAGGGTTCTTCAGCCAGTGGTGTGTGCGCCCGAACGGCGACCCGACCGTGACCGTGCGTATGCCGGATGGCGAGGTCGAATCGTTTGTGGCAAGGGCGGAGCCCGAGTGCACGCAGATCGTGCCAACCATCGATGTGCAAATCGTTTTCGATCCGATTGACGGCACGGACACGACGTTGGAGCAGACCGACTTCGGTACGGTTCGGATAGTTGGTAACAATATCGTCGATCTTGGTTCGCCGGGGACGCCGATAGATCCGGATGCGTACAAACTCACAACGCCGGAAGGCCTGGTGTTTACGCTCGATCAGACATTCGGTATTCGCCAGGTCGAAGAGCCCAATGGCAATTCGCTGACGTTCTCCGATGCCGGTGTTATCCACAACCAGGGCTTCTCGCTCACGTTCAATCGTGATGCCCAAGGTCGCATCGAGAGCATCGTGGCGCCAGACGGCACCTCGATGAGCTATGCCTACGATGCTAATGGTGACCTCGAGAGCTTCACCGACCAGGTCACACAGACCACAAATTACACCTATAAGTTTGGTGTGGAGCATTATCTCGAGGACATTCTCGATCCACGCGGTATTCGCGTGTCGCGCAATGAGTACGATGCAGAAGGGCGCCTGATTGCGATCATCGATGCCGATGGCAACCGCATCGAGTACGACCACGACATCATCGGGCGCACTGAGACCATTCGTGACCGTCGCGGCAATCCGACCGTGTACGTCTACGACGACGACGGCAACGTGCTCCTCGAGACGAACGCGCTCGGCGAGACGATCACGCGCACCTACGATGCGGATCGTAATGAGTTGTCGATGACCAACGATCTCGGTCATACAACGAGTTGGAGCTACGACGAGCGGGGGAATCAGCTCACCGAGACCAATCATCTGATGGAGACTACGACCAGCACCTATGACGACAGGAACTTGTTGCTGACGGTCCTGGATCCGCTGGGCATTCCGGTCATGACTAACGTGTACGACCCGAACAACACGAATCTGCTCACGATGACGGACGCGTTGGGTCAGGTAACGACTTTCCACTGGGATGCAGGAATCGGTAGCGGCTGTTCGACCGGCGCATCGCGCGGGACCACCGATGCGTTGCTGCAGCGAACCACTATCCAGCCCCAATGCATCGGGCCGTTCGCCGAGCTGCCGCTGTGGCAGGAAGATGCACGCGGCGTCCGCACGTCGTTTGGCTACGATTCGCTTGGACGTCAAATAGCCGAAACGACAACGCGTACTGATGAGTTTGGCGTCGAGCAGACGCTTACCACCACCATGGAGTATGACGACAAGGGCCGTCTGTTTCGTGTGACGGATCCGGAAGGCAACGTCACGGTTACCGAGTACAACGCGATCGACAAGGAAGAGGCGACGATCGATGCCAACCTCAATCGAACTGAGTACGACTACGACGACCGCGGCAATCTCGTTGTAACGCGCTACCCTGATTTGACCACCGAAATCACCGGGTATGACGAGAATGGCAATGTCATCTCGCAGACCGACAGGCTCGGTCGTACGACACGGATGACGTACGATGCGGCAGATCGTCTGACCGAGACGATATTCCCCGACGATACACCGGGCGTTGATACCGACAATCCGCGAACGACGAACGAGTACGATCGGGCAGGGCGTCTGACGGCCACGCTCGATGAGCGTGGCAACCGTACCGAGTTCGAATACGACGATGCCGGTCGCCGCACGCTGGTTCGCGACGCGCTGTTGAACGAAACGCGATTTGAGTACGACGCACGCGGCTTGCGCACGGCAATGGTCGACGCATTGAGTCGTCGTACCGAATTCGTTTACGACGATGCCGGCCGATTGATCGAGACGATCTTCCCGGATGCAACGCCGGCCGACCAGACGGATAACCTCAGAAGCAGCACCGGCTACGATGCGCTTGGCCGCAAGACGTCGGAGACGGACCTGGCCGGCCTTACGACCTCGTTCGAGTACGACGAGGTCGGCAACCTGACGGCGGTCATCGATGCGCTGACCCAACGTACCGAGTACGCTTACGACGAGCAGTCGAACAAGACGTCGCAGACCGACGCCGAGCTTCGCACCACGACCTGGACCTACGACAATGTCGGGACGCGTAACGTCTCGTGCGCTCGCCTGAAGGTCAGACCGAGAGCTTCAGCTACGATGACAATGGCAATCGCATCGGTCACGTAGACTTCAACGGCGCGAGTCATAGCTTCGGCTATGACGCGCTCAACCGTCAGACAAGCGCGACCTACGCCGATGGCGTCGTGGTCACGACGACCTACACCGACACCGGGCAGGTCGATACCATCACGGATGATCGTGGCGCGACCGGTTTCGCCTATGACGAACGCGAGCGCCTCACCAACATCAGCTACCCGAACGGCAAGACCATTGCCTACGGTTACGATGCTGCGGGCAATCGCACCAGCCTGACCACCGCGAACCAGTCGATCAGCTACACGTTTGACGTACTTAACCGCCTGGCGACGGTCGTCGATGAGGCCGGCACCACGACCTATGGCTACGATGCCGTGGGTAATCGCGCCAGTATCGACTACGCCAACGGCACCGCGCACCGGCTACGTCTACGATGACCTGAATCGTCTCACCCAGCTCGACCAGTTCGACACGCTGGACGTGCTCATGGATCAGCACCTCTACGTGCTGGGGCCGAACGGCAACCGCACGCAACACGCGGAGCTCAACGGCCGGGTGGTCGACTACGTCTACGACGACCTGTATCGCCTAACCCAGGAAGACGTGACCGACGCCACACTCGGTAACCGTACGACGACCTGGACCTACGATGCCGTGGGCAATCGGTTGACGGAGATTGATGCCGGACGCGTCCGGCACGACGACCACGACCTACGTCTACGATCTGAACGATCGCCTGACGAGCGAGACGGCGACGGGTCTCAACCCGGACTACTACCACGTATACCTACGACGACAACGGCAATACGCTGACGAAGTCGGACGGTACCACCTACGCCTATGACAGTCGCAATCGCCTCTTAAACCTCAACAGCGGCCAGGTGACGTATCAGTACGATGCGACGGGGATTCGGCAGAGCGAGACGAGTGCGGGACTCACGACGCATTACCTGACCGATCCGAACCGGGATTATGCGCAGGTTATCGAGGAGAGTTTCGATCTCAATAACTTTGCGGAAGTGAAGTACAGCGTACGGCGACGATCTGATCGCCCAGCATCGCAGAGTGGATGCAACGACGACCACCAGCAGTACCTATCACTACGATGGCATTGGATCGACACGGGCTCTGACCGACACGTCAGGCATCGTCACGGATACTTATGCGTTCACGGCCTTTGGTGAGACGGAAGGAACGACCGGGTTCACGGTCAACGACTATCTGTACACCGGTGAGCAGTTTGATCCGAACCTTGGGTTCTACTATCTGAGGGCGAGGTACTACAGCCCAACGGTCAGGACGCTTCGCGACCATGGATGTTTGGCCGGGACTTGAGGCTGACCCTGTGACGCTGCATAAGTACTTGTATGCTAATGTCGACCCCGTCAGCAACATCGATCCTAGTGGCTATATTACCATGGGGAGTTTGCTGACAGGCTTGAATACCGCGTCAAATCTATACACAGCCGGTACAGTTGCGGTAAATATTCTGACTGGCAACTATCTTGCCGCCGCGGGTACTGTCGCTGAGGAAGTCGTTTTCTCGAAATTGGGCTTTCTTGGTCGACCTGTTGCCAAGCTAAGTAACAGGGCGCTGCGACTTTTCTACAGAATCTGGGGAAGAAGTGTAAAGCTGACTTTAGGCGCAGGCCACTCGCCGCGCGTGTTGGGGCGGAACTTGGAAGCGGTTGGAGCGACGCGACCTCCAAATACGGCGGCGCATCATATTGTCGCGGGAAATTCACCAAAAGCACGGGCTGCCCAGCGTGTATTGGATGAGCACGGGATAGACATTAATTCTCCGACAAATGGCGTGTTCTTGCCAAATTCTCGATCGTCAGATGCGTTTGGCGCTCTGCACACGGGTGGTCACACGGACGACTATTTCGAACTCGTGAACGAGCGTATAGTCTCGGCATCCGCTAGCGGAAATAAGATTGATGTTCTCAACGAACTTGGCAGAATAAAGATCGACTTATTGACCGAGGGGATCCAGGTGCAGAATAAATTAAGGTGACACGTGAGTTTTTTTGCTTGGTATAGCAATTCCGATGAGTATGCAACGGTTGATGGAATTTCCATCGACGATGCGAAAGCGCTTAGATTTGACTTGCATTTGGAAAAGACCGACGAACCGGTCGGTCTCGAGATAGTTCTTGACCCTAAGGGACCATTGCCACTCGGTGATTTTCCAAACACAGGAATTGCATATCCGAAATGCTTGAGCGAACGAGCTTATCAGGCACTCAGCCACTTGCTCGAGCCATGTGGAGTAATTAAGACTGCGTTACTCGATGGGCAGGTGTACTACCTATTTTGGCCCACACATCAGTACGAGTGTCTGGATTTAAAGCAGTCGGAAATATCGACGACGACGACCGGGTATCAGCGAGTCGTAAAACCTGTGTTTCACAAGGACTTCGATCCGGAAAAGAGAGTATTTCTTGCATCCACCTTTCCGAGACAATGCGTATTTGTGGGTGAGTGTTTTATGAATGCGGTCGAGTCCAGTGGTCTGGTTGGTGTTGAGCTACGGAAGACGCTCGGTGATGCCCCGGAAATCATTCGCCCAAATAGGTCGGGGGAATAGGGGGCGAACCGAGGTTTTCCAGGACCTCGAGTCAAACACGCTCACACCGACGTCGCAAGAAATGCGTAATACTTGGGGAGTCGGAATCTTACTAGATCTTTGTAAGATCGCTACAGACCGAATTTCGCAATCTCGGTTCCGGTCAGTCGGAACCCGATTAGCCCTGATTCACCACCTATGAAACACCACCTAAGAAACACAACTGGTGAAGCATAGGTCGTGCAATTCACCGACGGGTATCGAGTAAGTATGCTTGCAGGATTCATCCATTAGGCGAATGGCGGTCATGGGGCCAGGTAGATATCAGGGGATTGACGTTTCGGGGTTATGATTCGATTGATTCTCAAACGTTACATGCTTGGCAACTAGGGCCCCGCGAACTGATTTCAGGACACTCTCGTGGCGGCTGAATTGATTCGATTCCATAGAAATGTGTTCCATAAGATCTAGGTACATACTTTTGTGGAACACAACTTGATGGAAGACCGAATTCGACTAGAGGTGTTTGAGGCGCGAAGAAACACTCGGTGTATTGGATAGTTCTTTCTTGGCAATTATAGTGCTGGATTCATCAAATTCTGAATATCTTGATGAATCAAATTGCTGAGCTGGGATGTATGAGATTGATCTCCGGCAACTAGGGTGTCCCAACAAGTACTTGAAATCACTCGATTACAAGACGCCGTGTTCTCGAGTTTGTTTCACAGGGAAGTAGGTTCCGGCGGTTTGTTCTCAAATTCGTTTCACAGGTCAAGGTCCAACGGCCGCTGAAGGGGCTCACCCGATATCCAGATCAATACATGATTTAACATAATATACATTATGCGCATACGAAGTTGATATAAACCGTCTCTACCTACGTGACTGTCTAGCGACCGCTTTTCTTGCGCCGCGATATACGCCCGCAGGGCCTCGCTGCCCGGCCGAAGCTCTTCCTCTATTTCGGCCAGTCGAGCCGCGACTACTGGCTGGTCCGCTACGACGTTTAGGGGGTAGACGTAACGGTACATAAACCGCGGCCAGTATGGATAACGGCTAAGACTCTCCACGGCGATTCGCGAAGCTTCTTCCATGTCTCCGCGCAGAAAGGCGTTTATTGAGGAATATTCGTGCGTCCGAATCCAGTTAGGAGCTGCTGAGTCCCAACGGGGCTCCAATGCGTCGAGACGCGCTACTACTTCACTGGTCTCTTTGCCATACGACCAGGCAACGGTCGCCCAGAATTGTAGGTAAAACTCGTTTCTTGAGGCAGGACTGAAATCCTCAAGAGTTGTCCCGGGAAATATTTCCTCAATGACAGCCAACGCATCTTGCGAAGCGCCTGCATCGATCGAGGCAGAAACGTACGCGACCACCGGGAAATGGTGTCCACCGCCACGCACAGGCAGCTCGCTTCTAAGAAACGACTCGGTCAGGACCCGGGACTCCGCCGGATCGCCGATCAAGGACAATAAGGAACTCGTACTCCACTCGCCGCCGTTGGCCGCGTTTATCTTGCTGGCTCTCGCAACGTGCTGACTACTTTCCTCGAACAGGCCGAGCCCCCGTAACCCTTCTGACAAAGCAGCCTCCATCTCATGGTCGAGAGGATCGAGCGCCGCGGCGATGCTCATTTCCTGGTACCAGACCACAGGGTCGCCGGCATGAAATTCTGCCCATGCCAGACTGGAATGACCGGAAGGCCACTGCGGGTTAAGTTCCGTAACTCTCTTATACGCCGCGACTGACGCCGGGTAATCGCGGCGCCTCGCGAAGCTAACCCCCAATGAGGCGTGCAAAGTGAAATCCATCGGATCGACGATGAGCGCACGGTTCCGCCACTCCGTCGCCTCATCTGGCCTGTCAAAAATCGTTAGCCACCATGACAATAAACGGTAGACGCGTGTGTCGTTCGGATTACGTTCGATTGCAGAAATCATCTGCGTGACAACATCGTCAATGTCGATCGAATCGCGATCTTGTTCGAGCCGAACATAGGCGTCCAAGTAGATGCTCGTACCATCGCCAGGGCGGTCTTTGAGCAGCTTGTCGCACAATAGCGAGAGGCGATCCAAAGCGACTTTGCGAGGGATCGTCCCATTAAGCGACATCTCGTATATGGCGTAGGCCAGTTCCTTGGTTGCTTCAAAAAAGTCCGGGTCGATGGCAATCGCCTGCCGCAGCAATGTCTCCGCTTTTGGCAGTGATACATTGCTTCGGATGTGCGCTTGCTCGAGACCCTGCAGGTATTTCTGGTAGGCCTCGAGATTTGTCGTGCTGATGCCGGTGAGCTTCGATTCGCTCAAGCCCGGTGCGGCCGTTATAGTGGCCAGAATGGCAATGGCAACACTGCTGGCAATCGAGTCCTGAATGGCGAAGATGTCGCCCAAATCCTGGTCGTAAGTGTTCGACCACAAATGAAATCCGCTGTCAGCCTCGATCAGCTGCGCGACGATACGAATCTTGTCGCCACTTTGCTGAACACTACCTTCGAGGATCTTGCTGACACCGAGCTCGGCCGCGATGTCGCGAACGTCGATACCTTTGCCCTTATAAAAGAACGAAGACGTGCGTGCTGTGACATTGAGACCCGAGGCCTGCGCCAGTGCATGCAAGAGCGTCTCGGTTATGCCATCAGCGAGGTATTCATTTTCCTGTAGCCCACCAAAGTTGGCGAAGGGCAAAACAGCCACTGAATTTGGCGCCGCGTCCGCCAGCTGTGGTCTTCCCGGATCGTCGACCCGTGTTTGGGAAATCTCGAATGCCAGACCGATGCAAATTGCGGCCAGTGCCACCGACGCAATGGACAGCGTTAGTTTGTCGCCCCTGCCGATAGGCAAACCCGGCGCACCGTCGACAGCGGCTGTACGCAGAATGCGGCCATCGACAAGATCGAATCGCCAGCCAAAGAACAGGGCAAACGGGAATCCGACTAGCGCACCGATCCAGACATATTTAATAGCGGTATCCGGAATAGATAACCCTGGAAAGGCCAAGTCCGCCACTTGTAATGCGACAAAAGCGCCAACGATGTAGATGGCAGCAATATGAAACACCCGCCGCCGGCGGGCTTCCTGAAAGATCCCAGCCGAACTCGATTGTGTCATGTCACTCCGAAAGTGGCCGCCTCAATCTGACTTAGCCTAGCACGCACAGGGAATACCGGTCCGGCGCCGAAGCCTTGGGAGAATAACCGTTTTGGGTCATAGGCGCCTACTGAGGGCCATATCAGGCGAATGTCTGCTTTAGGGTTCTTAATTGCCGCTCAGTACCACGAAAATTACAAAGCGGAATTTCCCTAAGCTCTTGTTGACAAAGGGGGTTGCCAAACCACCCTCCTCCCAACTACGGAGGAATTCGTCATTTCTCACGATCTGTAGTTTGACGCAGTTGGATAAACCACTGAAAACAAAATAGCGAAAGGCGAGACCAAAGTTTCGCCCGTGTTCACGCTATAAATACGCATATATCAGTTGAGACTCGTCAAGAACGCTTCCAGCCCCTCCGTATAGGCTCGCTCATCCCGAAGGAATGCGTCGTTATGGGTTCCGCGTATCGTCAATAGCGTCCTGGGTTCATTCGCCGAGGAGTAAATCGCTTCGCCGTGGTGAAACGGGATGATCTCGTCGTCACGACTGTGAACGACAAGTACCGGGCATCGAACATCGCGAATATAGTCACGTGTCGCGTGCTTGAGACGGCTCAACCATCGTGCCGGGAGCCATGGATAGAGTTCCTGAGCGATGTCGGGTATGGACGTGAACGACGATTCCACAATAAGCGCCAATGGCTGCTGCTTTGCGGCGAGCCCTGAGGCGACAGATGCGCCCAGAGAACGCCCGAATATCACAATATCGCTGGCAACCAGGCCGCGATCCTCGACGAGATAACGCCAGGCCGCATCAGCATCGCGATAGACACCCTTTTCGGTAGTACGGCCTTTGCTCTGACCATATCCCCGATAGTCGATAATCAGTACCGACAAGCCCAAGTCATGGAATTGCCGTATCGATTCCAGACGATGTGAGATATTTCCGGCATTGCCATGAAAGAACAGCAGCACTCGAGCGGATCGCCCCGGGATGAACCAGCCGTGCAGTGTCACTCGATCGGCAGACTCGATGAAGACGTCTTCATAGTCCATGCCAACATCGCCGGGAGTCATCGTCAATACTCGCCCGGGCACGTCTGCAAGGTAGAGCATGCGACCCTGCATCAGATACACGGCGATGACGAGAAAGACGTATCCAGCAGCAAGAGCCAATAGGAGTTTCAGCATGACATTCTGATTCTTGTTGAGAGCCCGATCAGGTCAATAGATTACGTATCAACGCAGTATAGACCCTCAAGGATCCGGCGCCCTGCATGCTCTCGTATTGGGAGCAACATGCGATATGGCATGCAAGGCAATGAATAAGACCCTTAATCCCTCAACCAATGCACGATCTCGGCGCCCTCCCCCATTTTTCAGAGCAAGTACCGGCCAATACTTACCGCTCGAGCTCCGGGGTCGTTTCCCGAAGCTTGCCGTTCACGAACGGCCGCTTTCGGCGAATGGCGACAGGCCGGTACGCGCCACAAGCAGCCGTCCAAATGCTAAGATTTACCGAATTGGAAAGGGCCGCTTATGACCCGAAGCGGACGGTCATCTGATCGCCCTGAGAATGGCTCGCACGAAACTTTTCTTCACGGCACTGCCCATAGTTTGCGAACCAGATCGGTCGTGCTGGGTGTGTGAGACCCATCACGGAATGTGCGACACAACGCACGTATCCTGAGGGAGTCGAAGTTGCGGCTCAATCAGATGACCTCAGTCAGACCTCGCCGTTGGTTCACGCGACTATTTGCGAGAACAGCCGAGAAACCGCGCGTCTCACCGTATCATGCGGTATCGATTCGCTGTGGAAAGAGCGCGTGTCAATCGGCGCAAGACAAGCTGGGCGAGCGTCATCTTTCGGCTGCAGCACCCTTGCTGCCGTTGGATCAATGCGATCGGCCCAATCAGTGCGAATGCCGCTACCAGCATTACGACGATCGGCGAGGCGATCCACGGCGTAGTTCGGAAAATGGTCCACCAGCACAGACTGATTCGGAACGCTTAGAGCGTCGGTCTGTGAAAGATCGTCGAGCAGAGGACGTTGCCGAGGACGCCGAGCCATTTTCCGTTCATGAAGACAGTTACTACGAGCATGTGGGGGATACAGTTCGTACCGCAATGCTCGATGCCAGTGAACAGGACGGGGTCGATCCTTACAATTCGGGTAGTTTTGACAAGTCGAAGTCTTGGAGCTCAAACTCGGGCAAGTAACTGCCGCCGGCTCTCGCTGTACGCCAATGACCGCTCCTGGCCGTAACCAGCCGCCCAGGTGATAAACTGCGGACTGCCTGCTGCTGACCGAAAGCGGACACTTACCCGCTTGCTGACTAAACGTCCTCGGCCGCCATCTGATGCTTCACAGCAATGACGATCTTTCCTTTGTGGCGCCCTTCTCCAAAATAGCGCAACGCGGCAGGAGCCTCGTCCAGCTGATACGTGCTGTCAATAACGGGAACGAGATGGCCAGCCTCGAGCAACTCCTTCAGTTCGGTTAAACCTTTGTTCGGTCCTTCCGCGACCAAACAAAGTCTTCGATCATCGCGTGTGACTCGATGCCATAGGCTCAAAAGCCAAAGTTGATAAACCCGTAACATCGATCCGCCGATCATGGCGTAGGTTCCACTGTGCTTTAACGCGCGTCGGTTATCGAACATCGATCTGAAGTTCTGGCAATCAATGATCAAGTCATAACGTTCGCCCGTTTTTGTAAAATCATCGTTGGCATAATCGAGGACGACATCCGCGCCAACTGAACGAACGACGTCTAACTTGTGGGAAGCATCGACACCGGTGACTTCAGCTCCGTAATGCTTGGCCAGTTGAACCGCAAACGTGCCCACTCCCCCACCAGCGCCGTTTATCAACACCTTCTGTCCTGGCTGCAGTTGCCCGGCTTTTCGAATTCCGTTCAAAGCCAATACGCCGGCTTGAGGTACGGTAGCTGCCTGTTCAAATGTCAGGTTGATCGGTTTTCGATGCAACGCTGTTTCACTCGCACAGGCGAACTCGGCAAAGCCTCCCCAGTTGTCCCAGAGATCCCCAAACACTTCATCTCCCGGCTTGAATCGAGTTACATTCTTGCCGACCGCTTCGACCGTTCCTGCGATGTCCGCACCGAGTCGTTGCTTCCCCCGCTTGGGTTTCAAAAGCCCGAACATAAGGCGGTTCACAAACGGAGTGCCGTTGAGATACTCCCAGTCCCACGAATTGATGGACGACGCGTGAACCCGAATGAGCAGTTCACTCTCTTTGGGCCTGGGTTCTGCGACCTCAGTTACTTCAAGATCGTCGGGTGACCCGTAACGTGTAAAGACAATGGCTTTCATGGGTGTCCTTTGGCACCGATCATTAACCATGATCAGGAACCATCTTACTGCCTAATCATATGGGCGGATGTCCACGGGAAACATCGTGGATATCCACTCAATCCGTGGCGTATCGAAGCCCCGTGTTAACTACGGGGCGCACACCGTGGATCTCCCGAATTCGGTAGGTAAAACTCCCAGTTACCCACGGTCATACCCATTCCTACACTGCTTGCATGGACAGTTCTAATGGCGACCTACATTACGCTGCTGGCCATTGGCCTGACGTTGTACTGGCAGAACCATCGTTGCGCTCGCCCTGTGGCGACTGACGGTCGAAAACCGAAAAGGAGAAATGCGATGCTGCAGGCAAAGACATCGGCTGAACCGCGCCGAGCGATTGAAAACGTCCGGGTGTTCTCCACGGGGTCTGGTCAACAACACAAGGAACACCGCTATGGCAGTCGAGCGCCGAAAATGTGGTGGGCCCTGACCTCACGCAGTTGGATCGAACTTCCGATCAATGTGTTTGTGATTAAGCACCGCGATGGTTTGGTGCTGTTCGATACAGGCCTGGATCCGGCGATCGTGTCTGATCCCAACTATGTCGACTCCGCGATCGGGCGATTCTTCATGCGTCGCGTGTTCCGCTTGAACATTGGACCGGACGACACGGTGGCAATGAACCTGGATCGATTAAATCTACGTGCCGAAGACGTAAACACGGTTGTCTTTTCGCACCTGCACTTCGATCACATCGGTGGTATAGCAGATGTTCCCCAGGCTGAGCTGCTGGTCAGTCGCGACGAATGGCAGCAGCTTTCAGGGCCGCATCCAGATCGCGACTACTTCTTTCGCGACCACATTCAGTTGCCCGGCACAAAATGGCGGCCTATCGATTTCACCGCAACAAAGGACCCGCTCCTGGCACCGTTTGGTGGCTGCTACGATGTCATGGGTGATGGCACTTTGATGTTGTTACCCACGCCGGGACACACCGTGGGTTCGCTATCAATGCTCATCCGAGCAGACGATTGTCCCCCACTGCTGCTTATTGGTGACCTCAGCTACGCGGTTGAATTACTCATGCGCGATCAACTACCCGGCGTCTATGCCGATAAGTCGGAGTTGCTGGCCTCCTTCGCCAAGGTTCGTCATCTCAAGACTCAACTACCGGACCTCGTCATTCTGGGCAGTCACGATCCGGCGGCGACCGGTCTGCTGCAAGACGCCGTAGGCACGCTAGCGCATCAGTAGCCACAAATGTAATCAGAGACGCGCGTTCCGGTCGCCACCAGCGTTCTGAGAACCAAGATCTGGCGTCGCAATATGGAGACACTTGTTCGCATTATGACAGCGTGATAATTACTGCCATCCAAGCAACGAATGGAGTGCGATATGTTTGAGCGCGTCAAGAAAGGCGACGACACCACCGAATCGCCGGATACAAACCGGACCGAATCCGAAAAACCCTTTGGATCCCTCAGGTCCAAAGTGACTGGCCGCGGCGGCGATGTGGCCGTCATCGGCAGATCTATCCAGATCAATGGTGACCTGCGCGGCGACGAGGATCTGCGTATCGAAGGCGACGTGAGCGGCACCGTTGAACTCAGGAACAGCGTCCTGACTATCGGCAAGGAAGGCAAGGTCAAGGCCGGTGTGTACGCCAAGGCTATTGCCGTTGACGGTGAAACCAAGGGTGACCTGTACGCGACCGAGCGCGTCAGCGTGCATGCCAATGCCCGGGTCCAGGGGAACATTATCGCGCCCAAGGTCAGCATCGAGGAAGGCGCGCACTTTAAGGGCTCGATCGAGATGGATCCCGCCGCCATAGAAAAGGCGTTGGGGAAAACGACGGCAAGTAGCACCGTCAAGTCGGTCACTCAGAATAAAGCCGGCAACGTCGCCGACACGAAGGCCGCGCCGAAGAGCAACGTGAAGGACACCAGCGCGAGCGTGAATTCGCCTGCCAAGACCGCATAACAAAAGTGATTGCCTCCCTGCGTCGCGCGACGAGCTCCAGGACGCCACCGGATTCTCCGGTGGCGTTTCACGCGCCCCTGTTTCACGATCTCTTGGCCGGACTGGATGCGACCGAGCGGCATGTCGTTCTCGACCTCGGTGCTGCGTCGACCGCGATGCTGGCGTTGCTCGGCCGGTCCCGATGCCGCGTGGATATCGCGGACCTCGCGCATTTCGGCGGTATTGACCACCTTAATAAAACTGAGCTCGGCCCTGCGTTTGCTAACGCGGCCGACTCTATTCTGCCGAAACAACTACCCGGTGACGCTATTGACCTGGTGTTTTGCTGGGATTTGCCGAACTACCTGACGCTCAATGCCCTGTCAGGACTGATGAATGCGATCGGGCAACGGGCCCGCCCTGGCGCCCTCGCCCATGCCTTGATCTATTACTCCGAGCACGACATGCGTGAACATCCCGGGCGCCTCGTACCGACCGCGGACGGTGGCCTCATCGATTACAGCACCACGCTCGCAGCGACCGCGGCCCCACGCTATTCGCCCGAAGACCTCGGCAAGAGCATGGGCCGATTTGTGCTCGACCGCGCACGGCTCCTCAGTAACGGCATGCAGGAATTCCTGTTCCGGCTCTGACGCGGTCGTGGCAGCGGCGGTAACCGCAGGTTTGCAGGTAGCGCCTGTTCCCCAACCCGCGTTGGAGTCCACCGGTAGATGCGATGCTTCGACCGAAGCTATACTGTCGACCGATCAAGGACTCAGCAAAGGCCAGCCCACAATGACCATGCGTATAGTTGCGATATTCATTTTACTATTTGGCCTAACAACATTCGCCAGTGCCGACGAGCTGGAAGGCAAGTACCTGTACAAGGTGACGACGATTCGGGCTGCGACCGGCGCTTTGGCGGATCTGCTGGATTGGGAGGCGAAACTGAGTGCATCCGAGTATTACGATGAAACGGGCCAGGAGCGCCCTATTCTCATGCGCCATTCGCAGGGCGATCAGTGGGATCTATTGGTTATCGTCCCGATGCAGAGCTGGACTGACTATCACTCCCAGGCGGCGACGCAAAAACGCAGAGCTGCATCGGCCAAGCATGCCGATCTAATAGCCGAGGGTCAGAGTTTCTTCGCGTTCTACGAAGATCACTTTGCGTACGGACCATCCTGGTCATCACTAAAATCCGCACATGCCGCAAACAGTTTTTTTCACATCGAAATGTTCAAGGCAGCGCCTGGAAAAGCGAATGACCTCCTCGAACAGCGCCGTATGGAAAACACCTACCTGGTTTCGACCGGCCAGACGCCGAACATGATTTTCCGTCGTGCGGCGGGTTCTGACGTAGACATCTTCACGATCGGATTCCACCTTAATCTACAAGCGTTCGCAGCACCGGCGGATGTCACTATCGAGGAAAAAGAGCTTGCGGCGAAAGCGGCTGGGTTCAAAGGTCTTGCCGATATTTCATTCTACCTTCGCTCGCTAATTTCCGGGCATCACGACACGCTTGCGGTGAAGGTGAATTAGTCGGCGCTAACTGTTAGCGATGGCATTTGTCTGACCTTAACTTCTGCATATGAGTTGGCCCGAGATGCACTGCTCTACAACTTCCTAGTTGCGACATGCCACCTAACGTTCAATTGCTAATATTGATTTGCGCGTGCGACCAAGCCATAGCAGCCTACAAGGTAGCGGGCGACGAACAGCTCCTGAATAGCGAATTATCAGCGGTCAGCCTCGGAATAATCACTTATTCCGCCAGTGGCGGCAGCAGGGGAAAAATGGAAACAGAAATCATCGGTGGCCTTTTCTTGCTAGCCAGCACAGCTGCTTCAATTATCTCCTTGCTGGCTGCCAGAAAAACGTCCGAATCTGTTGAGAAATCCAGCGACGAGCTTGCGCAGAAGTTAGAAGATGCAGCAAGAGTCACATACGTCGAGGGCGAACGCGATTCCCTTGGGCGACCCGTCGGCATCATCACGGACAGCGAAGGTGTGCTACTGGCTGCGGACGACGTCGGCAACATCATCTGGCGAGTCGCGCCCGACACGAGAGCCAACTAATGACAGGACTCACTGCGTTGCAACGCTTCTGGTACATGCTGGGTCTGATCCTTGATTCCGGTGTCGTCTGCAGGCAGATACGGCTTGGATAGGATCACGGAGATTCGATTCTCGCCCTCGAACGGCAGAATGATCGAGTCCGCTCGCGAACGCTCCCCTAAAACGACGGGAACGTGTTCGATATTTCGATATTTTGATTTTCTACCAACTTTTTGTCGCCCCAGGCGTATTGATAGATAGGACGGAAAACAGGAATCTATACGACGTAGCCCGCGAACGCTGACCGCAAGGCGTTTGAAGCTTTGTCTGTTGCCGTCCTGAAATGCCTGGAACGATAACGGGAGACTGTAGTGCAAAAGCCTGGACTGCCGGAAAACGAGGTGAACAGAGTCGCGACGTTGCACGACCTGGGTATTCTCGATACACCACGCGAAGACCGTTTCGATCGGTTCACGCGCATCGCTGCGCGAGCTTTCGAGAGGCCGATCGCGTTGATCAGTCTGATCGATCGAAGACGGCAGTGGTTCAAGTCCGCCGTGGGCATCGACATTGACGAGACACCTCGGGAAATGTCTTTTTGCGGACATGCAATCCTGGGCGACGGTGTATTCGAGGTCCAAAACGCACGGCTCGATCCGCGCTTTCGTAACAACCCCCTGGTAGTAGGACCGCCGCATATCCGCTTTTACGCGGGCGCGCCGCTCAAAGGCCCCAACGGTCACAGGCTCGGGACGTTGTGCATCGTTGACCGCGTACCGCACCAACTGAGTGACGATGAGAAAACGACGCTGGAGAGCCTCGCCGATATGGTCGTCGGTGAGATGTTGACGCGCGTCGATGCAAAAGCCGATCGGTCTGATCGCGTATCGCACTCGATTGCGGAGGCGAGTTTCTTTGACGCTATCCCGGACGAGCATGGACTTTCGGTGCTGCTGTTCGACATTGACGATGTGTTGGCGTCGCACGATGACGAGAATTCAGGGTTGTCGCCCGGGGAGATATTTTTACAGCTCCTGCACGACTACTTTCCGACAGCGAGGTCGATTGCGCATATCGGGAATTATCACTTCTGTGTATTGCTCGGGCGGGATGAGACTTATGACGAAGTACGGGCGATCAATCGACTTTGTTCGGATGCGAAGAAATTGCTTTGCTTCGCCGATGGTCATGAGTTTCTGACGCCCTTCGTCGGACGTCTCCAGCACAACCCGGACAGGGATGCGTCCGTCGACGACATGCTTCTCGATGCTGAACGGATGTTTCTGAGTCATGAGAGAGTGACGATCCCGGATGGGCCCGACATCAGCCAATTCCTGAGAAAACTGGTTACCCCGCGCAAGACCATTTTTTGACGAGATTGCACGCTGCGGCCTTTCACCCTGTGTCGAATTGCGCCTGCCCCAACCGAAGCCGACTACCTGGTGCCCTGCCCTGTACTGGCGGCTAATTGCCGTCAGGACTTGCCGCTAACAGCTGGGCAGAATGTGTCAATCGAGAACGCTGCTGCCTTACCGCAGGCACCGCTGCGCGCCATTGTACTTAATGCGCATATTGCCGTTCGATAACGGAACCTGACGCCAAATGGAGACACCCTGTGCGTGCGAAAAACTACTGTAAAAACAGACCTGTGGAGGAGTTGTGGGGAAACCGCAACGGCATGCGCGGCAGCGATTAGACATCGGGAGAAGTGCGGCGTTAGGATTCGCGCCTTGCTGGAGGGTCAACCTGACCTCTGGCTATCAAGTTTGGGCAACGGACATAGGACAAATTGATGAACAAGTTACTACTACTGCTCGCCGCATTGACTATTCAGACAACAGCTGCAGCGCAAACAAGTCAGCAAAAGGTGCCAAGTGATCTCAGCTATTCCTTCGCCGAGCTTCGCTTTGTCGATGTCGACATTAGTGGTGGCGACGGCTTTCGGTTTGCCGGATCCTACGAGCTCGATGGACAGTGGATTCTCGTCGGTGCCCTGACCGCACTGGACTTCAACAATAACGTTGATTCAACACTATTGGAGATTGGTGGCGGTTACGTGTGGAATTACTCGGACGACTTCGACCTGGTCAGCACACTCCGTTTGGTTCAGGCCGAAGTGGATACACCGGGCGGTGACGCCGACGATTCGGGATTCGCGTTTTCGGCGGGTGCTCGCGGCTTCTTGGCGCCGCAATTCGAGATCCGCGGATCAGTGAATCATATCAACCTGGATAACAGCGACACGTATCTGCAACTTGCAGGCGATTATTACTTTACGGACCAGATATCGGCCGGAGTGAGCCTGGACTTTGCCGGTGACACGGACAGTTTTAGTCTTGGCGCTCGGTGGTACTTCCGTTAGATCTGACTGCCCGGCAGTAATTCAATAGTTCGGCCTTAACTAGAGTAATATCGGCCGGTCTCTCCCAAAACCCTGGATCCTGGTGATGAACAAGATCAGCTCGCTTTCGCCAACGAAACTCGCTTTAGTCCTTTTGGCCGTTGCGCAGCTATTCGGATGCGCTGGCATGGGTTCCGGATACGAGGTCCCAACCGTCACGGTGCAATCGTTTCGCCCGATTGCGTCCGTTGATGGCGGCGCATTGCCCGCTTTTGAGATCCGCCTGCATGTTACGAATCCGAATCTGGATCCACTTGAGCTTGCCGGCGTTTCCTACACGATCAGTCTCGACGGCCAAGATGTCATCAAGGGTGTAGGCAATGACCTTCCGGTTATCAAAGGGTACGGCGAAGGGTCCTTTACCGTAACCGCGGGTTTCAATGTCATGGCCGGAATCAAGCTGTTCCGTTCGCTCATGGACAAGGATAGCGACAGCTTCGACTATGCATTCAAGGCCAAGCTCGATCCCGGCCCATACAAGCGCAAAATCCGCATATCGGATAGCGGCTCAATATCGCTGTCCAACAAATAGACTCTGGTTGCATCCATCCGGCGTAGCCGTATCCGAACGGCCTCAAACACGAGTACGAGCAACCGAGCCCTGCTCGACTACCTGACTATTGACACCATTTTGGCGCCCTACTCTGCAACGGGCCCACGAGTATAGAAAGGTACAAAACCCTTCGTACGTCACCCAACGGCCAAATTCGGCCAGACGTTGCCCCTTGGCTCGAATGACTCCAAATCCCGAACTTCGCCATTCAAACAACTCGTTTAGCGAAAACAGGCGGTTACCTAGCAAAATATCGATCCGTGGCTAAAGAAAATTGACATACGGTCGACAGATCTACGGAGGAAGTAAAAAAGCGGCAACCACCACAATTTTGGATCACCTCACCGAATTCAAGCTGGTCGCCCAGGAGATCGATAATATGCAGCGGTATTTTCCAGCCACTGCAAATCGCTTGTCATTGGCTCGACTAGTATCCGGCGTTCTTACCATCGCCGCGGCGTCGGCTATGGCTCTTTCGGCTGCCGAAGCGAATGCTCAGGAAAGCGGCATCATCGATAGCGGATTCATCGATATCGACGAGTTCCTTGCGCTCGATGACGTTTTTGTAACCGCGCAACGGCGCGACGAAAAATTGCAGGACGTGCCGATTTCGATTACCGCTATTCAAGGAGATCGCCTTGGTGCGATGTTTGAGGGTGGCGAAGATATTCGCGCGCTCGCGACCCGCGTACCAAGTCTCTACGCGGAGTCATCCAACGGCCGTCTCGGTCCGCGGTTTTACATTCGCGGTCTTGGCAACACGGACTTCGACCTGGCTGCTTCGCAGCCGGTCTCCATTATTGTTGACGAGGTGGTGCAGGAAAACGTCATTCTGAAAAGCTTTCCGCTGTTCGACATTGAGCGACTGGAAGTATTGCGTGGACCACAGGGAACCTTGTTCGGACGCAACACCCCTGCGGGAATCGTCAAGTTCGATACACGAAAGCCAAGCAAAGAAACAGACAGCTATTTTTCCGTCACCGCAGGCGGTCTCGGGACTTATAATTTCGAGAGTGCAATAGGCGGAAGCTTGAACGCCGCCCAAACAGTCACCGGACGCATTTCCTTCCTAAGTCAGAACCGGGAAGATTGGATCGACAACGCATTCACCGGCGAAAACAATGCACTGGGTGGCTTCAATGAGTTCGCCTGGCGCGCGCAACTGCAGTTGGCACCGAATGAAACGTTCTCCGCGTTAATTAACCTACATGGCCGCGATAACGACGGTACGGCGTCTGTTTTCCGCGCCAACATCGTTACCCCCGGCAGCAACGAGCTTAATGTCAATTTCGATCGCGATACCGTTTTCTTTGATGAGGGCGATAACAATCCACAAGAAGCACAGGCCATCGGTGGATCATTGAAAGCTTGACTTCAATTTTGCCAACGAGCTGACGCTGACTTCCATTACGGCTTACGAAACGGTTAAGACCAAGAGTCTCGGTGACATCGACGGCGGCAATGGTGCTGATTTCCTTCCGACCGTCGGACCCTGTCCGCCCGTCCCGACGCCAAGCTGTATTCCGTTTCCGTCACAGTCGCGAGATGGCCTCGATGACCTGGATCAGTTGACACAGGAATTTCGCCTGGCAACCACCGGACCTGGTCGCGTGTTCTGGCAAGCGGGCGTTTTCCTGTTCGATTCAAAATTCAAGGTGACAACGGATCCGTTCTTCGTGCCAGCAACGACGGTGACTCATGAGAACAAGGCGTGGGCTGTTTTTGGTCAGCTTAGCTACGACGTTACGGACGACTTTACAGTCATCGGCGGCCTTCGATATACGGATGACGAAAAAGACCTCACGGTTCAGGCTTCACCCATTCCGACCAGCCCCGTGAATGTGCAGGACAAACAAGTCAGCTGGGACTTTAGCGCTATCTACGAGGTAAGCGACGCTATCAATTGGTATGGGCGCGTTGCCAGCGGCTTTCGCGCACCGACGATTCAGGGACGTGACATTGCATTTTTCGGCGCACCATCTACCGCTCGCTCCGAAGAGATTGTCTCGGTTGAAGTTGGTGTCAAGGCAAGGCTGGCCGATGACCGTGTACGCCTGAACGGTTCAATCTATAGCTATCAGATCGATGATATGCAGTTTTCTGCGATTGGCGGTGCCGGGAACCTGGTTCAGTTGGTGAATGCAGACCAGGGGATCGGCACTGGATTGGATGTCGATCTGGAGTGGTTACTATCTGACAGGTTCATGGTGACGGCGGGATTCAGCTACAACCACACTGAGCTTGATGACCCCGATCTCCGGATTGCGCCGTGCGGATCCGGGCTATGTACGGTTACGGATCCGCTCGACGCCAATGGAAATGCCATCGTTGATGGTAATTCCTCGCCCCAAGCCCCGGAAGTCATGGCTAACCTGGTCCTGCAATACACGCATGAAATCGCAGGCGGCAAGCAGCTTTTCTTTGATATCGACTACGCATATCAGGGCGAGACATCGTTCTTCCTGTACGAGTCACTGGAATACAATATCGACAATGCGTTCGAACTTGGCCTGAGAGCCGGCGTCACCTTTGATAAGGGTCGATGGGAGCTCGCGATATTCGGTCGCAACATCACAGACGAAGAAAACCTGGTGGGCGGTATCGATTTCAATAACCTGACCGGTTTTGTCAATGAGCCAGCGGTATACGGCGTCACCGTAAAAGGCCGTTTTGGCCATCGTCCTGACGATTAAGGCAACGCAGCTTATCCGGCCGCTCACGCTTGGTTGAGGGCACCAAATAGCGGAAATTCGCGGTTCTCCGGCGTCCACCCATGCCCAACCCCGGTCATTCGAGGCCAGTAATCAGGGCTGATACTGCCAACCCTGATCGAAAAAGTCTCAATTTGTGCGATCCGTCGTATTTCATAATCCCCTGCGCGGCCATACTGGCACGGTCAAGAAATGGGTCTTTATCCTGCGTCAGGGACAAGCATGGGCAGTTCGATTTTTGAAACAGCATTGTATGCACTCGGAGGCGGCATTCTGGGTGCCCTCTGTGGATGGCTGGTCCAAGCCATGATTAGCAAACGTCGCCTCGAGCAGGTGACCAACGCAGCCCTGACAAAATTAGACGCCGTCACTGTTCAAAGGGACGGCTACGCTAACAAGTATTCAAGATCGCGAGAAAGCATCCAGTCTCTTCAAGCTGTCATCGCTAAACGCAATACCGAGTTTGAGTCTGTACTCAAGAAAGCAAAGTTATTGACCCGGAATGTTGTCACGCTTCGCACGGAACGTGAGAACACCAAGGTCAAGCTCAGCGCCATGCAAAAAGCGCTAGGCTCACTAAGGCAGCAGACCACCGCGCTGCAATCAGAGTTCGAAAAGACTCAGAGTTTGTTCAAGCGCGAACTGCTTAAGTCGTTTGAAAAACGCAAACAACTCGAGACGGAAGTCCAGGAAGCACGGGCTGAACAAGAGTCGTTTGCCAATCTTGTGGAATCATCCACTCTCGAACATGGATCGACCGAAAACATGATCATTGCGGCTCAACTTCGACTAGGGCAGCTGCAAGTGCTAGAGCGAAACGTGAGTAAGCTAGAAGCGGAAAACGCACAACTCAATCGTGACATTGTACGAATAAGGCAGGAATTCGAGGCACAGGAACGGAGTCTCGCTGAACTGGAAGAGCTCCGGATTCACAACAAGCAATTGGTGCGTTGTGTCGAGGCGCTGGAAGGAAGTCGCAAGGAGCATGAGACCGACGCCGAACGATACCGAGAGCAGGCGGATCAGTCCGAAAAACTATCCGACACACTGCGCCTGAAACTGGACGACCTCGAGAAGAATTTCGAAGACATAGAAAAACAACAAGGTCGGGCGCTCAAAGATGCTCGCAAAGCGGCCGTCGTACCAATGTTAAGAAATCAGGGCTAATTCGCTGGTGTGCCTGCACACAAGCGCCTGAAAGTCGGGAGTCTGGACACTGCAGCTATCGCTTTTCGTCAACTAGTTCGGGATCGATCGAAAGGGACTGCCTGAAAGGGAAAGCCGCAAAACTGTCGCAATCGACGACTGGTGGTTCGGGACCCGATTCCACATAGTCGGCGAATTCTTCACTGACAAACGCCCGCAGGCGATATTCCCACAGACAGTAGTTTGCAGGACGATTGCGCCAATACTTGGTATTCGCATACCCCAAAAGATCGAGACTGGACGGTGGAAGAAGCCCTTCCCGGACCTGCAGGAGACCCGTTTCCGCGAGCCTGGACCAAGCCACCATCTGGGCAAAGTGCCGAGTCCAGTCGTCGGCGGACCAATCTGAGGTGGCGATATCGGACCGTTGGGCTGTTCTCAGCATCAAGGGATCTCTCGCGATTTCTCCCCACATCTCCGCGGTTGCGATTCCTATCTCCTGGAGTGCCGCTGCACGCGCAGCAAGTGTATTTTGACGGATCTCAAAGGCGACAAATACAAGAGACGCAATCAAGCCCACAGCGCCTAACACTTCGATAATATTCAACGAGTCTTTCTTCATGAATACCCCCTATCGGCGTGCCAGTAGCGTCACGATCAGCGCGATCAAAGCAGGGGCGGCCTGCACATACAGAATGGACGGCTTCGCCGTAATCGCACCAAAGACGCCGGCAACGATTACGCAACCCAGGAAAAACAGTCGAATCGGAATGCCCTCCTCTTTTCGAACGAGACCCCATATCAATCCGGCGGCCAGAAACCCGTTATAAAGGCCCTGATTGGCGGCCAGCACAGCTGTCTGCTCTGCGAACTCCGGGGTAAGCCCGAACGCGCGTAGCCCGGCAGGCTTGGTCCAGAGAAACATCTCCAGAACCAGGATGTACAGGTGCTCAATAGCAACGAATGCGACGAGTGCGGCAGCGGCCTTCTTCATAAGCAGATTCCCTGGTATACGCCAGCTGGGCGGTTAGGTCCGAGCTTAGCGGAATGAATACGGGGAATAACCCCGAATTGTGATCCTGATCGCGCCAAACGAAGGCTGTCTGGTAGAAAATGTGCTTTCTGGACTATCGCCAGTATTGTTCGCGAGGTGCTGTATGCAGGATATCTTCTGGGGCGTAGCAATTATCGCCATAGGGCTTTTCATGGGCGGCTCGATCTTTCTCGGCCAGTTCACGATTCTCAACTTCATCTTTGACGGCCTGGGCGTCTTCTTTCTTGGGAAAGGCGCGATCGGCATGATCGGTCAGAAATCCGAGAATTGACGCGCCAAGAATCGAGTACTCCTGGAGCAATACCCAACAATCCCCCAACACTTCCCGGTGTTGCGTGAACTGATCAGGTTTGCCACTTCGATCGCTACTTCTTATCCCGCCGCCACACCTCGACCGGTTCGCCCTTCACCGCGTCCTCAATAATTATCTCGCCTATTTTGCACGGGGCGACACCCTTTGTTTCCTCGCAGGTCTTGAGAACTTCGAGGCGGCTCTGGTAATTCGTATCCACAGTCGCCGTCGATTTTTCATTAACCTCAGGCGGCCTCCAGGCCACTTCGTCACCGACGGAGTTACCTACCTCGGCGAGACTGGCAAATACTGCCTGCCGGCGCGCAGTTGCTTCGCAACGGGTCTTCGATTTGTCGATAATGACATTTTCAGCGGAATCCTTGAGCGTAACCAGTTGTTCCAGCGCAACCTCGCAATCCGCCTGCGTTAGAAACGTCAATTCGAACTCCTGTTGCTGGCATACCGTCTTACCTGACGGCGCGACGCATTCCACAAGCGTCAGCACAAACACCTGTATCCATCCGGCGTCCATAGCAAAACCTCCAACTCATCTAAACGGCCTAGTATAAGACCCACAGATTAGCAGAAAAATCCCTGTTGCCGGTCCTGCCTGCGCTTTAGCAGCGAAACGCGTACAGCCGGGGCATGGGAGGCGCAACAGCGGCGTGTTAATCTCTGACGCCTCGGGATCTTTGGAGACTATGCGTGATCAATACGGACGTCGTTATCGTCGGTGCCGGGCCCTGCGGCCTGTTCCAGGTGTTCGAACTCGGCTTGCTGGGACTAAAGGCTGTTGTCGTCGATTCGATACGTCAGCCCGGCGGCCAATGCACCGAGCTCTACCCGGACAAGCCTATTTACGATATCCCTGGCATACCTGTCTGTACCGGCGAAGAACTGACGGACGGCCTCCTCAAGCAAATCGCGCCATTTGAGCCCGGCATGTATCTGAACGAAGAAGTAACCGTGGTCCGCAAGGACGGCGAGAACTCCTTTTATGTGGAGACCAGTGAGGGCAACCAGTTTAACGCCAAGGCCATAGTGATCGCCGCGGGTGTCGGCTCTTTTCAGCCGCGACAGATGCGAGTGCCGCGCGTGGACCATTTCGAGGCCAGCAACCTGCACTATCGAGTTCAGGACCCGAAGCAGTTTTCCGGCAAGCGCCTTGTCATCATGGGCGGCGGCGACTCCGCACTCGACTGGGTACTGGAACTCGTGGGCATTGCCTCGCACATAACGCTGGTGCATCGTCGCGATGAGTACCGGGCAGTTCCCGCATCGGTGGATAAAATGCGCAAACTGGTCGCCGACGGAACGATGGCAGTCGTCGAGAACGCCAAAGTAGCGGCGGTCGACACGACCGATGGGTTGATCAACTCGATGACCCTGCAACCCAAGGACGGCGAAGCCGTTGAAGTGGCCGTTGATGACGTGCTGGTCTTTTTTGGCCTGGCGCCGAAACTTGGCCCAATTGCCGACTGGGGTCTGGACATCAACCGCAAGACGATTAACGTTGATGTCGAGAAGTTCGAAACGTCCGTACCCGGCATCTATGCCATTGGCGACATCAACTTCTACCCTGGCAAGAAGAAACTGATCCTCTGTGGTTTTCACGAGGCGGCCATGGCGGCGTTCGCAATTAAACAGCAGATCGAACCGGACCAGAAGGTGCGCGTGCAGTACACGACGACCAGCCCTATCATGCATGAACGACTGGGTGTAACAGACTAACAATAACGGGACCCCGCATTATGCGAAAAGACGGACTAAGCCAGAAAGCCTATGTGCCAATCGCTGAGGGCGATACCTACGACCCCTTCGTCGAAGCCTCGGAATCGCCTGCTGAATTTACGTTGAAGTCCGTTGGGCTTGGCATAGTGTTCGGCATTATTTTCGGCGCAGCCAACGCCTACCTGGGACTACGCGCCGGTCTTACGATCAGTACCTCGATTCCGGTTGCCGTCATGACGGTCGCCGTGTTCCGCGCGTTATCAAGCGTCGGCGTACGCGGCACGATCCTGGAAACGAATATCTCGCAAACAACAGGCTCTGCATCCAGTTCGTTGGCCAGCGGCGTGATATTCACTTTGCCCGCTTTATTCATGTGGGGAATGCCGCCAGAACTACTGCAGATGACGTTGCTGGCCATGTGCGGTGGCCTGCTCGGAATTCTCTTCATGATTCCGTTGCGACGTTTTCTCATTGAAAAAGAGCACGGCAAGCTCCCCTACCCTGAAGGAACAGCCTGCGCCGAGGTGCTGGTCGCCAATGAGGTCGGCGGTGGCGCGGCACGGTTCGTATTTTATGGGCTGGCCGGCGGGGCAATCTTCAAATTCCTGACGTCCTGGATACGAGTTATACCCGGTGACGTGCACCTGAAGGTCCCGTTCCTGAAGAAAGGCGAACTCGGCATGGACCTGTCGGCCGCACTGTTTGGTGTCGGCTATATCCTGGGTCCACGCATTGCCGCCGTCATGGTCGGAGGCGGCCTGCTCTCCTGGCTCGTTATCATTCCCGCGATCGCGTACTGGGGTGAGGCACAAACGGCGCCGATTTTTCCTGAGACAATCAATCTTATTCGCGACATGTCGCCGAGCCAGATCTGGACCCGATACGTGCGCTACATTGGCGCCGGGGCGGTTGCAACGGCGGGCATCGTTACACTGATACGCAGCATCCCGGTCATGGTCAGCAGTTTCAAGATCGGCGCCTCGCAGTTAAGCGAACGTGTCAGCGGCAACGACGCGCCGACACTACGTACGGACAACGACCTGCCACTGCGTTTCGTCGGTATCGGCGTCGCCGCGATAGCGCTGGTCCTCATCCTGGTGCCGCAGGTGTTCGGTTCGGTTGGCGGCATCGGTATACGAGCAGTCGCTGCGCTCTGTGTGGTCATATTTGCGTTCTTCTTTGTTACCGTCGCATCCCGCATCGTCGGTCTCGTCGGCGTTACCAGTAACCCGACCAGCGGCATGACGATCGCGGCGCTACTTGGCACGGCTTCTATTTTTCTGATATTCGGCTGGACGGACGCGGCAGGCAAAGCGGCCGCCTTAACCGTAGGCTGCGTGGTCGCGATCGCCGCTTCGATCTCGGGCGATACCTCTCAGGACCTCAAGACCGGCTTCCTGCTCGGCGCAACACCACGAAAGCAGCAGACAGCGGAGTTGATAGGCGTCCTTACCTCGGCGGTATTTGTCTGTCTCACCGTCCTGGCACTTGGCAAAGGCTTCGGCTTCGGCAGCACCGAACTTCCTGCGCCGCAGGCAACGTTGATGAAGCTGGTTATCGACGGTGTACTCGACCAGAACCTGCCATGGTCACTGGTGGCTATCGGGGTCGGCATCGCGCTCGCCTGCGAAGTGCTTCGCATTCCTTCCCTGCCCGTTCGCGGTAGGCGTCTATCTGCCGGTTTCGACAATGACACCAATTTTTGTCGGCGGCCTCATCCGTTTGTGGATGGAGCGCAATGCTAAAGATGCGTCCACCGCTGCGGAGCGGCGCGAGCGTGGCGTCTTGTTGGGCAGCGGATTCGTCGGTGGTGAAGGCCTGCTCGGTGTCGGTATCGCACTGGTTGCTGTCGCAAAGAGCCGGCGTCCGGACGGCATCGGTACAGATTGGCTCGGAAACGACCTGACTGCGATGCTGGTCGGTGCGGCCGCATTCGCTTTGTTTATCGCCTGGTTCTTCCGCTCGGTGCGCGGTCGCAGCGACTGAGCATCGTCAAAGCAGGAGACTGAAATGTCAGAGAGACGCGGACACTGCCTTTGTGGCGCAGTAAAAATCACAGCTACGGACGTCGGCAACGATGTCGGTGCCTGCCACTGTAAAATGTGCCGGCGCTGGGGCGGCGGACCCTTTATGGAAATCGAATGCGGCAAGAACGTTGTTTTCGAGGGCGAGGAGAATATTGCGGTGTACAACTCCTCCGACTGGGCGGAGCGCGGCTTTTGCCGGCAATGCGGCACGCATCTTTTTTACCGCTTCAAGGAAACAGGCCACCACGGCATACCGATTGGCGTTTTCGACGACGACCCAGCTCTGTCTTTTGAGCACCAGGTTTTCATCGATGAAAAGCCGTCCTTCTACGAATTCTCAAACAAAACGAAGGACATGACGGGCCCGGAGTTAATCGCTAAATACACCCAGACCTGAGGCGCGGGTTCAGTTGCCGCAATCGTTCGTCTTGACCTCTCGACTCGTGTCGTCGGAAGGTTCGGAAAATTCTGCGGCCCAATGCAGCGTCCTCATTCGGCGTGATGCTTCGCATGATTCGCTTGCTGCCTGCGACACCATCAGGGCGACTTTGACGCTGTCCGCGTCCAGTACCTTCGCCTCGACCGCCGAGTGCGCGATCGCATACCCCAGGAACCGGTAGCGACTGTCCCTCACCGCAAAACCCAGGTTCACAAACGACGACGTCGAGCCGCTGCGCATTAACAACGTATTAACCAGAACATACGAGCCGTCCGACATCGTCTTAACAAAGTGATTCGGTGGTGCCAAATGCAAGACGCCACCCGACTCTGTGTAAACGGCGTCCGAATCTTCGCGGACAGAGAAACCAGCCGGGATTGCCAACACCATCGCGTCGAGATAACTATCCTCGTAGTGCTTTTCGAGCAAGCCTCGCAAGGCGGAGAAGTCGTCCGTACGGACAGCCGCAGTTTTGACGGGCGCTGCTTTGACGGGCGCTGGGGCCACCACATCCTCTGTAGTGACGGGACTGCTTGTTTCCCTCTCGGTATTGACTAACGTCTCATCGGACGACGTACATACAAAACCGGAGTTTTTCAGCTTCTCGACCAAAGCGCGCACCCTGGGCTCGCAATAGTCCGGGTCATTGCGCGCCTGCCAGAGCACCTCGGAAGCACCGTTCTTCGTGTAAACGACCCGACAGGCAAGCCCGCTGATTGCCGCTGTCGATGCGCCGCGATCAGACTCACTCCTGTAGAGCACAATATCGCGTTCAAGATTACCGCTGACGCATTGCCACGATGATTCGACTTCATCATCGCTCGCGGCAATGCCGGACGATAGCAGCGACAGCCCGACGCTGAGCGTGGTGATACAGGGTCCTGTGAATTTCGTCTTCATGGTAAGCACATACTACCGCAAGAACGTGGGCTTACGTATCTTCGGCTCTTGCCGCTTTATCAGGGTCAATCGCGCAGGCGTTAAAGGTGACCAGCAGCACCGGCAACAGTGTCATATTCGCGAGCAATGCGACCAGCATCGCGGTCCCGGTCAGCAAGCCGAAATAAATGGTCGGCGTAAACTGTGAAAGCGCAAGGATCGAAAAACCCAGCATGATGGTTACGCTGGTGTAATACATCGCGCGCCCGATAGTCCGATGGCAGCGATGTATCGCCGCCCAATAGTCCTGATCCCGGGCAAATTCGGTGATGAAACGGTGGACGTAGTGAATCGTATCGTCCACGGCGATGCCCACCGTAATCGCAGCGATAGTAATCGTCATCAGGTCGAGCGGGATACCCAGCCAGCCAATCAGGCCCAGAACTACGACGGCGCACGCGAGGTTAGGAAGGATTGCGGTCGCAGCCAGCCGCAGGCTTCGAAAGAGCACCACAAACATGGCAAATATCACCAGAAATACCGCTCCGAGTGTCAATACCTGGGACCGGAAGAGACTTTGCAGCATGTTGTTATAGAGAACCAGCATGCCGCTGAGATGTACCTGGTCGTCGCCAAGAGCAAACTTTTCGACGAGCTCGGTCCTTATCCGACTGATAAGTTCATTTCGACGCAACGACTTGTCCGACTCGAAAACGCGGACGCTGAATCTTATCTGATCACCGTCGTCTGAAAGATATGGCTTTATAAGCGCATTACGAACATCCTCCGGCAACCGCTTATAAACGATCGACAGTAAAATATTGTCGCTCAGGATGCCCTCGTCAACCTCACTCAATAAGCGCGCCGTCGTCGCTACAGATATAACCTTGCCGGTCTCATCGAGCGAGTCAAGGTAGTCATGAATCAGGGCTACCTGTTCGAGCCGTGGATGATTGAACCAGTAGCTGCTTGAGGTGATGCCGCCCTCTGCGTCAGTATCCTCATCAAAAAGACCGGCGAACTCTTCTCCTTCCAGGTCGGAATACGCGTCATCCGCATCTCCAGCCGTTTCGATCTCTTGCGGCACATCTTCTGGCGCATCAATCACGACATCGAGCGGTGTCGTGCCGCCCAGCGCTCGGTCGATCAGTTCCATTCCCTGGTAAATTTCCGTCGACTTCTTGTAATAATCAATGAACCGATTCTCAACCGTCAGACGCGTAATTCCGGCAACGCCAATAGCAACGAGCAAGGCGGATATCACGATTGTCTGCCAGACCCGTCCGTCGATCAGTCGCGCGAAGGAACTGGTAATTGCGGTGGTCACATCTCGCAAGACGCGAGGCTCACCGGTCTTGAAGAGCATCAGTCCGGCCGGAAACAGGGTAAACGAAAAGACGAAGCCAATTGCGATACCGATCACCATCATCCAGCCGAAATCGATAACCGGCCGAATGCCACTAACAAGCAGCGAGCCAAAAGCCACCATGGTAGTGAGTGCCGTGTACAGACACGGCACGATGATGCGCCTGATAGCTTCCCGAACGAGATGTAACTGATCTGCATTCGGGGTCTGCAGGTGCGCTTCGCGATAGCGGACGATAATGTGCAACGTCAGAGCCAGGCACAGAATCAGCAGCAGCGAAACGAAGTTTGATGAGACTACTGTGACGTGCCAATTCGTCATCCCCAGAATACCGAACATGACAATGCTGGTTGCCAGGCAATTTGCCAAAGTCAGGACCGCCCAACGCGGCTGTCGAAATGCAACGAGCAGGATTACGATTAGAAAAGCAATAACCGCAAAACCAAAAACAACCAGGTCATGGCGAATGAAATCGATAGAGTCAGCAACGATCATCGGTACACCGCCAATATGCAACGCTGCAATGTCCTTATAGCCTTCGAGTACACTGCGAACCGCGGCGATCGTTGCCTGCTCGGCACCGAGCAGTCGCTGGCTAGCCTGTTTGAACTCGGCAGTTGTGCTCTCCAGCCTCTCCTGCTCCTCCCGGGTCAGCTCCCCTTGAAAGGCCATCTGACGCAGGTCATCCCGCCTCTCTCGTAGCTCGAGGTATTGCTGATCCTGTCGGAGATTAACGCGTAGCGCTGTTGTTCGAGCATCGGCGCTGATGATGAGGTCGCGATACAGGACGCTGGCAAGAAGCTCCTTGCGTGCCATCGAACGGTCCGTGTCGGGATCCTGCAGACGCCGAATACCGTCGCCGATACGACGAATATCAACCGGCGGACTGCGTATCAGCGGCACATCGAGAATACTCACTACCGACTCGATACCATCAAGATCACGCAACTCATCCCGCAGGGTACGAAGCTGGCCTAGAACCGGTTCGCTAAAAAGCGGTTGTTTTGGGCTGAAAGCAACGACAAGGTAGTCATCCGAGCCGTAACGTGCCCTGACCATGCGGTAATATCGCAGGTCTGCATCATGTTCCAGAATCAGTGAATCAGCGGTTGCATCGAGGCCAAAATCCTTAGCGTGCCAGCCGAATAGCCCCACCAGGAATGCGCAGAGAGCAAGGACGACGACGGGATGGCGCAACACAAGACGTTCATGCAGATTGCTAAACCGATCGGTTACACTACGCGGCGATCTATTCATCACCCTTATCTGGCAGAGGACGTCCATGAGCATTGTCGATTCGCTACCGTCCCTGGGTCAATCGGGAGTACTACCTAGCGTCATTCAGCATTTTGTAGCTGACTATAAGTAATTCGGCGCGACAGCATAGAGATGGCGATTTCCAAGCGAAAAGCGGCAGCGGAGAAATTTCGACGCGAAATACGACGCAGCAATGAACTGCACGATAGCTACCTGAGCGATCCGCAGTTTCTCAAGGACTACGACCGCTTCACACACTGGCAACTCAGTTACTTGTTACCCTTTTTCAGCGACCTGCATTCGCAAGAGGGCTATGCGGAAGCGATCAACTTCACGATGAGCGATCTTGCCGGTGTTGGTATCAGTGGCCGGGACCGTGATCTCGAGCGGGCCGCACCGGTGATTACACGCATGTTGCCGTTACGTGCACTCGCTACTATTGCCGCGGCCGCTGAGATGAACGCGACGGTACTTCGGATCAACACCGCCATTTGCCGATGTTTGCTTGTCGACAATAAGTTGCCCGATGAAATAGCCGAGATCGACTACTGCCTCGCCTGCCGCAGGGCGAGCTCTTTCGAAGAATGCGCAGAATTGGTGTACCTGAGTACCCGGCTGGGAACCACACTCAAGTCATTAGTGAAAATCCCGGCGCTGGGCGCGACGCTGCGCGCCATGCGAGGGCCCGCACATGCGGCCGGCTTCGGGGCACTTCAGGATTTCCTTGAAAAAGGATTTTCCACGTTCCGGCAGATTCCTGATATCGATTTCTTTCTCGATGAAGTAGAAGAACGCATGGTCCGAATGTTCGAGCTGATCTACTCAGCGCCGCTGGATGAACTCCGCAAGCCCGGCATTGCGATCGAAAAGGCGCCCCTCATAAGGGGCCATTAGAGCTAACCCTTCCCTGCCGACTTGCCTGGCTGCCGCATCAGCGCTATGGCGAGTAAAACGACGGCGATACCAAGCAGGAGAATGACCATGCTCTGGCCCTTCAAGAAATGCTCGCCCAGGTACACGACTCCAACGACGTAAGGCAATTCAGTGACGGCAAGCGCCAGGAGATACAGCGAGAATCGGTAGCGCAGAATGCCAAGCACGTACCCGGGTATCTCGGAGGGCACCACTGCCTGAAACAAAAGTACATGAACAAAACGGCTGCGCTCGCCCAGCTGACTTTGCCAGCCCGCAATTTTTTCCTCGCCGATAAGCGCAGCGGCAACTCGCCGGCCCAGGAATCGCCCAATACAGAATGAAGCTACGCCGCCGAGCAGCCACCCCAACCAGAGCAGTACGAACGCGATTGCATTGCCCCATGCATAGATCGCAACGGGCACGAATATAGCGCTTGAAAAGAAGGCCACCATGGCAGAGAGCATGGCAATTCCAACGAACACCGCCATGCCGAGGTATGGCCGAACTGCAATTACGCCCTGGCTCCAGACTATGAGCGCGTCGGCATAGTCATGCAGAAACCGGGAGGCCGAGATTATCCCGACGACAATGATCAGGATTCCGATACTGACGATGTGCCGAAGCAGCCGGCGCCGAACCGTCGCCGTGACCATCAGCTCAGGACTTCGCTCTATTGGCTATCTGCCTACCTGGGATTATTGGAGTCTCTCGAGTTTCACCGACATTATTTCGTCCTGAAGACCCTGTTGAACCGCATCATCAAGGAGGTACTCAATCTCGCAGTCACCGACTGCAATTGTCTCGCCCGCCGACAAATGGTGTTCCTTGATTGAATACCCATCAACCTTTGTACCGTTGGTGCTGCCGAGGTCGATGAGCACCGCACCTTCCGACGTATAGCGGATAAGTGCGTGATGTCGGCTCACAATCTTGCTATCGATGCGAACATCGCACAGCTTGCTGCGACCTATCAGAATATTGCCGCGTCGCAGTCGGACTTCGCGAAGATCCTGCCCGGACAACTGCACAATCAGGCGGCCAGGCTGAGGAAAGAGGCCTGTCGTAGTAATCGTCTCTGCATCGTCGTCGCCATAAAACTGGGTCGTCAGCTCTCGCTGAGATTCATAGGCTCGCTTCACCAGTTCCTTCGTAACGAGCTCAACGCCCTCCTCCTGCGCCTGCAAAAGACACTGTCCGAGGAGGTCGCTGATCGCGTCGGGCACTCCGGCACAAAGCTCGTGTATGAGGGGGATCGCATGGAATTCGAGAACTTCATCGATACTCGCCTTGCCCTCAGACGAGAGCCGATGCCTCAGGTATTCGCGCGTCTCGGGCAATGTAAACGGCGCAAGCGAGATACGCTTTTTAGCGTAGCCGGCAATCGATTTCAGCGGGCGGCGACCAAGCAGGTCCTTGAAGTTCGCCTGTCCGGAGAGCACCAGCGTCAGCCCGAACTGGCCCTGCCGTTCAGCCTCAACAAGGCTTCGAATCTTGTCGAGCACCCACCAGTCGCATTCCTGCACTTCCTCGATGCAAATGACCGTGCGGCGCTTGTGCGCTTTCTGAAATGACAGGAACATCGAGAATATGCTCTCGAGGTCGTTAAGACTCATGTCCTTGGGCTGGAAGCCAACAGCCACAATTATCTGGCCCATGAAATCGGCAGCGTTTGCGCACGGTCCCACGATGCGCACGGCGGCCACATCCTGCTCCAGTCGAGACATGAATTTGCGGATCACAAAACGCGATGACGACTTGCCTTCGCCAAGGATAATTGCAAGTGGTCGGTTTTCACCGAAGGCGACGCCAAGCTGGTCCAGCGCGTTGCGGTGACACTGGGTAAGAAAAGCCGATGATCCGGCCTGCTCGGTCGCAAGGTCAGGCAACGTCGTGGTCTGCTGCGGAATGCGCATTTCTTCTGCTCCTACGGCCTCTTTGCTTACAAGGCTCTTTTGTCAGATCTTTCTTCTTAAATCCAGTCTAGGGCAGTTCTCGCGAGGTGTAAAGTTTGCTGTCAGGTTACGCCCGTAACTATCTGAAAGAATTCGCTATTACTGGAGACGTTTAATCGAGCTCACGAGGTCATCGGCATCGACGTTCTGCTCCGTACGGACGTATACGACACGAGGTATCTCGGCGTCTGCGAGGGGATCCGCGGTCTGCAGCTGATATCTCAATACGTTGACAGTCGCTTCCGACGCCTCCCCGCCAGCCTGGGCTCTGCGCTTGAGACGCTGCTCGAGCTCCGCTTCTGCAGCGCTGGTTGAGACGAAGACAGGGGATACTTTTCGGCTCGCCGCAAACGAAAAAAGCGCCTCCCGATCGGTCTTGCGCAGGAATGCCGCATCGATGATTACGTTATAACCAGCATCGAGCAGCCGGCCGGCAGCATCGAGAAGGTGGCCGTAAACTGCTGCATTCGACTCTGGCGCATAAAGACCGCTGCCCGGCTCTGAGTTGCTGTCCGCCAATTCTGCGATGCCGGACAGGCGCTTTCTTTCGATATCCGACCGCAACCGAATTGCCGGCATACGGGATAATAATTGCGAGGAAAGCCAGGTCTTGCCTGAACCCGAGTAGCCGTGCATTGCTATCAACCTGACCTTGGTCGTCTTGATCCAGCGCGCAGCCACCGCGAGATTGTGCTTGACGACGTCCACGTCCTTCTCGCGACGGGCTTCGTCGCCACGCTCCGTAGCTCGGATCGCTGCCACCTTCGCGCGAATCATTGCGTGATAAACGACGTACAGACCGAATACCTTCATGCCGGCATAGTCACCGGTGCGCTCCAGGTAACGATTCAGGAACGCGAACGCGAGGTCGTGACGGGCACAGGCGATTAGATCCATAACGAGGAACGCTATGTCACTCAGAACGTCTATGTTGCGCAGATCCGGACTGAACTCGACACAGTCGAAAGCGACGATATCGCCGTCAAACCTCACGAGATTCGACAGATGCAGGTCGCCGTGGCATTCGCGGACGAAGCCCTCCTGGCGTCTCTGAATCAGGGCTGGCTTCAGCGCCTTCAGCGTGGTTTCTGTCCACAGGCGCACACGCTCCAGCAAGTCCATATCGATCGCACGCTCAACGGGCGCAAAGTTTCCCAGAATCGGCGCACGAACCTTGCCTACGGATTCGCGATCATTGGCGTATTCAATGACTCTTGCTTGTTCATGCTTATCGGCGATCGTCTCGGCCAGCACAAGCAGATCGTCTTCCCGCAAGAGCCCCTCTTCGAGCTGCCGATCCAGCTGCGCGGATTGCGGGAATTGCAGCATCTTTACGGCGTATTCAATCGCTTCGGCATCATTTCCAGGGTCCTGTATCGACGGAGAATCAGGACTGCCATTGATGGAAACGAGGCCGACATACAGTCGCGGTGCCCAGCGCGCGTTGAGCCGGAGTTCTTCTTCACAAAAGTGGCGCCGTCGCTCCAAAGTGCTGAAATCCAGAAACCCAAGGTTTACGGCTTTCTTGATTTTGTACGCGAATTGCCCGGTCAGTATGACCCACGAGATATGCGTCTCGACGACCTGGAAGGATGACACCGAATGCGGGTAAACGGCCGCGCTCTGCAGCGCCGATATCAGCCTCGCCTGATCGATCTGCGGAGTACGCGCCGAATCAGCCATACGGCGTCACGGTGCCGCACGCGCCAAGCATCAGCGAGATAAGCGCCAGTCCAATCAGTCGTTTCGGCATTCCACCTCCCCCTACAGCTGACACACGAGCTTAACAAAGGACGGGAATGCTCGAGCGACGTTCCCGTTATTTCCGTAAGACGTCGTCCAGCTGGGATTCGATCCTGGCAACGGCCTGATACCCCGCTTCAATCGCCTCCGCAGCGCGGTGCCAATCCATCAGGTGAAAGTCATCGAGTTTCGGCGAAACCAGCAGGTCCGGCGGATCACCGCTCATCCGGGCGCGTGAAATCTGGTCCTGCATGATATTGATTGTTGTATACATGACCTCGATCATGCCGGGTTCGCTGGGCGCTCGGTCGGAACGCAGGGAACTCATGAAATTCTCCAGCAGACCAGACCAGCGTGCGAAAAGCTCGGTGCCGTCATTCGTCGACAGGCTGGCCTCAGCAGTTTCCACGCTCTCCACGGGTGGCTTACGCGTCTCATTCTTCACTCGGCGGATATTGAGGTTTACGGCGATGACACGATCAGCGCCCAGCGCCCGGCACAACGACACCGGCACCGGGTTAAGGACGCCACCATCAATTAGCCACCGATCCTCGTGCAGAATCGGCGTGAACAAACCGGGCAGACCACTGGATGCACGCACGGCGGCCAGAATAGAACCTTGCTGAATCCAGAATTCCTTGCCGGAATAAAGATCAACGGCGACCGCGCCAAACCGCCGATGCAGCGATTCGATCTCACAATCCTGTAGCTGTTCGCCAACGGCTCTCATCAGACGATTGCCCCGCATGAAGCCACCGCCCGTAAAGCTGGCATCGAGCAGCCGCCACACATCGATCCTCGTTAACGAGCGCACCCAGACTTCCAGCGCGTCCAGTTGATTACTTGCGTAAGCTGCGGCCACCAGAGATCCCGAGGAGGATCCTGTTACGACAACAGGTTCGATGCCTCTTTCAAGCAACCCTCGCAGCACGCCAATATGGGACCAGCCACGGGCCGAGCCGCTGCCCAGCGCTAACCCAATTTTGACGCCCTGTCGGCTCGTGTCGGTCGTATCTAGCTCCCGCTGTTCCTGTCAGGCGGTGGCCAGCTGATGCTGAAGGCACCGCGCACGTCACCCAGGGAGTAACCAACGGCGCGATCGTGCGGATAGTCTCGATCGAGACTTTCCTGCAGCGCCGGGGGTATCGATCCGCCATGACAGGCCAGGCACACGCCATCAGTGCGGATCGCTTTCATATACCGAATCGTGCCGTCTGCCTCTTGCTTGAAGTACTCCAGCGGGGCGTTGGCTTCCTTGTTTGCCGCCTGCTGATCGAAGTCTCTCAGCACACGCGCCTGCCAGGGTTCCGGCGCATTGTTCGCATTCCTGTAGCGAAGGCTGGTACGAGCGACTTTCGCGCCACTCTGCCGCGACAGCTCGGAGGCGACCTGCGGTGCCACGTTCTTGCACACAGCAATCGCCTGTACCGGCCCGCCCTCTTCCAGACCCATCTTGAGTTCGGTTTTCAGGCGCATACCGAAGGTCTGCGCCAGCGAGCGACTGGATTCGAGCTTCGATTCATCCACGGTGGACGGCACGCTACAGCCAATCGCGAGCGTCAAAATCGCGATCAGGAGGCCACTAAGCCGTGCGAATGTCACTTTCATCTCGAGGGGTTGCCACCACGATGCCTGTGTCTTCAAGCGCCGCCAGCAGCTGCGACCAACGCTGTTCCAGCGTCCCCGTATAGCCAATCGACACCCGCACCAGTCCCGGCGATATCCCTGCCGCCTGTTGATCCTCGTCGCTCATTTCGCTCGACGTGCTCGAGCCCGAACAGGACATCAGCGTATCGAAATAGCCGAGACTTACGGCCAGGTAGCCGAATCGCTGCTCATTTTGCAGGCGAGACATGAGCTCATTGGCCTTCTCCGCGTCGCCAACGTCGATCGTGAAAACACCGCCATAGCCGTACTCACTGGTCCGAAGCTCGTTAAACAGCTCATGATCGGGGTGCTCGGCCAGGCCCGGATAGCCTATCTGCAATCCGAGTGCACTTAGTCGGCTCGCGAGCTCGAGCGCACGTTTACCGTGCTCCGCCATTCTGAGCGGCAGGTGTGGAACCCTCAGGCTTAGGTCCGCGGCAATGTGCGGGTCCATCGTCGGGCCTAGCAACATCAGGGGACCTGTGTGCAAATCCATAAGTTCGCCAATGAATTCCTCGGTTCCGCAGACAGCTCCTGCAATGACATCCGATGCGCCACTGATGAACTTGGTAATACTGTGGACGACGATGTCGGCACCCAGTTCTGCGGGCCTCAGGATGAGCGGACTGAAGGTATTGTCGACCATGAGCCGCACACCGCGGCGATGAGCAATGTCGGCAAGCCGCGGCATATTGGCAAGCCGAAGGGTCGGGTTCGAAACGCTTTCCGTCAACACCAGCCGGGTCTTGTCCGTAATCGCGTCAGCCACTGCGTCAAGATTTGTAATATCGACAAAGGTTGTGCGGATATCGCACTTTGCCGGCAGGAAATCGCTCAGGAAAGCGTAAGTTCCGCCGTAAATTGCGTTGGATGCGACGATTTCGTCGCCCGTTCCGCAGACGCCGAGCACGGCACCGGATATCGCCGCCATGCCGCTGGCCGTGCAATAGGCCGCCTCGGTTCCCTCCATCGCCGCAAGCTGACGGCCAAGATTGTAAACCGTTGGATTGAAATGACGTCCATAGAGATAGCAGCCCTTATCAGGACCTTTGCGGCCAGCGAACATCTCGGGCATGGTTTCGGGGGCCATTACCGTGAACGTCGTGCTTGCCTCGATGGACATGTTCACGCCGCCGTGCTCACCGAATTCGTGGCGCAGATGCGCCAGGTCTTCGATCGGATTGCGCTTTTTCATGATCGTTCTTTCAGTACCAGTACGTTACCAAGGAGCACCAGCGCCGTACCCAACAGAATGGCGAAATCGAGTCGCAGCCCTTCGAACAGGATGGATAGCAGCAACGCCACGACCGGGAACATGACCGTCGCGTAGCCAGCTCTGTGAGCGCCAATCCTCCCGAGCAAAGTCAGGTAAGCGCCGAATGCTATTACCGAGCCAAATACTGCCAAATACAGCAGTGAACCGATGTACGTAAAAGTCGCGTCAAAGGTGAACTCGTAGCCTCGAACTGCGCAAATTATCGCGGTCAGCAAAGCCCCGTACAGCATTCCCCAGGCGTTGGCCTGGAGGACCGGCAAATTTCTCTGCTGTGCTCCCTGCGACACCATATTGCCCGTCGATGCCATCAAAGCGCCAAGCAGCGCCAGCAAAGAGCCGTAGAGCACGCTGTCCGACAGTGACAGGACCCTGATCTGCGGAGCGAACAGGACAATGATCCCTGCGATCCCCAGCACAGCACCAAACAGCACCTGCCGCCCGATCCGGGTGCCGAATACCAATCGGGACAGGATGATGTTTATCCATAACATCATCGAAAAAACGATAGCGGCAAGTGCCGAGGTAATGTGCACCTGCGCGCGATAGGCGAACACGTAGTTGAGACCAAAAAGGAAGGCACCAAGCAGCGCAAACCAAAGGTGTGACTTTAGATTAAATACAACGGATAACTTCTTGTAAAAACAATAAATAAATAACACGAAAGAAGCGATCGCATAACGATAGACGATAGAAACTTCGGGGGCAACAACCCCCAGCTGATACTCGATAGCCAGCCACGTCGAACCCCAGATCAGGACCGTAACAAGGTACAGAAACCGGTTACTCAAAGAGTAACTGCCTGTTCTACAAACATCGGCGCTCGAATTCCTTCAGCAACTTGTCCTCATTCTCGGGCGGCTGCAAAGAAATCCTCCAGGTAGCGAGTCTGCTTCTGCCTGTTCCTGCTGCTCAGACCTGGCATCTCTGCAGCGATGCGCAGGAGATCGTCACGTTGCGCCGCGACCGCTCGCAGCGCCTCTCGCAGGACGGCCTGGTCGGTGCAATAGCCGCGATAGCGCCTGACTCGAACGCTGCGAAGCCTGAGTTTTGGCTTCGGTTTGGCGTAACGGGCGCTGACCAGGCCGGACATATCGAAGTCATACGGAACGTAGTAATTGCGCTCATTAACGGTGAAAAGCTTGCCGTTATGACAACAAGACTCGTCATCGTAGTAGCGCACGAGCGACCAGTCGGTATTACCGATCAGATACTGGAACACGTATACGAGCGCCGCGTGCGCCGGGTCCAGCATCGCTCTCGTGACGTCGCGAACCAACAGTGGCTCACCGTCAATCCGCGTAGCGAACGCTGCATCCGACTCAATTACAAAGCCAAATCGTGTAACGGCTTCGCGATTCGGTTTATCCGTGTCAACGTAGCGAATGCGAAGCAGCCGGGTGCGAAAACTGACGTCCGTCAGTACGCTCATCAACCGGTAGGCCATGAGCTCTTCAAGCACATTCTGCTCGAACTCCGCACCGCCCTTGCAATGCGTCACCAGCTTGAGTTTGTCCTGCCCGGCGAACACGCTCCCGGCCGCGCTGTCGGGCGCAAAATTGAGTCGTAACGGCGGGAATCCGCAATACTCAGCACGGCTTTTGCCGCGCATCCGCACGTCTACTTTGACCGTTTGGCCGGCCACCTCGATTTCAAACGGGTGCTCGGGTCTCTTGCGCGGCTCCCTGGTAACCGAGGACAAGGGCCCCGTGAGAGTGACATCCAGCATCGCTTGATCGCCGAACAGCGAAGCTGCCTGGCCTGTCCCGCAGGCGCACAACGCTATCAGGATGCCCAGTAACGCCCGGATTTGCGCCACGTTCTAGGTTAGCCCGGCGTTTCGCAATGGCAGCTCACGTATACGATTCCCGGTGGCGGCAAAATAGGCATTGACGATTGCCGGCGCAACCGGCGGTACACCCGGCTCCCCGACCCCGCCGGGCAACGCGGTGGACTCCATAATGTGCACATGAATATTCGCAGGCGCTTCGCTCATACGAACGACGGGATAACTGTCAAAGTTACCCTCGACCACGGCACCTCCGCTGGCTGTGATCTCGCCATGAAGGGCCAGACTCATACCGAAGATTGCCGCGCCCTCCATCTGCGAAATCACGCGATCCGGGTTAATCGTCGTGCCGGCGTCGATCGTCATCCAGATGTCGTGCACGACCAGCTGCCCGCCATCGTCGACGCTTACCTCCGCGACCGTACCGACAATACTCAGGAAAGACCGGTGCACGGCGATGCCGAGACCGTGACCTTCAGGCAGTGCCCGCCCCCAATTCGCCATCTCTGAAACCTTGTTAACAACGGCTGCATAACGCCCGGTGTCGATTGGATGCTTGTCCAGCGGGTGTCCGTAGTTACTGTACTCGGCATTATCGTCCGCGGGGTCGATGTGCCGCGCTTCACCGAGCAACTTCAACAGATGATCCCTCGGGTCCAGCCCGGCCAGGTAGGCAAGCTCATCAACGAAGCCGCAGCCAGCGAACGCGTGGAAAACATTGCAGACGGAGCGTAGCCAGCCAATCCGCAAATGCGCCTTGGCGTCACAGGACTCCAGGCGGATGTTCGGAATAGCATACGGACGATCCAGAAAGCCGAGGTCAAGCTCGAAACTGCCGGGTCCGGTCGCCGATGGGTCGAATGTTGAACCGATGGACGGGAAAGAGGTGCGATGCAAAAGACTGGTCGCATTGCCATCGGCATCAAGGCCGGCTTTGAGGTACTGCGCACTCACGGAGTGAAAATAGCCGTGCCGTATGTCGTCCTCGCGCGTCCAGGTAACTTTGACTGGCTTGCCGCTTTCCTTTGCCAGCCAGGCGGCCTCCGCAACGAAGTCCGGCTTCGATTTGCGGCCGAAACCACCACCAAGCAGCGTAACGTGAACACGCACTTTCTCTTTGTCGATACCCAGCGTTCCCGCGATGATGTCCTGGGCCGCCTGCGGGTTCTGCGTGCACGCCCAGGCCTCACAGCCGCCATCTTCGCTGATCTCTGCGACGGCCGCGGGTGGCTCCATCGGCGCCTGCGACAAGTACGGCGCATAGTAGACAGCTTCATGAACACTGCTGGCCGCCTCCATCGCTGCATCCGCGTCGCCGCGCGTCAGTACGGTTGTGCCGGGCGCTGCCACCGACTGCATGAGAGTGTCTTTGTAGCTCGCAGATTCGTGCGCGCCATTCTCGCCAAGGTCCCACTCAATCTTTAGCGCCTCGCGTCCTTTCTGTGCCGCCCAGGTATTTGTTGCCAGGACGGCAACGCCGCCAAGAAGATTAAAACCGAGCGGAGAAGTCGGCTCCGGCAGACGCACAACGCTAACCACACCGGCAACCGACTTGGCCGCGCTGTCATCCAGCGACGTAATTGACCCGCCAAACGCCGGGCAGCGCTCGATTGCGGCATACAACATGCCCGGACGTACGGAATCAATACCATACACAGCCGTACCGGTTGTAAATGCAACGCCATCGATTGTGTCCATGGGCTTGCCGATATAGCGATAGTCGTCGCGTGACTTGAAGGGTGCATCCTCGGGTGCTTCCAGCTTGGATGCCGCCTCCACAAGCTCGCCAAAACCGGCACTTTGTCCGCTTGCCTCATGGTGCACGGCATGTTCGCGTGCGCTGCACTCTTCGGCGGGAACACCCCAGGTTATCGCCGCGGCAGCAATCAGCATCTCCCGCGCTGTTGCACCGGCATTGCGTAACAGATCGAACTGGTTGCGAATACTGGTTGAGCCATCGGTATTCTGGTCGCCGTATTTCTTGTCGCCCAATCCCTGGATGAGCTCTATGCGATCCCAGTCCGCCTCCATTTCGTCCGCGATCACCTGCGGCAGGGACGTGCGTATTCCCTGCCCCATCTCTGATCGATGACAGATAATTTCAACGATGCCGTCCTTGCGCACGTTCACGTATACGTTCGGCGCCACCGATTCGACGCGCGGCAATGCCCGGTAACGGTCCCTTGCGGCTACAGGCGGTGGTAAATGACAGCGCGAAGATCAGGCCACCGCTGGCCTGGCCGGTTCGCTTCAGAAATTCACGGCGGCTTATTCGTTGGAGTTTGCTCATGACTGGCCCTCCGCAGCTTTGTGAATGGCCTTGCGAATTCGGGTGTACGTGCCACAACGGCAGATATTGCCGCTCATCGCCGCATCGATGTCCGCGTCACTGGGGTCCGGCACGCGCTCCAGTAGTGCGGCCGCGCTCATGATCTGGCCGGGCTGGCAATAGCCGCATTGCGCCACGTTGAGCTCGCGCCAGGCGACCTGGACAGGATGATTGCCATCGGCATCGAGACCTTCGATAGTCGTGATGTTTCGACCCGCTGCTGCTGACACCGGCATTACGCAGGAACGAACTACCTGGCCGTCCATATGCACATTGCAGGCGCCACACAGAGCCTTGCCGCAGCCGTACTTGGTGCCGGTGAGGCCGGCAAGATCGCGTATCGCCCATAAAAGCGGCATATCCGGTTCCGCATCCAGCGAAACAAGCTGCCCATTGAGTGTCAGTTCGATAGCCATGCTTGTTCTCCTCGTTCAGGTCGTGTCTGGTGACAAGCCAACGATAGTAGCAAACGCACCGAGGCGCGGCCTAACTTGAATTTGTGACGGGCGTGTCGGCGACACGCGGCGTGAATGCGGACAATCAGGCGGTGGACAGATTTCCCCTAATACTGCCGATCGCCCTGCCTGTAATCTTTTGGGCGGCCTATCATTACCACAAGGATCGGCACCTCCCCGAGCCGCCGCAAAACCTGTTGTTGTGTTTTGCTCTCGGCATGGCCGCGGCGTGGCTGTCAAAGGGCCTCTACCTTGCCCTCGACCCTCTGGGCCTTCGCTTCGATGCGTTTGCGCTCGCGGAAGAAGACACCCTGGCGCTGTTCACTTACTCGATGCTCGCCATAGGGCCAATCGAAGAGTTCAGCAAGCTTCTGCCGTTTTTGTTTGTGGTGCTGCGATTTCGCGCCTTCGACGAGCCGATGGACGGGCTCATTTATGCGTCCTTTATCGGACTCGGCTATGCATTGGCTGAAAATCTGAACTACCTGGACTTCCTGACGCCCTTCGAAGCCGCGGCCCGTGGTTTTGCCGGACCGGTCGTACATATCCTGTTTGCATCGATCTGGGCGTTCTGGATTTCGCGCGCCCATCTCGCGCGCCAGCCCATCAGAAAGGCCGCGATACTCGGCTTCCTGCTAGCGGCAGGTCTGCATGGCATCTACGATTTCCTGGTGATGATGCAGCCGGTTGCCGCACTGCCCATTGCAGCACTGCTAATTGTTGGTATCTGGATCTGGCGCCTGCGTGTACTGCGGCGGTTGCACAGGGACGCGGTTGAAAGCGAGGAAACGCCCGGCTAGCCGAAGCCTGGCCTAGCCTCGATCGTAGGGATTAAAACTGTCTCGCGCCGGCACAGCATCTTCCAGCGTCAAACCGAGCTCATTGTCGGAGTCTTCGAGCAATTCCCAGCAACGCAGCTGTATCTCGGCCAGCTTCAGCGAGACGTTCGACTCCGAGAGCGGCGTATTCGCGACATCCATGTCTGTAAGGTTTTTCTTCATCATATTTGCGTGTCTCTATTTGGAGACAGATAGTATCTGTCGCACTATAGAGACAGTATGGCATGGAAAGTGTGAGCCAGATCACACTGAAAAAGCCACAATCGGCCTTATTTACGGCTTATGTCAGATAGCGGGGCCCGCGACGCCGCATGAGGCGCTCAGACCGGGCAAAACGCCACGACTTCAGTATTTCAGCATCGCGGAGCCCCAGGTAAACCCGGCACCGAAAGCGGCCAATAACAAGGTCTGCCCACGCTGGATGCGACCGTCCCGAATCGCGAGATCCAGCGCCAGCGGGATTGACGCCGCTGACGTATTGGCCTGCTCGTCGACCGTTGCGATTACCCGCTCCATCGGCATCTTCAGCTTCTTGGCAGCCGCCTTGATGATGCGCATATTCGCCTGGTGGGGCACAAACCAGTCGATATCGTCCAGGTGCCCATCGACATCGGCAATCGTCTCGCGAGCAATATTGTCGAAGGTCGCAACCGCCCGCCGAAATACAGCGTTGCCTTCCATCTTGATGTAGGCACCGGCGGTACCGGTCACGGCAGAGACTCCCTGTTCGACGTGCAGCAGCTCTTCGTACTCTCCATCCGCATGTATGTGCGTGGCGAGTATGCCCGCCTCATCGTCGGCCTTCAGCACGACCGCCCCGGCGCCATCGCCGAACAGAACCGCCGTGCCACGATCCTCCCAGTCGACGATCCGCGAAAGCGTTTCAGCGCCGATCACGATGGCCGTTTTTGCACCGCCACTCACAATAAATCGATTGGCGACATCCAGACCGTATACGAAACCAGTGCATGCAGCGCTCAGGTCAAAGGCAGGACAACCCCTGACGCCGAGTTGTCGTTGTATGGTGCAGGCGGTCGATGGAAAAGCTCTGTCGGGCGTCGCTGTGCCAACAATAATGAGATCGATGTCGTCAGGCCCTACGCCTGCCATTTGCATGGCTCGCTGCGCCGCGATCACCCCCATCGAGGAAGTCGTCTCGTTGTCGGCTGCGATATGCCGTCGCTTGATACCCGTGCGTTCGCGTATCCACTCGTCCGAGGTATCCATGGTCTTCTCAAGGTCGTGGTTGGTCACTACCTTCTCTGGCAGAAAGCTGCCGATCCCGGCGATGCGTGCATACGTCATTAACTCTTCCTCGCCATAAACGCAGCAATCTCTCGCAACGTGGGGTAATCGAACAGGTCGCTTATATCGAGCTTACCCGGATGTCGCTCGTCGATCGCCAGGACGATTTCGGTCAGGGTCAGGGAGCTGACACCGACTTCGAACAGATTGTCATCCGGCCCGATAATGCGGTCTTTGGAAAACTCACGGCATATTTTCTCGAGCTCGGCGACCAGCGGATCTTCATCGCTGGCGTCATCGGCAATGTCAGCCGGTGCAAGCTGCTGCAGCACGTCATCGAAGTCACCATCAAAATACGCATCCAGCAATTTCCCGCGTTGCACTTTGCCGCTGGTCGTTTTCGGTATGCGACTGACAGGAATCACCTTGTCGACCTCCAGCCCGGTCTGCTCGCCGATGAGGTCGCGCACCTCGCGAATCATCGGACGAAAATCATCGATCGACTGACGGTACAGGATAAAGGCGATCAGCTCTTCGGTCTGACCACCCTTCGGCGTAGCGCCCGCGACAACGACCTTGTTCAGATCCAGGCCATCCAGGCGCGCGACGATTTCCTCGATGTCGTGGGGATAGTAATTCTGGCCATTGATGATGATGATGTCTTTCTGCCGCCCAGTGATGACCAGCTGACCGTCGACAAACACGCCACAGTCGCCTGTTCGTAACCAGTTGTCCTCAGTGAACAGTTCCGTTGTAGCCTGCGGGTCGCCATAGATGCGCTCGGTGACACTGCCACCCAAAAGCTGGATATTGCCGATGACACCGTCGCTCAGGCTCTTGTCGTTATCGTCGGCTATGCGAATTTCGACGTCTCGAATAGCCGCTCCCACTTTGACAAAACTGACCGCGTCGGGATCGTCGGGTGTTACGTCACGATAAGCATCACCGACGCGTAAACTGTGCCGATCGACAGTAATGCGAGAGTATTCGGTTCCTGGTTTCGGCAGCGACACACCAACTGTCGCTTCAGCCAGGCCATACACCGGATACATCGCGGTCCTCTTCAGACCATGTGGCGCCAGCGCCGCCAGAAACTCCTCACAGAGCTCCCAGGAAATGGGTTCTGCGCCATTGAGAATTAGTTTGACCGGAGACAAGTCGAGGTCGGCCATGCCTTTGCGCTGAAACAACTTCAGGAAGTGCTTGTAACCGAAATTAGGTGAACAGAGTTGCGTTGCACGCAGCTCGCTGGCTTTGCTCATCCACAACAGTGGCCGCCTGACAAACACGTTGGTATCCATGACTGCATGGTTCATACCGACGCCAAGCACGCTAAGGTGGTAACCGATAAGACCCATGTCGTGAGTCAACGGCATCCAGCTGAGGCTCTGATCGTCCTTGTTCCACCCGGTCGCCTCGACGATTGCACGAATGTTAACGCACAGGTTCCGATGCGTAAGGACCACACCTTTTGGGTCGCTGGTCGAACCCGAGGAATACTGAATAAAAGCAATATCGTCAGGGGTCGCCGCGAACACCTCACCATGATCGGCGGGCTCGACGTCGCTCATCAAGACGGTGCGCGTCTCCAGCAACGCCGTGATGTCATTCAGTTCGCGCTGTTTTGAAAACTCCAGCAGTCGTTCCAGCAGCCCCATTTCGGTAAACAGGGTGGCTCGTTCGAGTTGCGAAACAATGCGGAAAAGCTTCAGCCGATGCTCATCACTGATTCCTACGGCCACCGGCACCGGCACGATGCCGCCGAGTACGGCCGCCCAAAACGCGACGACAAAGCTCTCGTTCGATTTACTGAAGATGATCAGCTCGTCGCCGGGCTTCATTCCTCGTGCCTGCAGAGAACCGAGCAAGGCGTTCGCCCTCTCCCAAAGGTCAGCGAACTTCAGTACGGATTCGTCTTTTTCACCGTCGATGAAGCGAATTTCGCGATCCTTGCCGCGGGCCTCGCGCAATAGATCGGTCAGTGTGTCGTAAAGCTGCATGCCGGAGTCACCGTTCCTCGGGTTGCATGAAAATATCCGTCGCTGAACGCAGGTTGATGCCTAGTTCGAGCGCGGGCTCTTTGCTGTCCATGAGGCGCAGACGAAAACGCGGCAATAACAATCCCAGGTGAACTTTCATCTCAAGAAACGAGAAGTACTCACCGAGGCAGCGCCGCGGCCCTAATGAAAACGGGAAGTATGGACGATCCTTGTTCGGTTTGTCGGTTGGCGCAAAGCGATCCGGATCGAAGTTATCGGGGTCCGCCCAATAACGTTCCGTGCGATGCAGGATGAACGGCGAAAGATAAATGTCCGTTCCCGGCGGCACATCATAGTCCTCGAGCTCGTCGTCTTCACGAGAGCGCCGCGTGAACAACCAGACCGGCGGATAGAGTCGCAGTGCTTCTTCAAGCGTCTGTTGCGTGAACTGCATAGCATTGACCGATTCTGCGCTGACTGCAGAGACACCCGGTAACAGGCGGCGCGCCTCTTCAATCAGCTTGGTTTCGATTTCCGGATGCTGAGCAATCAGGTACCAGACCCAGTTCAGGGTATTGGCCGACGTTTCGAAACCGGCAACGATCAGCGTCATTAGCTCATCCAGCAACTCTGCGTCCGAGAACGGCTTACCTTGCTTGTCAACCGCCTGCAGGTACATGGACAAAAAATCGAAGCCATCCTTTTCAGAGCGACCACGTCGCGCCTCAATAATCGTCATCAAGAGATCGCGCAACTGCCGAACCTTCATAACGACCGACAGGTCGCGCTTCGAATCCCGACTAAGAAACGCGAACGGGTTCTCTCCCTGTGTAAGGATGTAGGTCTCGTAGTCGTCACCAAAGATACTGACCAGTATCAGCTCGAGTGCGAAATCGGATGTCTCCGAGGTAATGTTCAACGCCTCGCCGCGTGACGCAACGTCCGCCCAGTGAACGGCTCTCCGATCGCAGCACTGCACCATCACCTTCATCAATCGATGCACGTTTTGGCGGCTGAACGCCGGCTGTATCATCGTCCGCGAACGCCTCCAGATGTCGCCGTCACTGACGATCAGCCCGTTGCCGAGCAGCATCTTCACGCGCTCGAATCCGGGACCTTTCTGGTACTTGCTGTGGCGCCTTACCAGTATGCGGCGTACTTCGGTCGCATCATTGACGAAATAGGCCATACGCCCGTTCGGCTTCACCAGGCTCACCATATCCCCATAGTCGCGCTGCAGCCCCTGCAGCGTCGCGAGCGTCTGCGGGTCAATGCCGAGCGTGACGGGCTGGTCAGGACCAGGTGGTCGCCGGTATGCGGGCTGGGGTTCTGTCATCAGGAATGGGGGCTTGGTCGGGCCGTGTCTATGCAGGCGCAATATTACATTGACCGGCGCAGAACCGATACTGCAAACTCGGTCTCTTCAGTCGCAGGCCCTATACGTGAGTAACCAGCCACACAAAGACTTCGATTCGGTAGAGTCACGGCGCAGCACGTCTTCGTTTCGCCGCATGACACTCTGGCGACGGATCTACTATTTTCTTGGCGTGCCGCTGCTCCGTGGTCTGATACGCCTGCTCGTCTCAAGCTATCGAATCGAGAAAATCGTAGGCACCGAGCATATCGAGCCGTTTATCGCCGAGGGCACCGTTTGTGCCCCCTGCTACTGGCATCAACACCATGTGCTGGGTTCGACGCTGGTCCGATCCTGGGTGCAGCGCGGATTCAAAGCTTGCTTTCTCGTCTCCGGCTCGGTCGATGGCGAAGTGCCGGAGCGTATTGCCAGAGCCTGGGGTGCCGAGGTCATACGCGGCTCGGCAAATCAGAGCGGCGCCCTCGCCCTGCGTGACATGCAGCGCATGATGAAGACCGGCTATTCGATCGTGACAACGGCAGACGGACCGCGTGGTCCCCAATACGACTTCAAGATGGGCGCGATCCTGATGGCCAGGATTGCGGGCGTCCCGATCATCCCGGTTGCCTGCGCTGCCGAGCGTGCCTGGTACCTGAATCGCTGGGACAAATTCATGGTGCCCAAGCCCTTCTCGCGTGTCGTGCTCGCGATCGGGGCGCCTTGTGACATTCCGCAGGACGTGCCTCTCGACAAGCTCGAACCGCACCGTCAGCTTGTTCAGGAAGCAGTCATGTCGCTTATGAGAGAATCCGAACAGGTGCTTGTGGAAACCGCTAAATGAGCAAAATCGCTATCAACAGTTTGTTAAGAGTCGCGTCATACCTGTGGCCAATTCTGGCTATCGGCTTGCTCTCGAGCCCGGCTCATGCCGCCGGCAAGCTCACTCCGCATCAAGCAGAGTACAGTGTCAAAATCAGCCTGGTGACAGGACGACTTCGCACGGCGCTGACAGAGTCAGAATCCGGCTACACGGCCGTGCACGTTATCAAGGCGACCGGTATGTCGCGGATCCTCGCACACGGCGAAATCTCCGAGACCTCTGAATTTACCAGCAGCGACGACGGCATCAAATCGGTCGCCTACCGCTCAAATGACACGCTGTCACGCGACAAGCTGCGCGCTGACGTTCGCTTCGACTGGGATTTGAACAAGGCCGCTGGCACCGTCAACGGCGAAGACTTCGAAGCCGAACTGGATGGTTTTTCACACGATCGTGTCTCGATACAGTACCAGCTCATGCAGGACCTCCTGAACGACGAGGCCAGCGAAAAGTATCGAATGTTCGAGGTCGACAAACAGAAAGTCCTTAACATTCGCACCATCGAGAGCAAACTTGTCAAAGTTCCCGCCGGCACGTTTAACGCGATCGGCGTGCAGCACCAGGCCGAAAACTCGTCGAGAGTGACGACGCTCTGGTGCGTCGAGGAACTCGGCTATCTGCCGGTCGTGATCGAGCAGCATCGCAAAGGCAAGCTGCGCGTACGCGCTGTCTTGCGCAACTACACGCCGCTGGACTAGCTTCTGTCGAAGTGTTGCTCGGATGAGAATTTCTGCTTGTCGCCCTCTGTCAGCGATATTTTTCTTAGCAGGACCTGGCCATCCGCCAGTAACTCCCAGGACTCGTTGAGAATCGCGCCCGAATCATCAAGCGTCTGACTAACAAAACGCCCGTCCTGCCAACCCGACACTCTTTGCGCCTCGATGGGTCCCACCGACACCAGCCGATTCTCTCCGAAGCGATACTCTTCTACGACGGAACGATCAAAGCTGATGAACAGGCCCGATACGGTCTGCGTAATTTTGAGTGAGTTGCCGGTTTCAAGAAAGACACTAACGGCGCTGCCGCCCGATCCTCGCGGACGCTGTGCCGTCTGTTGGCGCGAATTTCGGGATGACGTCGCCGGCGGAATTCGAATTGCCGGCTCCTGGTCACGCGGCAGCTGTGGCCGTGAGCCTGGTTCAACACGTAACTGCCAGCGGCCGGACAGATCTATACCTGCCGGTACGATCGCACTCTTCGAAGCCAGCTGAGGGCGCGTCGCCGCGCACGCCGCAAGCAGGAGGCTTGCGAGAATGACGCTTAGATAGATTTTGAATGTTTTCGTACTATGCATGTCAACCAAGTAGATGGACTATCGTTAAATTACATGTACCCGACAATCACGGGTGGATACGTTTGTGCAAGGAGAATACCAGATGCTAAATCTTCGCTTGATATTACTGGCCGCGAGCCTGGCTGTATTGTCGCCGGTCGCGACTTACGCCCAATCGATCTCGGACCTTGAGGCCCTGAGCCCGGAGGACCGCAGAAACTACGTCGAAAGCATGTCGCCTGATGAGCGAGAGGCAATGCGCGAGAAATGGCGCGCTGAAAAGGCCGCGATGTCCGACGAGGAACGTGCAGCGAAGCGCGACCAGCGGCTCGCGAAATGGGAATCGATGAGCGATGAAGAGCGCGACGCAATGCGCGCCAAACGGCACGAAAAGAAAGCGAATCGTCGTGCGAAATGGGAAGCGATGTCCGACGAGGAACGTGAAGCTGTTCGTGCGAAACGCCAGGAAGAAAAGGCCAAGCGGCGCGAAAAATGGCAGTCGATGTCTGATGAGGAACGCGCTGCAGCGAAAGAGAAAATGGGCAATCGCAAGCATGGACCGAAAGGCAAGAAGCGCGATCCGCAGGACGCCAGTGGCATCGCCGAGTAGTCCCTAAGCCGCGGTCGACTGGAACTTGTCCCGCTCCGCAATATGAAAACGCAGGTCCAGTGCGATTTTCGCCACTACCAGCACCACCAGCATGCTAACGGGGCTGCCCAGCCACTGAATCAGGGCGGCCCCGAGTATGATGGCAACATGTAACACCACGATGCGCCCATACGGCCGATGCATCAGTTCGTCGGCGCTGGTGCGCTGATATTCTCCTGCGGCGATGAAATTGCTGAAGAACGACAGCAGGTGACTCGCCGCGATTCCAACAATTGCGATCCAAAGCGGTGAACGCCAGGCCTCGGTGACAGGTGCACCCAGGAAGTACTGCCAGACATCGGCGCTGCCCAGAGAATCACTAAACAAGCCCGTTATGGCCATCAAATGTCCGTAGCAAAACAGGCCATAGTGAATAGTGAAGAAGGGCATCAGAAACAACTTGCTTGGCCCCGGGCATACGGCCATACGCAATACGTTAATAACACCAATAACGACGTTCTCGACCCAGTAGAGCATCAGGACATCGAAAACCCGCCAATCGAAAAACAGCACCCCCGCCAGTGGCACCAGGTTCGCTATGACCAGCGCGATGACCGACAAGCGAAGCTTCATTCGCTGCTTATCTCCGGAGTGCTGCACATTCTCAGCTATCCGTCAGCAAGGCATCCGCCTCGATTTCCACCAGCATCGCCGGGTCAATAAGTCGTGAAACTTCCACCATCGTCGTCGCCGGCGAAACCCCGCCGAAAGCCTCCTGGTGCGCCCGACCGACCTCCTCCCAACGCTCAATATCGGTCACGAATATGCGCGTACGCACGACGTCCTCAAGGCTCGCGCCCGCATGCCCGAGTGCTTCCGCAATAATTTCGAGGCATCGTTTGGCCTGAACGTAGGCATCACCAACGCCAACAACCTCACCGTCAACACCAACCGGCGCTGTTCCGGAGATCATGATGTGGGAGCCAAACCGCACCGCCCTGCTGTAGCCAACGATGCTTTCCCAGGGGGCGCCTGTGTGGATGTTCGTCCTGGAGCTCATTCGATCATGACCTTAAGTAATTAGTAGAGGTTTAGTTGCTAACTATTTGTTTTATAAATTATTGAGCTCTCTGCTTCGGGCGCGGGAAGCAGCATAGCCCAGACCGCCGATGCTATCGAATAGGCGCCTACAATGAACCAGCCGGCGGGTACCGCTTGCCACCCTGCCACCTCCTGAACGAGCAACAGGTAAAGCAACGGCACGACGACCAGTACACGCAGTAACTCGATACGCCGCGCGTAGACCCGCCCCTCGTTCAGCAGACCAATCGTGTACAGCTGCAGCCACAGGAAAACGCAGGGAACCAGTACCACCCTCGTCCCGCCCTGAACGTACAGATCGGCGATCAGCAGTGCGATGATAATGGCGACAACGAATTGCGCCATGACATAGTGCCGTTGCGCCAGGGACATCTTTGGGTCAAATTTCTGAAACCCGGTGATATTGGCTCGACGCTTGGGATAGCGCGCTTCGACGTCGGCAGGCCGCCAGCCCGTGCGACGGAACCAGATGGCCAGCTTGTCCCGCCAGCGGCGAGCCTTGCGAGCGTCAAAAAGCAGGTAGCCGTAGACCTGAAGGTTTGCCCAGAACGGATTCAGGTTGGCGAGCGGCTTGCGAACACCAAATACGACGGGCTCATCTGCGGCTTCGTCCTCGAACGTCCCGAACAGGCGATCCCACAGGATCAGGATGCCACCGTAGTTCTTGTCGATATAGCGGTCATTCTGCGCATGGTGCACGCGATGATTGGACGGCGTCACCAGAATCCGGTCGAGTGGACCGAGGCGTCGCAACAGCTGGGTGTGCACCCAGAATTGGTAGATCAGGTTGATCGCGTTGACCGTAACCAGGACTTCGAGCGGAAAGCCGATGACGAACAGCGGCAGGTAGAAGATCCAGCCAAACAGGAACCCGGTACTCGTTTGCCGCAGGGCCGTCGACAGATTGTAATCCTCGCTTTGATGGTGGACCGCGTGAGCCGCCCAGAGGATAGAAATTTCATGACTGAAACGATGAAACCAGTAGTAGCAAAAATCCCAGGCCAGGGCCGCTACTAACCACAACACGAGCCCACGGGCTGACAGGTCGAACCACGCCAACGGCATATCGATCAGCGCGAAATTGCGCAGCACGAAACCCCAGGCAAGTAGCGGCAGGAATTTCGTGAAGTAGCCAATCGTCGTACTGAGGATCCCGGCGCTGAGGCTGTTAATCGCATCATTGCTGCGATAGAAGTGACTGCCTTTTCGCCAGTCCACAACTAGCTCGAGGAGCAGAGCCAGCAGGAAGAACGGCACAGCAATCGCAATAAGGTCCATGCCGTAAGTTTACGGTAAGCTGCGCGGCGAAGGTATCAGGAAGCTGCCAATGATCGACCCAACTGAACTGACGCTGCTAAGAGACGCGCTGACCAAGCTCGCTGAGGGCTGCACAGACCTGCCGGATTTTCGGACCGACTACGATGTCGAGGCCGCTGCCACCGTGCTGCAGGACGTCGCGACTCGCATGCAGGACAACTATCCCTACTACCACCCACAGTACGCCGGCCAGATGCTGAAGCCACCGCACCCGATCGCGCGTATTGCCTATGCAATGTCGCTATGGGTCAATCCGAACAATCATGCGCTGGACGGCGGACGCGCCAGTTCGGCGATGGAAAAGGAGTGCATTGTCGAGCTCGGCCGTATGTTCGGCTGGGAGGAACCGCTCGGCCACCTGACGGGCGGCGGCACCATGGCGAACCTCGAGGCCCTGTGGGTCGCTGGACGCCTGCACCCCGGCAAGCGAGTCGTAGCTTCAGCACAGGCGCATTACACACACAGCCGCATTAGCGACGTCCTCGGCTTGCCGTTCGCGCCCATCGACGTGGGCACTGACGGGCGCATCGACATTGGGGCGTTGCAGGCGCTGCTCGACGCTGGAGACGTCGGCACGGTGGTCGCCACGATGGGCAATACCGGGCTCGGTGCCGTTGACCCGCTGCCAGCCATTATTGAACTGCAAAAGAAATACGGCTTCCGTATTCATGCCGACGCGGCGTATGGCGGATACTTCACACTTGCAAGCCAGCTCGGAGACGCAGCACGCGCATCGTTCGATGCCCTGGTAAACGTGGACTCCATTGTGATTGACCCTCACAAGCACGGACTGCAGCCTTATGGTTGTGGCTGCGTGCTGTTCAGGGACGCATCCGTCGGGCAGTTCTACAAGCACGCCTCACCGTTTACCTATTTCAGCTCTGCCGAGCTGCACCTCGGTGAGATCAGTCTCGAATGCTCGCGACCCGGCGCCTCCGCCGTTGCGCTGTGGGCCACACAGCAACTGATGCCGCTGCTGCCTGGCGGGGAATTCACTCAGATGCTCGACGATTGCCTGTCCGCCGCGAGACAGTTTTCTCGACGACTGCAGAAGAGCAAGTACCTGCTGCCGCTGATGGATCCGGAACTCGATATCGTTGTCTACGCGGTAAAAGCGCCGGATTCCAGAACGTCCAGCGATCGCGCCCGACGGCTGTTTTCACGCGCTGCGGAAAACGACCTGCATCTGGCACTGATCGAGTTGCCGACGGAACTGGTGCGGCACTATGTGCCACAGCTAGTCGAGAATTCAGAAACAGTTTTCTGTCTGCGCTCCGTGTTGATGAAACCCGAGCACCTTGATTGGATCGACCGAATTATCGACCTTCTCGAAACCAGCGCAGCCGAAATAGACTGACAACCGACTACAATGAACAGCATCCATCGACGCCTGCTATTTATTTGCCTGTCGATTATCCTGAGTGCCTGCGCTGCCGGTGACGAGCGCACCGACAAACCACCGATCGTGGAAGTGTTTGCCTGCAGTGACTACTGCCCTGGTCCCAGGGAAAAGTACCTCCGGAATGTCTATGAAGGCGTCCTCGATGCGGAGTCCTGCAAAAAAATCGGCGGCAAGCCGCATGTTTACCTCGGCTGGGGTAGCTACTTCGTGTGCCTCGCGGATTAGATTTACCGCGAGTGGCCGCAGCTGGGCCGGCCGTTCGGGTAGCCGCCAGGAGAGCTTTGCTGGCTACCGCGCTAGCTGCTCTGTAGCTGCAATATTGCCTTCATCATAACGATGCCGACATAGAAACACGCGAACCCGCCAACCAGCGTGCCGACGAGATAGGAGAACGAGTAAAACAGCTCGTTCTTCTGAATCATCGTATTGAGCTCCAGCATCAGCGACGACAAGGTCGTGAAACTGCCACAAAAACCCACGGCAAACAGCAAGCGGTATTGATCGGGAATAATTCCTGCATCATTAAACCAGGCGGTGTTCGCAATTAACTGTGCGAGCAAACCCATGATGAAACAGCCGAGCAAGTTGGCGGTCAGGGTTCCCCATGGAAACTCGACGTCACGCTGCAAGAATACATTCAGGCCGAAACGCGCCATCGCGCCCAGCGCACCGCCGAGCGCGACGAACAGATACGAGTAGAGAACCAAATGCATGATCAGAGCGCGCTTAGCTTCGCCAAGGTGTCGCGATATTGCTGCTCCATGCGCAGGACAACATCGTACGCGGGTCGAATATCATCGATAGTACCCACGCCCTGCCCGGCCCCCCAAATGTCACGCCAGGCCTTTGCGTCGATGTCGCTGCTGCCAAAATCCATGCTGCTCTTGTTGCCCTCTGGCAAATTGTCGGGATCCATACCTGCGTTGACAACACTGCCTTTCAGATAACTGCCGTGTACGCCGGTAAAAAGCGAAGAATAAACGATGTCTTCTGCTTTACTGTCGACGACCATCTCTTTGTAAGTCGGTACAGCGCGCGCTTCTTCGGTGGCAATAAAACGAGTGCCGCTATAGGCAAGATCAGCGCCCATTGCCAGCGCTGCAACGACGTCGTCACCGGTGGTAATACAACCCGACAAAATGACGGCACCGTCGAACTCACGGCGAATTTCCTTGATCAGCGCAAACGGGCTTAACGGGCCCGCGTGTCCGCCGGCACCGGCGCAGACTGCGATGATGCCATCAACGCCCTGTTCAATCGCTTTGCGGGCATGACGCAGGCTGATTACATCGTGGAATACCAGGCCACCATAAGCATGCACAGCAGTAACGATATCTTCAGGCGGCCTGAGGCTGGTAATGATGATCGGTACTTCGTGTTTGACACAGGTCTCGACGTCGTCATAGAGACGAGAATTACTGACGTGCGCAATCTGGTTAACCGCGAACGGCGCGACCACCTGATCCGGGTTTGCCGCCTGGTATTCTCCGAGCTCTTCCTTTATTTGCACGATCCAGTCATCGAGTGCCGACTGTGGACGCGCATTCAGGGCCGGGAAGGAACCGACGATGCCGGCCTTACACTGCGCAATGACCAACTCGGGACCCGATACGATAAACATGGGCGCACCGATCAGGGGAATTCGCAATTTACCTTCAAGGGCTTTGGGTAATGGCATGCATAGCTCCAGGCACGGTAGGCCTACACAACTGTAGGCCATAACTTTTTAGGGAAATACGGCCTGCAACAGGCAGTCAGTTTACTAGGGTACCTGCTGGTCGATCGCGAGGAAAACAGAAGGGGTGTCCGCCGGCTTTACGATCAGCGTCCCGAACCAGTCGCCGGACGCAGCGCCGGGTCCTCCACCCAGAGAGACGCGTGCGAGCAACTCAAACTCCTCGAAACCCGAGAGTTCGCGACCCGCAACCATCGATTGCGCATCGCCTAAAGAAATCACGGCCGGCAGGTCCGAGAGCCTGACGCGGTCTACCGCAATCGGCGGAGACGGCTGCGCCGGATCACGCGCGATAATAAAGACGTTTGCATCCGCTGTAAGGGCCGACATTGCACTATCAGACAAGGCTACACGCGCTGTTACTACCGCATTCGGGTCCGCTTCAGGCGCCTCAGCGGGCGCCGCCGCCGGACTTGATTGTGCAACCGGTGGCTGCAGTGACTCAACTGCTACACCTCGCCATTCCGCAACGCGCTGTTCGAGGATCGCGCGAATCTCGGCTGGTGGACTCAGGCCGAGCAGTACCTCCCAGCGACTGGCCGCGAGATCGGTATCGCCGCGATTCGCTGAGGCAACACCCGAGTAGAACAACGCCGCCGGATTGTTAGGCTCCAGTGCCAGAGCACTCTCGATCAGTGCCGCTGTACGACCCTCAATAGGCGTTCCATCCCTCGACAGTATCGCCAGTGCCAGGTCGACCAGCGTCTGCGCGTTGCGTCCTTCCTCGAGTTTCATAACGCGCTCGAAGGACGTCACGGCATCTCCAAACTGCTGCAGCGTCATCTGCGAACGAGCCAGCATCTTCCAGCCATTCACGTCGTCCGGATTACTGGCAAGCCGTTGCTGGAGAGACTCCATCACGACGTCCATGTCCGGCAACTCGTCCGTCTGCGCGGCAGCCGACTGGATATCGGGGCTGCCGACGACGTTGTACAGACCTGCCGAAAAAGCAACCGTCAGCACAACGACGATCGCCAGCAATGGCGTCAGTCGGCGCGATTCCCGATACAACGGCCATACGCCAAACCACAGCGCGACCAGCAACAGAACTGCAACAACAATCCAGAATGTCACTTGGCGGCCCCTTCCTGAATGTTGTCATCATCCAGCGGCATCGACATGCGGTGCCTCACAATACGGTACATGGCAAAACCACCGAAAAGCACCAGCAGAAATGGCGCAATCCACAAGACCAGCGTCTTGCCTGTTGTGCGCGGACGATACAGTGCGAAATCACCATAGCGCGTGACCAGGAAATCAACGATTTCGGGATCAGTCTTGCCTTCTTCAATCAGGCGCCGGATTTCGCGCCGCAAATCGGACGCAAGAAATACGTTCGAATCCTTGATGCTCTGGTTCTGGCATTTCAGACAGCGCACCTCGGAGATCAGCTTGTCATAGCGAGCCTGAAGCTCCGGATCATCAAAAGCCTTGCCCGTATCGATCGCAGCAACCGGCGATACAGACAGCATTGCAAATGCCAATATCAATAAACGTCTCACTGTTGTGATCCCTCGCTGTTGATTATCGGCAGGAAATCCCGCTCCCAGGCGGCCTTGTCCAGCGGCCCAAGGTGTTTGTGCAGCACGATGCCGTCGGCACTTACCAGGAACGTCTCGGGGGCCCCGTACACGCCCCAGTCGATGCCAACACGACCACTGCCATCAAAACCCGACGCAACATACGGATCCCCGAGTTGCTGGATCCAGCGCAGCGCTTCGGGTCGCGTGTCCCGCCAGTTGATGCCATAGATCGGAATGGCACCTGTTCTTTCGAGCTCCAGCAGGAACGGGTGCTCGGCACGACAGCCGACGCACCAGGTAGCCCAGACGTTGACCAGCGCCAGGTCGCCCGCAAGGTCCTCGGAACCGACGGTTTTCTCCGCATCACCGAGCGTTGGCAGCTCGAACTGCGGAGCGGGCTTGCCGATATACGGCGATGGCAGCGCCCGCGGATCGCCGCGCGTCAGGCCTATCGAGAGGAACACAACCAGGACAATAACCGCGACGAGCGGTAGCAGGTAACGCGACATCAGGCTGACTCCGCCGCCGCGTGTTCGACGGTACTGGTCTTGCTGGCCCTGAGCCTGTAACGCCGATCGCTAACAGCGATCAGTCCGCCCAGGGCCATGATGATAGCGCCCAGCCAGATGAAACGGATCATCGGTTTGTACTGCACACGAACGCTCCACGCGCCGTTGCCCAGCTGATCACCGAGCGCCACAAACAGATCACGGTTCCAGGCCGCATCGATGCCCGCCTCGGTCATCCAGCTCTTCTGCACCAGGTACTGTCGTTTTTGCGGTCGGACCGTCGCAACGTACTCACCATCCCGGCGAATCTCGACAACGGCCTCTATGGCCGAGTAGTTCGGCCCCTGGACATCGCGCAGCTCCTGCATTTCAAACTCGTAGTGCCCGACCACGATGGATTCACCTGGCGTTAGCGCACGATCGGACTCGATATTAAACGCTCCGACAATCGTCACGCCCAGTACGAACAGGCCCATACCCAGGTGTGCTACTGACATGCCGAGCGCCGCGCGCGTGATGCCGGCGCTGCCCTTCTTGCGCAGCAGCGAGCGAACCGGCTGAATGAGCGACGAGATAATGATCCAGGCCGCCATGCCGCAACCAATAGCGAGCAACAGACTGGTTCGCCCATAGAACATTAGCGGTAGAACGACACCGAGCAGTATTGCCGCGATTGCGGGTATCCGCAGTAGCGACACCCATGAACGCGTATCCTGCTTTCGCCAGGCCGTATGCATACCCACACCCAGCAGAAGAACCAGCGGTAGCATCGGCACCATGAACGCGATTTCGAACCACGGCGGACCAATCGAGATTTTGCCACCGTTGAGAAGCTCGATGACGAGCGGCGCAAGCGTTCCCATCAATACCAGCGTCGCCGCAACAACCAGCAACACATTGTTCAGCAACAGGAAGGTTTCGCGTGACAACAAAGCGAAGCCGGCATCCGAATCCAGCGATGGCGCCCGCCACGCGTACAGCACCAGCGCGCCGATAATGACGATACCCAGAAATGCAAGAATGAAGAAACCCACGAGTGGGATCGGTCGCGAAAGCATGCACGGACACGATAATCCCGGAACGCACCAGGAACGTGCCGAGCAAGCTGAGTGAAAACGCCGTTATCGCCAACAACAAGGTCCAACTCTTGAACAGGCCACGTTTCTCTGTCACCGCCAGGGAATGAATCAGCGCGGTGCCGACCAACCAGGGCATGAAGGAGGCGTTCTCAACAGGATCCCAGAACCACCAGCCGCCCCAGCCGAGTTCGTAATAAGCCCACCAGCTTCCCAGCATGATGCCGAGCGTCAGGAATAGCCACGCCATCACCGTCCATGGACGCGTCCATTTCGCCCACTTCTGATCGAGATTGCCGCTCAACATAGCGGCGATCGCGAATGCAAAGGCGACCGAAAAACCAACGTAGCCGATGTACAGCAGGGGTGGGTGAATGGCCAGCCCCGGATCCTGCAGCAGCGGATTCAGATCTGCGCCATCAGCAGCCGCTGGCGACAGGCGATCAAACGGGTTGGACGTGAGAATTGCGAACAGCAGGAAACCAACCGAAAGCAGCCCAAGTACGCCGATGACCCTTGCTGAAAACGCTGCAGGCAATTCAGAGCTGTAGCGCGATACTGCAACCGTCCAGATGCAGAGGATGAGGATCCACATGAGGAGCGAGCCCTCGTGTGCGGACCAGACCGCAGAGACCTTGTACAAGGTCGGCAGCGCGAGCTGCGAGTGGTTGGCGACATAAAGAACGGAAAAATCGCTTTGCAGGAACGACCAGGTAAGGCAGCCGAAAGCAACGGCCACAAAAAAGAACTGACCGAGCGCAGCGGTATTGCCGACTTTCATCATGGCTGCATCGTTGCGGTGTGCGCCGACCAGCGGCAGGATGCCCTGGCAGAGCGCAAGGGCTAACGCGAGGATCAGAGCAAACTGGCCAATTTCAGGGATCATTTGGTGAACGCACTCCGTATTGCCATCGCGTAGAGGCTGAATTTGTTTATCGACATGCTTCGCGAGCGAATCTGCAACTTCCGGAGCCATGTAGTTCTCGTCATGTTTGGCGAGAATTTTGTCGGCGACGAATACGCCTTCATCACCGAGATGGCCATGTGCCACGACACCCTGCCCTTCGCGAAACAGGTCCGGTAAAACGCCGACATAACTAACCGGCAATTCACAATTCGTATCAGTCACACGAAAACGCAGATCCATTGAGCCTTCTGCGCGTTCCACGCTGCCATCAACGACGAGACCACCGATGCGAAAATTGCGCTTTTTCGGGTAATCACCGGCGATTACATCCGAGATGTCGACGAAGAACATCATGTTGTCCTGGAACGCCCGCAGCGTGAACGTCGCCGCGATCGCAATACCCGCAACCGCCAGTCCGACGGCTAACATCCGTTGTTGTCTGGGTTTCATTGTCTTTCCTCCAGTGCCTTGATCCGCACTTCAATATCTCTGTAGACGCGCTTGTGGCGCAGGCGCGCACGCCAGTCCGAAAACAAGACGACAACCAGCGTCAGAGCAAAGCAGCTCCAGACATATATGCCGTAGCTTCCCATTCCCAGTTTGTCCACCTATTTGCCCTCCGGCGACAGAATCATCTCGCGCACCCATCGGGTGCGACGTTCACGGAACAATACTTCGGTTCGCACGCGACGCAATAAGAGCGAACCGAACAGGAACGTGAAGCCGAGGATCATCGCGAGCAGCGGATACAACATGCCCGGATCCATTGCGGGACCACCTTCCTTCATCAGCGTCTGCCCCTGGTGTAGCGAACTCCACCATTCCACCGAAAAATGCACAATGACAACGTTCACAACTCCGACCAATGCCAGCACAGCGCTAGCCTTGTCTGCTTTCGCTGTATCGTCGATCGCACCGCGAAGCGCCATGTAGCCGAAGTACAGAAACAGCAGTATCAGTTCCGATGTGAGCCTTGGATCGCCCCATTCCCACCAAGTTCCCCACATCGGACGGCCCCAGATCGAGCCTGTGACGAGCGCAAGAAACGTGAAGGCTGCCCCCAGTGGCGCCGCGGCGGCCGCAACGGCATGGGCAAGCTTCATACGCCAGATCAGGCCAATGCCACCACTCACTGCCATGATCATGTACGCCATCATCGACAGGTACGCCGAAGGCACGTGCACATAGATAATGCGGAATGCGTCGCCCTGCTGATAATCCATCGGGGCAAGAAACAGGCCGGCATAAACGCCATAGGCAATTAGCAGCACACCGGGGACGGCGAACCACGGCGAAAAGACCGCAGCAAGTCTATAAAAATGCGGCGGAGACGCCAACATATGAAACCACTTCCACATAATCTTGATTCTACTCGTTACTGATTCTTAAGGCGGCAGCCGTCGCGTAAGGCGCGAGGCTGAGCGAGGCGATGGCATAGGCACCCAGTGCCCAGATACCCGTTGTGTATACATCGTTACCGGCGGCCAGCGACACCGTGTTAGCGCCCAGCAGCAAGACGGGCATGGCCAGCGGCAGGATAAGGAGGCTAAGCAGTGCAGTGCCGCGGTGCAAGCCTACCGTGAGCGCAGCGCCGATTGAGCCCAACAGGCTCAGACTAATGGTACCCAGCAGCAACGTCAGCATCATCACAGGCACTACGGATACTGGCATGCGGTAAGTTATCGCCAGCAGCGGCGAAACCAGCACCAGCGGCAAGCCACTCGTCAGCCAGTGCGCCAGCGTCTTGCCCAGCGCCAGCACCGGCAGCGGCTGGGAGCTCACCAGGAGTTGATCGAGGCTGCCGTCTTCGAAATCGGTCAGAAACAGGGAATTGAGCGACAACAGCGTAGCCAGCAACGCCGCCACCCAAAGCACGCCGGGGCCGCTGAATTCCAGTTGTTCGGCGCTCGGGCCCACGGCCAGCGGAAACAAGGTACAGACCATGGCAAAGAAAAACAGCGGATTGAGCACATCGCCGGGACGTTTCCAGGCCAACAGCAGGTCGCGCCGTGCCGTTGCCCAGAGCCCGGACAAAATGCCCGGTTGTAAAGTATCGGTGTCGTTCATTGCAGGCGAATCTTCGTTACGGGCGCATTGATGTCAACGTCCTGGTGCGCGGCCATGACACACATGCCGCCACGGTCCAGGTGCTCCTCGACCAGTTCCATCACCAGTTGACGACCTTCGCGATCAAGATTCGTGAACGGTTCGTCCATGAGCCACAGCGGCACATCGGCCAGCAGCATCCGCGCCAGCGCCACACGCCTCTGTTGGCCGGCCGACAAGGAGCGCAGCGGCAGGCGCTTCAGCCGCTCAATACCCAGTCGGAGATAGACCTCATCAGGATCACGCGACGACTGCGGTCGCAGCGACTCCTCAAAGTGCAGGTTCTCGATCATGTTGAGGTCGCCCTTGAGTCCGGTACGGTGCGCCAGCCAGACCAGATCACCGTGAAAAATCTGACGTTGTTTCAGCACCGGAACGTCGTTCCAGAAGATTTCGCCCGTCTCGAGCGTCAGCATGCCAGCGATAGCGCGCATCAGGCTGGTTTTGCCACAGCCGTTGCGACCCTCAAGCAACAGCAGACCGCCGCTCTCAAGCGCAAAATCAAGGCCCTCAAAAAGGCACCTCTCGCCACGAATCAGGGTGAGGTTGTCGGCGGATAACTTAGCAGTCAATACCTTACACTCTGTCGCCGAACGCCGACGGTTTGAAATACATGATTAAACGTCCTTGTTTTCAGTATGTTATCAATCTTAACTAATGTAATTTCTTGCAAACCTCTGTGTCTCGCTGATCTACAAGAAAACACAGTAAATCCTGTTTACAAGAACCAGAGTGCGGCCGTAGACTGACGGCTGCGGGAATCAAATCCTATAAGAAGAAACCGCAGCCGAACAATACCAACAATACCGCAACATGACGATTGCGAGAGGCTACTAATGGAACTAGGGGCAGCAGGCCTGCATCAACAACCCTTCCCGACGCACGGGAAACCGACTGCGATTGTATCGTATCGGGCCGAGCAAGCGGCGCTGGAAGTCATTAACGATACGTACACGCATGCAACGGGATTGTGCCTGTTCCAGGGCCCGACCCTGTCCGGAAAATCGACCATCATTCGCAGCTACATCAATACCCTGCACGAGGATTGTGCCGTAGCGTTAATTGATGGCAAGGGCCTGAATACCACCAATCTCCTGATGGGCATGCTGCGCCAGTTCGGCTACAACCTGGAGACCAGTTCCGCGAATGAACTGCTCGGCCTGATCCGGGTCTTTGCCTTGCAGCAGGCCGCGTCACACGAACCGCCCTTGCTCATTATCGAAAATGCCCATGAAATGAACCCCAGCGCCCTGCGCGCGCTATGTGAACTGGCTGAGTTGCGTGTCCGCACGGGTAGCGCAGTCAAGATCATCCTGGTTAGCGATCGCTCGCTGAGCGGCATCATGAAAGCACCGGCCATGCAGTCCATCGCCGCGCGCCTGTTGCATGATTTTCATCTTCACCCGATGACCCAGGTGGAGACAACGCTCTACCTGCAGCAGAAGCTAAAGGCCGCGGGCAGCCACTATCCCGACTTCGTCTTCCCGCCAGATGTCTGTGAAGAAATGTGGAAGGCCTCCGGTGGTTGGCCGGGCATCCTGGATCGAGTCGCGCTGCTAGCGTTAGCGCGGGCAGAAACACTGCCAGTGAGTACCGCCAATATTGAGCATCCGGCATTGCCTGGCGGTACCTGGGACGATGCGGAGATTGCGCTGGTCGACCAGGAGACCAGCGGTTCCGCCCGCAGCGCCACAATTGATCGTCACCAACAATGGCAGCGTTATTGGTGAACTCAAGATGGCCAAGCCTCGACTGCTGATCGGCCGATCCGACCACAATGACATAGCGATCGGCAGCCGCTTTATCAGCCGTCACCATGCGCTGCTGGTAAGACACGGCAGTGCGACGTTCCTGATGGACCTGAACAGTACAAACGGCACCTTCGTTAATGCGAAGCGAGTATCCAATCAGGTGCTTGTCCATGATGACGTCATTACGGTTGGACACCACAAGATCAAGTTCTCGGACCCGTACGCCAGGAGCCGCGATCAGCTCGACGGGCCGGAGTTTGCCGATACAGCGATCATGAAGACCCTGGAAGACATGCGAAACCTGCTCGCGCAGGAAAATACCGCGCTGCTGCCCGCCGCTACTGAAGACCTGCCAACAATACAGACCTAGTTAAAGAACGCTTCTTTGAAGTGCTTTCGGCACATCGAGATGTAACGGTCGTTGCCACCGATCTCCACCTGCGATCCCTCCGTTACCGCTTTACCCTCCGCATCGAGCCGCAGCACCATCGTAGCTTTGGTACCGCAGTGGCAGATGGCCTTGAGTTCCTTCAGCGTGTCGGCCCAGGCAAGCAGGTACTTGCTGCCGTCAAAAGGCTCGCCCTGAAAGTCAGTGCGCAGACCATAGGCCAGTACCGGGATATGCAGCTCGTCGGTCACCTCGGTCAACTGAAACACCTGGTCACGAGTCAGGAATTGCGCTTCGTCAATAAGAACGCAATGCAGAGGTTCGCTGTCGGCTGTGGATTCAACCAGCTCGAACAGATCGGTGTCGTTCGTGAATGTCGTTGCATCGGTTTCAATACCGATTCGCGATGCGACCTTGCCAACGCCAAAGCGATTATCAAGCTGCGGTGCGAGCACCAGCGTGTTCATGCCGCGCTCTTTGTAGTTATAGCTGGACTGCAGCAAGGAGGTCGATTTCCCCGCGTTCATCGAGGAATAATAGAAATAGAGTTTCGCCATAGCCCCATATTGTGGCACCGCATTGCAGACGATGCACGGGGAATGACGTGCTTAGTTGCGCAGTGTCAGGAGCTTGGCAATTTTACCGCGATGCCCTTTCCTGTCGGCGCTATTGGCTCGGCAGTCGGCGCATTCGTTGGTCAGAGAGTGACGACCGGAAATCACCTGCGGCACCGGAGTGACCGTGCCATTCCTCAGGCAGCGGCTGCAGATAACGAGATTGCTAAGCTTGTTCAACAAGCGGTAGCTGACATTGTCTTTTGCGATTGAGGCCATGGCCGCTCTCCGTTCACGAAGGCACAGTTTTGGCACTCGGCGGCGAGTTTGGCCAGCAATCGCAAGGAAAATATGCAGAACTGTTAACCAGTCGGGGTTTTTCGTGTGAACTGGGTTTCGATCCGCCCGCGTACACCTAAAGCACGTAGTCGGCGACTATTTCCGCAAGGTGATCGGACCAGCGTTCCGGGAACGGTTCCGTCAGTTCGATGGACTTGTCAAAGTCCGGATCGAATACACGTTCGAACAAACTCTGCACGTACTCCGGATGCGAGGTCGCGATATTCAGCTCTTTGTTGGTGCGAAAGCTGAGCTTGTCCCAGTTCGCTGATCCGAGGCACGCCCAGCCATCGAAAATAGCGGCCTTGACGTGTGACATGCCCGGGTAGAGGAATACGCGAATACCGTGCTCCAGCATGGCGTTGGCGGCTAGCGCGTTGCTCTTGTTGACCGGCCCGTGATTCCCGACGAGCGGCAGTATCACTCGAACGTCAACGCCACGCCGGCGGGCTTTGGCCAGCTCGTACAGCATCGCGTCGTCCGTAAGGTAGGCGTTCTGCACGAAAATGTACTGTTTCGCACGTACGAATAGCCTCGCGCTGTGCAAGGAATATCTCGGCGTCCCCGGCACGGGTGTGCAACAGTCGCAGCGGATAGCCAACGTCCTCTGCGTTGCTCGGATTCGGTTTCAATCTCTGTAGAGCATAGCCCGCGTCTCCAAGTGGGCCGGCATGTGCCCATGCCTTGTTGAACTCGTTGCCAAGCTCATCGACTACGGGGCCTCTCAGCTCCATCATGAGGTCGTGCCAGACGAATCGGTATTCGCGCCCGATGTTCATACCGCCGGTGAATGCGACCGTCCCGTCCACGATAGTGGTCTTGACGTGATCGCCCGAAACCAGCCAGGGGTTCCTGGACTGACGCACGTCGATTTTCGAGTCTGTCTCGAGGAACAGTCGCACCGATTCCGGCGCGACGTATCTCTCCGGCATGCTGGCGTGGTCGGCACCGGTGGCAATGATGGTGCCGAGACCATCGAGCAGAATGCGCGTGTCGATCCCCTCGCTGGCACGACGCCGCAGCAGGTCGCCAATTTTCTCTGCGAAATCGTCGTTGTCGAAAATGTAGGTTCGCAGGTCAATCGACTTTTTCGCCGTCGAAATGGCATCGATGAAACGCACGAAGAACGCCTCCCCATCCACGAGGTAGTCGATCGTTCCACGCGTAGCCTTGTTACCGGTCAGTTCGTCGAGCCTCGTCTCCCAGGCGTCGAGATCCATACCTGGCCCATCGTTAAGCTTCGGTATTGGCTGCGTCTCCAGCGTGACAAGCCATGTGGGCCTGACCGTTTCTACCGCGGCATCCTTGGCGACGAACAGCAGCCGAAAAACTGAAGACACGGGTCGTGTAACCAGACCTCCGAAGTGGCTTTGTGCGAGATGTGCCGCAGACTGTGCGACCTGTGAGCTCTTGCTGGCTGCACGACCCTCGCGAGGAGCCGGCGAATAGCGAACAAAGACACCCAGCTCGCGATCAAGATCGACGTAGACGAATGGCAGGGAATATGCACCCGCGTCACCGGTGCTAAAAAGCAGGCGGCGTTCATCGATACCCTGCTCCTGCAGGAAACTGGCCATCACAGGCTGCCCGCGTTGATTGAATTCCGCGAAGTCGATCGTCTCCGCGACTACGTAGTTCTCAGGCTTTTCGGTAAACAGGCGGGACTCAAAATTATTGATGTCGTTGTAGTAAAGGAAGTAGTCCTCCTCACCGAATTTCATAACGATTCCCGTCATCGCCGCTTTCGGCAATACAGTCTCAAAGACATCGTCAATAAAGCGATTCCAGTACTTGCTACCCAAGACGCGAATCGTGGTCGATTCTTCCGGCAAATCTTGCCAACGTGATTGTTGGTGGTATTGCAGCGGCAGAATGTAGCGGCCTGTATTGCCGCCTTCCGAATTTGCAGCCATCGCTGGGCCCGTTTTATTTGACCAATCGCCCCCTGAGTAAACCAGGCCTTCCTCGCCCTCGTAGCTGAGGTAGAGATGATTCGAAGTGACCAACGCCTCAACCGCCTTCAGCGGTTTACCGACCGGCTCCTCGGCAAAACGGCCGGGAAGCATCCTGAGATCGTCAACGGGGGAAACCGACGGTCTGGAAGCACAGGCAGCGGCGAAAAATGCGAAGCCTCCTATCGCCAGAACACTGTATACAAAGCTGAAATTTGATCGCTTCATAATCTTGCCTCCTGGGTCTGAGTCTAGACCCTACTGCGAGGCACTGAAGCAAACCTGACTAATCCCTGAGAATTGACTGATGAAGCGCTGAGGTCGCGGGATTGAACGCATTATTTGGAAGCGAGGGAGCCCACAGCCGTCTCAATACGGCGCAGCGGCTTGGGTATCGAAATTGGCGGCCTCACGGCCGCGGATTTTGGTGCCCAGAGCCGGACTCGAACCCAGTTAACGAATCCTGAGTGGAATCGGCTCAACGAGGTTGTTCAAGCAAACGTGAGGTAGCCACCTGGATTAGTAGCGTGAAGTCGATTCGGGGCTGCTGCTTGGCGGAGTCTTGTGTCATAACGGCGAGTCCGCCTGGCTCATGACAGCGGCCTTTGGCCGTAGTCATGGTGCCCAGAGCCGGACTCGAACCGGCACGTCCTTTCGGACAGCGGATTTTAAGTTCTAGTTTTGCGCAAATCGAGACAAATGCCCACAAGCTGACACTAATAAGATCAGGTGGTTGCATCGCGTGAGCTTGTGTCCCCTGGTCTGGTCTTGAGTACACCGTGGGACAAATTTGGGACAAATCCGTTTCTGCCATCGAAACTGGGAGCTGAAATGGGGCCCCATCCAGACGGGGGGCACCCCAAAAAACCGTTTCGCGAATATACTCATATAGGTGCTTGTCACGCCCGAGCATTTTCAAAGGGGCTTTTTCTGAAAAATTTTTGGGAAAAACAAAAGGTCTGCTTTACCGCCCAAAGTTGACATTCGAGAATCACGGGGAAGGAGTGAGATGCGTAGCCGCGCCGATGGCTTGCCGGCAGTGAGTCGGTTAGTCTGTCTAGATGACGTGGTCCAGGCTCAGAAAAACCGATAAGCTGTCCGAGCATCGGCGCAGGAGTCGTGAAATGAAAAGTGTCCAGTCGAGACGAAATATTCTTGCCCCGCTGGGAATTCTGCTCGTTTTGTCAGCGTTCTCGGTCCAGGGGGATGATCGGTGGAAAGACGCTGAAATATCAGGAGGCGATGAGGACGTCGGTACTGGACTGGAAATCATCTTACGCAAACATGGTTCACAATTAGGGTTTGAAAGGATTCGCCAGGTCAGCCAGCAGTTCAGAGCCCTACCCGAGACGGATCACCCTACTCATTTCATTAAAATCTTGCGCACTGATTCGCAGGAGCCGATATGGGTGCCGTTTGAGCATCCCAGCATCATCTATAGCGCACCACCTATCACCGAGGAAGAAGCGGCTAATCCGGGCCAGAAGCACATTGTTGGCAGGGATAGTAGCCCGTACTCAATCAATCTGAAATTGCCCGCAGGTTCGCACAAGGTTCAGCTATTTGACAGTGCAAACCGACTTCTCGATGAACGATCAATCCCTAAGATAAAAAAGAAACCGAGTAGGGTGAAGGCCAAAAAAATTCGCGGTGACAAGTTCCTCAAGAACGATGGAGATTCAGTATCACTTATCCCGGATCGAGCGCACTCTCTGGCAGACTTGTTGACCGGAGTGATCATCAGCAATGCCCACGCGGAACCTCCAGAACAACCCAACTTGGGGGCGGGATCTGCCGAATCGGTGATTCGCATCGCGTTTATCAGTGATAGTTATGAAGCTAATGATGAAACTGATTTTGAAAGTGATGTGGACAACTTTGTCGCGTTCCTGCTCAACCTTGAACCCCTAAGAACTCGTGCGGACGAACTTGAGTTCTATAAGATTTTCAACCTTTTATCTTTGGCTTGCGAATACGACCCTGTCGTCGATAGGCTTCTGACCTGTGACAATTCATTAGTTGTAGAGGCGGCCAATGACACGGGGTTCGCCTACGATTTGATCGCGGTCATCGTTAACGGTCCCGACTACGGCGGCTCGGGGGGGCAAATACCTGTGGCCAACAACGGTCCGTTGGGGCCTGCAATCTTCGCCCACGAATTCGGTCACGCTTTTGCTCTACTGACGGATGAATACATCGTTTGCCCAAGCCCCACAAATTGCCCTTACCAAGGTGGAAGCGATACAAACTGCTATTTCGGCGTACCACCTGCACCCGTATGGGAGGCCGTGGTTAACTCGATTCAGTACGTCCAGAACTGCAAAGTTGCCAACTGGTATCGATCGTCTGTAACGAGCATCATGAGAAGCGTTGGAGGACACGCGGTGTTTAATCCAGTCTCACAATATTTCATCGGACAGAAACTTGATACTTATCGAGTGGATGTAGGCGAAAACAGCAATGATCCGCCACAACCTCCCACAATGCTCAGGAACGGCGCGTTGTAACAATTTTGCCAGTCCGATCTGATGACTAATTGAAATGCTTGCCGGTTTTGAGCTTGTAGAGTGTGGTTGCGGCGAAAGCGCTCACCAAAACACCCAAACTGATGCTCAGGTAGTAGCCGTTCCGAAATCCGTCACGACGAGAAATCGTCTAGTAATTACTATCGCAGTTGGGGAAAACATACAGCCGCTTCCTTTTGTTAGGTAAGCGCCCGCTTCTAGCCACTAGGCGCCTGGCAGTTCCGTGTCTCTCTGAGTGATTGATTGACCGCTCTTGGTGAAAGCGGATGGTGCGTTCAACGCTTCTAGATTGACTCAAACATTCGTTACGTACAACTCCGAATTGACGCGATTCTCCTATCGGCGCATAAGACTCAGTTACAACCGATAATGGCAAACCTGACCAAAGTCAGTGACGCAAAGCCACGGGTCCTCGTCTCCTTCGGACCGTCCCCGCAGGACCCAAGATCGCCGGGCTGCCGATAACTCAGCAGCAAGGGAGACGATCATGTTTATACGTAAAGCGATGATCTGCCTGATAGGTGGGTTGCTTGTTCTGTGGAGCGTGGCTGCATTCGCAGACCAGGTTAAAGACGTTAATGTTGTCAATACGCCGGATGTCACTGTCACCAATATGCCGGATGTGAATGTTGCTAACACGCCTGACGTAAATGTCGCCAACGTGCCAGAAGTTCTCGTGACCAACGATGAGAACTCAGCTATCCCGGTCACAATTCAGAACGGTGCACAAAACGGCGCAAAAACGCCATGGATGGCAGACTTCAATTTGCAATTTACACCAGGAGACTTGAATACAGTTCTCTGCACGACATACTACGGTCAGAATGTGCTTACTCTCCAAAACATTAATGGTGGAATGGGGCAAGGGGCAGTGGACAACCCGCAGTTTAGATTGCAATTCCTCGCTACCAACGGCCGACAAGTTCAATATTTTTTTGCCGCAAGGCAATTGGATCGCGGCCCCGGGACTTTCTCAGAATCACATTTCGTTCAGGAATCATTTCGAGCATATGTATACCCCGGCACTGAGATTTGTGTCTCAGCTTGGGCCTTTTCACGCTTTAATTTCGCGAACAGTTTTCGGGTTACTCTAGCTGGAATTATTGACGAGAGCATTTCATTACCATAATCGTAGCGCCTTGATTTCGCGCTTGGTGGATTGACGGCAGACCCCGTCCTTAGTGGCGGGGTTTTCTTAGATGGCCGTTAGCTGCCTCTCGTTCTGTTAATTTCAGCCATACCACACCTATTAGGAGATCGTGCCTTGTAGGCGCGACCTTACACCTCCTAGATCAAACTAAGGTTGATTTTAGTCTGGCATCTCTCGGTGAATCGGCGGCTATTGCAGTACTGCTAGAAGACCACAAGGGCAACACTGGACAAAACCAGATACAGACCGACAGCGATCCAAATGTCTAGCTGCCGGTCCTTGATCCTACTTTTCCAACTTTGCTCGTAATAGTCTGCGGAGGCCTTACTTATGGCGTCAACATACTGTTCGTCGTCGGCAATCTCGTCTTCAACCGGACTGATCTGTTGATCGTTCGGATTTCGCTTCAACTTGTTGCGCTTCATGTCACACCGCCAGCTAAGTGCCCTTAGCTTCAGTATGCACAGCACCAAATGTGTGAACGTGATTCAGATCACTGATCGGGACTGTCTAGGTTATGTCAACTACGCTGAGCTGCGAAATTTTTGATCAAGGCTGCGGTAAGGGCTCAGAGTCGAGGGATTTCCTGATTGGGGTACACAATGTCCGCTCCTGGCCGTTTGCTGCCTGCCAGATCGCTGAAATCGTCGCGGGATTGAACGGATTATTTGGAATCGAGGGAGCCCACCGCCGTCTCAATACGGCGCAGCGGTGTGGGTATCGAAATTAGCGGCCTCACGGCCGCGGATTTTGATGCCCAGAGCCGGACTCGAACCCAGTTAACGAACCCTGAGTGGAATCGGCTAACGAGGTTGTTCAAGCAAACGTGCGGTAGCCACCGGGATTAGTAGCGTGAAGTCGATTCGGGGCTGCTGCTTGGCGGAGTCTTGTGTCATAACGGCGAGTCCGCCTGGCTCATGACAGCGGCCTTTGGCCGCAGTCATGGTGCCCAGAGCCGGACTCGAACCGGCACGTCCTTTCGGACAGCGGATTTTAAGTCCGCAGCGTCTACCAATTCCGCCACCCGGGCATGGCCATAAAAAAATGGAGGCTAGGGTCGGAATCGAACCGGCGTACACGGAGTTGCAGTCCGCTGCATAACCACTCTGCCACCTAGCCTCGGCAGTCGATGGAGACGGCGTCGGACACCACTCCATTGAGCAGGCGTCGGAGTATACATCCCCCGGAACAGGAATCAATTTCGGTCGTCAACTATTGGGGCAAATCAGATTGCCGAAGCGCATAATGACGGTATGCGGACAGCGTGTACGATCGTCTTACTCTCAATAGTCGCGGCCCTCGCCTCATGCTCCGGCGGCGAGCCGGCCGTATTTGGCGAACCCCGGCCGATGCATCTTCCTGCCGCTACCGATACCCTGGGTCCCCGCTTGGCAACGGCTGCCGATGGCACAACCGTCCTGAGCTGGATGCAACGTGATGACGAAGGTGCAACGCTGCGCTATGCCACGCTGGGCATAGGCAAGTGGCTGGATCCTGTCGACGTGGTCACCGATCCCGAAATGTTTGTGAACTGGGCAGATTTGCCGTCTGTCACACCTATCGATAACAAAAAGTGGGTCGCCCACTGGCTAAGCAAGAGTGCGGCAGCGACATATGCTTATGACGTACTCCTGGCGCAGTCGTCTGACGGCGGCAAGAGCTGGAGCGAGCCTGTCCGACCGCACACAGACGGGACGCCAACCGAGCATGGTTTTGTATCCCTGCATCCGCAAGGCGACACTGTCGCCCTGCTGTGGCTTGACGGGCGCAAAACCGTGGAGGCGGCTGGCGATCCCGCAGCCAACGGCATGACGCTGCGCTCAGCGGCTGTGGATTCCGACGGTGCCTTGCTCAGAGAACAACTGGTCGACGACATCGTTTGTGACTGTTGCCAGACGGACGTCGCGCTTTCCAGTGATGGTCCGATCGCCGTGTACAGAAATCGAAGCGTCGACGAAATACGTGATATTTATGTTACGCGTTTCTCCGACGGCCAATGGGAAACGGGCTCTCCGATCGCCGACGATGGTTGGGAAATTGCCGGCTGCCCGGTCAATGGCCCTGCGATCGCTGCAGACGGCGAACTGGTAGCCATTGCCTGGTTTTCGGCCGCTAATGACAGGCCGGTCGTTCGCGCGGTCATTTCGACAAATGCCGGCAAGACCTTCAAGTCACCTGTCGAAATTGCCTCATCGGGTGCATCGGGTCACGTCGGTGTCGCGATTATTGACCAATTCTCTGTTGCCGTAAGCTGGGTCGAAAAGGACCAGCACGGCACGAACGCTATTAATCTGCGCGCCATGACACGAAGCGGCCAACTCGGTCGAACGTCGACCGTCGGGCGCTCCACCCTGCTGCGCATCTATCCACAGATGACGCGAAGTGACGACAAGCTGATTATGGCCTGGACGGATGAAATTTCCGACAGTAGCGAAATTGTATCGATCGAGGTGCCGATACTTGGCTTCTATGATCGCTGAGTCTTATGCGTAGTGTTCTACTAAGGCGTTGCGCAAGACTATAAACACAGATAGAGGTGCCACTATGACGCAAAATGCAGCACTCCCCGAAAAGACCTTCTGGGTCATCGTTGCTGACGAATCCAGGGCTATTTTCTATTCACGTAAAACCCGAAGCGCACCGTTGCAGGAATTCTTGTCGCTCGACAACGAGATGGCGCGCGTCAAGACCGCCGAGCTGCTCACAGATCGTGGCGGCCGCAGCTTCGACAGTGCGGGAAAAGGTCGTCACACAATGGCGAAAGAGAAATCAGGACCTAAAAGACACCTGGCCGAGGCGTTCGCCAAACAGATCGCCGAGCGTATCGGTAAAGCCACCCATGCCGGCAACTGTCGCGATTATGCGCTGATATCTGCGCCCCGTTTTCTCGGCGTGCTTCGCGATGCCGTGTCGGTTACAACGAAGAAGGAACCGTACCAGTCAATCCCGAAAGAGGTGGTCGGAAAGGACACCGCGTTCCTGCAGAAACTCCTGGACAAGCATTCGTGAGAGCGGAGACGCAGTCATTCACCGCTACTTTGGTGCTCCGCTAGATCCGCCGCCTTGCGCTGCTCCTCGGCCAGCTTGAGCTCCTCGATGAGCCCGGCCTTCCTGGCCTCGAGCTGCTCTTTGGCCTCGCCTCCTTCCTTGTCTTTCCCAAGCGCCCCTAACTCCGTATCGATTACCTCGATCGATTTGCGTATCACTTCAACCGAAGCTGCCTCCGCAGCCTTGTCAAAGGCCATGTCTTCCGCTTTCGTCGCTTTCGGCTTGCGGCTTTTCCTGGTCGGCTCAGGGATGATCACCGCTTTATCGGACAAAGCCCGTGTGTTCATAAAGTTCGGCGAGACTATTTCAATCTTGTTTTCGTGAAGCGCGTCCAGCATGGCTTCCCTGAGCCGCGAACGTGCGGAGATCAGGCTTTTCACATCCTGGAGCAAGCCCGCAACCCGGTAATTGACGGAGAAGTCACCCAGCCCCCTGATATGCACGAAACTATCCGTGAGCCCCGCTTGAGTCGCCGCGTCGCACAGTATTCTGGAGACGTCCGTATGTGGCACGTCATAACCGAGCGAGACCTCGGACACGATTATGGTGCCCGATGCGCGTACGACCTGCATCGGTTGAGTCACCATGTAAAGGTTAGGCACCGTCACAAGATCACGAAACTCAGTCTGCACCTCGGTATGCAACAGGCCCATCTCCGTAATGCGGCCTGTTAATTCGGCCACAGTGATAAAGTCGCCAGGCCGGGCCGCCTTCACCGCTTTCATCATGATTCCGGCCATTACATTGCCGATAAACGTCGTTGACGATAACGCGATGGCGGCACTGAGCAGGATGCCGATCAGGCTCAGTAGCTGTCCGCGAGTTTGATCATTGACCGGTAGCGCAAGGATGATTGTGAGCAAGCCCGCGAAAGTCAGCGCGAGCATGATCAGCTGGAAACGAAACTGCAGGTCCGGATTATCATTCCAGCGTCGCCGCAGCATCCAGTCGACGAGCTTCAGCAAAACTCCCACTGCGACAATGGTGGCAAGCAACGGCAGAAACTTCGATGCCGCAGGAATGAGGTTATTCAGTAGGTCCACAGCTATGAGCTCCTGATTTTCTCGTCGAATAATAGCGTCGCCTCGCCGGCGTTGTGATTACAGCACGATTCATGGATTCGGTGCGAGGTTGCCTTTGAACCGAACACCCTAACGCCGTCACAAGTCATCATGTAGCTGGTTGCTTCGGTGTGCCAGATAGAATGGCTTCGATAACCTAAACCCCGTCACCGTGAACTCGGAGCGCTACTTCACAGTGGCAAGTCCTGGCCCGTACTTGCTGCCTAAGTTGAGCGTCTGCTTTTGTCCATACCGGCCACTCGAGTGTCTGCTCTAGGGACGTCGCGACGGTCTGCAAACGGCCACAAGTGGCTAGTCGAGGATTGGCTTCAAGGCCTTTTGGTAATGATCCGTGCCCCGTATGGAACAAACGCAATGGTCAGCAATATCGAAGCAGTGAGATTGACAATTTCAACGCCGTCAGGTGTTGCCACAAACAGAACACCAATCAGTAGTGAGGCGCTCTGCCATCGCGGAATAACGTTTGATCTAAGCAATCCGACAGCTTGGACAGCAAATCCAATTGGCAGGAGCATTATTCCCCATAGCAGTACGAGCCAGCCCTCTTTCGCAAACATAACCAACAAGCCCGGCATCATCTGAGCAAAATCCTCGTTGGACAAATTGTCCAGAGCGCTCATGGTCAGGCACAACGCTCCCTTGTCAGCTGCCAACATGAGCGCACCGAAAACAGCTAGTATTGCTCCAATCAGGCCAGCCCAAGCGGAAGAAGCTTCCTCAAGTAGCCTCTTGAAGTGGATGGAAACCACTACAAGGAGGCCCGTGTTCAGTGTGACCAGAGCGTGGCCAAATTGCAGAAAAGCGTCACCACGGGCTCTAACGATAAGCTCTTGCGGACTTAGAAAACGGGGGCTCAGCAAACCCGAATGCCCCGCAAAGGCAACAACAAACACCAACGGGAAGATTATGAACGCCAGACCGATGCCGATACGTTGGACTCGATCCAGGCTATTGCTGTCATTCATTCTGTTTCGTCACTGTCTTCTTTGGGTCAGTAGCAGTCGTTCACGATTCTAGCGCCTGGGCGGAGGCCTCCTGGTATGGCCCCGTACACAAGTCGAATATCGCGCGATCGCCCAAACGAGCGAGGCGGCCCCAGTGATGTCTTCTCTGAACTACTAACCGGTGTTAGTAGCCCGGCCGGCCCAAGAAAGGCCGGCCGCGTTCGGTAAATCAGAAAGTAAACTTGACGCCGATCGAAGGAACGTCAAGCCATTCGTTGAGTTTGTAGCGCTCCCATTCCGCGGTCACTGACCATTGCTCGTTGAGCTGCCAACCGACGCCCACGCCGTACATGGCATCCGTGCCACTCTCTCTGTCGGAGACACTGCCAGTGCCGCCGCTGATGACACGCACGTCAAGATCCGATTCCCAACCAAACATTCCGGCACGCGCCATCAGGGAGAAGCGGTCCGGCGAGACCGGCCACGTAAGGACCACAGCGCCAAACCAGCCGTCGCCTTGGTACGGGTGTACGCGGAAAGTGTCATTCAAAATCGCGTTAATCTGGGTCGGCGGAATTGAGGCGCTATATTGTGTTACCACTTTCCCCAGGTCCGCATACCCTGCTTCCAGTGCGAAGTAATCGTTGAACGCGTAGCCGCCGTAGGCTTTCCATGCCGTACCCGAGTCGTTCACGCTGGGATTGCTGATGCTCCCAAGGTCTGCATGCAAATTGAATTGCGATCCGGGCGACTTGTGAGGCGTGCCCCGTCAGATAATTTTCGCTTCAGCCAAGACCTCGTGCATGGGCCCTAGCTGCTGCTCGTAGTTTCGCCAGCGCCCTATCGAACGGGTATGGGGTTTCTCACGAACCTGCGCAGCACTCGCCGTCGTAACCGGTGCCCTGGAGTTTGCAAAGTCGAGGCACTGCTGCTGCCACGACAAGCCTGCGTACTCGAGCACATCGCGAAGTGTGTGTTCCGTCGATTGCACGAGGTCTTCGTAGGCGACATCAAGGAAAGAACCCGGGAAGCGCTCGCGCCATACGTTCATCAATTTCCAGTAGCGAACATAATGACGCGCCAGTTCTTCCTGATCGTAAGAATACAGATAGGCATCGGCAAACAGCTGCTTGTATATTGAGAAGCATGCATCTCGCGGCTCTCTCTGCATGTGGATGATTCGGGCCTTCGGCAATGCAGCGAGTATCACCGGCAAATACAGGTAGTTGACCGGTAACTTGTCGATCAGGTGAGCGGCCTCGCCGCGCAGGCTCGCGGTGCTCTCAAAGTAAGCCGCACCGATCTGGAAAGTATCGGCGTTGGCCGCCGCCGTTAGCAGGTCTGCGGAAAATTGCCGCGCTTCGTTGAGGCCCGTGATTCGTCGAATCGCGAAGCCCAGGTGACGTAGCTCGCCGGCAGAATTCACTTTGGGATGCGCGCCGAGCATTCGCTCCAGCAATGTCGTTCCAGAACGTGGCTCGCCAACAATAAAAATTGGCGCCGCGTCGCTAAGCCCTGGTTCCTGCCCGGCCAGCCACTCCTCGCTAAATACGGCCTCCGCCGCCGCAAATACCGCCGCATCATGCTGCTCATCGAATGCCACCGTCTTATGACGGGCTGCGGCGCCGGCCGCGAATGCGTCGATGGCTAGCGGCCAGTCCTCGAGATCCTCAGCTTCCTTGCCAATCGCGTAGTTCAGGTAGGCGCTGGAACGCGCGTCACCCTGCGCCGCGGCGACCAGGTCCTGCATCGCTTCAATGTGCCAGACATTCATGGCCTTCGATGTGCGCGACAACAACCAGTGCACTTGCGCGTTGTCCGGTTCGAGCTCAACGCAGCGACTCAGCAGACTGTCCGCATCGTCCGTCTCACCGAAAAACAAATGCAGATTCGAAAGATTGATCAGAAAGGGTACGTGGTTCGGAGCTCCGGCAACGGCCCTCGCATGCCAGTGACGGGCCGCCTCGAGATTTCCGGCCAGTCGAAACGCCGCGCCAATCAGATCGTGAACGACCGGGTTGCCCTTTTCCGTATTCACGGCGTTCTCGAGACACGCCTCGGCTTTGACAAATTCGCCGGTCAGCACGAAGGACTTTGCCAGCTGTGCCCAGCCAGGTGCGTGCTGGTCGTTTAACTCAACCGTCCTGCGCAAAGCTGCTTGCGCCACATCGTGTTGCCCGGCGTCGAGCGCCAGGAGCGCGGCAAGGTAATGCGCACGCGCCATATCCGGGCGCTGCTGCAGCGCCTGCCTGCAGATATCAGCAGCGCGCTTGCGATCACCGGACTGTAATGCCCGGAAGCCTTGCTCGACGAACTGCTGGATTTCGCCTTTGGGTTTGCCGTTCGTGTTACTCGAAGTAGTAACCGAAACGCAGGCCGGCCGTGCGTGGTCGACTTGGGCCGAAGTAAAACGGGGGAATGATACCGCCATTATTTGCGGCACCATCCCAGGTCAACTCGTCCGTCAGATTCTCGACGTAGGCAGTCAGATTCCAGTTGTTATTGGATTCGTAACCGAGCCGCAGCGCCCATTCCTGGTAAGCCGAGATATCCGAATCGTCGATATCCTCGTAGCCGCGACCACGGCCGGACTCGAAAAACATCTCGATGTTACCGACAATCGCGCCGTCACCCGCCGGGAAATTACCCTTCAGCAGCGCCGAACCGGAGATTTCAGGGGCCCAGAACAAATTGGTGCCTTCACAGGCATCGGCGTCACCATCCAGGAAGCCATCGATATCCGGCGCGCCGCCGCACAGGAACTGGATCCCCTTCGCCTCGGTATCGAGGTAACCCGCCGAGGCGATCAAATTGAGATTCTCGTTGATCGCCCACTGCAGAGTCGTTTCCAGACCGCGCCCGTCTACACTACCGGCATTACCGACGCGTGCGCCCTGGTCGAAAAAATTAACCTGCAGATCCGTGTACTCGTAGACAAACGTCGTAACGTCGAGCTGTACCTTGCCGTCGGCCAACAGTGCCTTGTAGCCAACCTCGAACGACTGCACGTCTTCCGGCCTGAACTGCGCAGGACGAAAACCGTCAGCCTGTGTCAATAGTGGATCAGGTCCATCGCCGAACCATTGGAAGATCGGCGGATTCAGCGAGAAGGTACCAAAACCACCCGACTTGTAACCCTCGGTGTAGCTGGCGAACAAGGTGGTATCCGAGTTTGGCATGTACCGCACAATCAACCGGGGCGTCGCCTGGCTCCAGTCGTTCTTATCGGTCAGTGGCTCCGTCATATAACCGAGCAGGAAGTAGTTCTGCAGCAGGCTCTCCGGGCGTAGCGCCTCGGTCGTGAACTTCTTCTCGTCATACGAGTATCGGACGCCGAGCGAGACGTCCCACAGATCGTTAATACGGTATGAGAGATCGACATAGGCGGCGTATCCGTTGTAGCGGCCGTTGACGATATTGCGTTCGTCCATACGCCCGGTCGACGACGGTACAAATGCGCCTGTCGCACCACCGTAGTAGTAATCCCAGTACGCAAAGTAGTCTGTGCAGTTGTCAACGCCATAGTAGTAGCCGTAGTAAGCACAGATCACTTCTTCGTCTGTCGTGCTCTCGAAGTCGACGTCAATGTTTTCCTTGTAGAACGACACACCTGCATACCAGCTGAGGGCGTTGTCAGTGTTCGACGTCAGTCGTAGCTCGGTTTGAAGGTAGTCACCCGTTTGGTTCTGCCGATAGGTTTCTGCATTGATCGGCGTACCGTCGTAATCTTCGTTGTAGAGGTAGTCGTGATCCTTGAATCCGCTAGACCAGCTCAGCGACATCTTCTCGAAGTCGTAGTCGACGTGAAAACCAATATTCGTGCTGGTCGCATCGTCGCTGTTTCCTCGTGCCAGGTCCGAATTCGCGGCACGCGGGTCCTCGGGATAGGACACGGAACCCAGCAGCGATTGCCAGTAGTCGTAAAACGGCGCTTGCTCTGAAGCACGATAGACCGTGCCATCGCGTTTCTGGTCTTCGTAATCCGCTGTAAACAGGACTTCCATACGATCGGTCGCGTACAGCGCCGATATGCGGCCGGCGGTCTTGTCGTGGCCGATCAGGTCTCGACCCGGATCGAAAGCGTTTGACACATAGCCATCTTCTTCCGAGCGATAGCCAGACAGACGTATGGCGAAGGAGTCCGTGAGTTGCGACGTAAAGCCGCCCTCGAACGCAAAGTGCCCTCGCTCACCGGCATCGACCTCAATATAACCGTCGCGCGCGCCTTCCAGATTCGGTTTCTTGGTGATAACACTGAACGCCCCACCAACCGCATTGCGACCAAACAGGAAACCCTGAGGACCACGCAGCACCTCGGCACGCTCGATGTCATAGAGGCTCGAGATAACAGCGCCATTGCGACCTTCATACAAATTGTTCTTGAAGAACGCTGCGGACGGATCACCGCCAACACCAAAGTCCTGGGTGCGAATACCGCGAATACTGATCGCATCAATAAACGAGTCTTTGCTGTTACCCGTTACGCCAGGCGTGAAGGTCACCAGATCCTTGACGTCGTCGAGGTTGACGTCCTTGACGAAGTCCCCGGTGAACGCGGTGATTGCCAGCGGTACATCCTGAAGAGATTCCGCTCGCTTGGTCGCGGTTACGATGACCTCTTCAATTTCCTGTGCCGCGCCAGTACCAGCCACCGAGGCCAGTACGATCGCGGACACAGACTGTGCCAGCGCGGTTCTTCGAAAGGTTCTGGCTGTGGGCAAGTGGTCTGCCGCCTGTTGCGGCTGCGCTACATTCTCTGTCACTGTGCTATCCCCCTGGCAGGATTGAGCTTTGCTATTGCAATACTTGACGTTCGAACGTCAAAATTCTTGTTATATGGACGTTAATGAACCGCAGAGCCAAATACAATAGCCACATCGTTCTTTGTAGACCACAGATTTCATATAGTGAGAATGCCCTTTGCAACTACCCCGCTTCGTCCCTGAAGAACTCCGCCAGCTCGCGCGATTCGTGCCAACTCGCGGCTGGGACGCTATCGAGTGGAAGCCACTGCTTGGTTCGATGCGATCGGTTAGCTGGCGATTCGTCACAGGCCAAGGGCGTCGACAAGCTTCGACGATCTACTGAGGGCGTGGTTTCCCATATTCGGCTGATCGAGGACCTTGGAGAGACCGAAGCACTCGACGACATCTCCGGCTCGAAAACTCTCCGTGCCCTGGGCGACGATATTCTGCGGCTTTACTTCGCCCAATGGCTGGTGGATGACGGACTCTTCCTGGACCTTCGTTCCGCGCGCTTCGGCGTCGACGAAGATCAGCTGGTGTATGCACCCAACGGTCTGTGGATCCAGCTCCGGCCGGAGTTCCGCGAGGGCATCCTGTCGCTGTACCGCTCGTTCTACAGTGCCGACGACGCCGCTTTTGAGGATGCATTGCGCCAAATGGGTATGTTACGACCCGGCCTGTCGGCCGCTGCAGAGTCCGAGCTCAAGACACTTCTGCATGCCCACTTCGGTATCGATCAGACCTCACAGGTCTTCTCGATCGATGCGTTCAAAGCCTCATTCGATGATCTGTTCGAGTTCTTCATTGCGAACGACTACAAGCTGCACAGCGATTTCGTCTGGGTGGGCTTTTACCTGATTACGCTCTATCTGACTCTGCAACAACTCGGACAGTCGCACAATGTTCGAAAAATCTGCGCCGAGATACTTCTCTAGGGCGCTTTTCAGAGTTAATCTATTTTATTAGAAATATCTTATATATTATTGTTAATTAACTGTTTCTTAATCTATCAGTCAATTGTGACGAACGAGTACCGGAGCGCTTCTTGTGTGGCCATCACGAGACGGTTCTGTCGATGGCTGGACGTTGCCACCCGACAGCCCGTGAGCCAAAAGATCTAGTTTGCGACCTGCTGTGCCGACGGCGCGTCTGAATCAGTCTCAACGGCCTGCTTGTCGACCCACGACTGCACGGACCGGCAGAAGCGATTGGTCGCGACGTTGATCTCGAATATCGGTGCGAACTGCTTCAGCTTTTCGAAAACCGCTGTGACCAGCTTCTGGCAGTATCTCGCTTCCAACGCAACGCTGGGGCCAAACCGTTCCAGCAGATCCTGTAAAGCCGCGTCAACTTCGTCCCGTTCATTGTGCTGAAACAGGTCGCACAGCTCGTTGGCGAAGACCGCCAGATCTCGCAGCTCATCGTCTTCGGTCGTTGGACGGCTCAGCGGCCCTGGCGGAACACCACGAATCGCTTCGGTAATCGACTGTGGCAGGTTCCAGACTTTTGCGACGGCGGCGCCCACCTCAGAATAGGCTACGCCCAGCACACCGCGCGCAGCGGCCGCTTTGCCGAGGTTTTCACGGTCCTGCAATTCGGCGATGTCTTCGTACTCATCCGGGAAATAGAAGATCACCAGGTTCTCGCCGAGGTTCTGGCACATTCCGCTGATGAACGCCTCCTCCGCGCCCGGCAAGCTGGCACGTAGCGCGAGGTGACGGGCAATCAGGCCGCTCATGAACGATTTGGTCATTGAGTCTTTAAGATCGGCTGAGTCGCTCTTCATATGACCAAAGAACGCCAGGCTATTGGCCGTCATCCGAACCTGTTCTACACCGAGAAATACGACGGCCTGCGAGACGCTGGTGATCTCGCTGGCGCGGGTGCCATAGAACGACGAATTGACGAGCTTGAGCAATTTTCCGGTAAGAGCGAAATCACGCAGGATCACGTTGGCGAGTTTGTCGGCGTTGGCTTCGCGGTCATCCCCGGTCAGGCGGTTAATGTCTGACAGGGTCTTGGAGATCGCCGGGAAATCGCCCATGCGCTGCATTCTGCGCAGCAGAAAGTCGATCGTGCTATGACTGGAGCCGTCGCTGTTTGCCTTCTCGGCAAGGCCGGCCTCATCGAGAAACAGCTCAAAAGCCTCGCTCATGCTCGAGCAATCGGCGTAACGGCCTTCGCGGCTCTTTTCGAGTGCGCCGGCAAGAAATCGTGCGAATGCGTCGCCGTGCGGCATGCCTTTCAATGGGCTGAAATCGACATCGCCCGCGATGATCTGGTAGCGAATCTGTTCAAGATTCGTTCCAAGCATGGCTCGTTCACCGGTTACGAGCTCATAAAAAGTGCTGCCTAACGCAAACACGTCAGTCCATGTGCCAAGCGGCTCGGCGCAAAAGTGCTCGGGCGCCATATAGCGCAGGGTTCCCGATGCAGATTCCTTGGGTTCGCGCGCAATACTGACGTACTGCGCCAGACCAAAGTCCATCACGCGAGGGGCATTGTCCGCGTCCACCAGGATATTTCTCGGGCTGAGGTCGAGGTGCAGAATTTCCGCCGCATGCGCGGTACTGAGTGCCTTGAGGATCGCCGCGATCATTGGCACGGCCTCCTCGATCGACAGGGCACCGCGGCTCTTCAGAACCTGTGCGAGGGGAAGTCCCTCCACATATTCAAAGATCAGATAGGGCCCCGCCATGTACTCGCCGGCGTCGTATATCGGGACAATATTGGGGTGCTTCAACTTGCTCGAGATACGAGCTTCCAGAGGCGTGCCATCCTCGTCGACCATGTTGAGCGCAGCATCAGTCGCCGTCAGGACCTTTACGGCTACCAGACGGTCCAGCGTCGGATCACGGCCCAGGTACACAGAGCCTTGCGACCCGCGGCCTATGCGCTTGATGATCTCATATCGCCCGATTTTCGCTTCCATAGCTCCTGCACAGAAATTGCCATTCCTTCTCTTATTAACGGCCTGCTGCGGAGAATCCTTAGGGCTATATGGGGCAAACCGTCACAGATCGGCGGTATGGAGAGCCCAAAATCGGGCGGAAAAGGCGAACTGGACGGCATCCGGGGCCGCCGGCGTCACTGCTCGATAACGGCGACCGTCAGCCGACTCGTGCAGACAAGTCGCTCCTCGACATCCCGAATATCGATATTCCAGACCTGAATCCGACGGCCAATCCTGACTGGCGTCGCTCGACCAACCACCTGCTGTCCAGCCGAAACGGAGCGGAGATGATTCGCATTCACCTCCACGCCCACCGTCGTATAGCGTGTGGTGTCCTCGATACACAAATGGGCTGCCATACTACCCAGCGATTCGGACAGTGCGACGGACGCCCCACCGTGCAATATGCCGAACGGCTGCACGGTGCGTGAATCTACCGGCATTGACGCTTCAATATAGTCGTCACCAAGTTTCGTAAAAGTGATGCCTAAGTGTTCGACCATGCTGCCGGTCGACACGCTGTTCAGGTGCTCCAATGTCGTCGACTGCTTCCAGATCATGGCTCAGCCCGCCTTTCGTTTTTCATGCACACTATCGCCCGCAAGCGGCGTAGCGCCGAACACGAGTACGCCATCGTCAATTTCACCCTCGACAAACATCTTCTTATCCTTGCTGTAGTTCTGAGGATTGAGCCACGGTTCCCGATCCCCTTGTCTGGGCAGACGATCCAGCACTCGCGTCATGTAACCCGGTGAGAAGCCGGTAATCCAGGGACGCTCTGGCATGCCCTCGTCTTCTTGCCTGAGCTGCGGCGTGAATCGCGTGTACTCGTGCGTATCAAGGAAATTCACGAGCCGGCAGAGGTACTCCGCCGTCAGATCCGCCCGCAAGGTCCATGAGGCGTTGATATAACCAAACGTGGACACCATGTTGGGTACTCCGGACGACATGATGCCCTTGTAGGCAAAGGTCTTTGAAAAATCGACGGGCGCACCGTCAACAATAAAGTCGACCTCGCCCAGTACCAGCAGATCAATTCCTGTCGCAGTAACGATGATGTCCGCCTCAAGTTCCTTTCCGGAATTCAGGCGGATGCCAGTCTCGGTAAACGTCTCGATGGTATCCGTTTCAACCGACGCCCGACCTGAGCGGATAGCGAGAAAAAAATCCCCATTCGGGGCCAGACACAATCGTTGATCCCAGGGGTTGTAGCTCGGATTGAAATGCGTATCGACGTCGTAGCCCTTGCCGAGTCTCTTTCGTGCCCACTTCAAAAGTTGGCGCCGGACTTGCTCGGGCTTCTTTCGAGTGCGCCTGTATACGAACTGCTGCTGGGTAATGTTCTTCCAGCGCGTGATCCTGTAGGCCAGTTTTGCCGGCAGTATCTTCCTCAAAAGATTCGCGACGAAATCCTGATCTGGCCAGGCGACTATCCAGGTCGGCGAACGTTGCACCATGGTGACATGTCCTGCCTGTTTCGCCAGCTCCGGAATCAACGTTACTGCCGTAGCGCCGGAGCCAATGACAACGATTTTCTTGTCACGGTAAGGCAGATCGTCGCGCCAGTGTTGCGGGTGTACGATTTCCCCCTGAAAACGCTCTTGCCCCTCAAATACAGGGGAATGGCCTTTCTCGTATCGATAGTAGCCTGCGCACATCCATAGAATATTGCAGCGCACGGTCTCGCGCTTGCCGGTGTCGGTGTTGAGCGCATCCAGCGTCCAACAGTCGTCTTCACTCGACCAGCTGGCTTTCACAATCCGCCGTTCATAGCGGATGTGCTTGTCGATATCGTGTTCTGCCGCCGTCTCGTGAATGTAATTCAGGATCGCCGGCCCATCCGCTATCGCTTTTGACTCACGCCAGGGTTTGAAGCTGTAGCCCAGGGTGTACATGTCGCTGTCGGAGCGAATTCCCGGGTACCGAAACAGATCCCAGGTTCCGCCCAGCGCCTTACGGCCTTCGAACAGGGCAAAGCTCTTGGTTGGACATTCACGTTGCAGGTGACAGGCTGCGCCGATGCCGGACAGGCCGGCACCCACAATCACGACATCGAAGTATTCGCTTTCCACCGTCTGCATCGGGCCCAAGTCTCCTGACAGTGCGCAATGGTATCAGTAAGCAAAGCGAGCTGGAGCGGGAAACCCAGCGCGCTAGTCGTTCTGCAACAATGCGGCTTCGATCGGCTGCGCGATGAACCGCCTCGGAGTGACATCCACAGCCGGGGTGTTAACCTGGCGTGCTCTCAAACGACAAAGGGCCACTCAAAGAGTGGCCCTTTCGGTCGTTTGGAGCGGGAAACCCAGCGCGCTAGTCGTTCTGCAACAATGCGGCTTCGATCGGTTGCGCGATGAACCCCTACGCTGATGAATCCGAATGCCGGGGTATTAACCTGGCGTGCTCCAGACACGAAAAAGGGCCCCTCGAAGAGGGGCCCTTTCGGTCGTCTGGAGCGGGAAACCAGGTTCGAACTGGCGACCTCAACCTTGGCAAGGTTGCGCTCTACCAACTGAGCTATTCCCGCAGAGGGACGAGATTCTAGTCACTCAGGGTGTCCTGTCAAGGTCAAATAGCACCTTTCGGTAATTTGGACTCAGCCCTGATCGACGCTAATAAAGGGCCAGGCCGCTTTCAGATACGTAATCATGGAGAAAATAGTCATGATTGCAGCAACCACCAGGAGGCCGAAGCCTATGGCGTACATGTCGACCCCGAGCAGTGGATTCTTGTAAACCATGAACGCGATGCCGAACATCTGCAGCGTCGTCTTAATCTTACCGGGCCAACCAACCTTCACGTGGGCCCGCTCCCCGATCGTCGCCATCCACTCGCGCAAAGCCGAAATGGTGATTTCGCGGCCAATAATGATCATCGCGATGATGTCTTCAAACCAGCCGGAATCGGCCTGCACCAACATTACCAGCACGATGGCCACCATGAGTTTGTCAGCCACCGGGTCAAGGAACTCGCCAAAACGCGACGTCTGATTAAAGCGGCGCGCAACCCAGCCGTCGATAAAGTCGGTAATGGCGGCAATCCCGAACAAAATGGCGGCGATCGGCCGGGCATTCGGAATTGGACTGTAGAAACAGATGACCACGGCCGGAATTGCCGCGATACGGAACAGGGTCAGAATAATTGCGAGATTCAACTTCAACGCGGGGCTCTTTTCTTATTGCTTATCCAAGTGCAGGTCATTGTATATCGTTTCTGCCAGCGCGCGACTAATCCCGTGCACCTTGACCAGGTCGTCTACGCCGGCGCCGATGACGCCCTGCAGGCCGCCGAACTGCCGCAGTAATTCGCGCCGTTTCTTTGGACCCAGTCCAGGTATTTGCTCAAGACGCGATGTCGTGCGCGCCTTGGCGCGTTTCTGTCGATGGCCCGTAATTGCGAAACGATGCGCTTCGTCACGTATCTGCTGGATCAGCAGTAGTGCCGGCGAGTCGCCGGGTAAATCCAGCGGTTTGTCATCACCGGGCCTGAACAGGCGTTCGGCGCCTGCCCGTCGCGCCCTGCCCTTGGCTACGGCCACGACGGTCAACCAGTCCAGCTCGAGTTCATCGAGAATGGTCATTGCTTGCGCAAGCTGACCTTTGCCACCGTCTACGAGAAGCACATCCGGCATGGGCACTTCGCCCTTCTTGACCCGTTCGTATCGACGTCGCAATGCTTCAGCCATTGCGCCGTAGTCGTCACCCGCCGCGACGGGACTCAGGTTAAAGCGCCGATAGTCGCTCTTCATCGGACCGGCCGTATTGAACACCACGCAAGACGCGACCGTGGCTTCTCCCGAAGTATGGCTGACATCGAAACACTCAAGGCGCTGTGGCGGCTCCTCCAGTCCGAGCGCCTCGGTCAAGGCCGCAAACTGACGACGCAGCGTCGCGTTACTCGCCGCCTTCAGACCCAGGCCCTGCTCTGCGTTGGTACGGGCCATTTGTAGCCACCGCACCCGGTCGCCACGCACACGCGATCGAATTTCAACTTTGTGACCGGAACGCTCGCTCAGCGTTTGCTGCAACAGATCGGCGTCATCGATATCCAGTTCGACAATGATCTCCGCGGGTGCATCGCGACCCAGGTAATACTGTGCGACAAATGCATTCAGAATTTTCTGGCGGTCCGTTTCGCCCGCGAGTCTCGGAAAATGATCGCGACTGCCGATCAACGAGCCATTGCGGATAAACAGTATCGTCACGCAGTGCATGGCGCCGTTCGACGCGAAGCCCAGTATGTCGAGGTCCTTGTTGTCGCTGCGCTTGACGTGCTGGCGCGCTTCAATCTCCTTGAGACGAGCAATCTGATCCCGAAAGCGCGCTGCATGTTCATAATCCTGCGACGCAGCGGCGTCTTCCATTCGCGCGACAAAAGTGTCGACAACGGTCTTGTTCTTGCCCTCCAGAAACTTGACTGCGGCGTCCACATCCTCACGATATTGCTGCTCTGAAATCAAGCCAACGCATGGCGCGGTGCAACGTTTGATCTGGTACTGCAGACACGGTCGTGTGCGGTTGCTGAAAAAACTGTCCGCGCAGTTGCGGATCAGAAACAGTTTCTCCAGCTCCTTGAGCGTTGTGCGCACGGCACGCGTACTCGGGTACGGGCCGAAATAACGACCTTTACCGCGCCTGGCCCCCCGATGAAACTTCAGTCGAGGGAAGCGACTGTCGGTCGACGCATAGATATAGGGATAGCTTTTGTCATCGCGCAACAAGACGTTGTAGCGAGGCTTGTGCCGCTTGATCAGGCTGTACTCAAGAATGAGTGCCTCAGCCTCTGTGTTCGCAACGGTCACTTCCACGCGCGCCACATGCTGCATCATTGCCGCGGTCTTTACGGCTTCCTGCGTGCGATTGAAATAGCTGGATACGCGTTTCTTCAGGTCGCGTGCTTTACCGACATAGATGACCTTGTGCTTTGCGTCCAGCATCAGATAGACACCGGGACGGTGCGTCAGGCTGCGCAGGAATGGCTTAACTTCAAAGGCCGCGTGGTCACTCACAGCACTATTTGTCCAGCAAGGACCTTGCCGTTGCAAATATATCGTCGAACATGGCCTCGGTAAGGCGCCGGGTGTTCGTGTTGTAACGACTGCAATGGTAGGAGTCGAGCAGTTGGAAATTACCCAGTTGATGCAACGCCGCGTGAGCAAACTTGTAATCCACCTGGCGTAACGCGCGCGCTTTCACAATAGCCCTGTGGGCAATGCCGCCGAGAGCCATAACCACCGTGCCTTCGGACAACGACGCCAGTTCATTGGCAAGAAAACTGTTGCAGGTATTGACCTCTGCGCCCACCGGCTTGTTGTCCGGCGGCAAGCACTTGACGGCGTTGGTAATGCGGCAATCGATGAGTTCGAGGCCGTCATCTGCGGCCTCGGAATGATCCCTGGAACTGAAACCGTACTTATGCAACATCTGGTACAGCAGGATTCCTGCGTGATCGCCGGTGAACGGACGTCCGGTTCGGTTCGCACCGTGCATGCCAGGCGCAAGCCCGACAATCAGAAAGCGTGCGTCAGACGCACCGAACGGCGGCACCGGCCGACAGTAATAGTCAGGGTATCGCCCGTTGACGTCATCGAGAAAACCGGCAAGCCTTGGACACGCGCGGCAGTCCTTGTCAAAAATATTCGAAGCCACCTGTCAGTCGTGCATATGCCGGATCACGGCCCTGCCGAATCCTCGCGTGCCGACCAGACGAGCGCCGGGCACCAGCTTCTCCAGCTCCTGCTCAACTTCTTTCTTGTCGTGCGTCTTCGCCTTGCGCTTTGGCGCACGTATTGCGGCACGCAGACGCGCAAGGTCGAACGTCAGTTCGCCATTGGCAATGGCGCCGGCGACGCCCTTGATGATCAGGTCTGCAGCCTCGGTCCAGCCCATGTAGCGCAGCATCATCTCGGCGGACAGAATCAGTGAGCCCGGATTGACGCGGTTCTTGCCAGCAAATCCGGGTGCGGTTCCATGCGTCGCCTCGAACACGCCGACGCCGTCGCCGATATTTCCGCCGGGAGCAATACCGATGCCGCCAACCTGTGCAGCGAGCGCATCCGAAATGTAGTCGCCATTCAGGTTCAGCGTCGCAATGACGTCGTATTCCTCAGGGCGCAGCAGAATCTGCTGCAGGAAGTTGTCGGCAATTACGTCCTTGATGACAATCTCACGACCCGTTACAGGGTTCTTGAACGCGAGCCACGGGCCGCCGTCCTTCTCGGTCGCACCAAATTCGGTGCTCGCGACATCGTAACCCCAACGCATGAAAGCACCTTCGGTGTATTTCATGATGTTGCCTTTGTGCACCAACGTCACCGAGCCGTAGTCGCGGTCAACACAATACTGGATCGCCTTCCTGACCAGGCGCTCCGAACCTTCGCGCGACACTGGCTTGATTCCGATACCCGAGCTTGCCGGGAAGCGGATCTTGGTGACCCCCAGTTCTTTTTGCAGGAAGTGGATCAGCTTCTGAACTTCCTGTGAGCCGGTCGGGTATTCGATGCCGGCATAAATGTCCTCGGTGTTCTCGCGAAACACAGTCATGTCGACGAGGTCCGAGTCTTTCATCGGGGTTTCAACACCCGGGAAGTAGCGTATCGGGCGAACACAGGCATACAGATCCAGTGTTTGTCGTATCGCCACGTTTAGCGAGCGAATGCCACCTCCGGTCGGTGTCGACAAGGGTCCCTTGATCGAGATAACGAAGCGCTTCATCGCGTCGAGCGTCTCATCGGGGAGGTACTGATCGTCCCCGTAGACCTCAGTCGCGCGCTGACCCGCGTAGATGCGCATCCAGCGCAGATGCCGCTTGTCGCCATAGGCCTGCTCTACGGCAGCCTCAGCGACGTTCAGCATGACCGGCGTGACGTCGACGCCGATACCGTCGCCCTCGACGAACGGGATAATGGGATTATCCGGTACGATCAGGGAGTTGTCGGGATTGGCTACAATGGCCTCGCCGTCAGCGGGCACTTCGATGTGTTCGTATTTCATGCAGTTCTCAGCCGGACTTCATTGGGCGTGCATTGTACAGATCACCGGGGATTACAAATAGTGCTCATCCTTCTCAACAAGCCCTACCAGGTCCTGAGCCAGTTTAGCGACAAGGATGGCCGCGCTACGCTCGGCGACCTGGTCGAAATACCTGACGTCTATGCAGCCGGCCGGCTCGACTACGATAGCGAAGGCCTGATCCTGCTGACCGATGAGGGCAAGCTACAAGCCCGGATCAGCCAGCCCACCTCGAAAATCGCCAAGACCTACTGGGCCCAGGTGGAAGGCCTGGCCGATACCCGGCAGCTTGAATCCCTTGAGCGCGGCGTCGACCTCAAGGATGGGCCTGCGAGAGCGATTCGCGCGCGGGCGATACATAGTCCCGAGAATCTCTGGGAGCGTGACCCACCCATTCGGTACCGGGCGAAGGTGCCGGACAGCTGGATTGAACTGACCATTACGGAAGGAAGGAACCGTCAGGTTCGCCGCATGACGGCGGCGGTCGGTCTGCCGACGCTGCGACTGATCCGCTACTCGATCGGGCCGTGGACGATTGATGGCCTCCAACCTGGCGAATGGCGGCAGATTTCCAGCAAGGAGGCCTGGCAAGCGCTGTAGAGCGGGCCCCGGCAGTTCGGGGACATTCTACTTTTTCGACCTGGTGCCCGGGCACCAGGTTGAAAAAGTAGAATGTCCCCAGCCCCCAAGCGAAAACGTCACTTGTCGTGCTTCAGCCCCGCGATTCGCATGGCCACTTCCATGGCCTGCTCGTAGTTCAGTCTCGGATCCACGGTCGACTTGTAGGCCCTGGCAAGGTCACCATCGGTTAGCCCTCGCGCACCACCGGTGCATTCCGTGACGTTGTCACCGGTCAGCTCGAGGTGCACACCACCGAGATAGCTGCCCATCGACTGGTGAACCCGAAATGCGGATTCCAGCTCTGACACGATGTTGTCGAAGCGTCGGGTCTTGGTGCCATCCGCCGTGCTTTCGGTATTGCCGTGCATCGGGTCACACACCCACAGCACCGGCGAGCCGATCTCGCGCACTGCCGAGATTAGCGGCGGCAAGTGGTCGTCGATCGCTTTCGCACCAAATCGATGAATCAATGTCAGACGACCGGGCTCATTGTTCGGGTTCAGCGTACGCACCAGGTCCTGTATCCACTCGCGCGTCATACCCTGTCCCACCTTGATGCCGATCGGATTGGCAATCCCGCGGAAATACTCGATGTGTGCACCATCCAGCTGCGCCGTGCGCATGCCGATCCACGGAAAATGCGTCGTCAGGTTGTACCAGCGCTCGCGCCGATCGAGGTACCGGGTCTGGGACTGCTCGTAATGCAGGTGCAGACCCTCATGCGCCGCGTAAATATCGGCTCGCTGCGTGCGATGGAACTGATGCCCCGAAACGGTCTCGAGGAAATCCAGCGAGTTTGAGATTGACGAGACTATGTCGTGGTACTCGGACGCGGCCGAAGAGTGACTCACCCAGCCAAGGTCCCAGTATTCCGGGTGGTGCAGATCCGCAAATCCGCCATCAACCAGCGAGCGCACGAAATTCAGGGTCAACGCCGCACGTTCGTAGCCGCGAAGAATCATTTGTGGGTCAGGAATGCGATCGTCGGGTGTGAAGCCGCTGCGATTGACGAGATCACCGCGAAAACTCGGCAGCGTCGTGCCATCCCGGGTCTCCGTATCGGCCGACCGAGGCTTCGCGTACTGGCCGGCCATGCGACCGACCCGAACCACCGGCTTTTTCATGCCGTAGATCATCACAAGGCTCATCTGCAGCAGAATCTTGAGCTTGTCGACGATGTTTTCGGAGGTGCACTCGTCGAAGGTCTCCGCGCAGTCGCCGCCCTGCAGGACGAATGCCTCACCGCGCTGGGCCTTGGCGATCAGGTCCTTTAGCGCGTCCACCTCCCACGAGGTTGTGATCGGCGGCAATCGGCTCAGTTCTGCGACCGTGCGATCGAGCTCCGCCTTGTTCGGATAGGCCGCCTGCTGCGAGGCTTCAAAGCCCTGCCAACTTGCGGGATGCCAGTCAGTTTTCGGTAAAGATCTGCTCACGGTTTGTACGTACTCTCATATTGTGGGATTCGACGAGCGAGTCCGATTCGACCGCGGACTATGCCACGCGGACCTCCCCGGCTCAAAAGTTTCTCATGTAATCAACGATTTAGAAATGGTTTTTTCGTACCCGCCGCAGCTCAAAGCTGCGCCATCCCGGGAGCCACCTGGAGCCGCCACTGGCGGCACTGTAGAACACCGCTAGAGGTGTGGTAAGCGAGCGGCGAGATTGGCACAATGCCGCCAACTTCCCGCCGGTTACAAGGCGGTTTTTTCGTTGCGCGACCACTCGCGCAGGAGAATTTCATGCAAGACGTACTCGTACTCGGTGCCGGCAAAATTGGCGCTTTGATTTCCGGCCTGCTCGCTGAGAGCGGCGACTACCGTGTGCAACTGGCCGACTCCAAACCCGGCGCAGCGGCGAAGGTTGTCAAGGCCCACGGCCTCGATCACCTGGAAGCCTTTGACCTGGATGCGGCCGACAAGGCTGCTCTGACAAAGCATGTGCAAGCGCACAAGCCGGCTGCCGTGGTTTCCGGTCTGCCCTTTTTCTGCAATGTCGTGGTTGCCGAGGTTGCTCGCAGTGAGGGATTGCACTATTTCGATCTCACTGAAGATGTTGCGGTTACGGAATCCGTGCGCAAGCTCGCCGAAGGCGCTTCACAGGTATTTGCGCCGCAGTGCGGCCTGGCACCTGGGTTTATCAGTATCGCGGCCAACGAGTTGATCCAGCACTTCGATTCACTGAACTCGGTGAAGCTGCGTGTCGGCGCCCTGCCCCAGCACCCGAACAACGTACTCAAGTATTCACTGACGTGGTCAACGGACGGCGTAATCAACGAGTACGGCAACTTGTGCCAGAGCATCGTCAATGGCAAGGAAGTTGATGTACTGCCGCTCGAGGGACTGGAGGGCATCGAAATCGATGGCGAGCGCTATGAGGCTTTCAACACATCGGGCGGCCTGGGATCGTTGGGAGAGACTTACGGCGATCGCGTCGTGAATATGAACTACAAGACCATTCGCTACCGCGGACATTGCGAGCAAATGCGATTGCTGATGAACGGCTTGAAGCTCAATCACGACCGCGGGACGCTGAAGCGAATTCTCGAGAATTCCATCCCGCAGACACTGCAGGACGTCGTCATCATCTACGCCGCCGTCACCGGCGACCAGGATGGCGAATTCCGCGAAGAGAATTACGTCAACAAGGTGTATCCGCAGGTTGTGGCCGGGCGGCTCTGGTCCGCCATACAGATAACCACGGCTGCCGGAATTTGCAGCGTATTGGACCTGGTCCTGGAGAAACCGGAGCAGTATCACGGCTTCGTGGCCCAGGAGCAGTTCAAGCTGTCCGATATTCTGGAAAATCGTTTTGGACGGTTCTACGCCCATGGCGGCACCAACATCACTTCCGCCGAACTCGTAGCGCGCGGCGAAACCGGTCATCAACGCGCTGGCACGGGAGAGTAACGATATGCAATCCATCCTTGATCAACTCGGTCTTGAAGCCGTTAATGACGGCACCTGGTGCGGCCCTAAGTCCAGTGCCGACAAATCTGCATCCATTATTGAGTCCTTGAACCCGGCAACGGGCGAGCTCATCGGCAGCGTGCGTTCAACCTCGAAAGCCGAATATGAAAACGTCATCAGCCAGGCGCAGGCGGCGTTCCTCGAATGGCGCAAGGTCCCGGCCCCGATTCGTGGTGAGGCAATTCGCCGCATTGCCAATGGATTGCGCAAGCACAAGGATGCGCTTGGCAGCCTGGTCGCTCTCGAGATGGGCAAGATCAAGGCAGAAGGTGACGGTGAAGTGCAGGAGATGATCGACATCGCTGACTTTGCCGTTGGCCAGTCGCGCATGATGTACGGACGCACGATGCATTCCGAGCGCCCGCAGCATCGCATGTACGAACAGTGGCACCCGCTCGGTGTCGTCGGCACGATCTCGGCGTTCAACTTCCCGGTCGCTGTGTACTCCTGGAACTCCTGCATCGCGGCCGTATGCGGCAACATAAATATCTGGAAGCCTTCACCGAAAACGCCCTTGTGTGGTGTTGCGGTGCACAAAATATTTAACGAGGCGCTCGCAGAACTGGATTTGCCGCCAATCTTTTTCCTGATCAATGACGGTAGTAATGAACTCGCGCAGGAGTTCGTAGACGACCCGCGCGTGAATCTTATTTCATTCACAGGTTCGACGGCTGTCGGCCGTGGCGTCGGCGAACGGCTCGCAAATCGCATGGGCAAGTGCCTGCTCGAACTCGGCGGCAACAACGCCATCATTATTGACGAGTACGCCAACCTCGAAATCGCGATTCCGTCGATCGTGTTCGGTTCGGTCGGTACGGCCGGGCAACGCTGCACCTCGACGAGACGCGTCATCGCGCATCGTTCGCGCATGGACGAACTTAAAGACACACTCGTTAAAGCCTATGGCCAGGTCCGCATCGGCGACCCACTGGATCCGGACACACTCATGGGTCCGCTCATCGATGAGGCATCAGTCGAGCGCGTGGAAGCGGCGCTGCAGACGGTGCGCCTGGCGGGTGGCGAGATCCTCTGCGGTGGTGAACGCATCGATGGTCCCGGGCACTTCATTTCGCCTGCTATCGCTGTGGCGGAAAACGACTGGGAAATCGTCCAGCATGAGACCTTCGGTCCGATCCTCTACCTGATCCCGTTCGACACGCTGGACGAGGCGATTGCGATGCAGAATGGCGTCGTGCAGGGCCTGTCATCCGCGATCTTTACCGACAATCTGCAGAATGCCGAGTATTTCCTGTCGAACGGCGGATCGGACTGCGGCATCGCCAACGTCAACATCGGCACGTCAGGCGCGGAGATCGGTGGCGCCTTCGGTGGCGAGAAAGAGACCGGCGGTGGACGCGAGGCTGGCAGTGATGCGTGGAAGGCCTACATGCGCCGTCAGACCAACACGATCAACTGGGGCAAAGACCTGCCGCTGGCTCAGGGCATCAACTTCGATTTATAGAACGCCCTGTAGGAGCGGCCCGTGGCCGCGACCTGCCCCTGCCTGCGACTGGCCCCGAAACACCCTGTAGGAGCGGCCCTTGGCCGCGAAGCAACGCGGCGGCCGTCCGGCCGCCAGACGCTTACGTCACGCTCTCGAACCGATTCTCCGCACGGTTCTTACGCACCGCGCCGGCCTTGAAAACCTGACCGCTCATGGCAATGTAGACCCCGGGACTCGCCACCTGCACGGCCGCAACGGCCATACCGACATTAAACATCGCGTCAGTGGCTTTGAAACGTGCCGGCGTCAGGGCGCCGGTCAGGACGATTGTCTTGCCCTCAAGGTCCATGAGCACCTCCGCCGTTTGCGGCATCGTGTCGGTGCCGTGCGTAACGACAAAGTGGCTGGCGTCATCTTTCTCAATGAAGTCGTGCAATAAACGCCGATCCTCATCCGTGACCTCAAGACTGTCTTTGTGCATCAACGGAACAACGTCAAAATCGAACGCAGCGAGGCCCTCAGCAAGGATATGCTGCACCTGCGACTCGCCTACCTCGAACTGACTCAGGTCGTCGAAATAGATCTTGTCGATGGTGCCGCCGGTGGTGATGAATCGAATGAACATAGTGCCGCTACAACTGTCTTAAGATGCGAGAGCATGCCAGTACCCGGGAGCATGCGAAAGGCTTACGACGTCACAAAGTGACCATCCAACTGGTACTATCATCGAATGAGACCTAAAACCCTGAGGCATCGCCGGGCCCAAGCGTTTCCGGCGCTTATTATCCTGCTCCTCGCAGCGATTGGCTGGGGCGTGCCTGCGGCAGCGGCCACCGTCGTCGAGCTGCAAATCAAGGATGGCATCGGCGTTGCCACCGCTGAATACCTCATGAGCGGCATCGAACACGCCGAAGAAACCGGCGCCGAACTTGTCATCATTACGATGGACACGCCGGGCGGACTGATGAAGCCAATGCGCGACATCGTGCAGAAGATCCTCTCATCCTCAGTCCCCGTTGCCACTTACGTGACCCCGGCTGGCGCACGAGCGGACAGCGCCGGTACCTACATCCTGCTTGCCAGCCACATTGCGGCGATGGCGCCAACAACCCACCTGGGCGCTGCCACCCCAGTCTCAATCAGCGGCGAAGACGCCACACCGCCACCGCTGCCCGGCGGTGAGGAAGAAGAGACCTCCGAGGAGCCGGCAACAACTCCGTCTGGCACTGCGATGGAACGCAAGGTCATGAACGATGCCATTTCCTATATTCGCGGCCTCGCCGAGCGGCACGGACGCAACGTTGAATGGGCCGAGCGTGCCGTGACGGAAGCCGCGACCCTGACTGCGACCGACGCGCTCGAACAGAATGTCATCGAGTTCATTGCCGCGGATCGCGATGACCTGCTGGCGCAGATTGACGGCCATGAGGTCGACATCAATGGCGAAACGAAGACGATGGCAACAGCGAAAACCGTCGTCGAAGCGTTCGAGCCTAATTGGCGCATCCGATTGCTCGGCATCATTTCGAATCCCGAGATCGTGCTGCTGCTCGGTTTGATCGGCGTTTATGGACTCATGTACGAAGGCTGGAATCCTGGCGCAATTGTCCCGGGCGTGGTGGGCGTTATTTGCCTGCTGCTGGCTGCCTACGCGCTGCAGGTTATCCCGGTGAACTATGCCGGCCTTGCGCTGATATTTATTGGCATCGCATTGATGGTCGCGGAAGCGTTTGCGCCAAGCTTTGGCGCATTGGGCATCGGCGGCATCGCTGCGTTCGTGTTTGGCTCGGTCATGATGTTTGACAGTGGCATCCCGGGCTTTGGCATATCAATCGCTTTCGTTGTCGGCATCGCCTTGTTGTTCGCCGCTCTGATCATCTGGCTGATCAGTTTCGCTTTGAAGTTACGCCGTCGCGGCGCGGTGTCCGGTCGCGAGTCGATTGTGGGCGGTATAGCTACCGCAATGCAGGATTTTACCGGCGACGGCATGGTCTGGCTCGAAGGTGAGTCCTGGCATGCACACTCGAACAGTGCCGTTGCCAAAGACCAGGAAGTCATCGTTCGCAGCATGGATGGCCTGGTCCTTGAAGTCGAACCTATCGCAGCGACAGATACTGACGCTCAGTTACAAACCTGAAGGAGTACGTTCTAATGGAACTGCCAATTATTGCGATCGCCGCGGCTTTCGCCATCGTGATCCTCTACAACACGATCAAGATCCTGAAGGAATACGAGCGTGGTGTTATTTTCCTGCTCGGCCGCTTCCAGAAGGTCAAAGGTCCCGGACTGATCATCCTGATCCCCGGTATCCAGAAGATGGTGAAGGTTGATCTTCGCGTCATCGTTCTCGATGTACCGACACAGGATGTCATCTCACGCGACAACGTCTCGGTAAAAGTGAATGCGGTTATTTACTTCCGAATCGTCGATCCCGAAAAAGCGATCATCCGCGTCGCCAATGTATTCGAAGCGACCAGCCAGCTGTCACAGACGACGTTGCGATCGGTACTCGGCCAGCACGAACTGGACGACATGCTCGCTGAACGCGACAAGCTCAATACAGACATCCAGAACCTGCTCGACGCCCGCACGGACAACTGGGGCATTAAAGTTGCCAACGTCGAGATCAAACACGTGGATCTCGACGAAAGCATGATTCGGGCAATCGCTCAGCAAGCTGAAGCAGAACGAGCGCGGCGTGCGAAGGTCATCAACGCCGAGGCTGAAAAGCAGGCCGCCACAATGCTTGCCGAAGCGGCGAGCATACTTGCCACGGAAGAACAGGCGCTGCAACTTCGGTATTTGCAGACGCTCAAGGAAATCGCTAACGAGCGGACCAATACGATCATATTCCCGCTGCCGCTGGAACTGATCGAGCCGTTGGTGAAATTGACGAAGTCGGCTGCTGACAAACGAGATTAGACGGGGGTTAACCGACTCCAGAATTCGACACCGGCGGTATAGACACGCTGATCTCTGCACCGCCGAGTTCGGACTTGCTGATCGACAGCTGACCGCCGTACGATCGTGCGATGTCCTTGACGACGGCGAGCCCGATGCCGTGACCAGGCGTTGACTCGTCAAGTCGCATGCCGCGTTGCAAAAGTGCATCGGCCGCATCTTTGGGAATGCCCGGACCGTCATCAGAAACAGTCAGCACCATGCCGCTAGCCACCACGCTTGCCGACGTTGACGGAACGACGCTTATGCGTACGCGCTTCTCGCACCACTTGCACGCATTGTCGAGCAGGTTTCCGGCGAGCTCCAGGAAGTCACCCGTATCTCCGCGAAACAACATGCCTGCTGCGATGCTGACTTCGAATTCGGGTTCCTTGTCGCGATACACTTTCTTAAGTCCATCAACCAGCCGGCCAACTTCCTTTTCGACCGCAACGGGTTTCAGGACCAGGTTGTTGGCGCTGGATGCAGCCGGCTTGCGCAATTGATAACGCACAATCTCGTCCATGCGATCGATTTGTTCGTTGTAGCGTTCGCGAAAACCGCCGGGGTGGCCGTCGTGTAGCAATGCACGCATCGCCGCCAAAGGTGTCTTCAGACTGTGCGCCAGGTTATCGAGTGTGTAGCGATAACGATCGGAGCGCGCACGTTCGCTATCGATGAGCAGATTCAAGTTTCTGGACACACCGGTAAGTTCGGTCGGGAATGCGCCGGATAGTGAGGCGCGTTTGCCCTCCTCGATCTCCGTTATCTCGGTCTCAATCTGCCGCAGCGGTTTCAGGAGCCCGCGTAACAACATCGAAAACGCCAGAACCATCGTCAGCGCCACCGCCGCAAACCAGCCGAATAGCTGTCGGCGGAAACCCGCAACCTGGGCATTAAAAGAATCGAGACTCTCAGCCACCTTGAATACGTAAGGCTTGAGGTCTTCATCGGAGAACTCCCACTGCACGGTGAGGCTTAAGCTCAAAAGCGGCGTGCCATCCTCGAGGTTCTCACGCGCGAACAGGTGATTGCCGGCCTCCGGCGTTACGCCTTTGGGGAGCTCGAGTCCGAGGGCTGATCGCGAACGCCAGATAACGTCACCGGCCGCGTCGCGCAGTTCCGCATACAGTCCGGAGCCCAGGTTCTCGAAGCGTGGTTCGCGCAGACGATCCGGCAACATCAGCTGATCGCTGTCATCGGGCTCGGCCGCTGCCAGCAGAGCAACGAGATGTCCGTCGAGAATATCGCGGCGCGCCTGCTCGCCGGCTTCGGTGAAAGCGCTGTCAAGGACCGCTATGGTTGCGCCGAAGAACACCAGCAAGAGCACACTGACTGAGACCAGTAGTCGACTGCTGAGTGAGCGCATGAATCCGTTCAGCCTGACTGATTTCGCTCCAGCGCGAAGCGGTAGCCGCGACCCCGTAGCGTTTCAATGGGCTTGATCGTGTTGTCCGGATCCATCTTCTTGCGCAGCCGGCCGATGAAGACCTCGATCACGTTGCTGTCGCGTTCGAAATCCTGGTCGTAGAGTCGATCCGTCAGCTCCGACTTGGAGATGACCTGCCCGGCACGCAGCATCAGGTACTCGATGATCTTGTATTCGAAACTGGTCAGGTCGATCGCAGTTTCACCGACCGTCAGATCCTGTCGAGACGTGTCCAGCGTAACCGGACCGGCTGTTAGCACGGACGTTGCCCAACCGCCGCTGCGTCGCAGCAGTGCGTTGACGCGCGCGCTAACCTCTTCGAAGTGGAAGGGTTTGACAACATAGTCGTCAGCGCCGGCACTCAGTCCGTCGACCTTGTCTTCCCAGCGATCGCGCGCCGTAAGAATCAGGATCGGGTAGGACTTACCCTGCTCGCGCACTTGTTTGATGATATCGAGGCCGGATACTTCGGGAAGACCGAGGTCGATGATCGCGAGATCAACGGGGTACTCCAGCGCCATGTACAGACCTTCCTTGCCGTCACCCGCTTGTTCCACCGCGAATCCTGACTCACCGAGCTTGCGGGCGAGCGACTCGCGCAAGGTGGCATCATCTTCAATTACCAACAGTCGCATGTTCCGGTTCCTGGTTCGGTGTGAGGGTGAGCTAGCGGCTGCGGCCGTTGACCTTGTGAGTCTTGACCTTGCCGTCTTTCGTGAGGACTTTGATGTAATGCACTTCGCGGCCGCCCTTGACGCGAGTTTCCGCACTGACCACACGGCCGTTGGTGCGTCTGCGCACGGATTCGATCGCCTGTGACAACGTCATGCCACCCTGCTGCGCGACGTGGTAGCTCTGCTCGCCCTGGTACTGCAAAGGCTGCGCTTCCAGCGACTGCTCGATAGCGAATGCGTCTGACCGGGCCGGCAGCAGGGCCAGTCCGGTCAGCAGCAAAAATGTCAGAGCCAAACGCATGCGCCAAGTGTCGTACGAGCGTCGACTTTTTGCAATGAAGCGCGTCACATCGTACTCCGGGGCTTATCCGGCAGGCCGGACGTCGACCCGAACCCGGATCTTGTTGCCGGGGTCATACGGCATCACGGTGCTGTATTTCTGGCCGTGATAACGGTAAGTCACGCGATAGCCGTCGATACGCTCTTCCTGGCGCGACTGAAATCGCGTCTCACAACGCTCTACAGGCCTCGCGACGCGTTCCTCGCCATAGCCGGCATTCTGCTTCCGCGATGACTCGCTGCCGATGGCCGCACCAATCAGGGTTCCCGCCACCGTAGCGGCATCATTGCCCCGACCACTGCCAACCTGGTGACCAATCACGCCACCGAGGATCGCGCCAAACAGCGTCCCGCCGCCACCGTATCGTGAACGACGATCGACCGTGTAGTACTGCATTTCTTCCCAGCACTCACGAACCGGCGTTTTCACAGTGACGTAGTTGACGATCGGCTGTGAAGAGATCACCTTCGCGTAGTCATACATCGCGCGGTCGTTGCGGGCGGAGCGGTAGTTGTTATCCGCTAACGCGCTGCCGGCCGCGCCGATCAGCAGTAATGTGCCTATCCATGCTGTGAGTCGTTTGTTCATCGTCGTGCTCCTTGTCCGAGAAAGCCGGCTCTGGCCAGCTTGGGGACAAGATTAAGCCCTGTGCAATGAACCGTTGCTGAATGGAAAAGCCGAAAAAAGCCCGTTTTCTGAACGGCTTATGAACCGCTTGCGGGCATCGGCCGGCTAGCCGACACGCTTCTTCGCGGCGCGCCATTCCTGGTCCAGGGTTTCCAGCGAGAAGTCCTTGATAGCGCTGCCTTTTCCTTCGATGGCCGCCTCCATATCCCGGAATCGGCGCTCGAACTTGGTATTGGCACTGCGGAGCGCCATTTCCGGATCGATTTCGAGGTGTCGGGCGAGGTTCACCACGGCGAACAGCACGTCACCGAACTCCTCCTCGATGTCGTCGCGATTACGCGTACCCACGGCACGGCCAAGCTCATCGAGTTCTTCCTGGATTTTCGCCTTCACGCCGCTCGTGTCAGGCCAGTCAAATCCGACGCGCCCGGCGCGCTTGCCGAGCTTCTGGGCCCTTTTCAGGGCCGGCAGAGCCTTCGCTACACCCGCAAGAGCGCTGCCATCTTCGCCACTCGATGCCCGCTCGCGTTCCTTGATCTCTTCCCAGCTGCCGTCGACCTTGCCTGTTGCCCGTTGTTCGTCGTTGCCAAAGACATGCGGATGGCGACGAATCATCTTTTCATTGATAACCCGCACCACCTCGTCGAAATCGAAATGCCCGGCTTCGGCAGCGATCTGTGCGTGGAATACAACCTGCAACAGCAAATCGCCCAGCTCACCTTTGAGGTCGTCCAGGTCCGCCCGCTCGATCGCATCGGCAACCTCGTAGGCCTCTTCGATCGTGTACGGCGCGATCGTCTCGAAGGTCTGCTCAACGTCCCAGGGGCAACCGTCATGCGGATCTCTCAGGCGCCGCATTATCTCAAGTAATTTCTCTGATATCATTCATAATCTATTGTTTTTTAACGAGTTCTCTGAAGGTCAATAAGCATCTGAGCGGTCGCGCCCCAGATGCGTTGTTCCTCGTAGTGAAACTCGACCATCCGGAAACGGCGGCCATGAAACTCACGCTCCACGCGCTGCTCGTTAGCCTCGTCAAGAACAAAGTCGAGCGGCACCTCGAAGGTGTATTCCACTTCGGTGTGGTCGATTTCGAGTTCAGCGGTATCGCTCACCAGCCCTACCACCGGCGTCACCGCGTAGCCCGTAATTGTCGGCATGGCACCGAGGAAACCGATGATCGTGACGTGTTCTGGCTCGATGCCGACTTCCTCGTGGGTTTCGCGAAGTGCAGCCGCACGAACATCCGCGTCATGTTCTTCCATGCGCCCACCGGGAAAGCTCACCTGCCCCGCATGGTGCTTCAGCTCGGCTGAACGCTGCGTGAGCAACACGGAAAGGCTGGCGGCCCTTTGCATGACAGGGATCAACACACCGGCCGGCTTGAGCGTGGCGCTTAGCTGCTCGCGCACCGACCTTGGCCAGCGCTCACTGCCTGGCGGCATCGTTACGTTCAGCGGATCATCATGCAGCGCAGTACCCGCGAGTCGTTCCCGCAACAGCTCTGCCGTCAGCGAATCCCGTTTCCGGAAATCGTTAATGTTTGATTCCACCCTCGGTCAGAGCTGCGGGATCGAGCAGACGATCCAGCTCTTCGTCGGTCAGATCGGTCATATCCCGCGCCACATCCTTGACCGGTCGCCCTTCCTTGTAGGCTTGTTTGGCGACGGCCGCACCCTTCTCGTAGCCGATGACGGGATTCAGCGCCGTCACCAGGATCGGGTTCCGGTCCAGCGCACGGCTAATGTTGTCGGTATTGACCGTGAATCCGGCAATCGCCTTGTCTGCCAGGCAGACGCTCGCATTGGCCAGGGTCTCGATGCTCTGGATCAGGTTGTAAACCACCACCGGCAGCATCACGTTCAGCTGGAAATTGCCGGCTTGCCCGCCGATGGTGATGGTCAGGTCGTTGCCAATTACCTGGGCGCAGACCATTGCGACGGCCTCGGGAATGACGGGATTGACCTTGCCGGGCATGATGCTGGAACCCGGCTGCAGCGCCGGCAGTGCGATCTCGCCGATACCGGCGAGCGGCCCGGAGTTCATCCAGCGCAGATCGTTGGCGATCTTCGTCAGGCTTACCGCCAGCACACGCAGCTGTCCTGACGTCTCGACGGCGGCATCCTGCGTGCTCAGCGACTCAAACTGATTATCCGCTGCCTCGAACGCCACGCCCGTATGCTCGCTGAGCAACTGGGCCACCTTGGCACCGAATTTCGGATGAGCGTTGATGCCTGTTCCGACGGCGGTACCGCCCTGAGCCAGCGCCGTCAGGCGCTTCAAGGTGTCCAGAAGTCGTTCCCGGGCGTGATCGACCTGGGAACGCCAGCCATCAAGCTCCTGGCCCAGCGTTACGGGCATGGCATCCATCAGGTGGGTACGCCCGGTCTTGACGATCTCCCGGGTCTCATCAGCTTTCGCTTCCAGGGTCTTGGACAGGTGTTCCAGGGCTGGCAGCAATTGCTGGTGGATCGCCAATGCGGCACTGACGTGCACGCAGGTGGGAATCACGTCATTACTGCTCTGGCACATGTTCACGTGGTCGTTCGGGTGCACTTCCTTGCCATAACTCGCCGTCGCGAGGTGCGAAATGACCTCATTGGCGTTCATATTGGAACTGGTGCCGGATCCGGTCTGGAAGACGTCGATCGGAAAGTGCTCGTCGTATTCGCCTGCCGCGACGGCCAGCGCCGCCTTTTGAATAGCGACAGCCACGTCGCTCGAAAGCAGCCCGAGCTCGGCGTTGGCGCCAGCCGCGGCCCATTTCACCAGGCCCAGTGCCGCGATGAACTGCCGCGGCATGGTGAGTCCGCTGATCGGAAAGTTGTTTACCGCACGCTGTGTTTGCGCGCCCCAGAGAGCATCGGCCGGAACCTCAAGTTCACCCATACTGTCGTGCTCTATGCGAAATGCTTTGTCATTCATGGCCAGTCCAGCGTCCTGTTTGATGGTTTCGGTGCCTGAAAAGCACCGCTTCGAATTGCCCTAAAACGTGTATGATTCTCGCTTTGCGCGCGCAATTCTACACTGGTTTTCCACATGAAAGTCTCCCCTTTGAGAGCCCTCTCCCCGACTGACGGGCGTTATGCCAGCAAGGTCGACGATCTCCGCGACATCTTCAGCGAATACGGGCTTATGCGGTTCCGGGTGCTGGTCGAGGTCCGCTGGCTACAAAGCCTGGCAGACGAAGCCCAGATCGGCGAGGTTGGTCCGATCTCCTCGGTTATGAAGGATGTGCTGAATAACATCGTCGATGGCTTCTCGCTCGACGATGCGGAACGCATCAAGAAGATCGAGGCGACCACCAATCACGACGTCAAAGCGGTTGAGTATTTTATCCGCGAGCGCCTCGGTGACGGGCCCGAGACGCAGTCACTCAAAGACTTCCTGCACTTTGGCTGCACCTCCGAGGACATCAACAACCTGTCCTATGCGCTAATGCTGCGCTCCGCAAGATCCGACGTCGTGCTACCGCAGATGCGTGAACTTGCAAACCGCTTGACGGCGATGGCACGCGAACACGCCGAGCTACCGATGTTGTCACGAACTCATGGTCAAACGGCGAGCCCGACGACGCTGGGCAAGGAACTGGCGAACGTCGTCGCGCGGCTGGAACGCGCACAAAAGCAGTTCAAGGCTGTCGAGATTCTCGGCAAGTTCAATGGCGCCGTCGGCAATTACAACGCGCATGTCATCGCTTATCCCGACGCCGACTGGCCGGCCATCAGCCATCGCTTCGTCGAATCACTGGGCGTGCAGCCGAATCCATACACAACACAAATCGAACCGCACGACTGGACGGCGGAGTACGCGCAGGCACTGATCCGCTACAACACCATACTTATCGATTTCGCGCGTGACGTCTGGGCCTATATTTCGCTCGGTTATTTCAAGCAATCGGTCGCCAAGGACGAAGTCGGCTCGTCAACAATGCCGCACAAGGTCAATCCGATCGATTTCGAAAACGCGGAAGGCAATCTCGGTCTGGCCAACGCAATGCTCGGCCACTTCGCCGAGAAACTGCCTATTTCGCGCTGGCAGCGCGATCTTACTGATTCGACCGTGCAGCGTAACCTCGGCGTGGCGATCGCCTACATCATGATTGCGCTGCAATCGTTGAAGAAAGGTGTCGGCAAGCTGCAGGTTAATCGGGACGTGATACATGCCGATGTCTCGGCTGCCTGGGAAGTGCTCGCCGAAGCCGTGCAAACGGTTATGCGTCGTTACGGTATTCCCGAGCCTTACGAGAAACTCAAGGCGCTGACGCGCGGCCAGGCAGTCACCAAGAAGGTGTTGCTCGAGTTCGTCGAAACACTCGACATTCCCGATGCCGAGAAGGAACGCCTGCGCGCGCTAACGCCGGAAACCTATATCGGGCTGGCGGCGAAGCAGGCGCGCGATATCTGACCCCGACGCCGTGATCCGTTTTCCCGGCAAACTCACGGCGGCAACGTTCCTTTCCCGCTATTGGCAAAAGGCACCGCTGTTCATACCTGGCGGCATCGAGCCGATGCGTCCATCGATCTCCCGCAATGAGCTCGCCTGGCTTGCGACGCTGGAGGATGTTGAATCGCGCATTGTCTTTACCGAACGCGCCAGCGGCCGGCGCCGATATCGCGTCGAGTCCGGACCGTTCGATACCGGGTATCTGCAGGCACTGCCAAAACGTGACTGGTCGCTGCTCGTACACGACGTCGACAAGCATCTTCCGGCCATGCGCCGCTTGTTTGCACAGGTCCCCTTTATTCCGGACTGGCGTATTGACGATCTGATGATCAGTTTCGCTGCGCCGGGCGGCGGTGTCGGGCCGCATCAGGACAACTACGACGTCTTTCTGTGCCAGGGTATTGGCGTGCGCGAATGGCACGTCTCAACTGATGCCATCCGCGAAGACCCGAAGGCTAGCGAGGACCTGGCTCTCCTCGAGGAATTCGACCATGGCGAAACGCACCTGACGCGAAAAGGCGATGTCCTTTACCTGCCACCCGGCGTCGCCCACTGGGGCACCGCACAAAGAGCCTGCCTTACCTATTCGATAGGTATGCGTGCACCAACGTTTTACTCGGACCCCGATTTACAGCTCTCCGAAGTCCGGGCGGGCTATATCTCCCCGCAAGCCCTCCGTCGTGCCGGCACGGACGCGGCGACGCTCGGCGCCGTGGTCACAGAACTGAAACCCTGGTTGCGACCTGACCCGCCCGGCGAGAGGGAAATTGAGCGAATACTGGGCAATTCTGTCGGCCGCCGCCCTTTGCGTCTGCACGGCATGACCCGCATTGCCTACGACGACGAGACGGTCTATCTGAATGGCGAATTCCGGCCGATCGACGCGGCCGACATTGGCCCTATAGCAGCGCTGTGTGAGCACCGTGCTCTCAATCGAGCCAATGCGACCAGTCTCGACGGCGGATGCCTGCGCTGGATGCTGGCTCAGGGCGCATTTGCACAAGATGCTCAGGAATGACCATATGTAAACAAACCTGGCGCTGGGACGCAGCGCCCACGGGCGCTGAAACCCACTAGTGGCGCGGGATGCGAATGATTTTCAACTGGGAAAGATGCATCAAAACGTGACGCAGTTGGCAAGTTGTCTGGGCACTCACCGGTAATATGGTCTGCCTATGGAACACGCAGAGCAGAACAGCAAACGCTGGGTCATTTCGACGAAAGAAGAAATGCGACAGGCCGCTATCGAGGTGGTCAGCGAGGCGTCGCGTAAAGTATCCATTTTTACGCACGACCTTGAGCCGGGCATTTATGACGATCCCGAGTTCCTCGAAATCGTCAAGCGCCTGGTCTTGTCGCAAACCTATGCACGTATTCGTGTACTCATTTCTGATCCGTCCCGGGCCGTAAAAAACGGCAACAACTTTGTGCATCTCGGGCGGCGCCTCAATACCTACATTGAGTTTCGCCATGTTCGTGAAGACTTGCGCACACATGCCGAAGCGTTTTGCATCGCCGACGAAACCGCCCTTGTGTATCGTTTGCAGGCGAACGGCTGGGAAGGTATCGCCGATACGCACGAACCTGCAGTCGCCAAGCTCTACAGCAAGATGTTCGACGAGATCTGGTTAGCCAGCGAAGTCGAAACCGAATTCCGCCAACTCGGCATTTAGCACGCGATGCATCCTACCGATCTGACAGTCGCGGCTGTTATCGAAAACAATGGTCAATTCTTGCTGGTCGAGGAACACTCCTCCGGCCGACGCGTACTAAGCCAGCCCGGCGGACACATCGAAGCCGGCGAGTCACCGGAACAGGCTGTCGTTCGCGAGACCTTCGAGGAAACTGCCTGCGATATTTCCTGCGGTGAACTCATTGGCGTGTATCTCTGGATTCACCCGCAATCCCGTCAGCAATTCCTGCGCATTGTTTATGCCGCCGAGTACCTGCGCTGCAATGAGCAGCAAAAACTCGACGACGGAATTATCGGAAGAAGCTGGCTGACACTCGACGAGATCGAAAACCGAAAGGCGAAGCTACGCTCGCCCGCCGTGCTGCGCTGCGTGCATGACTACGCCGCCGGCAAACGACAATCGGATGCTGTGCTAACCGGCATGCTGCCACTGCAGCAAAATGTGCATCGGGTGCTGGCGGCCGCAGACCTGGTCTAGGTCGTCTCGCACCGATACGGCGGCCCGTCGATGAACGCGTCGCTCCGCCGATTGCTCTTCGAGCATCCGTCGTGACTTCAGGAAAGTAGGTGTGGTTGAAGTACGGGTAATTTCATAAAGCCCGCTCAGACCCTGCATGTCGAGATTGGCGTCGATCAGTAAGCGGTGTGCGCGGTCAGCTTATCTCGAACAGGATTCCCACTCCCCAGTCAGCACTGCTGTCAGTGAATCCAGAGAATGCGTACAGCTGCATGTGCCAGGTGTCATTCCAGTTGTGGGCCAGGAATGCCGACAACTCGGAAACGTTATCGCTCTCAGCAATAGCGGACTCGCGATAGTCAAACATCAGTCCAATTCGCGTGTCATCTGTAACTGTCAAAGCGCCACCGATGGAACCGAGAATCACATTGTCGAGATCTACGTCGGCCGGGTCACCACGGAATTTATAGCCCGCCGAACCCATGAGCGTGAATTGCTCGAAGAATTTGTACACATCGGCCCGTACCGTGAAATCCTGTTCTCCGGTCCCAAGCCCCTTGTCCTTGTCGGCCGTACCAAACTTGATCTTGCCGGTGAGGTCGAGTGCCATGCCGAGTGCGTCACTGTATAGAACGTCATACAGGGTCGCGCCGGCAATAATGTCACCCATACCGCTTTCGGTGACCGTTGGACCCGAACCGGGTACTGGCTGGTTGCCGGGGTCCGTTACCGTCGTGCCTGCTGGTGCTGTGACGCTGAGGTAAGGAACCGTCAGTTCAAACGCTGCCCGCTCAGTCCTGAAACGTACGGTCACCGGAACATAGGTGTCTTCGATATCTTCTGTTCCTCCGTAGGTTCCGCTCGAATATTCGATTCCTGTTGACCAGCTAATCGCCGAAACTTCATCCTCCGCCTGTGCATTCGTACTCATTGCGATGAACACGATGCCGAACAATCCGGCCGCACGCAGTGTTAGCCCGCTCATTTTGATCTCCTGATCATTAACATTGTTTTTGATCAAAGGGTGTGAAAACGAGGGGCTGAAGTTGACAGCCCCTCTCAGTCTGGAAAAAACTACTCTGCTTCTTCAACTTCCGGTACGTCATCAATCACGACACCCTTTGCCTTCGCGCGGGTTTGCATCTTCTCCTGATGCTGTGCCATGAATTTCGTACGGGCCTTCGGATCGGAACCGGTCAGCCGCAGCTGCTCGCGATACTGGTTGCGTTCTTCAACGCTCATCAGCTCACCACCGTAAATGCCGCTGCCGTTTTTCGCCGCCGAATTTGGCGAACCAATTGCAACACCCTGCGCTTTCGCGCGAACCTGCATCTGGTCCTGATGTTGTGCCATGAATTTCGAACGGGCTTGCGGGTCAGATTCGGTCAGTCTCAGCTGTTCACGATATTGCTTCTGTTCCTGCACGCTCATCAGCTGTTCGCCGTAGATTCGGTTCTCGCCAAGTTTCGCGTTGTCGGGTACATGCGTTCTATCCTGGTCACGATCCCTGTCTCGATCCTGAGACGGCGCCGTAATTCGATCACGATCCCGAAGCCTGTCGCGGTCAAAGTCTTTCTGGCCGCGCTCTACCTGGGCCCGGTCCTGCGCCTGTGCTCCGCCGGAACCATTACGGCCTTGTGCAACGGCAGAGAAAGAGGCTAATGCTATTGCTGTGGCTGTGAGGACGCTGATTGTTGTCTGGATCTTCATGATTTCGCTCCTTTGCGAAGTGTTCATCCGTATAAACGAATTTACTAATGAACGGTTGACCCGGATCGCTAGGTAGATTCCAGAATTGACGGCATCCGAATGAAGGCCAAAAATATTTGTGCACCAGTGTCAATCAGCCGAAAGGCGATGACGGAGATTCTTCGAGCGTCGCAGCTTGACTCATAAAGTACCGACGCACCCCTGGACCCCGGACGTTCGTCTCTCGGGAATCAAGGGGGTTATTATGAATAAACTACTCTTCACAGTATCCGCACTGATACTTGTGATTCTCTTACCTGTTGCAGCGTTTGCGGGAAACAAGACAATTTCCGACTGCGGCACCATTATCACAGAGCCTGGCAACTACAAGCTGGCGCATGACCTGTTGGCTTGTCCAGGAGCTCCATTCGGCACAGTCGGCGGCCCGCTCGTAATCTTGAGCTCTGACGTGAAGCTCAACCTCAAGGGCCACACTATCGAATGTGACACGATCGACAACGATCAGACCTATGGCTACGGCGTCTTTGTAGCAGGAGGGGATTCCAACATACACATCAAAAATGGCACGATCTCGGGATGCAATGCCGGAGTCCTGTTTGTGGCAACAAGCGACTCGAGTGTTTCCAAGGTCACTGTGCTAGGCAGCAAAGTAGAGAGCGGCTTCGCTGTTCCTGGTGGTTTTCCAGTCTCTTTCGGCGGTCATGGGATTTGGTTATCAAGCAGTACTGATGTCGTCTTGAAACACAACCAGTTGCTCGGCAACGAAAGCGCTGGTGTCTTTGACAACGGCAGTATGAGCAATAAGATCAGCCACAACGTCACAAGCTACAACCAGGCGCAGGGCATCTTTGTCAATTCTGTTCAGAAATCGAAGATCACCTGCAACGAAGCGGTTGGGAACGGTCTGGCCGGTGTTCTGCTGGGTGGCACTGCGACAACGGAAAATCTCGTCAAGGGCAACGTAACCAGCGGCAGCTTCGCCGGCATCGGTCTGCTCGCGTTCTCCGACGATGAGATGCCGTCCAACAACACTTTCCGCCGCAATCGATCTGAAGGGAATTTCTACGACTTGTCCGAAGCGCTCTTCACCGGCTTCGATCTTGTCGCCTCAGAAGACGCGCCTTGCAAGAATGATTGGCGAGCCAACCAGTACGTCACCCAGGTCGGACCACTTGACTGTATCGCCATGTCAGTCGAACTCGACGAGGATGACATCTGCGCGCTTGACGATGACGATGATGAGGATGACGACTGACTGTATCTAGTCATTGATTGCAGAATCCCCGCTCCGGCGGGGGTTCTTGAGAGGGCACGGTGCTAGAATGCGCCGCCTATGCCATCCTCCCTCGCAAAACGTGTCGCGAATAAACGAGTCGTCCTGGGTCTCTCCGGCGGTGTTGACTCAGCCGTCGCTGCTGTCCTGCTAAAAGACGCTGGCGCTGATGTGCATGCGCTGCACATGACCAACTGGGAGGACGACGACGGCTACTGCACAGCGGCCGAAGATCTTCAGGATGCGCGGCGAGTTTGCGAGCAGCTGGACATACCGCTGCACCATGCGAATTTCGCCAAACAATATCGCGACCAGGTGTTCGAGTACTTCCTCGACGAGTACCGCAAAGGCCGAACGCCGAACCCGGATGTGCTCTGTAACCGCGAGATCAAGTTCGGGGTATTTCGCGACTACGCGAAGCGTCTCGGGGGTGATCTTCTGGCAACGGGGCATTACGCACGGACAGCCATCATCGACGGTCGGGGTGCCCTGCTAAAGGGCAAGGATCCGGGCAAGGACCAGAGCTACTTTTTGCACGCCGTAAGTGAGCAAGCCCTTGCGGAAACCGTCTTCCCGCTGGGTGATCTCCTAAAGCCCGAGGTACGTCGAATCGCGCGCGACGCGGGTCTTGCGATTCATGACAAGAAAGACAGCACGGGTATCTGCTTCATTGGCGAGCGTCCGTTCAAGGAGTTCCTCAGCACCTACCTGCCCGCTAATCCCGGACCAATGAGAACCCCCGATGGCGAAGAAGTCGGAACTCACGATGGGCTGATGTACTACACGCTCGGTCAACGCCAGGGACTCCGCATCGGCGGGCGCAAGAACAGTGGCGAAGAACCCTGGTACGTCGTCGCCAAGGACCTTGCCAACAATGCCCTGATCGTCGCCCAGGGCGAGCACGAGCTTCTGTTCAGCGACAGTCTGGTCGCGACGGACGCAAGCTGGATCGGCCCTCCTCCGGACGGGCTACCTGCGGGCCTGCGCTGCCAGGCGAAAATCCGCTACCGCCAGGACGATCAGGGCTGCGTGGTGACCGCCGGCGACCACTCCACGCTGGAGGTCAGGTTTGATGAGCGGCAAAAAGCCATAGCACCCGGTCAATTCGTGGTCTTTTACGACGGCGAGCGCTGTCTCGGCGGGGCCGTGATCGACGAAAGTCGCTAAGCGAACACCCGGACGTTTCGCTATAATACGCACCCCGGCGGCAGCCTTGCCGCCATGAACACCTGAGAACCCCGGAGAACAGACAATGACGGACAGCTTTGGCGCTCGCTCAACGCTTGCAGTTGGTGATAACGAATTTGAGATCTTTCGCCTCGACGCCGTTACAGAGGGCCACGTAAATCGGCTGCCCTATTCCCTGAAGATTCTGCTCGAGAACCTGCTGAGGCACGAAGACGGTCGCGATGTCACTCGTAACGATATCGTTGCTTTGGCGAACTGGGATGCGAAAGCCGCGCCTAGCACGGAAATTTCTTTCACCCCGGCACGCGTCATTCTGCAGGACTTCACCGGCGTACCTGCGGTCGTCGATCTCGCCGCAATGCGTGACGCTGTGGTCAAGCTCGGTGGCTCCGCAAGCAGCATCAATCCTTTGTCGCCGGCCGAACTGGTCATCGATCATTCGGTTCAGGTAGATAACTATGGCGCCGCCAACGCGCTTGATCTCAACAACAAGATCGAATTCCAGCGCAATAAAGAACGCTACTCGTTCCTGCGCTGGGGACAATCCGCGTTCGATAACTTTCGCGTGGTGCCGCCGAACACGGGCATCGTTCACCAGGTCAACCTCGAGTATCTAAGTCGCGTCGTATTCGACATGCCGAAAGACGGTGTGCGCAGAGCATACCCGGACACCGTCGTCGGAACCGACTCCCATACGACGATGATCAACGGTCTCGGCGTCCTCGGCTGGGGCGTCGGCGGCATTGAGGCAGAGGCAGCAATGCTGGGTCAGCCCATTACCATGCTGATCCCGAACGTGGTCGGCTTCAAACTGTCCGGCAAGCTCAAGGAAGGAACCACCGCCACGGATCTCGTGCTGACCGTTACCGAGATGCTCAGGAAAAAGGGTGTCGTTGGTAAGTTCGTCGAGTTTTTTGGCGATGGCCTTGGCCAATTACCACTGGCGGATCGCGCGACGCTCGGCAACATGTCGCCGGAGTTCGGCTCGACCTGCGCAATTTTCCCGATCGACGGTGAGACGATTCGTTACCTCGAACTGTCGGGTCGCGACGCCGATCAGATCAAACTCATCGAAGCCTACGCAAAGGAACAGGGCCTGTGGCGACACGATGGTCAGCCGGACGCGTTATACAGCGACACCCTGGAACTCGACATGTCGACCGTCGAGCCGAGTATCGCCGGCCCGAAACGTCCGCAGGATCGCATCGCTCTGAGCGCCGCGGCGAAGACCTACGGCAAGCACCTTGAGGCGGCGATTGCGGGCCGCAAGGAAACAGGCAGCGCGATCGCAAAGATTGATGGCAAGGACGTAGAGATTCGTGACGGCGCCATTCTCATTGCGGCGATCACCAGTTGCACAAACACGTCTAACCCGGCGGTGATGCTGGCGGCAGGCCTGCTGGCGAGAAATGCGGCGGCGAAGGGCCTCAAGGCAAAACCATGGGTCAAGACCAGCCTCGCGCCTGGCTCACGGGTTGTAACTGACTACCTGGAGAAAGCCGGACTCATTGACGACCTCGAGGCGGCAGGATTTTATAACGTCGGCTACGGCTGCACGACCTGCATTGGTAACTCAGGTCCGCTGAAACCCGAGATCGCCGAGGCAGTACAGAAAGGCAACGTCGTCGGTACCAGCGTGCTGTCCGGAAATCGCAATTTCGAGGGCCGTATTCATGCCCTGGTGCGCATGAACTTCCTGGCCTCGCCGCCGCTCGTAGTCGCGTATGCGCTGGCGGGCAACATGGACGTCGACCTCTTTAACGATTCGCTGGGTGACGATAAGGACGGCAACCCGGTATTCATGAAAGATATCTGGCCAAGCCAGAAGGAAGTTCAGGATACGATCGCGAAGAACATCGACTCGAGCATGTTCAAGAAAAGCTACGACAGCGTGTTCGAGGGCGATGCGAACTGGAAAGGCATCGATTCTCCGGAAGGCGAGATATACACCTGGGACGCCGCATCCACCTACGTCAAGAACCCGCCCTACTTCGAAGGCATGGGCAAAGATCCGGACGCCGTCAGAAATATCGAAGGCGCGCGGGTACTGGCGCTGCTCGGTGATTCGGTAACAACCGATCACATTTCACCTGCGGGTGGTATCGCCGCTGACAGCCCCGCTGCGGAGTACCTGAGGGCGCAGGGCGTGAAGCCGTCTGACTTCAACTCCTACGGTTCGCGACGTGGCAATCACGAGGTCATGATGCGCGGCACCTTTGCCAATATCCGACTCCGCAACCAGCTCGCTCCGGGTACCGAGGGCGGCTGGACCTGCCATCAGCCGAGTGGCGAACAGATGTCGATCTTCGACGCTGCAAACCGTTACAAGGATGAAGGCACTGCGCTGATCGTTCTCGCGGGAAGCGAGTACGGCACCGGGTCGTCGCGTGACTGGGCGGCAAAAGGCACGATTCTCCTCGGTGTCAAAGCCGTTATCGCCAAGAGCTTCGAACGAATTCATCGCTCGAACCTGATTGGCATGGGCGTGCTGCCGCTGCAATTCAAGGACGGCGAGGACGCGGAATCGCTCGGACTGACGGGCAAAGAAGTCTTCGACATAACAGGACAGACCGATGCGGGCGCCAAGACAGTGACCGTCACGGCAACGCCAGAAGACGGCGCCCCCGTATCCTTCGAAGCGTTGGTAAGAATCGATACGCCGAAAGAACGCGACTACTACGAAAACGGCGGCATTCTGCACTACGTTCTGCGACAACTCGCCGCGTGACCCATGCGGTCGACATCCCGGGCGCGCTTGTTAGCGCGCTCCGGGATGCGCGGCACGTCTGTGTCCTGACTGGCGCCGGTATCTCCGCTGAAAGCGGCGTACCAACCTTTCGTGAGGCACAACACGGGCTCTGGGAAAAGTACGACCCAATGCAGCTCGCAACGCCCGAAGCATTCGAGGATGACCCGAGGTTAATCTGGCAATGGTATCGCTGGCGGCGAGAGCTGGTTGCTAACGCCAAACCGAATACGGGCCACCGGGCGTTGGCGCGTCTTGCTGAGCTTGTGCCTCGCCTGACCCTCGTTACACAAAATGTCGACGGACTGCATCAGCGCGCCGGCAACACCGGGGTCATCGAGTTTCACGGCAACCTGTTTGAAGATCGATGCCATGCGGAAGGCCGTGTTGTTCAGTCTGACCAGGATAACGACGTGCCGGTTTGTCCACATTGCGGAGCCAACCTTCGACCCGGCGTCGTCTGGTTCGGTGAGTCTATTCCTGAGGTCGCGCTTAATGAGTCCTTCGCGGCCACGGCCGACTGCGACGTCTTCCTGTCTATTGGAACGTCTTCGTTGGTCTATCCGGCCGCCGGGCTAGCGGATATTGCGCACGAGAACGGCGCAGTCGTTGTGGAAATCAACCCCGAGCCCACCATGCGCGCGGAATCCTACAGTTTTTCAATCGCCGCGAACGCCGGAGCGGTGCTGCCAAAGCTGGTAGAATCACTGGCCGACTGACTTTCGATTACTACCACGGAGCCCCGCAATGGAACGATCCGCCAAGAGCATTCTGGTAACACGCAAATGGACGCGAATCGGCGCATGGGTGCTGGGCATTTTCCTGCTCATCAACTTCGTGCTTGGCTTCTGGTTTTCTCGCGAGCCGGACGTATTCTGGGTCAACAGAGCGGCTGATCCCCAGTCCGCCGTGGTCGGCTTCTCGACGACCGACACACTGGTCCGCGTCGCCGATACCCTGCTGGACAAGCCAGGCGGTTACCTGACCAATGACAAGATGCTGCCGAACATCTTCCTCGATAATATTCCAAGTTGGGAATACGGCGTCCTGCAACAAGTCCGAGACCTTGCTCGTGTCGTCAGAAATGACTACAGCCGCAGTCAGTCGCAATCGAAGGAGGACGAAGACGTCGCTGCAGCTGAGCCGCGGTTCTTCTTCGACAATGACTCGTGGATTCTGCCGGCAACTGAGTCTGAGTATCGCGATGCGATCAAGGGCTTCGTTCGATACAGGGATCGCCTGGAGGCCGGCGACCGCGACACGCAGTTTTATGCGCGTGCAGACAACCTGCGTGAGTGGCTCTCCCAGGTCGAGAAGCGCCTGGGCAGCCTGACGCGTCGGCTTGGTGACAGTGTGGCCAGCGACCGCATCAACGAGAACATGGCCGGCGAGCCGGCGGCCGAAGCCGCAAGCGTACAGACGGATACGGTCAACGTGCGAACGTCGTGGTTTGAAGTTGATAACATCTTCTTCGAGGCACGCGGTACAGCGTGGGCAATGGTGCATTTCTTCCGCGCCGCCGAGTTCGATTTCGCTCATGTACTGGCCGACAAAAACGCTGAAGTAAGCGTCCGTCAGATCATCCGCGAACTCGAGGCGAGCCTGGACCCGCTGCGCTCGCCGCTGGTCCTTAACGGCGGCGGCTACGGGCTGTTCGCCAACCATTCGCTGGTCATGGCGAACTACCTCGCGCGAGCAAACGCATCGGTAATTAACCTGCGCCAGTTGCTCGACGAAGGCTAGTTCGCCGCGCGTTTGTCCGATATGAAAACCCCGGCAATCAGGGCAACGATCGCCATGCTCCAGACTATGACGGCGCCGGTCGGCACATCCAGCAGCACCGATAACGCGATGCCAATGAAATACGATACGGCACCTACTGCATAGCCGGCGAACAGGCGGTTACCGCGCTTGAGACCGGTGGTCGCCAACGCAGGGATAATCAGGCTGGCAAACACCAGGTAGATACCGACGATCTGAACCGAAGCCGTCACTGTGACCGCGAAAGCAAGATAGAAAATCAGCGCGCCGGAACGCGGACGCAGCACAAACCAGATGAATAGCACGGCCGCGTACAGCACGGCGATCGGCAACAACGATGACCAGGTCTGCCAGAGAATCTGTCCGACCAACAGCTCCTTCAGGTGTTCGCTGCCGTGCGGATTACCCGCCAGCAATAAGATGCCGCCCGTAGCCGCGAGAATAAAAACGATGCCGATCAGCGGCTCCTGAATCTGCGGCCAGCGCTTTTCGGTCCAGTGCAACGCCGTCGCCACGATGAGCGCCGCGCCGACAGCCGCAACCTGAACCTGCACACCAGCCGGATCCCAATCCATGGCGTGTGCCGCGATAACCCCCAGCCCTGCGACCTGGGCTATCGCCAGATCGATAAAGATAATGCCGCGTTTCAGCACCTCCTGACCCAGCGGCACATGCGTGCTCAGCACTATCAATCCGGCAACCAGTGCAGGCCCGACAATGGTCCAGTCCATGAACTCACTCATGACCGCTGGCCTCCAGCAGCCGCGCGATAATATCGTCAAACAATGCGAACAGGTCGCTCGCCTGCTCCGTTCCGCCAACCGTCAGCGGCAGCACAATGGCCCTGATACCGGTGCGCTTTGCCAGCCACTCGGATGGCCGCGCGTCCTGGTACGGGGAACGAATGATAAAATCAGCGCCACCTTCACCAAATTGCGAAGTCAGACGCGACAGGTGTGTTGCAGTCGGCGGCAGGCCCGGGATGGCCTCGAGATTGGCGGCCTCTTCAATGCCAAGCCACTGCTCCAGGTAGACCCAGGATTTGTGGTGCGTGATTGCTCGGGCACCACGCAATGGCGCCGCTCGGATCTCCCATTCCGCTATTGCAGCCTTCCAGCGATCCATGAAGTCTGCCAGTCCCGATCGGTAAGCCGGCGCATTTTCCGAATCCAGGGCTGCCATGCGCTCGCCAAGGACCTTCGCCACCGCCGCAATGTTATGCGGATTCGTCTGAATATGCGGATTGCCGAGCGGGTGGATGTCCCCTCCCGCGCGATCGACGCCCGTCGTCGCATCCAGCCGCAGCACATAACTGCTGGCCTCCAGGTAGCCGGGACTGCCCGGCATGACTTTACGATTATTCGCCTTCTGTAGTAGCGCCGGCAGCCAACCAATTTCGAGCTCCGCACCACTGCAAATCACGAGATCAGCCTGGCGGACTTTCGCTATCAGGCTTGGCCTGGCCTGAATGTAATGCGGGTCCTGCAGCGCCGTGGTGGCGCTGAACGTGTCGACATGTGCGCCCCCAACTTCAGAGGCCAGTGCCGCCCATTCCGGTTCGCAGGCGAAAATTTCGAGATCGGCCGAAGCGGTCAGAGGTGACAGGGCCAGAAGTACTACCAGCATTAACCTGGGCATGAGGTAAATCCTCAAAACGTGTGAGCGCCGTGGGCGCCAATACTGTGGATGTACTGGATTCCCCACTGCGTATCATCCACCAATCCCGCCTCATCGCGCGTCAGCTGCAGACGAAGACGGCTGAATTCACTGTTCGACCAATCCGCCATGATGCTGTAGCGCCGCGGATCACTGTCGGGAGCGGCCAGTTCGGTAGCATCGAAAAGCACGCCGGCATTGTCGGACGCCAGCCCATCGATTCGTCCGCCGACCCGCCATCTCGGGATTGGCTGGTAGACAGCCTGCGCGTACCAGCCCGTCTGATCCACATCGTAAGGCAATAGCCCGCTACCGGGCAGCTGATAGTCACCCTGTTGGTCGCGCCAGAAATACTCCGCCTGCACGATGAGGTTCTTCTTGCTTCCAGTTGCCGTCCGGCGCCCATTTCCAGACGAACTCGGCCACGGTCAGATTCGAGTCACCGGTAAACAACAACGGATCGTCTTCGTCGCCAGACGGACGCTCCACAGCCGTACTTTCAGGTAGGAAATGCCGGCGAGCCAGCTGCTATCGGTACCGACATCGCCGCCGACCTTTGCGAACAGGCTATGGCTGCCGAATCCGGACTTCGCCGCTCCGGCCGATGGATATCGGTCACCGCGCAGCCACTCGGCACCAAACTCCATGTACAAATCGGTCGGTGCGAGCCAGCGCAGCTGCACGCCGTCATCAAGGTACTGACCGACCAAGAAAGGCCTGGTAAGGCAGTGGTTGATCCGCGAAATCCCAGGTATGCGCATGCCTGGCATTCAGGTAACCCAGTCCCGAAAAGAAACGTCCGAATTTTGCACCAAAACCGGCAGGCAGGGCTGTAGCTTCAACCCAGGCCTCCTCGATTTCAACCACACCTTCGCCATCCTCAACGGCGAGCGCGGCCGTCAGATACGCGGAGAATTTGTCATCGACGTTAGCGTTAAAGATTAGCTCCGTCTCGCCGAGACCGAGCCCCTCATCAAACAGCCCGGCCTCGCCGCCTAGCGGAAAACCCTGGATGGCATACGTATCCGGATCTTCGCTGAAGTTCCAGACCTGTCCCTGGAAAATTACACCAATGGCCGGGTTATAGGCCGACGAACGGCTGGCTTCGCTCGGTGCGGAGGCCTGCGCACTGGTCGACTGCCTGGCGGCATAACTGGCCTGCACAGCGTTTTGCTCGGCAACCGCGAGCCGTCGTTCCAGCTCAGCAATTCGCGTTTCGTAGTCTGTGCGCAACTCCTCGACAGCCGCACGCAGCAGATCAAGTTCCGAATCCTGCGCCTGCACAGCGCCGCAAGAAAGAATGACGAGGGCCGTTAGGGCCACTCCGAACGGGGTACGCATGAAATCGTCCTCCAAATGAATCTAGTGATGACGCTCAGGGCATTTCCTTGAGCGCCGGGGAGAGGTCTCTAGATTCGGGGAGGCGGGCCCCGCTGATGGATGCACAGGACTGCGGAGGTCGAAACAGCCAATGGCAGGAAATCGACGGCCGGAACGTGATTCGAGAAAGCCAGCGGAAACAGTCCCGTACTCGGCAACACGGCCGCAGGTTTGCCATAAGTGGCACAAAGAGCACACTCGCCTGCGTCCGAACCGACGTGGCTCGCAGCATGCACGGCCCCCAGCGCCTGACTCATCACGATGACGAGCAGCAGTAACGTGCTGAGAATGCGGTGCTTTGGCAACATTCTTTGGTCTTGCTCCCCGTTAAATCCCGTGCTCGTCAACGACTAATAGATCCCGACCCAGGTCGGAATCTGCTTCCAACTGCTATTGAGATCCTTGTCGAGACGACGATACTCGGGCTCGAACTCCCCGACAAGGCCCCAGAAGCGGCGCGAATGGTTCATATGCCGCGCGTGGCAAAGCTCATGAATCATGACGTAGCGAAGATGCGCCGGATCCAGAAACATGAGGCAGTAATTCAGCGAAATGGTTCCATTGCTTGAGTGACTGCCCCAGCAGGTACGCTGCCCGCGAACATGCAATCTCTTGTATGAATTTCCGGTAAGCGCCGACAAGGACCGCAATCGCGGTGCGTACTCGCGCTTCGCCAGCGACAGCAGCCAACGCTTTAGCGCCTGCACGCAAAGGGACTCATTCTCTGTATCACCGGATAACACGACAGCATCACCCTGCGATCGATACCTGACGGTTCGGGCGCCATCCTCGGGAACGTAACGAATGGAGAATTGTTGCTCGATACCTTTTAGCTGCACGAGGCTCGGCAATGCGAAAGGCTCAGGCGGATGTTCTGCCGCAAACGACGCTCGCGCCTTGTTAATCCAGTCACGGTGCGCCTCGACAAACTCGCGAACATCGGCTGGACGTGTGCGCTTGGGAACGACAACCTCGACACGACCGCGCGGGAATACCTTTATGGACAGCCGTCGAGCTCGACCACTCTCTCGCACAGAAAAGCCCGACATATTGTCGGGCTCGTCGACTTCCGAAAACAGCGGTAGTTGGGTCGCGGCGCTCTGCACGACGCTTATTCTACGCGATTTCCTGCTGTGTTTACTGCGGCTATTGTTCGCACTATCCGCTAGGGCCGTTTACCACTGAATCGCTCGGCTTCGTCCATTGTCATTTCGCCCTCGACACCGCCGACTTGTGCACTGTCGCTGATAAAGAGCTCAACCTCCCGCTTCAGAATGATTTTTCCTTCTACACGTGAGCCCGGACCAATGACAATGCGCGGCTTGCGGCTTTTCGACTTGCCCCAGCCCCAGCCACTGTTCTCCTCGACGATGAGGTCGCCTTTGACGACGGACTCGTCTTCCAGACTCACATCGCCGTTTACAGTCTTCAGATTGCCGCCCACCTCTGCACCGGCAAGTTCAATCTGGCCATTCACGTTACTGACGTCTGTCCGTGACCTTGCTGCCCGACTCGATCGTGATTCGGCCATTGACCGCAGCAACCGTCACCCTTTACGTTCGCCTGTTCACCGACCTTGATCGATCCGTTTACAGTATTGAGACTGTGACTTTGTACACCCCTGGCAATTCTGACCGCGCCGTTTACCGTCGACGCTTTCTCAATCGTCGCGCCCTCATCGACACGAATCGTGCCGTTGACCGTCTTGACGTTGCCGGTCACGCGGGCATTCTCGCCTACGGAAATACTGCCATTCACGGAGGTCGCGCCACTCGCCTCGGCGCCTGCCTCAACCTTGACACTCTTGTTTACGGTCGCACCCAGCGCCGGGACGGCCAACAACATGATCAGCAGGCCGACGGTAAAGGTAGTTTTGGTCAAAATTCTGGACATTTTCGAGCCCCCTGTTCCGGTTACTACTGATTAGATACCGCTAAAGGCCGTTTGGTTGCAAGCTGGTTGCATGAACGAAGGTCGGGTACCCTTGACGCCGATGCCCACCGTTCTAGAAGCGCGCAACCTGACCAAGCAGTATCCTGACGTGCAGGCCGTCGATGGGGTCAGTTTCTCCATGGCCGAAGGTATTTGCTTCGGTCTTCTGGGACCCAACGGCGCCGGCAAGACGACCACCGTCGAGATTATCGAGGGCGTTACGCCGGCGAGTTCCGGTGAGGTCTTTTACTACGGCGAACCTGTTGGCGAGCGATTTCAGCAGGAAGCTGGTATCCAGTTCCAGAACACAGCGCTGCAGGACTTCCTGACGGTGCGTGAAACCATCGAGATGTTTCGAGCGCTTTACCAGCGCAAGGCTGATTTCGACGAACTCGTGGAGCAGTGCTCGCTTGGCGATCTGCTCGATCGCGACAATCGAAAGCTGTCGGGCGGCCAGCGTCAACGTCTTCTGCTTGCCGTCGCGCTGGTCAACCGCCCTCGCCTTATCTTCCTGGATGAGCCAACCACCGGGCTGGACCCGCAGGCCCGCCGTAACTTCTGGGACCTGGTGCAGCGTCTTCGCACCGAGGGCTCATCCATCGTCCTGACAACGCACTACATGGACGAGGCACAGGTTCTTTGTGACGAAATCGCCATCATGGATGGCGGCAAGATCGTTACCCAGGGCTCGCCGGAGGCGCTGCTCCGCGAGCACTACAAAGGCCTGATAATCGAACTACCGATCGGCGATGTCACTGGCGATCTCGCCGGAATCGAACACACGGTTTTCGACAACCTCGGCATTGTAGAGGTCGTTACATCGGACGTCAGCGGAAGCCTGCAAGGACTCTCGGCACATGTACTGAGTCTCAACCACATCAAAATCCGGCAGCCAAACCTGGAAGACCTCTTCCTCGATCTGACCGGCCATACGCTGCGGGCCTGACGCCATGTTCGGACGCATATACGCCATCTTTCAGGGCCGAAATCGGGAGTTTCTTCGCGATCGCTCGACACTCGCCTGGAACCTGCTGCTGCCCGTCGTACTGATGTTCGGCTTGTCTTTCGCTCTGGGCGGCGATCGCAATGCTTATACCGTAGGCGTCTTGCAGGACAGCGACACGATCGTCGAAGAGCAGCACCCGTTTTTGGGCATGCGGTACATCAAATTTGTTCCTGTAAAAGACAAGGACGATGCGTTGCTCAAGGTATCCCGGCATCAGCTTGACCTGCTCGTCGAATTTGGCGACGCACCACGCTACTGGGTAAACCCCGATTCTGCGAAGGGCCATTTCGTCGAACTGGCACTGCTGCAGGCAGGCACAACGGCGCCCCCTACAATCGACAAGCAACAAATAACGGGCGAGGCGATTCGCTACGTTGACTGGGTGCTCCCCGGCATACTCGGAATGAACATGATGTTTAGCTGCATGTTCGGTGTGGGCTACGTCGTAGTGCGTTACCGAAAGAACGGTTTTCTGAAACGGCTGCAAGCGACGCCGCTGAGTTCTTTCGAGTTCATTACGGCGCAGGTCGCGTCACGCATGGTCCTGATAATGAGCATTACCGTGTTTGTGTACGCAGGAACGCACCTGTTCCTGGACACGCGCATGGATGGCAATTTCTTCACCCTCTTCCTGGTCGCGTGGTTGGCGCAATTTCCATGATCTCGCTGGGCCTCGTAATCTCTGCCCGCGTTACCAGCGAGGAACTCGCCGGCGGCCTGCTCAATATGATCAACTGGCCGATGATGCTGCTGTCAGGCGTCTGGTTTTCGCTTGAAGGGGCCGGCGAGCTCGCACAGAACGTGGCCAAAATATTCCCTCTTACCCATGTCCTGACGTCCGCACGTGCGGTGATGCTGGATGGCGCATCGCTGGCCGACGTTGCACCCAGCTTGCTGGCATTGACAGCGCTGAGCGCGCTATTTATTGGCATCGGCGCTAAAGTCTTTCGTTGGGGCCAAAACTGAGTGTGCAGTCGATAAAATGAATTACTCACTGATTGATATTGGCGCAAACCTTGCGCACGACAGTTTCGACGACGATCGCGATGTCGTTCTGCAACGAGCGCTTGCCGCCGGGGTCGCACGAATAGTCGTTACCGGCAGCAGCGACGACAGCAATGTGCAGGCAGCCGCGCTTGCTGAAAGCTACCCCGGCGTGTTGTATTCAACGGCGGGCGTTCACCCACACCATGCCTCCGACTACACCGACAAAAGCGACGCATTAATTCGCGAGCTCGTGAAGAAGGACAGCGTAGTTGCGGTCGGCGAATGTGGACTGGACTATTTTCGAAATTTTTCACCGCGCGACGCCCAAATCGAGGCTTTCCGACAACAGCTCGAAATTGCGAAAGACTGCGGCCTGCCCGTGTTTCTGCATCAGCGCGATGCCCATGACGACTTCGTCGAGATACTCGAGTCGGCATTGCCGTCACTTTCGAGAGCCGTCGCACACTGCTTTACCGGTGAAGGCGAATCGCTGCACGAATACGTGGCAATGGGTCTTTACATCGGAATTACCGGCTGGATCTGCGACGAGCGTCGCGGCCAGCACCTGCACGATATCGTCTCGGTCATTCCGGATGATCGGCTGCTTATCGAGACCGACGCGCCTTATCTGATGCCGCGAACCATTCGACCGAAACCCAAATCACGGCGCAATGAGCCCGCATACCTGCCCTACGTGCTGGAGACGATTGCGGAGGCACGCGGACAAACCGCCGAGCACGTGGCGGAGATTACGACACGAAACGCTATCCGTTTTTTCGATCTCGCCGAGCGCTAGTTTCGCTTGCGGTCAATAATCTCCGAAACCTAGTTGCCCAGCGCGGCTTTCTTGATCAGGTCCCAGTGCGGCCGGAAAGCCTCTATCTTGAACTTCGCGGCATTCTTGTCAGACTCACCAAACTCATCGACCAGTTCCTGCAGCGTACTGACCAGGCCCGGTACACCTTTGGTGAACTCGGCGCCATCCATAAACAGGAGGCGACCGGCAACCGGCACCTCGCGGACGATTTGACGCACAGCGGCGATACGGTCGAACAACATTGGCTGGGGGTTTGAAAAAGTGTAGCGGCGTTCATTACTGATCACCGCCCAGTCCTGCATCTTATCGCTACCGAAAACCGTTCCCTGCACGTCTTTGATATCGACAATCAGGAGACCCTTGGACGTCAGCAGGAGCTGGTCGATCTGAATCTCGCCTTCATCCGCGCTGGGAATGATCAGCCCGTCGATACGCTCGAAACTGATCGAATTGAACGCCCGCTGCAGTGCATTGCTCCTGTTGCGAACCCATCGATAGATCAACCAGACGACCAGCAAAGTCGCCACAGCTAGCGCTGGCAACAGCCAGGGCGAATTTTGAATTTGCGACAAGTCGGGCATTGAATTCCGAAGGACCTATGGTCCGTTAATCCTATTGACCGCCAATTGCGGTGGCAAGCGAATCCAGGTCAGCTTCGATTGTTATCGCTTGAGCCGGACGAGCAAGAATTTCCTCGAGTTCCTGAGGGAGGGGTACCGTCTCACCAATTATAGGCTCGACGATGGTCTCGAACTTGGCTGGATGAGCAGTAGCAACGAGGATCCAGTCATGCGCATGCGACAGAGCGTTATCGAGCTGACGCCAGGTATGTGTTGCGGTCGCCGTATGCGGGCAGGTTGCGAAGCCAAATTCGCTGAAATCCTGTCGTATCGCCGCTTCGATGTCCGCATCACTGACCGACAATACGCCGAGTTGTTCGCGCAGGACATCGGCCTCACCCAGCAGTTTGCGCAGCCGCTCCATATTACTCGGATCCCCGACATCCATGGCAGACGCCAGGGTTTGCAGGCTGGCACGCGGCAGCCATTGGAGCGTGTCGAAGTACTCAGCAATGGTGCGATTGGCGTTGGTCGCGAGAATGATCGGGCCAATTGGCAGCCCCATCTCGCGTGCCATGACGCAGGCGAACGCATTCCCAAGATTGCCCGTTGGGATAATAAAGCCGGGTTTGTTGCCAGTGCGCCGAAAATGCTCGAGGCTGGCATGCGCATAATAGGTGCTCTGCGGCAGGAGTCGCCCGATATTGATGCTGTTTGCTGAGCTGAAGCGGTGCAGCGACGACAAGTCGGTATCCGCCATCGCCGCTTTCACCATCGCCTGGCAGTCGTCGAAGGACCCTTTCACCTTCAGAGAAACAACGTTGTCACTCCAGCAGCACAGCTGATGTGCCTGTCGCTCGGACACGCGGCCGTCCGGGAAAAGAACGACGACGCGCATGCCCGGACGCGAATCGAACGCTGCCGCGACGGCGCCCCCGGTATCACCGGAAGTCGCCACGAGAATGGTAAGCGGCGACTCAGGATTGCCCTCAAGCCGCGTCAGGCATGCAGCAAGGAAGCCGGCGCCAACATCTTTGAAGGCTGCGGTCGGTCCGTGATAGAGCTCCAGCAGAGAAACGTCATGACCGTCTACCGGAAGCTGTGTCACCGGGATATCGAAATCAAATGTCTCCGACAGGATGTCGCCTAACTCGTCAAGCAGCCCCGAACCCTCGAAAAACGGTCGCAGCAATACTTCGGCAACGCTCGCCGGCGAATTGGCGGAATCAAAGTCGGCGAATTCAAAAACCGGCAACTGTTGTGGAAGGAAAAGACCACCGTCATCGGCAATACCTTTTCGTAAAGCATCGTCCAATGTGACGGGTCCCGCTCCGCGGGTGCTGAAATAATGCATCCCTATTCCTCGATGCACGCGCCAGGAGCAGTCATCGGGCTCACCCAGGATTGGCAGCCAATTCCCTGTGCGCGACAGGCATGCTCCATTGCACTGGCGATATTGCGGGCATCGTTCGTCGCGCACAAAACGAACATGCTCGGTCCACTTCCGGACAGACTGCAGCCGAGTGCGCCGCTGCGCCGTGCCGCTTCGGTGACAGCCTCAAAACACGGCACCGCCGCCGCGCGTTGTGGCTCGATAATGATGTCGCGCAATGTTTTTCGAATGAGCTCGATATCATTCGCCGCACATGCCGCGATGAACCCGCCAAGCAAACCTTGCTGATCGATCCACTGCTGCATTTTGTAGCTCTTGGCGAGACTGCGGCGCGCCTGTGCAGTATTGACCTGCAGATCGGGGTGCAACAGGACCGCGCTTATGCCGTCGGGAACCGGCAAACGGACAACTTCCGGAAGCAATATCTGCGGGCAGAGAATAAGCCCGCCCAAGAGACTCGGAGCGACGTTGTCCGCATGCAAACCGCCGCTCGCGAACTTCTCGCCCTCCAGCGCATAGGGCAGCAAGGCTTCCACCGAAAGTGGCGTGTCCAGTAAAGCGTTGACTGCGACGACGGCAGCGACCGCGGAAGCGGCCGAGCTGCCCATTCCGGACTGCAAAGGCACTCCTTTATGGACCTTGAGGCTGACGCCAAAATCGCCGCCGTGCTCCGTCAGTAGCGCCTGGGCCGCAATCGATGCGGTGTTTTCGTCGGCATTGGTGGACAGGTACGGGTGCTTCTCGCCATCGAGCCCACGGACTTCCTCAACAACAACATCACGCCCCGAGGTCTTCTTCGCCAGTACCCGGTCACCGACATCAGCGAGCGCAAGCCCCAGCATGTCGAAACCGACGGCGACGTTGCCGATGGAAGCAGGAGCGAAAGCCGTTACAACATCAGACATAGCCCTCTCCCGTACTCAGGTACTTTGCAAGTCGCAGCAGATCGGCAAACACGCCGGCCGCCGTCACCTCGGGACCGGCACCGGGCCCCTGGATAACCAGCGGGTTGTCGCAATAGCGCTCGGTCTCGAACTGCACGACATTGTCGGTCAGGTTAATGTTGCAGAACGGATGGCTTGCATCCACTGCCTCGAGCCGCACAGCAGCGTCGCCCTCGGCGTCAAGCGAGGCGACATAGCGGAGCTGCTTTTGCTCAGCCGCCGCCTTCTTGTAGATCGTCTCCATTTCGCCATCATACTGCGGCAGTTGGTCGAGAAACTCCTCAATCGAACATTCGCGCAGGGCCTCGGGCACGAGACTCTGAACCGGAAAATCACCTATCTCGATAGTGCGGCCCAGTTCCCGCGCAAGAATCGTGAGTTTGCGCGCGACATCCATGCCCGATAAGTCATCACGCGGATCTGGTTCGGTATAGCCGTTTTCCCTGGCCGACCGGACAATTTCCGAAAATGGCGTCGAGCCATCATAGACATTAAAAAGATACGCAAGCGTGCCGGAAAAAATGCCACGAATGGAACGAATTTGGTCGCCGGTATAAAGAAGGTCGCACAGTGTACTGATGACTGGCAGCGCTGCGCCGACGGTCGTTTCATAAAAGTAGTGGGAACTGCCGCTGTCTGCCGCAGACTGCAGCGCCGTGTAATCACTGTATGAGCTACTGAACGCTTTCTTGTTCGGCGTGATGACATGAATACCCCGAGACAGCCAACCGGCATACCGGGACGCAATATATTCGCTGGCCGTGCAGTCAATAATGACAGCATGCGGCAGGTGATCCGGATTAATGTGTTGCTCGAATAGTTCGAGATCCGTGTCGACCGCCGCATCTTCGAATTCGTCCTGCCAGTTCGAAATGTCTACACGCCGGTCGCCCAGCAACATCTTCTGTGAGCGCGCGATCGCCCGCACTCTCAGGTCGAGATTGAAATCCGACGCCAGCTTGGCGCTCTGCTTCTCGATCTGCCGGAGCAAGGCCGTTCCGACTGTTCCTGGCCCGATGAGGCCGATGGAAAGTGTTTTTGCAGACAGGTAGAAACCCGAGTGCGCGGCACGCAGCGCCTTTGTCGCCTCATCAGAGTCGACGACGACAGAAATATTTCTTTCCGAAGAGCCCTGCGCAATGGCCCGAATATTGATGCCGGCACGTCCCAGGTTGCTGAAAAAACGCCCCGCAATACCGGGTGTACCCGCCATGCCGTCACCGACAACAGCGACAATACTCTGCGCATCGGTAACATCGACGCTCTGAATCTGACCGCTCTCCAGCTCGGCCGAAAATTCTTCAGTCACAACTTGCCTTGCACGCTCGGCGAGATCAGCAGGCACCGCGATACAGATCGAGTGTTCAGAACTCGCCTGTGAGATCAGCGTCACCGATACAGCGGCGTGTTTCAGGGAAGCAAACAAGCGGTCTGCCGTGCCTGGCACACCGATCATCCCGGAACCCTCCAGGTTAACCAGCGCCATGCCGCCAATTGCCGTGATTCCCTTGATGCTCTCGACCTGCTCGGCAGTGGCGCCGATGCAGCTGCCCGGATGCGTTACGTTGTGACTATTGCGAATGATGACCGGAATATTATTGTCGATGGCCGGTCCGAGCGTTTGCGGGTGCAATACATTGGCACCGAAATAGGCCAGTTCCATCGCTTCGTTGTAGGTCAGCTGATCGATTACCTGCGCTTCCGGCACAAGACGCGGGTCGGCGCTCATGACGCCATCGACGTCCGTCCAGATAGTTAGCTCGGAGGCCCCGCTCAACGCGGCGAAAATGGCGGCCGAGTAGTCGCTGCCGTTGCGCCCCAGTGTTGTCTGCAAACCGTTTTCGTCGGTCGCAATAAAACCGGTAATGACGGCGATACCTTCGAAACTCGCATCAACGACCTTCGCGTAGTTGGCTCGGGATTCGTCCCACAGAACGGACGGCCCAAGTTCGGTCTGGTGAACCGCGATAACCTCGCGCGCATCGATCCACCTGCCACCACGCTCATCCGATGCCGTCGCGAGCGTTGCCGCCAGTAAACGTGCCGACCAGATCTCGCCGTAGCCGGCAATAACGTCACGACTGCGTTGCGGTGCCGATTTGACCAGCGCGACAGCCTTGAGAACATCGGTGATGTCCTCGGCGTCATTTCCCCAGGCATCAAGGACCGATACCAGGCGCTCACCATCCAGCAGCGCGCGTGCGGTTCGCGCATAGCGCTCGCCTATCGTGTGCATTTCTGCCAGAAAGGCATCATTGTCCCGCTCGGCGAGTACCGCCAGATGGATCAGCGCATCCGTCATGCCGCCCATCGCGGACACGACAACGCCGATGCGGGTATCGGCCTGCTCCAGAAGCAAACCGGCTACGCGGCGAAAACAGTCATCATCGGCAAGGCTGCTGCCGCCGAACTTGTGGATTTTCCAGCGATTGTCCACCACTTTACACACGGTCCCTGGCGCAAAACGGTGAATGATAGCGACACTTGCGCGTGCCGTCGCGTGTTTCGAATGAAATCAATTTAAGTGGTGGGGCGTGTAGGGATCGAACCTACGACCGGTCGGTTAAAAGCCGAATGCTCTACCTCTGAGCTAACGCCCCTTTTTGGGTCTGACACAGGCGGGGTGCCTGTTGAATTCCGGCGGAATCATACCGGATACACCTAAAATGACAAGCACCATCCGATGCGATTTCCGGCAGGCATCTAGACGCCCTCTTCCTCCATGCGCGATAGCCGCTGTCCGGCGAGGCGCGCTGCCGTAGTCTCCGGGTAATCGGCCTGCACTCGGGCCAATGCTTCTCGCGCGACCGGAAACCGCTCCAGCTCGTAGTTGCAATAGCCAATCTTCAATAGTGCATCCGGTACTTTGCGAGATCGTGCGTAGTTCGTGATGACCAGTTCAAATGCAGCCAGTGCCTCGTCGAACTTCTTTGTCACGTAATAGGACTCGGCCAGCCAGTACTGGGCATTGTCCGCCAGTTCGCTCTCCGGGTAGCTGACGAGAAACTGCTTGAAAGCAATCGCCGCCGGCTCGTAGCGCTGTCCCTTGAGGAGTTCAAACGCCGCCTGGTAGTTGTCCCGATCGGACCCCCCTGGTAACGGCAACTGCCCCGGTGACAGGGTGCCACCCTCCATCACATTCACGGCGCTGCGCGCCTGCACGGCAGCCTCCAGCGTCTGGATACGCGCATCGAGGTCGGCATACAGCTGGCGCTGGCGGCCTGATGTTGTATCAGAGCTGTATTCCAGCGTGTCCAATCGGCCCTGGAGCTCGTCGTTACGGCGCTCGAGCACAGCCACCTGCTGCGTCAGCTTTACGAGACTCTCGTTCTGCACGACACGCTCAATGGCCTGCAGACGACGCTCGAGCTCATCCTGCTTGGTAACAACCGGGTCGTCGACTGGTTGTAATAGCTGGCAACCGCCCATCAGCGTGAGCGGCAATACCAGCAAGAGTGATCTCAGGGTATTCATCGGCTAATTCGTGTACTTGATCTCAACGCGTCGATTCTGTGCGTAGTCCGACTCGGAACTCCCGAACGACGCCGGACGTTCTTCGCCAAAACTCACGGTTGATAGTTGCGACGCCGATACGCCCTGGATCATTAACATTTGACGCACCGCTTGCGAGCGACGCTCGCCGAGCCCGATGTTGTATTCGCGCGAGCCACGTTCGTCTGCATGACCTTCGAGGCGCACACGAATGCTCGAATTTTCGCTGACCTGCATGGCATGACGTGAAACCAGTTCCTGATCCTGCGGACGTACTTCCGAGGAATCGAAGTCAAAGTAGATCACCATGCCCAGTTCACCGGCCGACGGGTCTTCGATGAACTCACCGTCTCCCATGCCGCCATCGTCCATGCTGCCGGTCGACGCGCCGCTGTCACCGTAGGTTGTATCCGTGGGCTCCGGATCCGGGATCGACGGGCTGCCCGAACAACCGGCAAGAAGCGCCACCAGGAGACCGACTGCTAGAATTTTGAAATAAGACATTGAATTGTCCTTGGTTGATGTCTTCAATAAAGAAGTAATTTTCATTAAAACAATAAGTAACGCCTGTTACTTAACCTAAATACTTACGCTAAAACCGTGGAAACGGCGACCACACCGGCTCCCTTACATCGCCACTGCCCGACGCCATCTTTTGCCGAATCAAGCCATCCGCTGACACCGTCTCCAGAACACCGTTACGCCCCTGGCGCGTGGCATAAATCAGGCTATCGCTGTTCGGCGCAAAACTCGGACTTTCGTCCTGCCTCCCCCTCGACACAATCAGGAGGTTCTTCTTGTCCAGATCCATGACGCCGATCCGGAAGTTACCGCGATCGTTATGGACCACTGCCAGGCGCTTGCCATCCGGCGACAACCGCGGCCGCGCATTATAACTCCCCTCGAACGTAATACGCTCGGGAGATCCGCCATTTGCCGCAACGCGATAGACCTGCGGACCACCCGCCCTGTCGGACGTGAAGTAGATGTAGCGACCGTCCGGAGACCAGGTCCCCTCCGTATCGATAGCGCGGTGCGTGGTGAGGCGTCGCGTCTGCCGTGAGGTGATATCGAGCACGTAGATATCGAGGTTGCCATCAACACCGCCCAGTGTCACGACCAGCTGGCGGCCATCCGGCGAGAACGACGGGGCGCCGTTAATACCGGGCTTGCTGGATACCTTGAAGCGGTTTCCGGTCCGTAGTGTCTGCACGAAGATCGAGGACCGGTTGCCCTCGAACGAAACATAGGCGAGCTGGCGGCTGTCCGGAGACCAGGCCGGAGACATGATCGGGTCAGTGCTCTCCATAATCTTGTGTTCATTTTCGCCGTCCTGGTCGGAAACGATCAGCGAGTAGAGCTGGCCCTGGCCCTGTCGCAGAGCGGTCACGTAGGCGACCTTCGTACCAAACACACCTTTTATTCCAGTGAGTTTTTCGTAGATCATGTCGGCCGCCCTGTGCGCCGCAGCGCGCATCGTGCCGCGGCTCGCCGGCATGCGATAGCCAACCAGTTGCCGGCGGCCAAACACATCAAAGAGTTGAAACTGCAGGGTATAGGCGTTCTCGCCAGTCTGCTCCACGCTGCCGACAACCACAGCCTCGACGTTGACGAAGCCCCAGTCGTCGAAGTCGACGTCGGCACCGCTGGTCGGCTTCTGCAGCATTTTTTCCTCGCCGATCGGCGCGAAACGTCCGCTGCGCTTCAGGTCCGCGCTAATCACCGCAGCCACATCGAGCGGCATTTCCGGACGCGCTGCCCGTCCAGCCGAACGGCACAATTGCAACCGGCGTCGGCTGCGCGACGCCCTGGACGTCAATCTTCAATGTCTGCGCATGCGCCTGCATCGCCATAAAAGCCAGCACAAACGCTGCAATAAGTCGGATTCTCTGCACGATTTCCCCTAAATTAGTCCTGCGACTCTGGCCGCAAGGTTATCTCCAGATTACTCCGGAATAAATCCGGATCCGACGGCGTCGGCAACGGTGACGAACGTTGCACGGCCGCTTCTACGGAGCGTCGCACCGCCTCGTCGCCATTACAATCGACAATATTGAAACCGATTATCTCCCCTCCCACAATCTGTCGCACACGAACGACACACACGGTATCAGGGCCGGCGCTTGCCGGCATGGACCAATTGCGCCTTATTCTCTGCGCGATGGCAAACTGGTACGCGGCCATCGCAGGCGAATCATTCGCGGCCAGGCGTCGATCCTCGGCTTCAATCTCCTCAGCTCGAGCCGTGGCCTCCGCCTCGCGGCGCAGGCGCTCATTCTCCTCCCGCTGGCGTCGAATGTCTTCCTGGCGTTTTTTCTCGGCCTCTACGCGCTGCCTTTCCTTGTCCTCTTCTTCGCGTTTTTTGCGCTCAGCTTCATCGCGCTCTTTCTTCTTGCGCTCAGCCTCCTCCTGCTGGCGAATTTTTTCGAGTCGTTCTTTTTCTACCAGCGCATCGAGCCGACGCTTCTCTTCCTCTGCCTCACGCCGTAACTCTGCGCTGTTATCAGGCTCCGGCTCGGGTTCCTCAATGACCGGTTCGGCGGCTCCGGCTCCGGTTCGGGTTCGGCTACGGGTTCGGGCTCTGGCGCCACGACGCGCGGCGTGACTTCGGGAATCTCGGTAACCAGGGTCGCCTGAATCGCGAGCGGCGTGATCGGCATCTGCCGTGAGAAATCGAAGACGACCAGCATAGATCCGAACAGCATGACGTGCAGCAGCACCGCCATACTGATGGGAATAACGTTGTGGTCGTCGCGAATCACGCGGCGCTCTACTCCGGAATGGGGTACGTGTCCAGCGGATCGGTAACGAAGCCGATGCTCTGCGCGCCTGCCTGCTGTAACACGACCATGGCACCGACTACGTTACCGTAGGGCACGGCGCGATCGGCTTTTACCAGTACCGGCGTCATTGGCTGCTCGCCGAGTACGATACCGACGCGTCTTTTGATCTCCTCGCCGCTGGTGGGCTTGTCTTCATCATCGCCTGCGTTCAGGTACAGATTGCCTTCGGCGTCGACGCTGAGCACCAGGGGATCCTGATCCTGCGCATCCTGGATCGGCGCCGCGTTGGCCTTGGGCAAATTAACCTCGATCCCCTGCGTGAGCAGTGGTGCTGTCACCATGAAGATCACCAGCAGAACCAACATCACATCGATGTACGGTACGACATTGATCTCGCTCATGAGCTTGCGTTTCTTCAGCGGTGTCGCCATCTCAGCCTCCCTGCTTCTTGCGGGCGTGTCGTTGCAGGATGCTCGAGAATTCCTCGGTGAATCCGTCATAGCGGTACTCGAGCCGTACCACCTTGTCGGCGTAGCGGTTATAGGCAATCACGGCCGGGATGGCCGCAAACAGGCCCATAGCCGTAGCGATAAGGGCTTCGGCGATCGGCGGCGCCACAACGGACAGTGTTGCGGCGCCCTGATCTGCCAGCTTCATGAAAGCGGTCATGATTCCCCAAACCGTACCGAACAGACCAACGTAAGGGCTCGTTGAACCAATTGTTGCCAGCGTCGCCAGCCCCTGTTCGAGCCGGTCGACTTCGCGCATCTGTGCGACACGCATGGCACGACGGCACTCCTCAACGATCTTGTCGGTACTGCTGCCGCCTGCTTGCAGCGCGCGATTGAATTCGCGAAAGCCGGCCTCGAAAATACTCGACATGCCGAGACTGCCGCCCTTGGCGCGCGTCGCGCTGCTGTAAAGCGTATTCAGGTCACCGCCCGACCAGAACGCCGCTTCGAATTCATCGGAAGCATTCTTGGTACGGCGAATGAGACGCCGTTTGGTAAAGATGATGCTCCAGGACATCAGCGACGCGATAACCAGCAGCAGCATTACCACTTGCACCGGCAGGCTCGCGTCGATCAATAGCCCGACGACGGACAGGTTTTCGTTCATGATTTCACTTCCCCAAATAAGGCAGGTGGTATTCGTTTTGGTCGCATCGTATCGGCATCCAGATACGCCGCTTTGACGGTGGCGTCAATCAGTTTTTCACCGTCGACATTGCCTCGATAAATATTCTGTTCGATGTCGAAAGATACTCGTGTGAGTTTCTCAAGCCGAGCGGTCACGATCAGTTCGTCACTGAGGCGAGCCGGCGCCAGAAAGCGCGCCTGCACTTCGGCCACGACGAAAATGCGACGCTCCTCTTCCATTAGCCCGACCATATCCACGCCCAGCGACCGCAACCATTCGGTGCGCGCACGTTCGAGGAAACGAAAGTAGTTCGCATAATAAACAACGCCCTGGGCGTCCGTATCCTCATAGTAAACGCGGACCGGCCACTCAAAGGGTTTCGCTTCAGCTTCGCTCAAACGGCAACTCCTGGTTGGACGCAGCGTTCGGCGGCGTGAGTCCGAAGTGCAGGTAGGCATTACTGGTCGCCACGCGCCCGCGCGCGGTGCGCATCATGAAGCCCTGCTGGATCAGGAACGGTTCGACTACGTCTTCGATTGTGCCGCGCTCCTCGCCAATGGCGGCCGCAATACTGTCGATGCCAACAGGACCACCGTCGAATTTCTCGATAATGGTCTGCAACAGGCGCCTGTCCATCGCGTCGAAACCATGCGGATCGACCTGCAGTACGTCCATAGCGCCTTCCGCCACCTTCCCGGTAACCACGCCGTCACCCTCAACCTCCGCGAAGTCGCGCACGCGCCGAAGCAGACGATTCGCAATACGCGGCGTGCCGCGCGAGCGCGTCGCAATAGCTGACGCCCCTTTCGGTTCGATCGGAAGATTCAGGATTCCGGCTGAGCGATTGACGATAGCCTCAAGATCGATGCTGGAATAAAACTCGAGACGCTGCACGATACCGAAGCGATCGCGCAGCGGCGATGTCAGCAAACCGGCGCGCGTGGTCGCACCAACCAGCGTAAACGGTGGCACGTCAAGCTTGATGGAACGAGCGGCAGGTCCCTCGCCGATCATGATATCGAGTTGAAAGTCTTCCATCGCCGGGTACAGGACCTCTTCCACAATTGGACTGAGTCGATGAATCTCGTCAACGAACAGGACATCGTTCGGTTCAAGATTGGTCAGTAACGCCGCGAGGTCGCCGGGGCGTTCAAGTACCGGGCCAGAGGTTTGCCGCATGTTCACGCCCATCTCGTTCGCAACGATGTGCGCGAGCGTGGTCTTCCCCAAACCGGGCGGACCGAAGATCAGTACATGATCGAGCGCCTCTGAACGCCGTCGCGCGGCCTCGATAAAGACCTGCATCTGCGCCTTGACGCCGGGCTGGCCGCCGTAGTCGTCAAGCGTCTTCGGTCTGATCGCGCGATCGAATGCCTTGTCTTCCGCAACCGGCTCGGCACTCGTCAATCGATCATGTTCTATACCTGCCATGCTATCGGGCCGCCTGTTTTAGCGCCAGCCGAAGTATATCCTCGGCCGACAGATTTTCCGTGTCGAGCTTACCTATGAGCCTGTTAACTTCGTTTGGCTTGTAACCTAGCGACACCAGCGCATCGAAGGCCTCGCTGCGCGCACTCGCCTCTGTAGTAACGGCTTTAGTGCTGCCGTCATCGGCAAGCACTTTGTCAATGCGATCACGCATTTCAACAATCAGTCGTTCAGCCGTCTTCTTGCCGACGCCGGGGATCTTCGACAGCGTCGTCGTATCTTCGTATTCCACACAGCGACGAAAATCATTCGCGGTCATCGCCGACAGGACACCCAGCGCCATCTTGGCGCCAACTCGATTGACTTTGAGCAGCGTGCGGAATAACAGGCGATCGTCGGTCGTCGTAAAACCGTACAGAATCTGCGCGTCTTCCCGCACCACCAGATGAGTGTATAAAAAGAGGTCCGCACCGGCCTCGGGCAAATCCAGAAACGTGGACATCGGCATCTCGACTTCGTAGCCGATGCCGCCACATTCAACGACGATTTGCGGCGCCTGTTTCAGGATCAGTCGGCCGCGTAGAGAACCAATCATCGTTGTCCCGCGATCGCTTTGCCGGTACCGAGCTGTGCGTGAATCCGACGCTGATTGCCATGGCACAACGCAGCCGCCAGCGCATCCGCCGCGTCCGGCGACGGCGCCCCACCCAGCTTCAGGATCGACACAACCATGTGCTGCACCTGCTCTTTAGTTGCGGCACCTGTCCCTACTACCGCCTGCTTGATTTCCCGAGGTGCATATTCAAAAACCTCGAGATCGTGCTGGAAGGTGGCGCATATCGCTGCCGATCGGGCGTGCCCCAATTTCAGCGCACTGCCGGCATTCTTGTGCATGAAGACGCTCTCGACGACGACGATGTCCGGCTGATACTCCTGGACGATTCCGGTCACAGAATCGAATATTTGCCGCAGCCGGTCCGCGAACGCACCGTCCATACTGGCTACCGTGCCGCTGGCGACGTAGCTCGGCGTATCGCCGCAGAAATCAAGCACGCCGAAGCCGGTCAGGCGTGATCCTGGATCGATACCGAGAATGCGATGACTTTGAGTCAACTGCCGTCTTCGAGCTGCGCCAACACGTCTTCACTAATATCAGCGTTACTGTAGACGTCCTGCACATCATCGAGATCCTCGAGCATGTCCAGCAACTTGATCATCGATCCTGCCTCCTTCACCTGCAGCGACGCACTGGTGGAAGCACGCATGGTGACCTCGGCGCTGTCAGCCTTCAGGCCAGTCTTACGTATGGCGTCACGGACGGTTTCGAAGTCGCCGGGCTCGGTCAGAACCTCGATCGATCCATCGGTATCAACAATGACATCCTCGGCGCCCGCCTCTATCGCCGCCTCCATAACCGCATCTTCGTCACTGTCCGCCGGAAACAGCAGCTGCCCCACCTGGTTGAAGAGATAATTGACGGAGCCGTCCGCGCCCAGGTTACCCCCGAACTTGGTAAACGCATGCCGAACATCGGCAACCGTCCTGTTCCTGTTATCAGTCAGACAGTGCACCATAACCGCCGTACCGCCCGGTCCATAGCCTTCATAACTGATCTCCAGGTAGTCGGCACCTTCTGTTTCGCCCGCCCCGCGCTTGACCGCCCGCTCGATATTATCCTTGGGCATACTTTGTGCCTTGGCCTTGTCAACCGCCAGCCGAAGCCGAGGGTTGGCATCCAGATCACTGCCACCCATCTTCGCGGCGATCGTGATTTCACGAATCAACTTCGTGAATAACTTGCCGCGCTTTTTGTCCTGGGCGCCTTTGCGGTGCTGAATGTTCGCCCACTTACTATGACCTGCCATCGAGTCCTGCTTTTTATGCCTGCTGAAACTGCGCGTATGATAACGGGTATTACCCCGACAGGCACACTGGAGCAGTTTCGAGAATGTCAGCGACCGGCGCATTGAATCCTGATTCTGACGGCAACCAGAATGCCGTTGTCACGGCGGTCCAAAACTATCTGAAGGGCTTGCCAAAGAAAGAGGGTCTTACGAGTGCAATCGACGAAGGCCGGCGCATCGCCGAGATCGTAGCGCCACTTGGCCTTCCAGATGAACTGCTGGCGGCGGTACAGGCATACCCGCTCTTTCGGGACGGTTATCTCAAGTCTATTTCATTAAAAAACAATGAATTAAAAGCTATTTCTCCATTCATTATAGGTATGGAACAGCTCAACCAGTTCTCGCTGCCTGCCCACTGGCAGCCTGGAGAAGCGCTCGCGGTGCAGCAGTCCGAAGCACTGCGCAAGATGCTGTTGGCGGTCGTGTCCGACGTCAGGCTCGTGCTGGTGAGAATTGCCGAACAGCTCTATCGACTTCGGCGGGCCAAAGAGGCGCCGCCAGAGACGCAAAAAGCGCTGGCGCTGGAAGCGATGGAAATCTATGCGGCGCTCGCAAGTCGACTCGGCGTCTGGCAGCTCAAGTGGGAACTTGAGGACCTCTCCTTTCGCTACCTGGAACCGGAAGCGTATCTGGACATCGCGCATACGCTCAAAGAGAAGCGTGTCGAACGCGAGGAGTTCATCGAACGGGTCCAACAGACGCTGCAAGCAGGAGCTCAACAAACAGAACATCGACGCCACGATTTCGGGTCGCCCGAAGCACATTTACAGCATCTGGCGCAAAATGCAGAAGAAAGACCGAGGTATCGAATCGCTGTATGACATTCGCGCCGTACGTATCCTGGCCAACGACATCGGCGATTGCTATGCCGCTCTCGGGGTCGTGCATAACCTGTGGTCGTATATTCCCGGCGAATTCGACGACTACATCGCCAATCCAAAGGAAAATAATTACCAGTCGCTGCACACCGCAGTTGTGGGCCCGGAAGGCAAGACGGTTGAAGTTCAGATCCGTACCCACGACATGCACCGCTATGCGGAACTGGGTGTGGCCGCACACTGGCGATACAAGGAGGGCGGCGGCTCCCCTGCCGCGTTTGATCAGAAGATCGAGTTCCTGCGCCAACTGCTCGAACCGGCGAACGATGGCGCCGACCTCCTCGACCAGATTCGCGACGGCTTTTTCGAAGACAGGGTCTACGCTGTAAGTCCTAAAGGCGACGTCGTCGAGCTACCGGCGAAGGCGACACCCCTGGACTTTGCGTATCACGTACATACACAGGTAGGTCACCGTTGCCGCGGCGCCAAGGTCAATGGCCGCATTGTGCCGCTGACCTACCACATTGAAAACGGCGACCAGATCGAGATCATTACCGGCAGCCAGGCAAAACCCAGCAGAGACTGGCTCAGCCCAAAACTTGGTTACCTGGCAGGCGCGAGAGCGCGCGCCAAAGTGCGGAACTGGTTCCGCCACCAGGATCGCGATCAGCATCAGCGTCAGGGCCGCGAAATCCTTGATCGAGAGCTTGCCCGCCTCGGCGCAAAGGACGTACCGACGGATAAGATCGCCAAGCAGTTGAAATTAAAGGACACCGAGGGACTGTGCGTCAGTCTTGGTGCCGGCGACCTGACATCCGCATCGATAGCGACGGCTCTGCAACACTTGCGCGGCGATGAAATGCCGGATCGATTTCGAACCCGAAGAACGGCAAGAAAGAAACAAAGCCAACCAGACTCCGTTGCCGTTAGCGGCATTGGCGACCTGATGTGCAATTTCGCGCGCTGCTGCCGACCGGTGCCGCCGGAGTTCATTGTCGGCTACATCACCCAGGGGCGCGGCGTCACGATTCACCGTCAGGACTGCGGTAACTTCCTGGGATTAAGTCGTCGCTACCCGGAGCGGATCGTCGAGATAAGCTGGGGCCAACAGGAATCCGGCGCCTACCCGGTCGACCTTACGTTGCACGCTTTTGATCGTAGTGGCTTGATACGCGATATTACATCGGTGCTTGCCGACGACCATGCGAACGTACTCGACCTGAAAAGCCACACCGATAAAGACACCTTGCAGGCTGTTCTGCACATCAGCATCGAGATCCGCGACCTGCCGACATTGAGTACTGTCATCACTCGCCTGGAGCAAGTACCGAACGTTGTGTCGGTGCGGCGCAGTAACTAATGAAGCCGGGTTCGCCGGAACCTGTAGGAGTGCAGCAAAGCCGCTAACCGACTGACGGCGGGATATCTTAGGGCGCCGCTGTCGGTGCTCTCACAACCGATCGCCGGCGAGCGGATCAGCCCTCCGGCATCGCATCGGCGCCATTTTGTTCTCTTGCGGCTTTGCGAAACAGCAAGGCCGACCCGACCCACAAGCCAATGAGAATCGCGTTCAATATCAGGAGCGATTGCGACGGAGTTGGCGGGAAGCCTAACCCTAAAATCGCAGTAATACTGGCGACCAATATCTGAGCGACTGCCGTGGCGAACAATGCGATTGCCATTTGCTGTGGTTGGAACCGCGCAATTATGGCTCCGACGATTCCTACGACGAGCACCCCTACGTACATCAGGTTGGCGAGATTGTCAGGCTCTCCGATAATGCCTACGGCGAGGTTAATCCAGAGAACGAGCAATGCTGTCATAAGTGCAATACCGAGCGCGACTTTATAGGTTCTGTTCTGGCGCATTCGGATGGCCAGAAAAACCAGCGTGCCGGCGACGATTAGCAGTCCGAGAAGTTCCGCCATCGTTTGCAAATGCGATAATGTCATTGCTTCGTCCCGCCTTTACACCCTATGAGTATGTTCCAAGCAGTGTATAAACGAAATGTGCCGAAAAAAAGGCGGAAAAATGTCCGCTAAAGGTCAGTTATATCCAGTTAGCTGATAATTACCAGCGAAGTCAGACGCAGCCGTTCGTCAATGGCAACGTCTGATACTTACTTTTCGCTCGGGTCGAGTGTCTGCTATCTCCCGGAACCGGCCGGTCGAGTGTCTGCTACCGGTCAGTAGCCGTCTTTGGTTAGTTTATCGATCAACCGGCTGCTTTTGGAAATCAGCGGCCACAGTATCGGAGCGGCCCCTTTCTCCAAGTCGGCTACCACGCGACGGAGTCGCCGTTGAATCCGCGATAGGTGCCATTGTCGTCCGATGTTACGTTGCTAATTACCGCGCGCATTGCGCTGACCGATTCCTCCGGCGAGAGGTTTGCACTCGATCCGCCCATATCGGTTCGTACCCACCCGGGATGAATTGCGAGGCAGATGAAGCCGTCGGGGCCGAGTTCGGTGGCCAGCGTCTTTGTGAACATGTTGAGTGCGGATTTGCTTTCCCGGTAACCGTAAAAGCCGCCCGAGTTCATTCCGATGCTGCCGAGCTGGCTACTGATATTGACAATGCGTTTGAGTTCGCCTTTCCTGAGATTCGGCATCAGCGCTTGAGTGACGAGCACCGGACCGAGCGTATTCACCATCAATGTTTGTGCATAGTCGTCAGCGTCCACTCGCTCGATTTCGCTGACGCGCGGAAAGATGCCCGCGTTATTGATCAGCATATCGACAGCACGGCCTTCGAGCACTGCCGCGAGCGCGGCGATGCTGTCTCGGTCCGTGACGTCGAGCTCGAGGATTTCGACGTTCAGCGCCTCCAGGTCATCCGCCTGCGCAGGTCTGCGTGCCGTTCCGATGACCGCCCAGCCAGTCGCCGCGTACTGGCGCGCGAACTCAAGCCCGAGGCCCCGGTTGGCGCCCGTGATCAGCACGATCGGGGTGTCATCCGCCACCTTATCGCCATGCGTGTCCGCCATTGCCGGCGTTGTAGAAAGGCAAATCAACAGTATGCATAGCAAGGGTATCAGGCGTTCTTCATGTCGATACTGATTTGTAGCGTGGTTCATACTTTGAAACTCCCTTACTGAGGTTGCGGCTGTGCAAAGACCAACCTGATGAGTCCAAACGAGGTCGAGATTCAAACCGCAAGTGCGCGGTGTGGACGAGCATCGGATTGTAGAACAAGGGCCTGCGGCTTTCAGCAAGAAAAAGACTCTATTCGCGTCTCTACTCCAAACGCTTGAGCAAGTCTTGTAGGTCGGCTGGGTTAACCCCTGATATCGCGGACACATCTGAAAAGGCCGATAATGGCCGCGCTGGCGAAACAGCCATACTCGCAACCGGGCTCGGTGTACGCAGAATACATTGCAGAGGATATTGCGTACATGTCGGACAGGAGCATGCATGACGACCCGGACGATGTATCCGCAGCAGTCATGCACGCCTTATTCGATAACACACCGAAGTCCAACTACCTGGTCGTTCTAAACGAGAAAGAAGCACAGTGGACAATAAGTAGAATAATTGAAGAGATGGCCGAACTTAACGCCGACCACAGGTATTCCTACAGTGACGAGCAACTGATTCAAATGGTGCGCGACGCTACGGCGGCGCAGCGTAAATAGGAACAACCGTTTAGGCTATTGGCTACCTTATTCTAAGGAAAGATCTAGATGCCAGATCGAACCCTCGCTCGTTCCATCATTTTGTCTCGAAGCCCGGCGAGTGCTTTCCTGCTGTCAGTGTCAAGATCAGCAGGCATTGACGAATAGGCTGACAGCATCGCAATATCGTTTGCCTCAGCTAAATTGACGTTCATTAACTGCAATTCGTGCTCAATTTTGTCCAACGTCAGGCTCGACAAGTCATTCTCCAATTTGTGTTAGCGGTCGTAACTATAGGGCTTGGGCTTTGGTAATACAGCGACGCAGTAGACGAATTGCCGTTTTGGCGTCAATTCGTCGGACGGCCTGCCCCTGTATTTGAGCCAACAGCAGTTCCTCAACAGTTTTGACGCCTGGACTTCTCTTACGGCCATTAACGGACATTCATTAGGAACCAAACTTCAAGTGTTCGATGTTCCGTTGCTACCTTATTCGAGATTTCGATAAGCAATACGATCGCCCGCAAACGTGCCCATCCAAAGCTCGGAGCCGACCTCCAGCGCCATCGTGATATTGCTGAAATGTTGCTGAGCATGAGAACTCGTAAGAATGCTTTCATGCATGGACTGCGGATCGATAGCTAAAACAGTAAACGGTCTGGGGCAACTCGCAAACTCTCCCAGATCGAACTCCAACGACATCGCAACATCGCCACATACGGAATCGACTATTGCCATCCCGGCCGTAATCAGGTTGCCGTCGCTGCCCATATGCAAATTGTCCGGAATAAATGAAAGTGCTTTGCTGCTCCGGAGCAAGCGACTGGGGCGAGTGTTCGAGTATGCGAGTACTTTCTGTAGCCCTGAAGAAGCGACAAAAAACTCCTGGCCATCGTCAGACACTTCGATGCCGTTAGCGTAAGGCATATCAGTGCCTTCCAGTTTTTTGAAGCCCGCATTGCCGGGGGTCCAAGCATAAACCGCACCGGTCGGTCTTCCGGTAAATGCTTCATTTATGAGAATACCGGTGTGCAGCGGAATGGTCGCAAGCAGAGAACCATCAGCGAGAGACGCAACACTGTTGGCCTCCATGCCGTCTGGCGTCATGACGCAACCGGTCCATGTAAGTACAGGCACATCAGCACCTGGATCCACATCAAAAACTTCGATTGCTTCTCGCTCGCCATGGCCCACCACATAGAGCGTCGAGTGGCCATCGGCGCCGGGACGAATATTCAATCCATGCGCGACAAAATTGCTCGGGTCGGGCGACCCAGGGCAGGCACCATAGGCCTTCATGTTCTGCCGGGCACGGGGTTCATCTGCCGGATAGAGACTACTCCAGGTTTTTTGCTCCGAATCGACAAGGTATAGGGATGCGCCTCCGCCAAAACCACTCGCGATGACCCATTTTGTTCCAGGAATAAGAACTAAGTCTTCCGCACTTACCGGGCCACAAATATAGGAGTATTCACCAGAGTCTTCACAGCCATCGTCTGCCGCCTGTGAAGTCGAAAATACAAGCACGAGAAAAACGGCGAGTGACGCGACTTCGAACGCACGTAATTTGGTTGTCCCGATGTGCATTTTGTTCTCCTTTTTATCGCCCATCAAAAGTGCATCGGACACGTATTAAGAGTTCGCTTTGGGTCATTAGCAGCCGTTCAGTCTGGTACAGGAGAATTCATCTGAACGGCCGATGACACCGAGTAAGCCGACATTCAAGATGCCTGGTCTCTCGTCAAGATACGGGGCCCGCTGTGACGGCGCCCTTGTTGCCCTTAACAATATCGGTGGCCAACGCCATCATCGACGTCAAATCACCCAGGTTGGCGGGCACGACGAAGGTATTGCCCGTCTTCGCCAGTTTGCCGAACTCGTTGATGTACTGCTCGGCAATGCGCAGCTGCATGGCTTCGGGACCACCCTTATCGACGACAGCATTGGCTACCCTGCGCAATCCCTCGGCGGTCGCTGTCGCAACCGCGAGAATGGCTTCGGCCTCACCCTGTGCTTCGTTAATCTGCTGCATCTTTACCGCTTCTGATTCCTTGATGACACGCTGCTTCTCACCCTCGGCCTCGTTAATCTTCTGGTCTCGCACGCCCTCCGACGTCAGAATCACGGCACGCTTTTCACGTTCGGCACGCATCTGCTTTTCCATCGCGCTCAAAACGTCATGTGGCGGATTGATGTTCTTGATCTCATAGCGAAGAACTTTTACGCCCCAAGGGTCGCTCGCCTTGTCCAGTTCGGCAACGACGTTCTGGTTGATCGTGCCGCGCTCCTCGAAAGTGCGATCAAGATCGATTTTGCCAATTTCGCTACGCAGCGTCGTCTGTGCCAGCTGAGAAATCGCGAACATATAGTTGCCGATGCCGTAAGACGCGCGGCCCGGATCAAGCACCTGCATATACAGCACGCCGTCGACGCCCACCTGGACATTGTCCTTGGTAATACAAATCTGTTCGGCAATATCCGCCGCCTGCTCTTTCAGGTTGTGCCTGTAGGCGATGCGCTCGAGAAACGGTATGAGAATGTGAAACCCTGCGTTCAGCGTCTTGCTGTATTTGCCCAGACGTTCAATAACATAGGCATTCTGCTGCGGCACAACAACGGCTGTTTTGAGCAGGATTACGATCGCGACAAAGACGACTGCCAACGAAACAATAAGGGTAGAGTCCATGATTATTTCCTTTGTTGTTACTTATTCTGCTTTGATGCGCAGTGTGAGCCCGTCAACTTCGACAACGGTTGCACGAGTACCTGCCGTAATGGATTGGTCGCCGATATTACGCGCCGTCCATTTCGTACCCCGATAGCTCAGTCGCGTCTCAGCACCGGGCGCCAGCTCTGTTTCGACATCCACCGATTTACCGGCCAACGTCTCGTTGAAGCCGACAGCGCCACTCCGAATCTTCTGGTACAGGCTTTTGCGAAATGTGAAAAACGAGATCAGTGAAAATGCCGCAAACGCCATCCATTGGGCCCACTCCGGCATTGCAATACCAAACAAACCCAGGAATCCGACCAACGCCGCGGAGACACCCAAAAAGACAAGATAGAACTGAGCGTCAATCGCAAACAGTTCCGCGCCCAGCAAAACTGCGCCAAGAATCATCCAACTCCACCACGTCATTGTCGCGCTCCCAATTTTGCAGGGCCCCACTATATCGCGATTTCGGTTACTATCCACAGCGCCTGAGACTAAAAAGACGAAAGGGGTGCGGCATGCAGGAGATCGTTGACTGGCTAAACGGAATTATCTGGAGCAATGCTCTGATCTTCCTTTGCCTCGGGACCGGCTTGTTCTTTTCGATTCTTACGCGCTTCGTTCAGGTGCGCTTGTTCAAGGAAATGCTCCACCTGCTGTTTTCCAGCAAGGAATCTGACCGTGGCATATCGTCATTTCAGGCCCTTTCCGTATCGCTTTCCGGCCGCGTTGGCACAGGCAACATCGCAGGCGTAGCCGCGGCTATCGGCTTCGGCGGACCCGGCGCCGTTTTCTGGATGTGGATCGTTGCCTTCCTCGGCGCCTCAACCGCCTACGTCGAATCGGCGCTCGGCCAGATCTACAAGGAAGAGGACGAGGGCCAATACCGAGGCGGCCCGGCATACTACATTGAGAAGGCAATGGGCCAGAAGTGGTATGCGTGGATTTTTGCCATTACGACGATCATTGCGACCGGCCTGCTTCTACCCGGCGTGCAATCAAACAGCATTGGCAACGCAGCTGAACTAGCTTTTGGCGGCGAGACCTTAGTCAACTTCTTTGGCGACAGTATTAGCGCGACCAAGATGGCAACCGCCGTGATCGTCGTCACCGTACTGGGCTTCATTATTTTTGGCGGCGTAAAACGTATCGCACATTTTACGCAGATCGTCGTGCCATTCATGGCTCTCGGCTACGTCTTGATGGCGCTTGGCGTTATTGGGTTTCACATTGGCGACCTGCCGGACATAATCGCACTAATCGTAAAAGACGCCTTCACACCCATGGCCGGAGTTGGCGCGGCCATCGGCTGGGGCGTCAAACGTGGGGTTTACTCCAATGAAGCGGGACAAGGAACAGGACCGCATGCAGCGGCAGCCTCGGAAGTAGCGCATCCCGCGCAGCAAGGGCTGGTGCAGGCTTTCTCTGTGTATGTCGACACCTTGTTCGTCTGCTCCGCCACCGCATTCATGATCCTGATTACCAACCAGTACTACGTGACCGGTGTAGAGGTCGTCGCCAGTGGCGGCATACTTGGAGCCGACATCCAGGCAAACAGCCCGGCATTTACGCAATACGCGCTCGAGTCCGTACTGGGTGGCTTCGGCAAGACGTTTGTCGCTGTGGCCTTGTTCTTCTTCGCATTTACAACGTTGCTGGCTTACTACTACATTGCCGAGACCAACGTGGCCTACATCCGTCGCACTATCCGCTTCAAAGGCGAGCTCGTTATTCTGAAACTGGCGCTTATGGCATCGGTCTTTTACGGAACCGTTCGCTCGGCCGATCTCGCCTGGGCGCTTGGCGATGTTGGCGTCGGCATTATGGCGTGGCTCAACATTGTCGGAATATTGATACTGTTTTTTATGGGAAAGCCCGCACTCAAGGCTCTTGAAGGATTACGAGGCGCAGCGCAAGGCGGGAGTAACGACGTATACCTTCGATCCGAAAAAGCTGGGTATAAAGAACGCGGATTTTTGGGAGAAATCCTAAAGCGCGGTCGCGGCCAATGGGCCGCTCCTACAGGGAACGCAGAGTTCGGGACTCGGGTCGCGGCCAAAGGGCCGCTCCTACAGGGAACGCAGAGTTCGGGACTTGGGTCGCGGCCAATGGGCCGCTCCTACGGGTGATTCGAACTTCCGCAGGATATGAGCGGCTACTTGTTCGGGAAATTCAGCGCTCGTTTGTCGACGGCCAAAGCAGCTTCATGCACGGCCTCTGCCAAGCTGGGGTGCGCGTGAATCGTGCGCTGCAGGTCCTCGGTACTCGCTGAGAACTCCAGTGCAAGCACTGCCTCGGATATAAGTTCGCCGGCCATCGGCCCGACAATATGCACGCCCAGAATCTCATCATCTTCCTGTGAGGAGATGATTTTCACCATTCCCGCTGTCTGCTCCATGGCTTTAGCGCGTCCACTCGCCATGAACGGAAAAGAGCCGGTCTTGTATGGCTTGCCGCTCGCCTTGACCTCATCTTCGGTCTTGCCCGTCCACGCGATTTCCGGTGAGGTATAGAGCACTGAAGGAATAACGTCGTAGTTCATCTCGGCGATCTCGCCTGCGATGAGGTCCGCCGCCATAACGCCCTCCTCGGAACCCTTGTGCGCAAGCATCGGTCCACGGACGCAATCTCCTACCGCGTATACACCCTTCACGCGTGTGCGACAGGACTCATCGACCACAATGAAGCCGCGCTCATCAAGCTGGATACCGGCATCATCGGCGAACAAGTTATCGGTATGCGGTCGGCGGCCAACGGCAACGATGAGCTGGTCGACTTCAATGGACTGCGAGCCGCTCGCGTCGTCGTAACTGACGGCTACACCCTTCTTACTGGCAACCGCTTTCCCGACCTTGGCCCCCAGTTTGATATCGAGTCCCTGCTTCTTGAATTCCTGGGCGGCCACCTTGGCCACATCGCGATCGGCCATGAACAGGAAGTCGTCCATGGCTTCCAGGATCGTGACCTTCGAACCGAGCCTTGCCCAGACACTGCCCAGCTCCAGGCCAATTACGCCGGCGCCGACGACACCAAGGCGTTCTGGCACGGACTCAAGCTCGAGCGCGTCCCATGAATCAATAATCTGCTTGCCGTCGAACGGCGCTATGCCGAGTTCGATCGGCGATGAACCTGAGGCCAGCACAACATGCTTCGCCTCGATAATTTCCACATCACCGGAGACCGGCGTGAATTCGACTTTGCGACCTGCAAGGAGTTTGCCGTGCCCGACCAGCCCCTCAACCTTATTGGCTTTAAACAGACCGGCTATTCCGCCTGTCAGCTGCCGCACAATACTGGCACGGCGTTTTTGCATCGTCGCGATATCCATCGCCACATCGCCTGTCTTGATTCCGTGCTTCTTGAACTCGTGCTGAGCCCGATGAAAAAGCTCCGTAGACTCAAGCAGCGCTTTGGACGGAATACAGCCTGCATTCAGGCAGGTTCCACCAAAGGCGTTCTTGCCATCCCGATTTTTCCATTCGTCGATACATGCCGCCGTCAGCCCGTGCTGCGCCGCTCTTATAGCGGCAATATACCCGGCCGGGCCAGCGCCAATAACCACAACATCAAAACTTCTGCTCATTGTTTTGCCAATTTCGAGTTTGCCAATTCTATTCGCGGACCTTGGTCAGACTTGCAACAGCAAGCGACTCGGATCCTCCAGTTGATCTTTGATTGTAACGAGAAACTGTACCGCATCCTTACCGTCGATGATCCGGTGATCATAGGTTACTGCCAGGTACATCATCGGGCGTGCCACGATTTCTCCATCAACAACCATGGGCCGCTGCTGGATAGAGTGCATGCCGAGAATCGCACTCTGCGGTTGATTCAGAATCGGCGTTGACATCATCGAACCAAAAATGCCGCCATTGGTAATGGTGAACGTGCCGCCGGTGAGGTCGTCCATGCTGATTGACCCTTCCTGCGCCCTTTTCGCGACGGCGCCGAGCTCGGTCTCAAACTCGGCAAAGCTCATCTGGTCGACGTCGCGAATCACAGGGACCATCAGGCCTCGGTCACTGGATACGGCGATGCCGATATCGTAGTAGTTGTGATAGACGATATCGTTGCCCTCGACCGACGCGTTCACGACCGGGAATCTCTTCAGCGCTGCTACCGCCGCCATGGTGAAGAACGACATAAATCCAAGTCGAACTCCGTGCTTTTTCTCGAACGCGTCGCGATAACGAGTGCGTAGCGCCATCACTTCGGTCAGGTCGACCTCATTAAAGGTCGTCAGCATTGCGGCGGTCTGCTGAGCGTCTATCAGTCGCTCCGCGATACGCGCCCGCAATCGCGTCATCGCAACCCGCTTCTCCGTACGCACCGGCCCCTCGACGATCACGTCATCGTGCGCCACCGGTGCCGCATCACCGGCTGTTACGTTGCTGCTGTCATCGGCCTTGAGGAATGCCATCACATCGCCCTTGGTCAGACGACCATCTTTACCCGAGCCGGTAACCATGGTTGCATCCAGATCGTGTTCATCGAGCAAACGGCGGACCGCCGGGCTCGTCTTGACCGGACCGCTACCGGTGGCGCCACTGCCGCCGCTGGCTTGTCTTCCGACTTCGCAGGCGCTGGCTCGGCCGCTGCTGCCACCTCGCCTTCTTCAAGTATGGCAATTACGTCACCGGCAACGACTGTCGCACCGTCTTCGATGACGATTTTGGTGATCGTCCCGGACGCCGGTGCCGGCACCTCAAGTACAACCTTGTCAGTTTCCAGATCCACCAGATTCTCATCGCGCGCGACAGACTCGCCGGCCTTCTTGTGCCAGCCAACCAGTGTCGCGTCGCTTACAGACTCAGGCAGCGGTGGCACCTTGATCTCAATTGTCATTTTGTCTTCCGTTTGGTTTTCTGGGGCTTCACGACTTTGCTGGCCTCACTCTTGATGTCGAGTGCGGCTTCGACAAGCGCCTGTTGTTGTTGCAGATGAATCTTGAATATTCCGGATGCCGGGGCTGCCGCTCCGGGCCGACCGGCATAGTAGAGCTCCTGATGTTTTTTCAGCGGCTCCTGAAGGCGATGTTTGATCTGGTACCACGCGCCCTGGTTGAGCGGCTCTTCCTGACACCAGATGATTTCATTGACGTGTTCGTACTGCTCAAGCAAGCCAGCGTACTCATCAATCGGGAATGGATAAATCTGCTCGACACGAATGATGGCAATATCGTCGATGCCATGTGCTTCACGCGCTTCCAACAGGTCGAAATAGACTTTGCCGCTACACAGCACGACGCGTCGAGTCTTTCTTGTCGCAATCGCCTCGATCTCGGGAATCAGCAGCTCGAAACGGCCGCTCGACAGCTCATCCAGCGGCGACACTGACATCTTGTGACGAAGAAGACTCTTCGGAGTCAGCACGATCAGAGGTTTGCGAAATGGGCGGACCTGCTGGCGCCGCAGCATGTGGAACATCTGCGCCGGCGTCGACGGTACACAGACCTGAATATTGTGCTCAGCACAAAGTTGCAGGAAACGTTCGAGCCGCGCCGACGAATGCTCCGGTCCCTGACCCTCATAGCCGTGCGGCAAGAACATCGTCAACCCGCAAAGACGTCCCCACTTCGCTTCGCCCGAGCTGATGAACTGATCGATAACCACCTGCGCACCGTTGACGAAGTCGCCGAACTGTCCTTCCCAGATAACCAGCGTATTCGGCTCGGTACTCGCGTAGCCATACTCGAAGCCCAACACGGCCTCCTCGGACAACAGCGAATCGATAACACGAAAAGCGTTCGACCGGTCGACAATATTGCTCAGCGGCACATACTCGCGATTATTTAGCTGGTTATGCAGCACCGCATGGCGATGGAAGAAGGTACCGCGGCCACTGTCCTGGCCGACGAGTCTGACGTTGTGGCCATCGACGACCAGAGACGCATAAGCCATGGTCTCGGCGAAACCCCAGTCCATATCCATCTCACCTCGCGCCATCTTGGCCCGGTCGTCCATAATGCGTTGAACGCGACCGTGCGGCGTTACGTCGGGTGGAATGGAGGTAATGGCCTCACCAAGGAATGCAACCGTCTTGGGGCTGAGTGTCGTGTCGATTGCGTCATCCCACTGCGCATGCAGGTAGGGCCGCCAATCAACCGTGTAGGCGTCGCCAATCATACCCAGCGACGACTTCGGCACCGGTTCTCCGCGATCCAGCCGGTCCCGATAATTGTCCTGCAACTCAGTCGCCTTCGTTGCCGAAATTGCCTGGCGCTCCAACAGTCGGTTGGCATAGAGCTCGCGCGTTGTTTTGTGCTCACGAATCCTGCCGTACATGATCGGCTGGGTTGCTGCGGGCTCGTCCGCTTCGTTGTGGCCGTGGCGACGATAGCAGACAAGGTCGACTACAACGTCTTTGTTAAAACGCTGCCGGTATTGCAGCGCCAGCCGCGAGACGACAATGACGGCTTCCGGATCGTCACCGTTGACATGGAAAATCGGTGCTTCAATCATCTTCGCGACGTCGCTGCAGTAATCGGTCGAGCGTGCATCGGAGGGTCGGCTGGTTGTGAATCCGATCTGATTGTTAATTACGATGTGTACGGTGCCACCGGTCCGAAAACCGTTTGTCTGCGACATCTGGAAGGTCTCGGTAACGACTCCCTGTCCCGCAAACGCTGCGTCGCCGTGAATAAGTATTGGCAGGACTTCCTGACGAGTATCGTCGTCGCGGCGCTGCTGTCGAGCACGCACCGAACCTTCGACGACAGGATTGACGATTTCCAGGTGGGAAGGATTGAACGCAAGTGCGATATGCAGATTGCCGCCCGGGGTTTTCATGTCCGCCGAGAAACCCTTGTGGTATTTCACATCGCCCGAGCCCTTCAGCTCCTCAGGGTCGTACTTGCCTTCGAATTCCTCGAACAACTCCTCGGGCGATTTGCCGAGAATATTAACGAGGACATTGATACGGCCGCGATGAGCCATGCCGATGACAATTTCCCGGATGCCGGATGCTCCGCCCTGCTGGATGATGTCATCCAGTAATGGAATCAGGCTTTCACCACCTTCCAGCGAGAATCGCTTCTGGCCAACATAGCGCGTATGCAGATAGCGCTCGATGCCCTCCGCAGCGGTCAGGTGCTCGAGAATCCACAGGCGCTCTTCGTCGTCAAGATGATCGCCAACCATGGCCCGCTCGAAGCGCTTGCGCAGCCACAGGCGCTCTCGCGCCCGCGATATATGCGCTACTTCAACGCCGATCTTGCCGCAATAGATCTGTTTCAACAGCGACAGTATGTCGCGCAACGTCATACGTTCGTTACCGTGGCCCGCAAGCCCTCCGGTAAAGAACTCTGTATCCATGTCGTTTTCGGTCAGCCCGAGATAGTCGAGCTTGAGCACCCCGGGGACACGTCGGTCCATCAGACCCAGAGGGTCTATGTCGGCGATCTGGTGTCCGCGCAGACTGTACACCTGAATTAAACGTGAAACGGCTGCCTGTTTTTCGCCCGAAACAGCACCCCCGGCCTTACGGCTGCTGACGCGTCCGCGCTTGCGTCCCTGTTGCGCTTCAGCCAGGAGCTCGTCGCGTATCGCGGAGTGCACAATTTCTGCGCCAGGGTCACCCATGGACTCGAAATAGCTGCGCCATCCTGCTTGCACGGATTCAGGGTCGTCGAGGTATTGCTCGTAGAGATGCTCGACCGCGCTCGCGTTGCCGCCGAAAAGCGGCGTCGAAGCCAGCTGGTCCTTGAGGGAATTACTCATAATTTCAGCTAGTTACGCAGTTTTTTGCCGCGCATATATGAGGGGATGATTAGTACCGCCTGCGAAGGTTCGGTAGTTTATCCCAAGCGCACCGCCGAGGGAATGATATTCCCAACCCGTCTACATCAGGCGAAACAGGTTCACCAGTTCGTAACAGACAAGGCAAGCATAAGCGCTGAAGAAGACCGTCAGGAACAGGCCGGTCCTGAAACGATTCAGAAAATGGGCCTTAGCGACAAACACCAACACAAAAATTCCGAGAGCGGTCAGCAGGAGCTTGACCGAGATGAAAAATGCCGTCCCTTCATTCAACGCATGCTGCATGAGCGGGTTGGCTTCAATCATTCCCTTGTTGAGTAACTCCAGCGTCAGGAACGCGTCGGTACACGAAAGCAGCATGGTGCCTACGGACAGAAAGAACAGCCACGGATGGTGCCAGTCGAGGAAGATGACATCGTTGTCAATTTCTCTGCGGTGCGTATGCCGCCGCGAAAGCGTGAAACCGTAAACGACAGTGCGCCAGCCAACACGACGGCGCTCGTCGCTTGCGCGTTCCTCTAGCGATACGACGTTACTGCCCATTCCCCTTCGCTCTCCATCTGCTCGATTTTGTTATTTTTGCGAGTCTTGGATCTTCACCAAAATATAGACCATCCGATAGCCAAAGACCCCATTTACTTCGAGCCACACTGCAATTTGCCTGTAGTCAGCCTTCTGAAGCTATATTATGTATAGAAGCGAAATGACAATCAGGGGCCGGTACGTTGGAGCGCCTGCGAAATCGCGCCATAATCATGCCCGGTTGGTAATCAGACACGAGGCGTTCAATGAAAGGCTATACCGGAATCCTTGAGAATGGCGAAGCGGTCTATTACGTAGATCGTAAACGCTGGCTTTGGTTGCTCTCTGTCGCCTATCCGTTGCAGCCGTTTATCGCGATCTGGCTGCATTACCGAACGGGCAACGAACTGTGGTTTTTTCTGCCGTTTATAATTAACTACATCATTGCTCCGATGCTCGACTGGGCAATCGGTGAAGACACTAACAATCCTCCCGAAGAAGTCGTCATTCAACTCGACCGGGATCCGTACTATCGACGCCTCACCTATATTGTCGTGCCTTTGCATTTCGTTACGTTGTTCGGCAGCGCCTGGTACGCGCTGACACAACCCTTAAGCGGCTGGGCCTTCGCACTTCTTTCAATCGTCGCCGGGATGACCGCGGGGCTCGCCATAAATTCGGCACACGAGCTCGGCCACAAGAATTCGAAACTTGAAAAATCTCTCGCGAAAATCGCGCTCGCAGTAGCGGGCTATGGCCACTTCTGTGTCGAACACAACCGCGGCCATCACAAGGACGTATCTACGCCGGCGGATCCTGCCAGTTCCCGCATGGGTGAGAGCATCTACAAGTTTGCTGCCCGCGAGATTCCCGGCGCTTTCCGTCGAGCCTGGCAGATCGAGACAGAGCGCCTGCAGTCACGCGGCAAGTCTATCTGGCATAGAAGCAATCCGATTCTGCAGTCGTATGCCATTACGGCTGCTATTGGCTTGTTTCTAATCGTGATGTTTGGCTGGAAAGCCGTACCGTTCCTGATTCTTCACAACCTGTTCGCCTATTGGCAGCTAACCAGCGCCAATTACATCGAACATTACGGATTGTTGCGCGATCGCGATGTCAAAGGCCGCTACGAGCGCTGTCAGCCGCATCACTCCTGGAACAGCAACCACATCCTTAGCAACCTGATCCTGTTTCATCTTGAGCGGCACTCCGATCATCACTCGCATCCTCTGCGGCGGTACCAGTCGCTACGTCATTTCGACAACCTGCCGGCGCTGCCGAACGGCTACTTCGGCATGTATGTGTTGGCCTATCTGCCATGGCTATGGTTTCGAGTCATGGACCCGCGCGTGATGGATCTGCCGCATGTTCAGGGTGATCTGGATAAGGTAAATATCGATCCGGATGCGCGCGCTGCAATTTTCCTGAAGTGGGGTCGCGATACGATGACAGAACCCACCATTACGGACCTGCCAGAAAAATAGGCCACCGGACGTTTCTCGACAAACGTCGCATTTTTGACGGTATGGCACAACGCCAGCCCTGGCTAGACTCAGGGCAATGGCTGCACACCCGCCCGTTCGAACCAAGCTGATAGCTGTCATCACTGCCACAGCGGCGGCGCTGTTTCTCCGCGCCTGGATACAATTGCGTTTGCTGAGCGCCGGTTTCCAGGACGACTTCGCGGCCGACCTCTCCTACCTGGTCGTACCGCCGGTCTTGCTCGTGCTGCTATTCCCGTTGTGGCGTCACAACGGCGCCTTCATCACCAGGCTCTATCGTCGCGACGGGCTGAACATACGCGTAGCTATCATCGCGATCGCACTCGGCTGTCTGCTTCGCCTGGCGGCATGGTGTGAACTCATTGCCGGCGTATCTTTCGGCTGGCACCGCAGCATCGAGGCAGCTGCAATAGTCGGCCCGACGTTCACGTTTGACTGCCCCACTCCGTCCGCAATAGCACTGGGTATCCTCGTCATGGTCGTGCTCGTGCCGATTATCGAAGAAACCATTAACCGTGGCTTGATCCAGACATGGCTTTCGGACAAGGGGGCTGTTGTCGCGATCAGCGTCTCAGCACTGATATTCATGCTCTCTCACCGACCGTCGTCCTGGGGTTTCGCATTCGCAGCCGGTGTTGTTTTCGGTATTCAGTACTGGCGGACCGGCACTCTCTGGCCTTCGCTGGTCACACACGCGACAATTAATGGCGTCATTCAGCTGGACTGGCGATGTCTTCAGGGACACTGGAATCCGCCAGCCGCGGAAATCCCGAAATGGGGGCCCGGAATCACAAGTCTTCTCGGACTGATGCTGGCAGCAGTGCTAATCGGCTGGCTGCTTCGAAAAAAGACCGGGGTGTGTGAGCACCCCGGCAATAAACGGGTCACAGAGCGTTTGCGACCCTTTCGATGATATGAGACGTCGCGGCGACCAGACCCTCATATATTTCGATGATCTCGCCCCCCACAGAACCGGTATCAGTGATCCCGCCATAGTCGTTACCACTATCCTCCGGCGTACACACGCCGGTGCCTCCCGCCACACATTCAAGTTCGCTCATTGTTAGCTCACGCATTTCAAATCTCCTTTTAAATATCGCTCGTCCTGTCGCGCTTCCTGCGCCATTCCAAAGGTAGGGGCCTGAACACTCGCCGGCACCCCCCATATCCACGCAATTCATCAATATTTGACATAAGCAGGCTGAATTGGCGGAGCTGTGATACGTCGCACAGTCACCACTGTGACGCACGTATACGCTGACAGACCGTTATCTAGATTGGGCCGGAAGACGATGAAAAGCCTTATTTCCAAGTCAGCGCTGGCAGCGCTGGCACTTCTTGCATGCAACGCGGCATCGGCCGATTTCGGCGTCGGCCTGAAAGCCGGGACGCTTGGGCTGGGCCTTGAGGGCCGCTGGAGCCCGCTACCCTGGCTTGACGTGCGCATGGGCGTCAACAGCTTCGAATACGACGATAACGGCTCGCAGGCAGGCGTGAACTACGACGCAACGTTCTCGCTCGACACTTACTACGCGACCGGCAATTTTCGTTTCCCGCTCAGCCCCTTCCGGGTTACGGCCGGTGTTGTCTCGAATGGCAATGAATTCGCCATGGTTAGCCAGGACACCAGCGGACTGGACTTCACTATCGGCAACGATACGTTCAGTGCGGCCGATGTCGGCTCGCTGCAAAGCGTCACTTCATTCGGCAGCACGGCACCGTATGTCGGTGTGGGCTATGACTTCGAAATCTTCGGCAAGGTTGGTCTGAACCTGGACTTCGGCGTGTTATGGCAGGGCGAGCCAGAGGTGACGCTGGAGGCGACTGGCCTGGCAAGCGCACCGCCAGTTATTCAGACGGCGCTGGCAACCGAACTGGAAAACGAACGTCTTGAGCTCGAAGACGAAATGAGCGACTTCAAGGCCTGGCCGGTTCTGAGTCTCGGCTTCGTCTACAATTTCTAGGCGCCCGCCAGACTGCTAAGCAGGCCGCCAGGCTCGCCGATCGAGCCATGACGAAATTGCTATTCCGGGCTGAAGAAACTTCAGTCGCACTAAGCCTCATTCTTCGCGGCTGTTCGATCCAGCATCGGATCTTTACGGACCACTAGCAGCGCAACGCAGATCGCGACCAATATCGGGATTGGCAGCAACATCAACGTAGTCCAGCCAAAGAAGTACATTACGGTACCGGCCAATAGCGACGCTGTGGCTGACGTACCAAACACCAGGAATTCGTTGACAGCCTGAGCGCGGAAACGCTCCGCCATCGAGTAGGTATACGTGAGCAGCGTTGTGCCACCCACATACAGAAAATTCCAGCCAATACCGAGCAGCATCAGCGCCCACCAGTAGTGCAGGAAAGTGTGCCCCTGCAGGCCAATAATCGACGTCGCCAGCAGCCCGAGCGCGCCGGCGAACATCAGCGGCGTCACACCGAACTTTTCGATCAGAAAACCGGCCGCCAGGGACGGAACGTACATGCCCAGCACGTGCACCCGGATGACAGAAGCGGTCTCCTCCAGTGAATAGCCGTCATTAATGTGCATGCTGAGCGGCGTCGCCGTCATGATCAGCGTCATTAGCCCATACCCGACCGTGCCGCTGAGCACAGCAACCATGAATACAGGCTGGCGCACGATCTCACCGAGCGGACGATCGCTTCGAACCTGCTGGTGCTCCGCGTGTTCCTGCACGGCACCGAGACCAAGAAACAACAAAGCTTGCACAACAAAAAGAACGCACAGAGCGAGCATCGTCCCGGCATGTGGAATGCCGGCATACCAGCCCTGCCCTTCGGTCGCGAGCAATGGACCGAGAAAAGCTCCGCCTATCGAACCCAGCAAGACGAACGACACTGCGCGCGGGACATACTTTGGCGCCACACTTTCAGCGGCCGCGTACCGGTATTGCTGGGTGAACGCCATGTTGATACCAAACAACATGGTCGACACGATGAACAGCACGAAACTGGATTGCTTCAGCGCGAGCACTGTCACGAGCACTGCGCCAGCGGCACTGAGTGACGACAACGTGAAACCTGCACGGCGCCCGATTCTGCGCATCAACATAGTGGCCGGAATGGTCGTCGTCGCAATCGCAACCACCATCATCGACAGCGGCAACGTCGCGAAAGCCTTGTTCGCAGCCAACGTCGAGCCGATAATGCCGCCTAGCGTCACCATAACAATCGACCCGGTTGTCGATATCAGCTGGCAGGTCACGAGTAAACTCAGGTTTCGAACTTGCATTACGACGGTCGATAGAAATTGCGAAGGTCGCATTCTCACATATTCGCGCCAGCCACGTTGATGCGAATAGACCTGCACACAGAGAGCTCGCGTGGATACTCTGAAAATCTCAGATCAACTCAGCATCCCGATGTCGGAAATCGAACTATCCGCTGTGCGCTCTCAGGGCGCCGGCGGTCAAAATGTCAATAAAGTAGCAACCGCAATTCATCTGCGATTTGATATCGCGAACAGTGCGTCACTGCACGACGCAGTCAGAGACAGGCTTCTGTCGAGCAACGACAGGCGCATCAGTTCCGCGGGCGTCCTGGTTATCAAGGCGCAACAATCTCGTAGCCAGGAAAGGAATCGTCAGGCCGCGCTCGACCGGCTGGTCGAATTGCTGCAGCGGGCTCTGCACCGGCCGAAGAAGCGAGTCCCGACGCGTCCGGGAAAGAAAGCCAAACAAAAACGTCTGGACGAAAAAAGCCGCCGCGGTGCGATAAAAAAGACGCGCGGCAAAATCAGCGACGACTAGTCAGATTGACAGACCGCTTTCTGGCCATCGAACTCACAGCCGGCTTCCTTCCAGTAATCCACAACACCCAGGCGCTGTAGCAACGGCATAAAGTCGGGATGATCGCGCAACGCCTGCAGTTCCGGCGCAAAAAGGAGATCCATCTGGAAAAACTCACCGGGCTCCTCCAGTCTGCGCGCGACGGCCATTGCGCCATCTGTGTCACCAAGCATGGTTCTCGCCGTTACCTCGACCTCGGGTTTGAGCCCCTCGTCGGCCGCAATTTGTGTGAGTACGTCGAGCGCCGTCGCCGCGGTTGCCGGATCCTCGAAGGCAGCGAACACGGGTTGAATCCAGTCGGTGCGAACGTTACTCATCCTGAAGGCCATTTCTGCCATTTTTTCGGCATCGGCCATTCGGCCCTCCCTGATTAGCAACAGGCCATGAGCGAGATTATGAATCGTGCTCGTCCCACCCAGATCATCGGCGCGCGCGAAATAATCATGCGCTTTCTCGGCATCACCAAGCCAGGTATAGACGATCGCAACCCGGCTGTTGACGACACCATTGTCCGGGTCAATTGCTTCTGCCTTGAGTGCCTGCACCAGCGCCTCGTCCAAACGGCCAACGCTATTCAGCATTCGCGAATACCAGTTAAACGCGATCGAGTCCGCAACCGGTGCGTTCGTAGCGAGGCGATACGCCGCCTCCGACTCTGACCACATCTTTTGCTGGTGGTAGTGACTGCCATACACCGCGCCTGCCGCAGCTCTTATGCCTGGATCGACAGCGATGCCCTGCTCAACCGTTTGCATGGCCGCCCGATCGGTTTCCAGGACCGGCAGGTTGCGGTAATACGGCATCAGCGCATAAGAGGTTGCCAGCGCGAGATAGGCGGGACCGAACTTTTCATCGAGCCGAATCGACTCCTGAAACAACATGACGGCTTTCTCGAGATATTTCGCCTCACCGCGATGATCCAGTGCATACATGCCGCGCATGTAGCGATTGTAGGCCTCGGCATTGGGTGTATAGGTAGGCGCCGACGCTACCGTCGAAGACGGGCTCAGTCCATCAAGCACCTCGTTAGCGAGACGTTCTTGCAGGGCGAAAATCCCAGCAAGATCACCATTGACCTCACCGGACCCAATGGTCACATTGTCTCGCCCCCGCGCAATCAGGTAGGTCACTTTCAGCGTGGAATCCTGCAGCTGCACAGCACCAGACAATACGCCATCGACATCGAGCATTTTGGCGATCCGCGACGGCTCCTCGTTGTAGTGCACCCGCGTGTTCTTGATAGAAAGCCCGGGCACTTCGGACAGTCGCCGTGCGAGCACATTCTTGATGCCGTCCACGATGTACTGATTCGCAGGATCGCCACTCAGGTTCTCAATCGGCAGGACGGCGATTGAACGGATCTCAGTATCGACGCCCCAGGGCCGCATCGTCAGCGCAATGGAAGCAAGGAAACCGAGCGCCATGACGACCGCAACAATTTTCCATAGTCGTGGGCTCCTGCCCGGTACCGCTTGTTCTTGAGTCGTCTTTAATTCGCCGGGATGATGCAGCGTGACCGGCTTCATCAAACGATAGCCGCGCCGCTGCAATGTTTCTACATAATGATGTGGCCTTGCACGATCATCCAGATGTCCGCGTAACTGCGAGAGGCAGCGATTAATCGGCTCGTCGGTCGTCGCACGACCGCCCCAGACATCGCCGACAAGATCATCCCGGGTAACCAGCTCGCCGTCACGGCAAGCGAGAGCCAGCAGCACCTCGAAGACCTTCGGTTCGGGACGCTCTTCCTGTTCGCCGCGACGCAGAATGCCACGACCCGGATAAACCTCCCAGTCCCCAATAGTGAATCCCTTGATGAGATCTTCTTTTGTTGGCATCGCACATGCACTTTATCCGGATTGACGGCAATGATTGAGGTTTGTTACATTGTTACCTTGTTATCTCTATAACACTCAAGGACATACCTGCATGGTCAAGCCTGCAATCAGTCGGACGCAAACAGGCGTTCGAATCGAATCGTCGCTACTCAAAGTGCTTAAAGGTGTCGCGGAGTACACGGACCTCACGCTGGGCGACCTTCTGGAAGGCATCGTACTGCACGCCTTTGAGGGGAAAGCGCCGTTTTCATCCGAGACTCGCAGTGTTATCGAGAAGTTGAAGGACGTTTATTGCTGCGAACTGACAGCAGCCGACAGTCACCGCCTCGTTGAAACTGACTAATGAGCGCCCCACTCGAACAAGAATTAACCATTGAGAGATTTGAATCAGGACAAGTTGATCCAGGCCGCTTCGATCACGAAGCTCATGTTTACGTCGCCTGGCTATACGTGACGACGTTCGACCCGGCCGCAGCCATTCTTCGATTTGACAACGCTTTGCGCCGGCTCACCGCAGAACTCGGTGTGCCGGAAAAGTACCACGCAACAATTACATGGCTATTCCTTCTGCTGGTCGCAGAAAAATCCAGGGAGGATGAACGGTGGGAGCGCTTCAAGGCGCGTAACGAAGATCTTTTCGGTGACAGCAAGACCATACTCCGCCGCTACTACAGCGAGAGTTTACTATCGTCGCAGCGTGCGAAAAGTCGCTTCCTCCTACCGGACCGGCTGGCGATCTAGAACAGACCCTCGATGCGCCCTTCCTCATTGACGCGAATCGCATTCGCGGCCGGTACCCGAGGCAAGCCAGGCATCGTCATGATTGCGCCGCACACGACGACAACGAATTCCGCACCTGCAGCGAGTCGGATTTCACGGATCTGCACATGATGTCCGGACGGTGCACCCAGAAGATTCGGGTCCGTCGAAAAACTGTACTGCGTCTTGGCCATGCAAATCGGGTACTTGCCTCTCCCTTCCCGTTCGAGCTTGGCGAATTCCTCGCGGATTTTCTTATCAGCGATTATGTCTTCCGCACCATAGATTTCCTTGGCAATGGTCGCAGTCTTCTGCCAAAGCGAGAGATCGTCGTCGTACAGGGTACGGAATTGCGCCGAGCCGCTGTCGCACAGTTCAACGACGTGGTCTGCGAGTTCTGTAGCACCTGCTCCACCATCCGCCCAATGCGTGCAGTTGATGGCGCGCACACCGTATTTCTCGCAGAAATTACGAACAACCTCGACTTCGGCATCCGAATCCGCCGTATAACGATTGATCGCGACAGTAACCGGTACACCGAACTTGCCGAGGTTTCGAATATGGCGCTCGAGGTTCTTGCAACCCACCTTGAGTGCCTCGACGTCTTCGGCACCGAGATCCGCCTTTGCCACGCCACCCTGCATCTTCAGGGCCTTGATTGTCGCAACCAGCACGACTGCATCCGGCTTTAGTCCAGCCTTGCGACACTTGATATTGAAGAACTTCTCGGCACCGAGATCTGCTCCAAAGCCGGCTTCTGTAACAACATAATCGGCGAGTTTTAGCCCGGTCTTGGTGGCGACGACGGAGTTACAACCATGTGCAATGTTGGCGAACGGCCCACCGTGCATCAGTGCCGGATTGTTCTCCATGGTCTGCACCAGATTCGGCTGAAATGCATCGCGCAACAGGGCCGTCATGGCCCCATCCGCACTGAGTTCCCTGACGGTCACAGGCTCGTTCTGCCGGGTGTAGCCCAATACGATATTGCCAAGCCGGATTTCCAGGTCCTTGAGATCTGTCGCAAGACAAAAAATCGCCATAATTTCCGAAGCGACCGTAATATCAAAGCCGGCCTCGCGCACGACGCCGTTGTGGAAACCACCGAGCCCCGACGTGACGGTCCGCAGCGCGCGGTCGTTCATATCAACGACGCGTCGCCACGTTACCCGCCTGGGATCAATGTTGAGCTGGTTCTCCCAGTGCATGTGGTTGTCGATGAGCGCCGCCAGCAGGTTGTTAGCCGCGCCGATCGCGTGAAAATCACCGGTAAAATGCAGATTGATGTCCGCCATGGGCACGACCTGCGCGTAACCACCGCCGGCGGCACCGCCCTTCATGCCGAAGCATGGACCGAGGCTCGGCTCACGCAAACAGATCAGTGCCTTCTTGCCCCGCTTGTTCATTGCGTCGCCGAGACCGACCGACGTCGTTGTCTTGCCCTCGCCGGCAGGCGTAGGCGACACCGCGGTGACCAGTATCAGTTTGCCGTCTTTCGCCTGGCTTTTTGACGCTATGAATTCGGCGCTAATTTTTGCCTTGTCATGGCCATACGGAACCAGGGCATCTAACGGGATGCCGAGCTCTTCGGCGATATCCTGGATCGGACGGACTTTGGCGGCTTGAGCAATCTCGATGTCACTTTTTACAGCCACAGTAATTCCTTTCTGGTCGATGCTGGGAATGCCGAGAATTCTATCGCAATCAGCCGGGCGCGGGGCCGATCAAGGCCTGTGGATTGTGCCTACGCCGCTGGCCCTGAAGCCTCGCACCGGCCTGGAAGGCCAAGCCGTCGAAACACCTGTTTTTTTGGTCTTCCGGGAATCTGAGGTTTCGCTACGTGGTTCACGAAGTTGTCGATACGATCGACATATACTTCGAATATGTCGAAAAACGACAGATATATCGACATATACGCCTGTCGTGTCGATCCTATCGACGCCTTTTGACTATATGTCGATATATCTCTACTTTTTCGACATATTTCTGATTAATGGCTATACCATCGACATGTCAACGAGATATGTCGATAAAAGGGACTTATTTCGACATATTTTAAAGCGCTCATGAACCCGGCAACGCGGCTTCTTGCGTAAAAGGAACCTCTCAAGTGACAGATTTCGACCCCTCAGTACCCTATAACGAGCTGCCCGAGCTGCCGCCACCCGCCGAGATAATTGAAACGACAGAGATTCTGAAGCGCTGCATCAACGCACGCGTAGCGCTCGCCGAGCTCAAGCAGGCGGCTGAATTGATCCCCAATTCCGCTGTACTGGTAAACGCACTGCCGCTGCTGGAGGCCAGGGCCAGTTCCGAAATCGAGAACATTGTTACCACCACTGACAAGCTGTTCGAATTCGCGGACATCGCTGAGGATCGTGCGGACGCGGCGACCAAGGAAGCCTTACGTTACCGAACTGCCCTGTATGAGGGCACGAAAATGGTTCAGCGCGGCATGCTGACGACGGATATGGCTATTCAAATATGTAGCACTATCAAAGGAGTAGAGTTAGATATTCGAGCAGAATCTGGAACGACGCTGAAAAACCGGATGTCAGGTGAGCTGATCTACACGCCGCCTGTCGGCCAGCAGTTATTGATCAGCAAGCTCGACAACTGGGCCGAGTTCATGCATCGCAGAACCGAGTTTGATCCGCTCGTCCGCCTGGCTGTTCAGCATTACCAATTCGAGGCCATCCATCCGTTTTCCGACGGCAATGGCCGAACCGGACGCATTCTCAACATTCTCTTCCTCGTACAGCATGGCCTGCTCGACTCACCCATCCTCTACCTCAGTCGTTACATCATTCAAAACAAGGCAGCGTATTACCGACTGCTGCATAACGTTACCTGTGAACAGGATTGGGGCCCGTGGATCCTGTTCATACTGGAAGGTGTGGAGGAAACCTGCACCTGGACAACGGACAAGATCAAGTCGATTCGCGAGCTCATGCAGCATACCGCCGAGTTCGTGCAGTCACGACTGCCAAAGGCCTATTCCTGGGAGTTGGTCGAACTGTTATTCAAACAGCCATACTGTCGTATCGGTAATCTTGTGGACGCCGGAATCGCGAAACGGCAGACAGCGTCGGTATATCTGAAACAGCTCTGCGAACTGGGAATCCTGAGAGAAGTAAAATCGGGACGGGAAAATATTTTCGTGCATCCCAAATACATCGAGTTGCTGAGCGGCGAAGAGAACGTCTGGGTTTACTACGCAGGCGTCGAAACGGATTCGATGTCCGCCAGCTAGGCAGGGAGTTTCGCATCGAGGCCATTGGCATGATTGCCAATAAGGTTTCAAGAGACATAGAATCGGCCAACAAGACCGAGGATGCACCTCTTGATGATTAGTAGCCGCGCGCTTTTTCAGTTCTTCAAGTACACCGTTTACGTGCTGCTGGCGATGAACATCTACTGGTTCTTCGACGAAGAGACCACGGCAGCGGCGCTGCAGTTCTCCGATGGTATTTCCGGCGCCGACATTATCGAGGCCTTCTCTGCGACTATCGACACCGCGGCGTGGGTCGTGCTCTTGCTGATGTTCGAGCTCGAGACCTATGTGCTGGACGATCGCCACTTCACCAAAGCGGTTACCTGGAGCCTGCATGCGCTTCGGGCGCTGTGCTACGCGTTTATCGTTTACGCGTTTTACGGCTATATCCAGAACCTGACGTTTCTCTACGAAACCACGACGCTTGCCGGGGTCACAGATGTTTGCGCGCTACTTCCGGCCGAATGGTCCTGGGCGGTAACGCTCGATGAATATGCCGCCGTAACAGCCGCCAACTGCGCGACCTTTTCGGATGCCGCTGTTCTTTACCAGTTCAACGGGATGTCGGCCCTGGTCGATGCTGAAGGCCTGAAGGAAATTCGCTATCTCGCCTGGGTGGATGTAATCAACGCGGCTGTCTGGTTGCTGGTGGTCCTGGTGCTGGAAATCGATGTGCGGCTGCAGGAACGCAACCGACTTGAGGGCTTCGCGCTGAAAAGCAGCAATGCTGCAAAAGTAGTCTTGTACGGCCTGTTGCTCCTGGCGGCGATCTACTGGGGCTTCAGAGGCGATTTCGTCGACTTCTGGGATGCGTTCCTGTGGCTCGTCGCCTTTGTCTTCATCGAACTGAATGTCTTCGAGTGGCGCCAGGAAGACAAGGCCGAAGCCACCGCGATCAGTTAAGCGTCAGGAAACAATCACGTGCGCCTCAGGTAGGTACAGCCCCATTGCGCGAGGATACAGTCTCGCACTACATGCCAGGGGGCCCGAATCATGACCTACCACGAAGAACGACAGGAACTTGATGCCCAGACGATTATTCTTGGATTGGGCTACGCAACAGCATTGCTTACCATTCTCGGCTGGATAGCGACTGCCATCATCTAGGATTCGAATCGCCACGCGCCGGAGCTGTCTCAGGGGACGACTTCGAGCCTTGCATCGCCAGCAGCCTGATTGAGAAGCAGCGCATCCTTTGCTTTCAGTCGCACAAACTCGAGATCGTCGGTGAGCGTCATCAGGTACGGGTGCCAGGCATCCTGCTCACCCCGACGGTAGTAGCCCGAGACCGCCCAGCCCGGACCCTCGGCATAGACATAGACTTTGCCAACCTTACGATCGGGTGACAGCGGATCGACAATCTCCAGCGAGTCTTCTGCCAGTAACGAGCGGAGCTCGATCCGCGACCTTTCGACGACCTGCTCTTCAGCTGCACGCTCCGCACGAGGCTCCGGGTTTGTTATCCATTGGTAGGAATAGAAAGCCACAACGAGGCCAACGCCGAATGCAAATATCACCCGACCAATACGATGGTTCATGTTATCTCCGCGGTAGCGCGCCGTGCAGAATCTCCTATCCACTAGTCGATCCCGATGACCTTGTGTGTCTGCAGGCTCAAACTCCATTGTGGATTGGCCAGGCAATATTCGAGCGCGCGCTGCGTATTGACGTCGCGCTCCGGGCTGTCGAGGGGCTGTAAATAGAAATGCTCGAAATGCAGATCTGCAAACATCGCAGGCTGCGCCTCGGACTCAATCTGCGGATATACGAGTTTGAGTTCGTCACCCGTTCGCTGCACGACCTCGGCACGACCTTTCGGACTGATGCACAGCCAGTCGATGCCGTTCGGCGCGCTGATCGTGCCGTTGCTTTCGACACCCACTTCGAAACCAGCGTCGTGCAACGCACTGATCGCAGGCGGGTCGAGTTGTAGCAACGGTTCGCCGCCCGTGCAGACGACATAAGGCTTGCCGTGTTCGGCGCCTGCCGGCCAGGCTTGCCGGACCGCTGCAGCAAGTTCGCTGGCCGTTTCAAACTTGCCACCGCCGGGTCCGTCGGTACCGACGAAGTCGGTATCACAAAACCGGCAAATCGACTCGGCCCGATGCATTTCACGACCCGACCAGAGGTTGCAGCCGGCAAATCTCAGGAACACCGCTGGCCGACCTGTCTGCGCGCCCTCGCCTTGCAACGTGTAGTAGATTTCCTTGACCGAATAAGTCATCGCGTCGCCAGCAGCGGATCTTCGATTCCGGCCTCAAGGAAACCTTTGGCGCGCAACTCGCACGCCGGGCATTTCCCGCACGGCGGCCGCACACCGTTATAGCAGGTGTGCGTCAATGCCATAGCCGGCAGAGCGCCAAGCTCCTGCGCCAGTTTGACGGTCTCATGTTTCGATAAATGCATCAGCGGAGTGTGAATCTCAATGCGGCTTTCCATGCCGAGTCGAAGCGACGCCTGCAACGCATTCATTGTCTCCTCACGACAGTCGGGATAGCCACTGTAGTCAGTCTGCGCAACTCCGGTGACAAGATTGTCGATGCCGCGCTGATAGGCAAACGCGGCCGCGAATGTCAGAAATATCAGGTTTCTGCCCGGCACAAAGGTGTTGGGCAGGCCGCTGCCTGGCGACACTGCAGATTCGACCTCGATCTGGCTGTCGGTCAACGCGTCACCGCCGAGTGCTGCGAAAGTATCGATAGGCAGGCAGGTATTACTGACGCCCGCAAATTCAGCCACGCGTGCGGCACAGTCGAGCTCAATGCGGTGCCGCTGACCGTAGTCAAAGGTAATCGTCGAGACATTGTCGATTCCAAAACGATCGACCGCCCAATACAGGCAGGTCGTTGAGTCCTGTCCGCCCGACAGCACCACCAGCGCTTGCTCACCTCCGGATGCCACTACTGCGTACCTTCTGAATTCGGCTTCCGAGCATCGTTCGACGTCGTCGGCCAGCCGTTTTCATAGTCGCTCCAGTCCGGTCTCTTCTGTTCGACCAGGTAGTCGGCGGTCAACTCTTCAGAAACGCGCATGAGCTCTTCTGCCATCACGCTGTTGTGCATGTGGCCGGTTCCCTTAATCGTCACTGCGTTGCAGTCCTCAAAGTACTGCCCGCTAATCGCACCCAGAGCTTCACTCGTGGCCACGAAGCAACTTGTCGCCGCACCTTCTTCCAGGGTTTTTCCGGCAAACTTCGTCAAAAGGCCGAATCCGAATCGCGTTAGTGGATTGAGGTTACGATCGATATCCGTATTGATCACACCCGGATGCAGCGAGTTGCTGGTAATACGGGTGCCGCGCAACAGTTCGCCGAGGCGCAGCGAGAACAGCACGTTGGCCAGCTTCGACTGACCGTAGGCGGCCGAGTCACTGTAGTCGTGAGCCATCGCAAGGTCATTGAACTTGATGCCAACAGACGGTGCGCCCCGATAGGCCGCGCGACTTGCGACGACAACGATTCTGGCCTGCCACGCAAGAAACAGGCGGTCCAGCAGGCGGTTTACAAACACGAAGTGGCCGAGATGATTGATCACAAAATGTTTCTCGATTCCATTGATGAGCTGCCGCTCATTGCCGCCGCCGCGATAGCCAGCGTTGCAAACGAGGATATCGATCGGAGTACGCAGGCCACGTATCGATTCAGCGCAGTGCACTACGGATTCAAAGTCGGATAGTTCAAGGCGGGCCGGCATAGTCTGACCCACCACGCGAGAACAAGCAGCGCGCGCTTTGTCGAGAGAACGACTCGTACCGACCACCAGCGCGCCGCGCTTCGCCAGCACGCGCATTGTCTCAAAGCCGATACCGGATGTGCAGCCGGTGACAACCGCCAGCTTGCCGGTGAGGTCGACCCCTTCCGTTACCGCTTCGGCTGTTGATGATTCGTCAAACGAACTTCGCGGCACACCCTCGACCGCGACCTTCTCGACGTCACTGCAGGCGGAAAGCTGGCTGGCCGTCAGTGCGGCACCCGCCATACCCATGAATTGCCGGCGATCAATCGCCACCGTGACCGTCCTCACCGAACAGAGCGGCCAACGCATTTTGCGCCGCGTCTGCCTCGGACTTCCTGTGCGGCTCGAACGCCTGCGACGACGGCTTGAACCAGTCGCAAAAATTCACGCGTTCCTTTTCCGTGACGTCCTCGGCCCCGTCTTCGCGACACTGACGAGGCACGGAGCGATCGAAATACACACACATCTTACAAACGTGCACATCGGCACTGCACTCCGGGCACTGGTCGCGCCGCGACAGGGGCAACGACAGCGTGCTGAGTGACGCGCCGCAGCGAAAGCAGACAATATTCTCCGACATACGACCTCCCGAAAGGGTCTGGAAGGTCGCAGTATAACGTCTCAGTTACGCTGTCCTGGAACGAACTCGTTCATCACCGCGTCTTTCAGAATATCGGGCGGCAGCATTCCCTGCGCAAGGATAAAGTCGTGATACGCCTTCTGATCAAAATGCTCTCGCAATTTGAGCTCCGTTTGAGTGCGCAGCGCCTGCATCTTGTTGTAGCCATAATAGTAAGCGGTCGCCTGGCCCGGCGCTCGATAGGTGTAGCGTTCCACTTCGTTTTGGGCCCAGCTCTCGCCAATCGCCACGTCGTTCATGATCAGGCTCTTGGCCTCTTCGGGCGTGATCAGGCCCAGATTGAGCATGGGATCGAGAAACATGCGCGCAGCGCGCATGAGGCGATACTGCAAACTGATCAGCTGGCCCTCCAGCGGCAGGTACGGACGAACGATCGCCTCGGCATAAAGGCCCCAGCCCTCAACATTGGCGCTGTTAAAAGCGAACACTGCCCGCGCGATCGATACGCCAGACTCGATGATGCTCGAGAACTGCATTTCATGACCAGGCCTTGCTTCGTGTGCGGTTAGCGTCCAGGCGCCGGCCTCATAGGTGTCGTCGGTCTGTTGCCAGCTGCCGTCCTCATTCTGCGTCAGCAGCGGTATGACGAACGACGGATACTCGCCGGTGTTGCCAAGCAGGCGCGGCACATCGAGGTGAGGCGCTGGCTGCGCGGCAGTCTCTGCGGCGGAAGCAATACGAATACCGGCATCGCGTTCGGGCAACGTAATAATCTGCTCGCGAACAATGATTTCTTCGACATCTCGCAGCACCGCATGGTAGTGGTCCAGCAGCTTGTCACCATCGATAGCACCATCGCGCTTCAGGAGCGCGATGACCTCACGAAAATCAGTGGTGTCATAACCTTTCTCAGCCGCTACCAGCGGCGCCAGCGACTCCATTTCATTGCGGATATCCATGTAGCCTTTGGTCGCCTGTTCGATCAGATCGAGCGGCGACGCATCAACACCCCAATTGCGCAACGCATCCTCGTACAGTGCGGTCGGCAAGCGATAGTCATCCCGGCTGCGCGGTAGAATTTCCGCGCGAAGCCAGTCGTTGTAGTCACGTAACTGCTCCGCCAGCGTTGCGTAGCTCTCTTGCCAGCCCTCGAGGTCGGTTCCGTCCAGCAGCTGTTCGATACCGGTCACGAAGGTTTCCGCGCGCTCCAGATCCTGCTCTACCTCGCCACGGTAAGGCCCAACCAGACCAGCCGTGTCGAAACGTTCCCGGGTGCGATCTTTTGCCAGCTCTGTGAGTGGTGTGTAGCCATCCGCGAGACCTGTGTACTTCTCAATCCTGGACACGGCGGCCGGGTATCGGTCGCGCGGAATCTGCGGATCGATCAGGCCGCGTACCCCGAAAAAGACGGTCTGCGAAATATTGTAGTAGGGAAGCAGCAGATCGCGATTTAGCTTGGAAGAACGGATATTGTCCTCGACGGCCTTGATCAGGATGCCGAGATCCTGACGCACCTTGCCATTCGTTTCTTTCTCCAGCCTGCGCCTGAGCTCCGCAAGCACCTTCTCGGACTCGTCGATGCCGCGTTCGTAGATGCCCGGGTCAAGGTCGAGTATTTGCTCATCAAGCCCATCGACACCGAGGCTTCCCGCACCTTCCGGACTGAACTTGGCCAGCACGTCGAGAACGACTTTGGCGTGTTCGTTGCTGTTTTCGACCCAGCTGGCGTCGTCGGCTCCTGCCGGCGCCGCAGCCATAAACACAAATAGAAAAAGGAACCGCGTCAGCTTGTGCATGCGCTATTTCTCCGATAATTGGTCTGTATTGATACGTAAGATGCGCGTCGGACCCAAATGGATTCAAGGCGTTTCGTCTATTTTTAGCACTTTTGCACCGCGGACGTGGCCGGCGCGCAGTTCGCGCAGGGCGCGGTTGGCATCGGCAAGCGCGTAGGTCTCCACCTCAACTCGCAGTGGGATCTCCGCCGCAATCGGCAGGAATGTCTCAATATCGTTCTGCGTGACATTCGCCACCGACTTGATCTCCTTCTCCAGCCATAGATGCCGCTCGTAGCTGATATCCGCCATCAAATGACGGTCTGCGGTCTCCTTGCGAATGGCATTGATGACCAGCCTGCCGCCAGGGCGCAAATATTCCAGCGCAGCCAGCACCGGCTTCCAGGCGGGCGTCGTATCGATGATGGCATGCGGCGGCTCGGGCGGCGCGTCTGAGGTGTCACCACTCCAGTCCGCGCCGAGCTCGAGTGCGAACGCACGTTCCGTCTTGCTGCGCGCAAAAACGAATATCTTGCTACCGGGATACAGATACTTGGCGAGCTGTAAGACCAGGTGGCCGGAGGCGCCGAAACCGGTCAATCCGAGTACCTCGCCATCACTAATATTTGTAAGTCGCAGCGAGCGGAATCCAACGGCGCCAGCGCAGAGCAAGGGCGCTGCCTCGACGTCGGTAAATTCATCAGGAATCGGGTACGCGTAGCGCTCTGCAACAACGGCGTACTCGGCATAGCCACCATCGACATCCCGGCCTGTCGCTACGAAAGCCTCGCTGATATTTTCGTCGCTGCCACCGTCGGACGAATTGATCCAGCCAACACCGACTCTCTGACCTGCTTTGTAGCGACAGCAGTCAGGACCGAGATCGGCGATACGCCCGACGATCTCATGGCCCGGCACAAGCGGAAATCTCGCGGCTGCGATGCGGCCTTCGATCTCGTCGAGCTCGGTGTGACAGACACCGCAAGCAAGAACCTTTATCAGGATCTCGCCGGCGCCGGGAACCGGCCGCGGCAAATCCTGCATGGCGAGCGGTCCACCAGGCAGGTCGAACCCAGAGGATGAAGTCAGCACCATAGCGCGCATTCCGTTGCTCCTTTACGCCCACATTCGCACAGTATAAGGTTCACGCACTTTATTGTTGCAATTCCGCACGTATGCGACCTTCGACATTCCCGCCGGCTGTCCTTGCCGAGATTCACAGCGCCTGTGAGGCTGAGCCGGCACTGCTCAACAGCGAACGAATCGAACAACAGTTCGGCAGCTGTGGTATCGCAGTGCTGCCCAGCGAAGCCGGCCTGCGGCGCTCCAGTGTGTACAGTCTTCGAGGGCAGGAACAAGTCTGCCGGACCTATGCCGTTGTGCGCTTTGCCGAACGGGCCGAGGACAGGTATCGCGACGAGCACGCGAAAGTTCTCGCTGGCAATTCAATTGGGGCCATCTTCCGGTCGCACGGCTGGGACGTTCACAAACAGACTCTGCACATAGGCAGATTGGCGCTGCCTGACGAGGCCGCTGCAATTGCCGACCTGATGCGACTCGAGAATCTGGACGAACTCGCCTTGCACGTATATCAGCTGCTTCTTGTTCGCGACCGCCAGGTGTTCGAGTACGCGACGATTGTCGAAACGCATCATCCCGACTACCTGTCTGAAAACGATCTACGAGAGTTGTACGAATACGACAAAGCCAACGCATTGTCGCCCGCGAGTGTCACTGAGCTGACATCTCTGGTCCTCGCAACGCACAATTAGCAGCCGCGGGTTTGTCGCCGCGGTGTAATGAGACTAAACTCGGCACACTTGTTTTAGGGTCATCGGGGAGCGGCTAGTGAATCTACATAATGTATTGCGACTCATCGTGCCAGGCGTTTTATTGCTGGGCTTTACGTCGGTACTCGCGCAGACAGACGAGCAGGTCAATGACCAGGCCGACGTCTGGGCGCAGGTAGAGCTACAATGGAATTTGGTCGAAAAGAACGATTCCAAGTGGACTGAAAAACTGTTGACGGAGGATTTCTCCGGATGGGGTAAAGGGTCCCCTGCTCCGCGCAACAAGGCATCCACCAAAATGTGGACGCGATTCAATAACGAGACCAGCCAGATGGTTGCGCATGAGCTGTATCCGCTTTCAATCGTCGTTCATGATGATGTCGCGATCGCTCACTATTTGTACTCGAGCGCGACCAAAAAGAAAGACAAGGATGGCAAGATTGAGAGCACCAACGGCCGATATACCGACATCCTGGTTCGAACCGACGATGGCTGGAAGTTCATTGCCTGGTCGGGTGGCGCTGACGACTGACCCGAGCCGGCCAAGGGCCGGCCATTATTGCGCCCTCCGGTTAAGCGCTGGTTCAGCTTGGCGGCGCTACCATGAGCATCAACATGGAGTGGTCCGTAAGACATAATGGACCGGGAGGCCGCATGAAGAACCGACTGATAGCCGAATTTGGACTGGCAAAAAGCACAGCCACACTGATCGCCCTGCTGGCGCTGCCAGCCGCTATCTGGGCGCAGGTTCCGGTTGACGAGAACGGTGACCTTATTGGCGAAGCCGAATCACTGAGCGTTGAACCGGCAACGGGCAATGAAGATATTCCCTTGCTCTCGACGGTTGACCTTGAAGAACTGGTTGGCCCCATCGCCCTGTACCCCGACGACCTGCTTGCGATCGTGCTGCCTGCCTCAGCCTACCCGCTGCAGGTTGTTGACGCGGCGCGATTCCTCGAAGCACTGGAAGATGATCCCTCACTCGAGCCTGACTCGGATTGGGACGACTCCGTAGTCGCGCTTACGAACTATCCGGAGGTCATCGAACTACTCAACGACGATATTGACTGGACCTGGCGATTGGGTGAGGCAGTTGTCTCCCAGCAGGCCGATGTCGTAGCAGCGATCGAGACGTTTCGTGATCGCGCCTACGCCGCAGGCAACCTGAAAAGCGATTCCTACCAGAACGTTTCGCGCGACGAGGGTGTTATCGAGATCACTCCGGTCGCCGAAGACGTCATCTACGTGCCTTACTACGAGCCCGAGCGCGTTGTTGTTTACCAGCCGCGCCCTGTGTACTACTACTATCCGCGGCCTTACCCGGTTTACTACTACCCGTATTCGTCGACGCATGCGTTTAATCGCGGCTATTTCTGGGGCGTTACAACAGCCTTTACGATCGGCTGGTACAGCGACAGCCTGAACGTATTTCATCACAGCTATTACGGACACCCCTACTACGGTCGCTCTTATCGGGATCACTGGTGGTATCGCCGACCAACCATCAACATCTACAACAACCATTATGGTAGCGGTAACACGACCGTGACTGTCAATCGCTACAGCCGTGGTGATCGCTGGCACCCCCGCGGTAGCAGACGCGAGTATCTTTCCGACAACAGGATCACGCGTAATCGGACCTACCCGGTCAGGCGTCAGTCAACGACCACAGGGTCTGTTACATCGCTGCGATCCGACAGGTCACAGACAACCCGTACTAATTCGCAGCGTCGTCCGCAGAATCGTGAACCAATCACCTTTCGGGAGCGACCACAGAACACTGCTGTTGCAAGAGGCGAGAGAGCTGAACGTGCAGCGGACAGACGAACGCCGGCGACACGTACATCGCGACAACGATCCGAGACAATCGCCCGGGACCGGACGAATACCGATCGGACGCAACTTTCGTCTGTTAATCGACGGCAGGAACCACGAGACCGTCGGTCCGAGACAAACACACGGGTGACAAAAGAGCGACGCACCGAACCGACACCGAAGCTTCGTCGTGCAGAACCTGTCGCTCGGACCCGCAGTTCAGATTCGGCCCGCCAGGTAAGACGCACCGAGACGACGGCAGCTACGACTCGTTCAACCCGACGCGTCGAACCCGTGCGCCAGGCACCGCGCACCCAATCCTCGGAGCAGACCCGACGATCGGCGCCAGCCTCACGGTCGACCCGACCCGCACAGACCAGCTCGCCGGTTCGCCGTTCGCAGCCGGCGGCGGCTCACAATAGTGCGCCGACACGACCGGCCGTACGCCAGGCGCCGCAGCGTCAGCAAAGGGTTGAACAGAAAAGTACGCCTGCCAAAGAAAGCCGAAAGGCCCCGGAACGTAAATCCAGGCGAAATCGCTAAGTAAACTAGCTTTGGTCTGACGAGCCTTTGTTATCCGGCTCGTCGGGCCCAGTCTCCTCCGAGGTCAGTTCCCAGGCGATGTAGGCAATGCTGCCCGCGGCGATCAGGGCCAGTAAGACTGAGACGATGGCGACGATATTCCCCATCAGTCCATGCTATCACTGCCAGGACCGTCTTCTTCGCTGATTCGTTTTGGCAGTCGGCCCGATTTCTGCAAAACCCCGCGCAGCACGAATTCAATTTGTGCGTTCAGGCTGCGCAAGTCATCCTTTGCCCAACGTTGCATCGCCTCAAGCGTCTTGCTGTCAATACGCAGCGCGAAGGATTTTCGTTTCGCCATCGTCGTTTCCGAAGGTCGCCGTCACCATTACCGATCAGGTGTACAACGACCCCGTGTTTAGTACCGGTTGCGCACTCTCTTCGCTGCAAAGTACGACCAGCAGGTTGCTGACCATCGCCGCCTTGCGTTCCTCGTCGAGCTCGACGACATCGTGCTTTCGCAACTCATCGAGTGCCATGTCAACCATGCCCACGGCGCCCCGTACGATCTGCTGACGGGCAGAAATAATCGCTGACGCCTGCTGGCGCCGCAGCATGGCATTGGCTATTTCCGGCGCGTAGGCGAGATGGCTAATACGCGCTTCAACGACTGTTACGCCAGCCTGCTCGAGACGATCCTGAATTTCCTCGCGCAGCGCCGTCGCAATTTCAGCGGGGTGACTACGAAGCGCGGTGCCCTCACCTTCGTGTGGCTCATAGGGATATGTGGTGGATAGATTCCGCAACGCCGATTCGCTCTGAATCCGGACGAATTCCTCATAGTCATCCACTTCGAAGAGCGCCTCTGCCGTATCAAATACCTTCCAGACAACAACGGCCGCAATCTCGATCGGGCTGCCGCGCGAATCGTTGACCTTCAGCTTGGCACTCTCAAAGTTACGGATGCGCGTCGACACTGCGGTCTTGGCAAAAAAAGGATTCGCCCATTTCAGGCCGGACTCATGCGTCGTTCCGGCGTATTTGCCGAATAGCTGCATGACCTTCGCCTCGTTCGGGTGAACCATGAACAGCCCCGCCCAGCAAACCAGGACGACGATCGATGCCAGTACCGATATGAGCAGACCTCCGATCGACATGGCGCGCAACGAAACAAAGATCGCATAGCCGGTCGCCACCTGTGCGACCAGCAGTAGGCCGATCAGCAGATAGCCGGAAGATACGGTTCTCACTTGTTCACGAATCATAGTCCTCTCCTTGCAAACCACCTCATTTCGATATCATTATGATATCAGACCTCCCAAAGCGCAAGGACCGCCGTGACTTTGCGTTAGCTTGTTGATTTGGTTTGTTTTTCTAAATCCGCTACTGGATTATGTCGAATACCAGCGGGACCCGGCATTCGAAACAGGCGCCGCGCTCATCAGGATTGGTGAGGCTCAAAGTCCCGCCATGTGCCCTGGCAACCAGATAGGCAAGATACAGTCCGAGCCCGGTTCCGCCCGTATCTCGTGTCCTGGATGGGTCGCCCCGGTAAAAGGGTTCGCCAATGTGTGCCGCCTGGCCGCTCGACATGCCGGGGCCATTATCTTTAACTCGCAACACCAGTTCATCGCCGTCCGCTTCGGCGGAAACCTCCACCCTGCCCCCGGTTTCGGGGACGTATCGCAAGGCATTGGCAATAAGGTTTTTGAGCAGCAGCGCAATCCTCGCGGCATCAACGTCAGCCTCAAGAACGTCCGAAGCTGATCTCGTCGATATACGATCGCGATCCCGCTCAAAGAAGTCGTCGACGAGATCCTCGATGAGTTCGTGAATGTCGACGCGTGCGCGATTCAGCGTGGCATGGCGCGTACTGAGTTTTTCCGCCTCCAGGAGCGACACGACGATCTTCTGCATCTCTGCAATTTCCGGCTTCAGTGCCTCACGATCGGCATCGTTGTCGAGAAATTCGAGCTGCAATCGCATACGCGACAGCGGTGTCCGTAATTCGTGACTGATCCCGAGTAACAAGGCGCGTTTTGCATCCAGCATATGCTGTACGTCAGCGGCCAGTTGATTGATGTCAGATGCGAGGTCGCCGAGCTGATCGTGGCGGATATTCTGCAATCGATGGTCGAAGTTGCCCTGGCCAATATGTGCCGCGCCGGCACGAATAGCCCGTATCGGTTTGAACAGCCAGCTAACTGCCGCGTAGCCGATCATCAGATAAATCAATCCCAGGCTCACAATGATGGTTATCAGATCAGGTCCACTGCTCACATCCGCAATACGCGGCGAAGCTACGACAATCTGGTAGTCGTCCTGTTGAATTAACAGGAAGCGGTGATTGCCTTGTACCGCAAATTCCAGCCCTTGCAGTTCGTCCACCCAGGCGCCTTCTTCGTCGCTGAAGCGGGGGCTGGGCCCGAATTCGAGGCTGTCCAGCGAAGGAAATCCGCTATCGGAGGCCCAATCGATATCCGGCCCCAGAATTCGGATATCCACCGGCACGCTCTCGGTGATAGCGATCGCACGATCTATCCTGGGCGGTGATCCGATGTCCTCTTTGACATAGTGAACGTGTAGCGACAGGTGGCCACTGATCAGGCCCCGAATTTCATCGCTGTTGTAAACCCAGCGAAGTGCCACCAACGTGCCGTAGACAAACAACAGCGCCAGAACAACGAATATCGCCAGCAGCCTGAATGACAGCGATCGAGATAAGCGTTTAAGCATCCGACAGCGGTGCGCCAACGAAAGAGTATCCACGTCCCCAGATCGTCTGGATAAACCGCGGCGGTTTAACCGAGTCTCCAAGTTTGCCGCGCAATCGGCTGATCATGATATCCACCGATCGGGTGAGGATAGCGGCATCGATACCACGCAGCTCGCTCAAAATGTCGTCTCTGGACAACTTCTTGCCGTGACGTTTGGCGAGAATATGAAGCAGTTCGAACTCCATTGAGGTCAGCTCAACCGGTTTACCGTCAACCTCCACAGTCCTGGCACCTGAGTCAATGCTCAAGCCATCAAATGCCAATACACCACCGCTCGCCACGGACGAGTCCGAACGTCGCAGGATAGCCTGTACACGCGCAACCAGTTCTCGTGGCTCAAACGGTTTGCCAATATAGTCATCGGCACCCAGTTCCAGCCCTGAGACTCTGTCGATGACCTCGCCGCGAGCGGTGAGCATGATGATGGGCAGATTGCTCGTCTTGCGGATTTCGCGACATATCTCGAAGCCATCCTTGCCAGGCAGCATGACATCCAGCAGCAACAAATCCGGGTCCTCCCGGTTCAACAGGCGAAAGCCACTCTCCGCCTCATACGCACAGACGAGGTTGATGCCGAAACGTTTGAAGTACGCCTGCAGCAGAGCAGAGTGTTTTTTGTCGTCGTCAATTATCAGTACTTTAGTCATGCGCGCATAATACTCTTGATTGAGGGGTGCGTCCGCGAACGGCCGACATCGAAACATCTGGATACATTCCGGATTCACGGGTCCGGAGCGTCGCCAGGGAACTGAAAGCTCTGCCGGCGGGCTGGAACGACGCCGGGAACTCCGATGCTGCGGCGAGGGTCGAATGACGTCATAATCCTATGATGAACTCACTGATCTCTGAACTTCGGCGGCGCAACGTGCTGCGAGTCGCCGCCGCCTATGCGCTGGTGTCCTGGATCCTGATCGAAGCCGGGTCCGTGCTACTGCCGACTTTCGGAGCGCCGGAATGGTTCTTCCGCGTTTACGTTGTCATTGTTTTGTCCGGCTTTGTCCTGGCGATGATTATCGCGTGGATATTCGAAGTAACACCTGATGGTGTCCGGCGAGAGCGCGACATAGACCGAACAAGTTATAAGCCGCCTCCCCGCGGAAAAATGAACCTGACCATAATTGCACTGCTGGTAGTCGCACTCGGCGTCTCGCTCACATTCAATGTGACGGGAATCAGGAACGGCGAGCCGCCAGTGCAGCCGCAAACGATCGCTCGAAATTCAATCGCCGTGCTACCGTTCTCAAGCCGTAGCACCGATGAGGAAAACCGGTATTTCGCCGACGGCATCCACGATGACATCCTGACTCGCCTGGCCGGTGTTGAGTCCCTGCGTGTAATTTCCCGGACGTCGGTCAACGAGTATCGCGATGGCACCAAAAATATGCGGCAAATCGGACGAGAGCTCGGCGTTGCGACAATCGTTGAGGGTGCGGTTCAACGTTCCGGAGACCAGGTGCGCATCACCGTGCAGCTAATCGACGCCACAACGGACGAGCATATCTGGGCCGAGTCCTACGACCAGGCGTTGACCATCGAGAACGTATTCGAGATCCAAAGTGAAATCAGCGCCAGGATCGCTACGGCACTACGTGCAGCACTCACGCCCGAAGATCAGCAGCGCCTGGCATCCATTCCAACGAACAACATAGAAGCATACGCGGAGTACGTGAAAGGCCGTCGCAATTTGTCGGCGCGAAATTTTACGTCACTGCAGGACGCGCGAACACAGTTTCAACGCGCCATCGAACTGGATCCTGAATACGCGCAGGCGCATGCAGCTCTTGCGCAAACGGTCCTGGTTACGCTCTCGAACCACCAAACGATTCCTCAAACCGAGGCATTTGCCATCGCTGAGGCCGCCATTGAGAAGGCTCTCAGCGTCGACCCGGAACTCGCGGAGGCCTATGCCGCGCGAGGTCTCCTGCAAATGATGGAGTGGGAGTCTACGCGCACCGGAACGGGCAATATTGATGCGGCATCTTCCTTCCAGAGGGCGTTGGATCTCAGCCCAAGCCTCGCAGACGCCTACGTCTGGTTTGCGTCGCTACGACAATCGGAAGGCGAAATCGATGCGGCAATCGATCTTCTGTCCGAGGCATTGATCATCGACCCGTTGAGCCGAATCCCGTACGTGAATCTGCCGAGTTTCTACGCGGCACGCGGTGAAAACGCGGAAACAACGGCCATGCTCTTGAAGGCTATCAGCATATTCCCGGACTGGTATTTGCCCTACAACTACCTCAGCAATCACCTGCAAAAACTCGGGCGCCTTGACGAGGCTATCGCTTGGGGCTTGCGCGAAATGGCGCTTAGCCAGGACCCGATGAGAGGTGGTTTTCTTATCGGTATTTACCAGGAGTTCGGTGACGACGAAGCCGTCACCCATTTCGTAGAGAATTTCCCGGCAGATCATCCCCTCTACCCGATTGGCAAGAGCTATTGGCATTACGTTACGCGGGACTACGAAGGCGCCCTGAGGGAACTCGAGAGCCTGGACGATCCAACTGCGTACCCCCACGAAGTTGTCTCAATGCTGATGGTCGGCGCTGCGATCATGACTGGCGAGTTCGATCGCGCCTACGATCACATGATGCGCGGCTACCCGTCGCTGGCCGGTGACACGGACGTAGTCGTTGATCACAAGAATGTTTACCCGGCTGTTTTACTTGCCTTTGTCGAGCAGAAACGTAACCGGCTGAAGCAGGCAAAAGAACTGCTCGACAAGGCGCAACCCGTGGTAGCACAGCTGCCGCGCCTCGGTATGGCTGGTCATGGAATTAAAGACGTGCATATTCTTACTTTGCAGGGTCGACCCAACGCAGCGATTGAAGCGCTGAGCGAAGCGGTCGACGCAGGATTCGTAAGCTCACAAGCTTTCGACGTATGGTCGTTCGACGAGGATCCTATAATCGAGCCGCTGCGAAGCGACCCCCGTTTTCCCGCCATCGAAAAACGAATGATCGACCGGATTGAGGAGATGCGGCGGAACGTTGAAGAGGCCCGGGCATCAGGTGACTGGAGTGAACTTATCGCTCTGTCAGAAACCGTGTGAACAGCGCCGCGTAATCTAAAGCCTCGCCAGTGCAGACTCCACCTGCGTGCGCACGCGGGCCGCGATTGGCGCATTGAGGAATCGACGCAAACGCGCGGCATCGTGGCTGGTTTCATAGGCGAACCGAAACAGGTCCAGAACGGTTACCGGATCTCCACTGCTTTCCACCAGCGTTACCGAGTCCCCGGCCCTGACCTCACCTGAGTTCAACACCCTGAAGTAAATGCCCGGCCGCTCGGCCTTCCTGAAACTCAATCCGAAACCACTATCACCCATGCGCGTCGCAAGCGTGCCACAGGGTATCCTGGCCGACGTGGCTTCGAGGACCAGATCGCCGATCAGCAGACGATCGCCGATCTGCAAATTACTCGGCAGCCCCTCAATTGTCAGGTTTTCACCAAACAGCCCTGGATAGAAGTCGCGATCTGTCGATTCGGCCCACCAGCGGTAGTCGTCTGCACTGTAAGCATAAACCGCCTGATCCTCACCGCCGTGGTGCTTGCCGTCGAGGATTTCATCGCCCTCAAGCCCAAGCTCGCCGACGCTTACCGAGCCAGCGACCGGGCGTTTGCAGATGCCCGTGAGCATCGCCTTATCGCTTGGGCCAATGCTCTCGGCTTTGCCAATATTGACGCTGCCGATCCTCATGCGTTCTAGCACCGCATTCGTCCGGAGTGCCTAAACCTTGATCTTTCCGAGCACGATACCCAGCAGGGTGAGTGCAATGAGCGCGACTGAGGTAACGCCGAAAAACATACAGATAATGAAAACTGTCTGCTCCATAAACTGGCCCTCCGAGGTTGAGTGGAATCGCCAACGACGTGGCCGCGGCATGTCGCATTATAGACCGGCCGGCCGCGGCGAATTGCTGAATTCCCGGATCCGATCGAGACTACGCAAAGTGCGTTACATTTTCATTACTTTTCCGTTACAATGTAACGTATGGCACGAACCAAGATCTCTACGTTGAACCTGCGCATCCAGCCCGGCCTCAAAGACGCCGTGCGCGAGGCGGCAGCGCGTGAGCATCGCAGCGTGGCAAACATGATTGAAATATTGATCCGCCGGCACTGCCAGCAAACGGGCATTGCCATACCAGAGCAGAGCGAGCTATTTCCGGGGAATCAGAATGGATGAACGCATGATCAGGGCGATGGTCGCCGCGGGCGCTATCAGGAACATCAACATCATCGCCAGCGGCGCGCGCTTCCATATTGAAGCAAAAACGCCCAACGGACCAATTACGGCCGAAACGACCAAGGGCAAGGTCAGGACCTGGGTAACGCTGGACGCCGCCGCAAAATGGGTTCGCGCCCTGGGCGTAGGCGGCGCGCATATCAATCTGACGCACTGGCAGCCGGGCCAGCGCGAGCTGTCAATCTAGAGCGTCGCTATTCAGCCTTGCCGGACGGCCAGTCGTTACCCAAGGGAAACGGCCGATCGTCGGTATTAAATGTCAGGTAGCGAATGTTCTCGTAGACGTAGGCCGCTATGCTCTGCCCTACCTCACGAATCTGGCGATTTACTTCCCCGGTAAACAACACCCAGAGAAAACCGAGTACCACCACGAAGGTACCAACGAAACTGGCGATACTGATCAGGAACGAGCAGATCACCATGAACAAGAGCCGCATCCAGGTCGCGCGAGACTTCAGATTATCTTCCATCGGCCGTTCTGGGCCTCCGTCCTCGACGAATACGTCGTCTGCCGGGGGATTGCTATTGCTCATTGCTTCGCTCCTCTCACTAAGACTATCGAAATAGGTGCACCGGATAGTGCCGCTATTGTTACAATCTTGGACCCCTCAAACCAGCAAATTATCCGCGAATGAACTACAAGACACTTTATCTGGCTGCCTTCGCACTCGCGCTCAGCGCTTGCGGCCAGGACGAAAGCCCAAGCAACGGTGGCGAGAAAGAAGATATCGGCGCTCATGCAGAGCGTCTCGCCAGCGAAAACATCATTATCGATACGCATGTTGACGTTCCTTATCGCCTGAACAAAAAGCCTGCCGATATCTCCAATGCAACCGAAGACGGCGATTTCGACTATCCGCGCGCTGTTGCTGGTGGTCTGAACGCGCCATTCATGTCGATTTACACGCCTGCAGAGCTGGAGAAAGACGGTGGCTCCCGTGAACTTGCGGAGTCGCTGATTACGATGGTTGAGGGATTCGTCGAGAACGCACCTGACAAATTCGCGATTGCACGTTCGGTGGCGGACGTGCGCGAGCAGTTCAGCGCGGGGCTCATCTCGTTGCCAATGGGTATGGAAAACGGTTCGCCAATTGAAGGCAACCTCGAAAACCTGAAGTACTTTTACGACCGTGGCATTCGCTACATCACCCTGACACATGGCCTCTCAAATCATATTTCGGACTCCTCCTACGACGACAACCACCAGTGGAATGGTCTCAGCGAATTTGGCGTCGAAGTGGTGAAGGAGATGAATCGGCTCGGCATCATGGTAGACATAAGTCATGTCTCCGACGATGCATTCTGGCAGACGATAGAACTCAGCGAAGCACCGGTTATCGCATCGCATTCATCTGCACGTCATTTCACGCCGGGGTTCGAGAGAAACATGAGCGATGAAATGATCATGGCGCTGGCGAAGAACGGTGGCGTCATCCAGATCAACTTCGGTTCGACATTCGTATCGCAGACATCACGTGACTATAGCGATGCCCGCACGGCGGCCGGCAAGTTGTATATCGAAGAGCATCCGGAAATGGGGATGTCCGAGCTCTACACCACCTATCCAGAGATCTATGCCGAAGAACATGGGCCGTTGCCGTACGCATCGCTCGACGACGTGCTCGATCATTTCGACCATGTCGTCAATCTTGTAGGCGTCGACCACGTCGGCATTGGCTCGGACTACGATGGCGTCGGTGATTCACTGCCGACAGGCCTAAAAGACGTATCTTCGTATCCGACGTTGATCGAGGGCTTACTGAAGCGCGGCTACAGTGAAGCAGACATCAGGAAAATTCTCGGCGAGAATTTGCTGCGCGTTTGGCAAGTGGTCGAGGACCAGGCCGAACAGCAGATTTAGGTCGAGAGACCGGATTCAGCGGCGAAATCTATGCCGCAACGACGTCTAGCAGGACGTAGCGTAGCAGTACTTCGTAGCTGGTTCTGTCCAGCTTCATGCCTTCGGGCAGCTCCAGTGTATGGATGTGCGTGTCTTCCGGGTCACGCAGTTCCAGAAAGTGCCTCTGCTCATTCCGATAGACCTGATACTTGACGTCCTTGTGCTGGTCGTACTTGAGCAGAACAACGCTGTCAGTCCAGTCCTGGATTGTTGCCTTTACCATGTCTTTCTCCCGATTGCCCATCGCGATCTGTGGCGCCTGCAGCGGCGCTTATAACCACTAACATTGCAATCTGTATGCCAACCGTAAGAAATTTCGACAGGTGTCTTTTATATCTTTTATATCAATAACTTAGGGTTAAGCTGGGGCAGACGTCAGGACAGAATAGGGTACGATCATTGTCAGTTCCTGACGCCGTCTTCATGTGTTCAGCGACAAGCGGTTTACATAAGTTCTTACGCCTGGTACGCGTCTCAGGCCGTCACAGTGGCCACACCGTGACGATCATCGGTACTGACACAATGACGATAATAATCTCCAGCGGCAGACCCATGCGCCAATAGTCACCGAACCGATAGCCGCCAGGGCCCATGATCAAGGTATTGTTCTTGTGTCCGATGGGTGTGAGAAAAGCACAGGACGCGGCAACAGCGACGCCCATCAGAAACGGATCCGGGCTGACGTTGAGTCGCGAGGCTATTTCGACGGCAATTGGCGCCGCTATGACTGCGGTTGCGGTGTTGTTCATCACATCCGACAACGTCATCGTGACGACAATCAGCAGTGCCAGTACAACCACCGGGGACAAGCCAGCGGATAGATCGACGATGCCTCCGGCGATCAGGGAGGTGCCACCTGTTGACTGCAACGCACCACCGATGGGAATCATCGAGCCGAGCAAGACGATCACCGGCCATTCGATGGAGGTGTAAACATCTCTGATAGGCACAATGTTCAGGAACACATAGAGCGCCGTCGCACAACCGAGCGCAATCGGCAGATACACCAGGCCAATACTTGCGGCAAGTATTGCCACTGCAAATATCGTAACGGCAAGCCAGGCCTTGTCACGCTGGATGACACGATGCCCTCGATCAGCGAGCGGCAGCAAACCGAGACGACCGGTGATATCAAACAGTCGCTCCTCTGCGCCCAGCAGCAGCAGTACATCGCCCGGCTTCAGTTCGAGTTTGCGAACATTTTCGCGAAAGCGCTGGCCCTGTCGAGAAACGCCAACCAGGGCGACTCGATAGCGGTACAGTAGTCGCACAGACATCGCCGATCTTCCCGCAAGCCTCGAGGATTCCTGCACGACGGCTTCGCTGAGCAGCAGATCTTCCTTGCCCAGTTGACCTGTCCCTTTGCCAACGTATTCGAGTTTAAGTGCACCCAGCGCCTCTTCGAGGCTGTCCGGACTCGCCTCAAGCACCAGGATGTCATCAGCGCGAATCTCTGAAATGCGCGCAAGCCCAGGCAGACGCCGCCCTCCCCGCGTCAACCCGATGATTTCAACATCGCTTTTTGTCGCCAGCTCCTCAAGTTCGCGTACCTGCTTGCCGATCGCCGGAGAACCCTTCGGTACACGCACCTCAACGATGTAGTCCTCGAGATCAAACAAGTCTGCGCCGGCATCCGCTGCTCGCCGCTCACTGGGCAACAAACGCCAGCCGAGAAGTGCGACGTAGGCAACACCGACGGCCGCGCAGGCCAGCCCCACGGGAGCAAAGTCGAACATGCGGTACGGCTCGCCCAACGCGTCGCCGCGAAACTCCGCGATGACAATATTGGGCGGCGTACCAATCAGCGTAATCATGCCGCCAAGAATTGATGCAAAGGACAGCGGCATCAGCGTCAACGACGGGCTTCTGCCCGCCTTCTTGGCCGCCTGTATATCGACAGGCATGAGCAAGGCCAGTGCGGCAACATTGTTCATAATCGCGGAAAGCGCCGCCGCCAGGCCGGACATGATGGTGATATGTGTCCCCAGTTTGCGGGACGCATCGACGACGTGGCGGGCAACGATCTCGATGGCACCGGAATTGGAAAGCCCGCGGCTAACGACAAGAACCAAAGCAATGATGACGGTCGCGGGGTGCCCGAAACCAGAGAAGGCTTTCTCGGTAGGCACAAGCCCGGTCAGGATCGCAGCCAGTAGCGCGACGAAAGCCACGAGATCGTAGCGCCAGCGCCCCCAGACCAGGAACACAAAGACAAGAAACAACAAGGAGAAGAGCGTTAGCTGATCGGCTGTCAAAATGAGCCTCTTTGTAGATAGATAGGAGCCGGGATGTGCAACTACTCTACCCGCAAACGACGAAAAACAGCAACGCGGCCAATTGGTACTGGCAAGCAGCAAACCACGCTACGATGTAGCCATGGCAATCGTCTTTTTCATCGCCCTGCTTCTGGTCCTCGTATTCGGCCCCGGAATATGGGTGCAACGCGTTCTGGGGCGATACAGCGAACCGGCCGACCGATATTCCGGCAGCGGCGCACAATTGGCGCGCCAATTGCTGGACGCGCACGGCCTCAGTACGGTGCGGGTCGAACCCACCGAAGCCGGCGATCACTACGATCCGGACGCCAAGACGGTGAGGCTTACGCCCGACAAGTTTGATGGCCGTTCACTGACGGCGATCACAGTTGCGGCACACGAAGTCGGTCACGCTCTACAGGACCACGAAAACTACAAGCCACTGCGGCTGCGCACACGGCTGGTCAAATCCATGCGGAATATTGAGCGCATTGGTGCCGCTGTGCTGGTGGTTTCGCCATTCCTCGGCGCCGTGACCAGGGCGCCGTCTCTTGGCCTGCTTATGTTTGCCGCCGGTCTCATCACGCTAGGCTCGGCGGCCCTCGTGCACTTCGTGACGCTGCCAACCGAGTTCGACGCAAGCTTCAACCGGGCACTGCCCATGCTCGATAAACACAAGGTTCTGAAGCCGGTCGATCGACCGCACGCTCGCACCCTGCTCAAGGCGGCCGCGCTGACCTATGTATCAGCATCCCTGATGAGTTTGCTCAATGTCGCACGGTGGCTGACAATCCTGCGCAGATGAACCGCTAAGCATCTGTTTTTTAAATATAAAGTAGCTGAACAAGGTCGTCGTCCGGCGATTCTTGGATTTTGACTGGTTTAGGCGCCTCTGCACTGCTATTATCCGCGCCCGAAAGCCCGTCCCTGCTGGATATGAGACCGCGCCAGCGGCCCGGAAGCACCATTGGGATGGCCAAGGAATTACACGCACCCACCGCGTTTGGATTGTGAGGTTCTCGCTTTAGCAAGGCGTTGAGAACAGCTTGCGGTATTGCAGCTAGCGACGGTTGGTGCCATGAACAGACAAACAGAGTTGAATTGAAGCGATGAAAGACCTTAACACCTACCGAAATATCGGCATTTTTGCCCACGTTGACGCGGGCAAGACAACGACGACCGAACGCATTCTGAAGCTGACCGGAAAGATCCATAAGACCGGTGAGGTACATGATGGCGAAGCCACGACCGACTTCATGGACCAGGAGCAGGAGCGCGGCATTACCATTCAGTCAGCTGCAACCAGCTGCGAATGGGACAAGCATCGACTGAACATCATCGATACGCCAGGACACGTCGATTTCACGATCGAGGTGTATCGTTCGCTGAAGGTTCTCGACGGTGGCGTCGGCGTTTTCTGTGGCTCTGGCGGCGTCGAGCCGCAGTCCGAGACGAACTGGCGTTACGCCAACGACTCGGAAGTCGCTCGCATTATCTTCGTGAACAAGATGGACCGCATAGGTGCTGACTTCTACAGCGTCGTAAAGCAGGTCAAGGAAGTGCTTGCAGCAAATCCGCTGGTCATGGTCCTGCCAATTGGCATCGAGGACGATTTCGTCGGCGTTGTAGATCTGCTGACCGAAAAGTCCTGGATCTGGAGCGACCCCAACGATCCTGCGTCGTACACGATTGGTGACGTTCCTGACGATATGAAGGAGCTGGTTGCCAAATGGCGAGAGCAGCTCATCGAGACCGCTGTTGAACAGGATGACGATCTGCTCGAGGCCTATCTCGAAGGCGAAATGCCGTCGATCGAGGATCTGAAGCGTTGCATTCGCAAAGGCACCATCGCGCTCGAGTTCTTCCCGACCTACTGTGGTTCTGCCTTTAAAAACAAAGGTGTGCAGAACATACTTAATGCCGTTGTTGACTATCTGCCGAACCCGACGGAGGTCAAGCCACAGCCAGAAATTGATCTGGAAGGCAATCCGACCGGCGGCTTCGCCGAAGTCGACCCGGCCAAGCCACTGCGCGCACTTGCGTTCAAGATCATGGATGACCGCTACGGCGCGTTAACCTTTACGCGTATCTATTCGGGCACGATCAAGAAAGGCGATAGTGTCATCAACACGTTCACCGGAAAGAACGAGCGTATCGGTCGCATCGTCGAAATGCATGCCGATTCACGGCAGGAACTGGATTCAGCCCAGGCTGGCGATATCGTTGCCCTGCTCGGCATGAAGAACACGCGCACCGGACATACGTTGGCGGATGCCGACAACCCGGCGACGCTGGAGCCGATGGTGTTCCCGGATCCTGTGATCTCAATCGCGATTTCGCCGAAAGACAAAGCGGGTACCGAAAAGATGGGCGTCGCGCTGAACAAGATGGTTCAGGAAGACCCGTCGTTCCAGGTTGCGACTGACGAGGACTCCGGCGAGACGCTTATCAAGGGTATGGGTGAGCTACACCTCGACATCAAGGTCGACATCCTGCGCCGCACGCACAACGTCGACGTCGAAATGGGTAAGCCACAGGTTGCCTACCGCGAAACCATTACGCAGCTGATCGAAGACAGCTACACGCACAAGAAGCAGTCGGGTGGCTCCGGTCAGTACGGTCGAATCGACTACCAGATCGAACCGGCCGAAAAGAACGCTGGCTACGAATTCGAGTCGAAGGTTACCGGCGGCAACGTACCTCGGGAATACTGGGGCGCAATCGGGAAAGCGTTTGCAAGCTGCATGGTTGAAGGCACGCTGGCAGGCTACCCGCTGCTGGATGTGAAATTCACGCTGCTTGATGGTGCATTCCACGCCGTCGACTCCTCGGCGCTCGCGTTCGAGATCGCGACCAAAGCCGCTTATCGCCAGTCTGTCCCCAAAGCTGCGCCGCAAATACTGGAGCCGATCATGAAGGTGGACGTCTTTACGCCGGACGATAATGTCGGCGACGTTATCGGCGACCTCAATCGCCGTCGTGGCATGATCAAATCACAGGATGCCGGCGCGACCGGTGTTCGCGTCAAAGCGAACGCGCCGCTAGCCGACATGTTTGGCTACATCGGTCATCTGCGGACGCTGACCTCAGGTCGCGGCCAGTTCTCGATGGAGTTCTCACACTATGCACCTTGCCCACAGAACGTTGCGGACGATGTCATCAGGGAAGCGCGCGAGCGTAAAGAGAACAAGTAAGACGGTAAGAGCTTGCAGTACAAATCAGGCCCTCGCAGGTTTCACCTGCGGGGGCTTTTTCTTGCCTGCTGAAATGGCGTCGAAGCTAAAGAACGCCACCGCCGCCCAGATGCAGGAAAAACAGATCAGGTGTGCTGTCGTGAGCTGTTCGCCGTAATAGATGCCAGCAAAAAATTGCAGCGTGGGCGCGAGAAATTGCATGAAGCCGATCGTCGTCAATGGCAGTCGCCGTGCCGCGAGCGCAAAGCACAACAACGGCAGCGCGGTGATCGGACCGGCCATCACCAGCCAGAACGTCAGCGAAGCATCGCCGCTCGCAAACATGGCCTCACCGTGTAGCTGTATCCAGATAAACCAGCCTAGGGCAAAGGGTGACAGCAGCAGCGTTTCGACAAACAGACCCGGCATGCCGCCAATGACGACCCGTTTGCGAATCACGCCATAGATCGTAAACGTTGCAGCAAGAGAAAGGGCTACCAGCGGCAGCTTGCCGCCGCTGATCGTGAGGACCATAACGCCGATTGTCGCCAGCACAACCGCCGCAACTTGCAGGCGACGCAGTTTCTCGCCCAGGAAAACAACGCCCACCAACATGTAGAACAGTGGATTGATGTAGTAGCCGAGGCTGGTTTCGAAGATGCGCTCATCCTGGATAGCCCAGATATAGATGAGCCAGTTGGCAGCGATAAACACAGCCGAAAGCGTTAACCAGGCACGCATTGTGCGGTGCGTGAGCGCGCGCCAGACTTCCGGCCACTGGCGTCTCGCAAACAGGATGGCGGCGCCAAACGGGATCGCCCAGATAATGCGGTGCGACAGAACTTCGAGCGGACCCACAGCCGCGACGGTCTTGAAGTAGACCGGCAAGACGCCCCAGATCAGGTACGCGACCAGGCCGGCGATGACGCCGTCGCGCAAATCAGACTGCTTATCCTGCAAGCCGATTACGACCGATCGAAATTGGCTGACTGCACGTCAGAAGCGGTATCGGGATTCGGCCGATAGAGCAGCCAGTTTCTGAACTGTCGCATCCGCCCCAAGCCATCTTCTCGCAACATGTACAGGCACGGGATAAGAAACAGCGTAATGACGGTCGCAAACATAATGCCAAAACTCAGCGAGATCGCCATCGGTATCACGGACTGCGCCTGCACGCTGCCTTCAGTCATGATCGGAATAAGACCCGCTGCCGTTGTAAAAGACGTGAGTATTATGGCGCGAAACCGCTGCGTGCCCGACTCGATAACTGCCTGCTTGACAGCGATGCCCTTAGCACGCGCTTTGTTAATGAAATCGACCATGATCAGGCTGTCATTAACCACAACGCCGGCCAATGCGACCAGTCCGAACAGGGAGAACATACTCAGGGATCGTCCCATCACAATATGACCGATGACCGCACCGATTATGCCGAAAGGTATCACCGACATGATCAGCAAAGGCTGGCTGTACGAATGCAGCGGTATGGCGATCAACGCATAGATCAGGAACAAAGCAGCGATCGAGGCGACGGAGAGGTTACGTTGCAGGTTAACGAGTTCCTGGCTGGCGCCCTCGAGACCGTAGTTCACGCCCGGATGACGCGCCAGTAGCCTCGGAATGTAGTCGTCGGTAATGGTCTTGACGATTTCCTGAGATTCAACCACGTCCGGATCGATATCCGCGGAAACAGTAACGGTGCGCTGACGATCAAGTCGGGAAATACTCGAGTAGCCCTTGCCATACGACATATCGGCCACGGACGAAAAAGGAACTTCGTCGCCATCCGGCGTTCGTATGCGCATGTTTTTCAAATCTGAGATTGAGCGCCGCTCTTCAACCGGATAGCGCACCATCACTTTCACTTCATCTTTGCCACGCTGAATGCGTTGCGCTTCTTCACCGTAGAACGCCTGCCTGACCTGTCGACCAAGAGATGACATCGTCAGCCCCAGTGCTTCGGCCTCAGGCTTTATCTTGAGGCGAATTTCTTCACCGCCGCTGTTGACCGTGTTCGTAATGTCGAAAACGCCTTCAAACTCTGCGAGTCGCGACTCAAGCTCAGCCGACGCGTTCTCCAGTGCTGTGTAGTTGCCACCACTCAAGCGAAAACTCAAAGGTGGCCCGCCACCAAGGTGATCAGCATCCAGAAATGTCAGCTCTTTGACGCCGACGAACTCACCCGCGTTTTCGCGCCAGCGTTCGCTAATCTCATCACCGTTGAAAGGCCGGTCTTCTGACAGTGGCATTTCAACGAAGATGACGCCTCCTGTACCACCCTGCGTGAAGGCACCGACATGTTGGATCATCGGCAACGCGTCGGGATTTGCCGCAACGTGCTCAGCGTTCATCTCGAGAACGGTATTTTCAAGTGTCGACAGGACTCGATCGCGCTCTTCGGGCGGCGATCCTGTCTGCATCTCAAGCTGTGCGCGGATAAAATCGCTTGCCTGATCCGGAAACATCTCGAACTTGACGATGCCGCTGGCCATGACCCCAATCGTCAGTATCAGCATGCCGACAAAAGCAGAGGTCGTAACACCGCGATTCTCGACCGCTCTCTCGACCATGGGCCGATACCAGTCATTCGTTACCCGATGCAGCCCATGTTGCACATAACGCTGTATCTTGAGGAAAAATCGCGGGATGCGCTCTCGCAGGCGAATGTGCCGTTGAGGATTGAACAAATCATCTTCGTCGACCGGATCGATTCGCGTATGTACCAGGTGAGCCGGCAAAATCAGCTTCGATTCGACCAGAGAAAACATCAAACACAGCACAACGACGACCGAAATAGCCTCAAAGAACGGGCCAGCTATACCCCCTACAAATAACAGGGGTGCGAACGCGGCGATGGTCGTTAAGACACCAAATGTCGCCGGTGTCGCGACGCGCTTCGCGCCTGTGACGACATTTTCAAGCGAATGACCATCGGCGCGCACCTTGGTGTAGATACTCTCGCCGATAATAATCGCATCGTCGACCACGATGCCGAGCACGATGATAAAACCGAACAGGCTCATCATATTGATTGTTACTGGCCATGGCCCGAATGGCATTAGCCACATTGCACCGAGAAACGTAATCGGAATACCCAGCACGACCCAGGCGGCGACCTTGATGCGCAGAAATAGCGACAGCAAAATGAAAACGAGAAGAGCGCCTTGCCACATGTTACTGCTCATCATTTGCAGCCGGCCCTTCAGGTAATGAGAGCGGTCAATCCAGATATCCATTTTGACGCCAGCTGGCAGGGTGGCCCTTTTCTCCTCCACGTATTTCTTTACGGCGTCTGCGGTTGTAAGTTCATTTTGCTCGCCACTCGCGAGGACGCGTAAGGTCGCAGTACGGTCGCCATCAAATCGGCCGTAGCCATCCTCTTCAACGAAGCCATCCTTGATGTTCGCAATGTCACCGAGTGTCAGCCGCGTACCGTCGGTGAAAGTACGAAGCACGAGCGAGCCGAATTCACGTCCGGTGTAGACCTGGCCCTCGGTTCGCAGAATGATATCGCCGCTGTCGGATTTGATTGTTCCGCCTGGCAGGTCCACCGACGAATTCCGAACTGCCTGCGAAACCTCGCTCATCGTCATGCCGTACTGGCGAAGCACGTTCTCTGAAACTTCGATGCTGATCTCATAAGGCCGGTCGCCGAGAAACTGTACGTTGGTCACCGCCGGCAAACGCATGAGCTCTTCCCGAACATCCTGCGCCATGTCTTTTCGAGAAAACTCGTCCAGCGCTCCGTGGATAGCAACAAAAACCACGTGAATCGGCACTTCCTGTTTGTAAATGACAGGCTTCTCCGTCAAACCCGGAAATGTCGAGATAGCATCGACTCGGGTCTTGATCTCGCTTAGCACCTCGTTCATATCGGCACTCGACGAAACCTCAACCGTTACCGTGCCCATGCCTTCGCTGGCACGACCATTCATCTTGACGATTCCCTTGACGTCCTGAATCGCCTCCTCGATCTTGATGACGACGCCCTCTTCAACTTCCTGCGGCGCCGCACCCAGGTAGGCAACGCGGACCTGAACTGTGTTCAGCTCAAAGTCTGGTGTCGTCTGCTTGCGTATCGTGAATAGCGAAATAATTCCGGCCACGATGATGAACAGCATCAGCAAATTCGCCGCGACATGGTTCGCCGCGAACCAAGCTATGAGGCCTTTTTGGCTCTCTGGCGGTGTCCTATTCACTCCCCCTCCTCGCCATCGGCTGTTGCCACTGTCGAGGCAGCTTCGGCCGCCTCATCTGCCGTGGTGCGAACTCGCATGCCATCTATCGGTGCTTCAAGAGCCGAGATAACGATCCTTTCGCCGTCGACCGCGCCACGAAAATAGGTAAATTCTGCGTCGGCACGCACCGCTTCCACGTTTCGAATGTGGAGCGTATTGTCGCTGTCGATAACTAAAACCTGATTGCTGCCACGCACTGCCGAATTTGGCGCACGATAAATGCCTGAAACGGAGGTGCCATCGATAGTGGCCGATACAAAGGTGCCCATCGGCAAAGGCTCCCCCTCTGAGTGCAATCGATAGGGATCATCGATACGAGCCACCGCATAGGTCACTCGACTCTTTTCATCAACGACGCCTTCAGTCCGGACAATACGTGCCAGCCACTCGGTTAGCTTTCCCTTGCGGACAGCCGACATGACAACCTGTGGTCCCGATGCGCTGCCAGACGCCGCAATATCCGCAGCATCAGGCAATTCGACGAACGCCAGGTCAAGGTCGGTGAGCGGTAAGCGCACCTCGGCAAAATCCGTCGCAAAGGTGACGCCAAGCCGGGTCCCCGGATTCACAAACTGACCCAGATCCGATTCCTTGGCACGAACGACGCCTTCATAGGGAAGCCGAATGTACGTTCTTTCCAGATTGCGTCGCGCACGGACCTGCTCGGCCTTGGCGCTGGCCAGCGCGGCGACCGCGGACGCATACTCGGACTCAGCACGATAGCCCTGGCTTTTCAGTTTTTTTGCGCCGTCGTATTCAATCTGCCGCTGTGTGACGAGCGCTTCTGCCTGATCCAGAGACACCCGGTAATTTGTAGGCTCGATACGCATCAGGACTTCATTTGCCTGAAAAACGCCACCCGCAATGAACTTCGGAGAGATGCTGGAAATCGTGCCGGACACTTCGGCGCTTAGAATCGTCTCCGTACGCGGCCGCACCGTACCTTGTGTACGAACCTCGAAATTGGTGGTCATTGCCTCCAGTGCCATTACTTCGACCAGAGGATCAAGTTCAAGGCGCTCCTTTTCGGGCGGTTTCTCTCGCAAACTCATCATCCCCATGGCGGCGACTATAGCCAGAACCGGGATACCGAAAATCAGGAGAATGCGCATTCTTGGAGCTTCCTGTAACTATTTGAGAGAGCGGATCGTGACGAGCAACGTATTCTGACCGTTTTTGATCCCGAAATCAGGGGTTTATCGCCTTCTGGTGGAGTGCAGACGATCGTTGTGGATTTCACCTGAACGTGCATTTTTGTGACATAACTCGATGAATTTAGTCCTATTTCAAACGAAACTGCTTGTCTGACAAGGCCAGATACCCGTTCAGGCCGACGAAAAGGTGATGGAACCGCCATGTACGAACAACATTTCGGGCTGACTAAACGCCCCTTTGGTGCAAAAGCGACGGCGCCGAGGTCTTTGTGGGACCTCAGACCGCGAAAACCATGGCGGGGTTCCGAAAAGCTCTGGCGGTTCAGGATGCTGTGGTCACCGTTTCCGGCTCCGCGGGCACCGGCAAGACGACCCTGGTAGAGCGGGCACTGGACGCCATCGGCAGCAAGTACAAGACTATTCGCGTCGGGCGCATGCAGATGAACCCGAGCGATGTGCTGGAGTCGTTGCTGATCGTGCTTGGCGTTACAGATCGTCCAAGCGGCACGATTCAGCGATTCACGGCACTTCGGAAGAAACTCAAGTCACTGCAGGATGCAGAGACACGCGTGTTTGTCCTGGTTGAAGATGCGCTTCGCGCCGGCGCGGAGACGCTGGCCGAACTTGAAGCGCTGACCGCAGCGGACGCCGGGGACTCTGACGGCGCGAGCATCGTCCTGATGGGGGACGAGCGACTCTTTGATTTCATGAAAGACCCGCAGCTCGCACAACTTCAGCAGAGAGTCCGACAGCGACACCGCATTAAACCACTATGTGCAGCCGAGCTGCGTGGCTATATGAAGCACAGCCTGCGTCTGGCCGGCGGCGATTTCGACAAGATATTTGATAGCCGCTCGGCAGACTTATTTCACGAACTCAGCGAAGGCATACCGCGCGTTGCGAACAATATCGTCGACGCGGTCCTCGTTGCCGCCGCCTCACAGGGTATCGACCAGATATCAGCAACGATGGTTGCTAACGTCACCGCCGACGAATTTGGACTGAGTGTCGAGAACTTCGACTTTTCTGAGCCAGAGCCAGAGCCTGAGCCTGTTGCCGAGCTGCCTGCCGAGATTGAGCCAGAGCCCGAGCCTGTTGCCGAGCTGCCTGCCAAGATTGAGCCAGAGCCCGAGCCTGTTGCCGAGCTGCCTGCCGAGATTGAGCCAGAGCCCGAGCCTGTTGCCGAGCTACCTCCCGAGGTTGAGCCGGAGCCCGTCGCGGCGGACGATCCATCAGACCAGCTACCCGAACCGGTGATCGTTTTCGCAGACGATGACGGAAAGTCTCCAGAGGACTCGCTCGATATACCGCATTTGATTCAGGACACGTTGCCGGACCTGGCCATACTGTCGGCACGTTACGCTACGCTGGACCTGGACGAAGACACCAAAGAGCCCGAAGCCGGGGCCGCCGAATCGATGGCGCAAGCCGCGATAGACGATATTCCAGAGCTGCAGCCGGAATCAGTACTGGAGCCTGAGCCAGCAGCACAGGCCGACGACATCCCCGAACTCCCTGCGGAACCAACACCTGTTAACGAGCCCAATTGGGAGGTGTCGTCCGAACCTGAATTTGAACTCATTACCGGAGTCGTACCTGCGCTGGAAGCCGAAGGTACAACGGAACCTGCCGGCACGGCCCCGGTTGCTGACATACCTGAACTTCAGGTTGAGGCCGCTCCGGAGCTGACCCTCGATGCGATTCCCGAACTTGAACCTGAAGCGGCGCCGGTGGCGGAGAATGCGCCTGAGCCAGACGCTGTGGCGGTGCCCGAGCAACCAGCAGCGCCTGAAGCGATCGTTGACTCACAGCCGGAAGCCGTCGTCGAAGAGGTACCGGAGTGGGAGCGCGACCCGACACTCGCCCAACTCAAACCGGACCTGGACGCACTCGAGCAGGCGATGGCATTCACGCACGGGGAACCAGTAGTTAAGGGTGAAGAGCCCCCCGTAGAAAGCCAGGACCTGGCAGACAAAGTCGGCGACGCGGAAGAACTGCCGGAGATCATTCTGGACAAGTCGATCGAGACCGGCATCGAAAATCTCGACCTCGAGGTGCCCTCTGACATACTCCCACCAACCCCGGCCACAAAATCGGACCCCGAACTCGATCGAATAGCCGCCGACATCGCCAACGCGAAGTCATTGGAAGATATCGATGACATCATGGCAGAAACTCTGTTCGGCACCGGTATCAGCATGATTGCCGCGCAGATAACAGCCAATCCGCCGCAAGACGACTCCGCCAATGACGAGTTAGAGCTTGTGCAGGATCCGACGGCCGCATCGGCAGCGGTCGTCGAAGAAAAGCCTGCCCCCGTCGCAGCGAAGAAAGCGGCGCCGAATTACAGCGAAATATCGGAAGAAATTTCCATAGAAACGCGGCCGCCGGTCAACAAATACCGGTCTGGACCTGTCAGCGTCACAACGACTGAAGACGGTGCGAGCCCTTAACTCGGACCTGCACCCGTCTCTGCGTGACCCCGATGAAAAGCCGGGCGCTGGTATCTCCGCAGCCTCGAAGAACAACGGTGCGCCGCAGCCGATCGAAGATCAGATCAACACGTCGATAACACAGACGCTGAAGGCCCTCAAAGTGCCGCCCAAGGCGCTGGAAGATGAACCGGAGGAGGAGACCAAAAAGGGCTTCTTCGGCCGCTTCCGCCGCTCCTGATTCAGCGCCTTATTGCTCGAGCGCCCTGAGCGCTTCGAGCCGCGCCGCCTCAAATTCATCGCCCGGATTCCAGCTCGGGATTTCGTCAGCGTTTGCGATCGCCAGACCTGTCCAGAAGCCCAGCAGCGCATCGTCGATCATGCCATCGAAACTCCAGCTCGGATCGTACTCGTCCGAGGGCTGGTGGTAATTGACCTCGGTATAGTGATCCAGCTGCTGTTTGCCCCATTCCGGCGGCCGATCTACGAAGTCCGTACCGGTATCCAGATACATGGCCGGAACACCGATCTTCGCAAAACTGAATTGATCCGAGCGGTAGAAATACCCCTTGTCAGCAAACTGGTCGGGCTTGACGACGCGCCCCTGCTCATCGGCGATGAGCTTCATGATTTGATCGATCGAGGACTTTCCGAGTCCGATGAACGTGACATCGTGTGTATCGCCCCAGATATTGCCGCCGTCGTAATTCAGGTTGGCCGCTATCTTGCCTGCTGCAAAAGTCGGATTGGCCGCGTAGTACTCCGAGCCAAGCAGGCCCTGCTCTTCCGCACCAACGAGCGCAACAAGCACAGAGCGACGTGGCGCCTCCGGTAATGCCTTAATCGCCTTGGCGATCGCCATGACTTGTGCCACGCCGGTAGCATTATCCATGGCACCGTTGTAGATCGCGTCACCACCCTCATTGGGCGTCCCGATACCGAGGTGATCGTGATGTGCGGTGTAAATAACTACTTCGTCGCGCAGCTCCGTGTCGCTGCCCTCAATCAGTCCAAGAACATTGGCTGACTGAACGCGCTGTAAATCCACGTCCATGTCAATCGATGTCGTGATGCCGAGGGACACGGGTTTAAAGTCACGGTTATAGGCCGCCTCGCGTAGCTCATCGAGATCGAGACCCGCCATCGCGACCAGTTCGCGCGCCGAATCCTCCGTGACCCACGCATTGATCTGACTGCGTGGCTCGTCGCCTGCCGGAAGCTCAAACTGCACACCGGTCCAGGAGGTCTGTACGACCTGGAAGGGATACCCGGCCGACGGCGAGGTGTGAATGATTATGGCCCCTGCGGCGCCCTGGCGAGCGGCACTCAGGTACTTGTAGTCCCAGCGTCCGTACCAGAGTCGCGTCTCACCAGCAAAAAGCTCGGCATCCCAGTCGGGGTCGTTATTCATCATTAGCAGGACTTTGCCCTTCAGGTCCACGCCCTTGTAGTCATCCCAGTCGTACTCCGGTGCCTGAATACCATAGCCAACAAAAACAACTTCGGCTTCTTCAACGTTGGCTTGCTCCTCCTGTACACCGCTGCCGACGATAAACTCGTCCCATTGCTCAAGCGTTAACGTCTTGCCATGACCGCCAAACGTCCAGGATTCGGGCTGCGATGCGGTTATACCAACGAGATCGAAGGTCTGCTGCCAGCTGCCGTCCGCGGCTCCCGGCAAGAGTCCAAGCGCTTGCATTTGTCCGGCAAGGTATTCACGAGCCGCAGCGTCGCCGCGCGTACCCGGTCCACGACCTTCGTATTTGTCGTCGGAAATTTCGACAACGATGCCACGCATATAGTCGTCCTGGATTTGCAGCGCCGCCTGCTCGGCCGCTGCATTGCCCGCGCCCGATTCCTCGGTTGCAGACAGCGACTCAGTTGCGCTTTGCGCCTGGCTGGATTCCTGCTTCCCGCAGGCACTCAAAGCCGTCGCCATGACGACGACGGTCAATAGTTGAAGGTACTTCACGTTTTTATCTTCTCCCGGGCGGACTACCCGCTGAACAGTTCATCTAGAAAATTCGTCATGGCAAGCCATGATCGCCGATCGGCTGAGGCATCATAAACAGTGCCTCGTGTCTTGTCATTTGCAGCTGGGTTCGTAAAGGCGTGCACGGTAGCGCCATAAGCGTGTAGCTGCCAGTCTGCCCCTGCCTTCGTCATTTCGTCTGCCCATGCCAGGACGAGATCCGGCGTTGCCAGCGGATCATCCCAGCCGTGCAGGACAAGTATCCTGGTATCTATTGACGTCGCCACCGCACCGCCTGGCGCGTCAAGCAACCCATGAAAGCTGACAGCACCCTGCAATGCTTCTCCACCGCGCGCAAGATCCAGCGCGCACAGGCCGCCAAAACAAAAGCCGATCGCTGCAGTGCGCGATGCGTCGACCTCGGGCTGCTGTTTCAAAGTCTGCAAGGACAGTGACAGCCGCCGCTGCAGTTCTTCACGATCCGCTTTTAGCGCCATCATGTGCCTGCGCATATTGTCGTCGTCCGTCCGCAACTCGGACTTACCGTAGACGTCAAGGGCCAGAGCCGCATAGCCGAGCTTCGCAAGTTCTTCGGCCTTGCCTTCTTCGAACGCAGTGCGGCCGCGTATCGTGTGTGCGACCAACACGCCGGGCCGCTCGCCGGAACGAGTATCGTCCCAGGCCAACTTGCCTTCGTAGCGAATCTGGCCGTCGTCATAGTCGACCAATCGAGTCTGTATGCTCAAGAGATTTTCCCCGCCGAGCGCGCGTAATCAGCGGCGGCGAATAACAAAAACTTCGAACTTGCCATCGGGGCCGATGTACCAGGAAGCAATGGTGCTGGTAATACTTACGATTATCGAACCGAAGATAGCCGACCAGAAACCGCTGACCGAAAAATTCTCGAGCAACGCCGCGACGAGTCCAAACATGCCGGCATTCACCACAAAGAGAAACAGGCCGAATGTGACGATGGTGAATGGCAGTGTCAACGCAATGGCGATCGGGCGCACGATAGCATTGACGAGTCCCAACAACACAGCAGCCAGAATAAAGCTACCGGTGCCCACAATTGTGACGCCAGGGAGAATCTGCGAAGCGAGGAAAAGCCCCAGCATCACAATAACGGTTCGTAAGAAAATCCCTTCCATTGCGGCATTATGCGACCTTGGGGCTGCTTAAGAAAGCGCTAGGCGGCCGAGATCGCCACCGGCCGGGCTTCGGAACCAATCGCGTGCAGCTGCACCGTGCCGATCGCTCGCTCAACGAAAGCGCCCTCGCAGTAGCAAAGATAGAACTCCCACATACGAATAAATTCGTCAGAGAAGCCCTGCTTACGCACTTCGCCAAGTTTGTCGAAAAAACGCTCGCGCCAGTGCCGCAGTGTCATGGCGTAATGAGGCCCAATGTCCTCGACCGCAATTGCTCGTAAGTGCGTCACGCGGGTCATCGAGCTAGTCATCGCCGTGAGGGATGGCAGGAAGCCGCCCGGAAACACGTATCGCTTGATGAAGTCGACGGTATTCTTCGCCTTCTCGTAGCGCTGATCCTCAATCGTGATTGCCTGTAACAGCATTTCTCCCTCAGGTTTCAGCAACGACGCGCACTTCTCAAAGAACGTGTCGAGATACTCGTGCCCGACAGCCTCTATCATCTCTATTGATACCAGCTTGTCATACTGGCCCTGCAAATCCCGATAGTCGTTCTTCAAGAAGAGTTACCTTGTCCGCGAGGCCCATCGCGTGAACCCTCGCCTTTGCGTAATCATACTGCTGCTCGGAAATTGTCGTCGTCGTAACGTGGCAGCCGTAATGACTGGCCGCGTGTATGGCGAAGCCGCCCCAGCCTGTTCCAATCTCGATGACATTGTCGGTTTCTTTCAGATCAAGCTTCTCACAAATACGCTCCAGCTTGGCGACAGCTGCCTCTTCGAGTGACGCCGTTGCACTGGGGAAATACGCACTCGAATACATCATCTGCGTATCGAGCCAAAGCTTGTAGAAATCATTGCCAAGATCGTAATGCGCGGCAATATTGCGTTGGCTGCCGCGTCGTGTGTTTCTGTTCACCCAGTGAAACAGCTTTCGCAGAGGTCGTTTCACGAGCGCGGCGCCGGAGTCCAGCTCATCCAGTACCCCGCGATTTCTTAGCAGGATTTGCACCAGACCTTGTAACTCTGAACATTCCCAATAACCCTGGATATAGGCCTCTCCTGACCCAACCGAGCCGCCAAACGCGATATCGCTGTAAAACGCAGGTGAATTGACTCTAATAACCACAGATACCGGAAACTCCTCGACCTGCTTTCCAAAGGTCTCTTGGTGTCCATTTTCGATAATCGTGATTTCGCCCTTCTCGATTAGCGCGAGCCGACGACGGACAAGACGACGTGCCAGTCGGTCCAGCCAGCCAGGCGCCTGGCGCTTTGCAAGAAACGCTGCGGAATCTACAGAAACAGTCTTCATGTCTTTTGCACCACCATGGTTTTTTTCTTATCAGGATGTACATAGAGCGGACAGCGTTTCAGCCATAGGCGCAGCGCCTGCCAGTAAATTGCCACGACGACCTTCACTGTCATCAGCGGAAAAGTAACAAGGACGCGCGCCAATGCGGCACCACTGATTTCTGTGCGCTGCATCTTGATCGCCGCATTGAAAAAACGCTTACCGCCTTTCGAGTTCGCCATGTAAACATTCATCCGTTTCGCCGGCGTGTTGAAGCACCAGTCGTAGTGAATATCCATCGGCATGAACGGTGAAACATGCATCTTCTTGGCGGGCTGAAAGCGCCAGACGGAGCCATTGCCAATATTCTCGCTGGCCGGAAGGACGTAGGTGTCCTGCTCACCCCAGGGTGTATTGTTGACTTCTGCCACGATCGTCTCGAGCGTTTCGCCATCATCGGAGAAACAGTAGTAGAAACTGACCGGATTAAAGCCGTGGCCAAAGTAGCGCATATTGGTCAGCAAACGGATGCGGCCCGTCGGCCTTCTGCCTGTCTCTCGTTGCACGAGATCACGCACTGAGTCGGACAGCGGCTGTGAAGCAGGACCCAGATGATCAGAACGCCGAAAGCGCGCTATCGCGGCGCGCCTGGATGACCATAACCAGCGACTCTCGAACAGCTCGGGAAGCTCATCGAGATCGAGGTACATCATAAACACTCGATAGCTAAAGCGATGCAGAACCGGTGTTGAGCGCGTGTGTCTAACCTGCCCTTCGTAGATGCAGCTCTCCATACTTGAGCCTCTCCTCAAAATGGTCAACGGCGTTCAGCGCGCTGACAACACCGTCTTCGTGGAAGCCGTTACTCCAATATGCACCGCAGAAAAAGGTACGTTCGGCGTTGACATCGGCCTGACGGGCCTGGGCAGCAACGGTCTCGCGCGTGTACATGGGATGTTGATATTGAACGCGCCGAATAATCTTGTCCGAGTCAATTCGTGAGTCGTCATTCAAAGTAACAACGTAGGTCAGCTTCGAATCTAATCGTTGTAGTGTGTTCATGTTATAGGACACGGCGACGTGACTGCGGCGGTCCTCCGGAACGAAGTAATTCCAGGCCGCCCACGCCCTTTTGCGGCGGGGCAACACCGACTTGTCCGTGTGCAGGACAGCCTCGTTATCCTGGTAGCGAATAGCACCGAGGACGCTGCGCTCAACACTGTTCGGATCCGCAAGCAGTTTGAGCGCCTGATCGCTGTGACAGGCCATGAAGACATGATCGAACGCTTCCGTCCCGCCGTCCGCTGTCGAAATTTCAACGCGATTCGGAAAACGTCGAACACTCTGAACCGGCGTACTCAGACGTATCGCATCGCGATGGCCATGCACCAAGGCGGCGTACGTACTCGCGAGAGCCACCCTGAATTACACGCCACTGCGGTCGATCCTCGAGCTGCAGCAGGCCATGGTTCTTAAAAAAGCGCACAAGAAATTCGGCTGGCATATCCAGAACGGAAAGCGGCTCGGCCGACCAGATCGCAGCAGCCATCGGCACCAGGTAGTGATTCGTAAAATCGGTACCGTAGTTTTTTTCCTGAAGATAATCCGCGAGCGACCACTCCGCCGAGCTACTGCTGATGTCGAGCAACGCCTCACGATTGAAGCGCAATATATCCCGCACCATCGCGTGGAATGATGGCCGCAACAGGTTGCGACGCTGTGCGAACAGACCATTCAGTGATGAGCCATTGTATTCAAGCTGATCTTTCGCAGAGTGAACACTAAATGACATTTCGCTCGGCTGCGACGGCTGGCCAATCTCGTCCAGAAGCCTGATAAAGTTTGGATAGGTTCTATCGTTGAATACGATAAAGCCGGTGTCGATCGCAAGCGTACGGTCGCCCTCCTGAACGTCAACCGTGTTCGTATGACCGCCAATATAGTTTTCCGCCTCGAATACGGTCACGTCGAAACGATCACGCAGCTTGTAGGCTGCAACGTTTCCGGCAATTCCCGTCCCGACTACTGCAATGCGCACGGAACTCTTCCCTGAATCAGCTTGTTTTGACCTACCACTGCTGCGGCACACGCTGGATCTTGCTGACGTCGTAGCCTACCGATTCCGCAAGCTCGACCAACTCCTGGTATTCCGCGTCCGGAATCTGCGGGCTGCGCGCCATGATCCAGATGAAATCCCGCTTCTGCCTTGCAATTACGGTCTTCGAGTAATCGTCATCGACATAGATAATTCGATAGTCTGCCTTGATCGGCCAGACGAATCGCATTCCCCAGGTAGCGTTCGTGCTGGTGTCCGAGATAAAGCCCTTCGGGTTGAACTCTTTCTCTTCACCATCGAAGCCACCCTTACGAAAGGTGAAGGTCGTTGCGATCGATCCGTCGTCATTCAATGCGTACGTTTCGACAGCGTTATAGGCTTCCTTTTCCAGAAAGGTCGGGATATTTGCGATGACGTACCAATCGCCCATAAATCGTTCAATATCTACGTAGTCAACAGTTTCCATCTCGGGTCCACGCGCCGCGCAGGCGCCCAAAGTAAGGGTCATCAGTAGTACAAAAACAGGTCTCGTGAAGTTATTCATATCAGGTCAGCTCATAGCGAAGGATGCGGCCGCCTTTGGCCACGGACTCGAGTGCAAGCCACTCGTCTTGCAGGGAATACCAGAGCTTTAACTCGAGTTTCTCTGCGGTCACCTTGTACACCGCCGCATCTACTTGCTCGCCGCGGACTTCAATAGGCTCACTGCCGAGTTCTTGCACTTCGATGTCAAGGTACTCTCCGGACTGCGAATTGAGCAGTCTTGGCTGCTGTAAAAACTCAGGGTCCCAGTAGGCGAACGTCATTACGCAGTTGTCGAATTCCGCCCTCACTTCGCCAGACTCGACAATCAGCCTGTCCTCTACCGTCGCGCCACGTACCGCCAGCTTCTTGCCATTCGCCTGCGTACGCGCGTTGATCTCCCGCAAACAGCCGTCCGACCATATCTCGGTCGTGCTATGGCGGTAGCGAAATGCATTGATGAAGAGGACACGCACGTCAAACTTTGCTTCGCTCTTGATGCGTCGCTCATCACCTTCGTCTGTTAGCTCAAAACGGTGATAACCAATCCTGTCGCCGTCCAGCAAGACCGAAAAGTTCCAGCTTTGACCCGGGTTAGTTGCACTCGTGAGCGCCGGCACAGCCAGCAGCAGCGCTGCTGCCACGGAGATGAAACAGGCTTTGGCTTGAATCAACGCCGCTTACCGATGATCTGAGTTGGCAGGACTGCACCAGTCAGGGAGATATTCATTCTGTCGTCTCCTGCGCATGCTGCTCTGCTGACATGCCGTTGTAGCGTTCAGCGACGATAAGCAGCAGCGGCATAAATACAGCCCAGCCAATGGCCAACGCGATAAGCGCCGCGTAGTAATCAACGAACACAATTCCACCCAGCTTCTGGCCGGCAATGTACGATGCCGGACCGCCAATGGCGCCAAAGAACGCAGCCAACAATGGGCGCCCCTTGAGCCAGCCCATTGACAGGTTCAGCGTTGTGCCGAACAACATCCACATGGTGACGATCCAGTACGGTGCCAGGAACTCACTGAACTGGCCGGATGGATAGCTCACCCAGTTGAAAGCGACCAGGATGCTGTCGAAAAACATGCCGACCAGGCCGCACGCGACAATCAGCGTCAACTCGGCCTCGGGACGGCGCGCCTGGCGCAAATGAATCGCAAGTACGACCAGCAACGCAATCGGACCGAGCCAGGGCATCTGCTTGGCTGCGCCGATTACCGACGAAAACCAGCCGATCTGAAAAGCTGCAAAATTTATGAGTGCGGGCATTTTATTCACCGTCCTTCGTAAACAGATAGTGGCTCACGAACCACTCCTGCCCCTCGTTGTAGCGAAATAGCTCTTCGCAAGCCATGAAGAACATGCGCCAGCGCATCCACCAGCGACCGGCGTCATCTTTACCGTAGGTTTCTGCCAGTATTGGCATCACCGCACTGCGCCGACTGTCCATACGGTTCAGCCAGGCCCGGCATGTCTTCGCATAGTGATTGCCGTTCCAGGCCCAGCGCTTTTCCAGCTTCAGGTCTTTTTGAAACAACAGCGGAAGATCGGCGCTTGGCATGATGCCGCCGGAAAAGAAGTGCCTGCTCATCCAGTCGCTGGGCCCCTTATCGATGTACTCATAGGGCGTGGAGCGATGACAGAAGATGTGCATAAAGAAGCGACCGTCCAGCTTCAGCCATGAGCTGACACGACGGTAGAGCTCCTCGTAGTTGCGCATATGTTCGAACATCTCCACAGAGACGATACGATCAAACGTGTCGTTGGCCTCGAAGTCGTTCATGTCGCAAACGATGACGTTGATGTTTTCGATATTCCGTTGCGCTGCGGTCGCCATGATGAACTCTTGCTGCGACCGCGAGTTGGAGACCGATGTCACAGATGCGTTGGGGAAATGCTCGGCAACCCAAAGCGACAACGAACCCCAACCACAGCCGAGGTCCAACACCTTCATGCCGTCCTGAATACCCGCTCGCTCGACCGTGAGTTGCAGTGCGGCCTCCTCGGCCTCACCCAGGGTGCTGACGTCCGCGGGCCAGTAGCAACAGCTGTATTTGCGGTTCTCGCCGAGCACCTGCACGAAGAACTCGGCCGGAACCTCGTAGTGCTGCTCATTGGCTAGCTCCGGAACCAGCGCGATGGGGGAACTGCGCATCATGTCGGCGAATTCGCTCAACGTCCGTGACGCAAACTCCACATCCCCGGAGCGGATCTCAGACAGCTTGCGATCCAGCAAGCGGCGCATGCCGCCGCGAATGACGCTGTCTGGTACCAGACCCGATTCTGTCCAACCAATTGCTTTTGCTGCGACACCGCTCATCGTCGGTCTCCTGATTACTGTTGGAGGCCAATATACAGAGCCTGGTAGCCGCAACAATGGCCTAAACGCTGCTGTTACAATCACTTACAAGTAGACATGAATTGCAGCATCGGCGGGGTCTGCTAGAATCCCTGCGCCGCCCCGGTAGCTCAGTCGGATAGAGCACCAGATTCCTAATCTGGGGGTCCCATGTTCGAATCATGGTCGGGGCGCCATTTTTAGCGGACGGACCACAGGTCCGTTTGCTAAGAATGGTGGCTCGACCTACTGATGAGGACATCGTTCGACCAATTGCGACAGCAATTGGCGACGGAGCGGCGCAGCCGCGAAGCCCGCAGGGTGAGGATCGCCAACAGGCGATACGAATCAATCATGGTCGGGGCGCCATTTTTAGCGGACGGACCACAGGTCCGTTTGCTAAGAATGGTGGCTCGACCTACTGATGAGGACATCGTTCGACCAATTGCGACAGCAATTGGCGACGGAGCGGCGCAGCCGCGAAGCCCGCAGGGTGAGGATCGCCAACAGGCGATACGAATCAATCATGGTCGGGGCGCCATTTTTAGCGGACGGACCACAGGTCCGTTTGCCAAAAATGGTGGCTCGACCTACTGATGAGGACATCGTTCGACCAATTGCGACAGCAATTGGCGACGGAGCGGCGCAGCCGCGAAGACTGGCCAAAGCCGATCTGAGTCAATCTTCTCCGAAGCCCGATCTACGGGGATCTAGGCCATAATCTTGAGCGCAACATACGGGACGAGATTAAAGATCACGAAAGCGACCCGGTACTGCATCAGGACCCGCAACAGGGTCTCCTTCGCCGCTTGTTCACCGACACCAAATAATCGCGCCAGGACTCGCCCGAAGAATTCATGGAATGCACCGAAGAACAGAAATACAACGACGATGATGACGATATTGATGACCGTGCACCAGCCGAAAAACGTTGCCAGGCTTTGAATTGAATTCACGACATCGCACCCCACCCATCGAGTTCCGAATAGATCATACACTCGCAGGCAGCACAACATGCTATATGCCCTCGACAGGGCGCGCTATAATCGCGCACCATTTTCGTGCACGGCGCCCGTTGATCGCCCCCAATTAACTGAGGATTTTCATTGATGAATTCCGGCAAGGCAGCAAGTTTCGCAACCGTTGACCCATTCGACGGTATGACGAGTCGTGATCCCGGCAAGGTACAGAACCTCGTTGGCGGCAAGTGGGTCTCGGACAGCCGAATACGCGACGACATACCAGACCCGATTTCGGGCGAACATTTCCTCGACGTGCCGGATACGAAGGACATCGCACCGTTCCTGAAGAGCTTTGCAAACTGCCCGAAAACGGGGCTTCATAATCCACTCAAGAATACCGATCGTTATGTGCACCTGGGTCGGGTTTGTGCTCGCGCTGCCGCGTTGCTGGCCGACGAAAACGTCGAAGCCTATTTCACGAAACTGATACAAAGAGTGATGCCAAAGAGTTGGCAACAATGCCTCAACGAGGTCGTTGTCACCCGTGTATTCCTGGAAAACTTTTCAGGCGACGGCGTACGCTTTCTTGCCCGTGGCTTCTCGAACCCGGGCGATACAACGGGACAGGAGTCACGCGGCTACCGCTGGCCGTTTGGTCCCGTCGTCGTGATCGCTCCTTTCAATTTTCCGCTGGAAATACCGGCATTGCAGGCGCTCGGCGCGATATTCATGGGCAACAGGCCGCTCGTCAAAGCAGACTCAAAAGTCAGCGTCGTCTTCGAGCAATTTCTGCGTTTGCTGATCCACAGCGGCCTGTCGCCGAAAGACATCGATCTCATACATTGCCGCGGCGAACGCATGGGTGACCTGCTCGATGAAGCGACGGACACGGTGCGCATGATTCAGTTCACGGGGTCCAGTCACGTCGCGGAAGCCGTCGCACGCAAGGTCAACGGTGCGGTACGTCTGGAGGACGCCGGCTTCGATTGGAAAATTATCGGCCCCGATTTCGACAAACAATGGGCTGACTATGTCGCCTGGCAATCGGATGAGGATGCCTATAACGCCTCCGGTCAAAAATGTTCGGCACAAAGCATATTGTTTGCGCATGAGAACTGGATCGACTCCCTGCTGCCGAAACTGAAATCGCTGGCAGCTCGACGCAGCCTTGGCGACCTGTCGATCGGACCGGTTCTTTCGTGGTCGAACGAGCAAATCCGACAACACATCGATGCGGTTCTCGCCATACCGGGAGCTGAACTCTTGTTCGGCGGCACACCACTGACGAAGCACACGATCCCGGCCTGTTACGGGGCATATGAACCGACTGCGATTCGCGTGCCGTTAACCGCGATCCACGGCGAATATGCCGAGCTGTTGACGACCGAGCTATTCGGCCCGTTCCAGATCATCGCCAGCTATGATGACGATGAGGTCGGTACACTGCTGGAGATCCTCGAACGCATGTCCCATCACCTGACTGCCGCCGTCGTCAGCGCTGATCCGCTATTCCAGAACCGAATCCTGGCTTCGACCGTGAACGGAACCACCTACTGTGGCATGCGAGCTCGTACGACTGGCGCCCCGCAAAACCACTGGTTCGGACCGTGCGGTGATCCACGGGCCGCCGGAATCGGAACACCTGAAGCAATTATCAGTACCTGGAGCGGCCATCGCGAGATCATCATGGACCAGGGCGAACTTCCTGGTAACTGGCAAGTGCCCGCACTTAAATAGACGTCTGAGAGTGCTTTCGGAACCGTTGCCGAAAAACCGGCCGCGTATCCACCAGGACGGACGCGTTTAATCAAAAGGTAAAGACCAGATGATGCCAACAGGCCCAGGCTCAACTGCAATTGCCATTGTCAGGCATTGCCACTAGAGTTGCGCCATGGATGAGAAGGAACGAAAGACGGCGACTCTCGCGCGACATCGGCTAATCCTGCTTCGTATTGCCGGGCGTGTATCGATCTATTACATTTTGATGGCGGCCGCCGTTGCGATCTTCATCACGGCATTTCCGAGCGTCGTAAACGATCTGCCGCTTGGTGGCGTCGGCGAAATCGCCGAATATGGCGGCGGTCACATCTATGATCTCGAGGAGGCCCTGCTATCGGCGGATGACGAAGAACTCGAAGAGATAGCAACAGCGACCACGCGCGCCAGGCTGGCACGCGGCCCCATCTGGTTGCGCGAATCGATTTCGCTCACTTACGTCATGATAGCGACGCTGTTACTCATGCTCCCGGTGTCCTGGGTCTACAGAGCCATTCACACTGACAGCGTTTACGATCATTCGATCGACACCACGACTCTGGTCCTGCCCGCGATTGTTGCGGGCATCGTTACCGTCGTACAACATAGCCTGGCGCTCGCATTCAGCCTCGCTGGCATCGTTGCCGGCGTACGGTTTCGACGAGCGCTCAGCGATACATTTGACACGCTGTTCATCCTGGCGTCGATCGGCGTCGGCATTTCCGCCGGTGTTAAGTCTATTGAGATTGCGATCGTACTGACGGTGTTCTTCAACTATGCGGCGATTGCTGTATGCGCCTTTGGTGACGGTCTGGAATCGCAATACGTATTGGAAGACAAGGTTCGGCGCAAGCTCGCGAAAGCTGAAAAGGCGGCTGCGAAACGAGCCCGCTCTGAGCCTGGCGGCCCCATGTCTAATCTCTAGACGACATCTCGTCTAGCAAATCCTGCCCGCGGCAACGGCCGAAAATCTGCTTTTGTTGCTGTTTCGGATCATCGAGTATCTCGAAAAACTCCTCGATGTAGCCCACCGTTTTAGCCTTGAGTTTTGGCTCCAGCTCCCTGGTATTTCGAAACAGCTCGAGGATCTCCTCTCGCTTCGACTGCATATCGGCGATGGTATCGTCGACAACTCCCGGCGGTTGACACAGTCCACGGTAGTAGCGTGTCCGCACAAACCGGATCGGCGCATGCGACGGCGGCGCAGCATATTTGGTATTTACCAAGCCCGATAAATCAAAATCATAAGGAACCGGAATGCGGACGTCGGCATTGTCTTTGAGTGCGAGTATCTCCGAGTTGTGGCAGCACTCCCGCCCGTCCGCGGACTGCAACACCGAATAGTCGTTATTCGCAATCAATAGCTGAAACAGATCCACCAGGGCTGTGCTGACGTGATCCATCTGGTCGAACCTGTTCGACACAACCTTCAGCCGCGTTAATCCCAGCCGCGCGGCCATGTCCTTATCATCCTCAATAACAAAAGCCAGGTCCGTCCATGGCCGCATTTTTTCGTCGCTGTCCACATAACTGATGCGTACCAGTCGCGTTCCGAAACTCTTGTCGGTCAGTATTTCAAACGTTCGGTAGGCCAGATATTCAAGAACCACGTGCTGCTGTGACTTCGCGCCGTCCTGGCACGGTGACACGATCTTGAGCTTGTTCTGGCCCGCGAACAGTGTGTCCTTGACCTGCCCCTTCTTGAAATTCAGCTGCAACGGCGGCAGCTGGCAGTACTGCCTGCGAAACAAGCCACGCGTCCGAATCGAGACTTCCAGGCGTTGACTTGATCCATCGGCGTCGGTGTAAGTCCATTGGCCTGGCAAATAGAGTCGCACATCCTGATCACGCTGCGCGTAAGCCTGGGCGATCGGCGCAGTCAACACGGCCTTGACGACAGAGTCGTCCTGAAACAAGGGGTTTCTTTCCGCTGAGCTGGCATAGGCTGGCAGGCCGAGCATCACTAGCGTCAATGTGGCAATTAGCTGTCTCATCGCCACTAGAGTTATACGGCATAAGGCAGACCATTGTTATACGAAAATACCGAGGTATTTGCAGAGCAAACGAAATTCGGGGCATAGTGGCCTTGTCTCAGGATTTGGTGCGCTATGGAGTTTAGTATTCGGGATGCGACATCGGCCGACGCCGCTACGATCGCGGACTACAACGCACGTATGGCGGAAGAAACCGAGGGCCGCATGCTCGACCCAGACATAATCGGGCCGGGTGTCGCCGAAGTTCTGGCCGACAACACCAAGGGACGCTATTGGGTTGCTGAGTCAAAGCAACACATCGTCGGACAGCTAATGGTGACGTACGAGTGGAGCGACTGGCGTAACGCGACAATCTGGTGGATCCAGAGTGTTTACGTGCCGGCGGAATATCGTCGCCAAGGTGTATTCTCAGCCCTGTACCGCCATGTAGAATCACTCACAATTGCGGAGCCCAGTGTCTGTGGACTCCGGCTCTACGTTGAAGACAATAATCACCGAGCACAGCAGACCTATGAGGCGCTCGGAATGGTCAAGCCCAGCTATCTCGTCATGGAGTCAATGCTGGGCAAACGCCAACAAGGAGATTGAACATGCTTGAGATCGGCTCACGGGCACCAGAATTCGAGTTGGAAAATGATCGCGGCGGATCAACCACGCTGTCGGAGCTGCTGAAGGACGGGCCGCTGATCTTGTATTTCTACCCCGCAGATTTCACACCGGGATGTACCAAAGAGGCATGTTCGATTCGGGATATTCACAACGATATTCAGTCCGTCGGGCTGCAGGTTGCCGGCATCAGTCCGCAGGACACCGAAAGCCACGTTCGTTTTCGTGACGAATACGAACTGCCCTTCGTCCTGCTGAGCGATCCGGATAAGGTAGCCATCAAGATGTATGACGTTGACGGGCCGTTTGGCGTCGGCGTGCGGCGGGCGACCTTCCTCATCAACCAGGACCGAAGCATCCAGGACGCCGTCATGGCGGACGTTCGAATCGGGCGCCACCAGGAGTTTATCGAGAAAGCCGTGATTCTCAGGGAGACCGCAGGCAAGCGATCTGACGGCTAGTTATTCCTGTCACTCACCCTGCATCGTGACAATCATGCGCCGGGTATGCGCAGAGTGACGGTGCTCCCATAAGTACACGCCCTGCCAGGTGCCGAGTGCACAACGGCCGTCTCGAATCGGCAAATTCAGATCCGATTGCGTCAGGACGCTGCGAACGTGTGCCGGCATATCGTCGGGACCTTCGGCGGTATGCGTGAACATTGGGTCGCCGTCGGGAACCTGGCGCGACATAAACGTCTCGAGGTCTTGCCTGACGCTCGGGTCTGCATTCTCACAAAGCATCAGCGATGCGCTGGTATGACAGATAAAGACGTGACACATCCCGAGCCTGATACCTGAGTCGCGAACAGCGCGCTGCACATCGCGACTGATCTCATAGGTCCCGCGGCCCTGGGTCGAGACCTGCAACTCCTGCTGCGCGATCAAGGGATGTAGGGCTCGCCGTATCTCATTCGGATCGTCTTTGTCTTTCCGAACCAGGGAATGCTGACGAGATAAATGTTGTCGTACTCGTCTTCGGCTATTTCCGGGACGCTCTTACTGGCACCCATGTTGCCAATCATTTCGGGAACCGTGTTGCTGTGCCCGACGACCAGTATGATCTTGCCCTTGTACTGCCTGACAACAGTCTCGAGGAACGACTCGGTATCCGCTGCGTCATACATCATCACCTGCAGACCCAGCGCATCAGCCACCGGTTTTGCCGTCTCGACAGTGCGTCGATAGGAGGTGGAATAGACGACGTCGACGCCGACACCAGGGACGACATCAGCATCAACGAGCTGCCGCGCCAGTTCCGCTGCTCGTCGCTGACCCGCCTCACTCAGCGCGGGATCGTCTGCAGGTAACGCCGCCTTCTCCGCGTGCCGCACGAAGATCACCGTCGTGGTCGCCTGCGACTCAAAAAACCACGCGAGGCCGACCGCAATAAGCGTATAGATGACGATGATCTGGAATCGTCGCCGTCGACGACGGCGCTTTCGATCAATTTCGCTTTGCGTTCTTGTTGCAGGTTTAGCCATTTGGCCGACTTTACGAGTTTTTTCGCGCTTTGACTACGCTCGGCTAACTACCAGGCGTCTCATCACGGTCTTTTTCGACCACGTGGTACTCGCCTTCGATATAACCAGCCGATCGTGATTGACCGCTACCGGGAGTAGTGTCCTTTCGGGCGCTCAGCTTGCGATTAAACCACCAGAGCCTGAGACCAATCACAGCAGCGAATACGGCAACGATGCTGCCCAGCACTACGAAAGCGACGAAACCAAGTACCACGGAGACCCCGATAATCAGCGCCCCAGCGAGAATGACGAAGATATTTGCGATGGGATTGCCGGCTGGCAGTCCGCGATTGCCTGATGAATATTTCAATCCAGGTTCCTCTTGTCCGCCTTTTCGGCAGATTTTCTGGTGTAAAAGCCCTCGAACCACGGGGTCCAGGTCTCGCCGTCCGGCGACTGCTGTTCAAAAAATTGACGCACACGGCCATCGGGCAGCGGTGTCCAAAGACCGCGGAACGCTGCGGTCGTGCCATTCGCAATGTAGTGAATGGTGCCGGTTAGCAGCATACCGTCATCGGTCATGCCGCCGCGAATATTGATCTGGCTGCCACTGGAATCATTCCATACCTGAACCCACTCGCCGGAGATCTTGTCCAGGTAATTGATGCTGGTACCCGTGCCGCCAGTCGCACTGCTCCAGTTCTCAGTCAGCAGGCAGCCGTGCTCCGCGCGTTCGATAAGGTTACTGCCAGCGTAGGTACCATTTGCAACATGAACATCCCACTCGCCGGCCCAGAAGTCGAATTCGGCAAATGCCGTATCGTGTTCGCACGGGAACGCCAATCTGGACATCTCGCCGATCAATGCATCGTAGCCTTCATGACCGCTTAGCGTCGCCAGAAGCGGATCGCCGGCAATAACGTTAACGGCCGTGAAGCCGCTATCGGCAATCAAGCGCAGTTCAGCTACCGCAGCCTGCTTGTCGCCCTTCAGCAGGTCCAGCCTGGCACGCTCCAGGCCAATTCGAATCGGCGAAAACTGGCGTTCTTCGGCCTCGTCAAGCGCGTTTCGGGCGAGCTTGTAGCGCTCAGAGTGCCGTGCGCTGACGGCAAGCTGGAACCAGGCCGCAACGTCCTCGGGGTTCAGTGCGGTGTGCCTCGCATAGGCATTGGTTGCCGCAGCCCAATCGCCCGCTTCGAAATACCGCTTTGCGTCGTCGTCCGCATGTGCGGAAAATGCGAAACTAAAAACGCTAATTATCAATAGTTTATGGATTTTTTCTATTTTTAACATTAATAATGATTCCGGCGCGTGTTATCCATTCAGACAAGGTTTCAGAGGGCGGGTTCGCATTCTGGCCTCTACGCCAGAAATTGAATATGCGGCCGCCTCGCCATTATTTCAACGCGCCGATCAGCTACAGCTTGAATCCCGAAGGGTCTGCAAGCACAATTCGCCGTCGTTCAACCAGACCCCGGAGAGGTGGCAGAGTGGTTGAATGCACTGGTCTTGAAAACCAGCAAGGGTTTGTAGCCCTTCGTGGGTTCAAATCCCACCCTCTCCGCCAAACAAAAAAAGGCCCCCTTTTTGGGGGCCTTTTTTTGTTTTGCCGAGTGAGGTTTGAGATTTGCACCGAGCGCAATGCAATTGCGCGACAGACGCGCGAAGCGCGAGGTACCGAAGGTACCGTTCAACCCTGTTCAACCAACGCAGCAGCGCAGCTGCCAGTTAGCGGGGAGCCCGCGAAGCGAGCGAGCCCATCCCACCCTCTCCGCCAAACAAGAAAAGGCCCCCTCCTGGGGGCCTTTTTTTGTTTTGCCGAGTGAGGTCTGGGATTTGAGCGCTGTTCAACTCAGGCAGTGGCGCAGCCACAAGTGAGAACGCGCAGCGTTCATCCCACCCCGTCTCGGCGCCTTATCTCGATCATGTTGCGCGTCGCTGCCACCTCGATGACAGCATGAATACGACGGCGCCCGAGGCGATTACCGCGAGCCCGAAAGCACCCTCTGTGGGTCGATGGTAGAGCACATAACCAAGCGTCCAGCCGGTCAGTAACAGGTAGATCACTGGTGTGAGTGGATAGGCAAACGTCCTGTACGGACGCGGCAGTTCCGGTTGTCGCCAGCGCAGCACGAACACACCAAACACGGTCACAAAGCTATTTAACGCAAGCGTAAATCCGGCGAAAACCAGGATCGACTCAAACCCGGAGGTGAGAATAAACAGGATTGTGAGCGCCGATTGCGTTCGTATCGCGACATAGGGCAAGCCGTCGCTGTTTATGCGCGACAGGGACTTCAGCACAGCAAAGTCCTCGCCTATCACTTGCAGCACGCGCGGCCCCGCGAGCGTCATCGCGCTGACCGTCGAAATCAGCAGCAGCGCAAGCGCCAGGCCCGCGAAACGGCCTCCCGATATGCCAAAAGCGGACTCTGCGGCTATGAATCCAATTTCGATCTCGCCACGCATGGCATCCATGGCTGTTACTCGCAAAAACACATAATTCAGAGCAACGTAGAGCAAGGTAACGACCGCGGTACCGATAAACAGGATTCGCGGCAGGTCCCGCTGCGGATTATCGAGCTCGCTACTCAAGTAGGTAGCAGCGTTCCATCCGGTGTAGGCGTAACTCACGTAAATCAGGGAAATAGCAAAAGCGCCGCTCGTCAGCAAACCCATGTCTCCCGCTACGGGCAGGAACGTCAGTGGCTGTGGCTCATCCACGAGCAGCAGTGCGGCGAGGCAGAAAACGACAATGACAGCCACTTTAAGCAGCGTAAAAACCGACTGCAATCCACCACTCTGACGACGACTGCTGGAATGCACGATCGTCACCAGCACTACCAGCGCAACTGCAATCAGCTTCTCAACCTGGTCATCGATCGGCTGCGGCATTACCGACGTCGTATAGGCTGCAAAAGTCATAGCGGCAAGCGCGGTTGGCGCTGCGAAACCAATCGTTGCAGATATCCAGCCAGAGACAAAACCGACGGAAGGATGATAGATTCGTGAAAGAAAATTGTACTCACCGCCCGAGCGTGGCAGCGCCGCGCCAAGCTCGGCGTAGGTCATGGCACCGCATAGTGCGATCAGGCCGCCCACCGCCCAGAGAGCGAGCAGCACGAATCCTGATCGCAATTCGAGCAGCTGAAATCCGAGACTTGTAAATACGCCGGTGCCCACCATATTTGCTATCACTACCGCGATGACGGTCGTGTAAGCGAACTTGTTGGTCGCAGATTGGGTCATAGACCCAGACCATACACTATGAAAAAACTGATACGGGAAGAGCAATGTCAACAGTAGTGATCACGGGCTGCAACCGAGGTATTGGCCTCGAACTGGCTCGACAGATGCATGCGCGAGGCGACAAGGTTATCGGCGTGTGCCGCAAGCAAGGCGCGGAACTCGCCAAACTCGATATTCGGATCATTGAGGGTATCGATGTCGCTGAAGCCGACGATGTCGAAAAACTGGCTGCCGAACTTAAAGGCACCACAATCGATATCCTGCTCAACAATGCAGGTATCCTGCGGCGCGATTCGTTCGGTTCGCTCGACTACGACGAAATGATGCTGCAATTTCGCGTCAACGCATTGGGTCCACTCCGAGTTACCGAAGCCCTTTCCCGAAACCTTGCAGATGGCTCCAAGGTGGCGATCGTTAGCAGTCGGGTGGGTTCGATTGACGACAATGGCTCAGGTGGCAACTGGGGTTACCGCACCTCGAAAACCGCTGTGAACATGATTGGCACCAATTTGATGCACGAGCTCAAACCGCGAGGTATTGCGGTCGCTCTGCTGCACCCTGGACTGGTTGCTACCGAGATGACCGGCGGCCAAGGCGTTTCGCCCGAAGACGCCGCTGCAGGACTTATCGACAGAATCGAGGAGCTAACGCTTGAGACCTCCGGTGGCTTCTGGCACGCCGAGGGCTACAGGCTGCCCTGGTAGCCTGCCCTGCTACATAATCCGGATTATCAGTTCGCTATTTCCGTACCGTCAACAACCCCGGCAGTGTTAGCATTGCCGGCAACCATCCAAATGAGGATTGAAGAAATGCAGCAAAACGCCAACTATCTCGGCCCGGTCGCCCAGGCATCCATTGAAAGCCGATCCGAGTTCATCTGGAAATGCTATGCGCACGTGGTCGGCGCTATTCTCGCGTTCGCCGCAATTGAAACCTACCTGTTCACGTCTGGCGTCGCACAGGCGATAGCAGCGCCGATGATAGGTAGCCCGATGCTCGTGCTGATGGCGTTTATCGCGCTGAGCTGGGGCGCCAGCCATCTTAGCCCACCGGCTGGAATCAAAACCGGCGCAGTATGCCGCTTTCGCCGCCTTTGTCGTGCTCTGGTCCATCATGTTTGTACCGATGTTCGCGATTGCTATGATCAAGTCCGCTCAATCGGGCTCGAACATCATCGAGAGTGCCGCCACCGTTACGATATTCGGCTGTATCGCCCTGATCGCCACGGCAATGATCACGCGTAAGGATTTCTCATTCCTGCGCGGCATCCTCGTCTGGGGTTTCTTTATTGTCATGGGCCTGATCGGCGCTTCGTTCCTGTTCGGCTGGAACCTTGGCACCTGGTTTTCGGTCGGCATGATCGGTTTCGCCGGCGTTGCTGTCCTGTACGACACGTCGAACATCATGCACCACTACCCGCAGGACAAGTATGTCGCTGCATCAATGGCGTTGTTCGCCTCGATCGCAATGATGTTCTGGTACGTATTGCGGCTATTCATCAGCCGCGACTGACCTGCTGCTATTCCGCTAAACGAAAAAGGGCCCTTTCGAGGGCCCTTTTTTTATGCACTTACGACCGGCAGTCTTATTGAATCTCGGTAAGGCCGCCCATGTAAGGCAGCAAGACCTCCGGAACGCGAATGCTGCCATCTTCGTTCTGGTAGTTCTCCATGATGGCGATCAATGCCCTGCCGGCCGCTACGCCGGAACCATTCAAGGTGTGAATCAGTTCGGGCTTGCCCGCGTCAGGATTGCGCCAGCGCGCTTGCATACGTCGGGCCTGGTAATCGTTGTAATTACTGCAGGAAGAAATTTCGCGATATTTCTGCTGTCCGGGCAGCCAGACCTCGATGTCGTAGGTCTTTGTCGAACCAAAGCCGATGTCGCCAGCGCAAAGCGTCACAACCCTGTAAGGCAGCTTTAGCCTTTGCAGTATGACTTCCGCATGGCCTGTCAACTCGTCGAGGGCCGCGGACGAGCGCCCGGGCTCGACAAACTGCACGAGCTCGACTTTCTCAAACTGGTGCTGGCGAATCATGCCGCGTGTGTCCTGCCCATAAGAGCCCGCTTCGGAGCGAAAACAGGGTGTGTGTGCGACAAAGCGGACCGGCAGTTTGTCGGCGTCGATAATACTGTCGCGCGCCAGATTGGTAACGGGGACCTCTGCCGTCGGTATCAGGTAGAACGGCGTTTCGGTACGTGTCTGAAACAGGTCTTCCTCGAACTTCGGCAACTGGCCGGTTCCCACAAGCGCCTGAGCCTGAACCAGGTAAGGCACATAGACTTCTTCATAGCCGTGCTCAGCGGTATGAGTATCGAGCATGAACTGGATCAACGCTCGCTGCAGGCGCGCCAAAGGCCCTCGCATGACCGTGAAGCGCGCTCCCGAGATACGGCTGGCCGACTCGAAATCCAGCAGACCAAGCTGCTCACCGAGATCGATGTGATCTTTTGGCTCGAAACCCAGGTCGGCAGGTTCGCCCCAACGGCGCACTTCCGTATTGTCCGACTCCGAATGACCATCCGGTACATCGTTGGACAGCAAGTTCGGTAAGCCAAGTTCAATATCGCTCAACGCCTGTTGAACATCCTGCAAGGCAGTTTCGGTGTTTTCGAGCTTGTCGCCCAGGTCTTTGACAGCCGCAAGCAACGGCTCGATGTCTTCACCCTTACCCTTGGCCATGCCTATGCGCTTGGCACTGCTATTGCGCTCGCTGCGCAGGGTCTCGGTTTCAACCTGCAGCGCCTTGCGTCGCTCTTCGAGCGCCAGGTAACTCTCGGTATCGAACGTAAAGCCGCGGCGAGCAAGGTTTTGAGCAACCTCGGCTGCGGATTGTCGCAGTAATTTCGGATCAATCATGATTGAGTTTTCTTTGCGTGAGTTTCGCTGTTCATACGCTCGATCTCGTCGAGTTTTTCGCGAATCCGAATCTCGAGTCCGCGCGGCACCGGATGATAATACTTAACCGGGCTCATGTCGTCGGGAAAGTACTTCTCGCCACTCGCGACGGCATTTTCTTCGTCATGTGCATAGCGATAGTTGTCGCCGTATCCAAGTTCCTTCATCAGTTTCGTCGGCGCATTTCGTAAATGCATCGGTACTTCCAGAGAACCTCGTTGGCGGGCGTCCTGCATGGCTGCTTTCGATGCCGTGTACACGGCATTGCTCTTGGCAGCACAGGCCAGATACACGACCGCTTGCGCCAGTGCCAGCTCCCCTTCAGGACTGCCCAGGCGCTCGAGCACCTCCCATGCATTCAGGGTGAGCTGCAGGCTGCGAGGATCAGCATTGCCGATATCCTCAGACGCGACACGAATCATGCGGCGCGCAATGTACAAGGGATCACAACCACCATCGAGCATGCGCATCAGCCAGTACAGCGCGGCATCCGGGTCTGTACCGCGTATGGATTTGTGCAAAGCCGATATCTGGTCGTAAAAGTACTCGCCCTGCTTGTCGAAGCGTCGGCGATTACCCGACGCCACCTCACGAACAATATCGCTGGAGATTTCGTTGCTTTCAGCCAGGTCGGCAGCAAGCTCAAGAAGATTCAAGGAGCGGCGCGCATCGCCGTCGGCGGCGCGGGCAATAATGCCGATTGATTCCTCGCTGATCGTAAACTTGCCCGCGAGGCCTCGTGGCTCGTCGAGCAGGGCGCGTTGCAGCACCGCTGTCAGGTCCTCCTCAGTAAGCGATTTCAGGACGTACACGCGGGCGCGTGACAACAGCGCGTTATTCAGTTCAAAAGAAGGGTTCTCCGTTGTCGCACCGATAAATGTGAGCGTGCCATCTTCCACGAATGGCAGGAATGCATCTTGCTGCGACTTGTTGAATCGATGTACCTCGTCCAGAAACAACAGCGTGCTTTGGTTTCGCATCTGCCGAAGTTCGGTGGCTTTCTGGACGGCAGCACGAATGTCCTTGACGCCTGCCATGACAGCCGACAAGGCGATGAAATGTGAGTCCGTCGTCCTGGCAATCAGTCGTGCAAGCGTGGTCTTACCGGTACCCGGCGGCCCCCAGAACACCATGGAATGCGCACGCCCCTGCTCGATCGCTCGCAACAACGGTTTGCCCGCGGTGAGCAGGTGGCGTTGACCGGAGAATTCGGCAAGCGTCACCGGTCGCATGCGGTCCGCCAACGGACGTCCGTTATCAGACTGCTGCTGGGAGAACAGGTCAGCCAATGCCGCCGCTCGCTTGTCGCGCCGCATACCAGTCTTCCAGGCGCTGACTCCAGCCGCCAAGACCTGCGAACGCGACGGCAAAGCCGGCAACGATTCCCGCGGTATTGGCCGCCATGTCGAACAGGTCCGCCTGACGGTATCCCACGAGGTACTGGCAAAACTCGATCAACAAGCCGAACAGCATCAATCCCGCCGCAACACGCAGATACGAGGGACGCCGGTATTGGCCGGAGAACCATACAGCCAGCACCAGGAACGTTATTGCGTGCAGAACTTTGTCAGAGTTGCGAAACCAGGCCAGAGCCCCTGCGCGGTCATCCCAGAACCACACGGCCGGCATCAGCGCAGATATCAGTACCAGGCAAAGCAGAAGCAGCCCGGCGATTCGCCAGAATCGCAAGTGCCGCAGCGGCAACATCAGGGAGCAGCGTCGCTGCGTGCCAACGGAACGCCGACGACATCGACATCATTCGGGATGACAAATTCGAAGTGACTTGCATCGATGGACTCATTGACGACAACGTCATAGAGCGCAACCAGCGTGGTCTGCTCGAGATTGTCGAAGAACACCATGCGGCTCAGCTGGCCCTCAAGGAACCCCAGCTCGACGCGATTGAAGCCGCTGCTATCGTCGACAGGCCGCATCCGCACCCAGGTGGTCGCTTCCTCAACCCGACTGCCCTCGAATCGAAACTGCTCAAGCGCATTCGTAGCACCACCCAGCAGCATCGCCGGCGTATTACTCAACGCTTTTTCCTGCGGCTTTACGGTGACCTGAGCAAGATCGACGTCGTACGACCAGATATTCAGGCCGTCGGCAACCAGCCACTGCTCATAAGGATCCGCGTACGCCCATCGAAAACGTGTCGGTCGCTCGATTTCGAGGGTGCCGCCGGACACCTCAACAATCTCGCCATCGGCATCGATCAACGACTGCTCGAACCGGGCCTGCATCGTCAACACGTCGGTCAGGAAATCATTAACAAGCTTTTCACCTGCGTCATTGACGCCGGCCTCAGCCAACGCGAGCGAACCCCACCCGGCGACCACCAGCACTATTAGCAATCGCCCGATAATCAAGCGACGACGCGCGCCAATGGCTTGCGCAAATCTTGTCATGAGCTTATTCATATACGGCGAACTTTCCTTTACGTTCAGTCCTTGTCACCGGCGTTCGGTGCCAGTATTTCGCGCGCTCCGTTCGACTGCAGCGGCCCAACCAACCCGGCCGCCTCCATAGACTCGACCATACGGGCTGCGCGGTTGTAGCCGATCTTGAGTCGCCTCTGAACGCCCGATATCGACGCCTTGCGCGTATCCATCACGACCTTTACCGCCTGGTCATACAACGGGTCTTCCTCGGCGTCGGCACCATCCGTCGACATCTTGTCAATTCCGACCAGTCCTGGTGTTGGACCCGACGGACCCTCCAAAATTTCATCGACATACCGTGGTGCACCGCTTTTTTTCAATTGCCGGACAACCGCGTGAACCTCGTTATCGGCAACAAAAGCACCGTGTACACGCACCGGCAGCGACGTTCCGGGCGGCAGGTACAGCATGTCACCATGTCCAAGCAGATTCTCCGCCCCCATTTGATCGAGGATCGTGCGTGAATCCACTTTGGCAGACACCTGGAACGCGATGCGCGTGGGCACATTCGCTTTGATCAGTCCGGTGATGACGTCCACGGACGGGCGTTGAGTCGCAAGGATCATGTGAATGCCGGATGCGCGGGCTTTTTGCGCCAACCGCGCGATAAGCTCTTCGACCTTCTTGCCGACAATCATCATCATGTCAGCGAGCTCATCGATAATGACGACGATAAACGGCAATGGCGTCAGCGTCGGATGTTCGATGGGCTTTTCTTCGTCGAAGATCTCCGGCGGCCTGAATATTGGATCCTTGATCGGATCGCCGGCATCTATCGCCTCCCTTACTTTGCGATTGTAGCCACCGATATTGCGCACACCGAGTGCTGACATCAGTCGGTAGCGGCGGTCCATCTCGGCAACGCACCAGCGCAGCGAATTTGATGCCTCTTTCATGTCGGTCACAACCGGCGCCAACAGGTGCGGGATGCCTTCATAAACCGACAACTCGAGCATTTTCGGATCGATCATGATCAGACGAACCTGCTCTGGCTGCGCTTTGTAGAGAATGCTCAAGACCATCGCGTTGATACCGACCGATTTTCCCGAGCCGGTCGTACCGGCAATCAACAGGTGCGGCATACGCGCAAGGTCTGCAACAACCGACTTGCCGCCGATGTCCTTGCCCAGCGCGAGCGTCAACGGCGAGGCCATTTCGTCGTAAGCCTTGGACTTCAGTATCTCGCCCAGCGTCACCAGCTGCCGTACTTCATTCGGAATTTCCAGGCCAACGAACGATTTGCCGGGAATCACTTCTACGATGCGCACGCTGACAACAGACAGCGAACGCGCCAGGTCCTTGGAAAGACTCGCGATCTGGCTGACCTTGACGCCCGGCGCCGGGTCCAGTTCAAAACGCGTAATCACCGGACCCGGTGAAACGGAGCGAACCTCAACATCAATATTGAAGTCTTTCAGCTTGAGTTCGACGAGTCGCGACATAGCCTCGAGTGAATCCTCAGAGTACCCGGGCTTCTGCTCCGGAGGGTCATCGAGTAGTGACAGCGGCGGTAACTCGCCGGCGTCCGGCGGATCAAACAACTGCACCTGTCGCTCTTTCTCCGCCCGGGCGCTGGTTTCGAGCGTTGACACGACCGGCTCGATTCGCGGCTTCGCGCGTTTGGCCTTAAGAATCTTCTGCACCTTGACGATGTCCTGTCGTGCAGCCGCCTGTCGTCGTCCTTCGGCCTTGTCACGGAATTCGCCGATCTTGAACTTGAGACGCTCATAGCCAGACAACGTCCACTGGCCAATGCGGTCCATCACGTCGATCCAGGATATGCCGAGAAACAGCGAGACGGCTGCGACCCAAAGACAAAACAACAAGGTACTGGCGCCAAGCAGCTTCATGACGCCGACAAGCAGGTCACCAATCCCCTTGCCAATAATACCGCCAGCCGAATCAGGGAGACCTGCCGACGAAAAATGCAGTGATGCCAGGGCGCAACTGGTGAACAGGGTCGCGACAAAACCTGCAAACCGCAGCCCGAAATCCAGCTTGGTCAACTCTATCTGGGTCTTTTGCTCGCGATACAGCATCCAGCCCAGATAGATGACCATGAGCGTGAACAGGTATGCGGGTCTTCCAAAGAAAGAGAACAACAGCCCTGAGATCTGTGCGCCGAACAGCCCGACGCCGTTGCGCACCGTATTGTCTGTTGTAGCCTGACTCCAGCTGGGATCAGCAGGATCGTAGGTGAACAGTGCATACCAGATAATCAGTGCCAGCGCGCCGAATACGTACAATGCGCCCTCTCGCAGTGCCCGATGCACCTGCGATGACAATCTCGATTCCGGTTGTTTCGCTTTTGAGACTCTTGCCATGAAGAAACGGTTTTCCCTACACTAGCCCAAGGACACGTTGTGCCGCATATAGCTTGCCCGCATCATCGGCCTTGAAACTCGTCGGTCCAACCGCATTTCCAGGCTCTGCGCGGGCAAAACTATGCATCGAAAAATTTAGGGATAAATTATACATGAGTGACTTGAAACATTGCCGGGTTCTGATCCTGGGGTCCGGACCGGCAGGCTACTCCGCCGCTGTGTATGCCGCTCGAGCCAATCTCGACCCGGTTATGGTCACCGGTATCGAACAGGGAGGCCAGCTAATGACCACGACCGATGTGGACAACTGGCCCGGCGACGTCGAGGGCCTGCAGGGCCCTGAGCTCATGGATCGCATGCTACGGCATGCGCAGCGATTTGATACGGAGATCGTCAACGACCACATCCATACCGCTGACCTGTCCAAGCGACCATTTCAGCTCGACGGCGACTACGGCAGTTATACCTGCGATGCGCTGATCATATCGACGGGTGCGACCGCCATGTACCTGGGCCTTCCCTCAGAGGAGGCGTTCAAAGGCCGCGGCGTCTCAGCCTGCGCCACTTGTGACGGCTTCTTTTATCGCGGCAAGCCGGTCGCTGTTGTCGGCGGCGGTAATACGGCGGTCGAGGAAGCCCTGTACCTGAGTAACATCGCCTCCAAAGTGACACTCGTGCATCGACGCGACGAGTTGCGGGCCGAAAAGATCCTGCAGGACCACCTGTTCGAGAAAGAAAAGAACGGCAATGTCGAAATTCGCTGGGATCACGTCGTCGACGAGGTGCTCGGCGACGACGCGGGCGTTACCGGACTACGTATACGCAGCACCAAGGACGAATCGCAGACGACCGACCTCGACGTTGACGGCGTTTTCATTGCGATCGGCCACAAACCTAACACTGGCCTGTTCGACGGCCAGCTCGACATGAAGAATGGTTACATCATTATCAAGTCGGGTATCGAGGGCGACGCGACGGCGACCAGCGTTGCCGGCGTCTTCGCCGCCGGAGATGTTGCCGACCAGGTGTATCGACAGGCCATTACCTCCGCCGGTGCCGGCTGCATGGCGGCTCTCGATGCAGAGAAGTACGTCGATGCGCTGGAAAAAGCGTCGGCCGCGGCGGACGACGCCGCCGCCTGAGGCCGCGGTGAGCCAGGTGCTAGCATGCCCCAGTGCAAGTAACCGTTCACACCAGCATCACTGACATCGCCGCCGAAGACTGGAATGGTCTCGTTGGCGACGACTACCCGTTTCTGCGCCATGAATTCCTGCAGCTTGCCGAGCAGACGCGCTGCGTATCGCCCGAGCAGGGATGGTCACCGAGACACCTTACAATCGCCGGCAAAAATGGTCTCCGTGCGGCGATGCCACTCTACGAAAAAAGCCACTCCTGGGGAGAATTCGTATTTGACTGGGCGTGGGCCAATGCCTACCAGCAGGCGGGACTCAGCTACTATCCGAAGCTGACGTCCGCGGCGCCCTTTACGCCGGCTCCCAGTCGCAGGCTGCTGTTAGCGAAGCCCGATGACACCGAAGGCGCAATGGCGCTAATCGCCGCCGCCGTGCAACTGGCCCGTGAGTCAGAATGCTCCTCGGTGCATTTTCTGTTTCCAACACCCGAAGAGATCCCGCTGTTCGAAGCTGCAGGACTACTCATCCGCAAGGACTGCCAGTTTCACTGGCATAACCGTGGCTACACCAGCTTCGATGACTTTTTGTCGACGTTTACCGCGGCAAAAAGGAAAAAGGCCAAACGCGACCGGCGGCGCGCCGTTGAGAACGGCATTCGCTTCCGTCACCTTAAAGGCGACCAGGTCGACGACGCACTGTGGTCCGTCGTGTATTCACTGATCAGTGGGACCTTCATGCGTCGCGGTTCGCTGCCCTATTTCAACGAAGCGTTTTTCAAGGGCGTCAGCCAGGCGCTGCCCGAGAATATTCTCGTGGTTCTTGCCGAGAAGGATGATCGTGCCGTTGCGGCCGCCATATTTTTCGAAAGCGAACAGGTGCTGTACGGACGCTACTGGGGCAGCGACGGTCACTATGATGCGCTTCATTTCGAAACCTGCTACTACCAGGGTATCGACTATTGCATTGCCAATCAGAAGCAGATTTTCGAACCGGGCACTCAGGGTGAGCATAAAATCAGCCGCGGCTTTTCCCCCCAGACTACCTGGTCTGCGCATTGGCTCGCGCACCCGGAGTTCGCCGATGCGATCAGCCGATATCTCGACGAAGAAGCACGCCACGTCGATAGCTATATGGATGTGATCGATTCACGCAGCCCTTACAAGTCCGGCGAATGAGCAATAGCCGCATTGTCTGGCTGAGCGCCGAGGATCCGCCTGACGCCTTTCCGCCTGTCGACGCAGCGCTCAGGGAGCCCGATGGGCTGATCGCCGCCGGCGGAGACCTCAGCTCGGAGCGTCTCCTTTGCGCGTATCGGCGCGGAATCTTTCCGTGGTACGACGAAGGGCAACCGCTGTTGTGGTGGTCGCCTGACCCTCGTTGCGTATTTCGGCCGGGCGATTTTCACGTATCGCGACGCCTGCGACGCTCCTTGCGACAGTCAAGAGCAGAAGTCCGCTTCGACACGGCATTCGGCGCGGTCATTCGCACCTGTGCCGCGCCACGGGGCGCAGAACATGGCACCTGGATCACGCCCGATATGATCGCTGCCTATGAGAGGCTGCACCGCGAAGGCTGGGCACATTCCGTCGAGGTCTGGCAGGACGACTCGTTGATTGGCGGCCTCTACGGACTTGCGATCGGGCGCGCATTCTTCGGTGAATCGATGTTCAGCGGCGCTGATGGCGCCTCCAAAATTGCGCTGCTGACGCTGTCGCAGATGATGGATACAGACAAACTCGGCATCCTGGACTGTCAGCTGGTCTCGAGCCATCTGTTGAGTCTTGGCGCGACGATTATTCCACGCGATCAGTTTGGGACTATTCTCGATAAGCTCTGCAGCCCCGTCATACGGTTTGAAAACTGGCCAACCGCCCCAATATCCGTTCCTGAATTGGCAGCGTAATACCGCTTGTTGCATTGCAATACACCGGCCGTTTCTGCACAATTCGCCAGCCTTTTAGCTCTAGAGAGAAACGAGACCCTTGGCAAAAGAAGAAGCACTTCAAATGGAAGGCGTTGTTAACGAGACGCTCCCCAACACCACATTCCGGGTAGAACTGGAGAATGGTCACGTGGTAACGGCGCATATCTCGGGAAAAATGCGAAAGAACTACATCCGCATACTCACCGGTGACAAGGTCACGGTGGAGCTCACGCCGTACGACCTTAGCAAAGGTCGTATCGTCTATCGTGGGCGTTAATTCAAGGCGCTGATCCAGCCCCTACGGGAGGTGCTCAAGTTCTTTGAGGACCGGCTCCGAATTTAATTGAAGTTCCCCGTCCTCGCCGACGCATATTTTCACGTGCCCGCCATCCTCGAGACTGCCGAACAATAGCTCTTCTGCGAGCGGTCGCTTGATCTTTTCCTGGATGATTCGCGCCATTGGACGCGCTCCCATCTTCGGATCGTAACCACGCTCTGCTATCCACTCGCGTGCGTCATCATCAAGCTCGAGCGTCACATTGTTGTTATCCAATTTGACCTCGAGTTCGACAACAAGTTTGTCGACAACGCGCTTGATCGAATCGATCCCCAGCGACGCGAACTCGATGATGGCATCCAGCCGATTGCGAAACTCCGGCGCGAACCGTTTCTTGATGATGGCCATTCCATCACTGCTGTGGTCTTGCTGCGTAAAGCCAATGGACGCACGACTCATTTCCTCCGCGCCGGCATTCGTTGTCATGACGATGACAACGTTGCGGAAGTCAGCTTTACGACCGTTGTTGTCGGTTAGCGTACCGTGATCCATGACCTGCAACAGCAGATTGAAGACTTCCGGATGCGCCTTTTCGATTTCGTCGAGCAATACGACAGCGTGCGGATTCTTGCTCACGGCCTCGGTCAATAGACCGCCCTGGTCAAAACCGACGTATCCGGGTGGAGCACCGATCAGCCGCGATACCGTGTGACGTTCCATGTATTCGGACATGTCAAAGCGTATCAATTCGACGCCCATGAGCATCGCAAGCTGTCGGGTAACCTCTGTCTTGCCGACGCCGGTTGGCCCCGCAAACAGAAATGCGCCAATGGGTTTCTCTTCTTCGCGTAAACCGGACCGCGCCATCTTGATGGCGCTGCTCAGAGCCTCGATAGCACGGTCCTGGCCGAAGATCGTCAGCTTCAGGTCTCTCTCCATTGTGCGTAGCGCATCGCGATCCGACGCAGAGACGCTTTTCGCCGGAATGCGTGCCATCTTCGCCACAATGTTTTCGACCATTTCCACGGTTACGCGATCGCCACGCTCTGCCACGGGCTGCAGGCGCAGGTTGGCGCCAGCCTCGTCCATGACGTCGATTGCCTTGTCCGGCAGATGTCGGTCGTTGATGTGTCTTGCGGCCAGTTCCACCGCAGACTCCAGCGCACCGTCGTCATAGTGAATGCCATGATGCTCTTCGAAACGCGAGCGCAGGCCTTTCAAAATGGCGACAGTCTCCTCGATACTGGGCTCGGGCACATCGATCTTTTGAAAGCGGCGGGCCAGCGCGTGGTCCTTCTCGAAAATGCCGCGATATTCGGCGTAGGTCGTGGAGCCGATGCAACGGATCTGGCCATTCGCGAGTACCGGCTTGATCAGATTGCTGGCATCCATAACGCCACCGGACGCAGCGCCGGCGCCAATTACGGTATGAATTTCATCGATAAACAGGATAGCGCCCGGATCCTCGCTGATTTCGGCGATAACCCCTTTGAGGCGCTTTTCGAAGTCGCCGCGATACTTGGTGCCGGCAATGAGCGTGCCCATATCCAGCGCGTAGATGGTGCTGTCGCGCAGTACTTCCGGGACACGTTCTTCTGTGATCAGACGAGCCAGCCCCTCGGCCAGGGCCGTCTTACCAACGCCTGCCTCGCCGACATACAGCGGATTGTTTTTGCGCCGCCGGCACAGTATCTGGATGGTGCGTTCGACTTCCAGTTCACGACCGATCAGCGGATCGATCTTCCCCTGGATAGCCTGTTCGTTCAGGTTTGTGGCGTACTGATCGAGTGCCGACGCCTCGACCTCGGCATCGCCCTCGAGCTGCGTCTCCGCCTCTTCGTCGGTGCCCTCGCCGGGAATCTGCGGCAACCCGTGCGAAATGAAATTGACGACATCCAGGCGCGCAATGTCCTGGAGACTCATGAAATAGACCGCCTGAGACTGCTTCTCACTGAAGATCGCCACCAGCACATTACTTCCGGTAACCTCTTTCTTGCCGCTGGACTGCACGTGGAACACCGCGCGCTGCAGCACGCGCTGAAAACCAAGCGTCGGCTGAACGTCGGTCTCGGCCTCCTCCGGCAATAGCGGCGTCTGCTCATCAACACATTCAGCCAACTGGCGACGCAGCTCCGCGATATTGGCATTACAGGCTTTCAGGATTTCGTGGACTTTTGGAATGTCCAGGAGCGCCAGCAGCAAATGCTCGACCGTCATGAACTCGTGACGACGGTCGCGAGCCCGCTGGAATGCCTCATTCAAACAAAATTCAAGCTCACTGCTGAGCATAGTGCTGCCTCATTCCCTGTTCAGACCTGTTCCATAGTGCAGAGTAACGGATGCTGATGTTGCTTGGCGATACCCATGACCTGCGCGACCTTTGTTTCGGCGATTTCGAAATTAAACACACCGCAAACACCCTTGCCTTTCGTATGTACTTCTAACATGACCTGCGTTGCCCTCGTACGTTCCATAGCGAAGATCGTTTCCAGTATATCCACGACAAATTCCATTGGCGTGAAATCGTCGTTTATGAGGACAACCCGGTACAATGGCGGCTGCTTCAGCTTCGGTCTCGCCTCCTCAACGGCGAGCTCGTGGCTGCCAAACTGTTCTTTGTCGGTCGATTTCTCACTCATGAGGGTCAAAATACACGGTTAACGAAGTTGATTGCTGGACTTGTGGCCGGAAACGAGAAATTCAATATGCCAGCCGCAGGCGAGTTATTATATCCAAGCCGGTCGAAACACGCGCAGTCCCGGGCGTAACTAATGAGCCGATGTTTTCGATCAAACTGCCACATGTTGGCCTAATTCTTACATTAAAAACTACAGGTATACCATTGCAAAACATAGTATTTTTCGCCCAGGAACACTTGTCGCCGCCGGCAGTCAACCCGTATCATCGGGCCGCTGCGTTAATAAACAGATCAAGGTACGGAAATTAGCCGCGCGGAACATGATTACTAAAGCCAATTTATCCAGTCTCGCCAGCATCGATGGCCGCAGCGCGCTATCTGTCATAAGCCGCGTAGTGCCGCCCTGGGCGAGTCTATTGCTGGTCGTGGCAATTGCCTGGCAGATCGCCAGGATTATCTGGCTGCTGGTTCCGGCGCCGGCCGTTGGCGACAGCGTCGTCGCGCCAGCTTCCGCCCCGTCGAACCGAACTCAGGCGACGGCCTCGGCAGACATCAATGCGATCGTTGCCGCGCACATGTTTGGCATTGCGGACGCCGAAGCGGTAGCGACGGCGCTGCCGCCAGAAGAAGATGAAAACCTGAGTGATACGCGGCTGACGAATCTGTCACTGAAAGGCACAGTGGCGTCGCAAATCGAGGAATTTTCGGTCGCAATCATCGCCGACGGTAATAGCGATGAGAAAGTCTACGTCATCGGCGATCCGATCGGTTCCAGCGCAAAGCTGCATGCGGTATATGCGGACAGGGTCGTGCTAAACGAAAACGGCGTTCTTACAAACCTGAAGCTGCCCAGAGAATTCGCGGCAACTTCGCCGGCACCCACGCGCCGCAATACAACACGCAATCGGCGCGCGGCGGACAATTCGAAGAGCATTCAGGCTGTCGTATCGCAGAACCTGACGAAGCTCTCCGATGTGATACGTCCAACGCCTTATTTCGTCAATGGTCAGCAGAGCGGCTACCGCGTCTATCCGGGGCGTGACAGGCAACAATTCTCGGCACTCGGCCTGAGGCCAGGCGACCTGATCAAAGACATCGATGGGCAGTCGTTGACCGATCCGACCCAGGCGATGCAAATATTCCAAGCACTCGGCACATCAGACCAAGTGACCGTTACCGTTGAACGCAATGGACAGCCCGAAACCATTGTTCTGAAGACCAGTCAACTCGACCTGGGCGGCGAGCAAACCAAATGAAACCAAAAACAAGAATCTCTTTGCACGCATCCGTGCGCCTGTTTACAGCGACCCTGGTGCTGTCACTCGCCGCGGTCGGCTGGGCACAGCAGACCGATGTCACGCTCAACTGGAAAGACGCGGACATCCGCAAAGTCGTCGAAGCTGTTAGCGAAGTAACGGGCAAGAACTTTATTATCGATCCGCGGGTTACCGGCAAGGTAACGCTTTTGTCCGCAACGCCTATGTCGGCGGATGCTTTCTATGAAGCATTCCTGTCGATACTGCAGGTGCACGGCTATGTCGCTATTCCCAGCGGAGACCTTATCAAGATCCTCCCCGATGCCACCGCCCGGCAATTTGCCGGGCCGCTCGGGATAGGCAAGAGCGCAGGTCCCGACGATCTGGCAACACAGGTTATTCAGGTACGCAATGTAGGTGCAACGCAGCTGGTACCTATCCTGCGGCCGCTAATTCCACAGTACGGTCATATGGTCGCTCATGCGGGCTCCAATATGCTGATCATTTCTGATCGGGCGGCCAACGTCGCCCGCATGGTCGCCATCATCCGCCGTATTGATCAGGCGAGTGACGAAGACATCGAAGTGGTAACGCTGGAGCACGCGTCTGCCGCAGAAATAGTTCGCATCATGACCGCGCTATCGCAGACACCACGCTCGGATGGCGTCCCGGTTACAACCAGCCTGGTCGCGGACGCACGAACCAACAGCGTACTGATCGGCGGCGACAAGTCGGAACGACTGCGACTGCGCACCTTGATCGCGCACCTGGACACACCGCTTGAGGAAGGCGGAGACACTCAGGTGAGGTACCTGCGCTACGCGGATGCCGAGGAACTGGCCACCAAGCTGCAACAGCACTTTTCAGCGCAAACGGGCGCAGCCCCGGCCGGTGCGACGGGACCCGGCGCAGCGGGTGTCAGCATCTGGGCGGACACACAAACCAACGCGATTGTCGTCAACGCGCCACCAAAGATGATGCGTTCTCTGACCCAGATCGTCGACAAACTGGACATTCGCCGTGCACAGGTACTGGTGGAAGCGATCATCGTCGAGGTCATTGCCGATAAGAAGAACGAGTTCGGCACCTCCTGGGCGATCGAAGGTAGCGGTGATAATGCCCCCATCGGTGTTACAAACTTCTCGAATTTCCCCGGAGGTATTGTGGACCTCGGCACGGCCGCGGGTTCGGGAGTCGTCGATCCTGGCATTATCGGCGAAGGCATATCCCTGGCCGTCGGCCGCCTCAGTGACTCTGGTGTCAGCTTCGCAGCAATCATGCGGGCGCTCGAAGGCGACGCAAACACCAACATCATTTCCACGCCGTCGATCGTCACGACCGACAACGAGGAAGCGAGTCTCAACGTCGGCCAAGAGGTGCCGTTTGTAACCGGTTCGTTTTCTAACACTGGCAGCACTGGCGGCGCTGTGAATCCGTTCCAGACAATTCAACGTCAGCAGATTGGCGTGAAGCTGGCTATAACGCCGCAGATCAACGAAGGTGATTCAATGATGCTCAAACTCTCGCAGGAGATTTCGAGCATTGCGACATCAGCGGAAGGCGCGGTCGACCTGGTGACCAACCAGCGAATCGTAGAAACGACGGTTATCGTCGATGACGGCCAAATCCTGGTTCTCGGCGGCCTCATCGAAGAGCAGCTGCGTGAGAGCGATCAGCGCGTTCCAATACTCGGCAGGTTGCCGCTGCTCGGCAACCTGTTTCGATCCCGGCAAACCGACAAGGTCAAAACGAATCTGATGATTTTTATCAGACCCACAATCCTGCGCGACGCAAAAACGACGGCGTTTGAAACGAATCAAAAATACAACATGATTCGGGAAATCCAGCAGGGACAACAAGGCCGGGATGTCGAACTCATGCCCGGTACGCAGCGCCCAATACTGCCACCACTCGAAGAGTATTCCGATCGCAAAACCGCCGGCGAGGAAAGCAACTAGACGCTATGGAAGCAGAAAGCGAAATCGTTCTCGAAACTGTGGCGGCTGAACACGAAGAGCTTGCCGAGGTGCACGCTCGAGCGCTTCCCTATTCCTTCGCGAAGCGACACGGCATATTGATTCGGGACGTTGACGACACCCATGCCGACACCGTTTGCCGTACCGGCGTGACGCCCCTTAGTCTTGCCGAGGCTCGGCGTTTCGCCGGAGTACCCCTGACACTGTCGCGGGTGTCTGCTGAAGACTTCGATACCGCACTGCAGGAATTTTACGAACGCGACCGCACGCGAGCCTCACAAATGGTCGACGGACTCGACGAGGAGTTCAATCTGACGCAGGTCGCGCAGGAACTCCAGGGACCGTCGGACCTGCTCGAAAGCGACGACGATGCGCCTATTATTCGCTTCATCAACGCGGTTCTGACCGAGGCAATCAAGGAGAACGCGTCGGATGTGCACATCGAGCCTTATGAGAATCGCCTGGGTGTGCGCTTCCGTGTCGACGGCGTACTGAAAGAAGTCTTGAAGACGCGGCGCGCCCTTGCGCCACTGGTTGTGTCGCGAATCAAGGTCATGTCCAAGCTCGACATTGCCGAGAAACGTCTTCCGCAGGATGGCCGTATTTCATTGCGCATCGCCGGGCGTGCCGTAGATGTGCGCGTGTCGACCATGCCCTCCGGACACGGTGAACGGGTCGTGCTGCGATTACTGGACAAACAGGCCGGTCGGCTCGAGCTCACCTCACTGGGCATGGATCCGGATACACAGAAGACCATGGATAGTCTGATTCATAAGCCGCATGGCATCATTCTCGTTACGGGCCCGACCGGGTCGGGTAAAACGACTACGCTGTATGCAGCGCTTGAACGCATCAACGACGACACGCGCAACATCATGACCGTCGAAGACCCGATCGAGTACTTCATCGACGGCATCGGTCAATCGCAGGTCAATACGAAAGTTAAAATGACCTTCGCCCGCGGCCTTCGCGCAATATTGCGGCAGGATCCGGACGTCGTCATGGTGGGTGAGGTTCGCGACCTCGAGACGGCGGAGATCGCCGTACAGGCGAGCCTTACCGGACATCTCGTGATGTCGACCCTGCATACCAACACGGCTGCCGGCGCCGTCACACGCCTGCGGGATATGGGCGTCGAACCCTTCCTGTTGTCGTCCAGCCTGCTGGGCGTACTGGCACAACGCCTGGTACGCGTTCTCGATAATGAATCCAAGATTCCGTACACCGCCCGCGAATACGAATGCAAGCTACTGGACGTCGACCCAGCCAACCCACCTACCCTCTACCACCCGGGGGAAGGCGCCAACGGCGGCTTTGCGGGGCGCACCGGCATCTACGAGTTGATCACGGTCGATGACGAAATGCGCGAGATGATCCACGGCGGCGTCAGCGAGCAGGAACTGGATCGGCATGCCCGAAAGACCAGCCCGAGTATTCGCGCGGACGGGCGTCGCCAGGTGCTCAATGGCACGACGACACTCGAAGAGGTCCTGCGCGTCACGCGCGAGGACTAACTCGGTCGGCTGGTAAAACGCAGGTAATCGCAACATGGGTGCTTTTGAATACGTAGCGATGGACCAGGCCGGCAAGCAGTCCAAGGGATTGCTCGAGGGCGACACACCGCGACACGTGCGCCAGCTGCTGCGTGATCGACACTTACTGCCGGTAAGCGTAACGGAAGTTGCGAAAAAGGAAGCTCGTCGGCAGCGCAGTTTTTCGCTGCGACGCGGAATGTCCTCGGGGGAACTGGCGCTGATTACCCGGCAGCTCGCATCGCTCTCACAATCCGGCTTGCCACTCGAAGAGGCCCTGCTCGCCGTCTCTCAGCAGAATGACCAGCCCAGAACGAAGAGCATGCTGCTGGGCGTGCGCGCCAAGGTCATGGAAGGACATACCCTGGCGGATGGCTTCAGCGAATTCCCGCAGGCTTTTCCGGAGCTGTATCGCTCGACCGTCGCGGCGGGCGAACAATCGGGCCATCTCGATGTGGTCCTCGAACGGCTTGCCGACTACACCGAGGCTCGCCAGGAGCTCAGGCAACAGATTACCAACGCGATGGTTTACCCTGTCGCCCTCGTAGTAATGGCCGTAGCCATCATCAGCTTCATGCTGGCAACGGTCGTGCCGAAGATCGTCGGTGTTTTCGAAAACACGTCCGCCGAATTGCCGGCGCTAACCAGCGGCCTGATCGCGACCAGCGATTTCCTGCGCGCCAACTGGGTATTCGTGATCATCGGATTGTGCGCTGCGGCCTATTTGACGTGGTGGGTGCTGCAGAAAGACGGGCCTCGGCGCCGCTACCATGCGGCGCTCTTGCGCATGCCGATCGTCGGCCGCCTGACGCGTGGCGTCAACACGGCGCGCTTCACGCGTACGCTCAGCATCCTTGCGGGCAGCGGCGTACCCATCCTGGAATCTCTCAACATTTCCGCTGAAGTCATCGAAAATCTGCCGATGCGCGATGCGGTCATGGAGGCCACGCTGCGGGTTCGGGAAGGCGGCTCGATCAGCAAGTCACTGGCCGCAAGCAAGCTTTTTCCACCGATGATGATTCATCTTATTTCCAGTGGTGAAGCTGGCGGGCGCCTCGAGGAAATGCTATCGCGGGCTGCTGCCGGGCAGGAACGTGAAGTAAATGGTCTGATCGCGGCGCTGCTGGGAATTTTGCAGCCACTGCTGATTGTCATTATGGGAGCTATCGTCCTGACGATAGTGCTTGCAATTTTGCTCCCGATCTTTGAAATTAATAACCTGATTCGTTAATAATATCGACTGACCTGCTTGTTGCTGGAGACGCATGCGATGAACGGTAAAAATGATGACATCGACGATGGACTGGACGAAGACGTAATCGACGATTCGATGGCGGCGACCGTCGTCATTTCCGAGGACGGTAGTGATGACGATGTTAGTGCTGACACGACCCTTGAAATGGACATTGAACGCCTGGTAGCCAAACTCGATGCCAGCGATAGTGAGGATGTTCACCGCAGAGCTGAAATACGTCACAAGCTCGAGGAACTCAGAGAACAGCGCGAGCAGGAACTCGACAGCACATTTAATTTCAACCTGGATGATGACTGAACGGTCCGCACTAACGGAAATCGCGTGACCGTACTGCCAGGTTGCCGAGCATATCGCTGTGATCCAGCAACTTGTTGGCGATTACATGTATCACTTTCCCCTCGATCTGCAGCTCTCCGGAGACACCCAGTAAACGCGCGTTGAGCAAGGCCGCCCGATATTTCTCAGCAAGCTGCTTCCAGACGACAACGTTTATTTGTCCTGTCTCGTCCTCCAGCGTTACGAAGGTGACACCGCTGGCCGTACCTGGCCGCTGTTTCGTAATCACCAGGCCGGCAACATTGATCTTCTGGCCATTGCCAATGTCAGGTAACTGCCTTGCCGATCTGTACTGGTAGCGATCCAGGTGCCTTCTCAGCAAACACACTGGATGTCTTTCAAGCGTCAGCCCGGTGCTCTGGTAGTCAGCCACGATATTCTGCCCCTCGGTCGGTTTGCGTAGCAGCGGCGTCGCCTCAAAGCGATCCATCGACGGAAACAGTGGCATCGGCTTCTCAATTCCGGATACAGCCCAGCGCGCCCTGTGCCGGTCACCGGACAGGGGGCGCAAGGCGCCGGACGATGCCAGTACGCCGAGTTCGCGCTGATCCAGTCCCGCACGCTCCAGTAACTGTTGCGCCTGTTGGTAGCCGCTCGAGCCACGCTCCGCGACGATTCGCTGCCCGGCCGTCTCAGAGAGCCCCTTGACCATTCTCAAGCCCAGACGAAGCGCCGCCTCACCCTCATCACTGGTTTCCAGCGAACAATCCCAATGACTGTGGTTGATGTCGACAGGCCGCACCTGCGCGCCGTGCCTCTGCAAGTCCTGAACCAACTGCGATGCCGAATAGAAACCCATAGGCTGGCTGTTCAGCAATGCACAGGTAAACGCCGCCGGTTCATGACATTTTAACCAGCAAGAGACGTATACCAGCAGCGCGAAACTCGCGGAATGCGACTCGGGAAATCCATACTCACCAAAGCCTTCGATCTGGCGGAATATCTGCCGTGCAAATTCTTCCTTGTAGCCTCGTTCTCGCATGCCCGAGATCAACTTTTCCTCAAATCCGCCAAGGCCACCACGGCGCTTCCATGCGGCCATCGCGCGGCGTAGCTGGTCCGCCTCACCCGGCGTAAAGCCCGCTGCAACAACCGCAAGTTGCATGACCTGTTCCTGGAAAATAGGAACACCCAGCGTGCGCTGTAGCACGCCTTTGACCGCTTCGCTGGGATAGTCGACGGCCTCTTCACCGTTTCGCCGGCGCAAATACGGATGCACCATGTCGCCCTGAATCGGGCCAGGCCGGATAATCGCCACCTCGATCACCAGGTCGTAGTAACAGCGAGGCTTCAGCCTTGGCAGCATCGCCATCTGCGCCCGCGACTCGATCTGAAAAACACCCATCGTGTCGCCGGCGCAAATCATGTCGTAAACACGCGGGTCCTCAGCCGGTACGGTAGCAAGCGTGTACTCTGCGCCACTGAAATCACGTATCAGATCGAAGCTGCGGCGTATGGCCGTCAGCATACCAAGGCCGAGCACGTCGACCTTGAGCAGGCCCAGCTCCTCCAGGTCATCCTTCTCCCATTGAATCACGGTACGTTCAGGCATCGCCGCATTCTCGATCGGCACCAGCTTGTACAAAGGCGTATTGGAGATCACGAAACCGCCAACATGCTGCGACAGGTGCCGCGGAAAACCGATCAGCTCCTTAACGAGGTACAGCAGTCGTCGCATAACAGGACTGTCCGGGTCGAGCCCTGCCTCGAGAATGCGGCTGTCGTCGACCTTACTCCCGTCCCACCATTGCATGGAGCGCGACAAACGACTGACTTGTAAATCGCTCAGGCCCAGCAACTTACCGACATCGCGTAGTGCACTACGGGGCCGATAAGTAATGACGGTTGCTGCCAGCGCCGCCCGCTCACGACCGTACTTGTTGTAGATGTACTGAATAACCTCTTCACGGCGCTCGTGCTCGAAGTCGACATCGATGTCGGGGGGTTCGTTTCGCTCTTTGGAGATGAAGCGCTCAACCAGCATTTGCATGCGATCCGGATCGACTTCGGTAATGCCTAAACAAAAGCACACGGCCGAATTCGCTGCCGACCCCCTGCCCTGGCACAGAATTCCCTGTGATCGGGCGAATGAAACGATGTCATAAACGGTTAAAAAGAAAGCTTCATACTCGAGGTCGGCAATGAGCTCGAGTTCGTGCTCAACGAGCTGCACCACCTTTTGCGGGATGCCGCGGGGCCAGCGACGTTGCATGCCCTGCTCGGTCAAACTACGCAGATACGTACTGGGTGTTTCACCCGCCGGCACGAGTTCGTCTGGATATTCATAGCGCAATTCATCAAGTGAAAAATCGATGGCATTGGCAATGCGTACCGTCTCCGCCAGCAGTTCGGCAGGATAAGTACGCCGCAGCGTCTCGAGCGAACGAAGATGGCGTTCGCCATTTGCATACAAACTGAAGCCTGCGTTGTCGATCGTCGTACCCTGACGTATAGCGGTCAGGGCATCCTGCAAAATTCTCCGCGTCCGGCGATGCATATGCACATCACCACTCGCGACCAGGGGCAATTTAAGTCGACGACCCTCTTCCTGAAGACGGGCAAGCTGTTCCTGTTGCCGTCCATCGGCGAGTAGCTCAACGGCAATCCAGAGGCGGTCACGAAACGTCTCGCGTAGCCAGTGATCCTCGACATCCAGCGCGAAGTCCCGATCCGGCACCCACAACACCAGGCAATCTGGAAGGCCACCTTCAAATGCTGCACGTGTCAACGCATAGCTGCCCTTTTCGGCGGCCCGGCGTGCCGTTGAAATCAACTGACACAGTGATGCATAACCGTTTTTATTACGGGCCAGCGCAACGATCTTGCGGCCGCTTTGCAATTTGAATTCCGAACCTATGATGAGCTTTTTGAGCCCGAACCGCCTCGCCGCCGAGTGTGCGCGAACAATGCCCGACATCGAACATTCGTCGGTAATAGCAAGCGCCTCATAGCCAAGCTTTGCTGCCGCCTCGACAAGCTCTTCGGGATGGGATGCACCACGCAAAAAGGTAAAGTTGCTGAGCGCATGTAACTCAGCGTATTCGCCAGGCACGGCTGGAAGCCGCCTCAATTACTATCTACGGTCGCTTCGCAACCATAGATAGTATTGGCACCGCTTCTACTCATCCAAAGTAGCCATGCAGGTACCAGGAAGACGGCTGGATGCGGTTACGGAATATCCATAAGCGTATTCCTGCGAGGTTTACCGCGGTGTAATAGTCGCGAGAGATGCCATCGTCATCCCACCAGCCGGTCTCAAGTCGTTCCGGACCCTCCAGCAACGTTACCGGGCCACCCTGGTGCAGCGGGTAGCCGCTTTTCGCCAGCAACAGGGCTGGTTCAGGCAACATCCACAAGGGGCGCCGCAAATCTCGTCTGACTTCTGACAGCGTGCTGCTCGCCCAGTCCGAGAAGAGGCTCTGTGGACACCAGGCATACTGGGGCCGATGCTCCGCAACCATGCTCAGCGAGTGCACTGACTGCTCGCCGATGCGAGCAATAAGGCGCTCAGCAAGCTCTACGATCGAATAGCGCCGGGCGGGCCTGTCGCTGCCCGTATCGAAATTCAAGCGTGCGGACTCCGCCTGCAAGGCCTGCGTCATACCACTACGCAAACGAATTGCGATAACCGCTTCGGGCAATACCAGTTGATCGAAACGAATACGTAATAGCTCCAGCCAGCGTTCCGCAGAACGGTCTGCACGCGCACAACCTAAACGCAACTCAGTTGCCGAACCCTTGAGGTGAAAAAAACTGAAACTTAAGCGCTGCGTACCCAGCTGTCTCGTCAGCAGAAACTGCTCATGTGATAACAACAACTCGTGGCAAATATTTAGCAGCCGTTCCCGATCCGACTGTTCTTCTGCCATTTCATGGTCCGCGCAAAAACGCTCCGGTGCACGCCAGGAATTACGCGGATCCGGTAAATGCCCAAGCGACCGGTCCAGCGCAAGCATGTGCTCAGCACCAAAACGCCTGACAAATCCTTCTCGCGGCAAACGCAGGCAATCGCCAATCGTCGTCACTCCCATAGCCGTCAACGATGCACACAGTCCTTTCGGCCACTGCAGGCGATCCAACGGCAAGTCACGCAATGCCCGTTTAAGGTTCTGCTCATCGCGAATACAGACCCGTCGCCCCGCCTGCGCCAGCCAGGTAGCGCCAAGCGGTGTTGGCGCAATTGCCAGTGATGCATCAAAACCATGCTTGCGTAAGCCCGCAGAAATTCTCTTGCGCAATTCAGGCAAGCCACCAAACAGTCGCAGACTGCCAGCGATCTCAAGCAGCAATACATCGCGATCGGCAATGCAGACAAATGATGAAAAGCGCTCCAGCCAGCTTGCCAGCGCCTCGAGCACCTGCTGTTCGCGCAGCGGGCTGCGCTCTTCGAGTTGCAGCGCAGGTAACAGTGCGAGTGCTGCATTGGCGGACTGTCCGACCATGACGCCCGCAGCGCGTGCCTTTTGATCGGCCAGCAATACACGATGAATGCCCTGCTGTTCTTCGATCACTGCCGTCGCAGCATCCGTTGGGCGAGTGGCCTCGAGCGGCAAACCCGGCAACCAGATACAAAACCAGAGCCGCTGGACTCGCGTCGGCGCTAAAACCAGCGGTTTAGCCAGCGGTACTGGCTCAACGAATGGCAACTCCTGCTGTAACGCAGCGGGAGTCGGGGCGGCCCCCCGCATCGTGACGGGTGATTTCCGTGCCCGCCCCATGCTTAAAACAAATTGTCGAGGATCGTGGGATGACCACCGCGACTCTTCAGGATATGAACACGCGTGCCGTTGCTACCGGAGTGCAGTTCGAGACGTAATGCGGCCGCCGACGGTTGCCTGCGTGCTGCCATGGGACGAAAAGCGATGCCCCAGCTATGACCTTTTTCAGCCGCCAGCTGCAAACGCCGGCTTGCCTGATCGTCAAGCTTTTCACTCCAGAACAGCACAGCCGCACAGGTACCTGAAGACAACGCCTGTTCGGCGGACCAGAGTATTTCGCCAGGGTCCTTGGGCCGTACAACGAGCATGCGTGACAAATCGATGCCGCATTGCATCAGTGCTGGCGGATACGGTTGGAAAGGCGGCGCTATCCAGGCGATCCAGCCCGGCTCACTGTAGCCGGATTGTTCGTCTTCAGCATTGAGACGCACCAGTGCCGGCATCAGCAGGCGCAGTTCACCGATACCGTATTGTTCAGTCAGGATTTCAGTCAGCGCTTCGGTTGGCCAGCCTCCTCCCGGCAGGTGTCGATCCAGTTCCGGGTAACCGCTGGCTAAGCCTGCCTTCTGTTGTGCCTGATTACGTCCCCGCCAGACACGCGGATTCTCCAGCAATTTTTCGAGGGACGCTGACAAGGTTCAATGTAGCGGCAGGCCGTCGCGAATGACGCCAACAACAACACCTTCGATGACCAGTGACTGATGTTTGAGATCGACTTCTATGGGTTCAAAGTCTGCGTTTTCGGGTAATAGCGAAACCAGCGAACCGGTTTGTCGGTAACGTTTGACCGTCACCTCATCATCCAGACGCGCAACAATAATCTGGCGACTGCGCACTTCGGGCGTGCGATGCACCGCAACAAGGTCACCGTCGAGAATGCCGGCATCTTTCATGCTCATGCCCTGCACGCGCAGCAGGTAGTGCGGTTTGGGGCTAAACAGCTGCTGATCGATCTTGTAACGCGCCTCGATATGCTCCTCGGCGAGGATGGGACTACCTGCGGCAACCCGGCCGACCAGCGGCAAGCCTATCTGGTCTCGCAGGGAGTCCTTCAGCTGGATGCCGCGCGAGGCGCCCGGTAACAGCTCGAGCACACCTTTGCGTTGCAGCGCCCGCAAATGTTCTTCGGCAGCGTTTGCCGACTTGAAACCGAGCTCAGCGGCGATCTCAGCACGTGTCGGCGGCATGCCGGTTTCGCTGATAAACTCTTGAATCATTTCGAGAATTTGCCTTTGCCTGGGGGTTAATTCGCGCATTTGACCAGTTCCTGTATGGATTCACAGTATCTGGGATTATATACAGTACTTCTGGCAAGTGCAAGCCCGCCGTTTTGCGCTTTACAAACCGGCAGTCGATCCCGTTTACTTGACGCAAACCAACACTGAGGAAACACGAATGCCTGCCTGTATACGACTAACGCTGCTTATCGCCTGCGCCGCAGCAGCGCTGCCGACAAAGAACGTGCAAGCCGAGTACACGAGGGGAACCGAGGGCTGGCCCGATTGGGTTACAGAGTCCATGGCGAACGAGGCGCGCAAACTGAAGCTCCGCAAGGTCAAACTGCCCGACGACACGCTGAGTACCCGGATCCCCGGCAAACCGGATAAACCCGAGGCCATGGAGGACGGCTGGTATTTCACCAGCGACATCAAGGCCGAATCGCCGCTGGAGTGCTACATCTACATGGCCGACCTGGATATGTCCTGGTTGGCCAACTTCCTCGCCGAAACCAATATCGAAGCGATCGGCGAAGCTTACGGCACCGTCGACAATCGCACCATCTACCACGTCGACGCCGGGGCAACGAGTAGCTATCCCTACATGGCGCTCGAATGGATCTACACCGTCACCGGCGAAACGCAGACCCTGGTTGCCTTCACCAAGGTTCGGGTTGCCGCAAAAAGCGGAATTGCACTCGCCTGCACACACAATTCCATCGGCTACCGTGAGACATTCGCAACGGCATTCGAAGACTTCGTCGCGAGTACCGAGTACCAGGATTCGGCCATTCCGCCCTACTACGAAGAAATTGCCACGATGGATATCAACGGCCTGGGGTTCGGCGTGGTCTACACCAGTTATACGCTTGATGAAGATGGCGACACCGAGGAATCTGCCATCGAATCCTCGTTGATTCCGAGAGCGGAAAGTTCCCTGATGTATAGCGATTCGGCCTCCTATTCCTACTCCACACCGGACTACGAGCTGATCTCCGCACGCCAGGTTGACGTGGAGAACGGCGAAATAACCAACGACCTGACACTACAACGTAACAACGATGGCGACTGGCTTTGCAGCGGCAGCCTGCAGGGCGGCAAACCGCTGGAGACAATCATTGACGGCTCACAGACGCCAAGCAGCAATCGCGGCATGATAGCGATGGCGCGTGACCTGTTCGACGGTGACGAGCGATCAGCCACAGTACAAGTCTGGATTCCGACCGCAGACCCGACGCGTTTTCTCGATGCCACGCTGACAAGGGACGATGCCGAGACCGAACGGCAAGGCACTATTGGTATCGGCCCGATAAATTTGTCCGGCGGTTTTGACGAGTCCGGCAACATGATCGAGGCACAAATGTCGGTCGGGCCGGTGACGGTTGATATCCGGCGCGTGTGGTCGAATGGCTCCATATTCTAATGATGCATAACGCCATCAGGCTCCTTCTGGCGTTTGCATGCCTGATCCAGCCATTGGCTGTTGCGACCGCGAATGACGACCTCCCGTACATGGCTCGTATCGAGGTGGAACGTGTAACTGCCGAAACCGTGGGACTCGGAGAGTCCGTACGTTCGAGCCTGCATATTGGCGACCCGGCATCCGCGGTCGCCTCATTGTCAGCGACTAACGGGGTGCAGATTATCGGCTTCGATGAAAGTACCGTTCGCATAGAGTTCGCACGCAGACCGACAATCGCCTCGCAACCCGAACAGCAGCATCAAAGCAACTCCTTCGTCATAGACTTCGAAGAAGCCTCGGTACAAAAGCTTGGCGAAGATCTGCAGTCGAGGAGTGAACGCAGGCCAGCGGTAGACGAAATCGTCACCTATGTCCACGAACACATCCGTAACAAATCCTATTCGCGAGGCTTCGACCTTGCGTCACAGGTTGCGGAATCCGGCGAAGGTGACTGTACCGAGCATGCGGTTTTGCTGGCAGCGCTGGCCCGTGCCAACGGCTATGCTGCAAGGGTAGTAATTGGCGTTTTGATTCTCGACAACACCGTCGAAACTCTCGCCTTTGGTCACGCCTGGACGGAAATTCACGATGGCTCCGCTTGGCAGATCAAGGACGCAACCATGGCGGCCGCGGACTCCAATCCGGAAATCGTACGATATCTGCCGCTGTCAGCGCTCGACGATGAGGGGCCGGGTTATGGCTTCTCAATGCTCTATATCATTCAGGCCATGCCGTCGAAGATCACCGGCCTGGGCAATTCGGACTGAAACCGACCGATTCTGTCGCTTTTATACGACATTATTGATTAAAAACAGTGGTTTTCATTGCAGCTTGGGACAGTTTGTTAAATAATGCGCCTGCAGTTTTACCCACAAAGGAACCTTTCAAAATGAAAAAGACAGCATTAAGAGCAAGCGCACTTGCGCTTTTCGTATTAATGGCCGCTGGTTGCGCCACGACTGGGCTCGATGATGTTAAGGCAACAGCTGACCGCGCTGCCGCTGACGCTGCTGCTGCAGCCTCTGCTGCTGAAGCTGCTCGTGCAGCTGCTGATCGTGCTTCTCAGGCAGCTTCTGCTGCACAGAGCACCGCTGATCGCGCAATGTCTGCCGCAACAGCATCACAAGCTTGCTGCGAAGCCAACAAGGCAAGCATGGAACGCATGTTCCAGAAATCGATGTCAAAATAAGATTGTATTTAGTAGCGTAAGACTACGAAATCAGTTATTCAGACGCCGCGCTTGTCGCGGCGTTTTTTATGCTGATGCCGACCGCCTCCGGTATACCATCGGAGCGCTCGACCAGTAACTCCACCAGACCCCAGTCCAACTGCCCGGCGCGCTCCGAGGTTACGGCAATGAATTGCTCGGTAATCTGGGTCAGCGGTTCCGTGCTGTGCATCTCCGGATCGGGTAGCTCGACGTCCGCATCCAGTTTCTCGATTTGCTTGAGTGATGCATCGACCAGCGGCTGCGGCGTCTCGAGCACCGGATGAACCTCGGCAACGAGCACCTCGCCCTCCCAGCCGAGTTTTACCGGTGCATTGATAATGCGCACCGGCGTATTGACGTTTACCCGCTCGAACAGGAATTCGATGTCTTCGGGGAACATGCGTATACAGCCGTGTGAGACTCGCATGCCGACACCCGCTGGCCGATTCGTGCCGTGAATCAGGTAGCCCGGCAACGACAGTCGCAGCGCCCTCGTGCCCAGCGGATTATTCGGGCCTGCCGGAACAATGCGCGGTAACGGATCGCCGTCGGCCGCGTGTTCATCGCGCACCGATTGCGGCGGGTACCAGGCCGGGTTCTTCGCCATCGCGACAATCTTCGTTTCGCCGAGCGGCGTCTCCCAGTCCATACGCCCTATGCTGATGGGATATGAATACACCAATGCCGGCTGCCCTGCCTTCGCCGGCGGGAAGTAATACATGCGGTATTCGGCCAGGTTCAGCACCAGACCATTGCGCGGTCCGGGCGGCAGCACGAAACGCGTCGGCAACACGATCTCGGCACCTTCTCCCGGCAACCAGATATCCACGCCGGGATTTGCACGTACGATGTCCTGGTAACCAAGGCCATGGCGCCGCGCTATGTCGACGAGTGTATCGTCGTAACGTGCGCTTACGGTTGACACCGCGCCGATGACATCAAAACCATCGGGCGGCAACTCATAGACTTCGGACTGCGACGGCGAGCTTGCCAGCAAACATGTCGCAAGCACCACGAGCATGCGGCGTATCACTGGCCTTTTTCGTCCGCTTCGATCACTTCGATTTCAACTTCTGCCGAGGCAAGCCATTGCTGCATCGCCGCACTCTCGAGCAAACGATGCGGATAATAGCCCGCCGACTCCGGCAGATTGATACCGTAAGTTCGAAACCTCAACACAACCGGTGCGAACATGGCGTCGGCAATCGAGAAATCGCCGAATAGCCAGCCACCCCTGTCGCCAAACTGGCGATGACAGTCCCCCCAGATGTGAATCACACGATCGATGTCGTCACCGAGCTCATCCGGAATATGCACCTTGCGGCCCATCGCACGGCAGTTCATCGGCATGCACTCCCTGAGATGATAAAACCCCGAGTGCATTTCAGCCGAGATCGAGCGTGCCATGGCGCGCTCATCCGCGTCCACCGGCCACAGCTGTTTCTCCGGCCAGCGTTCGGCAACCGTCTCTGCGATTGCCATGGTGTCCCACACCGTCAGTTCGCCAAGCTGCAGGACCGGAACACGCGCTGTCCCGGAGAACGACGCGAGCTCCTTCGCCGACGTATCTGTGTCGAGAACGACTCTGTGCTCATCGAACTCGATACCGGCTTCCTTGAGCAACAGCCACGAGCGGAGTGACCAGGAAGAGTAGTTCTTATTGCCTATTATCAGTTTCGGTTTCATTGTTCCGGACCCGGTTGCCTGCCCCTATGGTAAACCATCATTCATTGACCACCATAGGGAATTGCCGGTAGCCTGTCACAATGGGCATGAAGATATCGTTCGAGCTTACGGACCGGGACCTGCGTTTTTTTCGCAAAGCGCTGAAACTGTCGCGTGAAGCTGTCCGTGACGCGGAAGAGTCCGAGATTATCGACGCGATTCGTGACGTACTCGAAACCATTCGCCAGAGTGAGCCCCTGCCCGACTTCGTCGGCGAGCGTATTCCGCAGCTCGAGTCGCTGATCTCGATGCTGACCGATGACGACTGGCAGTTGCCGGAAATAGACCGCGAACGTCTGCTGGCAACCTTCGTTTATTTCGCTGACCCCGAGGACATTCTTCCGGACGACATTCCGGTTATTGGTTACCTGGACGACGTCATCATTATTGAACTCGCGGTACGCGAATTGAAGCATGTGCGTGAGGCGTACGAGGACTTCTGTGATTTTCGGAATGATTTCGATCGCAAGCAGGGCAAAAAGGTCGACCCTGTGATTCGTCGCGACAGACTGGATCGTCGTCGACAACAACTGCATCAGCGAATGCGACGACGTTCGGCCCGTCAGGCGAAAAGTAAATTGTGGTAATAAATTGGGGACATTCCTGATTGAATGTATTAGTACATTCAATCAGGAATGTCCCCATTAGTTGCTCAGAGCCGCATCAAAACAGAGCCCCAGGTAAAGCCACCGCCAAACGCCTCCATCAGTATCAGCTGACCTTTTTGCACGCGTCCGTCACGAATACCAACATCAAGCGCCATCGGTACGGACGCGGCTGATGTGTTGCCGTGGTCCTGCACCGTAAGAATGACTTTTTCCATCGGCAGGCCGAGCCGTTTAGCCGTCGCCTGGATAATGCGGATATTTGCCTGGTGCGGAATCAGCCAGTCCAGTTCACTCTGATCTATGCCGGCTTTCTCTAGCGCCTCGGTCGCAAGGCCACCCAATGTTTTAACTGCGACCTTGAAGACTTCGCTGCCGCTCATCTGGATAGCGGCCTCATCGGTACCGGCTTTTGCCAGCTGCTTGGATGCGCCAACCGGGTAGTACAAGAGATCCTTGTATTGCCCGTCGGCGCCAAGGTGGGTCGACAAGATGCCAGGTTCTTCGGACGGCTTGACGATGACTGCGCCGGCACCATCGCCGAACAACACGCAGGTGTTGCGATCACTCCAGTCCATGAGTTTGGTAATACATTCGGCGCCCATTACCAACGCACACTTGGCGTCGCCAAGGCGAATAAACTTGTCCGCCATCGTCAGTGCGTAGATGAATCCGGTACAGGCAGCTTCGAGACTGAAAGCGGTGCAGGCCGGAATTCCCAGGCGATGCTGGATCAGCGTCGAGACGTTTGGAAATATCAGGTCCGGGGACGTCGTACCGGTAATAACAAGGTCGATATCAGCAACATCAACCCCGGCATCCTCAATCGCCTTCTTCGCCGCCTCAACGCACATATCCGATGTCGTCTGGTCTTCGGCAACGACGTGCCGGCGTTCGACGCCGGTGCGAGTACGAATCCATTCGTCTGACGTATCGACGATCTTTTCAAGATCGAAGTTCGTCATGATACGTTCGGGTAAGTATCGACCCGTACCTACGATGCGTGAATACGTCATGCGGTTTCCTTTTGCAGCAGCGCACCGATCTGTTGCGGTAACTGGTTGCGAACCTCAACGACGGCGGTATCGATCGCATGCTGAAACGCATACGCATCCGCGCTGCCGTGACTTTTGATAACAATACCATTTAGCCCAACCAGAGTCGCACCGTTGTAATTGCGCGAATCCATCTCGACCGCGAGTTTGCGCAACACCGGGCGAGCCAGCAGCGCCTGGAGCTTCGTCATCCAGTTGCGGGTGAACGCACGGCGAAGATAATGCTTCGCCAGGCCAACCGTGCCTTCCATCGTCTTCAGTGCAACGTTGCCGGTGAAGCCGTCGGTCACCACAACATCGGCTTTACCGGAAAAAAGATCGCTGCCTTCGATGAAGCCGACGTAGTTCAGCGAACTGTTCTGCAGCAGGGTCGCGGCGTCCTTGATTGTGCCGTGGCCTTTCGTATCTTCGGCACCGATATTGAGCAGTGCTACTTTAGGTTTTTCGATGCCGAGAATATCCGAAGTGACGATCGAACCCATGACCGCGTACTGGAACATGTGCTCGGCACTGCCCTGCGTGTTCGCACCAAGATCCAGCATATGCAGCGAGCCACCGATCGACGGGAGCTCGGCAATAATTGCCGGGCGATCGATACCGGGGAGCATTTTCAAAACGAATTTTGCAGTCGCCATCAGTGCCCCGGTATTGCCGGCGCTAACACAGGCGTCGGCCTCACCTGACTTGACCAGGTTGATCGCGACACGCATCGATGAGTCTTTCTTCTTGCGGAGCGCCTCGACCGGCGCTTCCGACATGCCGACAATCTCGCTGGCATGCTGAATATGCAATCGTGGTTCGTCGCCTACGATTCGCTCGACAAGCTCGGAAAGTTCGCTCTCATCGCCGACCAGGATAAGGTCCAGATGCACGTACTTCTTCAAGCAACGCGCAGCCGCGCGCACGACAACCTCAGCGCCAAGGTCGCCGCTCATTGCATCGAGTGAAATAGTTGAGTGTGATCCCACCGTTAGATGGACCGGAACAACGCCGGCCGATCAGGGGATGAGCTTACTCTTCGTCGTCAACGGACTCAGGTTTCGACACAACCTGTATGCCACGGTAAAAACCGTCCGGCGTTACGCGGTGGCGCAAATGCGTCTCGCCCGAGGTCGGGTCGACCGACAATGCTGGCTTCTTCAGCTTGTCGTGTGAGCGTCGCGCGCCACGCGTTGCTGGGGTCCTGCGACTCTTTTGAACAGCCATAATCTTCTCCTGCCCGTGCTTCCTGGTGGGCTTTATTGATCCTGTGTCATCTGCGCGCGCAATGCGGCAAACGGTTTCGTCTTGTCTTCCTGCTGGTCCGGCTCAGCGAATAATGCCTTGCACGAAGCCAGATCAACATGCATCGCCGAAAACGGCAATGCCATAATCAGCAGTTCTTCCACGATGTCCAGCGGCCGAAGCTCGCTCTCTTGCAGCTCCCAGACCTCGTGGTCTTCATACCCTTCTGCCGTCTCTTCCTGCCTCAGCAGCAGCAAGTCTGCCTCAGTTTCGAGCGACAGCTTGAACAACTCGAGACAGCGCTGACAGACAGCATCCAGCTTCGCGGTCAACTGGCAATGCACCTGTGGCAGCTCACGCCGCGCGTCGGCAAAGCCGAATTGCAGCGATCCTACAATCAGCGAATCGCGCCACCGGGCCGGCACTTTCGCCGCTTCCAGCGCAGCCAGATCAGCCTCCACGACTGACGACAGCTGCTGAAAACCGCTAAGTTTCTCAGCAATTTCAATAACTTGCCCGGCCGCCGCCCAATCGGCCGCGGTTCGGCGGTCTCGCAGCGGATTAGCCATGGCGCGCGCATAATAAGGACCACAGCGGCCACTGTCAAAGCGACTGGCAATGCCAGGATACAGAAATACTAGCGGTCCGCCGCAAACCCGGTAATATTCGCAGCGACTGTCTTAACGTTCTGATTTGTTTATGCAAAATCCATCCGCCCCCGCCATCGTGCTCGCTTCCTCGTCGCCTTACCGGCGCGGGCTGCTGGAGCGCTTTCTCGACCACTACGAGACGGTGTCTCCTGACATCGACGAGAGCAACGAACTCGGGCTGGAACCGGCCGAGCTCGCCACGCACCTGGCACGAAAGAAAGCCGAGAATGTTGCGGTCAAAGCCCGCGACTCGCTGATCATCGGTGCCGACCAACTCGCCGTCTTGAACAATACCGTGCTCGGCAAGCCAGGCGACCACCAGAAAGCTGTCGAGCAGTTACTTGCCGCCTCGGGTCACGTGGTGACCTTCCTGACGGCCGTCTGCATCCTCGATCAGGTCAATCGAACGCGTTACGAGCACATTGACAAAACCACGGTGAGTTTTCGGGAGTTCGATCGGCGACTGGCTGAGGCGTATCTGCGTCTCGATGAACCGTACGATTGCGCCGGCAGCTTCAAGCTCGAGGGCGCCGGGTTCGTATTGTTCGAATCGGTCAAGACAGATGACCCGACGGCACTGATCGGGCTGCCGATGATCTGGGTGGCCGACCGCCTGCTACAGCTGGGTTACCTGTCAACACAAGTAACCTGAACCGAAAATTGATGGGGACATTCCTGATTTAACGTTGATGAACGTTAATGGGGACATTCCTGATTTAATGTACTACTACATTAAATCAGGAATGTCCCCACACCGATCATTGCTTGCGGGCTCGCCTCGCGTCGGCGATTCCAACCGTCAGAAATCGCTCCAGATCATCCGGCAATGGCGCTGTAAAGTGCAGGTCATTGCGGCTGCTGTCCACAAAGGAGATTGACTGAGCGTGCAGAAATAACCGCGGCAGACCGGCCTGCTTCGCGTCAAAGTTGGCGTCTCCGTCCCCGTAACGCTCATCACCGGCAATCGGGTGCCCGGTGTGCTGCAGGTGGACACGAATCTGGTGTGTTCTACCGGTGACGGGTGAACACTGCAGCAAACTGTACAGCCCGTAGGAATGCGACAGGCTTACCCGGGTCTGTGCCGTCTTGCCGTTCTCACTGACGATCACGTGGCGCTCACCGCCACGCCGGTTCTCGACCTGCAGTGGCACATCGATGAGCTGCTCACCGTACTGCCAGTCGCCGACAACAAGGGCCAGGTAGTTCTTCTCGACCTGCCCCTCGCGGAACAGCTCATGCAGCTCCCGCAGCGCGCTGCGTCGCTTGGCCAAAACGAGGCAACCTGAAGTCTCCCGATCGATGCGGTGCACCAGCGACAGTTCCTTGAGATCCGGTCGGGCATGGCGTAAAAGCTCGACAGCCCCGTGGCTAATACCGCTGCCGCCGTGCACGGCCAGGCCTGTCGGCTTGTCGATGACCAGCAAACGCTTGTCCTCATAAATCACATGCTCAAGCAGGCTCTGCGCCTTTTTATCCGGGGGCGGCGCCGCCGCACTCCGAATGCGTGCCGGTGGGATGCGGACCTCGTCACCCTCGAGTAGCTTGTACTCTGCCCGGATGCGGCCGCCGTTGACCCGCACCTCGCCGCGCCTGAGCAGCCGATACACGCGACTCTTGGGCACGCCCGGCAGCTCATTGCGCAGAAAATTGTCGATACGCTGTCCGGCCCGCTCGGCATCGACCGTGACTTTGCGGACCCCCGTGACGTGAGTCTCGGCGGCATCTTTGGACTTTTCGTGCATGATCAATAACTTGAAGTGGGGTTAGGGTGTGCTATATTACCGCCCTGAGGCCTCCCGGGATACAAACAGGACAGGCCTCACGACCCGGGCGGTACCCGATCGTGGATTGACCGCCTACAGTTTCCACCCGCAGCAACTACCCCACTGGTTTGTAGTTGCTGCGACACATTGTGGTCCCGCAGGTTGCGGAACCGAATTTCAGATGGCAGCGAGCACGGATTCCGGCTGGCGCCAGAGCGGCAAAGCCGCAGGGCATTCATGCTGATTTTTTCCTGGGTACTGACCCTCTTTAGTCAAACCCGATTCGAAATTGCGAATAACTTCGACGGCGCAATCCCGCGCCGGCTTTCTATGCGTGACCTCCCCTGCGCCCGCTCGGCGGCGCTACGCCCCGATTTGCTGTCCTGCAACACACTTCAAGTAGGGCACTATGAAAAGAATGCTAATCAACGCAACTCAGGCAGAAGAGTTGCGCATGGCGATGGTCGATGGCCAACGCATATACGACCTCAATATCGAAGCACCGGCTAGCGAACGCAAAAAAGCCAACATATACAAAGGCAAAATCACGCGCGTCGAGCCCAGCCTCGAGGCCGCCTTTGTCGACTACGGTGCAGACCGCCACGGATTCCTGCCGCTGAAAGAGATTTCCAGCGAGTACTTCGTCAAGGAAAACAAGTCTGGCGGTAAACCCAATATCAGGGACGTCCTGAAAGAAGGCCAGGACATCGTCGTGCAGGTCGACAAGGAAGAGCGCGGCAACAAGGGCGCCGCACTGACGACGTTTGTCAGTCTCGCCGGCCGCTTCATTGTTTTGAAGCCCAACAAGGACCGCTCCGGCGGTGTCTCTCGCCGCATCGTTGGCGACGATCGCGACCTGGCTCGGAAGTCCTTGAACGAAGTCGTCGTGCCCGAGGGCATGAGCGTGATCCTGCGCACCGCAGGAATCGATCGCAGTGCCGAAGAACTCGCCTGGGACCTCGAAAACCTGCTGACCGTCTGGACTGCAATTCTCAACGTAGTACTCGAGCGGCAGTCACCCTTCCTGATCTATCGTGAGAGCGATTCAGTGGTGCGTGCACTGCGCGATTACCTGACCAGCGAGATCGGCGAAATACTGATCGACAACGAAGAAACCTATAACGAGGCTCGCGAGTTCGTCGAACAGGTGATGCCGCAGAACCTGAAAAAGCTGAAGCACTACGTCGACCCGGTACCATTGTTCACGCGATTCCAGATCGAGACGCAGATCGAATCGGCATTTGCACATTCGGTCAACCTGCCGTCCGGCGGCAGTATTGTTATCGACCATACCGAAGCCATGGTCTCAATCGACGTCAACTCGGCGCGGGCGACCAAGGGTGGCGATATTGAGGCGACCGCCCTGAATACCAACCTTGAAGCCGCGGACGAAGTTGCACGGCAATTGCGTATACGCGACCTGGGCGGCCTGGTCGTGATCGACTTCATCGATATGGGTCCGCAGAAAAACCAGCGTGAGGTCGAGAACCGACTGCGCGAGGCCGTGCGACAGGATCGAGCGCGCGTGCAGATCGGTAAGATCAGTCGCTTTGGACTTCTGGAGATGTCGCGCCAGCGGTTGCGCCCGTCTATCGGCGAGTCGGCCTACCAGACCTGCCCGCGCTGCACCGGCTTCGGCACGATACGCAGCGTAGAATCCCTGGCGCTCGCAATATTGCGCATCATTGGCGAAGAGGTGCGTAAAGAACGCACTTCGAAAGTCATCGCACAGCTGCCGGTCGAGGTTGCCACTTACCTGCTCAATGAAAAGCGCGACTGGGTTCGGGGACTCGAGTCACAGCACGACACGCAAGTCGTTCTGGTGGCCAACTCTTTACTGGAAACGCCCCACTACGAAGTTCGGCGGGTGCGCGACGACCAGATGGAACTCGCTGAAAACGCCGGCGTCAGCTATGAACTCTCGCACACGATCGTAGAGCCGGAGTCACCGCAAGACGTGCTCGCGCGCAAAGCCGTCGAACAGCCTGTTGTTGCTACGCTGAAGCCGAGTACAGCGGCGCCGAAACCACAGAAAGCGCCAGAGCCTGCCGGCAAGGGATTCTGGGCAAGCATCCTTTCGATCTTTGGAAGCGCCGAAGAAGAAACAAAGCCGAAAGGCCGAAGCCGCGGTGGCCAGGGCAGCGGTGGGCGTCGCTCGCAACAGACGCGTCGACGCGGCGGCAGTGATTCGCGCAGTACTTCCGACAAGCGTGGGCCGCAGCGCAAGAAAGCAACAAAGAAAGCTGCTGGCAAAAAGACCGGCACCAGAAAAGCGCCGCAAAAGAAAGCGGCGTCGAAGAAGACCACCGCAAAGAAGCAGCCTGCAGACGAGACGCAGAACAAGACAACCCAGGCGAAACCGTCGCAGGAAACGTCCGACGAATCAGGCAACGAGCCGAAACGCAGTTCGCGAAACCGCCGCAGTCGCGGTGGCCGCAGACGACGTCGCACGGCGGACAAGCCGGAGCAGACAACGGATACACAGCAGCAGACTGCAAGCGGCGAGCAGCCGAAACCGGAGCCAGCTTCGGCCAAGCCTAAGGACCAGGCGGCGCAGAAACCGAAACAGGATGCCGGGCCGCCGCGCGCGCGCACGGATGATGAGCGTGCCAAGGCCACCTCAAAACCCGCTGACGACTCGCAAAAACCGAAGGCATCTGTAGAAAAAACTCAGGACAAGGCAAGCAAACCGGCAACGACCGAAAAGGCCCCCGCCGCGGAATCAGCGAAGCCCGCTGCAAAGGCTGCAAAGCCGGAATCGGCGAAGCCCGCTGAAAAACCGGAATCGGCCAGGCCGACGGAAAAGACTGCGAAGCCAGAAGCTGCAAAGTCATCTGAGCGTACGGAAAAACCTGCGAGTGCTGGCAAGCCCGCACCGGCCGCAAAACCCGCGACCGATGGCAACGGCACGTCAGCCAAACCTAAATTACTGCCTTGGGACGTGCAGCCCGCTGCACCGGTGAAGCCCGCCGCAAAACCGGCGCCGAAACCGGCGCAGAAGGCCGAACCGGCTGCCGCTCCGAGCAGCAAGCCAGAGCCGGCGGCACCTCCTCCGCCAGCGGCAAAGGACAACAAGCCGTCTGAGCCAGCGCAGGACTAACGCTATTTCTTGGTGAGCGTCTCGAGCAAACCTCGAGACGCTTCTTCGACCAGGTCGAGTACCCGTTCAAAGCCGGCGGCGCCACCGTAGTATGGGTCAGGCACTTCTCGTTCCTGCACTGACGCGTACTCCAGGAACAGCATGATCTTGTTGTGGTGCTCAGAAGGTGATTGATCCTTGAGCCGTTCTAGATTGTCGACATCCATCGCAATGATGTAATCGAAGCGCTCGAAATCATCATCGCTAACCCGTCGTGCCTTGAGCGCGCCCAGTTTGATCCCGCGACGCTCGGCTGCCGCGTTAGCACGACGATCAGGCGGGTCCCCAACGTGATAGGCATGCGTGCCGGCAGAATCAACAACGATGTGTTCGCCGAGTCCCGCCTGCTCGACGTGATGACGAAACACGCCCTCCGCCGTTGGGGAGCGGCAGATGTTGCCCATGCAGACGAATAAGACACTAGTTTTTTCTTTTATTTCAATCATTTACTCCGATTAGTCCAGCCTCTTATTCGCCAACCAGGGCACATGTGAATATCTGCTTTGATTGAGCTGGCGAGCACCTGGTTCGTAGCCAGTCATTTCAGTCCCAGTTTCGGATTTAGTGTCAGATGCTTACGAGTCGTAGCTGTCCCATAGAATACCGCGATAGGCTCAGCAACCGCTTGATTCTATTGCATGCCGTATACGTCAATGGGACAGGGTTTTCGCAGCACGATTAGTCTTGGTGAAGCATCGAATGACCCCTGCCTTCGGAGGCAGTACTCTATCCAGCTGAGCTATCGGCGCTATGTTGGTCGGGTATTCTCGCCTTTGTCGCGTCGTGGAGCAATCCCTAAAATCTCCGTCAGACTCCGTTTCGACCTGGCGCTTATCTCCGCCAGCCATAAGCAAACGGCCCCTTGCGGGGCCGTTGCATTTTACAGTTCCGAGCGTCGTGACTAGCGACGGTAAGAAACCCGAACGTAACCGACACGACCTGGAAGGTCATGGGAAACCGGGCTCATTCCGATAACGCCGCACGCATCACAGAGCGGCGGATCCTCGTCGAAAATGTTGTTGAAGCCGATCGTGAATGTCAGCGCTTCATCCATCCATTCCGGATTGTAGTTCGCACGAAGATCCGTGAAGAGCGCCGAATCAAGCTTCTGTGTCCCGTCAGTGATCATCTCGTCAACCCAGCGGAAGGCAGCCGAACCACTCCAGCGATCCATTGACCAGCCCACTGTCGTTACCGTGCGCAGTTCCGGGAAAGCACGGAAGAACGTCTCATCGGGGTGGCGCCCCGTCAGATCGTTCACGGTTTCCGAACCATCGGCGTTCTTCGTACGCTCAATGTATTCGTCCAGGAAGGTCGCATTAAGTTTCACGTTGAACTGACCGGCCCTGGTTTCCGGGCTCATATAGCTGAACATCACGTCGTAGCCCGACGCATCGATTCCGCCGATGTTCTGCAACTGGTTCTGGACCGTATCGAGCTGACCCGAGCCGGTTCGCGGCGTGCCATCACAGAAGAATGGATCCAGCGTATTCACACAAGCGTTGATCAACTCGCCCGGGCTGATGCCCTGGATAGCGTCGGTGATCTCCAGCTTGTAATAGTCTACCGACATGGTCATGCCTTCCGACCAGCTCAGATTCTCCGACCACTCCGGGCTATAGACAAAGCCGAACGTGAAGTTGTCGGATTCCTCGGGCGTGAGGTTCGCGTTACCGGTCGATACGGCCGACAGCTGCGGATTGATCTGTGCCAGTCCGGGTGCGATTCCCAGTGTTGCGCAGTTCGCCTGGATCGTCGCCGACTGAGCCGCATCGCGGCCGCCGTTTGCCGATCCGAGTATGCCTGTGTAATCCGCGCAGGGATCGAGGAAGTTGAAATCCTCGCGTGCGGCACCGCCAAAGAGCTCACCAATACCAGGCGCCCTCAATCCGGTCGAGAAAGAACCACGGAACGACAGCTCGGTCATCGGCCGCCAGAGCCCGCTCACCTTATAGGTCGACTCACCGCCCGACGTGCTGTAGTCAGAGCTTCTCGCAGCAAGGTTTACCTCGAGAAGATCGGCGCCAGGCGAACCGGCGAGCAACGGAATGCTGAGCTCGCCATAAAACTCGGTCACGTCGAAACCGCCCGCTGTGGCACCTGAGGGGATACCCGCTGTTTCGCCACGAGCGGCAATCGGGTCCGGTCGGAACGAGCCCTCATGATCCCGATACTCGAATCCTGCGGCGAATGCCATCGTTCCAGCAGGCAGGTCCGCGACGTCGCCACCGATGTTGAAGGCATAGTTTTTCAAAGTCTGATCACTGGCATCGCGCTGTGTGTAACGCACAAAGTCGAGCATCTCCTGCGTGATCGAGCCGTTACCATCCGGGCCCTGTCCACCGAAGAAATTAAAGGGCACGCAGTTCGGTGTTGCTGCACAGACCGCGGGATCGCCCATCGCGACTTGCAGTTTCGCCGCATTATGGGAATTGAACTTCTCCTGGAAACCGTCGTTGTCGCCGTAGGCGGCCACGAGATCCCAATAGAAATTGCGGCCGGCCGCTTCGAATTCACCCTCCAGACCCATTGAATACATAAAGGTATCGACGTCCTGGAAGAACAATCGCCGACCGGATTCGAGTGGACGACGCCCGAAGAACTCGAGATTGCCGTTGGCCACCGACAGATCGACTCCGAACGGATTGTAAGGATTCAACGCCGAAATAAAGAAGTTGTCGGTAATCCGCGAACCGCAACCAGCGCCCAAACATAGCGGCTCAGGAGCGGCCTTCGTGGCCGATTCGCGATTCGTGTACGACATTCTCGCAAACATCGTCACCTGATCGCTAAATTTATGCCGAACATTGGCGTAGAAGTTCGTGCGCTCGTTCGGCGTACGCAGATAGTTGAAGCCCGGACCATTGTAATTGAAGCGATCCGCCGTCGAAAATGCGTGGAAATCGGCGCCGCCATCGGGATCATTCGGATCCCACTGCGGAATGTTTGTCATGCCGTCATTCAGCACACCATCGTTCAGAGTGATGTCCTGGAAGCCGAAATTCGGCCCGAGAACCAGGCGCGCCTGTGGTGTGAAGGATGAGCAGCCACCCGCGTCACAGCTTGTTGCATCAGGCGATGGGAACGCCGAACGGGAACGGTCCCACGTCTCGACACCTTTTTCTTCAGCCCAGCTGACACTCATGACGAAATTCGTCGTGTCATTGCCGCCACCCCACTTTGCGGACAATTCCGTGGACTCTCCGTCGTTGTCAGACAGGTAGCCGCCCGTCTGGGCATCCACCTGGAATCCTTCGAAATTCTGATCGGTGATAACGTTAACGACACCGCCGATCGCGTCCGATCCGTAGATTGCAAACAAATAAAACCGAAGTTTTCTCTTTTATTTCAGACATTAAGAACTCTTACTTTAAGTAATTTATTGGTGAGCTGGAAACGTCACCGCGCGGCGCGCGCAATTCTACAGACAATGCGGCGGAAGGAAAATTCGCAGCAATCAACAGAGTACTGTCGGATTGAAGCTCGTCTCTCTCGATCACATCACGGCTTCGGGTGATTCCCCTCAAAGTCACATTGGCCGAGCTCGTCGTCGTAGCTACCGCCTCTGTCCAGGCAGTCATCGACTTCAGCGCTATTCATGAACAGGGTAAGAACCCATACGGCGACAAGCAGCAACGTGACGGCAAACAAGGATCCGAGAACGATTATTAGTCGTCGGTCCCAGACTGATGTTTCCTTGATCTTGTGCCGTCTTGGCATCTACTCGATAAACCGTTTGCGACGAATGGGACGATAATAACGAAAAAGTCCGTCGGGCTTACCTCGGAATCGACAAAAGACCAAATCGATGCCGAAGTCGCAAAGCGCTCGCTTCCAAGCCGCTATTTGTGTTTCAGCATCGTTACGACTCGTCGGGCCCGAGCGCGGCGCAGGTCTTCGAGGCTTTGCATCGTCATCGTGTCCGTTGCCTTGATAGCTTCGTCCACCTCAGCGCTGATCACGGGCGCATTTTCGATCTTCAGTCGATGGCGGCCAAGGGTAATGACGTCATTGCTCTTGAGGAGTGACTTCAGCGCGATTCGAGAGTTGACGGTAGTTCCGTTGGTGCTATTCAGATCAACCAGAATGATGGCATTGTGATACACCTGCAGCATCGCGTGCATCTTGCTGACATAGCTATCCTCGATAAGGATATCGGCCGTTTCGGAACGCCCGATAACGTACTGACGCTCGGTCAATTCGTACTCGGCCACGGTGTCGCCATCACGACTGACGATGATCCGCGGCGTCGGTAAATCTGACTGTGGCTCTGACAGGTCTTGCAACGCCTCGATCGCACGATCGTTCAACGCGCGCGGCCAGCCGCAAGACGCCTCATGCAGACGTTCACAGACATCCACCGGGAAGATTTTTTCGCTCTGTTTGCCGCCAGCTGCGATCAGCCGCGTTCGCAGGTAGCTCATCGCCTCGCGTTTTGTCAGCGGGTTAAGTGAGTACGTCGCCGGGTGGCGCCTGGCGATGCTGCGCATGCCGTCCCGCTTTGGCAAGGAGGACAACCCCTCCCGACCGGTCAGAACAATGCGCAACGCGTAATTGCCGCGTGTATCCAGCGCCGCCAGCCAGTTCAGGAGGCGCAGTGCGCTGACTGTTGCCTGATCCGCGTTATCAATGATCAACACGGGAGACCGTCCGGAGCGGGTTTGCTGCGACACGAAGTTATTGAGCTTGTGAAGCAGCTGGTCATCGTGGTCCGAGCCGGTTGGCACCCCGAATTGAGACAGCATGTCGGTTAGCAGCCGACGCGGTGACAGGTGTGTGCCATCGACCAGAGCGACGGCGGCGTCTCGGCGGGACCAGGCGCACTGCTCCCGGACTATCGTACTCTTGCCGGAACCCGTGGGCCCCTGCAAAAACGCCATACCGTTGGCCTGATCAAGTGCTGACGACAGGAATCGAAGGGCATCCTGGTGCGACTGGTAGGCGACGATGAGTCCGGGGTCCGATTGTTCGCCGAACGCCTTGCTGCCTAATGAGAGATGGAATGGTTGCATAGTTTTTCTAATTCTTATTATAGGTCACATTATGGCGCTAACGCGCGGTTTGGCGTGGCCGAGATTCCATAATGCAGAGATTCCAGGGCCAGCGCGCGATTCTCGATTGGGCACCTACGCCACCTCCCTTTGCACATAGACGAACTTGTCGTTGCTGAGCTGCTGCTCCCCATCCCAACGATACGCGACCAGCTTGCCGCCGCCCTCCGCTGCTACGCTGTAATCCAGGCAAGCGATATTGGGCGCGAGCAGCTCCGGCTCGCTGTCCAGCCAGTAGTGCCCGATGAAAACGGGCGGGTCGTCGTGCGAGTACTGCAACAGGTGGTCAGCCCCAATGCGGTCTTCAGGAATATGACTCCGTGCTTTTTCAGGCCCCAAGAACGCCTCGTGATAGGTGCGCGCGGCGCCATCGAACCAGCGAACACGAACCTCGTGCCGGGCATGGCCATATTTGTCGAAAAACTCGTGACCCTTGGGCAGCTCAATCTCCTTGCCTTTTAACAAGATCTCGATGGCGTCATGCTCGCTTCGACCCTTCCTTGAAGCGCGAAGTAACAGGTTCTCATCGAGATACTGATTGATCGACGGAAAGCATAGCTCCAGATCTTGAATCAGAGCATCGTCCCAGCAGGCGTGCACGACGCGTAATCCCGGCAGCTCCAGCCACATCGGCAAGGTTCGAAACCAGTCGATGACGTCGACGTAGTCATCGGCTCCTTCGTAGGCCTCGAGAAATACCTTGTGCTGGTCCCGGTGCCTTTTGGAATGCTCCCGCAGGTATTGGCCCGGGTTCTCGGGATCCTCGGTGAACCAGGCAATGGCATTGAATTCGTGGTTGCCCATCACTGACAGCGCCGTGCCCGATTCGATCATGGGGCGGACGATGTCGATGACGTCGCGTTGATTGGGCCCCTTGTCGATGAAATCACCGAGAAAAATAGCCTGCCTGTCGGACTGACGGTACACGCCGTTGGAATGCAGATAGCCGAGCTTTTCCAACAACTCGACCAGCGGCTCGCTGTGGCCGTGAATATCGCCGATCAGATCGTACCTCACGGCAGTATTCTAACGCCGATTGAGGTGAGCTTGTACCCGCGCAGTCGATCAACCCTGCATGGAAGCCAGCACCGCGTTCAGCGATTCGCTCGGACGCATCACCGCCTCGGTCTTCTTCTCGTCGGGCATGAAGTAGCCGCCGATGTCCACACTCTGGCCCTGAACCGAGTTCAGCTCTTCGACGATCTTTTCTTCGTTGTCCGCCAGCCTCTTGGCCAGCGGCGCGAAATACGCCTGCAACTCGGCGTCGGCTGACTGTTCCGCGAGCGCCTGCGCCCAGTACAGGGCGAGATAGAAGTGACTGCCACGGTTGTCCAGCTCACCGGTGCGACGCGATGGCGACTTGCCGCTGTCAAGCAGTTTGCCGGTCGCCTCGTCGAGTGTCTTCGCGAGAATCCTGGCCTTGTCGTTCTCATTCTTGTGGGCGACTTCTTCGAGCGAGACCGCCAGGGCGAGGAATTCGCCAAGCGAATCCCAGCGCAGGTGGTTCTCTTCAACCAGCTGTTTCACGTGCTTGGGCGCCGACCCGCCAGCGCCTGTTTCGAACAGGCTTCCGCCGGCCATCAGCGGCACGATCGAGAGCATCTTGGCGCTGGTGCCGAGCTCCATGATCGGGAACAGGTCCGTGAGGTAGTCGCGCAGGATGTTGCCGGTCGCCGAGATGGTGTCCTTGCCGCGGATCACGCGCTCCAGGGTGTAGCGCATGGCGCGAGTCTGCGACATGATCTGGATGTCGAGTCCGTCGGTGTCGTGATCCTTGAGGTAGGCCTCGACTTTCTTGATCAGCTCCGCCTCGTGCGGGCGATACTCGTCGAGCCAGAACACCACCGGCATGCCGGACAGGCGTGCACGGGTGACTGCCAGCTTGACCCAGTCCCGAATCGGCTCGTCCTTGACCTGGCACATGCGCCAGATATCGCCCTCTTCGACGTTCAGCTCCATTAAGACCTTGCCCTGGTCATCAACAATGCGCGCGACGCCGTCTTCGGGAATCTCGAAGGTCTTGTCGTGGGAACCATACTCCTCCGCCTTCTTGGCCATCAGGCCGACATTCGGCACCGTGCCCATTGTGGCCGGGTCAAAGGCGCCGTGGGTCTTGCAGAAATTGATAATCTCCTGGTAGATACGCGCGAAGGTACTCTCCGGAATGACCGCCTTGGTGTCCTTGAGACGGCCGTCCGGGCCCCACATCTTGCCGCCGCTGCGGATCATTGCCGGCATCGAGGCGTCGACGATGACGTCGCTGGGAACATGAAAATTGGAGATGCCCTTGGCCGAATCTACCATCGCCACTTCGGGGCGGTGTGCATGACAGGCATGCAGGTCATTGACGATCTCTTCCAGCTGCGTACCGGGCAGCGTCGTAATTTTGTCATAGATGCTGGCCAGGCCATTGTTTACGTTGACGCCGAGTTCATCGAACAGCTTGCCGTGCTTGGCGAAAGCGTCTTTGTAAAATACCTTGACCGCATGGCCGAAGACGATCGGGTGCGAGACCTTCATCATGGTCGCTTTGACGTGCAGTGAAAACATCACCCCGGTCTGGTAGGCGTCTTCCATCTGCTCCTCATAGAAGTCGCAGAGCGCCTTCTTACTCATGAACATGCTATCGATGACTTCGCCCTTTTCGAGCGTGACCTTGTCTTTGAGCACGATCGTGTTGCCGCTCTTGGTCACCAGGTCCATGGAGACGTCGCAGGCCTTGTCCAGGGTCATGGTTTTCTCGCTCGAGTAGAAGTCTCCGCCGTGCATGTGCGAGACGTGGGTGCGCGAGGCCTGGCTCCATTCCTCCATCGAATGCGGGTGCTTCTGGGCAAAGCGCTTTACCGCAGGTGGCGCGCGACGGTCCGAGTTGCCTTCGCGCAGGACCGGGTTTACAGCGCTACCCAGCGCTTTGCCGTAGCGCTGCCTGAGCGTCTTTTCTTCGTCGGTCTTCGGATCGTCGGGGAAGTCCGGAATCTTGTAGCCCTTCGACTGCAGTTCGGCGATGGCCTCTTGCAGCTGCGGCACCGAGGCGCTGATGTTGGGTAGTTTGATAATGTTGGTATCCGGAAACTGGGTCAGGCGGCCAAGTTCGGCGAGATTATCCGGCACCTTCTGCTCGTCGCTGAGGTGCTCGGGGAACTCCGCCAGGATTCGTGCAGCCACCGAAATATCGCTCTTGGCGATCTTGACGCCGGCCGGTGCCGTGAACGTACGAATGATCGGCAACAGCGAGCAGGTTGCGAGCAGTGGCGCTTCGTCCGTGAGTGTGTAAATGATTGTCGAATTCTTCGAGTTCAATTGTCCCTTCCCATTAGGTTTTGTTATTTGTCTTTTTTATCTTTTATTTCAGTAATTTATACTATCTATCTAATATTTTTTCTAGCTGCAAAAAAAGCGTTCAACTGCGGTTAGCCCCAAACAACTTCGAGCATCATAGCAAGTCCGGCGTCCCGAAATTTCGGCGGACAGTTTTCCGTGTCGTCGTACGCATCGATGCGCCGCAGTTCCGGCCAAAGGGCAAGCATCGTTTGTTCCGGCACGGAGAACGGCGGCCCGTCTGCGACAGACTGGTCGTACTCGACAGTGATTATCAGTTTGAAGGCATCCGCGCTCAGCAAAGACCGGCTGTGCCTGACGTAGGATTCGCGCATATCCGGTAATACGGCCACCAGCGCGCCGCGATCGTAGTAGGCATCGAATTCGGCCACATCATCGCCGAGCGAGAAGTCGAAATAGTCGCCGCAGTAGATCGTGATGCGCCCGTCTTCTGCCACATACGCTGGCAACTCGCCTTCTTCACGGGAATAAGCGATACCGTTTTCCTCGAAGAACGCCTTGGCCGCGATTTCGGAGAGCTCGACCCCGACCACTTCGTTGCCCTCACGCGCAAGCCACAACAGGTCTTTCGATTTGCCGCACAGCGGCACGAGTACGCGCTTTCCGGATGCGTCCCAGTGCCTGCGGAGGCTCTTGTTGCCGTCGGCTTCATGCCAGCCGATCCGGCCGATCTGCCAGCGCTGCAGCCAGTCATCATTCATGAACGACACTCCTGTTCTCCGCCAGCAGCGCTGCCGCACCGGCGAGCACATCGCCACAATCCGCCTCGATCTTGAGCACCGCAATTTCGTCGGCACGCGTGCGTCCCTGGTTGACAATCGCAATCGGTTTGCGTTGCTCGGCCGCCTGGCGGGCAAATCGAAACCCCGAAAACAACATCAGTGAGGAGCCGACCACCAGCAGCGCGTCCGCACGCTCGACTGCCGCTGAGGCATCCTGCACGCGCTCCCTGGGCACGTTCTCGCCGAACATTACGACGTGCGGCTTGACGATTCCCGCGCAGATCTCGCAGCCGGGGACCTCGAAAGCATCGTGGCTGTTGTCGGCGAGTTCAGCGTCGCCGTCGGGTTTGTAGCGAAACACCTCGGCGTGCCAGTCCGGGTTGGCGTCTTTCAGGGCCTGCTGGAATTCCAGTCGGCTATAGGTCTTGTTGCAGCCGATACAGCGCACTTTACCGAGGTCGCCATGCAGATCGATGACGCGGCGACTCCCCGCCTCGCTGTGCAGCCGATCGACGTTTTGCGTGATCACCGTATCAACCTTGCCGCCGGCCTCCAGCTCCGCCAGCGCATAGTGAGCGGCATTCGGACGGGCCCGTGAAAAGCGCTGCCATCCAACATAACTCCGCGCCCAGTAGCGTTTGCGAGAGTCCGGGTACTTAACGAAATCCGGGAACTGGATCGGTTGAGCGTGCTTCCAGGCACCGTTTCGATCGCGGTAATCCGGTATTCCCGACGAGGTACTGACACCCGCGCCACTGACCACGACGACCGACCCGTTTTCGGCCAGGAAATCGGCCAATTGCCTGCTCTGCTGCTCCATACGGGGCATTGCAGCATCGCTCCCGGACCGGCGTCAATCTGAATAGTCTCGACAGCCAGAACTCGAGTACAAGAAATTGAGGGCGTTCAGGCCGTTATGTCGCGTTCTTAAGCATGCAAAGCAGGTTGCCAACGCCAATAAAGTGGCTTAGGCTGCCCTCTATATATACGTTCGTATTTATTCATGTAGTAGGGGGAGTAAAGATGTCCAGATTGACCCAGTACCGGGGAATCCTCGGAATTGTTGCGGCAACGCTCGTAACACCAGTTGTGGCACAGAATGAGCCGAGTTTCCTCGAAGAAATCGTCGTCACGTCGACCAAGCGACAGTCACACCTTGCAGGAGATTCCGGTCGCCGTTTCGGTGGTTCAGGGCGCCGACGATCTGAAAGAGTCGCAGATTCTGGACATCAAGGACCTGCAGTTCCTGGTGCCGTCATTGCGCATCACCCAGCTGCAGTCCATCGGCAACACCAACTTCATCATCCGCGGCTTCGGCAACGGCGCCAACAACGCCGGTATCGAGCCGTCTGTAGGCGTCTTCATCGACGGCGTCTATCGTTCGCGGTCGGCGGCAGCGCTAAATGATCTGCCAAATCTGGAACGCATCGAGGTCCTGCGCGGACCGCAGAGCACACTGTTCGGCAAGAACGCGTCGGCCGGCGTTATCAGCGTCGTCACGGCCAAGCCAAATCTCGATGCAGTCGAGGGCTCGGCGTCACTCACAGTCGGCGACTACAGCCAGGTTATCGTGAAAGCCGACGTTAATGGTCCGCTTTCTGAAACCGTCGGCTTCAGCCTGTCGGGCAGTTTCAACCAGCGTGACGGTTATTACGACAACCTCGCCGGCGGCGATCCACTCGGCGAGTTGAATCGTTTCGGCGTTCGCGGCCAACTCTATTTCGTACCCTCCGACGAACTCGAAGTACGCATTATCGCCGATTACTCGGACCTCGATGAGGCCTGCTGCGGCGTTGCCAACCTGCAAAACGGCCCAACCGGGGGCGCCATTGTGGCGATTGGCGGCAACCTTGTACCCAATGCCCCGTTCGCCTACCAAGGCTACTACGATTTCACCCCAACCAATCAATTTGAGAGCAGCGGTATTTCTGCGCAGTTCGATTACGACATCAACGATGCGGTCACTCTTACATCCATCACGTCGTTCCGAAACCTGGCACGCTTCGAAAACGGCGATGTGGACTTCACCAGTGCGCCATTGCTCGATCCTGATACCGGCAACCGTACCGACGTCGATATCGACACCATCACTCAGGAATTCCGCCTCGCCGGCGCCACGGAGACAACGAGCTGGATGGTCGGCGCTTACATCTTCGATGAGGACGTTACTCAGGAAACAGGCCTGATCTATGGGTCCGCTTTCCGCGCCTATGCCGACATTCTTACGGGCGGCATACCCGGAACCTCGCCGCTATGGGATATCGAGAACGGGCTGACCGGATTATTTTTGGGCGGGCTGCCCTCATTGGGAAGCACCGTTCCGGGTGGAACGTTTTTTGGCGAAGGTCAGGGCAACATCGAAATCTCGACGATGGACAACCAGGCGTTTTCGATATTCGGCCAGGTTGACATCGACCTGGGTGATCGCGCCACTCTGACCCTCGGCGCCAACTATACCGAGGACGAAAAGGACATCACGTTCGACCAAACCGCTACCGATGTGTTTTCCGGCCTCGACCTGGAGCAAGTCGGCGGCTTGTTGATATACGGACAAGTATTCCAATCGGAATTCGCGACTAATGGTGGCGATCCTGTTGCTGCAAACGCCGTTGCGTCAGCAACTTCCGCGGCACTGGCGCCTGTCCCGTGCTCAGCCACCAACCCTCCGCCGGCTTGTAACCCGACGCTAGCCCTGCAACCGCTGCAATTCCAGCGGCCCAATATCGTCTTTCCCAACTCTGTCGAGTCCGGCAATACGAACGACGACAGCACGACGTGGACAGTACGCCTGGCGTTCGATCTCACGGACCAGGTGAATGCCTACGTGAGCGCCGGCACGGGCTTCAAGGCCAGCTCCTGGAACCTGTCGCGCGACTCGCGGCCGTTTGCGAGCGATTTGCCGGCGCTTGGCACTGCCGGCCTGCTTGTGCCGAACATCGTTGCTGGCACACGCTACGCGTCACCGGAAGACTCCACTGTCTATGAAATCGGTCTTAAAGGCAGCTGGGACGTGGTCTCCCTGAACCTCGCTCTGTTCGATCAGGAAATCGAGGGGTTCCAGTCGAATATCTTCACAGGTACCGGCTTCAGCCTCGCAAACGCGGGCAAGCAATCTACGACCGGCGCCGAGATCGACATTCGCTGGATGCCATCTGAAGTCTTCGAGGGCACGCTCGCGGCGACGATTCTCGATCCCAAGTACGATTCATTCGCAGGCGCTCAGGGCATCAGTGGCCCGATTGATCTTAGCGGTACGCAACCACCGGGTATCCACGAGCTGAGCCTGACAGCTGCGGGGCGTTACAGCTTTACGCTTGGTAATGCGGCAGGCTTCGCTCGCGTTGAGTACATTTTCGAGGACGAAGTTCAGGTCATCGAAAACGTGCCTGCCAGTGTTGCTTCGCGAGAGGTCAGCACCCTTAACGCGAGCTTTGGTCTTTCATGGGACAACGGCTTCGAGGCTATGCTGTGGGGTCGTAACATCAACAACGACGAATACTTGTTGAGTGCGTTCCCGTCTGTAGCGCAGGCCGGTAGCTACTCCGGCTACCCGAACCAGCCGCGTACCTACGGCCTGACGGTTCGCAAGTACTTCGACTGATTTAAGAGCTAGTCAGTAGCAAACAGAGCGGGCCCCTTTCGGGGCCCGTTTTGCATTTCACTATCTGCACATGCAGTGTGCCGATCAGACATTCAAGAAAAAGAGCGAGCGCTAATGAAAAAGACTATCAAAGTCGAAGACCTTCCAGGCCTTGTCGGCACTGAACTGGAGCCCTCCCCCTGGATCGAGATCAGCCAGGAACGCGTCAACCAGTTCGCAGACGCCACCAACGACCACCAGTTCATCCACGTGGATCCGGAGAGAGCGGCACAGACGCCGTTTGGCGGCCCCATCGCTCATGGCTTCCTGAGCCTGTCATTGCTCTCTTACCTCAACGAACAGTCTGCCGTGTTCCCGGAGAACCTGGCCATCGTCATCAATTACGGATCTGATAAAGTGCGCTATCTCGCGCCGGTGCGTGTCGGCAAACGAATACGCTCACGGCAGACCGTAGTAGAGATGAACGAGAAGAAGCCGGGTCACTGGCTGATGAAATGTGCGGTAACCGTCGACATCGAGAACGAGGAAACGCCGGCACTGGTTGCCGAAATACTTTCGATGCTGGTTATCGCGTAATTGAACCAAAGAAATGAGGATTAACACATGAGTATCAGACTCGAAGGCCAGGTTGCTATCGTAACCGGAGCTGGCCAGGGACTCGGGCGCAGTCACGCCCTGGCGCTCGCTGAGCGCGGTGCGAAAGTCGTCGTGAACGACCTTGCGGACGCAAACGGAAAATCCGCCCACGCGGATGCCGTCGTCGCCGAGATTGAAGCGGCCGGTGGCGTGGCCATCAGTCACGGCGCGAACGTCGCAGAATTCGCGCAAGTTGAAGACATGGTCAGGCAGGCAATGAGCAAGTGGGGCCGCATCGATATCCTGATCAACAACGCCGGTATCCTGCGCGACAAGACCTTCGCGAAAATGTCACTGGACGACTTCCGACTCGTCGTCGAGGTCCATCTGATGGGCAGCGTGAATTGCAGCAAAGCAGTCTGGGACATCATGCGCGAGCAAAACTACGGCCGCATTGTCTTCACCAGTTCGAGTTCCGGTCTGTACGGCAATTTCGGCCAGGCAAACTACGGTGCCGCCAAGATGGCGATGCTGGGCCTGATGAACACGTTGCATCTTGAAGGTATGAAAAACAATATTCGAGTCAACTGTCTCGCGCCTACCGCGGGTACTGCGATGACCGAAGGTTTGCTGCCGGAGCCCGTATTCAAACTGCTATCGCCCGACGTCGTTAGTCCGGCGATCGTTTTTCTTAGCGGACCTGAGGCTCCGAGCCGCAAGGTCCTTTGTGCCGGCGGCGGCAGTTTTGCCATTTACAAGGGATTCGAAACCGAGGGTGCCAATCTCCTGCCTGCGGATGCAACGCCTGAAGGTATTGCCGCGGCCTGGGACACGATTAATGACGAGGCCGGCATGTCAGAATTCACCGGTGGGTTCGAGCAAACTGGTAAATTTGCCAAGCAGGGCGCAGAAAAGCTGGGCCTCGACCTGTCCGAATAACGCGAACAAGGAAGATTGATGAGACAAGCAGTTATCGTATCGACGGCACGCACACCCATCGGCAAAGCCTATCGCGGTGCGTTCAATAACACCGAAGCTCCGACGCTCGGCGGACATGCCGTCAGGCACGCGGTGTCACGCGCAGGACTCGATCCGGCGGAAGTCGAAGACGTGATCATGGGCTGCGCGTTGCCACAAGGCTCGCAGGGTCAGAACATTGCCAGGCAGATAGCGCTTTCTGCCGGGCTGCCGGTAACGACCGCTGGCATGACGGTCGACCGGCAGTGCTCCTCCGGGATGATGGCGATCGCCGTTGCGGCCAAAACCGTCGTCGCGGACAACGTCGATATCATGATTGGCGGCGGACTCGAGTCCATCAGTATTGTTCAGAACGAGCACATGAACACCTACCGTGCTGCCGACCCGCGACTGCTTGCCGTACACAAGGACGTCTACATGCCGATGATCGATACGGCAGAGGTCGTCGCAAAGCGCTACAAAGTCAGCCGCGAAGCACAGGATGAATACGCCCTGCAAAGTCAGCAGCGCACCGCTGCCGGGCAGGACGCCGGGCGCTTCGACGACGAGATTGTGCCATTGCCGTCGAACAAGGGCGTCATGAACAAGGAGACAAAAGAGATCACGTTCGAAGACGTTGTACTCGACAAAGACGAAGGCAACCGCCCGTCAACGACCCTCGAGGGACTCAGCGGACTGAAGCCCGTGCGTGAAAACGGATTCATCACAGCCGGCAACGCCAGCCAGTTGTCCGACGGTGCGTCCGCCGCCGTTGTAATGGAAGCCAGCGTCGCCGAAAAGCGTGGACTGGAGCCACTCGGCATTTACCGGGGTACCGCCGTCGCCGGCTGCGAGCCTGATGAAATGGGCATCGGACCGGTATTCGCGGTGCCCAAACTCCTGCAACGCGCCGGCCTGACAATGGACGACATCGATCTGTGGGAATTAAACGAGGCCTTCGCCGTGCAGGTGCTGTATTGCCGCGACAAGCTCGGCATCCCGAACGACATTCTGAACGTCGACGGCGGCGCAATTTCGATCGGTCACCCGTACGGCATGTCCGGCGCGCGCATGGTCGGTCACGCACTCATTGAGGGTAAGCGACGCGGTGCACGATATGTCGTTTGCACCATGTGTATCGGCGGCGGCCAGGGTGCTGCTTCCTTGTTCGAGGTGGCCTGATGCGCGCTCTGGTTTGTAAAGACTACGGCCCGCCTGAAGCCCTGGTGATCGAAGAACACGACGATCCATCGCCTGGCAAAGGACAAATACTCGTCGACATCGCTGCCGCCGGTATCAATTTTCCGGATGTCCTGGCGATCGCTGGCAAGTACCAGGTCAAGACGCCGACGCCGTTTGTGCCCGGCAACGAGGCCGCCGGCGTCGTGTCGTCCATCGGCGAGGGTGTGAAGCACTTCAGCGTTGGCGACAAAGTCATCATTAACACTACGGGCGGAGCGTTTGCGGAAAAATGCCTGGCCGACGTTCGCACCTCAATGCCGTTGCCGGCGGCTCTCAGCTTTGAGCAGGGTGCCGGCTTCTCTGTCACCTACGGAACCAGCTATCACGCCCTCAAACAGAGCGCGAATCTGCAGCCCGGCGAGACTGTGCTGGTACTCGGCGCAGCCGGCGGTGTCGGTATAACCGCTGTCGAAATTGCCAAGGCAATGGGCGCGCGCGTTATCGCGGCAGCTAGCAGTAAGGAAAAACTCGAATTTGCCGTAGCCGCCGGTGCTGATGAAACGATCAACTATTCCGAGGAACCGCTCAAGGAGCGTGTCAAGGAACTCACCGGCGGCGACGGCGCCGACGTCGTTTATGACCCGGTTGGCGGGGAGCTCGCCGAACAGGCGTTTCGCGCCACCGCATGGCACGGCCGCTACCTCATCATCGGTTTTGCAAGCGGCGATATCCCAAAGTTTGCGGCAAACATCGCGCTCTTGAAAGAAGCTAGCATCATCGGCGTCTGGTGGGGAACCTGGGCGATGAAAAACCCCAAACTCCAGATTGAAAACATGAAGGCGATGGCGAAGCTCATTGCCGAAGGCGTGCTGACGCCGCGCGTGACCGAGTCCTACGCGCTGGATGATTTCGTCGATGCATTCAAGGCGATTACCGAGCGTCGCGCGCTGGGCAAGGTAACACTGCGAATGCGCTAAATTTGCCAGCCCCGCACGCAAAGCTTTGCTCTTGCTTGCGTGCACGATGCCGCTCGCCGACGAGCTCGAGGCATTGGATTAGTCTTTGCTTCGAAGACGCATGCGCACACCGCGCACGACGCCTTTTTCAAGGCCGAGAATTCTCTCGTACGTCGCGGGAAAATGTCGCGCGACCCAGTCTGCGATACGGGCATCCAGCCCGATCAGGATTCGGCGCCGGTTCTTTTCAACGCCGCGAAGGATAACGCGTGCAGCCTGCTCGGGCGTCGTTGGTGCCGCCGCATCGAATGCCGAGTGCAGCTCATCGTGACTCATGTCGAGCGCGCCTTCACCGATTCTGGAGTTCTTGGTGATTTCAGTCTTGATGCCTCCCGGATGGACGCAGCTGACATTCACCGTTGAATCAGCGAGCTCCATCTTGAGCGACTCGGTGAATCCTCTTACCGCAAATTTGGAGGCGTTATAGGCCGACTGCAACGGCACTGACAGGATGCCGAACAGGCTCGAGACATTGACGATATGGGCCTCATCGGCACGTTGCAGATACGGCAGGAACGATTTCGTGCCGTAGACCACGCCCCAGAAATTGACTTTCATGAGCCACTCGAAATCCTCGTAGGTAATCGCATCAACCCGGTCGACCACGCTAACGCCGGCGTTATTGAATAGCAGGTGGACGTTACCGTGCAGGCTAACCACTTCCGCTGCGAGTGCCTCGACCGCCTCTCGATCGGCGACGTCGACGACGTGCTTGCTACAAACGCCTCCGATTGAAGTGATTTGATCGTGTGTTTGTGCGAGTCCCTGCTCGTTGATATCGACAAGCGCAACGATCGCGCCCCGTTTCGCGAGGAGAACGGAAAGCGCCTGTCCGATTCCCGACGCAGCGCCGGTAACCACGGCGACTCTTTTCGAAAACTCTTTCACACTCGGCCCCTCAAGGTTTGCCCCAGCATCAGGAATCCTGCTGCTTTTGCACCGGCGCAAACACCTTGTCCATGTAGCCGGCGAGCTCATCGGATACCTCCTCCGCCGACTCCGGCGCGATGCCGGCGAGGTTCTTCGCAAGCTGCTTCTTGAACTCGAGCTGCATGTGCCGACCGATCTGGATGCGCTGCGCCTGCGGCGAGCCGGCACCGTGCATGGATTCAGTGAGATAGCCGACCGCGTTGCGGCCCATCGTCATATTTTCAATTAGCCGTAAAATACGCAGCCGATCCTCGGTTGGGATCTCCTTGCGGCCTTTAAGGTACTTCCTGACGATGTCACCGATTTCCGGGTGATTCAGCTCTTTCTCGGATGGTGCAGTCGTCATGAGTCCGCCGGCCAGATCCTGCGCCAGCCGCCCTATTTCATACGGCATCTTCGTTACGTGGTGCTTGCAGACGTTGGCGATCATGTCGTCGTTCATGAACACGCCGGATTTCATTTCGGACGCCTGGTAGCTCGACGCGATGCCGGTACTGTAGATGGTCTCGTTAAGGTGCGTCATCTCCACCAGCTTGTCGCGGATGTGCGAGGCTTTTTCGACGCCGTTGTAATCGGCGACCGTCGCGGCGGCGCCGATCAGCGCGTCACCCACGCCGGATTTGCAGACATAGCTGCGGCGGTGATAGCAGGTAAAGCGTTCGACCAGCATGGCCGCGAAATCGTACTCACCGTCCATGAAGATGCGATCCCAGGGAATGAACACGTCATCGAAGATGACCATGGCTTCCTGGCCCGCGAACTTCGCATTGCCGACGTCGATATCGCCGCCCTCCATGGCGCGCGTGTCGCAGGACTGGCGTCCGTAGATATAAGTGATGCCGTCGGCATCAACCGGCAACGCGCCGATGATGGCAAACTCCTTGTCCTTCGGGCCCAACCGCAGAGTTGGCATCACGACCAGCCAGTGGGCGTTTATGCAGCCAGTCTGGTGCGCCTTCGCTCCGCGAATGTAGACGCCCTCCTCCGTTCGCTTCGTGACCCGCACGAACATGTCGGGATCATCCTGCTCATGCGGAGCCTTGCTGCGATCGCCTTTCACGTCCGTCATCGCGCCGCCGATCACGTAGCCACGTTGCTGCGCCATCGTGACAAAATCCAGGAAGCGCTGGTGGTAGGAAGTGCCATGCGCCTCGTCAATCTCGAAAGTCACCGAGTGCAGCGAATTAAATGCGTCCATACCGACGCAGCGCTGAAAACAGGTGCCGGTGAGCTGCCCGAGACGGCGCTGCATCTTGTTCTGCATGACGAGGTCCTCGGGACTCTCGGCGATGTGCAGGAAGCGGTTGATGCGATCACCCGTATACGGTGATATCGCCGTTGCGAGATCCGGGCTGCGAACCGCGAGGTCGTAGGTTTCGGCGATGGCATTGATCGACGGACGTATCACCGGGTGATCGACCGGCTCATCGACGAGCTCACCGAACAGGTACACCTTGAGATTGCGACCTCGAAGGCTCTCTACATACTCCGCACCGGTCTGAATTCGCGGACCCTGATCGGCTCCTGCCACGTCGTCTTTGCTCATTGCCATGACAAAACACTCAGACTGTATTGAGTCCGCATACTACCGTGGCGTTGTTGCGCATGCATCTGCCGGGCAACTGGGCCGACAACGCGAACACTTCAACAACGCTGAATCGTTGTAAACTCCTGTCTTCGACTACTTGCCAGGCTTTCAGGGAGATTTCATGCGCACAACGCCGGATCTGTACGACGATTTCGAGGACATCGCAACAACCTGCTCCGTGCAGTTTCGGGACTTCGGCGGGAAAAGGCAGTTCTCGGGGAAAATCCGCACGGTGAAGTGCCGTAATGACAATCAGCTGTTTCGCGCCCTGATGGACGAACCTGGCGAAGGCGCCGTCGCCGTCGTCGACGGCAAGAGCTCGACCGAGGTTGCCCTGATAGGTGACATTATCGCCGCCAAAGCGGCGAAGAACGGTTGGTCGGGCGTGGTGATCCTCGGCGCCGTACGGGACGTAGCCGAACTCGCCAAGATCGACCTCGGGGTTAAGGCACTTGGCACGAACCCGGCAAAGAGTATCAAGCGCGGCCAGGGTGCCGTTGACGTCGTCCTGCATTTCGGCGGCGCCCGATTTGAACCCGGCCACTTCATCTACTGCGATGAAAACGGCCTCCTGATCGCTCCAAAAGCGCTGGCCTGATCCTAGGCGCTGATCTCATCGAGGACTGACTCGGCATTAGCCGCAGCGTCTGTCGATTCTTCCGGCGCTACCGTGTTAACGACTGCCTTCAACAGGTTGAGCTTGAAGGACTCCGAATAGTGGTAGGTGAATGAGCCACTGCCCATTTCGGCCTGGAATCCCTCACCGACTGATTGCAGAAACGCGCTCAGTGCATCGAAAAAGCTCGCCAATGTCGATGACAAGTCAGGCGCAGCGGGCTTGACGGGATCGGTCTCGACGGGCTGTGCGGCCGGTTCAAGCTCAACAGGCGTTACAGCGGGCGTCACAACGGGCGGTACCGCGCTCGTGACAGGCGCTACAACAGGCTGCGTCTCAGGTACCGGTCTCTCTGCGCTCACGGGTGCCGCGACGGCCGGCGTACCGACCGACGTCAGCGGTGCCGGGCGAACGCTCTCTGCGAACGCAATGTTGCTGACCTGCCTCATCTTGAATCGCATGTTTACTAGCGCCAGCTGCTCCGTGTCGAACTCGAAGCCTTGTGCGAGGTTGAAAGCCGCACCGATATCACCACCGAAGAATTCATCGGCAATTTGCTCGGCCTTGGCGAAAACGTTCTTGATAGCAGCAAGCTCGGACTCATTGAGGTCACCCTCGACCTTCAGCATCATGCGTGAGCGGCTGGATACGGAAACCTCGGTTGATGTCATCGAACCGCTATTGTCGGATACAGCCACATCGGTGGCCGACATTCTATCCATGCGCCTGAGACTGAGCTTGACGACGTCGCCTTCCTGGGTCCGGATGCGGATGGTGGAACGCTGCCGGCTGCGGGTATCGACGGCGAGTACAGAGGCTGAAGATTCGCGATTGCTGGAAACCTCCTTGTCGAGGCCATCCAGGCCTGCATCGACCCTGGCGACCACGTTATCGACATCCTCGATGTCATCGGGACTGCTCACCGTCTGGCGAACGTAGGATGCCGTTTCCTGCACCTTCGCGCGGAACGAGATCAGCGATTTCGCAGCGGTAGCTGGCGCCTCTGACACCAGCTGTTTTGCCGTACCCAATACCTCGTCCGCCACCTCGTCTGACGTCGTGGGCTCCTGCATGGCGGAGTAGTTCTGTTGCGTAACGGCGAACTTCATCTGGAACTGCGCCTTCAGCGCCATGCGCAGCTCTTGCCGAAATACACCCAGTGCGCGACCACCATGGCCTTTGCCGTGGTGCCTGTGATGCTTGCGGGTCTCATCAACGGATTTGTCGTGCTCGACGGATGGCCGCTCGACTCGTGCCGCCGTTGAAAATTGACTGCTCGAACTGATCGAAGTTGAAATACCTGATATTTCCATGGGTTACGCTCCATACCTAAAGTCAGACCTACGCGAAAAACCGCGCCCGGCATGCACTTATGTAAAGTGGTTTCTAGGTAGCGTATCGACGGGTCGTCAGTTTTCTTTAGCCCTCGTCATCGAGCTGGAAGACCCGAACGTAGTCGATCAGCATCTGTAACGGAAAAATATCGTCATCAATGCCACCGCCCGACCTGCCCCAGACGCCGCCTACGGCGATGTTCATGATCAGGTGAAATGGCTGATCGTACGGCCAGGCCTGCCAGCCTGCGTTCTCGTTGACGTAGGTGAAGTAATGGACGTCATCGACGAAGGCGTCGATTCTCTCCGGCGTCCATTCCAGCGCGTAAACATGAAATTCCCGGTCCACATCGTCGAGCAGGATACGGCCCTTGCGTTGCTCCCACTTGAGCCAGTAGTACGCCTCGTTGTGCACCGTGCCGTGAACGTGGCCCATCTGGTAGCCGACGTGCTCCATGATGTCGATCTCGCCGGAGTTGGGCCAGGCGTCGCAGGTCCCGCTGCCCTGCCAGTCCTCTCCTTCCTCACAGGTGGTCGCGTACCGGAACGGGTCGCTCGGTAGCATCCAGATGGCGGGCCATGTGCCGACACCGGCGGGGAGCTTTGCACGTACCTCGAACCGGCCATAGAGGAAATCGCCCTTGCCTTCGGAATGCACACGCCCGGAGGTGTACTTTGCGCCCTCGTAGTCCTCCTTGTGCGCCTCGATAAGCAGCTTGCCATCTTCGACTCGCAGGTTTCTTTCGCGACCGTGTAGGCCTGATCTTCGTCATTGACCTTGCGGGCCGGCCATAGGTTCGGGCTCCACTTGTCGCTGCCCAATGCATCCCCGTCGAACTCGTCGCTCCAGACCAGCTGCCAGTCGGGTGTGGGTCGATTCTTGTCGCGGACGACCAGCGCGCTCAGCGTCGGCTGATCGACTGACGCTTCGAACTGGATATTCAGCTCGCCATCGGAAACGATGATATTGGGGGCGGTGACGGTCAGCGCCGACTCAATTTTGCCGTCTCTGAAGAGCATGACATCGAGGTCTTCGATGACGCGCTCTTCCTCGGCAATTGCGTCGAAAATTCGTTCGCCGCCGCCGTAGTCTTTCGGCTCAGCAAAATGAAACGTGATGTCGTAAGTGCCGTTTTCGATGCCGTGAGCAACCCGGATGTCGCCCTCACGATAACTCTTGTATAGAAATGCGTCCTGCGAGCCCTTGACGGTTTCCATCTGGCCGACCTCGCCACCAGACACTGACTCCTCAGCCGCGTACTCGGTGCCGTCGATGCCCGTGTAAGACGGACCGCCGACGTTGATGGCCCAGACAAGATCCGTCTCGACGGCGTTGGGCTCCGGGGCGGCCGTTGCGGCTGCGTCGGTCTCGGCGCGTTCTGCCTGGCAGCCGAGCAATATCAGGCCAAGCGATGCCACTGCGATGGGACAGCGTCTAATATCGGTCACTGTTTCAATCCTTTTGCATATTTTTGATGCCGGGCACAGCTACTTTGCGACAACCCGGCAATGCTGGTCGATGTAGTCGCTATGCGTCGGCTGCTGCTTCACTAGCTGCGCTATGGCCGATTTGACCCGACTCATCAGGTTCTTAAGCTCCGTGTCGCTCATGCTGTTGACGAACGGGTGATACGCCTTCGGCAAGAGGCCCTGCCCTATCAATACAGCGACCCACGAGGGCTCGGAGAAGAGCTCATTGTTGTCGCGAAAAATCTTGCCGCCCGCCTTGAACAGCTCGAGCTTGTGCGCCAGTGAATTCGGAATAGACATCTCGCGGCACTCATTCCAGTACGGTGTATCGGCGCGCTGCGTCACGTGATAATGCGCGATGATGAAGTCGCGAATGTATTCGATCTCCGTCTTGACCTCGCGGTTGAACTGATCCACTTCGGACGGCTCGATCCCGGCGGAGGGAAACAACTTGATCAGGCGAATAATGCTGTTCTGTATCAAGTGGATGCTGGTTGACTCCAGCGGTTCGAGAAAGCCACTCGCCAGGCCCAGCGCAACACAGTTCTTGTTCCACTGCTGCAGTCGCCGCCCCGCCCTGAAACGAATAGTCCGCGGTTCGGTAATTAGCTTGCCATCGACATTGTCGAGTAGCGCCTTCGTTGCCTCATCTTCCGCCATGAAGCGGCTGCTATATACAAGACCGTTGCCCACGCGGTGCTGCAAAGGAATTCGCCATTGCCAGCCTGCACTGCGCGCCGTCGAGCGTGTATACGGGGACGGAGGCGATACGGTCTCGGTCTGCACCGCTGCGGCTCGGTCATTGAATAGCCAGTGCGACCAGTCTTCCCAACCGGTCTCGAGCGCTTGCTCGATCAACAGGCCGCGAAAACCACTGCAGTCTATGAAGAAGTCGCCTTCGACGATCGTACCCGACTCAAGCGTCACGGACTCAATATGGCCGCTCTCGCCGTTGGTAGCGACGTCGACCACCTTGCCCTCGGTCCGCTTCACGCCCAGACCCTCGCTTATGCCGCGCAGCAGCTTCGCGTACTGGCCGGCATCGAAGTGATAGGCATAAGCGGCCTTGCGATCGCCCTGCTGGCCAAAGCGGCCCGCCCTCGCCATATTCGCCTCGAGACTAAACTCATCGAGAGGCGTGCCGTCACCTTGCTGTCGAGCCCTGCGCCAGTAGTGATGGAATTGCGCCGCCCAGGTATCACTGCCGTGTGCGGAAAACGGATGAAAATAACTCTCACCCAGGTTGCCCCAATTCTCGAATTCGATACCCAGCTTGTAGGTACCGTTTACCGCGCGCAGGAAATCTGCCTCATCGAGCTCGAGCAACAGGTGGAAGTTCCTGATCGGCGGAATCGTGGCTTCACCGACACCAACCGTCGGAATCTGGTCAGATTCGATGAGCTCGATCTGGAGTGTCTTTCCAAAAGACTTGGAAAACGCCGCTGCGGCCATCCAGCCCGCCGTGCCTCCTCCCACTATGACAACTTTGTTCATAAGCTTATCGATTCAGTTTATTGCGTAAGATCGCGCGAATCTTTCGTGCGGAGTCTGCGTCGAGTTCGCCGAGCGCGCCGAGCGTCGCAGAAGGAATATGCTCGCTGGTCGTATCGCCAGCGCTGAAGACATAGTGCTCAAAGAATACCTTCCAGGCCTCTCGCTGTTCCGCAGGAAGATCGCGAATGCTCAGAATGGCATGCAGTAACGCGTCGCCCGGTGCACCCAGGTACGCCGGCGTATTGCGCCACCAGTGGTTGATGAGGATATTGAAGCTCTCGAGCCCCTGGACGTGGTGCCACCACATACTCGGTATGTAGATCGCATCACCGGGTGCAAGCTCGGCGCTAATCGCGTGTTGCATCGCTTCGGCAAAACGGGGGTATTTGTCGAAGTCCGGCTCATTCAGGTCGACCAGGCTGATGGACTGGCCGGCCGGCGTAAAATCGATCGGCCCTACATACAGATTGGCTAGTTGCTCAGGAGGAAACAACGTAAAGCGACGTCGTCCCGCACACACGCAGGCTATGTTCTCAAGCACGTCGTAATGCGCGGCAACCGTCGTCCGATTGCCGATCCAGATGCGCACGGTCGCCTGGGTGTCGCCGAGTGGCAGGCTATTTTGCTCGCGCAGCCCTGGCAAACAGTAATCCAATGCCGCGGATCCCATATAGACCGTCGGTGGCGCAGGGTCGTTCTCGTACTCACGCAGCTGCTCAAGCACCTCGTCCAGCCCGGTCTTGATCTGCTTGAAGTTAGTCTCGGCGAGGTCATCTGTATAGAAGATTCGGCCACCAATATCGGACTCACTAACGAACGCGGTTACGGGTGCGTTTTCGTAATGATCCAGCAGATAGCTGCGGGACTCTGCGTTGGATGCCCTGCTCTTGCTCACGAGCGGCCAGTCGGACACGAGCCCTCTGAAAACCACTGGGGCCGTTTCTCCGGCGACCGCCGCCGACACCTGGCCAGCATCGATGCCGGTGATTTCACGGATTGGCGTACTTACTGCGGTCACAACGCTCCCGCCCTGGTCAGGACTTCAGGGATTGGTTCTTTCTTGCGATCAATCGAGAAAGGTTCGGCATCGATGCCAGCATCATGTAGACACTCTGCAGGTGACCCTGTTTGTGCAACGCCTCAAGCGCGCTGGCGTTCAGCCCGCGCAGCTTTTCCTCATTGATCGTATACAGCCCCGAGAGGCCTTGTTTCGAGCCGTCGTCAAATTCGATGTTCACAGCCAGTGACTCGATTAGTTCGAGACCGACAAGCAGCTTGGAGAACGACTGGCTGATTTCGTGCCCCTGATGAATCGTCATCAGCACGGAGTTGATGCGTTCGAGATAGGGACTCTCGCCGCCGTGCTCCAGGAAGACGCGCTGCCCCGCCTCGTTGCCAACGCTGGGGTGGTCGAGATCGATGTGTACGACGGGCACATCAGTGGGCACGCCATCGACGTCCTGTTCCTGATAGCCGATCAGAAAAGGCTGACGCTCGACGGTCAGCGGCAAACTGGCAGCATCCCAACCGTTGTCGGTCAGGTACAGGTTTTCATCGTCAGCGAATCCCAGCAGCGCGATTGTGTCGAAGTGCCCGGTGTCGCTGTTCTTGATGAAGAGCAGTGGATACTCCGCCTGCAGTTGGCCGAATTCGACCGGGAATACTCGAGCGGCATTAACGTCATATCCGCGGCCTTTCTTATAATGCGTCGCGACTTTCAGGTCCTTGTGCGTGACGTTGTCCAACAACACGTGCTTAGTCATAGATTCTCTCTGCCTGGCAGCCCGTGCTGTCCGATGTGGGTCAGTAATTCCCTGTTGCCCGGTAAGTTGGCAACGACCTGTTGGGTCTTCTTGTTGTTCTCGGCAAATAGCCGCCGTGCCGTTTCAGCATCCTTCGCGTGCTGTGAGCCTACCCTCTCCTGAGTCTCGAAACCCATTCCGTACAGCACGTACTGATAGCTCGCGGCGGAAAAAATCTCTTCGACCTGCGAAAAGTCCTTGTGCCCGGGAACATGGTAACGCCAAAGTTCCAGCAGCTCCTGCAGGCTGTCCGGAATGGACTCTTCTTTACGATTGTCGATCCAGTAGTTTGAATCGCTGCGCTGGCTCAGCACATAGTGAAGCTTGAGAAAGTCGATTATGCGGTCCCAGCGATACAGGAACTTGTCATTGTAGCGCTTCGCGACGATATCCATGACACCCCTGTTCGCTGGCAATTCCTCACTGATCATCCTGCCAGCCAGCTCGACGAGGACCAGCGCGCTGGCCTCGAGCGGCTCGAGAAATCCTGCAGACATGCCAACGGCGACACAGTTCCTGTGCCAGAACTTCTCACGATGACCGGGTCGGAACGACAATTTGCGCGGCTCGAACGGGTCTACCGCCACGCCAGACGTCTGCTCTATGTATTTTTTCAGCACGGTTTCCGCATCGCTATCCGATGTGTGCCTGGACGAGTACGTGTAACCGATGCCGCGTCTTTCCGTCAGCCCGATATCCCAGATCCACCCAGCGGACTGTGCCGTGGATATGGTTTGTGAGGCAATCGCGCCGCTCTTGTCCGCATACGGCACCTGAATCGCCAGCGCCGAATCGTTGAAGAGGATGTGCTGCTTGTCGAGGTAGCCGACACCGTAGTGCTTGCCCAGCAACAGTGAGGCGAAGCCCGTGCAGTCAATGAACAGATCGCCTTCAATGTCACCGGTCTGCTTGGTGCTGACGGAGCGAATATCCTCATCAGGTGCGCCATTGATGCCGGTTACGTGATCGACGACATGCCGAACGCCGAGCTTTGTCGTGCAATGTTGTTGCAACAGGCTGGCGAACTTGCCGGCGTCGAGGTGGTAAGCGTAGTTCGCCACATGGGCATATTCGGGCGTTGTATCTTGTTTGGGCGCCAGGTATTTGTCACAGATGTGTCCCTGGATACTCACGGCGTCGACGAACGACAGCTTGTCTCGTCGTTCCTGCCAGTACGGGACCAGATTGACGCTCGAATAGCCGGCAGGTGCCGAGAACGGGTGGTAATAGGTATCGCCCTCGTCGCCTGTCGTCCAGCCAACGAATTTGGTGCCCTGCTTGAAAGATCCCGAGCACTCTCGCAAAAACTCGGTTTCTGAAATGCCGATCTTCTGCAAGGTCGTACGCATCGTCGGCCAGGTACCTTCTCCGACACCAATGGTCTTGACGTCCGGAGATTCGATCAGCGTCACACTCACACCGTCGGCCTTGCCACTCGCATGTTCACTCGCCAGCAGGCCCGCCGTCATCCAGCCGGCGCTACCGCCGCCGATGACCACGATCTTGTTTATTGCTTGTGTCGAATTTGTCTGCATCAGAATAAAAAAAGCCGCTGCAATGGCAGCGGCTTTAATGTAACGCTTATCCCTGATTAGTCAAAGTTGTAACGGGCACCAATATTGAAACGGGAGCCGTACTCGTTACCTCTCAGGAACTGCTCTTGATAACGCGAGTAAGTGCGCGTGACTTCTTCCGTGATATTGATAGCTTCAAAGAAGACATCCAGCTGGTCCGTCGCAAACCACGTCACGTTCAGGTCGATCGGCGCGTAGGACTCAATGTATGTGGTCCGCCGTCGCCATCAAAGCCGTTGAGGAACTCGTCGCGCCAGTTGTATGCAATTCTGGCTGATACGATCTCGTTCTCAAAGAACACCGACAGGTTGCCGGAATCGCTGAGTCCGGCCAGCGCGAATTCCACGCCGATCACGTCTCTATCCGGATTCACATCGCCGTTTACAGCCGTATAGTTGGCCGCCACGCCCCAGCCTGTATCGCCGAAGAAGTGCTGCACGGCCAATTCGAAGCCAAACAGGTTGCCAATCTCGCCATTCTCGGTTCGTGTGACGTCAAAAATAGCCAGCGGGTCACCCGGAAGGCCGGTGATAGGGTCCGTTAGCGCAACACCGCGATTCGCGTTGATCTGATTGAACACAGACTGGTCGTCGGTTGGCAGGCCCAGCGCAACCAGATCCGCGCGCGCCTGTTCCGCTTCGGCACTGATATAAGGATCAGTGACGCCCGGAACTGTCTCTTCAACGGTCCTCGAGACCAGGAAGTTATCGACTTTCTTCTTGAAATAACCGATCGACGCGTAACTTCCGTCACCGTAGTAGTACTCAACTGACAGGTCGAAGTTGTCTGACAGGAATGGCAGCAGGTCCGGGTTGCCCGTTTCGATGAAGCGACTGCGAACGTTCGGGTTGCCGACAAAGTCACGAGCGGGGCTCAACGCGCCGATCGGCGGGCGTGCCAGCGTGCGGCTATAAGACATGCGCGCGATGACGTCTTCGTACACTTCCATATCGATATCGAGGCTTGGCAGCCAGAAGTCGTTCTCGCCACTGCCCGCTCGGAACTGCTGGTCTGGCGATTTCACGTAGCTGAACTCATTGCCAGACACCCAGGTGATGGCGGTCGCCGGAACTTCGAGGCTGTACGAATTCATCTCGGTTTCTTCGTAGCGAATTCCGACAACAGCATTGAGTGCCATGCCGTTGAATTCGTCCTCGAAGACTGCCTGCGCGTAGAAAGAATCGATGTTCTCGTCAACGATTGAGGAACCATTGTTGCCGAGTGGGCCCGACCAGAGCCGGCCGCGGCCATTCGCGGTGTCCTGGTAGTCCGGAACCCCAACCAGGCCAGTAGAGATCTTGCAGGGGATCGCCAAGACCCACGGTTTCGTAGCCGTCGACAAGGGCGTCAAATCCAAGCGTGTAGTACTCATCAAACGAGAACGCACCGCCATTCGAGAAGCCGCTCAGCAAGCCACCGAGACTGCCGGTTTGCACTGCATTGCCGTCCCAGTACTGCGCCGACGTCAGCCAGAAGCCCGCGGGCAGCAGACCCGAGTCGGCGTCACGAGTCTTGTACTCCTGCTCGGTGTGCGACACGCCGAACTCGATTCTACGGAGTGCTCCATTGTCCATGTTCTCCCAGCTACCACCGAGCTGAATCTGCAAAATGTCGTTGTCAGGTCGGTCATTGAAGGCCTGCGCGAACAGCGAACCGAAGTCCTGCGCAATCAATCCGGCCTGAGGGTTACCGTCGCCGCCATGAAGCTGACGTCGAACGTCGGAATGCCACCCGCCGTAGTAAGCCGTCTGGTTAGCGATCGTGCGGTGGCAGGACCCCACTCCGGGCCGTTGCCCGGGCACCACGGGCAGCTCGTGTTACCGATGAACAGATTGGTATTGCTGCTGTGCTCGTCGCCGATGTCGCCGCCGTCGAATTGTGATGAGGAGCTGTGCAGGTCGAGCTTCAGGCTCAGGCTGTCGGTGACCATATAATCGATATTCAGGCCCAGGGAGTTGTTTTCCTTGATCGTGTGGTCACGCGCGATATTGGTTGAATAGTCGCCACAAGCCTGTGAAACCTCGGTCACGGTGCCGCGCTCGTTGATAACTGCATCGACGTTTCCGCACTCGAACCAGATGCCGGTGCTGTTGGCATCCTTCTCGAAATCAACTTCCGAGTACGTGTAGTCAAGCGTCGCCGTAATTCGGTCTGTCGGTGCGTACTGCAGCACGAGCTGGCTGTTGATTCGATCGCGCGAAATATCTGACCAGCCGTAGCCGATGTTCTGCGGATGCCAGAAGACACCGTCTGCGCGCTGGTTGTTGTTCGTTACTGCGGCAGAGTTCGCGGTCCAACTGCACGTTCGGCATCCACTGTGCTACCGCTGCGTTTTCCTCACGATTGTCGCGTTCCTGGTAGGAGGCTGACACCAGTACACCGATTGTGTCGTCGGCGAAGGTATTGCTGAACATCGCCGCAAGTTCCGGCGTGAACTCGTCCAGATTGGCCACGCTGGCGTCGCCGGAGGACGTCTCGTGGACCATCTTGCCGCTAACCACGCTCTGGAAACCCGGGTTGTCAAATGGCTTCGCGGTGATGATGTTAACCGTCGCGCCGATGCCGCCAGTCGGCAAGTCGGCCTTGGCCGGTCTTGTAAATCTTCAACAGCTCGGACACCTTCGGACGCGATGATCACCGAAGTCGAATGAACGGCCGCCGCCGGTCGGCATCGTACGGCCATTAAGGGTGACCAGGTTGAATTCCGGACCCATACCGCGGACCGTGATACGAGATCCCTCATTATTGCTACGGTCGATCGACACGCCCGTGATGCGCTGACAGCGACTCTGCGAGGTTCTGATCCGGGAACTTGCCGATATCCTCGGCCGTAATCGCGTCGACGACACCCTTGGCGTCACGTTTGCGGTCCATCGACTGCATCAGGCTGCCGCGAATACCGGTCGTGATGATCTCCTCGATCACCTCGTCGCTAGCGTCCTGCGCCAGTGCCGGCGCCATCGCCGATGCACCCAGCGCCAATGCGACGCCTGCGGCCAATGGATTACGGTTAAAACGTGGATTTTGCATGCTCAAGCCCCCCGGCTTCTAGATCTTCGTGAAGCCGTCCTGAAACGGCATGATTTTGTCGTAATTCGCGTTTGTTATTCGTTTCGACAGAAACTGACAACGCTGTCATTAGGGCTTTTTACGTCATCCTGACAGCGCTGTCAACCCGAAATCGGCGATTTCGCTGCTTATCGCCGTACGCCGACGATTACTTGATGACAGCGCTGTCATAAATGCATACAATGCTCTGCTGGATCCAGCCAAGGTTGTTCGGGGGGACACATTTTGCAGGCCAAACCAGTTGAACCAAATCGCATTCGCCGCGCCTGGCAAGGCCGGGTGTCGGGCTGCATGCTGGGCAAGCCCGTCGAGGTGCTGTCCTTTCAGCAGGGTCGAGACGGCCTGGAGGCTTATCTGCGCTCCGCCGATGCCCTCCCCCTGCGCGACTATGTGCCGCTCATCGATGGCACCATCGTGGCGGAGCTGGCGAAAAACTGCTGCCGCGATCACATCGTGCGTGCCGAGCCGGACGACGACATCAACTACACGCTGATTGCGCTGCTGCTGCTCGAGGAACATGGCACTCGAATTTACGACGGCGGACGTTGGACGGGCCTGGTTACGCATGCTGCCGGCCGGCGCTACCTGGACAGCGGAGCGCGCTGCCTATAAAACGCTCTTGAACAACATGGCGGACGAGTTCGTCAATGGTGCAGAAGCCGGCTTTGATCTCGAGCTGTGCTCTGACAACGATTACAACGAATGGATCGGTGCGCAGATTCGCGCCGACATGTATGGCTGGGTTTGTCCCGGTCGCCCGGCGCTTGCCGCCGAACTGGCATCGCGCGATGCTTCGCTTTCTCATCGTGGCGAAGGTGTGTACGGCGCCGCTTTCATCGCCGCGCTGGGCGCAGCCATTCCCGCTGTCGATAACCTGGACGCGGCCATTGCCGATGCGCTCGAGTTTATTCCGGCGGACTGCAAAGCCGCATCGGCTGTTCGTTTTGGACAAGCGATTGCCGGCCAACCCGACGCCGTCGATCAACTGCACGACAGGTATGCAGCCATGTCGCCAGTACATACGCTGAACAACCTGGCGCTTGTCGTCTGGGCCTTGTGCTCGTACGACGGCGATTTCGGCGCCGCGATCGGTGACGCGGTCACCGCCGGCTGGGATACCGACTGTAATGGCGCTACGGTCGGCGGCTTACTGGGCCTGATGAACAAACCGATCCCGCGCGCATGGACAGACCCGTGGAACGGACGGGTTGGCGTAAGCCTTGCCGGTTTTGACGAACTGTCCGTCAAGCAACTCGTTGATCGCACCGTCAAGGTGGCCCGATCAATTTCTTCAAACTACTTCACCAGTATCGATGTACTCGGGAGAGTGTCTTGAATTGTCTGCAATCGAAGCTCCTACTACGTGCTTGCCATCCTTACACTGACGTTCAGCATGACCGCTGCAGCCGACAATGCGCACGACGCCGACCGAAGTGAATACCTGGCGCCCAAGGCGTCTGAAGCCCTGACTATCAACGGCGACGCAAACGAGAAAATCTGGCAGCAAGCAGAATGGCATGAGCTTTCGCATCGTTGGCTCGGGCCCGAGTATTCTGCCGAGGATTTTGAGGGCAGGTTCAAGGTCGTCTGGACCGAAAACCGGCTGTACCTCCTCGCTGAATTTACCGATGACATCCTGATCGATACGCACCGCGATCCACTGGTGCAGTACTGGGATGATGACTGCCTGGAAATTTTTCTGGATGAGGACTTTTCAGGCGGCGATCACCAGTTCAATCACAATGCATTTGCCTACCACATGTCGCTGGATAACCAGGCCATCGATATTGGTACCGACAAACAGGCGCGTAATTACTCGCATCATGTCGACAGCGAGTGGAAACAGCATGGCAACAAGATCGTGTGGGAATTGGCCATCGACATTTACACGGACGCCTACATAGACGACGCAGAGACGAACAGTCCGGTGAAGCTCACGGCCGGAAAGATAATGGGACTGATGGTCGCTTATTGCGACAACGATGGCAGCGAGCTCAGAGAAAACTTCATCGGCTCCGAGCTGGTGGCCGAAGGCCCGAAAGATCGTGGCTGGATCGATGCCGGGCTGTTCGGATCACTGGTTCTGGTCGAATAACAACGACGAGCTCTGCTCGAATAAGAACAATATAACGGGATAGCGCGTGGATATTTCTCATAGCAACGACAATGCCGTATCCGGCGAATTCATCGACATGGCCGGCGAGCGTTATTACGTGATTCGGAATGCCGACAAGATCGAGCCGTTTTTTATCAGCGTCATTTCGGACACTGATCACTGGCTGTTCATTTCATCAACAGGTGGACTAACCGCCGGCCGCGTGTCGCCGGATACTGCTCTGTTTCCTTACGTCACCGTCGACAAGATCCACGAAAGCACCACGCATACCGGCAGCAAGACCATGCTGCGAGTCCACCGCAACGGCGAGGAACACAACTGGGAACCATTGAATCGCGAGCACGATGGACACTACGCCGTTACCCGCAACCTCTACAAGAATCGGCTCGGCAACAAGCTGTGCTTCGAAGAAGTCAATCACGATCTTGAGCTCGCGTTCCGCTATACCTGGGTCACCAGTGACAGCTACGGCTTTGCCAGGCAGTGCGAACTTCAGAACCTGGGCAATCAGAGCATCAGTGTCGACATGATCGACGGACTGCAGAATGTGCTGCCGGCAGGCACACCGCGTTTCGCGCAGACAAACACCAGCAATCTCGTGGACGCGTACAAATGGACCGAGCTTGATGAAGCAACCGGGCTGGCGTTATTCACGTTGTACTCGGGCATCACCGATCGCGCCGAGCCGGCCGAATCGCTTCGAGCAAATACCGTCTTCTGCCTTGGCCTCGATGCGCCGAGGATTCTGATTTCGTCGAACCAGCTGCAGGCCTTTCGAGTCGGTCAATCGCCGCAGGCAGAGAAACACAAACGCGGCATTCGCGGTGCCTACCTCGTCAATACCTCTCTCGACCTTGCACCGCAGGCAACGCGAAAATGGCAGTTCGTGGCTGATATGGAGAAGAGCCAGAGCGATGTCGTCGAGTTACAGAAAAAACTCCTGCATCCTGTCGGCGTCGCTACGGAAATCGCGTCCTCGGTCGAGGCGGGCTCTGACGCACTGGCACGAATCATGGCGAGCGCGGACGGCTACCAGGCCGCGGCAGAAGTAAACGTTGCGGTTCACCACTACGCCAATGTGCTTTTCAATGTTCTTCGCGGCGGTATTTTTGACGATCAGTACCGGGTTTCAAAGTGGGACTTTGTTGCGACGATCAAAAGCTTCAACATCGATGTTTATGAGCGAAACAAGGAACTGCTGGAGGGCTTTCCCGAAACGCAGAATATCGGCGAGCTGCTGTCTACGATTCAACGACACAACGATCCACAACTCGCACGCCTCGCGTATGAATACCTGCCCATTACCTTTGGCCGGCGTCACGGCGATCCCAGTCGCCCCTGGAACCAGTTCGCGATCAAGCTGAAAGATGAGGATGGCAATCGGCTGTTGTCCTACGAGGGCAACTGGCGCGATATTTTCCAGAACTGGGAGGCACTGGCATTCAGCTACCCGGAGTTTGTCGAAAGCATCATTGCGAAGTTCGTGAATGCGTCCACGATGGACGGCTATAACCCCTATCGCATCACCAAAGAGGGCATCGACTGGGAAGTCGAGGAGCCTGATGATCCCTGGAGCTACATTGGCTACTGGGGTGATCACCAGATTATTTACCTGCAGAAGCTGCTGGAGTTATCGCGTGCCTTCCATCCCACGCGCCTGGACGAGCTGCTGCATGAATCGATCTTCTGCTATGCCAATGTGCCTTACCGGATAAAGCCGTTGGCGGCGCTGTTTGAAAACCCGAAGAGCACCGTCGACTTCGATGAGGCGCTGGCCGAACGCATTGAAAAGCGTGTCGCCCAACTGGGTGCAGATGGCAAGCTGGTGCTCAATGAAGCAGGCGACGTGTACCAGGTTAACCTGCTCGAGAAGCTGTTGGTACCGCTGCTTTGCAAGCTGAGTAACCTCGTTATTGACGGCGGTATCTGGATGAACACCCAGCGTCCGGAATGGAACGACGCCAACAACGCGCTGGTCGGACAGGGCCTGTCGATGGTCACGCTGTACTACCTGCGTCGCTACATTTGTTTCCTTCAGGAATTACTGGCGGCTAACCCCAGGCCGAGCGACCTATCCGTCGAAGTCAGTCAATGGCTCGCCGAAACGGCGACGGCACTGTCGCATGCCCGCCAGTTGCGCGATAAGGGTCCGATCAATGAGATGGATCGCCACAAAGCATTGAGCGAACTCGGGGCAGCCGCCAGCCATTACCGCGAACGCGTCTATGAACAGGAATCCTTCTCCGGAAAAGTTTCACAGGAGCCGGATGCAATCCTCAGCCTGATGGACGATGCGCTGGCGTTAATCGATCACAGCATCGAAAGTAATCGGCGTGATGATGGCCTCTATCACGCATACAACCTGCTCGGTCTTAAGTCCGACTCGCTCACTATCGACACGCTTTATCCGATGTTGGAAGGACAGGTTGCGGCACTCAGCGCCGGCGCGATACCGCCCGAAGAAGCCGTCGCGGTCGTCGAGGCGCTTTTTGACAGCGACGTATATCGCCCGGACCAGCACTCCTTCATGCTTTATCCTGACAGGGCTTTACCGCGATTCCTCGAAAAGAACCGGATACCTGAAGAGCCTGCGTCCGCGATTCCGCTGATTGAGGCAATGCTGACTAAAGGTGACAAGCGAATCGTCGAACGTGACGCTGACGGACACCTCCGCTTCAACGCCGATTTTGCCAACGCTGGCGACTTGCAGTCGGAACTCGACGCGGTGTCAGGCGACTACGGCGACGACGTTGCATCGGCACGTCAACCGCTCGTGTCGCTCTTTGAGTCTGTGTTCCACCACCAGGCCTTTACCGGACGCTCCGGCGGCATGTTCGGTTTCGAAGGTCTGGGCAGTATTTACTGGCACATGGTATCCAAGCTGCTACTCGCTGTGCAGGAGAATTATTTCGCCGCGCTGGATAACGGCGCTGCAGACAGTGTCTGCCACACGGTAGGAGAGTTGTACTACCGCATTCGGCAGGGCATAGGTTTCAACAAGACGCCGGCGGAATACGGTGCATTTCCAACCGACCCCTACTCGCACACGCCAAGACACTCTGGCGCAAAACAGCCGGGCATGACCGGACAGGTAAAGGAAGAGGTGCTGACCCGTTTCGGCGAACTTGGCATACGTGTTGCTGCTGGCGCCGTGAGTTTCCAGCCGAGCCTGCTCAGGGCGCGCGAGTTCGTATCCAGGCCACGACAATTTCGTTTTCTGGACGTTGCCGGCGACTGGCAGGAAACGGACATTCCGTTGGACAGTCTGGCTTTCACCTGGTGCCAGGTGCCCATCGTTTACATACTGAGCGGCGCTGCCGGGCCAACGCTTTCCGTCAAATGGGACGACGGCAAAGAACAAAGCTTTGACGGGCTAGCGTTACCAGCAGAAATCAGCAACGAGCTGTTTCAGCGCAGCGGTCGAGTCCGTCAAATCACTGCCAGGTTCGGCGATCACCTTCTGTTTGCCGAATAACAAATCGCCAACCAGAACGTCCTTACTCAAACGCACAAAGCAAAGAGGCATGCATGTCTAATTATTACAAGAGAAATCTGGCACTCGCCGGAATCGATTTTTCCAAGCACTCCATCGACGATCTGCGAGCGCTTGTTCGACAAATTCTCGAAGGGAAAATCCACGGTATCTCCTTCAGCCCGTATGTCGAGGGTCAGGGTCCCGGCACGCAGCTTGGCGAGCCGCAGATACGCGAGCGCATGAGTGTCATCCAGCCCTACGTGCGTTGGATACGTTCCTTTTCATGCACGGAAGGAAATGAGCTGATCCCTCGTATCGCCGCTGAAAACGGGCTAAAGACGATGGTTGGCGTCTGGCTCGACGATGATAAGGAGCACAACGAGAAGGAACTCGCGAACGCCATTGAAGTGGCGAAAGCAGGTCACGCGAATATTCTGGCTGTGGGTAACGAGGTGCTGCTGCGCGGCGACCTGACAGAAGACGAACTCATCGACTACATCAACCGGGCGAAGCAGGCGGTACCGGATATCGATGTTGGCTATGTAGACGCCTACTTCGAATTCGAGGTGCATCCCCGTGTGACGGCGGCCTGCGACGTAATACTCGCCAACTGCTACCCGTTCTGGGAAGGCTGCCCTGCCGACCACTCCCTGCTGTATATGAAAGAAATGTATCGTCGCGCACAGCGCGCGGCGAACGGCAAGAAAGTCATCATCAGTGAAACCGGCTGGCCGAACGTCGGCACTGCCGAACTCGGTGCAGTCCCGTCCTTCGAAAACGCCATCAAGTATTTCATTAACACCTACCAGTGGGCCGAAGAGGAAGGTATCGAAATCTTCTACTTTTCATCCTTTGATGAAACCTGGAAAGTCGATGCCGAAGGTGATGTCGGCGCCTACTGGGGCATTTGGGACAAAGACGGTAAGTGTAAATATGATTGACAAGCTCAATGCTCATTTGAGCAACGGCAGCGGCACAGAGCTGCAACATGCCAATGCGATCTGTTACTCCGGTTACAGGGACGGACAGGTTCCCGGCACTGCTTATCCATCCTATGCCGAGATAAAGGAAGATCTCCTGATTCTCGCCAAGAACTGGAAGTACCTGCGACTGTACGACTGCAGCCCGCACGCCGATACGGTACTCCAGGTGATCGCCGACGAGGATCTTGATTTCATGGTCATGCTCGGCGTGGATATGGGCGCCGAAATGAGTAACCCGCATTGTCCGTGGGGCGCCGAATTCACGGATGAAACGCTCGAGCAGAATCGCAAAGCGAATAACGACCAGGTCGAAAAGGCCATCGCCCTGTCAAACAAGTACGCGGATGTCGTGTTTTCGGTTTCGGTGGGAAATGAAGCCAGCGTTGAGTGGAGCGATCACATGGTGCCGGTGAATAACCTCATCGAGTATGTTCGCCACCTGAAAAGTCATATAAAGCAGCCCATTACTTTTTGTGAAAACTATGTGCCGTGGACATACAAGTTGGAGCCGCTGGTCGAAGAACTGGACTTCATCTCGGTACACACCTACCCCGCCTGGGAATACCGGACGATGGAAGACGCGCTGGAGTACACCAAGCAAAACTACCACTCGGTAGTTGATCACTACCCCGGCAAACCCGTTGTAATCACCGAGGCCGGCTGGACTACCGCGTCAAACGGTCGCGGTATTGAACCCTGGAATGCGTCCGAGGAACTCCAGCAAAACTATTACAAACAGCTGCTGAAATGGACCACCGAGGAACGCATTCTCACCTTCGTCTTCGAAGCGTTCGACGAGCCATGGAAGGGCTCGCCCGACCCGCTCGAGCCGGAGAAGCACTGGGGCCTTTTCACGGTCGAGCGGCTACCGAAACTGGTCATGAAAGAGCTATACGCCGAGCTCGTTCGCTGAACGACTCGGGACTTGGTCTCGCCAAGTTACTGGTTTACAAAGGAAATCGATTTGACAACGCTGTCAAATCCGGGTGTAATCCAGTGTAAAATGATAATAAGAATTATTCACCAGAAGCAGTCGATACCCCGTGCCTAGACCCACTATATTCGATGTTGCGAAGGTTGCCGGCGTCTCGATCAAAACAGTATCGCGCGTCGTAAACCACGAGCCCAATGTACGCGCTTCAACTCGCGAGCGTGTCGAGAACGCTGTCGCCGTGCTGAAATATCGGCCCGATCAGTCGGCCCGAAATCTGGCGAGCCATCGCTCTCATCTTATTGGCCTGGTCTACGACGACCCGGCTGCTTATGACATGCCCAGCGGCGGCTATATTCTCGATTTGCAGCAAGGCGCGCTCGAGGCCTGTAAGTCCGCCCTCTCCGAGTTATTGATACATCCTTGCGACTTTCGCAAGAAGAATGTGAGCATAGAGCTCAAGTCATTTATCGAAGAAACCAGGCTGGCCGGAATTATCCTCGCCGCGCCACTATCGAACATGCCCAAGATCGTCCGCGCTATCAAAGCGACGGGCACACCGTTCGTACGATTGTCTCCGGGCAATGGCAGTGCAGAGCAATTTTCTGTTTCGACTAACGATCGCGAAGTCTGTGCAGAGATGACACGGTATCTTGCCGAAATGGGGCACCGCCGCATCGCATTCATAGCCGGCAACCCCGACCACAAGGCGGTTGCTAACAGACTGCTGGGCTACAAGGACGGGTTGCAAGACAGCGGCCTCAAATACTCAGAACAACTCGTTGCCAGTGGCGATAACTCCTTCGGCTCCGGCTCGAGCTGCGCCGAGAAGTTGCTGGCGCAGAGCCCTCCTCCTACCGCGATATTCGCAGCCAACGATGACATGGCCGCCGGTGTGATCCGCGCCGCCAGTCGACTGGGCATAGACGTACCAGGACAACTATCCGTTGCGGGATTCGACGACATCGCGCTGGCTCGCCAGATTGATCCGGCGCTGACGACAGTGCGACAACCGCTGGTTGAAATGGCGCAACGAGCCGCGCAATTACTCTCGCAAAAAAACGGCGATACCAAACCAGAGGTGATCCCCGCAACCATCAAGATCCGCGAATCCACGGGACCCGCCCCCGAGTAGACAACGCTCGGTCCTTCGTCGTCGGCGACAATAATGTTAGGAACACAAAGTCGTTGGCAACAAAATTGGCCGTTGTTATGGTTAAATCGATAGCCTGGAATCTTTAGCCCTTTACCCCAAACAACAAGCTTGTTTACCCAGTGGACGTCAGTTCGCGTTCAAAGGAAATGCCAAATGAAAAGAATCGTAGCGCTCTTTGCACTATTCAGTTTTGCACCTCTGTCGATGGCCGATGAGCCCGCCGAAGACGGCCTGGACTACGGCGACTTCAAATCCGTCACCTTGCAAGTCAAATCCTGGGATGCCCTGGGTGAAGGCAGGTATGAGGATGCCGTAAAGTACACAGAAAAATGTGTAGAGCTTTACGAAGAAAGGGCTAAAGAGATGCAAGCGTCTCTGAGCGCAAAGCCTTCAGCTGATGTGGTGAACGATTACTGGGCACTGAATGACGTAGGCACGTGCTATTTCATCAAGGGCGAAGCCCTGATCAAGCTGAACAGGAAGACAGACGCTATGGCCGCCTTCAAGACCGTCAGGGATGAGCTCTACTATTCACAAGCCTGGGATCCAAAAGGCTGGTACTGGTCTCCGGCCGATGCGGCTTATCCGAGAATTGAATTGTTGGAAGCACAAACGGGTAACGATTTCTAGAAATGCCGATGATTCGTATATCAATCGGTTTTCTCATTCTACTTTTTCTCAGTTCGTGCGCGGCCAGCGTGCCAGACGATCAAGACAAAGCGGCCGGTTCCACGGTACAAGTGGTCGAGCAAGCAGATGGCACCTTCACACTGCTGCGCAATGGCGAGCCCTATTGGGTCAAGGGCGCAGGAACCGGAAGCGGAGAAGGGCTTGGAGGTGGCGATCTGAGCCTGCTGGCAGCATCCGGCGGCAACTCTGTCCGAACCTGGGGAATAGCGCAGCTGGATGAGCTTGTTGACGGAAAACCTTTTCTCGATCGAGCCCATGAGTTGGGGATTTCGGTCACGGCTGGTTTCTGGGTTCAACACGTCCGCCATGGATTCGATTACTCGGATTCTGACAGCATCGAGCGACAGCGGGACCGGTTGCGCGATGCCGTACTGAAATTCAGGGACCACCCTGCGCTGTTGGCGTGGGGCCTGGGCAACGAAATGGAAGCCTTCGAACCCAACGTTGAGGGCGAAGTCATCTGGCGGGAGTTGAATCATCTCGCCGGTATCATCAAAGACCTGGATCCCGATCATCCGGTAATGACGGTGATCGCCGGAGCTCAGCCAGCCAAGATTGCCGGGATTCTGGAGCACTACCCAAACATGGATATTCTGGGTGTTAACAGCTACAGCAATGCGCCCATGGTAGGTAGAGGACTCGTCGGCATGGGTTGGAACGGTCCCTACATGTTGACCGAATATGGCGTGACGGGAACATGGGAGGTGCCTGAGACGCCCTGGGGCGCACCCGTCGAACCGGATCCGAGCACCAAAGCGGCAGAGTCGTATACCGCGTACACGATGGATCGTGACGACAATCCTGGACGAACTCTGGGTTCCTATGTGTTTTTCTGGGGTAATAAGCAGGAAGCAACCGCCACCTGGTATGGAATGTTCCTGCCATCGGGTGAGAAGCTGCCGCGCGTTGATGCCATGGCCTATGCGTGGTCAGGAGAATGGCCGGATAATCGGGCTCCCAAACTAAAGTCACTGTCGACACCCGTAGCGTTCGAGACCGTCCAGCCCGGAATTACTTCGTTTGCAGAAGTTGACTGTCTCGATCGTGAAGGCGATGAATTACGTTTCGTTTGGGATATTCGAGCGGAGAGCTCAGACCGCAGAATCGGTGGCGACGCCGAAGCTGCCCCTCCATCGTTTCCGGATGCGATAGAAAAAGGGCAAGGGACCCCTCGAATTGAGTTCAAGGTCCCGAGTCGGCCAGGCGCTTATCGCGTGTTTGTGACAGCCTACGACGGACAAGGCGGAGCCGTGGCGCACAACCTGCCATTCTTCGTGGAAGACTAGCCGCATGACTATAGCGGGCGAGGATTCTTCGCAGCGTGACTGATACAAGGCTATTGACGAACAGCGTTTGCACCTGCAGCCGCCAGCTACTTCAGAGAAGCGTGCCGCCAGCGCCGCGGATAAGACAGGGCTCGCCGCCGTGTACCAGCTGTCAGCCCTGCTCGCTCTGTCGTATTTCCACCGGGATCGCTTCAGCAAACGCACCCGATTGAAATGACAAAAGCCCTGCGAGAAGCAGGGCTTTTGATAATACAATTTTGCGTATAAGTAGACTCGCGCGATTCCTCAGAACTCGCCGACTCCGACGACGCCATTGGTGCAATCAGGAAGGTCGGTACACGGCTGGTAGGTGTAGCCCCACTCCACGAACTTATCCAACATAAGGATGCCCCCACCCGGAATAAGCATCCGGTACGGGGTAGACCCGTCGCGGTAAAGGTGATCGGCAACGCGCTCGTTCAATGGCACGGCAAAGGAGGGATATTCAAGCGGGTCCTCAGAGATGGGTGCACATTGGAAGCATATGAAGACCGTCACGCTAGCGAAGAAATTGTCCAGGACCGAACGATAGGCTTTCAAGGCGTGCTCGCGAATGAGCTCATCCTGCTCGACCGGGTTGCTGTTAGCGTCAAACACCTCGTGCAGTGCAAGCGCGGTGTAGTACTGGTTTTCGCCAGACTGCCGGTATGCAAACGCCGTCGCCCAGAAATAGAACCGGGCCTTGGCGCCTGTCGGCCCTTCGGGAATCGTGTTGGCTATTTCGAACTTGTTTCCGGGGTTGTCAGGTCCGGCGAACTCGAGAATCGTCGTCGTTGCGAAAGGGTTCTCGGGATCATCCAGGACGCACGTCTCACCGGCAAGCCCGACATCCGCACAGAACAGGTTGAGCACCGGGTCAGTCGGCAGGACGATATCATTAACCACCTGGCCATCCGCTGCGTCGCGCTCGCTACCGCAACCGGCTGTGATCACGGCTGCCAGGCCCATCAGGAGTATCCAAACACCTCTGAACAAAGCCGGCTGAGCCTTTTGTCGATTAAGGTTTCTCATTGTCATAAATCCTTAGGCTTTGCGTGCCTTATCCTAAAACTGGTACGTGAAGTAAAGATTGGTCGAGAATTCGTAGTCACCGAATTCTTCCAACTGGGACTCATTTTCCTGGCCGTATGACCGGTACAGCATCCGGAGACCGAGCCTCGTTGCCCGTCTCTCGTCCTCAACCGAGCCAAGCTGCCCAAGCGTGCCCAGCCGAACTGAGTAATCGAGCTTGAGCTGCTCCGGGAACGTGAGATTGAAATCGCGGTAGAAATCATATGGCCCAAACGCATCTTTCATGAAGAAGCCTTCAAACACGTGCTTGCGATTGAACTCGCTCTTCCAGTGGAACTGCCAGTATTTGCGCGTGCCACCCTCGGCATTACCGGTCGATTGCTCGTAGGCGCGGATCAGCTTGATGATGTGTTTCTGCCTGGGGTTGGGATTGAACACCATCCGGCTTGATACACCCCAAACGTCTTCTTTCGGCAAGCCCTCACCATACGGCGCGTTGATCTTCAACGGTCGGAAGAAGAACAGGTAGGAGTCGGTCGGCGTCGGGTACTCGGTGTAGGTACCGCCGATATTGAACGCGAACTTCGCATCCTCTCGCCAGTCGTTGTCCCAGTCGTAAAACTGCGTAGCGCCAGTCGGATCGTAGGTTATGTACATCTCCGCCGAGCGCGCTTCGCGATTTGCCCAGTACGGCGAACGGGTCGGTCTCGGAATTTCGCGGGTTGATGCCAGGAGAGAAGATGCCCTCTACGAAGTCCCCGTCGGTGTTGGATGGTGCAATGAACGGGTTAGCGTGCACGAGATTGTCTCGATACAGTAGCCGCGGGTAGAGCATCCAGTCCCCGAAACGCAGGATCATGCCGGCCTCGTACTCCTGCTTGTTACCCATGCCGGTGGTCGCCAGACGGCTAGGGTCATATACGCCGAACGTCTTGTGCGGGTTACCGCCTTCGGCGACAAGTCCTGCGTGCCAGGCCTGCACATAGGTCTCGTTCCATGGGAACGTGAGCTTCGCCCGGAAGCCGAGCGCGTCCTCGTCCTCGATCTTATCCAGGTAGATGTTGCCGCCTTCGCCCACTCGATCGTAGGCGTCGTCGACCCGCTCTGGAGCTGAGATGATGCCACCGACCTCGAGCTTCCAGCCGTTGGCGAATTCCCGCTCACCGGTCAGCGTCGTTTGCCGGGTCTGTCTATCCGTACGCGTGTTAAACCCTGCGGGATCCGTCCTGCGGGCCAGATCCTCCGAGTGAATGAAGGTCCAGTCGAACTTGGCGAGCTTGAAGTCATACTTGAAGATCACCTTCGGGTTGGCACCCCAGTAAACCTCCGGGCCGAACAGCAACGTGACGCCATCCCACTTGTTCTTGCCTATGATTTCGACGCCCGAGGGCGCACTCTGGTCCCAGATATCTATGCCGGCGAGATCGGTTGATTCGCGGAGCAGGCCGAAATGGTCGCCTTCATACCCCCAGTGGTACCGGGACGTGTGATAGAAGGCCTCGACGTCGGCATTCTCGCCTTCGTACTTCGCATTGAAGTCATAGAACGCAACCTTGTTGCCACTTTCGATAGCTACCGGAGAGGACGGGACTTCAATTCCGTCTTCTACAAATATCGTCTCCGTCTCGAGAATGACAGGCAAACCGCGATCCCCGTAGGTGAACTCGAGGTCTCGTTTGTCGGCGACGTTGCCAAGAACATTGAGCGTCATCTGGCCGCTGACCTTGTCAGTCGGTTGAAAGCCGAAGTCGAGGAAGACCATCTCGCCGTTGGAGAACTCGAGGGAGTTCTCACCGTCCTGAGTTAATCCGAGGTCGTTGCCTCTGACGACCAACTCACCCTGCAGACGGCCGCCGGTGAAACTCAGCTTCTTCTTGTTTTCCTCGATCTCCGACTTGACCGCACGAACGTCGCCTTTAAGTTCGTACAGTTCCAGGTTCATGTTTGCGAACCCATCATTGATTTCAGCCTTGCTCGCAGTGTACGGATCAATTCTGAACACTGAGGTCATGACGTCGTAGGCCATTCGCGGTCTGGCCGTGGACACACCGTCGGAGTTCATCGGACCGAGGGCCGTGATACCGAACCACTCCTCGTTCATGTTGTTCTTGCCTTCGGCCCAGTCGAAGAGGTATGCCTGGTTGGACCAGTTGGCATTGGTGTCCTGAATGTCGAGGTTCTCGATCTGCAGGTATTTCCACCATTCGTCGCGCCATTCGAAAATGAACGCACCGATCGAGTTGCCTTCCTCGCCGTTACCTGCGGCCTTGTTGTACATCTCCTGCCACTGGTCTTTCAGAATCAGCGCCTGCGACACCTGGTCTTCGGCAAAGGCTCGGGCATTGAACGCGTCGCTACCGAACTCGAAGAAAATGACGGGAAGATCGAGCTTTTCATCGACATCTCGCCACAGGCCCGTGAAGCTCTTGCCACGGTAGGCGTTGGTGCCGAGCATATCGATATCCGGGCAGAGCTCTGCGATCAGGTCGATGTACTGGATATCGCCGTTGACGATCGTGAACGGTTGGTTCGGAGCGATGGACTTGCCTGCCGCTACGACCTCGTTCCACAGGCTGTACAGGTAGCGTGCCTTGGCCGTGTTCTGCTCGCCTTCCGGCAGGTTCTCGATCTCAAAGCTCGACCATGACAACCCATAGTTAGACTCGTTACCGAAGGCGAACATCAGTACCCCGGGGGTGTCCTTGTAGCGCCGCACGAATTCCTGCATGTCCCGCTTCAGGACCTCACGTGTGCGGGGATCGGAATAGTCGGTGAACGGAATCCACTTGCCGTCAACCGTGTAGCCATAGCGGCCCATCAACGGGTTAATGACCGACATGATGCCGTATTCTTCGTAGATGTAGGTCACCCACTTGGGCGGAATCATCGTGAAGCTGCGAATCGTGTTCACGCCCATCTTCGCCATCAGGCCGAAGTCGTAGTCGAGGATTTTCCGGATCTGCTCGTCTGACTGACCGAACAAGTTGTACGTGTAATTCTGGCCGCGCGGCGTGTAGCCCCAGACAACACCCTTGACATAGTAGTCTTCGCCATTGACCTGCAGCTTCCAGCCATCGGCACCCTTAACGACATCGACTTTGTCCACCTGAGCGTAGGTCACTGCAGGAACACTAAGGACCAGCAAGACAGCCAGCAGGCTGCAGACTTTGTTGACACACTTGAAGAAGCTTAATCCCGCCATAGCGAACACTCTTTTTTGTAATTTAGTTTTTTGGTGAAAGTCGAGTAAATACATTTTCTATTCGACCTCCCCTAGTTAACGACTATTGATACGTTGTCGATGAACACATCCATCGTACATGCCGTATTCGCTCCGCAGTCGGCCTTGAATAGTAGCGACACGCCACCGGCAGCGTCAGCACCGAGGAAGGTGTTGTATGTAAAGTTTGGTTTCTTGAGGATTGTCGATTGAATTCATTGTCTTCTTCGACCTCCCCTAGTTAGTCGTGATAGAGACGTTGTCGATGAGTACGTCAGCGAAACATCCTGCTACCGCTCCGCACACAGGGTTGAACGCCAGCGAAAAACCGCCACTGGCATCTGAGCCACTCAACGTCACGTCGTAGTCATACTGGGTCCAATCGTCAACGCCACCAGCAATAATGGTGTTGTCACTCTGGTCAGCGCCACCCCCGCCAAATTCAGTAAAGCTGAGGACATTCAGCTGTCCACCGGGTCCAAAACTGCCTTTCACCTGGAACCGGATGGTAAGGACATCACCAACAGCAAGTGCGCCTGCCCCGAGGTTGGCCTGTTTTATCTCCGTCGTGCCGCCTGCGCCAATGGCCGTATTACCGCTAAGCGCAGCCGAGAATGAACCCCCGTTGCTCGGCGTGTCGCTGGAGATTGACTGCACCCCTGAGTTCACAAACTGCTCCCAGGCGTCGAAGTTTCCTGTTTCAAAATCACCGTTCACAGCAAGCTCACCCTCAGCAGTGCCGCCGCCATCACCAGATGTTGCCAAGTGAATGTCATCCAGGTAAAGCTGACCGTAGACCAGCGCACCGCCACCGTCGCGAGCATTCCAGAAACCTATAACGTCCACTGCAGTTAGGGTTGCTCCCGGGAAATCAGCCAACGGAATTTCATACGTCGACCAGTCGCCCGATGTGGCCACCGGCGTGTAGCCACTCAAGGCCACGTTATTGCCGGGCTGCGGGCCGCCGGGCGGCTCGATCTGTACCGTCAGATCCGCGAAGCCCGCAATCTGCGACGTATTGATACTGAATTTCAGCGACGTAGCGGCAGAAATATCAGCTCCCTGCAGACTTATTAGCGCCCCGCCAAAATCCCCGCCGGTATTTTGGTAATCGATCTCCAGGACGTCGGTACCCTCAAAAGCTGTTACACCGTTCGTCAAAGAACTCGCGGCTAGCGGGGTGGCGATCGTGCTGTTGCCGCCGAAGTCGGCACTGTTCACGTACGCCCCGAGCGCGATCACTGTATCGTTATTGGTCTCGGAAAATATCCCGACGGTCGCACCACCGCCGGCGCCGCCGCCGCCGTCAGGGCAATCACCATCGCAGGGTGCCGTCAGGTGTATGTCGTCCAGGTAAAGCTGTCCGTATACCGGAGAGCCGGGCAAAAGGGCACCGAGGGGGTTCCAGAAACCTATAACGTCCACTGCAGTTAGGGTTGCTCCCGGGAAATCAGCCAACGGAATTTCATACGTCGACCAGTCGCCCGATGTAGCCACCGGTGTGTAGCCACTCAAGGCCACGTTATTGCCGGCCTGCGGGCCGCCGGGCGGCTCAATTTGTACCGTCAGAGTCGCGAATCCCGGCATCTGCGACGTATTGATACTGAAATTCAGTGTCGTATTGGCAGAAATATCGACGCCCTGGATGTCAATCAACGCCCCACCAAAATCGCCGCCGGTATCCTGGTAATCGATTTCCAGAACATCAGTACCTTCAAACGCCGTTACGCCGTTCGTTAACGAGCTCGCTGCAACCACAGTGGCCACCGTGTTATTGCCGCCGAAGTCGGCACTGTTGACGAACCCGCCAACCGCTATCACCGTGTCGTTATTGGTCTCGGAGAATATACCGGCAGTCACAACGCCACCATCGCCCCCGTTACCATTATCGCCACCCTCGCTAAAGCCAACATCGTTCAGCAACATCGTGAACTGCATCGGAGCGGTATTGTCGCTTTCAAAGACGACACCCGTTGCGGTGGTAAGGCCAGTGAAACTCGAGATCTGAATCGAGACCTGGTACCAACCATCGCCCAGTGCCTCAGAAAGGCCACTGCTTGAGAGGTTGATGCGAAGCGGACCACCACCCTCGTAAAGGCTTACGAAGAGCACAGAATTCGGTAGCCCCTTCACTTTGAAGTCCAGGGTCTCATAAAAAGTCACGAAACCTGGATCAAATCCAATGAAACCAACCTGCGCAACGTTCGCGCCGTAACCTACGCCACTCGAGACCGAGAGCACCGGGCTATAGCTGGTGTCTTCCGCGTACATGTCGTTGATAACAGACAGAGAACCAAATACCGTGACTTCCACGTCGGCAGGAATCACCGGGGTCGCAGTCGGATCATAAAGCTTGACGTCGGGCACGATACCGGTCGGCGGGGTGTCGGAACAGCTGTCAACCTGCGTGATGTCGTCGTAATAGAACGTCCAGTCGCCCGAAAAGACGCCGCCTATCGCTTGGCCGAGAACGTCGTTGTCGAAGATGATCGTGAGGCCGATCGTGTTAGCTGGGGTCACTCCCGTGAAATCGAAGCAGAGCTCCTCCCAGACTTTGCCTCCATTATGGCTGGCTACCCTTGCAACCCCTAAGGTCCCATCGTTCGTTTCTTCCAGTTTGAACGTGACCGGTACCGGGCGCTCCGACCAGACTTTGATCTTGTAAGCTTCACCCGCCGAGAAGTCGACCGGAACTTCGATCGGGTTTAGCCTGGTACCGCCGAAGGGCTGATCCCCAAACTTCTGCATCCGACCAACCTTGTCGCTCTGGTTAATGCCACTCTTGTCCGGGTTGTCGACGACTATCGTCTGTCCACCGCCAAACCATATGATCGCCGGCGACTCGCATTCGATCTCGAAGTTAATCGGGTCGCAGAACCCGGCTGGAAGATTCAATGGAGGTACCGCAGTGTTCGTGATACCGATCGGGCCATCACCCTCACCACAACCCGTGAGGGCCAAGATCGGCATGATGACCAGCAAGCCGCAAACTTTCTTGACGTACTTGGAGAAGCTTAATCCCGCCATAGCGAACACTCTTTTTTTAAGTTTGGTTTCTTGAGGATTGTCGATTGAATTCATTGTCTTCTTCGACCTCCCCTAGTTAGTCGTGATAGAGACGTTGTCGATGAGTACGTCAGCGAAACATCCTGCTACCGCTCCGCACACAGGGTTGAACGCCAGCGAAAAACCGCCACTGGCATCTGAGCCACTCAACGTCACGTCGTAGTCATACTGGGTCCAATCGTCAACGCCACCAGCAATAATGGTGTTGTCACTCTGGTCAGCGCCACCCCCGCCAAATTCAGTAAAGCTGAGGACATTCAGCTGTCCACCGGGTCCAAAACTGCCTTTCACCTGGAACCGGATGGTAAGAACATCACCAACAGAGAGTGCACCGCCAGACCCCAGATTGGCCTGTTTTATCTCCGTCGTGCCGCCCGCACCAACCGCAGTATTACCGCTAAGCGCAGCCGAGAATGAACCGCCATCGGCCGGCGTGTCGTTGGAGATTGACTGAACTCCTGAGTTTACGGCCTGTTGCCAGCTATCGAAGTTGCCTGTTTCAAAATCACCGTTCACAGCCAGTTCTCCGCCACCACCACCGGCGCTATTAAAGCCAACATCCGTCAGGTAGGAACGGTGTAGTTGTCGACCTGCGCTCCCGCTGTCGTCTCGAACACGATCTGCGTCGCAGCCGATACATCGCCAAACTGTGCCAGCGGTATCTCAACCTGCGACCAGCCATCGCCAAGATCCGTCACAGTAACGCCAGCGGGTGGCGCACTTAGATCGACCGTGAGGAACGGAATACCGCCCGGCTCAATCGTTGATCACGATGGTGTCGTCAACAAGACCCTTCACCTTGAAGCACGAACGTCGTCATAAGGCGCTGCGAAGCCCGGCTGCAAAGCCCGTAATAGCCGACCTGCGCAAGAATACCGCCGCCATAGCCAGGACCCGTCGTTACCGCCAACGCATTGCCGTAAGAGCTATCGCCAGCAAAGTCGGTAACTATGACCGCGCCGCGTACCGAACGCGTCATAACCACCCGGCACCAGGTCCGGCGCTGAGCCGTCAGCAGCAATAACCGCCGCCGCGGGTACCACGACCGCCGGTGGCACCAGCCGTACTGTTAAAGCCAACATCCGTCAGGTAGTAACGGTGTAGTTGTCGACCTGCGCTCCCGCTGTCGTCTCGAACACGATCTGCGTCGCAGCCGATACATCGCCAAACTGTGCCAGCGGTATCTCAACCTGCGACCAGCCATCGCCAAGATCCGTCACAGTAACGCCAGCGGGTGGCGCACTGTAGATCGACCCGTGAGGAACGGAATACCGCCCGGCTCAATCGTTGATCACGATGGTGTCGTCAACAAGACCCTTCACCTTGAAGCACGAACTCGTCATAAGGCGCTGCGAACCCGGCTGCAAAGCCCGTAATACCGACCTGCGCAAGAATACCGCCGCCGTAGCCAGGACCCGTCGTTACCGCCAACGCATTGCCGTAAGAGCTATCGCCAGCAAAGTCGGTAACTATGACCGCGCCGCTACCGAACGCGTCATAACCACCCGGCACCAGGTCCGGCGCTGAGCCGTCAGCAGCAATAACCGCCGCCGCGGGAATTACACCGCCGGTGGCACCAGCCGTACTAAAGCCAACATCCGTCAGGTAGATCGGTGTAGTTGTCGACCTGCGCTCCCGCTGTCGTCTCGAACACGATCTGCGTCGCAGCCGATACATCGCCAAACTGTGCCAGCGGTATCTCAACCTGCGACCAGCCATCGCCAAGATCCGTCACAGTAACGCCAGCGGGTGGCGCACTTAGATCGACCGTGAGGAACGGAATACCGCCCGGCTCAATCTTGATCACGATGGTGTCGTCAACAAGACCCTTCACCTTGAACACGAACTCGTCATAAGGCGCTGCGAACCCGGCTGCAAAGCCCGTAATACCGACCTGCGCAAGAATACCGCCGCCGTAGCCAGGACCCGTCGTTACCGCCAACGCATTGCCGTAAGAGCTATCGCCAGCAAAGTCGGTAACTATGACCGCGCCGCTACCGAACGCGTCATAACCACCCGGCACCAGGTCCGGCGCTGAGCCGTCAGCAGCAATAACCGCCGCCGCGGGAATTACACCGCCGGTGGCACCAGCCGTACTAAAGCCAACATCCGTCAGGTAGATGGTGTAGTTGTCGACCTGCGCTCCCGCTGTCGTCTCGAACACGATCTGCGTCGCAGCCGATACATCGCCAAACTGTGCCAGCGGTATCTCAACCTGCGACCAGCCATCGCCAAGATCCGTCACAGTAACGCCAGCGGGTGGCGCACTTAGATCGACCGTGAGGAACGGAATACCGCCCGGCTCAATCTTGATCACGATGGTGTCGTCAACAAGACCCTTCACCTTGAACACGAACTCGTCATAAGGCGCTGCGAACCCGGCTGCAAAGCCCGTAATACCGACCTGCGCAAGAATACCGCCGCCATAGCCAGGACCCGTCGTTACCGCCAACGCATTGCCGTAAGAGCTATCGCCAGCAAAGTCGGTAACTATGACCGCGCCGCTACCGAACGCGTCATAACCACCCGGCACCAGGTCCGGCGCTGAGCCGTCAGCAGCAATAACCGCCGCCGCGGGAATTACACCGCCGGTGGCACCAGCCGTACTAAAGCCAACATCCGTCAGGTAGATGGTGTAGTTGTCGACCTGCGCTCCCGCTGTCGTCTCGAACACGATCTGCGTCGCAGCCGATACATCGCCAAACTGTGCCAGCGGTATCTCAACCTGCGACCAGCCATCGCCAAGATCCGTCACAGTAACGCCAGCGGGTGGCGCACTTAGATCGACCGTGAGGAACGGAATACCGCCCGGCTCAATCTTGATCACGATGGTGTCGTCAACAAGACCCTTCACCTTGAACACGAACTCGTCATAAGGCGCTGCGAACCCGGCTGCAAAGCCCGTAATACCGACCTGCGCAAGAATACCGCCGCCATAGCCAGGACCCGTCGTTACCGCCAACGCATTGCCGTAAGAGCTATCGCCAGCAAAGTCGGTAACTATGACCGCGCCGCTACCGAACGCGTCATAACCACCCGGCACCAGGTCCGGCGCTGAGCCGTCAGCAGCAATGACCGTCGCCGCGGGAATTACACCGCCGGTTGCAGGAATCGGCGCTTCGCCCGCGAAGTACAGGTTATCGAGGAAAATGGTGCCGTTGCCGTCAAACTTCAGCTGGATAAGGTTAGTGAGATCGACTCCAGCAAACTCGGTCAGCGGGATATCCACGCTTACCCAGCTGTTGGGCGCGATGTCTCCGGTTAACGAATAAGGCGTCTCAACAGGGCCGGCACTGATTAGGTACACATTCAATGCTGTCGAGTCTGCTGTCCAGAAGTCGAGATGCAGAAAGCCCTTGTCAGAAACGTCCTGCGGGTTTCCGGCGAAGTCCGTTCCCTGGTAGTCCAGATTGGCGTATCTGAGCATCTGGTTACCGGCAATCTGCGCAATCGTGACCGCCGTCCCCTGGCCCCAGTTCGGGTTGTAATCAATACCGGCTATGTCGTCATACGCATCGCTGAACAGCGAAATAACAGTGGCTGAATCTTCTGTCGGCGTAGGCGCTGAAGCGTTCGGCTCTATCGCCACGACGCCGCTCGGATCTTCACCCGAGTAAACTCGAACCCAGTCGACTTCCATCGTGGCGGGCCACGGCGTCGCACCATTCGGAGACCCGGGGAAATTGCCGCCGACAGCGAGGTTCAGAAGAATATGGAAATTCTGGTCGAAAGGCGCTGATGGGCCTCCGTTGAGGGCTGCCGAATTCCAGGAATTCTGTACGGCGTACAGACAAGCCATTAAAATACCAGCGTATTTCGTCGTCGTCCCACTCTATCGCGTACGTATTGAAGCTCTCCGTAACATCAACGGATGGCGTGTAGGTAACCGACGTGGATTGATTGCCCGGGAACTCACCGCCGTAGTGGATCGTTGCGAAAATTTCGTTACCGTTGGTGCCGTCGAGATTGATGGCCTCGACGATGTCGATCTCACCGGTTGCCGCCCAGACGCAGGGACGCCCATTAGCATCGCACTCATAGTCGCTGTCCTGCGACAGCATCCAGAACGCCGGCCAGAGACCCTGGCCCGAAGGCATCTTGATGCTGGCCTCGACGCGACCATACTTGAATGCGAAACGGTCCTCGGTGTTGATCCTCGCGGACGAGTAGTTCAGCCCACCGGTATTTTCTCTACGTGCCGTAATTTCGAGCACGCCATTCACTATCTGCGCATTGTCAGGCAGATAGTACTGCAACTCGTTGTTGCCCCAACCGCCAGGGAGTCCCTTCTCGGTGCCGTCGCCGGTCGCGAAGAACCACACCTCCGGATCGATTTCCGGGCCGTCGAATTCCTCGCTAAACACCAGTGTCAGTTCGTCACCCTCTGCAACCGGAAACGTGTCCGGAATAACCAGCGTCGGGTTGTTGATATTTTGATTGGCCTGCTGACCGATGTCGGCCGACGGGATATCGATTGTGTCTACTTGAGACAGCGGCGCCGCTTTGTCGCCATCACAGGCAGAGACGAACAGAATTGCGGACAAAGAAGCTGCGACCCGCAGCGATGCATGCGAACAAAAACTCATGGAAAACCCCCGACAACACAGACCCGGCGTTATGCACCGGTACTATTCTTATTGTGCTTAATTTACCGATTTTGACAGCGCTGTCAAATTGACCGGCCAAATGTTACAAATTGGTACAATGCGGATGGTACCCGCGCCAAGGTCAGGCGCCATCAGGGGTTGTGCGGATATGCAAGGTTTTCCAGCAGGTTGACCGGCCAGCAGAGCCGCCGCCCGGGCCATTCACCCTGCCTGGTGCCCGGTTCGGGCTTTTCCGGGCCAATTCCGCAATAACGGGACCCACGGCTGTGGGTCAGGGCCTCCCAGAGTAGACCCGCACGTAGTCCACTTCCATGGTTACGGGAAAGACTGTCGATCCGTTTGGCACCCCTTTGGTTTTCATCAGGCATCGTTCCGGAGTCTCGTTTCGCTCCAAAACATATGTAAGATTGAGTGCGCAGTTCAAACCAACGCCCATTGGTTGGGCGAGCGACTCGAATTGATGAGCGAGGTTTGATCCGGGCCCGGTCAAAGCGGGACGCGGCCACTTGGCCGCGTCCCATGTTGTTCTTCTTATTGGGTCAGGCGTTCTGTGCGCACAGTTCTGTGCCACCTGTCGACGGCCGTTCTTCCAAACCAGCGGCCTCTGAGCGTCGGGTTTCGAGCATTCTCAGATGTGCATCCCGGATTGCGTTGATCCGGTCACCGTCGATAGCCGGCGCCGCAAAAAACGACGAAACCGCCGTCATGCCACCCAGGCTGAAGCTGAAAGCATCGCGCGCTTTCTTGCCTTTCTCAAACATGGTCAGTTCTCCTTCACAAACTATGTTTCACGGTTGCCGAGCCGGGTTATCCGGTTCGACGAGGGCACAATAGGGATGTGGAGAAAAGACCTCAAACGAAAAGAATTCAGGCCTGAGTTGAGAAAAACTTATTTGGAATCAGCGAAGTTCTGCACAATCCAGTCCCGCAGCAGAGTGACACTCTCATCCTCGGCCCGGTCCTCAGTGCAGACCAGGTAGTAGCTGACATCGGCCACGTATTCGTCCTTGAACAGGCGCACGACGCTGCCCTCTTTGAACCACAGCTCACCAATAGGCACCGGTACCAAAGCGGCGCCAATGCCGCGCTGCGCGGCCCGGACGACTGCGATCATCGAATCCAGCCGCGTCACCTTGCCGTTCTCAGGCAGCTCTATTCGCGCCGCTTTCGCCCATCTCTTCCAGGCTTTCGGATGAGTTTCGTGCACGATGATCGGAAAGTTACTGACGATCTTCCTGTCCTTGACCTTGATCGACTTCTTGAACTCGGGCGAACCCGCGGGCGCCAGTCGCAAAGGGAACAGGAGGTTCGATGGCATATTCGCTGGCGGTGCTCGAAACAACCGAATCGACAGGTCGGCGTCGGAAGGATGCTTTTCCGAAGACTCATCGCTGGTGCCGACCTGGATGTCGATGTCCGGGTGCATGGCGGTGAACTCACTCAAGCGCGGCACGAAATACTCACTCGCAAAGAAGGGCTGCACCGAAATACGTATCGAACTTTTGATCGCGCCCTTCTTGTACTTTGCAGCGACGGCGTTCAGTTGCTCGATTAACGGACTGACGTCGGCGTAAAGCGCTTGTCCTGTTGCGGTCAGGCTGAGCTCACGACTGTTGCGATCGAACAGCTGCTCGCCGAGCTCCTCCTCGAGACTCTTGATCTGGTGACTGACCGCGGACGCGGTGATGAACAATTCTTCGCCAGCCGTGCGAAAGCTCTCATAGCGTGCGGCGACGCAGAATGTCCGCAGGCCACGAAGGGAGAGTTTGGGTTTGCTAGGCATTGTGGGCTATTTGGCGTCCGCAGACAGAAGATCGACGACCGCCTGTTTCGGCGTGCGGTCAACATTGAAAATACCCCAGTGCTTTTCTGCACCCTTGGGATTGTTGGGATCGCCCTTCCAGGGTTCGTCAAACGCTTCGAAGAAAAACACCGTGGTATTGGTCGCGGTGGCCCATTCATCGAGTTCTCTATAGTAGCGAGTCTGGTTCGACTCGCTCGCGCGATCGCAAATTCGAGCGGCGGTCGTCGCCCAGCCCGCTTCCAGAATTGCTATCGGTTTGTCCGGCAACGCTGCGTGCACGCGATCGATATTCTCGATCGTGTACGACATCGCCTCGTCGATACTCTTCTCTTCCCAGGCAGGATAGGTATGCACGCCGAGAAAATCGACCTCGGCCGCCAACGGCGCGCCGTCGAGAATCCACCACTCGTAGTTATCGGCAACGGTCACCGGTTGCTTGATAGCGGCCTTTACCTGTCGGACGTAAGCGATGACATTCTCCAGCGGTACCATATGGTCATTCCATTCGACCAGCGCCTCGTTGCCGACGTTAACCGCTACGACAATGTCTTCAAATCGATTGGCGTATTCGATACCGCGATTTATCTCTTCGACATTTTCCAGCGTGTTTTGGGCGAGTTTCTCCTCGGGGATGGGTTCGTCGAGCCATGGACATCCCTCGTGGTTGCTGAATTCGGCATCCAGCCAGATACCAAGCAGGACCTTGATTGGCAGGTCGTGCTTCTCGATCAGTTCGAGCGTTGTCAGTGAATTTTCTTTGGCGTCATACAGGCGAATCAAACCGAAACCATGATCTATCAGGATCTGCAGGTCCTCGAGTATTTCCTCGTCGCTCGGATTCACTGCGCCGTTGCCGCGATCCGGATGCTGGCCTTCGCGGAATCCCGAATAGGCGATCGCCATGACTTCGCCGGCCACACGTGCAGACGGCTGCTGCTGGTAAGCGTCTGCTTGCTCCTCGACCGGCGCCGCGGACTGGACGGGCGTCGTAGAGTCACCGGGCGAACAGGCTGCAACAAGCAACAGGCCAAGGCCGAGCATTGTCAGTTTCATATTAGTCATGGAATCTCTCGTCATTATCTATTTCTTACCGTCTCTGGGTTCTGTCGCGGCGATCAGCTCCCAGGTCTCAGAGCTCACCTGTTCGCGCAGGGCCAACAACTCCTGCAAGGCATCCAGATCGCGTTCCGGGTTCGCCGACATCATGGCTTCGGCCATCGGTACCGGGTCCAGGTTGTCCACGAGATCTACCGTGCTGTAGTTGTAGGGTATCGATGATCCAAGTGGCGACACCAGCGCGTACATCGCCCAGCCGGCGCGATAGCCCGCCGTCAACCAGCGCCTCGTGCCCAGGTTTGAAGACCCGCGTCTCCATACGTTCATAGGCGTCCGGGTCGGCAGCATTCATGCGATTCACAATCGCGAAGCGATGCTGGTTTGACGGTATCGCATCAACCATCTGCCATAGCTCGCTGGCGACGTGCTGACGCGACGCCCCGGTACGCACCATCGCTTTCGTGAAGTCGCCGCGAGGGTGTGCCACCTTGAACACCTCGTCGAACGCAGGGACGGCATTCAGCTGTGCAGAGCCGACATAGGTCGTCACCGTGTAGTAATCGCACCTCGAGCGATCCCCGTACTTCACCCAGTAAAGTGCCCAGCGCTCCTGCTTGCGCTGCTCAACCATCTCCTGGTGCATAGGCAGCCAGACATCGATCTCAATACTTTGATACTCCGGCGACGTCGATTTCATGCACTCGACCGATAGGTACCTTGGCTCCTTCTCGACATTGTCTGCGAGCACCCCGCCACACGAAAAAATGACGGCAGCTGCAACAAACACTGAGCATGTGCTTCTCGTAGTCATGTTGCGCTCCTTAGATTCACTATCAAGAGAAATCATATCAACGCCTCACCAGCATTGTTTCCAGTTCTTCCAGTGACCGGCCTTTGGTCTCGGGCAAAACACGCATGACGAATACAAGACCAATAACAGCAAAAATGCCGTAAATCAGAAACGTGGTTGCGTTACCAAAATTCTCGAGTTCCCAGGGAAAGATAAACGTCACAAGAAAAGCGATCGCAGAATTGATCAGCCCTACGAACGAGATCGCCATGCCACGAACGTTGTTCGGGAAGAGCTCAGAGAACAGCACCCACATGACAGGCCCGATCGAGATCGCAAAGCTCGCAACAAAGCCCAGTATGGCAAACAGTATCAAGGTCGGATTCATCGCAATGGCGCTACTAACCAATGCTGACTCATGCAGTTTGAAGCTCTCCACGCCTATGACTTCCGACACGGCTTCACGGAACTCAACGTCACTGTCATAAGTTATGCCTGCCACCATCTCAATTTGCCCGCGATCGATCTCGGCCGGCAGCTTGTCGATCGCTTGCGCATCGAGCGTATAGGTTGCCGAGCCAAATCCGTAGGCAAGCGTCAGCATACAGATTGCAATGCCGGTCATGCCGAACCCCAGCAACGGTCGTCGACCGAGTTTGTCGATTAACGCCATCGCCGCGATCGTAAAGCCGAGATTGACGAGTCCAACGAGCACTGCCTGCATAAACGCGGCATTCGTGCCAATGCCGGATTGTTCAAAGATCATCGGCGAGTAAAAGAAAACCGAGTTGATGCCCGTAATCTGCTGCAGTATGCCGACCGACACGCCGATCGTGAGCACGAGTTTCATCGACGGATGAAACAGAGCCTTAAGCGATACACCGCCCTGCTCGGCTTCTGCCTCGATACTGTCCCTGACCGCTTGAAGATCAATCGCCGCCTGTTCAGCGCCGCTCACCTGCTGCAGAACTTTGCGTGCTTCTTCGTCGCGGCCCTGCATGGCCAGCCAGCGGGGGCTTTCCGGAACGAACAGCAGCGCAAAGAAATACAGCACCGCCGGCAGGGTCTCGATCCCGAGCATCCAGCGCCAGCTCCACTCGCCCAGGCCTATCGCTGCCGCCCAGCCGGCATCAGACTCGCCCAGCGTGAGTATCAGGTAGTTCGTGAAAAACGCCGCCGAGATACCGATGACGATATTCAGCTGATTAAACGACACCATACGGCCGCGGATACTGGCCGGAGCGATTTCTGCAATGTACATCGGCGCGATTATCAGGGCTGCCCCGACGCCAAGACCGCCAACCATGCGCGCAATTACGAGTGTTATGAAATTGGGTGCAAATGCTGAGGCGATCGCTGAGACGGCGAACAAGGCCGCCGCGATCTTCAGCACGGGACGTCGACCGATACGGTCGCTAATCGGACCGGCCACCATCATCGCGAACGTCGCTGTCAGCGCGAGGGATGACACTGACCAGCCGAGCTCGATTTTCGACAGCTCAAACTCGGTCTCGATAAAGCCGACCACGCCGGAAATAACCGAGGCATCGAAACCCATCAGGAAACCGCCAAGTGCAACGATAAGCGCTACCGTTGTTGTGAATCGCGTGCCTTGCTTCATTGTTATTGTCCTGCGGTTCAGTCGCTGTCGACGATGCGGAATTCGCTGCGCAGCTGCGTTTCCGAACTGCCGCCAACCCAGACATGGAACTCACCGGCTTCGGTCATCAGCTGCATGTCACGCCCATAGAACGCGAGATCGTCGGTATGCAGCTCGAACTCGATGGTTTCGGTCGTTCCCGGCTCCAGCATGACGCGTTTGAAGCCCTTGAGTTCCTTCACCGGCCGCGTGACATTGCCGACCAGGTCACGAACGTACAACTGCACAACTTCCTCTGCAGCGACGTCACCGGTGTTTGCCAGCTTTGCGCTGACGGTCACCGTCTCACCCATGCCAATCTCGGACGCGCTCACACGAATGTCTTCGTAGGCGAACTCGGCATAGGAAAGCCCATGACCAAAAGCGAATAGCGGCGTGTACCCGGCGTCGAGGTGAAACGCCGTCATACCCAGTGACAGTTGCGGCGCGTGCGCATCGATATCGTCAATGTGCACCACCGTGTCCGGTGATGGCGGTTTGCCGGTATTTTTCTGGTTGTAGTAGATCGGTATCTGTCCGACCATGCGCGGGAAAGTCGCCGGCAGTTTGCCGGACGGCGATTCAATACCGAACAGCAGGTCCGCAATCGCTGGCCCGCCCATCGTGCCGGGATGCCAGGCGAATAGAATAGCGTCGACCTCGTCCACTATGTTCGTCAAGGTCAGCGGTCGGCCGGCCAGGATGACGGCAACTACGGGTTTCCCGGTTTCCCGAATGCGCCGCACGAGCTCCGCCTGATCGCCGGGAAGACTGATGTCTGCGCGCGAATGCGCCTCGCCCGAGAGAATCGACTCTTCGCCGAGGAACAGGATGACGGCGTCGGAACTGCGCGCAACATCCACGGCCTCGTCAAATGCGTCGCTGGCCCTGCTTCGCGAGTTTTCCATGGCGCGGACATAGCGCACATCGATATCGTGGCCGACCAGGCTGTGGATAGCATGCATTGGCGTAACGCTCAGGTCTGCATCGCCGTCAAAAATCCAGGTACCGAGTTGCTCATAAGGCGCGTCAGCGAGCGGCCCGATGACCGCGACCGACGCGAGCTTCTCCGCCGCAAGCGGCAAGACGCGACGATCGTTCTTGAGCATAACAACGCTTTGCAACGCTGCTTTTCTTGCCGTCTTGAGCGCTTCCTTGCTGGCAATTGGTGGTAGTTCTGCGGGATCCGTGTAGGGACTATCGAACAGGCCGAGGCGAAACTTGGCGCGAAGAATGTAGCTCACGGCACTATCGATATGGCGCTCGCTTATGCGGGCTTCCTCGAGCAACGCCGCGAGATGATTGCTATAAGCATCGCCGTGCATTTCCATATCGACGCCGGCACTGATGGCTTCGAACGCGGATTCTTTGTCGTTTTCGGTCAAACCGTGGATCTGAAGCTGGCGTACGGAGTCCCAGTCGCTGACGACCAGTCCCCCGAAATCCCACTCGTCGCGCAGTACCTGTCGCAAGAGGAACTCGTTCGCCGTTCCGGGTACGCCGTTTATATCGCTGAATGAGGTCATCAGCGTCATTACGCCGGCATCGACGGCCGCTTTGAACGGCCGCAGGTAAACATTGCGCATCTCGTTTTCGGGGATATTCGTGGTCGCATAGTCACGACCACTTTCGGAGGCGCCGTAGCCGGCAAAGTGCTTGGCGCACGCGGCTATCGTTCCGCTTGCGCCCAGGTCATCACCCTGGAAGCCCCTGACCATCGCCGCCGCCAGCTCGCTCGCCAGGTACGGGTCTTCGCCGAGGCTCTCGGCAATGCGGCCCCAGCGAGCGTCCCGCGAAATATCGATCATCGGCGCGAAGGTCCAGTTGATACCGGTCGTTGCGGCCTCGAGCGCAGCGATTCGTGCGCCCGCCGTTACGATCTCGGGATTCCATGTCGCGGCCTGCGCAAGCGGTATCGGCATGATGGTCTTGAATCCGTGAATAACATCGCGGCCGATCAAGAGCGGAATTCCCAGCCGACTTTCCTCAACCGCAATACGTTGCAGTTCATTGACAACGTCAACATCGACAACATTCAGAACGGAGCCGATGCGTCCTGCGCGAAGGCCTTCGGCCAGGGTTTCGGGCGCATCGCCATCGCTGCCATTTCGCTGGCTCATTTGTCCGATCTTCTCTGCAAGCGTCATTTCCTGAAGCAATGCAGAAACGCGCCGCTCGACAAGATCGCGTTCGCCGGGGGAGTCTTGGATAGATGCACTCATAGTGGGGGTACTCGCAAACAGCCCGCAGGCTGCGGAGATGACGATGACTCTGGAGACTTTATAAAGGAGACAGTCGCGAATCAGGAGCAACATTGACGGCGCCACATGTTTTTTCTTCTTACACCTACGGCAGTATTCGTGACGGAAGGTACTAAACGAGCCATCCTCCGCCGTTCTCCTGATGGCACGGAGATTGCTGCCCCCCAACGAGGTTTCGCAGCGATTCTGGATGTCAGGTTCATCAGAATCTATGTGTCTGTTTTGTAGCAACATTTGACAGCGCTGTCAATTTGATAGACGATGCGAAATCGCCGAAATACGTTGTACTCAGGGCTGGAAATAACAATGACAAAAGCCACCCACCACGAAACCGCGCCGCGAAGATCGAATTCCGTTCCATCATAAAGTTATTTACGGATTCGGTGCCTTCACTAATAACCTGCTTGCGTCGGCGATCGGCGGCATGGTCATCGTGTTCAACCTTGGTTTTGGTATGAGTCCGGCGCTAGTCGGATTGCTGGGGTCGCTGCCGCGACTGACCGACGCGATTAACCGATCCTTTGATGGGTTACATTTCGGACCACACACGCTCAGCGTTGGGGCAGGCGCCGCCCGTATATCTTCGTTGGTGCAATCTAGTGGGTCTGGTCTATATGCCTGCTCTGGCAGTTACCGTCGGACGCCAGCGAGACCTACTATTTCTGGTACTTCCTCGGTCGGGTCGCTGATCTTCTTTCTGGCGTACACGATGTTTGCGTCACGCCCTGGGTCGCGCTCGGATACGAATTGACACCGGATTACCACGAACGCACGCGACTGATGGGCGTGCAGAACTTTATCGGTCAGACGCCGTACGTGATTGCGCCATGGTTTCTCTGATCATGCAGAGTGAAGTTGCTGTTCGATGACATGCGCGATGGTGCCGCCGGTCTCGCGATTGCTATCGGTATTTTCGTTATCGCGGTCGGCATCATGCCTGCCATCTTTCTGAACGAACGGTTTCGTGCCGATGTCGAAAGCGCAGAGATGGCGCAAAAGCTCACGTTGAGAAAGCAGGTGCGCACTCCTGCGCAACCTGAAAAGTTTCGTGAGCGGCTTTGCGATGATCCTTAAGTTCAAGCCATTCCAGAAATTTGCGTTGCAACGTTTCTCGTATTTAACGGTTTCATCTGATCGCATCATTCCAGTTCTATGTCATCTATTTACTTGTATTCGGTGGCGATACGGTCAAGGCGCTGAGTACGCTGGCTACTCGGGAACGGTCCGGATCGCAATTTCGGACTTTCTGATCATCATTCTGTCATCTGGCTTGCGTACCAAGATCGGCAAACGACGCACGTTCTTCGTTGCGATCGGGGTTTCCATGTTTGGCTACGCGATCAAATGGGTTTGTTACAACCCTGACATGCCATGGCTCTTACTCATTCCCGCACCTCTTATTTCGTTTGGTTTTGCCAGTCTCTTCACTCTGATGCCATCGATGGTTGCCGACGTCGTTGACGAGGATGAATTGGTGTCGCATGAGCGAAGGGAAGGCATGTACGGTTCAATATTCTGGTGGGTCGTCAAGCTCGGTCAGGCTGTGGCGCTGGGGGTCGGTGGCTTCCTTCTGACCGCGACCGGCTTTGACGTCGCTTTGGAGGGTAATCAATCCGCGCAGACCATATCTGATTCGTACTTTTCGACATTCTCATTCCGATCGTCGCGTCAGCGATTGCGATTTGGATTATATCAACCTACTCGATCACCGAGGAGAGGGCGTACGAAGTGCGACGCGAGCTCGAGAAGCGGCGCGGCGATTCAGGCGCCGCCTGAACCCCGCCGCTGCTTCGGGATTCGTCAGAACGCTTCGTGAGCTGGCTTTAGTGGACCAGCCGAGCTGGGCATCGGACCTATTCGAACGCAATTGCGCCCTGCCCGCTTTGCCTCATATAGCGCTTCGTCGGCACGCGCTATCAGTGAATTCACCGAATCATCCTCTACAGCCTCAGCCAGGCCGAGACTCAGGCTCAGCGTGATTCGCCGGCTGCCGCTGTGCATCTCGTCGTCGTTGATTCGCGCACGCACACGTTCGGCGATCTCCTCGCCTTCACGCAGGTCGGTTCTCTGCAAAATAAACAGGAACTCCTCGCCGCCGTACCGACAAATCTCGTCACCGGTCCTGGCTGCGGAGAGCATCCGCGCTGCCACAATCTGCAGCACCTCGTCGCCGACAAGGTGACCGTACTTGTCATTGATATTTTTGAAATTGTCGAGGTCCGCCATAATTACGCACAGCGGTGAGCAATCGCTTTTGGCCTGCTGCAGAGCGACTTCAAGGCAGCGCCGCGAGTAAGAATGATTGTGCAGATTCGTCAGCCAGTCGGTTACGGCGAGTTCGCGGAGCCGTTCGCTCTCGTCGCGTTGGCTCGCAAGCGACTCGGTCAGGTTGGACACCTTCGCCGAGCAATAACTCTCCGAAGCCAGCGACATGTCCAGCGCAGTAATCTTGAGAATGAAACGAAGCATGGTCTCGAACGCACGTCCGTCTTCCCGGATGTCGTCGGGAATGTTCTCTATCAGAAGGCTCTGCAGTGACTGGTAGGTGCACTGGTACAGGCTCTGCGGGACGCCTGCGCGTTGGTGTACGGCGCCAACACGCAAGCGTTCCTCAAAGTACTCGCGATCATTAAATCGAATACCGAGACCGAGCAGATAGTTTCTCTGCCGACCTCTCAATCGCGAAAAAGTGTCAGGATCGCTGACGATATCGTTGAATTCCTCGACGTGCGCCAGCGAACTGTAGAAGTCATCAACGATATCATCGACTCTTGGAGCGATGACCTTGTCCTGCAGCGCCCTTCCCTGCTGCACCATCTCCACGTGATCGAGCTCCAGGAGCCGCAAACGTTCCTGAATTGTGCTGGCATCCAATCCACATCGATCACACAGGGGGTAATCCATACCGCCGTCTTGGTTTATCGTTGCGCCTGATATTCAGGCAACTTAGCTTATGGGCTATTCCGTCGATTGAATCAATTCGGGCATGTACCTAGTCTGCAATTAGCCGGCGGCTAGACGGGTTTGTCCTGCAACTCGCGCTCCGCACGTTGCAAATCCGCCTCGGTATCGACGCCGACTCCGGGGCGCACGGAAGGTACTCCAACAGCGATCGTCATACCCAGTGACAAAGCCCGCAGTTGTTCGAGCTGCTCACACACTTCGAGACTGGATGGTTGCGTCGCCACGAATCGCCGCAAGACCCCGCAGCGGTACGCATAGATGCCGTGATGGTGCAGCGCCGATTCCACCGCCAGTGCCTGCGACTCTTGCTCGCGGGCATAAGGAATCGGTGCTCGGCTGAAATAGATGGCGTGACCATTGTCATCTCGAACGACTTTGACAACATTCGGGTTTTGGAAGTCTTCGGCTGACTGCAGCGGCGACGCCAATGTCGCGATGTCAGCTGTAGCATCCGACAATAAATCGGCGCACTCGTTGATTAACGCGGCGGGCATCGTCGGTTCGTCGCCCTGCAAATTAACGACGATTTGCTCGTCCTTCCAATCGAGCACATCCGCCACCTCTGCAATACGCTCGGTACCGGAGCGATGCTGGTCGCCCGTCATGCAGACGGTCGCGCCAAATTCCGCCGCCGCATCGGCAATGCGATCGTCGTCTGTAGCAACGACGACTTCTGTGGCAAGGCTCTCCGTGCCGCGTTCAAAGACGTGCTGCAACATGGGCTTACCATGGATCTTGCGAAGCGCTTTGCCGGGAAGTCGTGTCGATGCATAGCGCGCGGGGATAACAACAACAAAGTTCGTCATGCGCCCTGCTCCTTGTGCAAGCGCGAATCAATCTGTTCGATCATAGGTAATGCCAGGGCTGGATCGATGTCCACCGTTACCGGAACCTGCCAGTATTTGTCACCCAGATGTTTGCCGAGTTTGACGGCATCCTTTTCTGTCATGAAAACATTGAAATCATCGTCGAAATCGATCTCTTCGAGGCTCAGCGCGGCATGGTCGACGAAAGCATGTTCGATCACCTGTATGCCGAAAGTCCGAAGCAATTCAAAAAACCGAGCCGGGTTACCGATGCCGGCAACAGCATGCACAGTCGTGCCGGCGAATCGATCGATGGGCCGGGTCAGTGACTCGTTGAGGCGGCATGCCTCAACGGCCGAAAGCTCGAAGGGAATGGCATTTTGCTCGGCGACAGAGAGAGCTCCCGCCGGCGACATGACGCCATTGACGAGTAACTGATCAGCCTGCGAGAGCCGTTCCGGCAACTCGCGCAACGGTCCGGCCGGCAACAATCGGCGGTTACCGAGCCCACGAGCACCATCAATTACGCAAATCTCATAGTCGCGTGCGAGCCGGTAATGCTGCAAGCCGTCATCGGCAATGATGACGTCGACGCCGTCACTGGCAAGCGCCTTTGCGCCACGCACTCGATCCGAGTCGACAACGACGGGACAAGCGCTGTGCCTGGCCAGCAACACCGGCTCGTCGCCGACAAGTTCCGGTGCACTACCCGCATCGACCCGCATGGGCTCGTCCGAGCCCGACCCGCCATAGCCGCGGCTGACGATACCGGGAGAATAGGCCCGCGCCCGTAACTCTCTCGCGAGCCAGATTACAATTGGTGTCTTGCCGGTGCCCCCGGCAGTAATATTACCGACCACAATCACAGGCACGGATATCTGATGAGTCCTGAAGACGCCGCAACGGTACAGAAGTCGCCGGCCTGCGGTAATGAGCCAGTAAAGGCCGCTTAAGGGCAGCAATAACCAGCCGAGCGCCGCGCCCTCGTACCAGACTCGATGAATCCATCGATACGTGAGCCCCACAGCAACTACTCTTCGCTAAACTGCATGCGATACAACGTCGCATAATGCCCATCACGGGCAATTAGCTCGGCATGCGTCCCGGACTCCACGATTCTTCCAGCATCCAGCACGATGATACGATCTGCTTTCTCGACCGTTGACAGACGATGCGCGATAACGAGTGTTGTACGATCCTTCATCAACTTATTCAACGCGTCCTGAATACGACGCTCGGATTGCGTATCGAGAGACGAAGTCGCTTCATCCAGAATCAACAGCGGCGCATTTTTCAACAGTGCGCGGCCTATCGCTATGCGCTGCCGCTGCCCACCGGACAACAGCACGCCGCGATCACCTACCGTGGTCTCGAGTCCATCCGGCAGGTCATTCACAAATTCGAGAACATACGCAGCCTCCGCTGCTCTCATAAGGTCTTCGTCTGAATGAGATTTCAATTGGCCGTAGGCAAGGTTGTTGCGGATAGAATCGTTGAACAATACGACGTCCTGCGTAACAAGACTGATATTGCTGCGCAGGCTTGCCAGCGTCATATCACGGATGGACACGCCGTCTATCAATATGTCGCCGGAGTCCATCTCGTAGAAGCGCGGCAACAGGCTGACCAGGGTCGACTTACCACTCCCGGAATGACCGACGATAGCCAGCGTCTGCCCCGGCTCAACGGACACAGTGACGCCATCCAGGATGGCGTCATCACCCACGCCATAGGAAAAGCGCACATCCTTGAATTGCACGGCGCCGTTAACCCGGGCAATTTCTTCCTTGCCCGTATCGATCTCATCTTTCTCATCCATGATTGAAAACAGGCTGTCGGCACCGGCAACGCCGCGCTGCAGAGTCGCATTGACATTGGTAATACGACGAACCGGCTGCAACATGAGCATCATCGCAGAAAAGAATGCGATAAATTCACCCGCAGTCAGCTGATCGTTAAGCGACTGCCGGCCAGCGACATAGATAACCATCGCAATGCCAAACCCGAATACAACCTGTGTAACTGCGACGCCGAACGATCGAACACGAATCAACTTCAGGTTTTGCGTTCGGTTACGCTCGTCGACGTCTCTAAGCCGCTCACGCTCGTATTTAAACCCGCCAAATGCTTTGACAACCCAATTGCCGCGAATAACTTCATCCGTCACCTGCGTTACTTCGCCTACGGTATCCTGAATTCTGCCGCTGTAGCGACGGAAAGCGATCCCGAGCAGGCGTACCAGCAGCGCGACTATCGGAAACAGGATTGCGACAAAGATAGTCAGCATCGGGCTGAAGTAGATCATCACACCGAAGGCTGCGAGTACCGTCAGAATATCTCTGACCGCGATCGTGACAACACTGGTTACCGATTCGGCCACCATTTCGACGTTGTAGGTCATCCTGGACAACAACGGACCCGCTGTCTGACTGTCAAAAAACTTGGCTGGCAATGTCAGAAACTTGTCAAAGACCTGGCGCCGCAGGTCGCTGATCACGCGGCGGCCGATCCAGCCAAGCGAGGCTTCGGTCGCAAACCCGGATATGCCGCGCAATATGAAGATCCCCATAAATGCAAACGGAATCCACTTCGCGGTGTCCAGGTTCTTGGCCACCAGCGCTTCATCGGTCAGCGGCTGCAGCAGCGCGACCAGACCAGCCTCGATAATGGCGGTTGACGCCATACCTACGACGGCGATCATGCCAATCAGTTTGTGCGGCGTGACGTAGTGCCACAAGCGCCCGTAGATAACGCGAATCTGAGAGTCGATTTGTTTGCTCACAGTAGCGCGTTTACCTCGTCACTCGACCGGATCGTTAACGGTCGCGATGCTGATCTGAGTGAAGCCGAGCCGACCGGCCACGTCCATTGCAGTTACCACATGCTGGTGCTTCGCATTGGCATCGGCGCTGATGGTCAGCGGCAAGCTGTTGTTGCCGGCCGAGACCTTACGTAATGCGTTCCGTATTGTCTCCGGTCGGTTATTGATAAGTTCTCGGCTGTTAATCAGATAGGTACCGGTCTCGGTAATCATGATATCGATTTGCTGCGGCGGCTCTTCGACAAATGCGGCGCTGTCCGCTTGCGGCAGGCGGATCGTAATCTGCGACTGTTTCACGAAGCTTGTCGAGACCATAAAGAAGATCAGCAACAGCAAAACGACGTCGATCAACGACGTCAGGTTCACCTCTGGCTGCGTGCGAGGTCGCAGGCTGAGTTTCATGTCGCTAGACCACTCGTGAGTGCCATGGCACCACCGTTGACCATCTCATCGAAACAAGCACGTCTTTAGCCTTTCTCATTTCGCCGATGCAGAGCTTCGACCAGCTTGATGGCCTCTTTCTCCATATCGACGACCAGGGTGTCTACGCGTGTTCGGTAGTAGCGATAGCCGATAAGCGCTGGAATCGCCACAGTAAGGCCGGCCGCCGTTGTTATCAGCGCTTCGGCGATACCGCCAGCCAGGACGGTTGGGTTACCCACGCCATGCGTGGTGATGGCCGTGAATACTTTTACCATACCGATAACCGTACCCAGAAGACCCAGGAGCGGCGACACCGCGGCAACGGTCCCCAGTGTCTCCAGGTAACGCTCCAGCTCATGAACGACGTGTCGCCCGGTGTCCTCGATGGCATCTTTCAGTACGGCCCGATCTCTGTCGCGGTTAATAAGGCCGGCCGCAAGGATCTGGCCGAGCGCCGAGCCCTGATGCAATGACTGAATCTGTTTCTGATCCAGCTGGTTCTTCTTGACCCATCCCCAGACCTTGCTCGTCAAATCCTCCGGAAGCACACGTTTTTGTTGCAGCGTCCAGAATCGCTCCAGGATTATCCCCATCGCGACGATCGCACAGATAATGATTGGCGCCATCAGGTAGCCGCCGGATTTTACTATCTCAACCATAAAGACCAGACCCAAGTCGGAAGAATGAAATATACAGCGCTCGCGCCCAAAATTCTTGACATACAGGTCGCTTTTTCACCGTTAGTCGATGCCCTCACGCCAAAATCGGCGGCGCTCATGACGATCCATCCTGAGCCCGCTAATGCCGCCATCCCGGCAGAGTCGAAAACTCACGGCACCCGAGGTGGCGGTATTCAGGACATGCGCGCCTGCCCCTGTCCAGCGTGCGGATACAGCGGCTTTGGGAAAGTCCCAGCGATTGTCGAAGCCGGCCGACACAACCGCGATTTCCGGCGAGACTGCTGTGACGAATGCGGTGCTGGAAGAAGTCAGGCTACCGTGGTGCGGTATGACGACAGCATCGACCTGTCCGAAGGCGAAATTCTCCACAACCTGGCGCTCCGCCTCGGCCTCGATATCCCCGGTCAGCAGCACACTGTGCTGGCCGGTCTCAACCAAGACGACACAGGATGAATTATTGCCGTCGCGCGGCGATCTCGCCGGCGGATGCAAGACGCGAAATCGCACCCCGTCGGCCTCCCATCCCTGCCCGGAGTGGCAGGGTATGGCAGGAAACCCGGTTGCAGGAAGCGGTTCGCCGGCAAGCAGAGTGCCGATATCGGCAAATTTCATCAGCGCGGCGACGCCGCCGCTGTGATCGATATCTGCGTGCGATACCACCAGCCAGTCGATCTGTTCTACACCTCTGGATTTGAGAAATGGCACGACCACCTGCTCTGCGACACTGCCGCCGCCGCGAAACGACGCGCCGGTATCGAAGACGAGCGTGCGACTTTCGGTCCGCACTACGGTTGCCAGGCCCTGGCCGACGTCCAGGACATAGGCATCCAGGCAGCCTGGCGCCGGCCGTGATGGCGGCTGCAGGATCAATAAGGCAACGCCCAGAATGGCGACGTAGCGACCTGGCCACCCTCTTGGCAATAACGCCAGCAATGAAGGAACGACAACCAGCAACCACCCGACTCCGTGAGTACCGGCGATGTTGATATCCGCAAAAGGCAATGTGACGAGACGGGCGATCAGGTTCTCGAGAATCTCGATACTGAAGGCAGCGATCCTGAGTGCGCCGGTGCCCAAAGAACCGAGAAAACCACCCAGTGCGAGACCAAGCAAGGTAAAGGGCACGGTAACTACGCTAAACAGCGGCACGGCGACCAGGTTCGCGGGCAATGACAGGACGGCGACACGTTGAAACAACAGGACCGTCAGTGGCATCAGGCCGAACAGCAGATGCAACTGCATGCTGATTAGCAGGTGGACACCGTGAGTGAACTTCGCGAACGACCCTCGTGAACCGACACTGCGTTCTTGACGGCGAGCCAACCAGAACAACAGTAGAACGGCTGAGAAAGACAAATGGAAACCGGCGGACATCGTAGCCACGGGATTGGCGAGAAACACGACCAAGGCAGCCAGCGCAATAGTCGCTGTCGGACTGCAGTTTCGCCGCCGTAGCAGCGCAATCGCCACTACCAGAAGCATGATTACGGCGCGTTGTGCCGGTACACCAAGGCCCGAGACCAATGCATAGGCACTGGCAAATACGACGCCGGCGAGAATAGCGACCAGTTGGGCATTGGCACGCTGCGTCAAGAGTCCTGCCAAGGCGCGGCCGAACAGGAACGCGGCGCTCGCAGCAAGCCCGATATGCAGACCCGATATCGCCATAAGGTGGCTGGTGCCTGATATCGCGTAGCGATGCCATTGCTCCGTCGAAATACCGTGCCTCGCACCCACGCCGATTGCGGCGAGTACCGCTGCCGTTTGTGGCGCCGTCGACGCCTCAGCAGCACGCGCTATGAAACGACGCCTGAAATCGTCGATCGCAGTCACCCTGTCAGCGGCAATCCTGCGATTGCGCTTGCCGCCGACAACATAGCCGGTTGCGTGAATCTTGTTTCGGAACAGCCAGGCCTCACGATCGAAAACGCCGGGATTACTGAGGCCGCGTGGCCTTCTCAGCCGCAGCTCGAGCTGCCAGACCTCACCCAATGAGAGCTCGGCAGGTGGCTCGAACCAGCTCACCCTTGAGCGTTGCGGCAAACGCGCGTCGTCCAGCGGTTCAACAACCATGAGCACGGAATCGCCCACTTTCCTCGGAAACTCGATGATGCGTACTTCGGTCAACAGACTGTCGCCCGAAAAAAGCGACTGCAGCCGGTGGTCGACGATTTGCTGCCCTGCCAGAAGGAACCAGCTTAGTCCAAGAAGCAGAAAGCCCGGCTTCCGACAGCGTCGTCGACTGAGCAAGGCCAACGATGCAACTAATAGCAGTGCAGAGATGTCCGAGCTTAGCGTGAGCCTGCTATGCTGCGCGGCGAAGCCGCCTGCCAGCACCAGTAAACAGGCCCAGATCACGAGTGTTGTTCGTTAGTCGTCGGCACTCATCATGGAAACCGGAACTCGACTAAATGCCAAGACGCTTTTTTCGGAAATTTGCCTTTAAACGCCACCATGTGAGCGAGCAGTGGTACATGGCGCCGTTCCGACACCTGCTCCAGGACCACCGCCTTTGGGGCATTCGGCGGCGTTGGGTTGTGCCTGCATTCGCGACCGGGTTGTTTATCGCATTCTTACCCTTTCCGGGGCACACGCTGATGGGCGCGCTGAGTGCGTTGGCCCTGCGCATCAATATCCCGGTCGCTGCCGTATCAACCTGGGTCAGCAACCCGCTGACAATGGGGCCGCTTTATTATTTCGCGTATCGCCTGGGGGTGAATATTCTCAACATCCCGCCGCAGCCGTTCGCGTTCGAGCTGTCCATCGACTGGGTGACGCACACCTTTGTCACTATCTGGCAACCGATGTTGCTCGGCAGCATACTGTTGGGCAGTGCGGCAGCCCTGCTGGGCTATATCGTCCTGGATTTGCTCTGGCGGATTTCGATCGGCAATTACAAGACACGCAAACAGACTATTCGCCGCAACAAGCCGTCAGACTGACTCGCGTAACGCGCCGTTCTCCAGGACCAGAATTCGGTCCATCCGCCGCGCAATGGAATGATCATGGGTCACGATCACAAGGCTTGTTTGTAACTCCTCATTCAGCTCCAGCATCAGCTTCAGGACGTGTTCGCCATTGCCGGCGTCCAGATTGCCTGTTGGCTCATCAGCGAGAACCAGCTGCGGTCGTGTAATCAGTGCGCGCGCAACTGCGGCACGCTGACGTTCACCACCCGATAGTTCACCGGGTTTATGGTTCAAGCGCTCGCCCAGGCCAACGCGGCCCAGAAGTTCACGGGCCTGTTCGAGTGCGGCAGGCTTGGGGTCACGCCGAATCAACAGTGGCATTGCGACGTTTTCCTGCGCCGTAAACTCCGGCAACAAATGATGAAACTGATAGACAAAACCGATGCAACGATTACGCAGATCCCCTTTCGCTGCTTCGTCGATACCCTGCATGGGCTCACCTTTGACGCGCACCTCGCCCTCGTCAGGATCGTCGAGACCGCCCATTATTTGTAGCAGTGTTGTTTTTCCCGAGCCCGAGGAGCCGATAATGGCGACCCGCTCCGCCGCCTGCACAGCCAGATTGACCCCGCGCAAGACCTCGAGGGTCGAAGAACCTTCGCTGAAGCGCCGCACTACGTTGCGACATTCAAGAACCGGTCTCCCGGGATCCACAGGACTATCAGTCATACCTCAGAGCCTCCGCCGGAGTCGTCCTGGCAGCAACCCAGGCCGGATAAAGAGTGGAAATCAATGCAAGCACCAACGCCATTAATGCAATTTTCGAAACGTCACCGATTCGTAATTCAGAGGGCAGGTCGCTAATAAAATAAACGTCCGCGGCCAGAAACTTGATTCCGAATACAGTTTCGAAAAAGCCAACAATCGACTCCAGGTTCAGCGCGAGTAGCACGCCAACCAGAACGCCCGAAACAGTGCCGACAATACCGACGATGCTGCCCTGCGTGACAAAAATCCGCAGAATGCTCGACGGTCTTGCGCCGATAGTACGCAGAATTGCAATGTCAGCCTGCTTGTCCTTAACCACCATCACAAGCGTCGAGACAATATTGAAAGCTGCAACGGCGATGACCATCAGCAAGATCACAAAGAGAATCGACTTGGTAATCTGAATCGAGCGGAAGAAGTTAACGTGTCGCCGCGTCCAGTCGCTGACGAGTACAAGTTCGCCGTGAGCAAGCGCTACTTCGCGCACAATCGCCGGCGCCTCGTAGATATCAGTGACTGCCAGACGCACACCTGTAACCGCGTCTTTTTTTCGATACAGCTTTTGTGCATCGCCCAGATTGACAAAAGCAAGGCGGCGATCAAACTCATACATGCCGACGCGATAGACACCGCTTACTGTGAACCGCTTGGTTCTCGGAATCAGGCCAGCTGGCGTCACCCTGCCCTGCGCCAGGGTCACAGTTACTTTGTCCCCCACAACGACGCCCAGCGCATTGGCCAACTCCTCACCAAGGACGATATTGAACTTCCCGGGAGCGAGATCGCTAAGCTGTCCCTTCCGCATCACGCCGCCAACGCCGGATACGGAATCTTCGAGTGTCGGCTCAATGCCGCGCAATTTTGCGCCACTCAATGCCTCATCGAACAAAAGCAGCGCCTGCCCATCCACATAAGGTGCCGCAGCGCGGACACGGCTATTGCTGTTTGCTGTCGACACCAATTCGCGGAAACTCCTCAGTTCGCCGTCGACGTTTTCGATGCTCGCGTGCGCCGTCATCGCCAGCAGCCGGTCCTTCAGCTCCCGTTCGAAGCCGTTGACGACGGACATGACGACGATCAATACGGTGACGGCAATTGCAATACCCAACATCGAAATCGCCGAGATCATCGACACGAAGCTGTTGCCGCTGCGCGATCGGACGTAGCGTCCTCCAATCCACGATTCGAAGCTCTTAGCCATCGGTTCTGTTCCCTGCAGGCCTACTCATAGCGAAGCGCCGCCGCGGGGTTTACGAGCGCTGCGCGCCGTGATGGATAAAGCGTGGCAAGTGACGTCAGCAGGAACGCAGAAAACGCAATAGTTGCGACGTCCTGCCACTCAAGTTCCGACGGAATACGCGTCACGTAGTAGACGTCACCCGGCATGATCTGGAATCCCAGTACCTGTTCGAGGAACGGCACAATAACCGGAACGTAGAGCGCGAGAACGACCCCCAGAACAACGCCCATTAGCACGCCGGCCCAGCCAATTATTGCGCCTTGCACAAAGAACACACGGATCACGCCGTCCGGCCCCATACCGAGCGTACGCAGAACCGCAATGTCGGTCGTCTTGTCGGTTACGACCATGACCAGGCTCGCCACAATATTGAACGCCGCCACACCAATGATCAGTGAGAGTATGAGCGACATCATCATTTTTTCGATGCGAATGGCACGAAAATAGCTGTCGTTCTCAATCGTCCAGTCGCTGGTTTTGTAACCCTCGCCAAGCCGCGCCTTGAGCGCGCGCGCAATAGCCGGAGCCGCCATGACGTCGTCAGCGCGAAAACGAATGGAATTCACCGCGGCGCCCAGAGACTGGATCTCCGCGGCATCCGACACGTTGACCAATGCCAGCATGCCGTCATGATCCTGAAGGCCTGCCTCGAAAACGCCGCGCAGGACAAAACGCTCAAGGACCGGTTCAAGCGTGCCGTCGCCGACCGGGCGCGGAATCAACAGCACTACTCCGTCGCCGATTCGCGCCCCGAGTTCATAAGCGAGAATGCGTCCCAGGATAATGCTGCGGCTGCCTGCCTGAAGCACATCAAGATCGCCTTCGATCATGTTGATCATCTCGCCTGACAACTGCTGCTCAGAGCGAGAGTCGACACCATTAACGAGGACGGCGAACAGCTGTCGACCCGACTGAATCATGCCTTCCATCTGCACCAGGGGAGCAGCGGCCATAACGCCCGGCTCCGCAGCGACTTGCTGTAACAGCGACTCCCAGTCAGCTGTTTTGCCGCTGCTGTCGGCAACGCTGCCATGCGCGGACATGCTCAATAAGCGACCGCGGAGTTCACCTTCGAAGCCGTTCATGACCGACAGGATAACGATGAGAGCAGCCACGCCGAGGGCTATCCCGAGCAGGGATATCAGCGTAATGAAGGACACGAATCGGGTGCGCCGCTTTGCCCGTAGATAGCGAAGTCCGACGAAGAGTTCGACAGGGTTGATCATCGGCTGGCATTAAACCACATTCCCCGTTCAGCGACTTTGCGTTTCGCCGCGCGGGGAATGTGACGCAGTTCGCATATACGACGCCCTTATCCCTGTAAAAACCTGATAGATCAATTGTTTTTTGCTTCGGCGAGCAGTGCTATAGTCGTCGAATCGCATTCGGGAGATGGACCTATGGCTAAATTGCGCACCGCGGCACTGATCGCACTGTTTCTGGCATCATTCGGCACAGCAACGGCCGATACGCTGAAAATGGACAATATGTCGGCGGGTTCGAGCGATGCACGCCCGACGCGCGGCATGACGCAGGCTGGCGTCGAGTCGAAGTATGGCAGCCCGGTTACGGTCCGAGCCGCTGTTGGCGAACCGCCAATTTCCCGTTGGGAATATAAGGATTTCGTGGTCTTCTTCGAGTACGACCGCGTGATTCACTCGGTCGTGAAGCGCTAGACCAACTCCGCACCAATCTCCAGGAGCCCGGGCCGGAAACGACCCGGGCTTTTTCGTGTCCAAACCACACCGGTGTATATGTAATAATCCCGCCCCATTTACCGCCAAGCCATGACGAAAGGCTGACGAGAAGTTCGTTGAGCAAAGCACTCCTATTACGCACGCCCACTGCGGTACCCGGCCCGGGCGCGCCGGCCGCATGGGGCCGGCTGATCGGCGCCAGCGCCCCGCTGGCCGCGGCAGAACTTGCGGCGGCGATTGAGCGTCCTGTGCTCATACTGGCCAAAGATCCGCGGCACGCCGATCAGCTGGAAGCCGAGATCGGTTTTTTTGCCCCCGAAGGACTGGCCGTTGAGCACTTCGTGGAGTGGGAAACGCTACCGTGGGACAGTTTCTCTCCGCACCAGGACATCGTTTCCCAGCGTCTGCGGGTGCTTGCAAATCTACCGACGATGCGAAATGGCATCATCATCGCAGCGGCCAGTGTCTTACAGCAGCGACTGCCACCCGTTGACTATGTCGCTGCACGTTCACTGTCACTGTCCGAGGGGCAGACGCTGGACCGCGGCGAATTCACGGACGCGCTGATCGCAGCTGGCTACCTTCGTGTGCCGCAGGTATCGGAACACGGCGAGTATGCGGTGCGAGGTTCCCTGATCGATATCTTCCCAATGGGGACCGAAACGCCGATCCGCATCGACTTTTTCGACGACGAGATCGAATCCCTGCGCTACTTCTCAGCAGAGACCCAATTGTCGGGTGACAGAACCTCGAGCGTCAGTGTATTGCCGGCGCGTGAAGTACCGCTCGACGCCGATGCTATTCGTGATTTTCGGCATCGCTATCGCGAGCGCTTCGAGGGCCAGCCCGGCAAGTCGCGCGTCTACCGGGATATTTCGGATGGTATCGCGCACGGTGGTATCGAATACTTCCTGCCGCTGTTCTTTGAGGACAGCGCAACCCTCCTCGACTATGTCCCCGACAATTGCGTAGTCCTGGCACCGACTGAGCTCGGCTCGCTACAGGAGCAATTCCGGACGGAAGCCGCTGAGCGCTACGAGTTGTGCAGCCTGGATCCGGAAAGGCCCATTCTGAGTCCTGACGAGACTTTCGCGGCGCCCGATGCGGTGCGTAAGCGCCTCAAGGGATTCGCCACTATTCACTATTCCTCCCAGTCGCTGGCTGAAGATGCGGGTTCTGTGAATTTCGACACTCGCCTGCCTCCGGCAATGAAGATAGAGGCGCGCTACGAAGATGCGGCGGCTTCGCTCATGCAATTCCTGAATACCTTTGAGGGAAAGGTGCTGTTCTCGACCGATTCGCGCGGACGTCGTGAGCAGTTATACGAACTGCTATCCGGTCGAGGCCTCGATCTTGCACGCGTAGAAAGCTGGCACGATTTCGTGACTCTCGAAAAGCAGATTGGTGTCGCCGTCGCACCCGTCGATAGCGGCGTATTACTGCCCGGCGCGAAAGTCGCCGTCATCAGCGAGCAGCAACTTTTCGGCGAACGTCGCAAAGCACGCGGGCGCAAGCGTAAAAAGGATCGCGATCCGGAAACCATCATCCGTCAGCTCAACGACCTCGAGCCCGGATCACCGGTGGTGCACGAGGAATACGGCGTTGGCCGTTATCTCGGGCTGACGACACTTGAAGTTGGCGACATCACCGCCGAATTCCTGCATCTCGAATACGCGGACAACGATAAACTCTATGTGCCGGTGCACGCGCTCGATGTAATTTCACGCTATACAGGTGCCTCGCCTGAAAATGCTCCGCTACACCGGCTCGGCAGCGATCAGTGGGACAAGGCGAAGCGCCGTGCTATCAAGAAGATCCGTGACGTCGCTGCCGAGCTTCTGGACGTTTACGCGCGGCGAGCCGCTCGTCCGGGATTCAGCTTCCACTGGCCGGAGCCAGAATACCGCAGTTTCGAATCGGGCTTCCCGTTTGAGCTGACTGAAGACCAGGCGGACACCATCGACGATGTTCTCGAAGATCTTGCTTCAGACCAGGCTATGGATCGCATTGTCTGTGGCGATGTCGGCTTCGGTAAGACAGAGGTCGCACTAAGGGCAACATTCGCTGCGATACACGGCGGCAAACAGGTAGCCGTACTGGTCCCTACGACCCTGCTCGCGCAGCAACACGGCAACAATTTCCGCGACCGCTTCGCGGACTGGCCGATCCGCGTCGAGGTCTTGTCGCGTTTTCAGTCCGCAAAGCAGGTCAAGGAGATTGTTGCGGGACTGCGTTCCGGAAACGTCGACGTCGTGATCGGCACACACCGGCTGTTACAACACACGAAGGACTTTCACGATATCGGCCTGGTTATCGTGGACGAGGAGCACCGCTTTGGCGTACGCCAGAAAGAAGTGATCAAGTCTTTGCGAAGCGAAATCGATATTCTGACGCTGACCGCGACGCCAATACCGCGGACGCTGAACATGGCACTCGGGGGGCTGCGCGAAATGTCGCTGATCGCAACACCGCCCGCCGGGCGGCTTGCCGTCAAGACCTTCGTTTCTGAATGGAACGACGTGATTATCCGCGAAGCATGCTTGCGTGAAATCAAACGTGGCGGCCAGGTGTACTTCATCCACAATCGCGTCGAAGATATCGGACGAATCGAACAACAGCTACAGAAGCTGGTGCCGGAGGCGGATATTCGCATCGGTCACGGACAAATGCCGGAACGCGAACTAGAGCAAGTCATGCTCGACTTCTATCACCGACGTTTCAACGTACTGCTGTGTACGACCATCGTCGAGAGTGGTATCGACGTACCGACGGCAAATACCATCATCATCAATCGCGCGGATCGCTTCGGCCTCGCACAGCTGCACCAGCTGCGAGGACGCGTCGGTCGGTCGCATCACCGCGCGTATGCCTACCTCATGGCACCCCCGAAAGCCGTGATGACGGCAGATGCAATCAAGCGACTTGAGGCCATCGACTCACTCGAAGACCTCGGATCGGGCTTCACGCTGGCAACCCATGACCTCGAGATTCGCGGTGCGGGCGAACTGCTGGGCGACACGCAGAGCGGACAGATCCAGGAAATCGGATTTTCTTTGTATACGGAGCTACTCGGTCGCGCAGTCGAGTCACTGCGTTCAGGTGAAGAGCCGGATCTTGAGGCGCCGCTGCACGCTGGCGTCGATATAAACCTGCATATTGCGGCCCTGTTGCCCGAAGACTACGTTCCAGACGTTCACCTTCGCCTGATTCTCTACAAGCGAATATCGGCAACGCAAACGGCTGCCGAGCTGCGCGAGCTGCAGGTCGAATTGATCGACCGGTTTGGCCTGCTCCCTGAGAGTGCCAGGAACCTGATGCGTATCGCCGCGATCAAGAAGTCGGCGGCCGCGCTCGGTATCGAGAAGATTGACGCCTCTGATGCCGGTGGTTACCTGATCTTCGGCTCGGACAGCCACATTGACCCTGTCGCGCTGGTTCAATTAGTGCAAAATGACAGTCGAAAGTACCGCCTGCAGGGTTCACACCGGCTGCAAATTCGCGACGACCTGTCAGACCTGGAGTCGCGTTTTGCTACTATCGAAAGCCTGCTGAAGACACTGGCGATAAACGACTAGGAATTGCTGAGAATGATGGTTTTGCTGCGTATTTGGACGATTCTGGCCCTCTTGATGCTGCCGACTGTGGCGGCGCAGGCGCAGGATGATCTTGCCGATGAATCGCTGGAAACACGGCGTTACACCGTTGAGATGATTATCTTCAGATATGCTCAGGCGGTATCAACCGGCAGCGAAATATTTGTTGCCGAGAGGCCGGCCGTCGACAAACCGATTATCGACGATGAGCCGTTGCTGATCGACGGCGAGGTGCTCGAGGAGATTCCACGAGTCTATCGCGACATGCAGTTCACTCTGCTCCCCAGAGAACAGTACACGATGGGCAATGTCATGGATCGGCTAAGACGTCTCGACGTCTACGAGCCTTTGATGCACTTTGCCTGGACCCAGGCGACATGGCCGGATAGAGACACCCTGCCGATAGATCTTCGCCTGATGGGGCGCCCGCCGTCCGGTTTGGACGGTACGTTGCGGCTGTATCTTAGCCGCTACCTGCACCTCGTTGTCGACCTGCAGCTGGACGCACCGGGTGAAAATTTGTCTTCCGATGATCGGTCAGCTGCGGCACTGAATTATGGCGACCGGCGCCCGCGGAACGAAGCCACGCTGGCAGATGAACCGTACAATTTCAGCTTGCCTGATCCGGTACGCTACCGCATCGAGGAAAATCGTATTCTGCGATCCGATGAGCTGCGCTATTTCGATCACCCGAAGTTCGGTGTGCTGGCGAAAGTCATTCGTGTAGAGGATGAGCCCGAAGCAGCACCTGATGCGGCTGAATCCGAACTACTGGGATACCCCGAGTAGTTCATCCAGAAACTTGCTCGCTGAACGCTTCTCGTTGCCTGCGTCCGCCACGGCCACATCAAAATCCACGGTTACAAACTTCGCCGTCTTCGACCGGGGGTGGTGCAGTCCCAGCTCGCGAACGGCTGTCGAAATGCGTTCGGCGAACTCACGAATGCCAGCCTCGTCGGACGCGTGCGAGAGAACCACAAATTTGGCGCCGCCCGGACGCGCTACAACATCGCTGGCGCGGCGCAGGCAGCGCTTGATCGTCTGACCGGCACGCCGCAGACATGAATCAGCCGCGTGTCTGCCGAACACCTCGATGTAAGCATCGAATTCGTTAAGCGTAAACATCACCAGCGAAAGCTGACTTTTTTCCCTGGCAGCGACCGCCCAGTCGTGCTCGAACACGTCGGCGAACGCCCGTCCGTTCAGTACGCCCGTCACCGGATCATCGCGGGATAAATCGCGTATTCGACGCTTGGCTTTGAGCAACGCATGGTGCATCTCTGCACTCTCGGCCGGCCCTGCTCCCGCCCCGCTGCGCCAATAGGCGGCGTAAAAACGCGGTGCGTCTTCATCAGGCAGCAGCAGGGGTTTCAGAACCAACAGAAATTCTCGGCCATTAGACTCGACCGGAAAACTCGTCTCCTGCTTTGAACGCACCGATTCGCTCACTTCAATGGCAATTTCACGCCCGGCGAGCTCTTCAATGACATCGGCGAACGGCCGCCCGCGCACCTCTTTGCTTCCCAGGCTCTCGAACGCGGGATTCGCCAGCGCGACCGGCCAGTCGGATTGATCGATCGCCGCAACCAGCAATGGCTCGGTCGTCGCCGCAATAACCTGCTGCAAGATATTTCGATTCAGCGCCTTCATAAACGTCTGCTCACAGGGCTGCGAAAAAGGCTCGCAGCACAGCCATCGTCTCTGTGCGTGCCGCGAGTGTGCTCGATTCGACATCCTGATGGATCGGCGTGTCGCCCCGACCGGCCGCACGATTCACGATCATCGCCAGGCAGGCATAGTCCAGGCCCAGCTCTCGCGCCAACGCGGCCTCCGGCATCGCCGTCATGCCAACGTAGTCAGCGCCGTCTCTCTCGAGGCGATCAACTTCAGCAGCCGTTTCCAGGCGAGGACCCTGGGTTGCCGCGTAGACGCCGCCATCGTAGCAATCGACCCCGGCGCTCGTTGCTGCGGCAAGCAAGCCGTTTCGGAGCTGCACTGAAAACGGCTCGGTAACGTCGACGTGCTCGACCATGCCATCAGAGCCATCAAATATGGTGTGCTCACGGCCCCAGGTGTAATCCAGGATCTGCTCGGGAACCGCGATCTGGCCGGAATTCCGAACAGCCGACACGACGCCCACTGTATTCAAGGCGATCACGCTGGTAGCGCCAAGCTCTTTTAACGCGACGAGATTTGCACGGTAATTAATCGCATGCGGGGGGATGGAATGTTCGTCGCCGTGACGGCGCAGCGACAACAGCGAGTACTGCTCAAGCGTTATCGTGTGGATGGCCGCCGAAGGCTTGCCGAATCGCGTCTGTATCAAGCGACCTTCACCCTCGCCGGCCAGTGCAGGGAAGCCGCTGCCTATGATCACCGCATGTTTCATGAGTGCTGTCATTCAGACCTTGCGTCAGGCGTCCAGATGCAATTCAGGCCGTTCGCTCCAGCGAGCAAACTGCTGGTTGATCGATGCCCATTCGTCACTTGCGAGCAATGATTCACGCAGCGGATGGCCAGTCCCATGCAATCGCGCCAGGCGTACCAGCGACAGCGGATCCGAATAGTCGGCCAGGCCTTCGACAGCTTGCTGTGCAGCATCTCGATCATTACAGACGAGAATCATGTCACAACCTGCGTCGAGTGCCAGGCGCGCCCGTGTAGCCATCGAGCCATAGTCGCGTGTCGCCTTCATGCTGAGATCATCACAGAATACCGCACCGCCAAAACCAAGCCGGGAACGCAGTTCACGTTGTATCCAATACTCAGAGAATCCAGCCGGCATCGGGTCCATTTGCATGTAAATGATATGCGCAAGCATGACGCCCGCCAGGGCGCTGTTGCCAATAAGTCGCTCGTAGGGCCGCATATCGTCAAGAACCACGCCGTAGTCGCGCCGATCAGTGGGCAACCTCAGATGAGAATCAGCAATAACGGCGCCATGACCCGGAAAGTGCTTGCCGACAGCCGCCATGCCGGCACTGCGCAGGCCGCGCGCAAATGCGCCCGCCAGTTCGGCGACCTGTTCCGGCTTCGTATGGAATGCGCGATTGCCAATGATTTCGCTGACGCCCCAGTCCAGATCGAGGCAGGGGGCGAAACACAGGTCGATACCGACCGAACGGAGTTCTGAGGCAATCATCCAGCCTGCCTCGCGCGCCGCGCGCAGACCGGATTCATTATCCCGATCGTACTCGCGGCCAATTCGACGCATCGGCGGAATGGCGGTGAATCCGTCGCGAAAGCGCTGTACCCGGCCGCCCTCATGATCGACTGCAATCAGCAACGGTGGGCTACGCAAAGCACGAATATCCTGGACCAGGTCCGCAACCTGGTCTGCGGATTCGAAATTGCGGGAGAACAGAATTACTCCGCCCACGGCCGGTTCCCTGAGCAAATCGCGGTCCGCCGGACTCAAATGGAGTCCGTCTATGTCCAGCATCACGGGCCCTAATGACATCCGCTGTGCCTCTGAGTTCGCTGTCACGACCGGGTGAAGATACCGACAGATTCTACATGCGCCGTGTGCGGGAACATATCGATGATGCCGGCCGCCTCCAGTCGGTAACCTTGCTCATGTACCAGGGTCCCGGCATCCCTGGCGAGCGTGCCAGGGTGACAGGATACGTACACGATACGCTGCGGGCCAAACAAGTGCATGCGGCTGACGACATCAGCGGCCCCGCTGCGCGCCGGGTCCAGCAACAGACGGTCCCACCCGGACCGCACCCAAGGTTCCGAGCCGTCAATCTTGCTCAGGTCCGCAACACGAAACTCGACGTTGGTGAGCTTGTTGCGTTTGGCGTTTTCGCCAGCCCGGACAACCAGACTGGCCTCCCCCTCCACGCCCAGTACGGTGCCAGCCTGTCGTGCCAGCGGCAGTGAAAAATTTCCAATACCGCAATACAGGTCCAGTACGCGGTCATCCGGCCCCACCTGCAATTGTTCTATGGCGAAGCTCACCATACGCTCATTGATATCCTTGTTAACCTGAACGAAGTCTACGGGTTCGAACGCAATGCTGATGTCAAAGGCCGCAAGCGAGTAATGAAGTGGTTCCAACTGCGATTCCGGATACAGCAGGGCCACCGAGTCCAGTCCGGCGGGCTGCAAATAAATACGCACGCCTTTCGCTTCGCCAAATGCAATGAACTCTGCCTTATCAGCATCAGTCGGTGGATCGAGTACCCGAAACACCAGGGCAATGTCGTTGTCGGCAACCGCTACCTCAATTTGTGGCAGGCGCGCGCGTATCGACAGGCGACCGACCAAGTCACTCAGAGAGTCAATCATGTCGTCGACGGGTTTCGCGAGCACCTCACATCGATGCATATCCGTTACGTACGGCGCGTGCCGCTCACGAAAGCCGACGAGCGTGCGGCCTTTTGCCGGGACGTGTTTTACGGCAAGCCGTGCACGACGACGATAATTCCACTCCGGTCCTGTCATTGCCGGTAGCCAGCTATCCGGTTCGACCTTGCCGATACGTTCAAGGTTATCGCGCAATGTCTGGTCTTTTATGGCCCGTTGCTGTTCCGCCGTCACGTGTTGCAGCGAACAGCCGCCGCAGCGCCCGAAGGCCTCACAGCGAGCCTCGATGCGATCCGGGGATGCGTCGATGACCTCGAGGAGCTCACACTCATCGTAGTTTCGGCGCGACTTGCGGCGAATAAACTGCACGGTCTCGCCTGCCATCGCGCCCGCCACAAATGCTTTTTTGCCATCGACGCTGGCAATACCTTTGCCGTCGTGCGTAACCGCATCAATCTTTGCCGTCTCCGGCTCTCGTCGTCGCCTGGCCATTGGAGGTCTTATTCCTTCCAGGCCGAAAGGAATTCGTTCAGATGCGGCTGATCCATCTTGGTCAACGTCGAGCGCACCAGCGAGTACTCGCGCTCCAGGCCTTTCTCGTCCAGGTTGCCGCGCATGAACTCGAATCGCAGGTAGACCAACCAGGTGTTCAGAACATCTGTTTCGCAGTAATCGCGAATCTTCTTGATATGGCCCTCGCGATAGGTCTCCCAGACCTTGTCGCCGCTCATGCCAAGTTTCCCGGGAAAGCCTAGCATTACGGCCATCTGGTCAAGGCTTGCACGGCCTCGCGGTTGAAAACCGGCGATGACATCCATCAGGTCGACATGGCGCCAGTGGAAGCGACTCAGGTAATTGTTCCACTTGAAGTCACGGTCACCTTCGCCCATTTCCCAGTAGCGCGGTGCCTGAATACCGTTTTTCAGTGCGCGATAGTGCAGCACAGGCAGGTCAAAACCACCGCCGTTCCAGGACACAAGATCTGGCGTGTAGCGCTCAATGCCGTCGAAGAAGCGCTGCACGATCTCGGCCTCATCCGCATCCTCATTGCCCAGGGTCCAGACCTTGAAAGTATCCGCTGTCCGAAAGGTCACGGAAATCGCAACGATGCGGTGTTGGTGGAGCGGCAGGAAATCGCTGCCCGTCGCCTGCTGTCGCTTGAACAACATCGCGGTTGCGACGTCGTCATCAGACAGCCCGTCGAGATCCCAGAATCGACGCCCAAACTCAACGTCGGGGACGGTCTCAATATCGAATGAGAAACAATGCATGTAGGGCAACAACCTCGTTTATGGCAAACAACAGAATTACATGGCCGACCGGGTTTCGACAACGGCGAAAGCGACCACCAGCCCCGCATCGTCGGTCAGGCTGACGTGACCGACGCCAACGCCCAGCCGATCGCAAACACGCCGGCCGCGCTCTGACCAGGCGACGATCGGACGGCCCCAGTCGTTATTCAGAATACCTACATCGCGCAGCCAGACGCCGTGTGCAAAGCCGGTACCCATCGCCTTGACCGTTGCCTCCTTGCCGGCAAAGCGCATAGCCAGAAAACGCACCGGTTGTTTGCTGCGGCGGAACAACTCGATTTCTTCGTCCATCAGAATTCTGCGAACGAAATGTTCGCCGAATCGATCGTAAGTCGCCTGTATCCGGGCCAGTTCGACGATGTCAGTACCAACACCGAAAATCATCTGGCCATCACCGGCCGCGTGCCTCGAGCATCAGGCGCTTCATTTCGGAGACTGCCGTTCCGAGACCATCGAAAATCGCACGAGCAATAATCGCGTGGCCGATATTCAGTTCCACTATATCCTCAATACGCGCTATTGCAGCGACATTCTGATAATGCAGCCCATGCCCCGCATTGATCACAAGTCCGAGGCTATGGCCATATCGAGCCGCCTCTTCGATGCGTCGCAGTTCTGCCTGTTGCTGCTCTCCTTCGGTCTCCGCGTAGCGCCCGGTATGCAATTCGACGACCGGCGCGCCGACGGCTACCGCTGCATCGAGCTGTGCCTGCTCGGGATCGATGAATAATGAAACACGTATGTCGGCCTTCGCGAGCTCCGTGCAGGCCTCTCTGATCTTTTCCTGTTGTGCGGCAACATCGAGGCCGCCCTCGGTTGTCAGCTCCTGGCGTTTTTCCGGTACCAGGCAGCAATCAGATGGCCGTACCGCCGCAGCGATCCGGAGCATTTCATCGGTAACGGCCATTTCGAGGTTCATATGCGTGGTCATCACCGCCTTGATCGCATCAAGGTCAGCGTCCTGAATATGGCGACGGTCTTCACGGAGATGCACGGTAATACTGTCAGCACCGGCTCTCTCGACCACACTGGCGGCCTCGGCAGGGCGTGGATACGGGGTACCGCGGACCTCACGCAGCGTCGCTACGTGGTCAATGTTGACACCTAGAAAAATCGGTTTGGATTCAGTCACTTTCAGTTTTCCGCTGATTTACTGCGGCAATTCTACCGCGATGCAACTCCATGAGCACCTTGCGACTCTTGAGCTCCTTACCGCCAAGGTGATGGTTGATTACATGGCGCAATAATCGACTGGCGGCACGCACGACATCGGCGCTTTCGAACGCCTGTGCCTCGATAGATTGTAGCTCGGCGCCTCGAAAAATCATCGGGCCCTCGGTGCGTTCAACCGGCACAGGACCCTGCTCGATGCGATAGTCATAGTATCGCTCGGGATCCAGTTCCTCAGCAGCGGCGCCACCCTGCCGAAAACTTAACGCGTATCCCAACCGACTCAATAGCTCAAGTTCAAAGGAGCGCAATGACACCGCTACGTCAGCGCTTGAGCCAAGCCGAGCAAGAACGTCAGCATAAAGTGTGAAAATTTCGGGCTGAGGGTCGTGGCGATGCAGGAAATTCAGCAAGAGTTCGTTGACGTAAAAAGCCGACAGCACCGCATCACCGTGGATTCCCAGAGGCGGACCCGCCACCTCGGCACCGGTCAGAGTGCCAAGGTCGCTGCGCGCCACCCAGGAGACGCTCAACGCCAGGAACGGCCGCAAGATGCCGGCCAGACGTGATTTTGAACTGCGGCTGCCGCGCGCCACCAGCGCAACTTTCCCGTGGTCGCGTGTGACCACGTCGAGAATGAGGCTGCTATCGCGAAACGGCCGATGGTGGAGAATGTAGGCCGGTTGTTGCTGAATTCGCCTGGGAGCAATCACAACTTGCAGCGATTCCTAAGGCACATCGTAGCCAAGACTGAGCAGGTCTTTTTCGTTGTCTGCCCAATTGGCTTTTACCTTGACCCATAGCTCCAGGTGTACCGGGCGACCGAGTTGCTCGGCAATCTCCAATCGTGCAGCCCGCCCGACCTTTTTAAGTACAGCGCCGTTCTTGCCGACGACGATACCCTTTTGGCTGTCTCGTTCCACCCAAATAATCGCATTGATCGTGACGCCGCGCTCCTCGCTCTGATAGCGCTCAACCTGCACGGATAAACCGTAGGGAAGCTCTTGATGCAACAACAGTGTCAGTTTCTCGCGTATGACTTCGGCTGCATGGAAATCGACACTACGATCCGTGTGCATGTCCGGCGGAAATAGCGGCGGCGATTCGGGCAGGTAGTCAGGAATCAACGCCAAAACCTGCTGCAGGTTATCGCCCTTCTTGGCCGAGATCGGCACGATTGCAGCAAATTCATGTCGATCCGCTATGGCAGCCAGCGTCTCCAGGAGTTCTTCCTTGGGCTGTACCTTGTCCACCTTGTTGAGTATTGCGATGACCGGAGCGTTGCAGCTTCGCAGCCGCTTGAGCACGTCTTCATCCTCAGGGGTCCAGCGAGTTGCATCGCTAACGAACAACACCAGGTCCGCGTCAGCGAGCGCATTGGCCGCTGTACGATTCATGACACGATTCATCGCTTTTCCGGCATTGCGATGCAGGCCGGGTGTATCGACAAAGACAATTTGTGCGTCGGCTGTCGTATGAACGGCCAGGATACGATGCCGGGTAGTCTGTGGCTTCGCGGTCACGATACTGACCTTCCGCTTCATTATCGCGTTGATCAATGTGGACTTGCCGACGTTCGGGCGACCGATAACGGCGACCATGCCGCAACGATGCGTGTTCATGTCGATTCCTCCTGAAGGATTGCCAGCATCGCGCGCGCTGCCTTTTGCTCTGCCTGGCGGCGCGTGGTCGATTCACCGCCAGTTACGCGACTGGCGCTCTCGACTGAGCATGTGATCTCAAACCGCTGCTTATGCGCCTCGCCGCTAACACGGGCCAGTTCATAGTTCGGCAGCGCCATGCCGCGGGACTGCAACCATTCCTGCAGCCGAGTTTTCGGATCGCGAAGCTCGGCGGCGTCGGGAAGCTCCTGCAGGCGTGTCGCGAATACCTTCTCGATAACAGCTTGGGCGGAGCCGATGCCAGTGTCCAGAAACACTGCGCCGAACAAAGCCTCCAGTGCATCCGCCAGGATGGACTGGCGACGATGACCGCCGGTTTTCATCTCGCCGCTACCGAGTATCAGGTACTCGCCGATTCCAAGGTCGGCTGCGAGTGACGCCAGACTGGAGTCTTTCACCAGGGATGAGCGCAGTTTGCTGAGGTCGCCTTCGGACGCATCCGGGCGGGCTTTGTAAACAGCCTCTGACACTACAAAATCAAGAACGGCATCACCAAGAAATTCGAGGCGTTCGTTGTTGACACCCGCTGCACTTCGATGCGTCAGCGCCTGGCTGAAAAGACTGACGTCCTCAAAGCGGTACTGCAGTGTTTTGTAGAGCCAGCGCTCGGCCGTGTCCAAAGTTATCGCTCATGTGGCCGGCCAGTCCGCCGACCGCGGGTATAGGCTACTTGCGGATTATCGCCGTCTCGTTGAAATCAACGACGAACGAAACGTTGCCGATGAAGTCGGCTTTGTGAGCATACTGCGCCGAAACCTCGTAACCACCGCTGACGGCCTTGATCTCCACATCCTTCGCCTTCATGACTGCGATACTTTCGATGTCGAAGCGACGAGATAGCGAAGTTCGTATCGCTGCCTTGGAGGCACCGGTACCGTCGAACTCCTCCTCGACACCGGAAATGACACTCGCGACTTTCATGTAGTTCAGGTAGACCGGCGTCAGCCGCATGGCCGCGAAGACGAACAGGCCAACGAATGCGACAAGAATAATCAATCCCAGCGTTGTCATCCCCGCCTGACGATGCATGGCTCGGTGCTTTTCCAGCGACTTGATGGTCATACCAATCTCTCCGTTCTAAATCCGCGGCAACGCAGGACAATAACTCCATTAATTATCACCGTATTATCGGCGAAATCAGTGATTGGCACCACATTATTGAATTTTCATGCCGATACGGCCCCACTCAGGCAAATTCCAGGGCACGAAGTGCATCCAGATCCGTACAGCCTCACCGACCAGGTACTGTTCAGGTATTGCTCCGATAAAGCGGCTGTCACGGCTGCGATCACGATTGTCACCCATGACAAAATAGTGGCCCTCCGGCACGCGGTAGGTGCCATCGCGTGTCGAGAACTGCGGATTCGTAATCAGAATATCGTGCATCCGGCCATCCAGATCTTCAACGAATACCGGCACGTCAAACGAGGCCTCCGGACCGCGCTGCAGAGCCACTGTTTCTCCATTGATCGTCAGCCGTTGACGCTCGTAGACGACTTCGTCGCCCGGCAGTCCTATGACGCGCTTGATGTAGTTGATGCTTGGATCCGAGGGCAGGCGGAATACGATGACATCGCCCCGCTTTGGCTCGCCCGTCTCTATCACCTTTGTTTCGGTAACCGGCAGTCGCAAGCCATAGGCAAATTTCTGCACGAAAATAAAGTCGCCTTCCTTCAGCGTCGGCATCATAGATCCGGACGGAATGCGAAACGGCTCGAAGATAAAAGAACGAATGACCAGCACAAATACGAGCACCGGAAAAAACGAGCGAGCATACTCGACCAGGATCGCCAGAGCTCCGGGCGCATCACGACTATCGCCCTCTGTCGTCTTCCAGAACGCCTTATCAAGCGCAATGACGATACCCGAAAACAAGGTCAGTGCCGTCAGGATCAATGCAAGATTAATAATCAAATTATCCACTCACTTTTCGACTCGTAACACGGCAAGAAAAGCCTCCTGCGGGATCTCAACAGAACCCACCTGCTTCATTCTTTTCTTGCCCGCTTTCTGCTTTTCGAGCAGCTTGCGCTTTCGCGAAATGTCGCCACCATAGCATTTTGCCGTCACGTTTTTTCGCAGCGCCTTCACATTGCTGCGAGCAATGATCTGGCTACCGATCGACGCTTGAATAGCAACATCAAACATCTGCCGTGGTATCAATTCGCGCATTTTTTCGACAAGATCCCGTCCGCGGGTCTTCACTTTGTCCCGATGCACAATCACGGACAACGCATCCACGCGCTCCCGGTTGATCATCAAGTCAAGTCGCACCAGCTGTGCTGGCTCGAAACGCTCAAAATGGTAATCGAATGAAGCAAATCCGCGACTGGCCGATTTCAGCCGATCGAAGAAATCGAGCACGACCTCGGAGAGCGGTATCTGGTATTCCAGGGACACCTGTCCGCCGAGGTACCGCATCTGCTTCTGTACGCCCCGCTTGTCGATACAGAGCTTGATAACGGCACCTACAAATTTTTCAGGAACAAGGATATTCGCCGTAATGATGGGTTCACGAAGTTCCTCTATCTCATTGGCGGGAGGCAACTTCGCGGGATTGTCCACCATCAGCGTCTCACCACCGGTGGTAAGCACTTCGAAGATCACCGTCGGAGCAGTCGTAATCAGCTCCAGGTTATATTCACGCTCCAGTCGTTCCTGCACAATTTCCATATGCAGCATGCCGAGAAAGCCACAGCGAAAACCGAAGCCGAGAGCCGCCGAGGTTTCCGGTTCGAAATGAAGTGCCGCATCATTCAGGCGCAGCTTCTGCAAGGCTTCACGAAATGCTTCGTAATCCTCGGTGCTGATCGGAAAGAGACCCGCAAATACCCGCGGCTGAACCTGCATGAATCCGGGCAGTGCTTCGGAACAAGGTCTTTTTGTAGCGGTCAGCGTGTCGCCAACCGGCGCCCCGTAGATATCCTTGATTCCTGCAATCACGAAGCCGACCTCTCCGGTCTTCAGCTCCTTGCGATCCAGCATCTTCGGCGTAAAGACTCCAACCCGGTCCGCGTTATGCGACGCACCGGTTGACATCACCTTAATCTTGCTACCCTTCGCCAGGGAGCCGTTCATTACCCTTACCAACGAGACGACGCCAACGTAGTTGTCGAACCAGGAGTCGATGATCAATGCCTGCAGTTCACCGTCCGGTTCGCCCTCTGGCGGTGGAATCCGCTTTACGATCTCGTTCAGCAATTCCGATATGCCGACGCCGGTCTTGGCGCTTACCCGTAACGCGTCCTCGGCGCCAATTCCGATGATATCCTCGATTTCGGCAACGACCTTGTCCGGGTCCGCCGCCGGCAGATCGATCTTGTTGAGAACCGGCAACACCTCGAGTCCCTGATCGATCGCCGTCATGCAGTTTGCGACGCTCTGAGCCTCGACTCCCTGCGCCGCATCGACAACCAGCAGAGCGCCCTCACAGGCCGCCAGCGAGCGTGATACTTCATAGGAAAAATCGACGTGACCCGGCGTATCGATGAAATTCAGCTGATACTCAATGCCATCCTCAGCGACGAACGGGAGCGACACACTTTGTGCCTTGATGGTGATGCCGCGTTCGCGCTCGAGATCCATCGTATCCAGAACCTGCGCTGCCATCTCACGCTCTGCCAGGCCGCCGCAAATCTGGATAAAACGGTCCGCCAGCGTCGATTTGCCGTGATCGATATGCGCGATAATGGAAAAGTTGCGAATGTGCTTCATATGAGACAGGAACCAGGCGCATCTGCCGCGCCACAAGGCCGATTCAGCCGCGCAGTATACCGGGCTTCCGGCCCTTTGTTGCGAGTGATTGGCGCAACAGTCAAGGCAGGGATTCCAGCAATGCGGTGATTGCCGGGCGATCCAGCGGGAACTCGGAAACTACCGCACCCGCATACTCGACCACCGGGACGCGAGTGTCGTACTCGGCCCGCCAATCGGGGCGCGAGTCAATGTCGCAAATCTCGGTAGCAAGCCGCCCCCGTATAATCGGCAAAAGCTCCTCGATCAGCACCTCGCACAGGTGGCAGCCCTGTCGGCTGTATATCCGTAGTGGCTGCATCAGGGACTAACCGTCGGGCCTGACGCCGCGATCCGTTCGACAACTGTAGGCGTAAAGCGGCGCAAGCAGCCTGCTTTCTGCAAGCGCGTCCGCGCCACCAGGAGACCTGAAGCAAGCCCGAAAATTGCTGCGAGGGCCGCGTACAGATCACCAAGCCCTGCCGAATAGGCAATGACGGCCGCGGTGACTGCGCCTGCCAACGGCGTACCGTAAACAATGATGGACGCTTTAAGCACATCGCTTGGCGCAAGCTCGATACGAACCTCATCGCCCTCGCTAACAGCCAGACCGGTCCCGACCAGCGCATCGACCCGGCGGCTACCGGAGGTAGCGCCCAGCAGACCTGCGCCACAGCCTTTACCTTGAGCGCAACGCGCGCACTGAATGACCGAATCAACCTCGACCAGCGCGTGTGGCGAGGCTTCGTCGTTATTAATAGCTATAACCCGGCCGCGAGGATTTTCCATTGCAAGAGTTTACCGTAGTAGTCGGTCAGGACCCTCACAGGGCGGCCGAGTGCGCCTCAGCGGGCACGCATCGTGGTTGCGATCTGTTGCAGGGTCATTGCCGGAACTTTGCCAACAGCCGTCACATGATGTCCGTCGACAACGGCGCTGTAGGCGTTCGAGCCACTAACGCTGGATTCTCCCTGCGCGACGTCGTCATCAAGAGCGGCGATGAAGACCGAGACATTCGCCAGGCCGTCGCTATAAAGAATGTGAACTACGTACTCATCACTGTTCGACATCTTTTCTTCATGCGTGGAAATCGGCCGAAATCCCTGCGGCAGGTTGTCGCTTACCCACGCAGTCTCAACAGCGCGTGTGACGTGCACATCCGTTTGATTGAACCAGCGGAAATTCTCAGTGCTGTGAGACGGTGCAAGCGCGCCGGCATTTATCTCCTTGTTCAAATCGATTTCCGCAAACTTGATCTGTTCAATTGCCACACCGTCGGTGCCAATCAATTTCGTCTGCAGGGGAAAGCCTGTTGCTATGTCCAGCCAGATTCGATAGCCGTAGCGGTATTCATCGTGCGGTCGAATAGCAAGCAGGTTCGCAGGCCGACCGGCGACACGATCTTCGCGCACAATCGACACATCGTATTCACTGCCAAAACGAATATCGCTGGAAGGCAGCGTCGAGAACAATGTCGACTGATCATTCCATTGTTCAACCAGAACCTTCTTCTGGTCCGGCAATATGCAGTGCACCTCGTTGCCGTTACGAATTATCTCCAGGCCGTTACCCTCCTGGGCCACAACTCTTTCCCGGATAACGCCATCGGCAAACGTGTGCACAACCTTGAGAGCTTCCGCCTCGCCATTACGAATTCGCACGACTGTCCCTTCGTAACTACTGGTCTTGACGGCCGCACTCATACGATCCAGCCACACACCAGGTTCGTCGAGGTCGGCCAATGCCGGGGCCGTCAGACAGACTATTCCGAGCAGTAATAAGGGTTGTCTGCGGAGGACCGGCATCAGGGTTGCGTCGGCCGCTCGTCAGCGCTCTCGGCGGATGCGTCGTCGTCTTCTGCATCCGGATCCTGTATCACTTCTTCGCTGATACGCAGCGAAACGAAACGCGAATTGATACCGTTGGCGCCAAACTCCGTAGCGGCCGCACCGTGCAACAGATAATACTGGCGGAGCTGCTCGTCAACGGGCTGAGGTACGGTATAGCCGGCGTCGGCTTCAGCAGCCGCTCCCTCCAGCGTCGCCACACCCGTGTCGTCGACGCTGGTTGTCTGCTGCAGTCCAAAAATTGCCACCAGTGCGACAGTTGCAGCCACTGCGAACCCCACAAGCGGTCGAACCGCAGTGGCCGGTGGCTTATCGACTGCCTCAACAATCGCATCTAACGGCTTGTCGTCAATTTCCGCGGAGACTCGTTCGTGAATGCGATCAACGCCCGCCACCGCGACCTCGCCTCTGAGCGCCCTGCCGATCGCCAGATACTCGGCAACCTTCAGTCGAAGCTCGGCATCCTGCCCCATTCGCCGCAGCAGCAGATCCGCCTCATTGTCAGGAAGCTCTCCATCAACAAATGCAGAAATCTGCATTCTTATCGCATCATTCATACTTCACCCGCATGGGCCTTTCGGCCTTCTTCATCGTGTGAGCGATCCGACTTTCTTGCTGATCGCGTCACGTGCTCTAAAAATTCTGGACCGGACCGTACCGACCGGACACTCCATTGTTTGTGCGATTTCCTCGTAGCTCATACCCTCGAGCTCGCGCAGGATAATTGCTGTCCGCAAATCCTCGGGCAACGCCGCAATCGCCTGCTCCAAGGTATCTTTCAACTCGTGGCTGAGCGTGATCGACTCGGGCGTATCCGTCTCTTTCAACTTGGCATGCAAGTCATACTGTTCCGGATCCTGGAAATCGAGTTCTACATTCATAGGCCGTCGACGCTGTGCCGCCAGATGATTCTTGGCCGTGTTGACCGCGATTCGATACATCCATGTATAAAACGCGCTGTCGCCGCGAAATCGGGGCAACGCCCGGTAGGCCTTGATGAAAGCTTCCTGAGTAATATCCAGAGCCAGTTCCGGATCCCGTACATATCGCATGACCAGGTTTACAATCTTGTGCTGGTACTTCAGCACCAGGAGGTCAAATGCGCCTTTGTCGCCGCGCTGGACGCGCTTGACCAGTTTCTTGTCTGACGACTGATTGGACATTCAGACTCGTCCGCCCGATCGTCCGAAAAACCGACTAACTCCGGGATAGACCGGCTTTAGTTGGATTAGTTCTCGCTTGTCTGCCTTATTCATTTTGGTTCTGTGACACCGTTCCGTTTACGGTCGGCAGATCGTGTCCTGTGACCGGATTGTTCGTTGTTTTTCCTAGTCTTAGCCATGGTAGCAGCTTCACCCAGTGGCTCCAACGTGCCGCCAGATAACCTGCAGACGACGCCAGTCATTGCCCACTCGGCAATCACCACGTAGCAACTCGGCGGCACGCAGCCCGGCGTCGGTCCGATAACGAATCCAGGCCACCCGCTGCAGAACAACGCTGCCCGGCAATAATCGTGCCTCGCGCCACTCGCCCTTGTGATCGAGGTACATTAACAAACCTCCCGCCGCCATTCTCAAACGACCACAATCGTCGAAGCCGCGCGCCAGCATCGAGATTTCCCACCAGCAAAAGACCAGCCATGCGCAGCAGCCGAGCAGCTTGGGGGCCGGATGCAGCGGCAAGGCAACAACCAGGACCACACCGAGCGACCCCAAAGCTATCCCGGACACCAGAACGATTACGCGCAGCATGGCGTCGGGATCAAGATCAGCTGAGAATGTGTTTGATGACACGCGCGATGGGCTCCGACGCAGGCGTTTGCCGCTGCAACAAGTAGCCGTTGAGCTCCGGATCGGCAAGCTGCAAAACCGTCTCGAATGCCGCCTTTTCGTGATCATCCGCTTGCGGATACCGCTCACTCAGATATCGCAGCAACAGCTCGTCAAGTTCGCGCATGCCGCGACGGCATTGCCAGCGCAGCCGGGATTCCTCGCTCAATACTTCCTTTCCGCGAGCATCTTCTTGGTCTCGGCAATGGCTTGTGCCGGATTCAAACCCTTGGGACAGGTCTGCGTGCAGTTCATGATCGTATGGCAGCGATAAAGTCGAAACGGATCCTCAAGCTCATCGAGACGCTCGCCTGTCGCATCGTCCCGACTGTCGACCAGCCAGCGGTAAGCCGCCAACAATGCCGCGGGCCCCAGGTAGCGATCGCTATTCCACCAGTAGCTCGGGCAGCTCGTAGAGCAGCACGCACACAGAATGCAGGCGGATGGCTCGTTAATCAGCTCCTGGTCTTCCTTGCTCTGCAAGCGCTCCTGATCCGGAGGCGGCGGCGTACGCGACTGCAACCAAGGCTTGATCGAGGCGTACTGCGCATAAAAATTCGTAAGATCCCCGACCAGATCTTTAACGATCGGCAGATGTGGCAGCGGATAAATCTTGACGTCGCCTTTCACGCTATCGATGGAGCGCGTGCACGCCAGTGTGTTGCCACCGTCGATATTCATGGCACAGGAACCGCAGATACCTTCACGGCATGAACGTCGGAAGGTCAGCGTCGGATCAATCTCGTTTTTGATTTTTATTAGTGCGTCAAGAACCATCGGACCACAGCTGTCGAGATCGACTTCGTAAGTATCCAGACGCGGATTGTCCCCCGTGCTCGGATCGAAGCGATACACAGCGAAGCGACGCACATTGGCGGATCCATTGGCGGCCGCGTAGTGCTTGCCCTTTGTGATTCGGGAGTTCTTTGGGAGTCTGAATTCAGCCACGGTCGATCGTCCCTGAAAAATTAGTAGACACGAGCTTTGGGTTCGACATAGTCGACCTCGTCTGTGAGGGTCTGCTGATGAACCGGTCGATAATCGAAACGAACGTCGCCCACACCGCCAACCCACGCCAGCGTGTGCTTCATCCAGCTCTCATCGTCACGATCCGGGTAATCCTCTCTGGCGTGCGCGCCCCGACTTTCCGTGCGGTTTGCAGCCGATTCGATGGTCGCGGTCGCATTCAGCAGCAGATTCTCGAGCTCCAGCGTTTCTATAAGGTCGGTGTTCCACACGAGTGACCGGTCCGATACTGCAACATCGTCAAAACTGGCAAATGTCTTCCGCAAAAGCTCGACGCCTTCGTCAAGAACTTCCCCGGTTCTGAATACCGCGGCATGGTCCTGCATGACCTTCTGCATTTCCAGCCGGATCTCCGATGTGCGACGACCGCCGTTCGCATTTCGCAGCTGATCGATACGCTGAACGCTATTCTGCCCGGCGTCGGCGGCCAGCGGCTTGTGCCGTTCTCCGGGCGTCATTTCATGCTTGCAGAAATGCGCAGCCGCACGGCCAAAAACAACCAGGTCGAGCAGCGAATTTGAGCCAAGACGATTGGCGCCGTGAACTGACACGCAGGCGGCCTCGCCAACAGCCATCAGGCCATCCACGATGCTCTCCGGGTCGCCGTCTTTAAGCGTTACCACCTGGCCGTTGAAGTTGGCCGGAATACCGCCCATGTTGTAATGCACGGTCGGTAAAACCGGGATCGGTTCCTTGGTGACGTCGACACCGGCAAATATGCGCGCCGATTCTGCAATACCTGGCAGGCGTTCCTCGATAACCTCAGGTCCGAGGTGCTCGAGATGCAGATGGATGTGATCCTTGTCCTTACCAACGCCGCGACCTTCCCGGATTTCTATGGTCATCGAACGGCTTACGACATCGCGAGACGCGAGATCCTTTGCGTTCGGCGCATAACGTTCCATGAAGCGCTCGCCATCGGAATTTGTCAGATAGCCGCCCTCGCCTCGAACGCCCTCGGTAATCAGGCAGCCTGCGCCGTAGATACCGGTGGGGTGAAACTGCACGAACTCCATATCCTGTACCGGCAGGCCGGCGCGCAGCACCATGGCGCTGCCGTCGCCCGTGCAAGTATGCGCGGAAGTGCAGGAGAAGTACGACCGCCCATAACCGCCAGTCGCGAGAATTACCTGGTGCGCCCGAAAGCGGTGCAAGCGCCCCGTCGCGAGATCGATGGCGACCACACCACGGCAGACGCCGTCCTCCATGATCAGGTCGATAGCGAAATACTCGATATAGAATTCCGCATCATGTTTTAGCGACTGCTGGTACAGAGTATGCAGCATGGCGTGGCCGGTGCGGTCGGCGGCGGCGCAGGTTCGCTGCGCCGTGCCTTCGCCGAAGCGAGTTGTCATGCCGCCAAACGGACGCTGATATATTTTTCCGTCTTCCGTGCGGGAGAAAGGCACACCGTAATGCTCCAGTTCGATCACGGCATCCGGTGCTTCCTTGCACATGTACTCGATTGCGTCCTGGTCACCCAGCCAGTCCGAACCTTTGACGGTGTCGTACATATGCCAGCGCCAGTCGTCCTCGCCCATGTTGCCCAGTGCTGCGCTGATGCCGCCCTGCGCGGCAACCGTGTGGCTGCGCGTCGGAAATACCTTTGTGATGCACGCCGTATTGAATCCGGCTTCGGCCAGTCCAAACGTTGCGCGCAGTCCGGCGCCACCGGCACCGATCACGACTACGTCATAACTATGATCCACAAATTCGTAGTCGCTCATGCGTTTAGTCCGATCTTCAATATGGCAAATACCGCCGCCGCGGCGAGAGACACGTGCGCGAAGCGGGAGAGAATGAGTGCGACCAGCTTGGTGCCAGGCGCGTGGATATAGTCTTCAATGACGACCTGGACACCGAGGTAAGAGTGATACGCCAGCGTCACCGAGAGCAGCAGCAACAGGACGCTGTTAAGCGGCCGCCCTATTTCCGCGACAACCGCAGCGTGGCTAAAATCCGGTGTGGTCGCCAATGACCAGGCGAACCAGAGTCCGAGGAACACCAGGGCGATGGCTGAAACGCGCTGGCCCCACCAGTGCGACGTACCGTCTTTGGCGCTTCCCAGTCCCAACACGCGGCCGAGCGGCGTTCGCAAACTCATGACGCGACCCCCCAGAAAATTGCCGTTAGAGCGACAGACAGAATCAATACCAACCACGAAGATCGATTGGCCTGGCTTATCTCGAAGCCTCGGCCCGTATCCCAAACCAGGTGGCGAACGCCATTGCAGAGGTGATAGAAAAAGGCGAATGACCAACCTATCAGCAGCAGCTTGCCGACGAACGACCCCATAAGCGACTGAAACACCGCATAGGCTTCAGGCCCGGACGCGGCATAGAAGAGCCAGGCGACAAGGACGATGAAACCGACCGACATTGCGATGCCTGTCGCGCGATGGAGAATCGACAGCACCATGGTGATTGGCCAGCGATAGATCGATATGTGGGGTGACAGTGGCCTGCCGTTATTGCTCATGCTGTTGCTTCTTGTGATTGAGTCGGGCCGATTACGGCGCAATGTATTATCCGGAAAGGACCTCTAAAAATCGATACACCGACCGGCTTTTTCCCAATCGCCGTAACGTGTCGGATCCAGCCCGCCTCGTCCGCCAATTTCTTTGGGCGCATCGGCGGCCTCAGTCGCGCTATCATGCTCTTTGTCATTCTCATTGGAAGTGACGTTTTTGGCCTTATTTTTCGGGTCTTGTGTGCTCATGGCGAGAGTATGCCAGACGCTAGGACCGGCTGCAGCAATGGAATCTGCTTAGATACAAATGAAGACACTTGCGACAATCAACGTAACAGGCCCTGATGCTTTTGACTTTCTGCAGGGGCAGCTCTCTAACGACCTTCGTCGCCTGGATGCCGAAGCCGAGATACTCGCAGCCTGGTGCAACCCGAAGGGCCGTGTCATCTGGTTTGGCACCGTCAGGGCCATTGAATCGGGATTTGCGCTGTCGGCGCCGGCAAGTACCGCCGCTGATATCGTCAAGCGCCTGACGGTTTTTCGCTTTCGTTCGAAGGTCGCGTTCGACATCATTGATGAAGGCATCACCGTCGATCCGGCATTCCTGGTTCAACATGGCTACGCCTATATCGACGAGGAGCAATGCGAGCAGTTTACGCCGCACATGCTGAATCTCGATCTTCTGGACGCGATCAATTTCGACAAGGGTTGCTACACCGGCCAGGAAATCGTCGCCCGCACACACTACAAAGGCGCCACCAAACGGCGCACGTTGCGCTATGAAAGCGAAGCGCCGGTTTCGGTCGGCGACAAGATATCGGACGGCAATCGTGATATTGGTGAGGTGCTCAATGTTGCCGGAACAGACCTGCTGGCGGTTGTGCCGGTCGATAGAGCCGACGACGCGCTAACCGTCAACGACGTCAAGCTCACGCACATTCCTTTGCCTTATGAGTATTTCCCCCGATCCGGCAGCGAAGCGCGGCTCGTAGCTCACTGCCAGAAGCTGCCAACGTTCGACATGTCCGTCGGCGGACTGCTTCGCCCCCGTCAGACAACCGGTTTGCTCTGCACAAGCGTGGGTCGCTCGCCTAATGTCTCGCCGCCGGAAATCCGCGGGAGGTTAATTAGTCGAAAACTTCCGGGCGCATGTGCGGGAACAGCAGCACGTCTCGAATCGACGGTGAGTCGGTGAACAGCATGACCAGTCGGTCGATGCCTATGCCAATGCCAGCTGTTGGCGGCATGCCGTACTCAAGCGCGCGAATGTAGTCGTGGTCAAACGCCATAGCCTCGTCGTCACCGGCTTCCCGGTTTTCGACCTGCGCTCGAAACCGTGCCACCTGTTCCTCAGGATCGTTGAGCTCCGAGAAACCGTTGGCAATTTCACGACCTGCAATGAACAACTCAAAGCGATCCGTGACAAACGAGTCAGCATCGTTCTGCCGCGACAGTGGTGACACTTCGGTGGGGTACTGCGTAATGAATGTCGGCTCGCGCAGCTCGCGTTCTCCGGTCGCATCGAAAATCTCTGTCTGCAACTTGCCTGGCCCATCGTTACTCTTGACCGCGATGTCCAGCTTCTGGCAAATCTCAACGAGGTAGTCGCGTTCGCGAATCCGGGACATATCAATATCCGGGTTGTACGCGGCAACCGCCTCTTCGACCGTCATGCGTTTGAACGGCTTGCCGAAATCAAATTCTTCGCCCTGGTACTTGACGATCGTCGTACCGAGAATCGCCTCGGACATGCCGTGCAACATGGCCTCGGTCATATCCATCCAGTCGTTGTAGTCGGCATACGCCCGATAGGCTTCCATCATCGTGAACTCGGGATTGTGCTGCGTCGACACCCCTTCGTTACGGAAATTGCGATTGATCTCGTAAACGCGCTCGAAGCCGCCGACGACGAGTCGCTTCAGATTCAGTTCTGGCGCGATACGCAGGTACAGGTTCATATCGAGTGCATTGTGGTGAGTCGTGAACGGCCTTGCGATCGCACCGCCGGGCGTTGTCTGCATCATCGGCGTCTCGACTTCGAGGAAGTCAGCCGCCTCGAGGAAGGCCCGCATGTAGGTAATGATCTGCGAACGTTTCCTGAACACGTCGCGACTTGGCTCATTGATAATCAGGTCGACGTAACGCTGTCGATAGCGAGTCTCCTGGTCCGCCAGCCCGTGAAACTTCTCAGGGAGCGGCCGTAACGACTTTGTCAGCAGGTTAACGGTGTCCGCCATGACGGTGAGTTCGCCGGTCTGCGTGCGGAATAAATCGCCCTCCGCGCCGATGATGTCGCCAACGTCCCATTTCTTGAACGCCTGGTAGACGCCCTCCGGCAGTCGATCGCGTTCCAGCCGCAGCTGGATCTGGCCACTGCGATCCTGGACTTTGACAAAGCTCGCCTTGCCCATGACCCGCTTCGCCATCATCCGGCCGGAAACGGACACCTTGATGTGCTCCTCGCGCAGCGCCTCGTCGTCGTGCGAATCGAAAGTCTGATGCAGCTCCTCGGCGATGGAATTGCGACGGAAGTTGTTGGGGTAGGCATTGCCTTGCCCACGCAACGCATCGAGCTTCGAGCGCCTCTCGGCGATGAGCTTGTTCTCGTCCGGCTGGTTGTCGTTTTTTGGCTTGTTATTGCTCATTGTTGGCTCAATTTAAAGTCCCTGCTTTAGGCTTGCTTCGATGAAAGCGTCGAGGCCTCCATCAAGCACAGCCTGAGTGTTACCGGTTTCGACTCCAGTACGCAAATCCTTGATACGGCTTTGATCGAGCACGTAAGAACGAATCTGACTGCCCCAGCCAACATCGGCCTTGCTCTCTTCAACCACCGATGCTTCGGCACGTCGCTTCTGCATCTCCAGCTCGTAGAGTTTCGCCTTCAGCTGATTCATCGCCGTTGCCTTGTTCTTGTGTTGCGAACGATCGTTCTGACACTGCACGACCGTATTCGTCGGCAAGTGCGTAATGCGTACCGCGGACTCCGTCCGGTTAACGTGCTGTCCACCCGCACCACTCGCCCGGTAGACATCGATCCTCAGGTCCGACGGATCGACTTCGATATCGATGTTGTCGTCTACCTCAGGCGAGACGAACACGGATGCAAACGATGTATGCCGGCGGTTGCCCGAGTCGAACGGCGACTTGCGCACGAGACGATGCACACCGGTCTCGGTCCTGAGCCAGCCGTAGCCATACTCGCCAACGACGTGCACAGTTGCGCTCTTGATACCCGCAACCTCACCCGCCGAGGCTTCGATCACCTCGGCCTTGAAGCCGTGTGCCTCCGCCCAGCGCAAGTACATACGCAGCAGCATTTCTGCCCAGTCCTGTGCCTCGGTGCCGCCCGCGCCGGACTGAATATCGACATAGGCGCTATTGCCGTCCATCTCCCCGGAAAACATGCGACGGAACTCAAGAACAGCAAGCTGCTTTTCGAAGATGGCGAGATCTTTCACGACTTCATCAACGGTCGCGGAATCGCCCTCTTCCTCGGCGAGGACCAGCAGTTCGGAAGCTTCGATCAGCCCTGTTGTCATGCCGTCCAGGTTGACCACAACCTGCTCGAGTTGCGAACGCTCCTGGCCGAGCGCCTGAGCACGCGCCGGATCGTCCCAGACATTCGGCTGTTCGAGTTCGCGCTGGACTTCCGCTAGCCGCTCTTCTTTTGCCTCGTAGTCAAAGATACCTCCTCAGCGCATCGGAGCGCTCCGTGAGGTCGGCAATAGTGAGTCTTATCGGGTTGATTTCCATCAGGTCGGCTTCGCCAGAAAAGGGCGCGATCTTATCATGCGGCGGCGCCTTGCAAAGGAGCAATTTGCTCGACCACAAGCTGCGGGTTCTCTACGCCGCGAAACTCGTTGACGTCGAGCTTGAACGCCAGTTGCACGATACCGCGATACGCCGGACCGGCCTGGTTGAACGCAATGGCATCAATCACGCTGCCGCCGTCCGCCGGACGCACCCGCAACTTGAGGTGATTCTCGCCAACCGTGCGTTGCTCTACGACCGCGAAGTCGCCGCTCCATAAGGGTTCCGGGAAACCCGATCCCCAGGGCCCCGCGTCGCGCAGGGAACGCGCAAAGGCCAGGTTGAAGGCGGAACCCGGCAGCGATCCATCGCTTAGAATTGCGCCGCTGAAATCCGCGTTCGGATAGAGCCGGTCCATTTGTTGTTCGGCAAGACGCTTGAAGTCGGGTAACGCCGACTCCGCCATCGACAGACCGGCCGCCATGGCATGTCCGCCAAACTTGTCGATCAGCCCCGGCTGCGCCGTCGACACGGCCTCCAGAAGGTCGCGAATATGCACGCCTGAAATCGAGCGTGCGGATCCTTTCACCATGTCATCGTTCTCGCGGGCGAAGGCAATCACCGGTCGATGACAGCGCTCGCGAACTCTTGCTGCAATCAGGCCAACGATGCCCTGATGCCAGGACTCGTCGTACACGCAGACGCAAGAAGGCCAGCGTTCGCTGCCCAGCTTGTCGACAAAACTGAATGCCTGCTCGCGCATACCGGCCTCAATATCACGCCGCTCGCTATTGATGCTATCGAGCAACCGGGAATATTCCGCTGCCGTTTCCGCGTTGTCCGTCAGCAGGCATTCTATGCCGACCGAGATGTCTTCGAGCCTGCCTGCCGCGTTGATTCGCGGCCCCACAGCGAAGCCGAGATCCGTACTCACACAACGCGCAACCTGCCTGCCCGATTGCTGCAACAGCGCTTTGATGCCGGGCACGGCATGACCGGCCCGAATTCGCAGAAGACCCTGATGCACGAGAATACGGTTGTTGTAATCCAGAGGCACCACGTCGGCAACGGTACCCAGCGCGACAAGATCGAGGTACTTCGCCGGAACCCGTGCGGCGCCCGCATTGCCCTGCTCTTCCAGGACACGGCCTACTTTCGCCATCAGGTAAAATGCGACCCCGACGCCGGCCAGGTTTCGGCTTGGAAAACGACTGCCCTCGAGATTGGGATTGAGAATTGTCTCCGCCGCAGGCAGCGTGTCACCCGGCAGATGATGGTCGGTTACCAGCACGGGTATGCCGAGAGCATTGGCCTCCGCGACGCCGTCCACGCTGGATACACCATTGTCGACAGTAATCAGGAGCGCCGGTTTTCGCTCCGCCGCGACGCGAACGATTTCTCTGGACAAGCCGTAGCCATAGTCGAATCGGTTTGGCACCAGGTATTCGACATCAGCAAAGCCGAATTCGCGCAGACAGCGTATGACCAATGCTGTGCTGGTAGCCCCGTCAACGTCATAGTCGCCGACAACGATAATGCGTTTATCGCGGTTCGAGATGACAATTGATGCGGCCACGTCGATGTTTTCAAGAGCACTCAACGGTGCCAGTCTGGCCAGGCCGTAGTCCAGTTCGTCGGCAGCTCTGAGCCCTCGCATCGCATAGAGCCGCGCGTGCAGCGGGTCTATATCCCCGAATTGCTCGATCAGATCTCGGCTTGGCAGTTTTCTGCTAACAACAGGTCTTGGTGTGCGCATGCTAATCCAGTAGTGGTGAGTCGCGCCGCCAGAAGCGCAGCCGGTGCGCACGAGTAATGTCCGCGCGACGCCCGTCGCGGAACAGGATGGTTACGCGTTTCAGGCGTTTCTGCTGCAAGGCCGCGCGCAGTTGCAGAAGGCTGTCCTCGAGCAACGCGGCATCGTCCCCGGTTTCAGGCACAACCGCAACAAATCCCGCGCCCTGTTGAGCTTCGATGCAGTCGGCAATGCTTCCGGGCCAGAGCTTCGCGCGCGCGTTTGCGCTGTCCCAATAGCCGAGCAACAAGGGATCATTGCAGTAGAGCGGCGGCTGCGCCCGCGTCGTGCGCGACGGCGCCATGCCACCGCCCCATAGCCAAAGCGCGTTCACCGGCGGCTGGCCTGCCGCAGCACGGCGCTGGTTGACCTCGTGGTCGTGCAATGCCATCTCAATTTCGCTGACCAGATTTCGATAAGCCGCCGCCTCGGCACCTTCCGGCAGAAAATCGCCCAGTTTCTGTTGATCGACCACGCAAGCCGGCACCTTCGCTGTCGCTATCGGACGTTCCGCCCGTAAATAGCCAAACTGTCCGAGTCGAATAAATCCAAAACGCTTGTCGGCTGCCAGCGTGTCCTGCAAGTGTTCGATCAAGATTCGAAACTCGCTTGGCGAAACGGCGGCCGCTGACAAGTCATGCAGGCAGAGATGATCAAGTCGCGGCTCCAGGTAAACGGGATCTGCCGCCGCAATCCAGACCGTCGGCCGCTCGCCGGTCTGGCCCCACATGCGCAGCGCCGCGAGACCCTCTTCCGGGTACGGCAAACCCAGAACGCCGGTAACCTGGGCCAGTAACTCTGGCCTGTCTGCCGTTCGCACAAGGTCGGATTGCGCCAGCCAGGTCCGCAGAGAACCATTCGCGAGGCGTCCACCCGCAACGGCGGGCAGTACGACCAGGGCTTCCAATTTATCGTATGATGCGTTCACGATGAGGCGCCGATGTTAAGGGATGCGACGTTGAAATTCTCGAGAGAAATGACCACTACGCTGATGATCCAGCGAGTCACAGAAACGGCGATAACGGTCAACGGTAAACCTTACGCGCAAACCATTGCTTTGACACCTGACGAGGTACTGGCCAGCTGGGCCCCCAAGCCGATCGCCGACCTTGTTGAAGCCGATTTCGAATCCTTGCTGGCGAAAGCCCCCGAGATTTTGCTGCTCGGCACCGGCCCGACAAATGTGTTTCCACCGCGCGAGTTGCTGTTCGCATTTGCTCGCCGCGGCATCGGACTGGAAAGCATGGACACCGCAGCCGCCGCGCGAACGTTCAACGTCTTGTCCGGCGAAGCCCGGCAGGTTGCAGCCGTACTTTACCTCTGACCATGCGCGCGGCCCTAACGTGGCGGTAGCTGTGACCGCGGGTTAATCGGCTGGCCATTGCGCCGTATCTCGAAGTGCAGCCGCGGTTTGCGTTCCGGGCCCTCGCCCATGGTCGCGATGCGCTGGCCTTGCCTGATCTGCTCGCCCTCCTTGACCAGCAGCGCGGCATTGTAGCCATAGGCGCTAAGGTAGGTGTTGTTGTGCTTCAGAATGATCAGCTTGCCGTAGCCGATGAGGCCGTCTCCCGCATAAACGACACGCCCGGGTGCGGCGGCATAAATTGACTGCCCTGCTTTTCCATTGATCAGGACGCCGGTACCCGTTCCCGGTTTCGCGCCGAAATCAACGTTGATGCGGCCGCCGGTCGGCCATGCCCAGGCGGGGCGCGGTTCCGCGGGGATCGTCGGCAGAGATTTCGGGGCAGGACGGCTCGGGGACGGACGGCTGGCGGTCGAGCGTGTACCCGAGCCGGCAGACGGCGTCAGTCGAATGACTTGTCCGGGGTAAATAAGCGAGCCATTGCCGAGCCGGTTCCAGCGGGCGACGTCTTTCGGATCCTTACCGTATCGCCAACAAATCGAAAACAGGGTTTCGCCGCGGCGTACGATATGCGTATTGGGGTCATCCTGCCAACGCGTGCCGCCACAAGCCGCAAACAGCAGGACGATTGAAACCAGGGCAAATAAACGCGATGTCATTGTCCCCGCATCATAAGCCAGGCAATCAGACCAACAGATAGCGCAACGACGACCCAGCCGATTCGCTCGATATGCCGGGCCAGTCCGGACTCGAAGCGTTCGCCTCCTGCTCTTACAAGACCGGCTACGAGGAAGAAGCGCGCCGCACGCCCGATCAGGGAGGCCAGCAGGAATCCCGGCACGCTCAGTGCCGCTACGCCAGCGGCGATCGTAAATACCTTGTAGGGGATCGGCGAGAATCCGGCAACAAAGACAACGACGACGCCGTACTCGTCGAACCATCGGCGGCTGGTCTCATAGGCCGACCAGTAGTGCGATTCCCGCAGCCACGGCTCGATTGCCTCGAATGCCGCATAGCCGATCGCGTAGCCCGCCAGTCCGCCGGCCACGGAGGCCAACGTCGCGATCAGCGCATAGCGTACCCAGCGGTCTCGATCGGCGAGGCACATCGGTGCCAACATGACGTCGACCGGAATGGGAAAGAACGAAGACTCCGCGAAACTCATGGCGCCAAGATAGCGCTCGGCATGCGGGTGTCTCGACCACGCCAGGACTCGCTCATACAGCGGTGCGAACAGCGTCATGTCAGGCGCCCTGCCCAAACCAATTCAAATAATTTACTTTTAAATAGTCTCATAATTATCTGATAAATATAATATTAACCGCCCTTAACGAGCGGTACGAAGCTGACCAGTCCAAGGGAGACCTGTTCGTAATGGTCGTCTCGATTGGTCACCATCGTAAGTTCCTGCCGGCCTGGCGGGCCAACAGGAATAACCATCCGGCCCCCGGGTGCGAGCTGGTGCAGCAGCTTTTGCGGAATCTCCGTCGCGGCGGCGGTGACGATAATGCCGTCGTAAGGCCCGTACTTGGGCCAGCCAGCCCAGCCATCCCCCAGGCGAAACTGCACGTTATAAATGTCGAGATCGCGCAGGCGCTGCTGGGTCTTTCTCAACAGCTCCCGAATACGCTCCACGGTATAGATCTTCTTCACGAGCGGTGCGAGCACGGCAGTCTGGTACCCGCATCCGGTACCAATCTCCAGCACCGACTCACCCTCGAAACCGTCCAGCAGTGCCTCGGTCATGCGCGCAACCACATACGGCTGACTGATCGTCTGCCCCAGGCCGATCGGCAGCGCCGTATCCTCATAGGCCCGGCTGGCCAGCGCCTCGTCGACAAACAGATGTCTGGGCACGTTGCAAATCTGCTCCAGCACGGCGTCAGATCGGATTCCCGAATCGCGCAGGCGCGCCACCAGCCGGTCGCGGGTGCGCTTCGAGGTCATGCCGATGCCTAGCCGGGAATCGATCATTGCTGCAGCCATTCCGCGATGCCCGGCACCGCCTCGTGACGGGTCAGGTCGACCCGCAGAGGTGTGACTGATGCCGCACCCTGCTCGATCGCCTGAAAATCCGTACCGTCGCCAGCATCCTGCCCCTCACCTGCAGGGCCCACCCAGTAAATCGGACGCCCGTAGGGATCCTTGTCTTTGAGGATATGTTCGGACTTGTGTCTGAAACCCAGCCGCGTTGCGCGGATGCCGTTGAGCTCGTCGTAAGGTCGGTCGGGCACGTTGACGTTCAGCACGATGTCTGGCGCCAGTCCGGCGCGCTCGATCTTCTTGACCAGCTCCGCGGCGACCCGCCCGGCCGTATTGAAGTGGCGGAGATTATGTCCTACCAGCGATACTGCGATCGTCGGCAGTCCGAGGAATCGGCCCTCCAGCGCAGCAGCCACGGTGCCGGAATAGATAACATCGTCGCCCAGATTCGCCCCATGGTTGATGCCGGAAACCACCAGATCCGGCTCATGGTCGAGGAATCCCGTCAAAGCCAGGTGCACGCAATCCGACGGCGTGCCGTCCACCCGATAGCGGTTCTTCGCAACTTCGGCGACCCTGAGCGGTCTATCGAGCGTGAGGGAGCTGCTGGCCGCCGAGCGATTGCGATCCGGGGCAACCACGACAACGTCGGCGACGCGCTCGAGGGCTTCTGTGAGGGCGATGATACCGGTGGCGAGATACCCGTCGTCGTTACTTACGAGGATTTTCATGCTTTGTTTTTGACGAGCGCACTCTTTGTATTGGTAGATGGCGACGCGCTCACTATACTCAATGTTAACCGTACACCATAGCCTCGAAGACCAGACCGTGACCGACAAGGACAATGATGAGTTTCGCCGCGCGTTTTCCGACGCGAAACGGCTGGACGTCGAACACCGGGTTCCCGAAGAGAAACCCAAGCCTAAACCGCGAGCCCGTTTTTCGCGCGCCGATGAGCGTGCCGTGTTGCAGGAGAGCCTGCAAGACGATATCGACACGGTCGAACACGGCTACGGTGCGGCACTCAGATTTCACCGGGACTCTGTCGGCAAGCGGACGATGCGAAAACTCGCTCGCGGCGGCTATAGCGTGCAGGCCGAGATTGATCTGCACGGCATGACGCTCGCCGAGGCTAAACCTCGGCTCGCGGATTTCGTCGAGTACAGCCTGATTGAAAACAAACTCTGTGTGCGCATCGTGCACGGCAAGGGACTGGGCTCAGGGGATCGTGGGCCGGTGCTCAAGAACGCGGTGAATCGATGGCTCAGAAAATGGGACAGCGTGCTGGCATTCGTCTCAACTCGCCAGGTCGATGGCGGTACTGGTGCCATCTACGTGCTGCTGCAGCGAAGCTAGCGCGGCGCGTCCTCGACGTCGGCTATTTCCCGCAGCACTGACGTGGCGAATGCGCCGCGCGGCAAGGCGAACTCCAGCAGCAGGCTGTCTTCGGAAATTGACCAGTCCAGGTCCGCGATGCGCAGCCTGAGGCTTCGGCGAGCCGGTTTTACGCGCGCTCCTTCGAGCGCCGCAAGCCAGTTTTCATGCCCGGTAGCGGAGCTCAGTAGCGGTGATCCATCACCGGACAGTGTGCCGGTCGGGTGTATATCCATCTCATCGCAGCGGCGCAGCAGCTCGGCGTCCGGTTCTGTCACCGTGAAGACGCTACCGGAACCGTCGAGATTCGCAATATCACCCGCCAGCAGCTGATTCCAGGTGCCGTCTGCCACACGCTGAGCGAGCTCCTCGTTAAACAGGAAAGAGCGCGCCGCGGAGATAGCGAAGCTGCGCTTGTGGCGCGGCAAGCGCCGGCCCTCCGCCCATTGATCGGCGAGGGCAATATTGGCACCGCCGCGGCCGAAGCGCTGTCTGCCGAAGTAGTTGGGTACACCCACAGCTTTGATCATGACCAGCCTTTCTTGCAGGGCAGCCTCAGCCGGAGTCTGACCCTGTAACACGATGCGGAATCGATTCGATTGATGGGCGCCGCGGCGCAGCTTGCGGTTGTGGCGCTGCTGGTCAAGTAGTCGAACGCCGTCGATCGCGAGCGCGTTCCAGTCAGGCGCATTCCAGCGGGGCACGCTGAACCATTGCCGCGTTACCGCGTGGCGATCCTTGAGACCGGCATAGCCGACGTCGCGTGGCGGCACGCCCGCATGGCCCGCGAGCTGCTTGGACACCCAGTCTGTGTTTGCGTTGGTTTTCTCGACGAACAGGAAGTCGTGCTCGCCGTCGCCACTGAATTCGAAGCCCAGTTCCTCGGTAACATCGAAGTCCTGCGGCTGCGATCGAATAAGCGCGGAATACAGGGGGTTACCGTGCGCACGGGCCCAGTTGGGCAGGGACATGGAACGTCCTAGTCAGATTTGCCGGAAGCGACCGGCACGACCTGGTAGAAAGTCTCCCGTCGGCCAATCATGCCGAGATCGGTTCGCGCCCGCTCTTCCGCCGCATCCCTTCCCCGCTTGAGATTGATAACTTCGGCGTCGAGCGCAGCATTTCTTTGTCGCAACGTCTCGTTCAATGCACGTTGCTCTGCAACTGCGGTACGCAGGTTCGCGGTCTTTCGATAGCCATCATCCGAGACCCAAAGTTCGGCCTGCAAGCCTAGCCCGGCGATCCCCAGCAGCACCAGCAAAAAGCGTAATCCAGACAAACAACGACCCCAAGTGCGTTGTACAGGTGGCTCCTAAGCCACCTTAACGGAAAATGCGTCGCGCGCCGCAAATGACGCGTCGGCCCCCAGTTCCTCTTCGATGCGCAGCAACTGGTTGTACTTCGCAACGCGATCCGATCGGGACAAAGAGCCGGTCTTGATCTGCGTCGCTCTCGATCCTACGGCGATGTCGGCAATCGTACTGTCAGAGGTTTCGCCCGAACGATGCGAGATGACCGCTGTGTATCCTGCCTCGTCCGCCATAGTAATCGCATCAAGAGTTTCGCTTAAGGTACCGATTTGGTTGGGTTTTATCAATATCGAATTTGCTATTTTTTCATCGATACCGCGGCGCAGGATGGCCGTATTAGTGACAAAGAGGTCATCACCGACAATCTGCACCCGGTCGGCCAGGGCATCGGTCATGACACGCCAGCCGTCCCAGTCGCTCTCATCCATGCCATCTTCAATGGTGATAATCGGATAGTTATCGGCCAATTCCGCGAGGTAGGCGCTGAACCCGACCGCATCGAAGGTTCTCCCCTCGGATGCGAGATTGTAAACGCCATCCTTGTAGAACTCGGAACTGGCCGCATCCAGACCAAGCAGAATATCGTCGCCGGCTTTAAAGCCAGCCTGTTCGATTGCGATCATGATGGTGTCGAGAGCCGCCTTGTTGGACGGCAGATCCGGTGCGAAGCCACCCTCGTCGCCTACGGCCGTATTCAGGCCCTTTCCTCGGAGCACGCTTTTCAGGCTATGGAATATCTCCGCACCGTAGCGCAACGCTTCACGGAAATTTGCTGCACCTACCGGCAGGATCATGAACTCCTGGATATCGACGCTATTGTCAGCGTGTGCACCGCCATTGATGATATTCATCATCGGTACGGGCATCGTCGTGCCTGGCCCAAGGTGTCGAAACAGCGAAAGCCCCTTCGACGCCGCCTCCGCCTTCGCGCTCGCGAGCGAAATTGCCAGAAGCGCGTTCGCGCCCAGGCGTCCCTTGTTGTCGGTGCCGTCGAGATCGATCATGCACTGGTCGAGAGCACGCTGGTCCTCGAATTCCACACCCAGCAAGGCTTTGCTCAGCTCGCCGTTGACGTTGGCGACTGCATTCAGCACACCCTTGCCCAGGTAACGTGACTTGTCGCCATCGCGAAGCTCTACCGCCTCGCGCGTTCCGGTCGATGCTCCTGACGGTACCGCCGCCCGCGCCATTGAGCCGTCGGCGAGCGTAACATCGGCTTCCACGGTCGGGTTGCCGCGAGAGTCGAGAATCTCCCGACCACGAATATTGCTTATCTTGATCATTATTACTCCGAGTTGGGTACCCCGAGGCCAAAGCCTGCTTCGAGGAAGTCACTTTTTTTGACACTGGCGTCGATCGACACCAGCGTTTCGAGAAGCTGTTTCATCATTCCCAGCGGCCACGCATTAGGCCCGTCGCTCAGGGCTTTTGACGGATCCGGGTGTGTTTCCATGAACAGCCCGGCAACTCCGGCAGCGGTCGCCGCCCGCGCGAGAACCGGAATGAACTCACGTTGTCCGCCCGACGACGTGCCTTTACCGCCGGGTAACTGCACCGAGTGCGTCGCATCGAATACAACCGGGCAGCCCGTGCCACGCATGACGGCGAGCCCGCGCATATCCGACACAAGATTGTTGTAGCCAAATGAAAACCCGCGCTCACAAACCATGATGTCATCGTTGCCGGTCGACTTCGCCTTATCAACCACGTTCTGCATTTCCCATGGCGACAGAAACTGGCCCTTCTTGATGTTGACCGGCTTGCCGGCGGACGCCGCACGCAGAATAAAATTCGTCTGTCGACAAAGAAAAGCCGGTGTCTGCAGCACGTCGACGACATCGGCCACTTCGTCCATCGGCGTATCCTCGTGCACGTCGGTAATGATCGGCAGCCCAAGCTGTTTTTTAACCTCACTGAGTATACGCAGACCCTCTTCCATGCCGGGGCCGCGGAAGCCGTCACGCGAACTCCTGTTGGCTTTGTCGAACGAGGACTTGTAGATCAGTGGGATATTCAACTCGCTGCAGATCTCTTTAAGCGTGCCGGCGGTGTCGAGCGCCATTTGTTCGCTCTCAACGACACACGTGCCCGCAATCAGGAAGATCGGCTGCTCGTTACCTGCATCGAATCCACACAACTTCATGCCTCAACAGCCTCCGGTATTGCACCCTGTGCGTGGCGCCGCGCCGCCAGTATGAAGCTCTTGAACAATGGGTGGCCATCGCGCGGGTTGGAAGTGAACTCCGGATGGAACTGGCTGGCCAGGAAGAACGGGTGCCCCGGCAGCTCAACCATCTCGACGAGGTCATCGACGGACAGACCGGTAAAACGCAGTCCGGCTTCGGTAAGCTGCTGGCGATAGTTGTTGTTGACCTCATAACGGTGCCGATGGCGTTCTTCGATCGTCGTACTGCCATAACTTTTGGCCGCGAGCGAACCTTCAGCGAGTGACACTTCCTGGGCACCCAGGCGCATCGTGCCGCCAAAGTCCGAGTCCTCGTCACGCTGCTCGGTATCGCCAGTCTTGTCCCGCCACTCCGTTATCAGGCCGACAACCGGGTGCGGCGTGTTTGCGTCGAACTCGGTACTCATTGCTTCGGCCAGGCCCGCGAGATTGCGCGCCGCCTCGATAACCGCGACCTGCATACCGAGGCAAATGCCGAGATACGGAATACCTGCCTCGCGGGCAAATCGCACCGTTTCTATCTTGCCCTCAACACCTCGGTCGCCAAAGCCGCCTGGCACAACGATTCCATTCATGTTCTTCAGGCAATCAATGCCGTTTTCCTCGATGTCATTGGACTCGATGAAGTGAATATTGACTTTCGTCCTGGTATGAATGCCACCGTGCTGCAGTGCCTCAACCAGCGAGATATATGAATCCTTGAGATCCATGTACTTGCCGACCATGGCAACATCGACCTCGAACTCGGGATTTCGCTTGGCATCGACGATTGCGTCCCATTCGCTCAAGTTCGCCGGCGGCAATTCGAGCCCGAGTTGCTTCGCGACGATGTCATCGAGACCCTGCTCGTGCATCATCGCCGGAATCTTGTACAGATCGTCGGCATCAAAGGCGGAAATAACAGCCTTCTCCTGAACGTTTGTAAACAGTGCAATCTTGCGCCGCTGCTCATGCGGTAGCGGTTTCTCGGAGCGACAAACCAGAATGTCCGGCTGAATACCGATAGAACGCAGCTCCTTTACGGAGTGCTGCGTCGGCTTGGTTTTTATCTCGGACGAGGTCGAAATATATGGCACGAGCGTGAGATGCACATAAACCACTCGGTCGTGCCCGAGTTCGATGCCCATCTGACGAATCGCCTCAAGAAACGGCAACGATTCGATATCACCGACCGTGCCGCCAATTTCCACCAGGCAGATATCCGCGTCGCCTGCGCCAAGTTCAATACTTCGCTTGATTTCGTCGGTAATGTGCGGAATAACCTGAACGGTTGCGCCGAGATATTCGCCGCGTCGCTCTTTGCGGATTACGCTCTCGTAAATCCGACCCGTCGTGTAATTACTGTGCCGCCCGCCGTGCGCCGTTCTAACAAAGCGCTCATAGTGGCCGAGATCGAGATCAGTCTCGGTGCCGTCGTGAGTGACAAATACCTCACCATGTTGAAACGGACTCATGGTGCCTGGATCGACGTTAATGTACGGATCCAGTTTGATCATGCTGATCGTCAAACCCCGCGCTTCGAGAATAGCCCCGAGGCAAGCTGACGTGATCCCTTTTCCTAGTGAAGAGACCACACCGCCGGTGATAAAAACATACGATGTCATGTGTAAACCCGAGGCCTGAGGCGCATAGTTTTCGCAGAAAGCGAGAAACAAGAAAGGGCTGGATCAAAAGCACTGCGTGGCGAGCAATGTGCTTTCTTCCAACCCTTCGAATTTCGCGCCGTCGTTGGACTGAAGACGGTTTTAAACGTTATCAGATAGCCATCGGTGACACAACGACTTAAGGGCGGTGACAGCTGTCGACCGGTGCCTCAATGCAAGGCCGGCCGCTCCTGCCAGCGCAGCCCGATTCCCGGCTCACTGACGGCGTCTGACGCAAGCCAAAGATCACCGACGGCCACAAGGTCGTCACCGGCGTAAACGAGTGGCAGCCGATCCCGCATCCAGGGCACGACGCCTTCCTCTTGAAGTAATTTCTTCAGTTTGCGCGTATGTAATTGACCATAAGGCTGAAATTCCTCACCGCCCTGACGAAAACGGATCTGGATATCGCGCTTCATTAGCGCATCGGACAATCCTTGTGCCTGCCCGGGAAGCATCTCGAGGACACCGAGTCCCGGACCCAGGGGCACAGTGTCTGATGCCACCGCGATAGTGGCCGGTGATTCCTGCAGGCGCTCGGGCAACAGGTACAGGCCGTTCCGATAGCGCCGCACGGCGGCGCCCGGCCAGGTCACAAGCGGCTGAGCATCTTCGCGCGCCGGAATGACCTCCTTGAGAATGCGCGCCAGTTGCATGGCCGTGGGCGTCGCCAGCCCCAGATGTCGCAGAGCGAAGCGCAGAACGTTGCGCTGCCGCGCTGGCGACAAGCTGAGTAGTCCGTCGATCGGCAGCTTCTGCGGTCCACCGCCGAGCAACTCGAGATCAATTTTCGCAAGATCGGACAGCAACAGCGAGGCCTCACCGGCGTGAGCGGCACTGCGCTGCAGACGCGCGGCAATATCCGGCCAGCGCGCGCCCAGCCTTGGCAAGATGTCGTGTCGCAGGAAGTTTCGATCGAAGCGGCGATCGACGTTAGACGGGTCCTCGATCCACTCCAATCCTTCGCGACTCGCGTACGCCTGCATTTCTTGCCGGCTGGTATCGAGCAGCGGTCGTGCAAGCCATCCGGGGCCAAATCGGCGGATGACACCAATACCGGCAATGCCCATGGGGCCGCTGCCGCGGATGAGGTTCAGAAGCAAGGTCTCGGCCTGGTCTTCGCAATGGTGGGCACTCATCAGCCAGTCGTTGCGGCGGAGTTCCGCGTGCAACGCGTTGTAGCGCGCATCCCTGGCCGACGCCTCCGGCCCCTTGCCCGACTCCAGCTGAACCTCAGCCGATAGTGACAGGTAGTCCACGTCGAGCTGCTCCGCCGTATCCCGGCAGTGCTCGCTCCAGCTCACTGACTCCTCGTGCAATCCGTGATCCACGTGGATCGCCAACAGGGGAATATCGAGCTCTGCACGTAGTGACGCGAGCGCGTGCAGTAATACGGTGGAATCAAGACCGCCGCTGAACGCGACAATGTATCGGGAGGGACTGGCGGCAACGGCTTCGAGTTCCCTTAGCCTGAGAAGCAGGGTCTCGGCGCTGAGGATCACGTCTCTTTAAACTGCCCGAAACTCGCAAGCCGCTGCTGGCGTTGCTCGAGCACTTGCTCGATCGACAAGCCGTCGAGTTCGTCAAGATTCTTCAGAACGGCATTGCGAATTACCTCAGCCATATCGGCGGGATTGCGGTGCGCGCCACCAAGCGGTTCCGCGAGCACTTCATCGACCAGGCCAAATTCGTTAAGACTCTGGGCAGTTATGCGCATTGCGGCGGCGGCCACTTCCGCTTTTTCAGGGCTTTTCCACAGGATAGAGGCACAACCCTCAGGAGAGATGACCGAATAAACCGAATACTGCAGCATCAGCAGGCGATCGCCAACGCCAATCGCAAGCGCACCACCGGAACCGCCTTCACCAATGACAACGCTGATGATCGGCGTCCGAAGCGCCGCCATCAGGTACAAACTCCTCGCAATTGCCTCGCTTTGACCGCGCTCTTCCGCACCAACGCCAGGATAGGCGCCAGGCGTATCGATGAACGTGACAATCGGTAAGGAGAATTTTTCCGCAAGACGCATCAGTCGCTGGGCTTTTCGATACCCTTCCGGTTTCGGCATACCGTAGTTGCGGCGCACCCGTTCTTTGGTATCGCGACCTTTCTGATGGCCGATGAACATCACTGCGCGGCCATCAACTCGACCGACGCCACCAATAATCGCCGGATCGTCGGCGTACATTCGATCGCCGTGCAATTCCTGAAAGTCCGGCGCAATCATGCGCAGGTAGTCCATCGTATAGGGGCGGGACTCGTGACGCGCAACGCGCGCGACCTGCCAGGGCGTCAACTTCGAAAAAATGCTCTTGGTCAGCGACTCACTCTTGACTTTGAGTCGCGAGACCTCCTCATTGATGTTGACCTCAGAGTCATCGCCTACATAGCGCAGCTCCTCGATCTTCGCCTCGAGCTCGGCGATCGGTTGCTCAAAATCAAGAAATTTCAGATCCATACAGCCGAGATTACATTATTTCGCGACCAGGCGCGTACAGTAGACGGACATTATTGTTACCGAGCAACTCCGTCAATTTGTCGCGCAATTCGCGGCTGGGGCGCACCGCCCATTCAGGACCAAGCGATAGTCGGGCCGTTGCACTGTCGCCGATATACCTCACCGAGACGTCGCAATTACCCTCCCGAAAGGGCAGTAACAAGTCATGTAATTTTACCAGCAGCTGCTCGCCCTGCCCGTTGGGCGCGAGACTCAGGACCATGCTTTTTGCCCGCGATTCAATAACGCGGTCAATGTGCAAAACGTTCTTGGCATTGATCGTCCAGCTGCCGATGAAGTCGTCATAGCGCAGCCCGCCTGAAATCACGACGATTTCGTCTTTGACCAGCAGGTGGCGAAACTCCTGGAAGGCTTCGCTGAACAGGCTGATCTCCATACGCCCGGTATCATCATCGATCACGACGCTGACGCGATTGCCGCGCTTGCGAACGTCGACGATGAGCCCGGCGACGGTGGCTTCGCGGCGCCCCTGCGCATAATTGCGTTCGCCTTTGTTGTTTTGCGGCGGGGGTTCCGCCGTAATGTCCGCAAGCCGGCCATCGACAAAGAACCCTGCGTCATTGCGCACTGCGTCGAAGGGATGTCCGGTGAGGTACAGTCCGAGCGCTTCTTTTTCGTTACTTAACAGGACGCGTTCCTGCCATTCGGCGAGACTGACCGGCACCGCCGACTCAACCTCAGGGGCCGGCGCTTCGAGACCAAACATGTCATTTTGACCAGCGGCCGCGGCACGGGCCTGCTGGTCCGCGCTGCGCAATGCCTCTGGAACCTGATGCATCAGGCTGCGCCGGGATTCGCCGAAACCATCCATGGCGCCAGACTTGACCAGGGCCTCCAGGGCACGCCGGTTGATCTTGTCATGATCGACGCGACGGCAGGTCTCTACCAGGCTGGAGAAGTCACCGTGCGCTTCGCGCTCGCTGATCAGCGAGTCAATCGCCGAATGACCCACGCCTTTAATGGCACCAAGCCCATACAGAATCGTTTGCTCATCTGAAACGCTGAACTGAAATGAAGACTTGTTGACATCGGGCGGTAACAATTTCAATCCGAGCTGACGACAATCGTCCTTCAGGGTCACCAGCCGGTCCGTATTCTGCAAGTCGGCGCTCATGACAGCCGCCATGAATGCCGCTGGATAATGCGCTTTCAGGTAGGCCGTCTGGTACGACAGCACCGCGTATGCAGCCGAATGGGATTTATTGAACCCGTAGCCGGCAAATTTTTCCATGAGGTCGAAGATGCGCGTTGCAGTTGCATTCGTCACGCCGCGTTCAGTCGCGCCAGTGACGAATATCTCGCGCTGCTTGGCCATTTCCTCGGGCTTCTTTTTGCCCATCGCCCGACGCAGCAGGTCAGCACCGCCGAGCGTGTACCCCGCGAGAACCTGTGCGATTTGCATCACCTGCTCCTGGTACAGGATCACGCCATAGGTTTCTTCGAGTACCGGTTTCAGAGTCGGGATGCAGGTAGTCGATATCCGACTGATTTGACGAGTGCTTGCGCGTCATGAAATCGTCAACCATGCCGGACTGCAGCGGGCCCGGCCGGAATAGCGCGACCAGTGCAACCAGGTCGCCGAATTGATTGGGCCGCAGGCGCTTGATCAGATCACGCATACCGCTCGATTCAAGCTGGAATACTGCGGCAGTTTGCGTGCTGCGCAATAGCTCGAAAGTAATCGGGTCGCGCGTCGGGATACGCGTGATATCGAGTTTACGCTCCGGATACGTATCGTTGATTATCCGTACGGCCCATTCGATTATCGTGAGCGTCTTCAGCCCAAGGAAATCGAATTTCACCAGCCCAACCGCCTCGACGTCATCCTTGTCGAGTTGCGTTACAACGTTACTGCCGCCCTCCTCGCAATAGAGTGGCGCAAAGTCGGTTAACGGTCCCGGCGATATAACGACGCCGCCGGCGTGTTTGCCGGCATTGCGTACCAGCCCTTCCAGGGACTTCGCGAGATCGATGATTGCGGCAACTTCCTCGTCGTCGCGGTACATCGATGCGAGTTCATCGGACTGCTCTAGCGCCTTCTCCAGCGTAATACCAATCTCGAAGGGTACCTGTTTCGCAATTCGGTCAACGAAGCCGTATGGCTGACCGAGAACGCGGCCGGTGTCGCGGATTACAGCCTTTGCTGCCATGGTGCCGAATGTAATGATCTGCGATACACGCTCACGCCCGTAACGCTGCGCGACATAGTCGATGACGTCATCACGCCCTTCCATACAAAAATCGATGTCGAAGTCCGGCATCGACACACGTTCCGGATTGAGGAAGCGCTCGAATAGCAGGTCGTGCTCCAACGGATCGAGCGCCGTAATGCCAAGCACCCACGCGACCAGGGAGCCCGCACCGGAACCGCGGCCGGGACCAACCGGAACCTCGTTTTCCCGCGCCCAGCGAATAAAGTCGGCGACGATCAGGAAGTAGCCCGGAAATCCCATGGACTGAATGACGCCGAGTTCGATCGCGAGCCGTTCGAAATACGGCGCCGCCAGCTGATCTCTCTGGTTCTCAGCGACCTCCTCGAGCTCGAACCTCTTTGCCAGCGCCGCCTCGAGGCCTCGTTTCGCCTCCGCCTCCAGGAACTCCGACTCTGTCTGACCCTCCGGGACAGGAAACGCCGGCAGTACGCTGTCACCGAGTTTCAGATCGAGATTGCAGCGTCGCGCAATCTCGACGGTGTTTGCCAACGCCTCCGGTATATCCGCAAAAAGCTCCGCCATTTCCTCGGGCGATCGCAGGTATTGCTGTTCGCTATACAAGCGCGGCCGATCCGTATCAGCAAGACCACGCCCATCGTGTATACAAACGCGCGCTTCATGAGCATTGAAATCCTCACGATCCAGGAAGCGCACGTCGTTACTGGCAACGACCGGTATCTTGTTGTCACTCGCCAGTGCCAGGCTCGCCTGAACGCAATCCTCTTCGCCTGCTCGCCCTGTTCGAATCAGTTCCAGATAGAAACGCCCCGGGAAGGTGCGCTGCCAGCCGGCAAGCAACTCGGCGGCCCTGTCCGCATGCCCACCGTGTAACGCATGACCGATGTCGCCGTGAAGTCCGCCCGACAATGCAATCAGCCCCTCGCAACTTTCCTCGTTTAACCATTCCCGTCGCGCCATCGGCACACCGCGAACCTGCCCTTCGAGATAGCTGCGTGTCACCAGTTCGGACAACTTGCGATAACCGAGGCTGCTCTGACACAACAACACCAGCGTAAACGGACGCTCTGGCTCATCTTCGTTGAACAATCGAAGATCAAGGCCGGTAAGCGGTTTCACACCGGCCGCCATTGCCTTGCGAAAGAACTTGACCAGGCCAAACAGATTATTCTGATCCGTCAGCGCAACCGCTGGCATACCCAGCTTGGCACAGCGCTCCATCAATGCCGGGATGCGCACGGTGCTGTCTACGAGCGAATACTCGGTGTGCAGGTGAAGGTGGACGAAGGTTGGCGCGCTCATAGCGACGTTCTTATCGGCGCAAACGTGAAACGATGTTCGCGACATGGACCGAATTCGCGCAGCCGGGCGCGATGAACGTCCGTCCCATAGCCTTTATGACGTGCAAATTCATAGCAGGGATAGAGCCTGTCCAGCTCCAGCATTTTCCGATCGCGTGCGGTCTTCGCCATAATTGAAGCGGCGCTGATTTCGGCAATCCGACTGTCTCCGCCAACAATGGCCTCGCCGGGGATATGGCGATCACCAAAGCGCAAATCCGGCAGACGATTGCCATCGACCCGCACTCCTTCAGGAGAGACCCACAGTCCGAGGATTGCGCGTCGCATCGCCAGCATGGTGGCCGCGAGTATGTTGATTGCGTCGATCTCAGCCGGATCGGCCCAGGCCACTGACCAGGCGAGCGCACGCTCACGAATCTCGATGGCAAGGGCATCACGCTTGCGCGACGACAGTTTCTTGGAGTCCGCGAGACCGGCTATAGGCCTGTCCGGGTGCAGAATCACAGCGGCAGCTGCCACGGGCCCCGCCAGCGGGCCACGGCCCGCCTCATCGACGCCGGCAACGCGGCCGCTTATTTCAAACAAGTTTGCCTGCATGGGTGCTCTACGATTGCGCCAGCTCGATGACAGCCTCGGCGGCGCGCTGGTCAGCATTCAGCGCCAGCTCTGTGCGCAGTTTAGCAAATTCGCTGCTGATGAATCGCCTGCGCTCCGGGTCGTCGAGCATCTCGGCGACGGCAGCTGCGATAGCCACCGGCTCGGCGTTCTTTTGCATGAATTCCGGCACCAACGGCGTCTCGGTCAGCAGATTCGGCAAAGTGTAATGCTCAAGCTTCACCATCTTGAGTCCAATAGCAATCGCGTGCGTCAGCGGTGCCAGTCGGTAAGTAGCTATCGTCGGCTTGCCAAGCAGTGCCGATTCGAGCGCGGCGGTTCCCGAAGCAAGCAGCACAACGTCGGCCGCGATCATAGCCATCTCGGAGTCGCCATCCAGCAGTGTGAATCGGTCAGCAATGCCGGCGTCCGCAAGCTGCTGCTCGATCGTGCTCCGCAGTGCCGGCGTAGCGACCGGCGTAACAAACCGGACTCCGGGTCGCATGGTCGCCAGCTGTTTGGCCGCTTGGGCCAGGATGTCGCCGAGTCGGGCAACCTCACCACGTCGACTTCCTGGCAAGACCGCAACTACCTCCGTTGCCTCCAGGCCCAGTGAGCGACGGGCGGCAGCCATATCCACGACCGCAGGCGTACTGTCTGCCTTGGGATGACCTACGAAGACCGCATCGATGCCATGCGCGTCATACAGCGGTTTTTCAAAAGGCAGAATGCACAATACTCTGTCGACGGCCGCTTGAACGGTCCGTATCCGGCCTTTTCGCCACGCCCAGATAGAGGGGCTCACGTAGTGCACCGTCTTGATGCCGTTCTTGCGGAGCTTCTTCTCGAGTCCGAGGTTGAAGTCTGGTGCATCAATCCCAACGAAGACGTCCGGCGGCGACTCCAGCCAGCGACGCAGCAGTTCCTTTCGTAAGCGCAGTAACCGGGGGATATGGGCGAGCGGCTCGACCAGGCCCATTACCGCAAGTGACTCGGCCGGCTCCCACTGCTCACAACCCTCGGCCAGCATCGCGGGACCGGCAACACCCTCGAAAGTCGCATCCGGCACGCGAGCTCGCAGCTCGCGCAAGAGTCCGGCGCCCAGCAGGTCGCCGGAAGCCTCGCCAGCAACCAGCCCGATCCTCATCCGCAGCGCCTAACGAACAAGGCCGCGCTCGGATGAACGCAGCGATTCCAGGAACACGACTAACTCGGGTTGTTGCTCACTGAGTTCCGCGATTTCTTCGATAACTTCCGACAATTTCTTGCCCTTCCGGAACGTGAGTCGGTACGCATTCTTGATGTTGCGAATTTGCTCCGTAGAAAATTCCCTGCGCTTGAGGCCTTCACTGTTGATACCGCGGGGCACCGCAGGCTGCCCCGATACCATCGTGTACGCCGGAACATCACGATTCACACCGCAGAACATTCCCAGAAAAGCATGTGCGCCGATTCGGCAGAACTGATGGATGCCTGAAAAACCGCCGCAGATTACCCAGTCCCCAACGTGCACATGCCCTGCAAGCGTCGTGTTGTTCGCCATGATGGTCTTGTCGCCGACTACGCAGTCGTGGGCAATATGTACGTAAGCCATTATCCAGTTGTCATCGCCGATCGTGGTTTCGCTCCTGTCCTGGACTGTGCCACGACTGATCGTGCAAAACTCTCGAATGGAATTTCCGTCACCGATCTTAAGGCGCGTGGGTTCGTTGGCGTACTTCTTGTCCTGAGGGTCATCGCCGATCGAGGCGAACTGGTAGATGTGATTATTCCTGCCGATGATCGTTGGCCCGTTAATGACGACATGGCTATCGATTTGCGAGCCGCCGCCAATCTCCACGTCATCGCCAATCACAACGTAGGGACCAACGGTAACGTCGCTCGCGATGCGGGCGGTTTCCGAAATTATCGCTGTTTCATGAATCATTACAGAATGTCCTGATGACAAGACCCACTAGCTGTCACGCTTTTCCAGTTTTTTGACGCGCTCGACAAGCGCACCGAGACGCCGGAACCTCGCAAGCTGTTTTGACCAGCTTCGCGCATCATCTGCAGGGAAACTGGCTGCAAAAGTGCCAGGGGTTTTGACGTCTTTCGAGAGGAATGTCATCGCAGCAACAGTGACGTCATCACAAATCGTGATATGACCGACCGCACCGGACCTGCCAGCAAACAGGCAACGCTTGCCTATGACCGTGCTGCCGGCGATCGCCGTTGTCGCCGCCATCGCTGTGTGTGCGCCAACATGTACGTTGTGCCCGATCATGCAGAGATTGTCGATCCGAACGCCCTCTTCTATCACGGTATCTTCGAGCGCTCCGCAGTCTACCGTCGTATTCGCGCCGATCTCCACGTCGTCGCCGATACGCACACCACCCAACTGCGGCACCTTGACCCAACCTTCCGGCGTCGTTGCATTGCCGAATCCATCGGCACCGATTACGACACCCGGATGAAACAGGCCGCGGGCGCCAATCCTGACGTTGCGCACCAACGTCACGTTGGCAATGAATCGACATTGCTCGCCAATCTCGCAATCCGGGCCGATCACGGTGCCGGGTCCGACGTAAACGTCGGCACCGATCGTAGAGCGCTCGCCGATAACAACATTCGCTGCAAGATGGGCGCTTTCGGCTACGCTCGCCGAGGAAGCCACTACGGCCGATGCGTGCTTGCCCGGCTTGTATGTCGGTGGCGGACAAATGACGGCCGCCATGCGTGCGTAGCACGAATAAGGATCATCGTGAACAATAGCGGCGACCGGCGATGCATCGGCATCGGCGGGCCGCAGGATAACGGCAGCCGCCTGCGTCGCAGATAACTGCCCTTTGAGCGAGGGGTTGGACAGAAAACTGAGCGAATCCGACCCCGCAGCGGACAACGACGCGACGCCATTGATGAGGATGTCGGGGTCGCCGATCAACTCACAGCCGAACTGGGTCGCAAGCGCTCCGAGGCTGATCGGCACAGGTTTGTACCCTTACCCTGACGCCAGCCTAACGCGCGCTCGTCGCCTGGTGATTAGCTTCGACGGTTCGTAATACCTGCTCGGTAATATTGACAGCACTACTGGCGAACAACACACCGTCGCCGACGATCAGGTCAAAACCCTGGGTCTGTGCGTAATCCTGAACTTCCTTGAGCATCGCACGTTGCAGAACGCCATACTCTTCGTTCTGCCGAAGATTCAGATCCTCGCGGAATTCGTTCTGCAGACGAGATACTTCACGCTGCAAGTCACGCAGGTCTTTTTCAGCATTGCGGCGCTCGGTCTCGCCCATCACGGCAAAGTCTTTTTGCGCTTTGGCGGTCAGTTCTTCAAACTCTTTCTGCTTCGCCAGAAACTCTCGCTGCCGCGGCGCGAACTCTTCCTGCAAAGCGTCCATGGCGATCTTTGTTTGCGGCGCCCGCTCGATCAGGGCTGGCAGACTAACAACGCCAATCTTCATATCCTGCGCGGCGGCCGGAAGTGCAAATGCACACAACAGCGCTACGCCCAAACCTGCTTTAACCAATTGTCGCTTTACAAGACTCATAAACTTTCCATTCCTTAAAACGCTTGTCCAATAGAGAACTGGAATCGCTCCAGCTCGTCTCCGAAATATCTATCATTTCCGTCATACGCGTTCAGCGGGTAGGCGTAGCTGAAGCGGAACAGGCCTAACGGCGCCAACCACTGCACTCCAATTCCCACCGATGTTCGCAACTCGTCCAGATCGGGCTCATACAATATCGGGCTGCCTAGCCGGTCAGTAAACGCCACTTCGCCTGTATTGAATACATTACCGACATCATAGAACAAGCTGGCGCGTGCCTGGCTGGCCCATTTATCGGGAAGCGGGAGTATAAGCTCTAGCTGACTTGCAACCAATACGTTGCCGCCATATGGCCGGCCGAAGCTGTCCCGCGGCCCCAAATAGGACTCCTTGAAGCCTCTCACTGACTGCGGCCCACCGCCATAGAACTGCTTGTAAGGCGGCAGGGCGGTGGTATCCCCTATGCCCTCGCCTATGCCCAGTTCGGAATTGAAGCGCAGCACCCACTTGCTCGTAATCGGGAAATATTTAGTGAAACTGTAGCGCGCCTGGTAGTACTCGACGTCACTGCCAGGAACCGCCATAGACAGGAACAACTGCTGGCGCGTACCCCTATTCGCAAACAGCGAGCGGTTCCGGCTGTCGTAGGTCCAGCCCGCAATAAGTTCAAAGGTATCGAACTCAGTTCCGAAGATCGAACCTCTTGTGCCAAGATCCTCGACGAACTGATTGCCGTTATTGGCTACCCATTCCTGCGCCTGCTGCGTGCTGTTCGCCGATGACACTAATTCGGAGTGTTGAAATGTGCCACCGAAAGACACCGTCTGGTACTCGGTAATCGGGTAGCCGTAGTCAACGGTTGCACCGGCGCTGGTTGTTGAAAAATCAGATGCCGCGGACGTAAATTGCGTAATGTCCCGGTAGTTGATGCTCACTGTTCGTCGAACACCGTCCATGGTTCTGTAGGGATCGGTGTGGGACAGACTGTAGAGCTTCTGGAAGCGGCCGGAATTGAGCTCAAGCGCGACCCGATTTCCAGAACCCAGGAAGTTGGTGTGCACGATGCTGCCGTTGAGCAACAGCTTCTGCGACTCCGAGTAGCCGACGCCGCCGGAGAACTGTCCGGGCATTCGATACTCAAGATCAAAATCGACATCCACCAGGTCCGGGCTGCCGGGCACCGGCGAATTGCCAACGTCCGCGCTCTCGATGAACGGCAAGCGCTGCAGACGAACTTTCGATCGATCAATCAGCGAATTCGAAAGGTACGAGCCCTCCATCTGTCGCATCTCCCGTCGCAGCACCTCGTCGTCGATCTGGTCGACGCCGTTGAAGTTGATACGCCGGACGTAAACGCGATTCTGCGGGTTAACGTAAAACGTTACGGACGCCTCTTTCTTTTCGCGGTCAAGCTCTGGTACGGGCTCGATCTCCGCGTTCGCATAGCCCTCTTCGCCGAGTCGAAATGCCATCAGATCGCTGGTTTGCGTGAGCGCACGTTGATTGAAGACGGCGCCTGGCTTGGTGAGAATCAATCCGCGCAGAAACTGTTCCGGTACTACCATATCGCCGACGAGCTTTACGTCGGATATCGTGTACAGATCGCCTTCGCTGATGCCAATCGTGACAAAAATGTCTTTCTTGTTCGGCGAGATCGCTACCTGAGTTGAGTCGACTTTAAAATCGGCATAGCCACGGTCCATATAGAAAGAGCGCAGTGTTTCGAGATCACCCTCGAGTGCCTCTTTGGCATAACGGTCATCCTGGCGGATCCAGGAAAGCCAGTTAGCCGTGTCCAGCGTGAAGTTCTCGCGAATCTCGTCATCATCGAAGATTTCGTTGCCGACGATATTGACCTGGCGTATTTTGGCTCGCTCACCTTCCTTGACGTTGACCTTGATGCGCACGGTGTTGTTCGGACGCTCGTTGATCTCGGTGTCGATCGCGACCCCGTACTTGCCACGATCGTAGTATTGCTCGCGCAGGAACATCTCTACGTTGTCGAGTACGGACCTATCAAATGTGCGGCCTCTTGCCAATCCAACATTGCGCAAGGAATCCATCAGGTCCTCGGTCTTGATGTCCTTGTTGCCGTCAATCTCAAAACTCTCAATTGAGGGGCGTTCCTTGACGACGATGACCAGCGTCTCGTTATCACGACGCATCTCAATATTGTCGAACAGGTTCTGGCCATAGAGCGCACGGATGGCCTCGCCAATACGGTTGCCATCCACCGTGTCGCCAATATTGACCGGCAGGTAGTTGAAGACCGTACCCTCGGAAATGCGCTGTAGACCCTCGACGCGCATGTCCTTAACGACGAACTCGCCGGCAGCAAGTACGGTCGCGGGCAGGACTAGCAACAGCGCGAATAATGTATTTCTCATCTGCAATGGTCTTCCGTCTGACCTGGTTAACCCAGGATTCTCGCTATGTCATTGTAAAATGCAAAACTCATTAATAAGAGTAGCGCGAAGATGCCAACCTGTTGTCCGAGCATTTGTGCACGTTCAGTCATTGGGCTGCCTTTTATCATCTCGACCAGCTGGTAAACGATCTGGCCGCCGTCGAGCACCGGGATGGGCAACAGGTTCAGCACGCCAAGGCTGATACTCACCACGGCCAGAAAACCCAGGAAATACGTCATGCCGCGTTGCGCCGATTCACCCGCTATCTGGCCAATATTGATCGGACCGCTGATGTTCTTGATCGAGACGTCGCCCGTGACCATGCGGCTCAGCATTCTCACGGTAAATAGTGTTGACACCCAGGTTTTCTCCGCCGCCGCGCTGAGCGACTCCAGCGGCGTAAAGCTGCGACGATAATAGTAGTCAGACGATGTCTGCGGCAGACTGATACCCAACAGGCCACGTTTTTCGCCATCCACTTCGTGCTCGCCGAGCTGCACGGTAACTTTTGTCGTCTGTCCCGCGCGTACGTACTCGACCTCGACACGTTGATTGGCGAGCGGCGCCACCACGCCGACGAGATTGGTAAATGTCTTGGTACGCTGGCCATCCACGGCCACGACGCGGTCACCAATTCTGAGACCCGCAGACTCTGCCGCACCGCCGGGTGACAACGAGCCTATTTCCGCCGGTGGCTGCCAAATCTCGAAACCGAGCCCTTCGAACAGTAAGCCCGGTTCGGTCAGACGCGCCCGGTCATCACCCACTTCGAGTACCGTAGATCGCTCACGGCCTGTTTCGCTTTGCAGGGTCAAAGGTACGCGGCCATCGGCGACCATGTTGTCCAGGATCTGAACGAGCGTCGACTCCCAATCGTCAGTAGCCACGTCTCCAACCGCGACGATCCTGTCGCCAAAGACAAGACCGGCCTTGTCAGCATAGGAGTCCGGAGTCACATCCCCTACCGCCGGCTTGAGCGTCATGACGCCGCCGGACAGCAATACCCAGTAGGCAAGCACTGCAAAGAAGAAATTGAACGCCGGTCCGGCCAGCAATACCGCGATTCGCGCCGGAATCGGGCGATGATCAAAAGCGCGCCCCTCATCTTCCGGGTCCACCGGGCCGTCACGGCTGTCCAGGAAGCGAACGTAGCCTCCCAACGGAATTGCCGAAACGCAGTATTCGGTTTGGTCCTTTCCCGAAACCTTCGACCAGATCGGCTTGCCGAAACCGATGGAGAAGCGCAGCACTTTCATGCCGGCCCAGCGACCAACGATATAATGGCCATATTCATGTACCGCGACCAAAATGCTGATCGCAGCGACGAATGCCAGAATACTGATTATCGCACTACCCATCATTGATCAATGTCCCCAGGTCTGCACACGGGCTGCTCTTGCTCGACGTATTGAACGTCAAACGCCCTCCGGTATGTTGACTGACGCGAGACAGGGCAGTTCCTTCGCGCTGCCAAACCACTGTAATTGCCAGACAATGAACAGACCATGAATGCAGCATCAGGCCAGCCCCAGCCAGCCGGCCCCGAGCGCAAACAACGGCGTCGCCGCTGCAACGCTGTCGACACGATCGAGGATGCCACCGTGTCCGGGAAACAGCTTGCCACTGTCTTTCAATCCCGCGGTGCGCTTGAACATGCTAATCGTCAAATCACCAACGATGGACAGAACGGCAACCGCCAGACAGAACGGTAGTAACACGGCGACGTCGATACTTGTCCAGTTTGCTGCGGCCACCGCCAAAGCAGCAACCAGCAGGAGGCCACCGAAAACGCCCTCCCAGGTCTTTCCCGGGCTGATACTCGGCGCCAGCTTTACTCGCCCAAACAGTTTGCCGGCGAAGAACGCGCCGGCATCGGCCGCCCAGACGATCAACAAGGCGAACAGCAATACCTCGGGACCCATTCTATAGAGCAGTATCAGGGCAACAAACATGGGTACGAGCACGAGAACCCCTGCGAGCCAGCGCACAGGTCCCGGAATCGGGGTCGGGAAAAACAGGATCCACACAAAAGCGCAGCACCACCAGACGCACGCAATCTGTAACGCCAAGCCAACGAACCATGGCGAGGCGCTGTACAACGCCCCGACTGCCGCGGCAACAAGGATGACAAAAGCCGCTCGAACAGCATTCGACGGCCCACCCAGAAAAGCCGACCATTCCCAGGCACCCGCCAGAACAACGGCAGCAATGACCAGTTCGGCTGCGCGCGCAGGGATCACGAACAATATGATGCCGAGGACGACGAGCGCGACGATCGACGTGATGACGCGTATTTTCAACATTGTGATGCCACGACCTGATCACCCGTGTGCCCAAAACGCCGCTGCTTGCCGGCAAAATACTGCAGCGCTTCGCTAAACGCCTGTTCGTCGAAATCCGGCCACAGTACGTCCGTAAACCAGAGTTCCGCGTAAGCGAGATTCCACAAAAGAAAATTGCTGATGCGCTGCTCGCCGCCGGTTCTGATTAGCAAATCCGGCTCCGCACAATCGGCAATCTGCAGTTTCGCAGAAAGCTTCGCTTCATCTATATCGTCAATAGCCAACTCGCCCTTTGCGACCTCTGCCGCAAGCTGCTTCGTCGCGTTGAGAATGTCCCAGCGTCCACCATAAGCCACCGCGACATTGAGCAGCAGGCCTGTATTGGCACGGGTTTTTTCCTCCGCCGCTTCGATTTTCCTGACAAGGCTCTGATTGAGTTCCTGCCGCGCACCGATAAAACGGAGCTGTACATTATTACGATGCAGCTCAGCGACTTCTCGTCGCAGCGCCTCGACAAATAGAGACATGAGGCTGCTGACCTCTTCATCTGGCCGGCTCCAGTTTTCGCTGCTAAAAGCAAACAGCGTAAGAACATCAACACCGTACTTCGCAGCCGCCTCAACCGTTGCACGAACCGACTTGACGCCGGCGCGGTGACCGGAATGGCGCGGCTTTTGTCGCGCACGCGCCCAGCGCCCGTTGCCGTCCATGATGACGGCGACGTGTTTCGGTATGTGTGCGGCCTTGGCGTCCACGACGATTGACTGGGAGAAGGTCGATCAGACCTCCATCAACTCCGCTTCTTTTTCCGCCAGAAGTTTGTCGATTTCACCGACATATTTGTCCGTAACGCCCTGAATCTCGCCTTCAGCGCGACGCTCGTCATCTTCGCCGATCATTTTTTCCTTGAGCAGTTCTTTGATGTCGTGCAATGCGTCACGACGAATATTGCGCACAGCAATTCGGCCACCTTCAGCCTCCTGCCTGACGACCCGGATCATGTCCTTGCGCCGCTCTTCGGTAAGCGCCGGCAACGGCACACGAATTACCGTGCCAGCCGATGACGGATTCAGGCCGAGATCAGAGCCCATAATCGCTTTTTCGATGACCTTTACCAGATCCTTTTCCCAAGGCGTAATAATCAGCGTCCTCGAATCTTCGACGCCGACATTGGCTACCTGGTTCAGCGGTACCGGGCTGCCGTAATATTCGACCGTAATATGGTCGAGCAGGCTGGTGTGTGCGCGACCAGTGCGGATCTTTGTCAGATCCTGCTGCAACGACGCCACGCTTTTGGCCATACGCGTACCAGCGTCTTTCTTGATTTCATCCAACACGATACATGCCCTCTTCTGCTAATCATGTAATCCCGATCGCGGGCGGCAATCAGGCGGTAACCAGTGTCCCGACGTTGTCACCCGATATGGCCTGCACGAGTGCGTTACCTCGGGTCAAATTGAACACACGCAACGGAATGTTGTTGTCGCGACACATGACTATGGCCGTCGCATCCATGACCGAGAGCTTGTCAGTCAAAACCTGATCGTAGGAGACAGTTTCAAAACGCTTGGCATTTGCGTTGGCCATTGGATCGTCGTCGTAGACACCATCGACCTTGGTCGCCTTCAACAACACGTCGGCGCCGATTTCAATCGCCCGCAGGCTGGCCGCCGTATCCGTCGTAAAGAACGGGTTGCCGGTGCCCGCTGCGAGAATAACCACGCGTCCCTTTTCAAGATGGCGCACGGCGCGACGTCGAATATAGTCCTCACAAACGTCGTGAATCTGCAGGGCGGACATTACCCGCGCGTAAACGTCCAGAGACTCCAGCGCATCCTGGATGGCCAGCGCATTCATGACGGTCGCCAGCATTCCCATATAGTCACCGGTGACCCGGTCCATGCCGGCCCGCGCCAGGCCCGCGCCGCGAAATATGTTGCCACCGCCTATGACGATCGCAATCTCGACGCCGGACTTGTGGGCCGTCGCAATCTCGGCCGCGATCCGCTGGATGACCTTGGGCTCAATGCCGTAATCCAGTTCCCCCATCAGCGCCTCGCCGCTGAGCTTCAGCAAAACTCGGTCGTACTGAACGGCAGAATCAGTCATACAGCGCCCTCTTGGGTGTGAGCAAAGGAACCTGGTGGCGGTCGATTCTAGCGTATTTCGAGACCAAGGGCCTCACTAGAATCAAAGGCTTAAGCATGATTTCTCAAGCAGTGCCTTTCACCTGCGCCATCACTTCCTCGACAAAATTGTCCTCTTTCTTCTCGATGCCTTCGCCTACTTCGAAACGAACGAACGCCGCCACACTCGCGCCAGCGCCCTTGAGTAGCTTGCCGACAGAAACGTCAGGGTCCTTGACGAATGGCTGCCCTATCAGCGTTATTTCCTTGAGAAACTTCGCAACCCGACCCGTCACCATCTTCTCCACGATCTCCGGTGGCTTACCCGACTCTGCGGCCTGCTCCGAGAAAATGCGGCGCTCGCGCGCGAGCGTCTCGGCCGGCACACCGTCTTCGTCGATACAGACGGGATTTGTTGCAGCGACGTGCATCGCGATGTCGCGCGCAAGCGCTTCGTCGCCGCCCTCGAGAACGACTACAGCACCAATACGGGCACCGTGCGTGTAGTGCCCGATCGGGCCCTCGCCGCCAATGATAGAGACGCGGCGCACGGAAATATTTTCGCCGACCTTGCTAACCAGCTCGGTACGGGCTTCTTCAACCGACCTGGAGCCGTCGATAGACTGCGATGCGAGCGACGTGACGTCGCTGGTGTTGGAGGATAATGCGACGGCGGCGACTTTTTCAGCGAAGCCAACGAAATTCTCGTCCTTGGCAACGAAGTCTGTTTCCGAATTGACCTCGGCAATTACGGCCTTGCCGTCGCCGGTAGCAATTACGACGCGACCGTCTGCAGCTACACGGCTAGCTTTCTTGTCGGCTTTGGCCTGACCCGACTTGCGCAGTTCTTCTGCTGCCGCGTCCAGATCGCCATTGGTTTCAACGAGCGCCTTCTTGCACTCCATCATGCCCGCGCCGGTACGCTCGCGGAGTTCCTTCACCATAGATGCGGTAACGGTCATTGCCTAACCCTCCGCCTTGTCGTCGCCAGCGGAGTCAGCTTTTGCCGCTGCCGGTTTCTCGTCCGCTTTTGCTTTCGGCTCAGCCGGCTTGTCGTCCGCTTTTGCTTTTGACGCTACCGGCTTCTCGTCCGCTTTTGCTTTTGGCTCAGCCGGCTTCTCGTCCGCTTTTGCTTTTGGCTCAGCCGCGGCCGCCGGCTTCTCTTCTGCCTTCGCTTTGGCTTTCGCTTCAGGCTCTGCCGCCTTCACCTCGGGCTCGGCGGTCTTGTCCGCCTTGCTTGCGCTCTCAGCCTCGGCCTTCTTGGCCGGCGCCTTCTTCTTTACGGACGCTTTCTTTGCTGTCTTCTTCCCTGTCTTCTTCGCCGTCTTCTTCTTGGCACGTGACTTCTTCGGCTTGCCATCCGCGTCGAGCTCGACAAACTCATCTTCGCCCAGTGCAACCTCTGGAATCGAAGACTTGCCATCAAGGACTGCATCTGCGATCAGTCCGGAATACAGCTCAATCGCGCGCATCGCATCGTCATTGCCTGGAATGATGTAGTCGACACCTTCCGGTGAGCAGTTGGTATCGACGATAGCGACAACGGGAATTCCGAGTTTCTTCGCCTCTCGAATAGCGATGTCTTCGTGATCGACATCAACGACGAACATGACGTCGGGCAACGAGCGCATCGTCTTGATGCCGCCAAGGCTGCGCTCGAGCTTTTCCTGCTCGCGGCTAAGTCCCAGGACTTCTTTCTTGGTCAGACCCTCGAAGCCACCTTCTTCGGCCATCTTCTCGAGCGTCATCAGGCGCTTCACAGACTGGCGAATCGTCTTGTAGTTTGTGAGCATGCCGCCAAGCCAGCGTTGGCAAACGAACGGCATTTCGCAGCGCCTCGCGTGGGCCTGCACGGCCTCACGAGCCGCACGCTTGGTGCCCACGAACAGCACGGTACCGCCATCGGCGACCGTTCCCTTCACGAATGCACCCGCTTCCCGCGCCAACGGCAGGCTCTTCTCGAGGTTAATAATGTGGATTTTGTTGCGTTCGCCAAAGATGAACGGTGCCATCTTCGGGTTCCAGTATCGGGTCTGATGCCCAAAATGCACGCCAGCCTCTAGCATCTGGCGCATAGTTACGTCTGCCATGTTATATCTCCGGGTTAGGCCTCCGCATACCCCATATCGCAACCCCTTTTTTAGTGGGGCACCCTGCAAAATGTGACGGTACACGTGTGTAGTTTTGGCTACCGGCAGCAACTAGTTGCTACCAGCGCGCGCGCTTTATACCATAGCCAGCCGCGCCCAACAACGCGGAATCGCAGGAAATTCACGACGATCAGGATATTCGTTCGGACCCGTCTCGCGGGACCGGCCTAAACACCATTGAGCACAGTGCAGATCGAATGACAGTTACGATAAAAAGCCCTGAACAGCAGGACAAAATGCGGGTCGCCGGGCGGCTCGCCTCCGAAGTCCTTGATATGGTGGGAGATTATGTAAAACCCGGCGTAACGACTGAGGAACTGGACCGTATTTGCCACGAGTTCATTACCGGCGAGCAACAGGCCATTCCAGCCCCCCTGAACTACCGCGGTTTCCCGAAGTCGATCTGTACCTCGGTCAATCATGTCGTTTGCCACGGCATACCGGGACCAAAGACGCTCAAATCCGGGGACGCCGTAAATATCGATATTACGGTCATCAAGGACGGTTTTCACGGCGATACCAGCCGAATGTTCTTTGTGGGCAAACCCAATATTCAGGCGCAGCGGCTCTCCCAGATTGCTTTCGAGAGCATGTGGCTTGGCATTCAGGAACTGGGTCCGGGCAAACGCCTGGGCGATGTCGGCGCGGCCGTACAAAAACACGTTGAGAAGCACAACTTTTCCGTGGTCCGGGAGTATTGTGGTCATGGCATCGGTCAGGTCTTCCACGAGGATCCGCAGGTCCTGCATTACGGCAAGGCCGGTACCGGCATGGAACTCAGGGAAGGCATGACGATGACGGTAGAGCCGATGGTGAATGCCGGGAAAGCTAACGTGAAGTTGCTGCCGGATGGCTGGACCGTTGTGACCAAGGATCATAGTTTGTCAGCCCAGTGGGAACACACGGTCCTGATTACGGCGGACGGCTTCGAGGTTCTGACGCTTGGCGCAGACGATCGCAACTAAGGCTTTGGCCTACGCAGAAATTCGCGCGGCGCTAGCCGCATGCCGCGATGATCTCGAAAGACGATTCAAGGCCGGAGAATCTGTCGTAGAGCTTGTCCACGCCCGCGCCACGGTAATTGACGAGCAGCTGGTCACGCTCTGGAAACAGCTGGTCGAATCGTCAGGCGCGGCCCTGGTGGCCGTTGGCGGCTACGGCCGCGGCGAACTGCACCCCTACTCCGACGTTGACGTGATGATTCTCTTGCCCGACGAGCTGCCCGCCGGCGCCGAGGATGCTTTATCGGCCTTTGTTACGGCACTGTGGGACATCGGCCTCGAAATTGGCCACAGCGTTCGCAGCGTCGAGCAATGCGCTGCCGAAGCCGGCACGGATCTCACTGTCGCGACCACCCTGATGGAGGCGCGCTTGCTGGCAGGGCCGGTGGACTTGTTCGAGGCTATGCAGGAAACGATTGCGCCTTCCAGAATGTGGCCATCGACAGAGTTTTTTGCAGAAAAGCGCAAGGAACAGATTGCCCGCCATCATCGCTATGACGACACAGCCTACAACCTGGAACCGAACGTCAAGGGTAGCCCAGGCGGTCTTCGAGACATACAGATGATTGGTTGGGTTGCCAAGCGCCATTTCGGCGCTGCCACCCTGGCAGAACTTGTCGACCACAAATTCCTGACACCGGGCCAGCTACGGCGACTTGAAGACGGCCAGAATTTTCTCTGGCGCATCCGTTTCGGACTGCACATCCTTACCGGGCGTCGCGAGGACCGGCTGCTGTTCGATCACCAGATCAATCTTGCGCACCTGCTGGGTTACGAGGATGCCAGCTATACACTGGCGGTCGAGCAGCTAATGCAACGCTACTACCGGACGGTCATGGAACTGAGCCGTCTCAACGAAATACTGTTGCAGTTATTCGAGGAAGCCATCCTGATGGATCCGGCGGCTGCCGCTGACCCGCTGAATGCACGTTTTCAGATCAAGAACGGCTACTTACAGACCGTTCACCAACGTGTCTTTCGGGACGACCCGTCCGCCCTGCTCGAACTGTTCGTGATACTGCAACAACACCCGCAGATTCGCGGCGTCAGTGCCTACACCGTTGGACTCATCAAGCGAAATCTCGATCTTATCGATGACGAGTTTCGCCAGAACCCGCGCAATCACCGTCTCTTTCTCGAAATTCTCCGCGCGCCCGAGGGAGTGACGCACGAGTTGCGGCGCATGAACCTGTACGGTGTCCTGGGTTTATACATCCCGGCATTCGGCCGCATTGTCGGGCGTATGCAATACGATTTGTTCCATGCCTATACGGTTGATGAGCATACCTTGTTCGTAGTGAGCAACCTGCGGCGCTTCGCGTTGCCGAGATACGATCATGAATTCCCGGATTGCAGCGCAATCATGCAGTCGCTTGAGCAGCCGGAAATTGCCTATCTGGGCGGGCTGTTTCACGACATAGCGAAAGGACGCGGCGGCGATCATTCCGAGCTCGGCGCCGTCGACGCCCGGGCATTCTGCCTGGAACACGGCCTGAGCAAATACGAGGCCGGTATCGTCGCCTGGCTCGTGCAGAATCACCTGATACTGTCAACAACGGCGCAGAAAAAAGACATTGGCGACCCCGACGTTATTAGCGAATTTGCGTCGACGGTGGGTGACCCGCTGCACCTTGACTACCTTTACCTGCTGACTGTTGCCGACGTTCGCGGCACAAGTCCGAAGCTATGGAACTCGTGGAAAGCCCAGCTGTTTCACGATCTTTACCAGCTGACGCGACGAGCAATGCACCGTGGTCTTGAAAATCCGATAGACCGCGAGCAACTGATTCTCGAAAAGCAGACTCGGGCGCGACAGATACTCAGCGAAAACGGAATCAGTGACTCCCAGATCGACAATGTCTGGAAACGGATGAACGCAAACTACTTCCTGCGACATCGCATTTCCGAAATCGCCTGGCAGACCGAATGGCTAGCCGACTCTGACATGGAATCCGAAGTCGGCCTGGTCGATGTGCGGCGTCGAGAGAACGGCGATGGAGTGGAAGCGGTGCTGTACACGCCCCGCACCAAGCGAACATTTGCACATGCGACTGCGGTGCTCGACGAACTCGGCATGACCATCATGGACGCTCGCGTCATTCCACTGGACAAGGGCTACAGCATCGACACGTTTGTTTTCATGGAACTCGACGATCGGGTGGATATCGACGAGGCGCGCATCAGCAAGATCCGCCGCTTGCTTACACGAGTACTCACAGCTGAAGATGACAATGAAGTCACGGTAACGCGCGCGCTGCCTCGACAGGCGAGAATGTTTACGACGCGCACGAGTGTAGACTTCAGCCCGAGTTCATCGAGCGACAATACGGTGCTCGAGATTGTGGCAGCGGACAGGCCCGGCCTGCTCTCCGAAATCGGACGTGTGTTTATCGAGCAGGCTGTCGACATCGAGGCAGCCAAGATCATGACGATTGGCGAAAAGGCCGAAGATGTCTTCTACATCAGCGATGAGGCGGGACACCCGCTCGACGAGGCGGCGCAAAGTGAATTACGTGAGGCATTGCTGGCAAGACTGGATAATACGGGCGATACAAAAGGATGACGATGCAAGATCTGGAAGAGACGATTGAACTGGCTTTTGATAATCGCGCCAAGGGATTTCAGGACAAACAACAAGTCGCAGCTGCCGTTAACGAGGCGATCGCATTGCTGGACGCCGGCAAGGTACGGGTCGCCGAGAAGAAGGGCGACGTCTGGCAGGTCAACCAGTGGCTGAAAAAGGCCGTACTGCTGAGTTTTGCACTGGCAGACAACAAGGTTGTCGAAAGCGGTCATACGCGGTTCTACGACAAGGTGCCGTCAAAATACGCCGACTACTCAGCCGAGCAGTTTGCAAAGGACGGAGTGCGGGTCGTACCTGACGCCGTTGTTCGCCGCGGATCGTTCGTCGCGCCAGATGTCGTGCTAATGCCGAGTTTCGTGAATATCGGCGCGTACGTTGACAGCGGCACGATGGTTGACACCTGGGCCACCGTTGGCAGCTGCGCACAAATTGGCAAGAACGTTCACCTGTCGGGGGGTGTCGGTATCGGCGGAGTGCTCGAGCCGATCCAGGCGGGCCCAACCATTATCGAAGACGACTGCTTTATCGGAGCCCGATCGGAAGTTGTCGAGGGCGTCATTGTTGAGCAGGGCTCTGTTATCTCGATGGGCGTATATCTCGGTCAAAGCACACGCATTTACGATCGTGCGAGCGGCGAAATCAGCTACGGGAGAATCCCGGCAGGGTCCGTCGTTGTCTCTGGCAATTTGCCGTCAGCCGACGGAAAGTATTCATTGTATTGTGCGGTCATCGTGAAGCAGGTTGACGCAAAGACTCGCGCAAAAACTGGATTAAACGAACTTCTAAGAAACCTGGACTGAGCGATAACAATGCTGACGATCTATGGAATTATGAGCTGCGATACCTGCCGCGAGGCACGCAAGTACTGCGCAGAGAATGATATTAATTTCCGCTTTCACGACGTCCGCGATGATGGTCTTGACATTCAGATGCTGGAACGTTGGTCGGCACGAATCGAATGGGAAAAGCTGCTGAATCGGCGCAGCCTTAGCTGGCGCAAGATTCCAGAGGTTGACCGCAACGATATGGACAAGAACCGCGCATTTGCGCTCATGATTGATCGCCCGACACTGCTGAAGCGTCCGGTGCTCGAGTCAGACAATTTCCTTGCGGTCGGTTTCTCGGAAAAACGCTTCGCCGATTACCGTAAGGTCCATCAGGACTTTTCCTGATCGAGCGCCGCAATTCCCTTGCCGGGAAACCGCCCGAACGCTATTAGCCGATACGGCCTGTGATGTAATCCTCTGTGAGCTTGTGCTGAGGATTCGTGAAAATAGTGTCGGTACTATCGACTTCGACCAGCAGGCCCAGGTGAAAATAGGCAACGCGCTTTGAAACGCGCGCAGCCTGCTGCATTGAGTGAGTCACGATAACGATGGCGTAGTCTTCGCTGAGCTCGTCCATCAGATCTTCGATGCGCGCCGTCGCAATGGGGTCCAGCGCCGAGCAGGGTTCATCCATAAGGATGACTTCCGGGTTCACGGCAATGGTGCGCGCAATGCAAAGCCGCTGTTGCTGACCACCCGAGAGACTGGTACCGGGCTCGTCGAGCCGGTCCTTCACCTCTTTCAGCAAGCCTGCACGCTCGAGGCTCGAGAAGACAATATTGTCGAGCTCGGCTCGATCGACGGCCAGGCCATGAATGCGCGGGCCATAAGCCACGTTGTCGTAAATGCTCTTTGGAAACGGGTTCGGCTTTTGAAAAACCATGCCGACGCGCGCGCGCAGCGCAACCGGATCCTGCTCCTTGCGATAGATAT
>CAVXCX010000004.1:0-298924 GCA_963760395.1 uncultured Gammaproteobacteria bacterium
TGCATTTTTTAGCCGAAGAAGGATGACACTTGGCACGCAAGACTCAGTGCTGCCGAGTAATCAGATCAGTCAGTTAGCATCTCCGCTGGTCGCCTGATGTCCGCTTTTCCTCAAAGCGGTCATTCAACAAACCAGGATTTCGCTGAATCGACTGGCCGCTTATGGCCAGAAGCAGCCGCTTGGTAATGCAATGTTCGATTCCGGTTTGACCCCTATTTGAGCGGGGAAACTCGAATAACTCGACTGACTACTCTGGATCCTCCAGAACATAATCCATCGCGGCACTGGCGCCGTCTAGCGAAAACGCATACTCATAGTCTTCGGGATCATCACGAAAGCCGCATTCCTCGTGCATGCGAACTGTCATAGATCCTCCGGTCTTGAAAGCAGCCCAGAAGTTAATTGGTTTTTCGGGACCACTAATTTGAAGTAGAGTGCTGATCGCAAAATCTCGTCGATACGCGATAACGTCAAACTCCCGATCATCTATTTCGACGCGCCACTCGGTATACTTGCAGAGTCCCTCCTCGCCTATCTCTTTGTCTACTCCGAATATGATATGGCTGCGCATTGGATTTGTCGGATGACTCATTGAAAGCGCGAGCTCATGCAGCGCCCCTTCTGGCACCAGTTCAGGCTGCAGCAATTCGGTTCGGACTATCGAGACCGACACTGGCGTCTGATCGACCTCAGACTCTAAGGCCATTGACTGCGCAGACCTCCAACTCGGTTCAAGCTCGCTGTACAACTCGGCTAAATCGTAATGGTGCCAGTCGCTAGCAAGCGAACCTGAGCCCGTGCAGAGGGCGACAGCTATACTCGATACCATCACCCTTCTTGATATCATTTGCACCTCCCTTTTTGCGTAAATGGCAACAATCGTCTATCAATCGCACGATGCTTCGGGTCCTTGCAATACGTGCTTGTACGCGACGCGTGGTGAAGCGGCGCAACGGTTGGTCTCAAGTCTTAGAGCTGCGAGCAGAACTCTGACGCTGCGGCTCGCCAATGTCGCCCTTAGGTCATTAGCTGCCTATTGCAGCTCGCAAAATCCTACCATTTGAATGGCCGGTTCCGAGCGTGAAGCGGACCTCACAATCAGAAAGACTTCGCCGGGGTTGGTCGCCCGAATTCCTTTTTTGCCACGCGAACCCAACACCCAACCCAAAATGTAATGGAGTTTCTGTTGAGTCTGTTAAAAAGTGACACAGTGATCATTTTCTGACGAAGTCTATTTATCAGGATCAGAGGGCCGACAAATGACACAACGGACCGCAACCGGTCATAAAAGGCAGGAGTCCAAATAAAAATCAGCGTAGACCATGCCTATGCGCACAGCACCGACACCGTGTTTTCTCGTTTCACCGATTCGAATGAGATCGAAGCAAAGCAACGGGCTCTCGGTGCTCGGAGTATTCGCGTTGTGGATTGCACAAGAGATCCTGACGGCGCGGTCGACAGGTTCGTGCGCGAACTACCTGCCGAGGTGCCCGGTATTCTGAGTCGATTCTTGCACCCCTGGAATGGCGTAGAGCAGTTGGAACGATGGCGCAGTTGCGACGGTGGTAGATTCAAGTCGAAGCTTACGATCGACGTTGCCAATGTTCCGGTGACTGTGATCGGTACGCTTGAGCTTAAGCCTGTAGACGAGGGTTGTGTAAATCAGGTTCGCCTGGTCGTCGACTGCGGTATCCCATTCATCGGCAAATCGCTGGCTGAGTTCATTGCTTCAGATTGCAAGCGCCTCATTGCCGCTAAGTATAAGTTCATTACCGATCGATTGAGGCCTACCTGAGACGAACGCAGATGGGGATCGTATCCATTCGGGGAATCTTACTGACGCGTCAAGCCCGGGGTCGCTAGTAACGGTCGTCTACTCTGTTATTCCCACTTTCTCATCTAGTCTTCGTCATACTCCTCGTACTTTTCATCCTCTTCGTAGTCGTCAAAGTATTCATCTTCATCTTCGCTTGACATGATCATTGCGAGATCGTCCCGATAGGATTCGAGCACCGCCACTTCTGATGGCGTTGCCTGCGGTAGTTCCTTTACGGCATCTACCACCATTTCCGAATATTGACTGCTGGTTTCCATAGACGCCTTCAGCTGCTGGTACATTTCCTCCCCGAGTTGTTCTCGCTGCTGCTCAATCATTTCGATTTGTTCTGCCAGCTGTTCCGGCATCATCGCCGCACTCTGCAGCACCTGCTCCCGATAAAGAACCATCGTGATTCGGAACGTCTTGCGAAGCCAGTCATCCGCGTCAAGGCTACGCGAGGCTGCCCAACTGCGATACTCGGAGTCGGACAAAATAGTATCGAAGTCAATATCGTCTTCATCGCTGTCGTCCCCGAATTCACTGTATTCATCCCAATGCTCGATGAGGCTCTCAACGTCCGATTCATCGAATCGAACACCACCGGCAAATTCGTTGACAGCGATTACCATGTCATTCATTTCTGCGATAGTTTGATCCATTTCAGGATCGGCGAATGTCGAGGGCGATCCCATTGCCAGCAGAATCGCGCTGATAATCCCTAATGACGCTTTTGAATTCATGAAATATCCCCCCATGTTCTGTCAGACTGCTAACGGCCAAAAGCAGATATTCGGTCATTCCTGATACCGAAGCCGACGATACTCGCATATGGTACTAGGCATGTGGCAACAAAATGAAACTTTGCCCTTGAAATTGCTCCTGATACTGAGCTTGGCGATGGCCTCATTCGCGGCATCTGCTGACTCCGAAATCTACAAGTGGGTAGATGAGGAGGGCAACGTGCATTTTTCCGACTGCCCACCGCCACCATCCTGCGATGCGGAGACAATTCAAGCCCCACAGGAACCCGATCCATCAGATGTCAGGCGGGCGCAAGAGCGGCTTAACGAGATGCTCGAAGAGCAGCATGTGAGCAAGGGTGAGCGAGAGCAGGAGAGGCTTGAGAAGGAGCATCAGCGAGTTCTCGCGATGACAGTTGCTGTCGCTAAGAAACGAGTCTGTATTCGCGCCCGTCAGAATCTGTACGTTCTGCAAGTTCAAAAACCGGTCTTCTACCTGGACGAAAAAGGGGAGTATGTCTATCTGGACGATGAGACGCGGCAGGCTGAGATTCGAAGGATGGAGAAACTCATTACTGAGAACTGCGAGACTGCAAACGACTAACTAATACCAAGGCTCCATTCGTTCGCGAGTTTTCAAAAGTCGCGATTCTAAACGTCTGCTTTCATCGAAAGCGGTCATTCCAATCACTGTTTTGGGCCTAATGCGAGGGGCTGGTTTCGGCCACAAGCGGACATCTGGACCCGTATGAGAAATCAGTGTTTGGCGTTAAGTGAGTCTTGGCATTCGCCTATGCGATCACGACCATCATCCCATTAGTTTGCGGGGCCTTGTCGCTCCCCATTGACGTAGTTTTCTTCACTTGTCTTTTGCCCGTTACGATGCCAACTGGTCGAGAGACCCTCCAGCTCCCCATTGACGTAGTTTTCTTCACTTGCCTTTTGCCCTTTATGATGCCAACTGGTCGAAAGACCCTCTCGCTCCCCATTGACGTAGTTTATTTCACGTTCTTTTTGCCCGTTACGTTGCCATCCGGTCGAAAGACCCTCTAGCTTCCCATTGACGTAGTTATCTTCATTTGCCTTTTGCCCGTTACGATGCCAAATGGTCGAAAGACCCTCTAGCTCCCCATTGACGTAGTTTTTTTCATTTGACTTTTGCCCGGCTCTATACCATTGGGTTAAGACCCCATCGTACTTCCCGTTAAGGTAGTTAACTTCGCGATCTATTGTCCCCTCAGGGTAGTACCACCTTTCAAGCCCCTCTTTCAGACCATTAACGAATCTGCCTTCATATTCCTTATATTCCTTCTCCACCATGTTGCTGCTTGTTTCCTGATTGCCACCTTCTTTCTCTGTAGTGGTTGCATCTCGGGTGTAGAAAGTGTTCCAAGACGTTTCGAGGCCATCTTGCTCCCCTCTTACGAAGTTCTTTTCGCTCAATTTATGCCCATTTGGCATCCATTCCGTTTCAAGCCCCTCCTTCTGCCAGTTGTTAACCCCCTCTTCTTGCCAGTTGAAGTAATGCTTTTCAAAACTTAAATACTGGCCGGCCCGCCAACTCCACACTGTTTTGGGACCCACTTCCTGCCCGTTGACGTAGTTTGATTCACTCGTCTTATTCCCGTACTTGTCAAAAAACGTTTCGAGACCTTCCAAGCGCCCATTTACGTAGCTTCGTTCACGTAACGTTTGTCCGGAAGGATACAATTGCGTTTCAAGACCCTCTTTTCTCCCGTTAACATACTCGACCTCTATAACATACTCGACTTCTGGTATTTTTTTGGGTCGAGGTCTGGATCCGATATCACACAAGAAACCGACATTAGCCACCATTAAAATGCCAGAGCTGCACCCTTCAGATATCATCGATACCCCTGCAACAAAAACAAAGACTGGCACAAGAATAATTACAAGAACACAACCACCCGCGCGAGAAACGGGTTCAGGCGAAGCTGCTTCTATCCCTCGCTGCGCGGAAGGCTGGGATTCGGCCTGATCGCTAGCGCTGACCTGCAGATCCGCATAGAGGTCTTCAGGACTGGCCGCGGGGACCTTTGGTGTCTCAAATGAGGAGTCACGCGTGTCTTCTGGCGTGGGAGTAGTTTCTTCAACCGAGCTCTTTGGATGATCACGCTTACTGTCTGATTCCTGGAACTCGTAGCCTTCTCTTATCAGCTTCTTCGTGTAGTAGTCGTTATACACAAAAGACCAAATAATCATGCCAACAAAACCGCCTATTCCAGCTGTAGGCACGCTAACGAGGATGCCAATCATGATGAATGCCAAGAACGTTAGAAAGTCGCCTCGGAATAATGCCGGGAAAGGACCCCAAAACAGAGTTGTCCAAGAGTATCCAACGTATCCGCTTTCAGATTGCCCAGTCTCTCTGTGCAACATTGTTCTCTTGACAGCCATTGTCTTTGTCCCATCACTCAATTGGACATTATTGATCGAATTACTCATACGTAACGTCGTTGCGTTTCACGTTAACAATGACCTATATCACAGGCCGCTGCTTCTTAATTAGGAGTCACATTGCCGACAATAGTGCTATTTCTGACCTGTGCCCTAACGAACGTAAGGGACATGGCCACAGTAACCGCGGCAAGCAGTTCCTGCACCTGATGGATTTTGCTCAGTGAACGCTCACTGCAAACTCTTGATCGTTTTCGCCGAATGGCCGCAATGGGTCAGTAGCAGCCTCTCAGTATACATCCAGGTGAGTGGCTGGTTTCGGGCGTAAAGCGGACGCTCAGCCAGGAAATTTCCGAAGCACCGAAACTAATGTCTGCCTTCACTAAAAGCGGTCGCTCAAAAGGCCAGATCTAACCTAATTCGACTGTCTGCTTTCGGCCAGAAGCGGACGTTCTGAGCAAAGGGAGACTCTGGCGCGGGGCCGGAGCCTCCCATGGCTATGCCCGAGTCACGCACCTTGCGTGATTGGCTCGGGTCGGACAAGCCTTGCGCTTCACGTTGCTAGTTGGGATCAACTATGCGGCCCTCAATGTCGCCGAGGTAGGCAAGTGGCGCAGGCGTGAAGGATACGAGCCGATCTTCAACCATCAGCTTCATACCATCGACGATTCCTTCATATCCCTTTCCTCTGACATGAAGCGTGCCGGTCCATTGGCCTTCCGCTACTCTCTCTCTGAGACCCTGCCACGTTCCTACCCAGGTCCCCCCGCTATCAACTGCTAAGCTGAACGTACCCCATAACGGGCCTTCAGAATCGGCGTTCCAATTGGCGTTCAGTTCCACCGTCATCAATCCCGTCACGCGGTCATCTAGCGAAGTTACCACACTGATTACCACGGCGTTTCGAAGGTGCGTGCGGCTACCAGCAGGACACGGTTGCTCAGGATTTCCAGTCGGCTCGTAGCCCGGGCACTTGACCGTGCCCGGATATACAAAGTCGCCGACCACCGGTACGCCGGGCAAAATGCCAAACGGGTTAAAGACTTCGCTCGCTGTAACATCAGTCTTCTCAGCAGCGAAGGTCGCAGGCACTATCATTGCGCCCAGAAAAAAAAGAATAGGCATACAAAATACCAGCATTTTCCGCATGATTACTTCCTCCGTTTTAATTGGCCAGAACATTTGGCAGCCCGGCGATCTTGGGTCCTTCGGGGAGTGGACGGTGGCTACTCGGAGGAAGCGAGGACCCGTGGCTTTGCGTCTCCAGCTTTGGCTGGATTTGCCTTTATCGCAGTGCTGATTGTCCTACGATTGCGAAAGCAGTCAATTCTGGGATGTGCTTATTGATGTCGGCTATGGGTCAATAGCGGCCCTTCGGGCCAATATTAGCTCAATGGCTGCTTGCGAGTGTAAAGCGGACGATCGTCGAGCCTCTACTCCACAGAGACTCGATAGCCCCGGCAGGATGGTGCTCGCGGCTTCGCCGCTCAGTTATGTCAGCCGGTTTGTCGCTGGCCTCGGAGTGTGCTGTTCCGACAACACCCGAACGGACACAATCGGCCTCCTCGGCACACTGATTGGCTGCAAGTCGAATAGAATCTACTTTGCTTTCTTCTGTAGATTCTCCGAACGATCGGCCGGTACTCCGTAGCGATGCAGGATGCTGCTGTTTCTCTTTTCGACGCGCTCACGCTCCAGCACAATCATATGGCCATCGGAACCTTGGAAACGGACGAATTCGCCCTTTGCAGATTCAACAATTCGAATCAGTTCCTTTAGGTGCCGGATATTACGTCCCTCTACCTTGTCGACTACCAGCATCTCAACATCGTGATAACCTTGATTGGCGCGATCGGCGAGGACCTTTTGCAGTACCACGACCTCAGACCGCGACGCACTGCGAATCTCGTTCTCGTAAATTGAAACGATTTCCGATGGAGCTTCCTGCCACCATTCGGATCCCCATGTCATCAAAAGATCACGACTCAGTGGCACAAACAGTAGGCCACCGTAAAGATAATAGGTCGGCTTAACGTCGTAGGAATCCTCTGCAACCAAGAATCGTGGTGGTTTCATTGGCAATTCGAAACTCTGCTCCTCGCCATCGCGATACACTTTCACCGGCATGGATTCACCAACGTGGCGTTTGGCGACCTGGTGAGCCATATCGATGCGTTCACCCTTGCGAAAACGAATGCTCCCGTCGGCCGCGATATGTTTCCCGTCGAGCATCAGCAGCACGTCGCCCTCTTCGAGGATACCGTGGGCCGAGCCACCGTGCGCCACCCCAGTTATGAGAACGCCGCTGTGACTTTTTGGGCTCAAGCCCAGCGATCGACGGTGCGCTTTGGACTCGAGCGCCTGAGTAACAAGACCCAGGTCCGGAAAGCCGTCATTGACGCCTTGTTCCATATCACGCAGAAAGTGCTTTACCACCGGTGCGCCGATCATATAACCGACATTCTCGGCTTCGTCCATGGCCTCGAATGCAATGCCGACAATCGCGCCGTCCTTGACCACTGGCCCGCCGCTGTTACCCGAGTTGATTGCCGCGTCTATCTGAACGGCTAGCAGGTTGCGCTGGCTGTGGGCGTACGGATACATCTCGATCCTCGAAACAATTCCCTCAGTAATAGATAGTCGGTCGCCGCCAATTGGAAAACCAAGCGCTGCAACGCGGTCACCCAGCGACGGCAGGTCACCGATTGGGAACGGTGGCGCGCCCTTTGCAAAACCAGCGTCTTCGATCTTTAGAAGCGCAAGATCACATACGTGACCGACACCTTCGACCGCAGCCTCAAACTTGCGCGACTTGCCGTAGCGGCGAACCTCGACGAATACCTGGTTCTCCACCACGTGCGCATTGGTCAATACCCGCGCCCCGCGCGGCGTCATTACGATTGCACCCGAGCCTACGGATGTGGCCGGCCCCTCGGTCTGCCAGGGCTGCTCATAGTCGGGCGCGTCAGATGTCGTAATCACCTTCACAACGGAACGCAGCATCGACCGCATCAGCACGCTGGGGGTCTCGGGCTCATCAGGCTCCGCGGTTGTCCTGGGTGTGCTGTCCTCGCTCATACTCGAATGATACGCCTCCAGCAATATGGGGCAGTAACGTATTTCTGGTTGCTGTTGACCGGGGGCAGGATGGTCTTCGCGGCTGGCACCGCTCAGTTATGTCCGCCGGCCAAGGCCGGCCTCGGAATGAACCTGTTTCGCAGCTTCAAAGCTCGCTCAAAACAAGAATGCCGGAACCGATAAAACCGGGACCGGCATATTTATTTGGTAGCGGGGGCGCGCTTTGTACGTTAGCAAGGTCTCCAGAGCCGCTTGCCATACTGGACGTCCCACTGATAGCAGCTTAGTTTCCTGCGCCCTACTCGGTGAATGTCTGCTTTTGCCAATAGCGATTATTCAATCTGCTAGAAAGAGCATGAAATTGAGGTCTGCTTACAGCCAGAAGGGGACATTCATTTGGGATTCGCTAACGATTCCTCAGTATAAATACGCTCTCGACAAAGAAATTGCCCATCACGCTGTATCGCTACTTCGGATTCGCATCCTCGGAATCGTCTTTGGATTTGTAGGTGTGAGCGGGGTAGGTGTAACCGGGACGATCGGCCTGCTCGTAATGTGCCTGCAGGAACGCGACAAGATCTGTCAGCTGCGTCACCGTCAACACGTCGTTATAAAAGGTCATCAGGGATTCCCCCTCCTGGGAGATCTTGTCCCTGGGATGGCGGGGCGACAGCCTGTGCGAAGGATTGACGATTGACGTGACGAGCTGGCCGTACGACATCGTTAGGCCAGTATGGCTGCCGAGCAGGACGCGTACGGGACCTTTTTCGGCAGGTTCGGGCAGCTCCGCGCCAATAACACTGTGGCAACTCACGCAGCCGAGGGACACGAAATGCATCTTGCCATTGGCCGCATCGCCCTCCGGCAAGTAGATGTCGACTTGCCTTCGGTTGTCCCGGTCGCAGGCCGAGAGGCAGATCAGCGCACAAAGCGCTACCACACTGTTGAACAGACTCTGCAATTCCACGTCCTCCACCGAGATAATACCAAACTTTTGGCCGGAGTGGTTTCGGCACTGGTTTTGCAAACCCACAATAAAGCTAGTGCTTGCTTCCCAAATGAAGTGAGCGACCGCTTTGGGTCAGTAGCCGCCCGTCAGGCCAATATTAGACGAATGCCAGCTTTTTGGGGTAAAGCGAACGTCGATTGAGGGGAAGGCAGGCGCGAAAAACCCAGCACATGACCGGGTTCTCGATTTCCTGGTATCGGGGGCAGGATGGCCTTCGCAGCTTCGCTGCTCAGTTATGTCGGCCGGCTGCGTCGGCCTCGGACGATTCGGATCTCACTAAGGTCGATCCTCACCCCTTCGGGGCGCACTGCGTGCGTCCAAACCGCTATCGCGTTTTGTTGACCTGCTTCGCAGGTTCAAACCCTGGACTCGCGTTAGCGAAAGCAAAAAAGGCCCTCGTAAGGAGGGCCTTTTCTTGTTTTTGGTAGCGGGGGCAGGATGGCCTTCGCAGCTTCGCTGCTCAGTTGGTCTCGGCGCCTCTACTCCGATGCTACGCATCGGGGCGCCTCAGGCTTGAACCTGCTTCTTCGCAGGTTCAAAACTCGCTCAGCACAAAATAAAAATGCCGGGCCCGATAAAACCGGGCCCGGCATATTTATTTGGTAGCGGGGGCAGGATTTGAACCTGCGACCTTCGGGTTATGAGCCCGACGAGCTGCCAGACTGCTCCACCCCGCATCGGCAGGAACGGGATACTACGCAACAGTCTCAGGGTTTACAACCCTATCCGAGAATCTCGATGCAGAGGGCCATCAACCAGCCAGGAACGATGCCCAAAGCCAGCACCGCTATGGCGTTCAGGCTCAATACAAGGCGCGTATCGGTATTCGCCTGCAGGACCGCCTGATCCTCAGCCGGCTCGAAATACATGTACCAGATAACCTTCAGGTAGTAGTACGCGCCGATAACCGAAGCCAGCACCATCAGCACGGCGAGTTCGGGGTAACCCGAGGCAAGAACGGCGCTGATCACGTTCAATTTGGCGAAGAAACCGACGAATGGTGGTACACCCGCCATGCTGAACATCAGGAACATCATCATCAGCGCGAACCATGGGCTACGTGCATTCAGACCATTAAAGTCCGTCAAATTCTCGGCATCGTAGCCGCGTCGGCTCATGACAATAATCACGCCAAATGCACCGGCGGCCGCGAGCACGTAGGTCAGCGTATAGAACAACGCAGAGGCATAGCCATCACCGGTACCACAGAAGACACCGAGCAGAATGAATCCAACATGTCCAATGGTTGAATAACCCAGCATGCGTTTGATATTGGTCTGCGCAATCGCAACAATATTGCCTAACAGCAGCGACAAAACCGCGACTACCATGATCATCGACGCCCACGTCTCGTGCAGGCCACCCAGCCCATCCACCAGAATGCGCAGCGTCAATGCAAGGGCGGCCAGTTTCGGCGCCGTTGCCAGATACACGGTAACCGGCGTACGCGAGCCCTGATACACATCAGGCAACCACATGTGAAACGGCACGGCGCCGAACTTGAATGCGATGCCCACAATCACGAACGCAAGACCAAACCACAGCGGCAGGCTGTTGAGCGAAGGATCCGCTGAAATGGCAGCCGCAATTTCATGGAACTGCAGTGATCCCGTTACCCCGTAAACCCAGGAGATTCCGTACAGCAGACAGCCCGATGCAATCGCGCCCAGCACGAAGTACTTCATTGCGGATTCCGCGGCCGTGACATTGTTGCGATCAATCGCGACGAGCGCGTAAAGCGACAACGCAAGTGTTTCCAGCCCCAGGTACATCGTCAACAAGCTGTTCGCTGACGTCATGATCATCATGCCCAGCAAACCGAAAAGACCCAGTAGGTAGAACTCGCCCTTGTGCAGGTCATTTGCCCGCAGATAGTCGCGTGCGTAGAACAACGAGAGCGCGACGAACAGGACGATCCCAAGCTTTAGAATCTGGGAAAACGGGTCGCTGACGTAGCTTCCCGAGAAGACTACCGTGCGCGCTTCCGGCGCAGTCGCGACGAGAACGGCGCCGGTCACCAATAGCGACAACATTGTCAGCCAGAACGTCACCACCCGGTGCTCGTCATCAACAAACAAGTCGGCAATCAGGACAGCACAGATGAGGCCTAACAAGGTCATCTCGGGAGCAGCTGATAGGTATTGCGTTAAGTTCATAATTGGGCCTGTCAGAGCTTCGATTGCCCGACCTGTTCAATCAATATTTCGACCGATGTGTTCATCATGTCGACCAAAGGTGCCGGCCAGAGCCCGACCAGCAAGACGCTGATTGCCAGCACTGCCAGCACGATGAATTCTCTGCGGTTCAAATCCTCGAGTTCCGCGACCTGCTTATTGGCAACCTCACCGTAGAGGACGCGTTTGACCATCCACAGGGTATAAGCAGCCCCCAGGACCAGCGTCGTAGCCGCAAGGAAGGCGTACCAGAAATTCGCCTTGAAGCTGGCGACAATCACCATGAACTCACCAACGAAGCCAGAGGTGCCCGGCAAACCCGCGTTGGCCATCGAAAACAGCACCATAAACGCCGCGAATACCGGCATCGTATTTGCGACGCCGCCGTAGTCCGCAATCTGTCGGCTGTGTACACGGTCGTACAGAACGCCTACACAAAGGAACATCGCACCCGAGATCAAGCCGTGCGAGATCATTTGCACCATTGCGCCGGTCATTCCGAGCCCTGCCCCCGTCGTTACGGTGATTTGCCACATCAGGAACATACCCAGAGTGACAAAACCCATGTGCGCGATCGACGAGTATGCAATGAGCTTCTTCATGTCTTTTTGCATCAGTGCAACGAAGCCAATGTAGACCACTGCGATCAGCGACAGAGCAATCATGAGGCCGGAAAAATACTCACTTCCGTCAGGGACAATAGGCAAGGACAAACGTACGAAACCGTAGCCGCCCATCTTCAACATGATGGCCGCCAGGATGACGGAGCCGCCCGTCGGCGCCTCAACGTGCGCATCGGGCAACCAGGTGTGTACGGGCCACATCGGCACTTTGACGGCAAATGCCAGCAGGAACGCAATGAAAATATACTGCTGAACCTTGAGGCTCAGCGACTGGTTCATGAATCCAAGCAAGTCGAAGCTGCCGGTCTGCAGATACAGGTAGATAAACGCTACCAGCATCAGTACGGAGCCGAGGAACGTGTACAGGAAGAACTTCAGGGTTGCATAGACGCGCCGTTCGCCACCCCAGATACCGATGATCAGGAACATCGGGATCAACATGGCTTCCCAGAACACGTAGAAGAGCAGCCCGTCGAGCGCGGAAAAAACGCCGATCATCAGCCCTTCGAGGATCAGGAACGCGGCAAAATACTGTGCCGGCCGACTTTTGATTGAGTCCCAGCCCGCGATGACAACGAGCGGTGTAATGAAGGTGGTCAGCAGAATCAGGGGTGCCGACAGCCCATCAACGCCGAGATAGTAGTAAACGCTGAGCGACTCGATCCATGCGACCCGTTCGACGAACTGCATTCCTGTCTCGGCATTGTCGAATCCTATGTAGAGACCAATACTAAGCAGGAAGGTTATTAGCGTCGTGACAAGCGCGACAATACGCATCAGGCCGGCCTGCGACGAACGCGCGTCATCATTGTCGCCGATGACGACGAGCGCGGCGCCGCCGACAATCGGCAGCCAGACCAGGAAACTCAAGAGATAGTTCGACAGCACCGTTTCCTACCTCAGCCAGATGAGCCAGCCCAGCAAGATCGTCAGTCCGATGATCATTGCAAAGGCATAGGTGTAAAGATAACCGGTCTGTATCTGGCGCATGATGGCTGCCAGGCGACCGACGCTTCTCGCAGTTCCATTGACCATCATCCCGTCGATAATCAGCTGATCGCCCTTCTGCCACAGGAACGAGCTAATGGCGCGTCCACCGGCGGCAAAGCCCTTGATGTACAGGTCGTCGAAGTAGTATTTGCGATCGAGCAGGTTGTAGATACCTGACAGCTTGTTCTTGATCGTCTCCGGGATGTCCGGGCGTTTCAGGTACAGGTACCAGGCCGTGATGATACCGGCCGCTGCAAGATAGAATGCCGGCGACTTATAGATATGGGTAACCAGCGCCAAGGCTGCCATGCCAGAACGTAGCACCCAGGTGCGCGAGGACATCACGCGACTGTTCAACGTAGATGGCATCGCCAAAGAATCCTTCAAACAGCACCGGACCTGCCGTAAACCAGCCGATAACTGCCGAGGGAATTGCCAGCAGAATCAGCGGCACGGTAACCACGGCAGGCGTCTCGTGCAGGTGCGATTTCTCCTCCGCACTCATTCGTTCCTTGCCGTGAAAAACGAGAAAGAACATGCGGAAAGAGTACAGTGCCGTCACAAACACTCCCAGAAGGACGCTCAGGTAGGCGATCCAGTAAGTGAACTGATCCCCGAGTGACGTACCTTCATGCCAGTGCGACTCCTTCACGGCCTCAATCAACAGATCTTTGGAGAAAAATCCCGACGAACCCGGGAAGCCGATCAGCGCCAATGAGCCTATAAGCGCGGTCCAGTAAGTAATCGGCATGTATTTCCGGATGCCGCCCATCTTGCGGATGTCCTGCTCATGGTGCATCGCAATAATGACCGAGCCCGCCGCAAGGAACAGCAGCGCCTTGAAGAAAGCGTGTGTCATGAGATGGAAGATCGCGGCACTGTAAGCCGAGGCGCCAAGCGCGACCGTCATATAACCGAGCTGCGACAACGTCGAGTACGCAACGACGCGCTTGATATCGTTCTGCACGATGCCCAGCAGGCCCATGAAGAACGCGGTAACTGAGCCAATGATAATGACGAAACCAAGGGCAGTCGTCGACAGCTCGAAAAGCGGCGACATGCGCGCCACCATGAAGATGCCGGCGGTGACCATGGTCGCCGCGTGGATCAGGGCGGAGATTGGTGTGGGGCCTTCCATCGAATCGGGCAGCCAGACATGCAGCGGCGCTTGCGCCGATTTACCCATGGCGCCGATGAACAGCAGGATGCAGATGACGGTCATCGCATTCCACGGTTTACCCGGAAGAACTTCGATACTGTGTGCAGCGACGGTCTCGGCGCTACCGAACACTGTCGCGTAGTCGAGCGAACCCGTAAACATGACGACGCCGGCGATACCCAGAATAAACCCGAAATCACCGACACGGTTGACCAGAAAAGCCTTGAGGTTGGCCACTATCGCGGATTCCCGTTTGAACCAGAATCCGATCAGCAGATACGAAACCAGGCCAACAGCCTCCCAGCCGAAGAACAGCTGCAGGAAGTTGTTGGACATCACCAGCATCAGCATCGAAAACGTGAACAGCGAGATGAAACTGAAGAAACGCTGGTAACCCGGATCCTCATGCATGTAGCCAATCGTGTAGATGTGCACCATCAGGGATACAAACGTGACGACACACATCATCAGCGCCGTCAGCCGGTCGACAAGGAAGCCCACCTCCATACGCAGCCCGTCTGTAACGGCCCACGTGTAGACGCTGATATTTTCCGCCTCGGCACCGCCCCAGAACATGTTGCGGAGCACCAGCAAGGACAACGCGCAGGATATACCTACGCCCGCAATCGTTACCCAGTGCGCGCCCGCACGCCCGATCTTCTTGCCGAAAAGGCCGGCAATAATAGCCGCCAAAAGCGGGGCCAGGACGATTGTCAGGTAGTAGTCGTACATATCAACCTTTCAGGGTATTCAGTTCCTGCACGGCGATTGAGCGCCGATTGCGGAACAACACCACGAGAATCGCGAGACCAATGGCAGCTTCCGCAGCCGCGACGGTAAGAATGAAAAATACGAATACCTGCCCCGTCTCATCTCCGAGGTAGCGCGAAAACGCGATGAAATTGAAGTTCACGGCCAACAGCATGAGCTCGATACACATGAGCAACAGGATCAGGTTACGCCGGTTTACGATGATGCCGGCGAAGCTGAGCACAAACAGCATTGCCGAGACGACCAGATAATGCTGCAGCCCGATCATTGCGGTTTCTCCGAGTCCATTTTCACGATGCGAACGCGGTCTTTGGCGCGCACAGCGACCTGCGCGCCGATATCCTGGACTTTCAACCCCGGGCGCTTGCGCATCGTTAGCGTGATGGCAGCGACAATAGCGAGCAACAGGATGACGGCGGCTATCTCGAATGCGTACACATGCTCGGTGTAAAGCACTGCCCCCAGCGCCTTGGTATTGCTGTAACCCTCCGGCGTCGCGGCAAAACCCGATACATTCTGAGCGACCTGGCTACGCAGCCATATGACCTGGATTAGTTCAACAGCCATCAACAGTGCGATGCCGATTCCGAGCGGTGCGAACCGGGTCAATCCGCGCTTCGCAGCCTCAACATCGACTTCCAGCATCATGACGACAAACAGGAACAACACCATCACGGCGCCGACATAGACGAGCACCAGCACTATGGCGAGGAATTCTGCCTCCGCCATCAGCCAAAGCACTGCCGCATTAAAAAACGTCAATACGAGAAACATGACCGCGTGCACGGGGTTGCGTGAAAACACCACGCCCAGCGCGGCACCAAACATGATTGCTGCAAATACGTAAAACAGAATTGAGTGAAATAACATTTCGCGTCCTACCGGTATTTTGCGTCCGCTGCTTTATCAGCAGAGATCATCGCATCGTACTTGTCGCCAACGGCCAGCAGCTTGTCTTTAGTCATGATGTTCTCGCCCGGCTGCTCCATGTGATATTCATGAATTCGCGTCTCCACAATCGCATCAACCGGGCAGGCTTCTTCGCAAAAACCGCAGTAGATGCACTTGAACAGGTCGATGTCGTAGCGCGAGGTACGGCGCGTGCCATCGTCACCGACCTCGGACTCGATAGTAATCGCCAAAGCCGGGCAGACGGCCTCGCACAACTTGCAGGCGATGCAGCGCTCTTCGCCATTTGGATAGCGTCGTAGCGCATGCAGGCCGCGAAAGCGCTGCGACTGCGGCGTCTTTTCTTCCGGGTACTCCAGCGTAACGCTCTTGCGAAAGAAATTTCGCAGCGTCACGGAGAGACCCATCAGCAGCTCCCAGAGAGCGAAGGTCTTGATGTAGCTTATTGCTCGACTCATAGTCTTATCGCCCTATTCGCTCTATGCCGCCCAGGGACCAACCTGGAACCAGGCCATCGCGCCTTCAACCGCAATCCACACGATCGTTACTGGAATAAATACTTTCCATCCGAGGCGCATGATCTGGTCGTAACGATAGCGTGGGAACGTCGCACGCAACCAGAAAAAGACGTACATGAAGAAACACATTTTGATAAACAGCCAATGCAGCCCGCCGGCAGCAAGCCAGGCCAGCCACGGTGTTGAATTCAGGAAGGTCCAGCCTTCAAACGGTGATGCCCAACCGCCGAAAAAGAAAATCGCCGTCAGGGTCGAGATCAACACCATGTTGGCGTATTCCGCGAGAAAGAACACGGCAAAAGCAACACCCGAATACTCGACATGGAAACCGGCGACGATCTCGGATTCACCCTCGGCCACGTCAAAGGGCGCACGATTGGTTTCGGCCACTCCCGAAATCCAGTAGACGACAAACAGCGGCAACAACGGCCACAGGAACCACTGACTGACTCCGCCGGCCTGCGCGTTGACTATGTCACCAAGATTGAGGCTGCCTGAAGCCATCAAGACACCGACCAGCGCAAACCCCATGGCAATTTCATAGGCCACGATCTGCGCGGCCGAACGCATCGCGCCGAGTAACGCGTACTTCGAGTTCGTCGCCCAACCCGCGAGAATAACGCCGTAGACGCCGACCGACGTCAGCGCGAGAACATACAACAGGCCGGCATTAATATCCGCAATGACAAAGCTGCCGTTCAATGGGATAACCGCCCAGGTCGCCAGCGCCGGCGTTAGCGACAGCAACGGGGCTATCACGAACAGGAATCGACTCGACTTCGATGGAACGATGACTTCCTTGATGAGCAGTTTGATGACGTCAGCGAACGGCTGTAGCAGACCCATGGGCCCGACCCGATTTGGGCCAACGCGCGACTGCATGCTACCGATGACCTTGCGTTCAAAGTAGGTCGAGAATGCGACGATCAGAATAATGCAGATCATGACGAGCAAAATCTTGAAGGTCGTTGTCGTCAGGTACTGAACCACATCGGGCAACGAAGAAAATACCGCCACGCACCAGTCGAAGAAATCGACCATAAATTGCGGCATCAACTTAGACATCAGGCATCACCATTGTCGGCAGCACGACGAGCTTCGTCGGTCTGCTGCAATGCGAAGGCTCTTCGAACCATGGCGTCTACGGAATAAAGAGGCACGTCGATCTCGTCGTCCGGAGCGTCCTGGCCGTTCGGCTTTGCAATCTTTACGGTGCCTTCGTAGGCGTCACTGCTTGAAACGTCACCGAGCTGCTCAACAAATTCATCGCGAACGTCTTCACTGGTCACATACTCAAAGCCCGGCGCATCCACCAGGTTCGCAAGCACGCGCAGTACTTTCCAGGTGGGACGGCTTTCACCGACCGGGCTCGCGACACCCGAGAAACTCTGCCAGGTTCCCTCGATGTTCACATAGGTCCCCGACGTCTCTGCAAACGTGCCGGTTGGCAGCAACAGGTCGGCAGATTCCAGCAAACCGTCCGAAACGAACGGCGTGAGCGCCACAACATATTGCTGGCGGGAAAGCTTCTCGACCGCATTGGCCGATGAGTGAATGTCCGCCTCTGGCTCCACGTTGACCAAAACGACGGCGTCCATGCTGCTCGACAACATGGCATCGACACCGAGACCGACCGACTCGCGGTTCTCGCCACCCTGGGTGCGATGCGGCACGACGCCAGCGAGACATGCGCCGGCTGCGTTCGGCCCCTCCGAAATGCCGCCAATCCTGGCGCCCGTCAGCTCGGCGACGCACGAAGCCAGGGCACGCACTGCCGTATAGGCTGCATGCCGCCCCGCAATGGTCCCCAGGAGTATGAGGCCGCCGTCCGCTTCGGCAATGGAACGCGCAATAGCCTGTTGTTGTTCGCTGGGAGTAACGCCCTCGCAAACGGCGGCGACGGTATCGGGCAACGGCTTGCCAGCTGCCGCAGCAACCGCAATCCCGGCCAGCGATTGCACGAGCCCTTCGCCCGAGAGGTAATTGGCCACGTCGAAGAAGTACTCGTATTCGGCGTTGTTAACGAAACTGATCTCCGCACCCGCAAGCGCCGCTTTTCGCACTCGGTGCGCAATTATCGGCGCTTCGGCACGGATATTCGAACCAACAATCAGTATCGCCGGCTGCGCCTCGATCTCAGCGATCGTGCACCCCAGCGACGGGTACATGGGATCGTCATCCTGATCCGAAATGTCACGGCGGTTAACCCGATGATCAATATTGGCGGTACCTAGATGATCGGCGAGCTGTGCAAGCAGATGACCTTCTTCCACGGTGATCGCCGGTGTTGCTATGAGACCGATCTTCTCGGCATCAGCTTGCTTCAACACATCGGCAGCCACCGCCAGCGCATCTTCCCAATCAATATCGCGCCAGACACCGTTTTCCTTGACGCGCGGCGACGTCAGTCGTTGCTCGCTGTATATCGCCTCGTAGCTGAAGCGATCCCGATCCGACAACCAGGTCTCGTTAATCGCCTCGTTGACGCGCGGCACCACTCGCTTAACCGTGCCGCGCAGCACGTGCGCATACATGTTTGAGCCGACACAATCGTGTGGTGATACGGTTGCACGCTGTACCATCTCCCAGGAACGGGCGCTGTACCGATACGGCTTGTTGTTCAGAGCACCAACCGGACAAAGATCAATGATGTTCGCGGACATCTCATGATCGACACTTTGCTCGACATAGGTGCTGATCTCGACATTCTCTCCGCGCCCTACCGTACCCAGTTGCGGCTTACCGCTGATTTCCTCGCCAAAACGGACGCAGCGCGTGCAGTGAATACAGCGCGTCATATCTGTTGATACGAGCGGGCCAATGTCCTTGTCTTTGACTACACGTTTTCGGTCGTTATAACGCGAAACATCGCGGCCGTAGCCGATTGCCAGGTCCTGCAACTCGCACTCTCCGCCCTGATCGCAAATCGGGCAATCGAGTGGATGATTAATAAGCAGGAATTCCATGGTTGCTTTTTGTGCAGCAATCGCTTTCGGCGACTTCGTAAAGATCTTCATGCCATCGGCAACCGGCGTCGCACAGGCCGGAATCGGTTTTGGCGCCTTCTCGACTTCGATAAGACACATACGACAGTTCGCCGCGATGCTGAGCTTTTCGTGATAACAGAAACGTGGCACATAAGCGCCGATCGCATCCGTGACCTCGATGATCATCTGCCCTCTGCGCGCCTCGACTGGCTTGCCGTCCACCTCGATGTTCAGGATATCGTCGCTCATGATAATTACGCAGCGGCCTCAGTCGTACTATCGACAATGCTGCGCCCGTTATTGCGCACCATGTATTCGAACTCGTGGTGATAGTGATTCAAGAAACTCTGTACCGGCCAGGCAGCGGCATCGCCAAGCGCGCAAATCGTGTGGCCTTCGATCTTGTTTGCCACATCAACAAGCTTCGCGAGATCCGCCTCCTCGCCATGGCCTTCAAGAATTCGCGTCAGCATGCGATATAGCCAGCCGGTTCCCTCACGGCAAGGCGTGCACTGGCCACACGATTCTGCCATGTAGAACTGCGAAATCCTGCGCAGCACTTTCACCATGCACGTAGTCTCGTCCATGACCATTACCGCCCCGGTGCCGAACGACGAGCCCGCCTGTTGCAGCGAGTTATAGTCCATAGTGCAGTCCATGATGATCTCGGCCGGCAGTACTTTGCAGGACGAACCACCCGGAATTACCGCCTTGAGCTTGCGGCCACCCAGCATGCCGCCGCAGATATCATTCAGTAGCGCTTTGAACGGTATGCCCATCGGTAACTCATAGTTACCCGGCTTCTCAACGTGTCCCGAAACCGAAAATAGCGCTGTACCGCCAGAGCCCTCCGGCCCAAGCCCGGCGAACCACGCGGCGCCGTTGCGTATAATTGCCGGAACACTGGCGAGACTTTGCGTGTTGTTGATCGTGGTTGGCTTGCCATACAGGCCGAAATTGGCGGGAAATGGCGGTTTGAACCTTGGCCGCCCCTGTTTGCCTTCGAGCGATTCGAGTAAAGCGGTTTCCTCACCACAGATATAGGCGCCCGCACCGACGAACGTGTGCAGGTCGAAGTCGATGCCCGATCCCTGGATATTCTTACCCAACAGACCGGCGTCATAGGCTTCCTTAACGGCAGCTTCGAAGCGCGGCACCGGCTCATCGAGGAACTCGCCTCGAATGTAGTTGTAAGCGACGGTCGCACCCATGGCGTAAGCCGCGATTGCCATACCCTCAACCAGCGCGTGGGGATTGTAACGAAGTACGTCGCGGTCGTGACAGGTTCCAGGCTCACTTTCATCTGAGTTACACACAAGGTATTTCTGTACATCGGCGTCGCGAGGCATGAAGCTCCACTTCAATCCCGTCGGGAAGCCGGCGCCGCCTCGGCCGCGCAGTCCAGAAGCCTTGACCTCGTCAATAACCTGCGCGGGCGAAAGCTCACCGGCAAGTATGCGACGCCACGACTGATAGCCATCATGTTTTTCATAGGTCGCGATTGTCCACGACTCATCCGCGCCCAGCGTGTTAAAGCAGACAAGGTTCTGTTCGTACGCCATTACTCGAGCCCATCCAGAACTTCGTCAACCTGCTCTTTGCTCAGGTTCTCAAAGTACTTGTGGTTGACCATCATGACGGGCGCCCCGCAACAGGCAGCCACACACTCTTCTTCCTTTTTCAGGAAGATGCGGCCGTCGTCCGTGCTCTCACCCAGCCTGATACCGAGCTTGTTCTCCACATGATCCACAATGCCCTCGGCACCGCGCAGCATGCAGGACACGTTTGTGCAGATAGCCACTTCGTTACGACCTACTTCTTTTGTCTGAAACATGGAGTAGAACGTGGCAACTTCGTAAACCTGAATCGTCGGTAACTCGAGGTAGTCAGCTACCGCGTTCATCTGCTCTGCCGTAATGTAGCCATGATTCTCATGCTGCACCGCATGCAGTGCACTCAGCACTGCGGAACGCTGCCTGCCCTCAGGGAAGCGAGACTTCCAGTGTTCAATTTCTTCCCTGACGTGATCGGAAAGGACGTAGCTCATCGATCTACCTCACCAAAAACAATGTCCTGCGTACCGATCACGGCTACAACGTCGGCCAGCATATGGCCCTCAACCATTTCAGACATCGCCGAAAGGTGTGCGAAACCGGCGGCACGAATCTTTACGCGATAGGGCTTGTTGGCCCCGTCGGAAACAATGTAGACACCGAACTCGCCCTTCGGATGTTCGACAGCGGCATAAGCCTCGCCGGGCGGTACACAGTAGCCCTCTGTGAAAAGCTTGAAGTGATGTATCAATGACTCCATGTCATCTTTCATCTCAACTCGCGTCGGTGGTGCGACCTTGCTGTCATCGACAATGACAGGCCCGGGATTATTGCGCAGCCATTCGACGCACTGACGAATGATGCGGTTCGACTGACGCAACTCCTCTACACGCACGAGATAGCGGTCGTAACAGTCGCCGTTCACACCGACCGGAATATCAAAATCCATCTTGTCATAGACTTCGTAGGGCTGTTTCCTGCGCAAATCCCATTCGACCCCTGAACCGCGCAACATAGGTCCGGAAAAACCCAGCTGCATCGCACGTTCTGGCGAGACAACAGCAATATTCACCGTGCGCTGCTTCCAGATTCGGTTGTCAGTCAACAAAGTCTCGTACTCATCAACGCAAGCCGGAAAACGATCCGTAAACGACTCGATAAAATCGAGTAACGAGCCTTCACGATTCGCATTCATGCGGTCGAGTTCTTTCTGGCTGCGGAATTTCGACTCCTGGTACTTAGGCATCGACTCCGGCAGGTCCCTGTAGACCCCGCCCGGACGGTAGTAAGTCGCATGCATGCGTGTACCAGACACCGCCTCGTAGCAGTCCATGAGATCTTCGCGCTCACGAAAGCAATAGAGGAACATTGTCATGGCGCCGATATCGAGGCCATGCGCACCCAGCCACATGAGATGATTCAGGATCCGTGTTATCTCGTCGAACATGACGCGAATGTACTGTGCGCGCAACGGCACGGTAACGCCGAGCAACTTCTCGATCGCCATCACGTACGCATGCTCGTTACTCATCATCGACACGTAGTCGAGACGATCCATGTAACCGATGCTCTGGTTGTACGGTTTGCTTTCGACCAGCTTTTCCGTACCTCGGTGCAACAGCCCGACGTGAGGATCCGCCTTCTGAATAACTTCGCCCTCGATTTCCAGTACCAGCCGCAAGACACCGTGCGCCGCCGGGTGCTGAGGACCGAAGTTCATCGTGTAGCTTTGAATCTCAGCCATCGTCCACATCCTTGAGCTCGGCAGAGTAGCGGTTGTCGTCGCGAATCACCCGGGGTACGAGCGTGCGCGGCTCGATGCTAACGGGCTTGTAGACAACGCGCCCTTCTTCGGCGTCGTAGCTCACTTCGACGTTGCCGCTAAGCGGGAAGTCCTTGCGAAACGGATAGCCGACGAAACCATAGTCAGTAAGGATGCGTCGCAGGTCCGGATGTCCTTCGAACAGCACGCCGAAAAGATCAAACACCTCGCGCTCAAACCAGTTCGCACCATTCCAGATATCGACAACCGACTTGATAACAGGCGGATTGTTGGTGCCCGTGAACACGCGCAGTCGAAGCCGAAAATTGTGCTGCAATGACAGCAAATGATAAACGACGGCAAAACGACGCGGATCGAACTCGTCAGCCTCATCAAGAATGACCGGATCGCGCTCTACACCGCGACTGTAACCGGAATCAGTAGCGTCGTTGGTTTTCCATTCATCGCTGCCATAGTTCAGGTAGTCGACACCGCAAACATCCATCAGCATTTCGAAACCGAAATCTGCTTCGTTACGCAAGGCCGTGGCAACCTCGATGAGGTCGTCTTTGCTGGCCTCGTAAGTCAACTCACCACAGATTGACGGCACGCGCACAAGCTTCTCGCCAAAGCGCCCGTCTAACCTGCTCGCCAATGTCTCTAAACGCTCACTCATTCCATTTAATTTTTATTTGAGGATTACCTGGCTATGGTGCTCGTGCGGCGAATCTTGTTCTGCAACTGAATCAGGCCGTAAATCAGGGCCTCGGCGGTCGGGGGACAGCCGGGAACATAAACATCGACGGGAACAATTCGGTCACAACCACGCACGACGGAATATGAGTAGTGGTAGTAGCCTCCGCCATTTGCACAAGACCCCATGGACACTACCCAGCGGGGCTCCGGCATCTGGTCATATACCTTGCGAAGCGGTGGCGCCATCTTGTTGGTCAAGGTCCCGGCAACGATCATGCAATCGGACTGCCGCGGACTGGGCCGAAATATAATGCCGAAGCGATCGAGATCGTATCGAGCTGCCCCCGCCTGCATCATTTCAACAGCGCAGCAGGCGAGTCCAAACGTCATTGGCCACAATGAACCGGTGCGTGCCCAGTTCATGACTGCATCTACGCTGGTAACGACAAAGCCCTTTTCCTGCAAGCTGCCGCCAGCCGCCTCAGGATCGGCCGCGGGCTCGGTCGAGGGAGCTGTTTCAGCTAGTCCCACTCGAGCGCCCCTTTCTTCCACTCGTAAATGAACCCCACGACCAGGATGGCAAGAAACAATGCCATCGACAGCAGGCCGAATTTTCCGACCGTGTCGAGTGACACAGCCCATGGAAACAGGAACGCGATCTCCAGATCGAAAATAATGAAGAGAATGGCTACAAGGTAATAGCGGACGTCGAACTTCATGCGCGAGTCGTCAAAAGCCTCGAATCCGCATTCGTATGGCGAGAGTTTTTGCTCGTCTTTGGTGCCCTGACCAATGAGAAAACCAAGACCCAGCAATACGAGGCCGAGGCCGGCTGCAATGCCGAGAAAGATCAGGATAGGAACGTATTCTTGTAGCATTTTTTTCCGCTTGTCCGGCGGCTGATATCGCGCAGGAATCAGGGCGCGATTGTATCAGTGTCCCGAGGCAGGAATACAGCCCATATCAGGATTGTTACGAATTCAGTCCGGCCGGCTCGTCAGAACCCTGAAAAAGGCCGGCCTGCTGTTTCAGGCGAAACAACAGGCCGGTCAGAAAATGGTGCTCTGGGCGAGACTCGAACTCGCACGGCTTGCGCCACTGCCCCCTCAAGACAGCGTGTCTACCAATTCCACCACCAGAGCGATGTCGATCGATTAATCCTGTTCAGGTTCTGCCGAAGGTTCTTCGAGCCTCGGCAGCTCGACGTTGTCGTCGGTCGGCTCAAGCGACGGCATGTCGGAAACCGGCATCTCGTCACTTAGCTCGGGGACCTCGTCAGCCCCTGCCTCGATCAACCGGAGCATCTTCAAGCAAGCTCGTCGGCGTTGCCGAACCCTGGCTGCTGAGGTACGCAAGCGTAAGGCTGCTAACGAAAAACGCCGTCGCGCAGACCGCCGTGGCCCGCGAAAAGAAACTGCTGGAGCCGCGCGCCCCGAAAACGGTGCCCGAAGCTCCGGCACCAAATGCCGCGCCCGCATCAGCGCCCTTACCGCGCTGCAGCAATACCAGCACAATAATTAGAAGCGCGATCAGCGTATGCGCGATCAAAACCGTTTTTTGTAGAGTATCCATTTAATCCTCAATCGTTCCGTGCACACTGGGCCGCCGCACTGGCGATGGCCAGAAAATCGTCCGCTTTCAATGATGCGCCTCCTATCAGGCCACCATCAATATCCGGCATAGACAAGAGCCCGGCCGCATTTTCCCCTTTCATACTGCCACCGTACAAGAGCTGCAGTTGTTCAGCCACACTGGCATTCTGCGCGGCAAGCATCGTTCGTATGTAGCGATGCACGTCCTGAGCCTGCTCCGGCGACGCTGTCTTGCCGGTGCCGATGGCCCAGACGGGCTCGTAGGCCACGACCGCGTTGGCGAATGCGCCGATACCGGCAGCATCCAGCACCGCCCCGAGCTGATAGCCGACAACGCTCTCCGTCGAACCTGCCTCACGCTCCTCGAGCGTCTCACCAACGCACAAGATCGGCGTCAATGCCCGCGGCCTGAGCCGCCTGAAATTTTGCCGCCACCTGGAAGCTCGACTCACCGTAAATCGCGCGTCGCTCCGAATGTCCGACAATCGCGTACTCGCAGCCGACGTCCTTGAGCATTGCGGGCGCCACCTCTCCGGTGAACGCGCCAGACTCGTGTTCAGAGACATTTTGCGCACCGACACTCACCGCAGAACCGGCAACCTGTGCGGCCGCACTCGAAAGATACGGGTAGGGCGGGCACACCAGCAGTCGAAACCCCGGCCCTTTAGGTACGCCAGCGACGATGCCCGCGAGCAACGTCTTGTTGGCCTCGTTGCTGCCGTTCATCTTCCAGTTGCCTGCAACCAGGAATTCGCGCATGTCAGTTAGTCCGTAGGCTCAAAAGGCGCGCAAGGATACCGGGGCTTACCCGGCAAATCAACGCGCAAACCGAGTAAATCAGGCCGCCACTTCAGCGACAACCGACGCCAGGCGGTTGGCGAGAGCCAGCACCTGCTGCTCGTCTTCGCCCTCGACCATAACCCGAATAACGGGCTCTGTGCCCGATGCGCGCAACACAACCCGGCCCTTGTCGGCCAGCTCGCTCTCCGCCAGCTCGACGGCTTTCTGTACTTCGGATGATTGTCCGGGATCTATTCGTCGTGCTGTACGCACGTTTACCATGGTCTGCGGGTACTTGGACATGCCAGCTGCGAGCTCCGACAGCGGTTTGCCGGTTTCCTGCATGATGGCGAGAATTTGCAGCGCACAAATCAGGCCATCGCCGGTCGTCGTCTTATCAAGCACCAGCATATGGCCTGAGGTCTCACCGCCGAGAATCCCGCCGCATTCTCGCAGCGCCTCAAGGACGTAACGATCGCCGACACTGGCACGACGAAACTCGATTGCCTGCGCTTCCAGCGCGTGCTCAAGACCCAGGTTACTCATAACCGTCCCGACCACGGGGCCCGTCAACTCACCCTTGTTCTTCCGCGACGTCGCCAGGATGTACAACAGCTGGTCACCGTCAATCAGGTTACCGAGCTCGTCGATCATGACAAGGCGATCTCCGTCGCCATCCAGCGCAACGCCGACGTGAGCCTGCACGGCCGGCACCGTCAGTTTCAAGAGTTTCGGCTCCATTGAGCCACAACCATCATTAATATTTCGACCGTTCGGGGAACAGCCAATCGGAATAACCTCGGCGCCGAGCGCAGCCAGGGCGCGCGGACCAACCTTGTAGCCGGCACCATTGGCGCCGTCAAATACCACTTTCAGCCCTTCGAGATCGACTCCCGTGGGCATACTGGCAGCACAGAAATCCTGATAGCGAACCCTTGCCGTGTCGATGCGCTTCGCCCTGCCCAGAGCCTGCGATTCCAGCGTTATGGCGCGATCCTTGAGGCGTTCCTCGATCTCCAGCTCGATCGCGTCGGTCAGTTTGGAACCGGTGCTGTCAAAAAACTTGATGCCATTGTCGAAAAACGGGTTGTGCGACGCGCTTATGACCACACCGAGATTTGCATTGAACTCCTGGGTCAGGTGGGCAATGCCAGGGGTCGGTAATGGCCCGAGTAGCAGGACATCGGCGCCCGCCGCGACAAAGCCAGCCTCGAGCGCAGATTCAAACATGTAACCCGACAGTCGCGTGTCTTTCCCGATGACCACCGTACCACCGGTAGGCACCAGCACCTGCGCGGCGGCGCTCGCGAGTCGCATCGCGAAATCCGCTGTCATCGGGTCATTGCCTACGGTGCCACGCACACCATCAGTGCCAAAGTATTGTTTACTCATTGCTGTTCGCCTGTTTCAAGTACTGCTCGCGCGACCTTGACCGCGTCGACTGTGGCCTTGACGTCATGCGCCCGGATGATGTCTGCACCGTTCATTACCGCGACTACCGCTGCCGCAACACTTGCCGGCATGCGTTCGTCGATTTCCCGACCGGTCAGTACACCGAGCGTCGATTTTCTGGAAATACCGGCGAGCAGCGGCCGATCCCGCACTCGCAATTGTCGCAGATTCGCGAGCAACTCGACATTATGGGCGTGGGTTTTTCCAAAACCAAAGCCTGGGTCCACAATTATGAGATCCTGATCGAGCCCAGCGGCAACACAAGCATCGACGCGCTCGGCCAGAAATGCCGCCACCTCGGCGACGACATCGTCGTATTGCGGGTCTTCCTGCATGCTTCTGGGCTCGCCACGCATATGCATCAGGCAAACCGGCACCTTGAGTTCTGCGGCTGCTGCCATCGCGCCATCAACCTGAAGAGCGGCGACATCATTGATGATCGATGCTCCGGCGGCAACCGCCTCACGCATAACAAGAGGCTTGCTGGTATCTATGGATATCAGAACATCCGCTACCGAACTCACGGATTCAATGACCGGTATGACGCGGTCCAGTTCTTGCTGCTCGCTAGTGCTTGCTGCGCCCGGTCGCGTCGATTCGCCGCCAATGTCAATGATAGATGCGCCCTCTTCCACCATCGTCATGGCCTGCCGCAGCGCAATATTGGGATTTATGAAGCGGCCTCCGTCGGAGAACGAATCGGGCGTAACATTGAGTATGCCCATGACTGTGGGCGCCGGAATTTTGAGTGAGCCTAGGCGCAACATATTCGTCGTATTCTGGAAACAGCAATCGCTCAAAGGCGACCGTTCATATCCGAATCTCGGGACTAATGCTCGCTTGCCGGACCGCCAATGGTGCCCTTGGAGTCCGATTCTGCAGTTGCCGAACCGTCGTCATCAGGGCCGCTTGGATCGATTGAATCATCCCAGTCTGCCGGCGGCTGCGGCTCTCGGCCTTCCATGATGTCCTTGATCTGATCTTCACCAATCGTCTCGTATTTGACGAGCGCGTTTGCCATGGCGTGCAGCTTATCGATATTTTCTGTGAGCATCGTCTTGGAGCGTTCATAGTTGCTATCAATAATCCGCCGCACCTCTTCGTCAATCGCGTGCGCCGTATCATCAGATACCTGTTTGTGCTGCGTAACCGAACGACCCAGGAAGACCTCGCCATCGTCTTCGCTGTAGGTCAGCGGCCCGAGGCGCTCTGAAAGGCCCCACTTGGTGACCATGTTGCGTGCGATTTCGGTAGCACGTTCGATATCGTTGGATGCACCCGTGGTAACACCTCCGACACCGTTAATCATCTCTTCGGCAATGCGGCCGCCAAACAGGCTCGAGATACTGCTCTCGAGCTGCTGCCGTGACATGCTGTAACGGTCCTCTTCCGGCAGATACATAGTGACGCCAAGCGCACGGCCCCGAGGAATAATCGTGACCTTGTATACGGGATCATGCTCGGGGACGAGATAACCGACGATAGCGTGTCCGGCTTCGTGGTACGCGGTGTTGAGCTTTTCTTTCTCGCTCATAACCATCGAACGACGCTCGGCACCCATCATGATCTTGTCTTTCGCTTTCTCGAATTCGTCCATGCTGACGACGCGCTTGTTGGAGCGCGCTGCAAACAAGGCTGCTTCATTGACGAGGTTGGCGAGGTCAGCGCCGGAGAATCCGGGCGTCCCGCGCGCGATAATGCCCGGTCGCACATCCTCATCCAGCGGCACTTTGCGCATGTGAACCTTGAGGATTAGCTCTCGGCCGCGAACGTCAGGGAGCGGAACGACGACCTGGCGATCGAATCGACCAGGACGCAGCAATGCCGGATCCAGTACGTCCGGACGGTTGGTTGCAGCGATGACAATAACGCCCTCGTTACCTTCGAAGCCGTCCATCTCGACAAGCATCTGATTGAGCGTCTGCTCACGCTCATCGTGCCCGCCGCCGAGCCCGGCGCCACGATGACGGCCAACCGCGTCAAGCTCATCAATGAAGATAATGCACGGCGCCTGCTTCTTGGCCTGCTCAAACATGTCGCGTACGCGAGAGGCACCGACGCCCACAAACATCTCAACAAAATCGGAACCTGAAATCGTAAAGAAAGGCACTTTGGCTTCACCCGCAATGGCTCTCGCGAGCAGCGTCTTACCGGTACCGGGCGAACCTACCATCAGTACGCCTTTGGGTATTTTTCCACCTAGGCGCTGGAACTTGCTCGGATCTTTCAAAAACTCGACGATCTCCGATACTTCGGCCTTTGCTTCTTCAACACCCGCCACATCGGCGAATGTGACACCCACCTGGTCCTCACCAAGGAGGCGCGCCTTACTTTTACCAAACGACATGGCGCCTCGGCCGCCGCCGCCGCCCTGCATCTGACGCATGAAATAGATCCAGACGCCAATCAAAAGCAGTATCGGGAACGAGCTGATTAACAGACTGCTGATCAGGCTTTGTTGTTTCTTTTTGGCACCCGTGAAATCCACACCGTTCTTATCGAGCAGGCCGATCAACGTGTTGTTGTCTGTCTCGGGACTCACCGTATAGAACTGCAGCGGTTCGCCTTTGCCGAAACGGATCTGATCGTCGTCAATAACGGCAATCGATACCTGCCCGGAGCGCACCTGCGTCAGGAATTCTGAGTAACTTTTCTCCTGCGGCTGTCCGCCGCTGACACCCGAAAGGCCCTGCACCACCGACAAAAGCACGACGATGATGACAATAAAGACCAGTATGTTTTTTGTTAAATCATTCACATTAGGATTCCGTACAAGTGGGGCGCCCGGACCAGAGCGGCATCGTCAGTCCAGTACTCTTTTGACACTACTACAATCGGTAGTTCCTCGCTACCAAGTAAACCTCACGACTACCGGGCCGGGAGGCCTTTGGTTTCATGACCCGGACGCGTTCAAAGGAGCTTCTGGCATCCACAACGAGAGCATCGAAACCCTCGCCCTGAAACACCTTGCAGACAAAATTTCCACCGCGCTTTAACACGCGACGCGCCATATCGAGCGCCAGTTCAACGAGGTACATGGATTTGGGCTGGTCGACCGCTTTAGTCCCGCTGATATTGGGGGCCAAATCGCTCATTACAAGGTCGACGCCCCCATCCCCGATGGTCTCCAGCAAACGAGCAAGTACGGCCTCATCCTGAAAATCGCCCTGCAGAAACTCGACGTCGGGCAAAGCGTCCATCGCCAGCAGGTCTATAGCCACGATGCGCGCCCGTCCCTTTAGCGTCCTGGTGACGTACTGACTCCAGCTCCCTGGGGCGGACCCGAGATCAACACAGACCATATCCGGACGCAGCAAGCGCTCTTTCTGATCGATTTGCTCTAGCTTATAGACAGCGCGAGACCGCCAGCCATCCTTGCGTGCCTGCTTCACGTAGGGATCGCGCTGCTGGCGTTCGTACCAGCTGCCGCCACTGCGCCGCGGACCACTCATGGGCGAGCACCGAATGTCACGGGATTCCTGATCGACGCGCTGGTACACTGCGCGCCCATGACATTGAACGAATCCCAGAAGAAACACCTGCGCGGCCTCGGCCATGCGCTGAAACCCGTCGTCACTGTGGGCGATTCAGGCCTGAGTGACTCGGTGCTCGCCGAGTTCGAGTCTACGCTCAAGCACCACGAACTTATTAAGGTGAGGGTTCGTGTTGGCGATCGAGCAGCACGGGATGAAATCATTGAAACGTTGTGCTCCGACAGTGCTGCCAATTTGATACAGCGAATAGGCAATGTGGCTCTGCTATACCGACCCAACCTGAACAAGAAGCTCGAAAAGAGAATACGGCTACCGTCGCGGTAGAACGACGCCGTTCGCCTACTCGTAGCGGACTTCGAGCACCTCGTAGGTCTTCAATCCATCGGGCGCCTGGAACTCGACGACGTCACCTTCGTTCTTGCTAATCAAGGCTCGCGCGATCGGTGACGTAAACGACAACATGCCATTCTTGATGTCGGCTTCGTCTTCGCCGACGATCTTGTAGGTAATTTCCTTACCGATATCTTCGTCCATCAATTCGACAGTTGAACCAAATACAATCTTGCCGCGTGCATCGATCGCCGTCACGTCAATAACGTGCACGTGCGACAACTTACCTTCGATTTCCTTAATGCGACCCTCTATGAATCCCTGCTGCTCCTTCGCGGCATGGTACTCAGCATTTTCCTTAAGGTCGCCGTGCGCACGTGCTTCGGCAATGGCCTTGATCACTGCAGGACGATCATTACCTTTAAGTCGCTTGAGTTCTTCAAGCATAAGTTCATGCCCGCGAACTGTCATCGGCACCTTACTCATGCCACCACCTCGTTGTGCAAATCCTGAAGTCGATTGACGTCGCCGTCATCCAGATGTTCGATCGCGCGACACGTCGCAATCGCCGCCCCGAGCGTCGTATAGTACGTCACGCCTTTACGCACAGCCTCGGCACGAATTGACACAGACTCGTTAATTGCCTGCTTTCCTTCTGTCGTGTTCACGATCAAATCAATTTCACCGTTCTTGATCATATCTACAATATGCGGACGCCCCTCTCGGACCTTGTTTGCGCGCCGGCATGATACCCCAGCCTTCGCGAGGCACTTTGCCGTGCCGTGCGTCGCAACAATATCGAATCCCATGTCATGCAGTAGCTTGCCAAGCTCGATCGCATTTTCCTTATCGCGCTCACGCACGCTAAGCAGCGCCGTTCCCTGGCGCGGCAGAATCACGCCGGAGGCAAGCTGCGCTTTGGCATAGGCCTCACCAAATGTCCTGCCAACCCCCATGACCTCGCCGGTCGACTTCATTTCCGGACCGAGAATTGGATCGCTGCCTGGAAACTTGATAAACGGGAAGACCGACTCTTTGACTGAAAAATACTTGGGCAGGCGCTGATCAACAAAACCCTGTTTCGCCAGAGTCTCCCCTACCATGACTTTAGCAGCAATCTTCGCGAGCGGCAGTCCAGTCGCCTTGGAGACAAACGGCGCCGTACGCGAAGCTCGCGGATTCACCTCGAGCAGATAGACAACGTTTCCCTGGATTGCGAACTGCGTGTTCATCAATCCCAGTACCTTGAGCCCTTTCGCAAGTTTGACAACCTGCTCCTCGAGCTCTTTCTGGATTTCTGCCGTCAGCGTAAACGGAGGCAGCGAGCATCCAGAATCGCCCGAGTGTACGCCGGCTTGCTCGATATGCTCCATGACACCGCCAATCAGCACACGCTCGCCATCGCTGATGCAGTCGACATCGACTTCTGTCGCAAGATCGAGGAACCTGTCAAGCAATACCGGACTGTCGTTCGAGACGTTGATCGCCGCTTCCATATACGCCGCAAGGTCTTCATCGTTGTGGACCACCTCCATCGCGCGACCGCCGAGTACGTACGAAGGCCTTACTATCAGCGGATAGCCAACGCCTGGTGCCATTTCCAGCGCCTCTGCCTTGCTACGCGCCGTACAGTTGGGTGGCTGCCTCAACCCCAGGTCTTCCACCAGCTTTTGGAAATGCTCCCTGTCTTCAGCGAGATCGATCGAATTGGGCGACGTGCCAATAATTGGAGCGCCAGCCGCTTCCAACGCGCGCGCCAGTTTCAGCGGCGTCTGTCCGCCGTATTGGACTATCACGCCCTTCGGCCGTTCCTTTTCGATGATCTCCATGACATCCTCAAACGTCAGGGACTCGAAATAAAGCCGATCGGACGTATCGTAGTCGGTCGATACGGTCTCCGGATTACAGTTCACCATGATCGTCTCGTAGCCCGATTCCTTGAGCGCGAGTGCAGCATGCACGCAGCAATAGTCAAACTCGATTCCCTGGCCGATTCGATTCGGCCCGCCGCCGAGAATCATGATCTTGGCCCTTTCCGTCGGATCGGCTTCGCACTCTTCCTCATAAGTCGAGTACAGATAAGCGGTGGTCGTTGCGAATTCGGCAGCGCAGGTATCGACGCGCTTGTAGACGGGCCGAACACCAAGTTCCAGACGTTGTTTGCGAAACGCAGCCTCGTCGATGCCCAGAATCTCGGCGAGCCGGGCATCCGAGAATCCCTTGCGTTTGAGTGCAAGCATTTTCGTCGCATCGAGTGCGGTATGCCCTGCGGCACGTACTTCGGCTTCCGCATCGACCAGGTCGGCAAGTTGAATAACAAACCACGGATCGACGCCAGTAACCTCAGACACGTCGCTCCAGGAATAGCCGTGACGCATGGCATCGGCCATGAACAGCAGTCTCTCGGGTCCTGGCATCCGCAACTCATGGCGCAAGCTGTCGCGCTCGACGTCGGTAGCAATAGGCCCGACCACTTCATTGAGACCGGTAATACCGGTCTCGAGACCCCGCAACGCTTTCTGCAGTGACTCCTGGAAATTGCGTCCGATTGCCATAACCTCGCCGACCGATTTCATTTGCGTCGTCAGCCGATCATTCGCACCGGGAAATTTCTCAAACGTAAAGCGGGGGATTTTGGTGACAACGTAGTCGATAGCAGGTTCAAACGAGGCTGGCGTCATGCCGCCTGTAATTTCATTTTTCAGTTCATCCAGCGTGTAACCGATAGCCAGTTTGGCGGCGATCTTTGCGATCGGGAATCCTGTCGCTTTCGAGGCCAGTGCAGACGACCGGGAGACACGCGGGTTCATTTCGATGATCAGAACACGACCCGTCTTCGGGCAGATCGCGAACTGCACGTTGGAACCGCCCGTTTCGACGCCGATCTTTCGCAGCACGTCGAGCGACGCATTACGCAGCCGCTGATACTCCTTGTCAGTCAACGTCTGTGCCGGGGCCACCGTGATCGAGTCGCCGGTATGAACGCCCATGGGGTCGAAGTTTTCTATGCAGCAAACGATGATGCAGTTGTCATTGCGATCCCGGACAACCTCCATCTCGAACTCTTTCCAACCGATCACGGACTCCTCGAGCAGCACCTCGGTGGTCGGGGACATTTCCAGCCCGTGACTGACGATATTCTCAAATTCCTCACGGTTGTAAGCGATACCACCGCCGCTGCCGCCCATCGTGAATGACGGCCGAATAATCGTCGGAAAACCTACACTTGGCTGTTTCTCAATGGCCTCCTCGAGCGAGTGGGCGATTTCCGCTCGCGGTACTTCGAGACCAATTTCCGACATCGCCACACGGAACAGATCGCGGTCCTCCGCCATATCGATCGCTTCGCGTGAGGCCGCGATTAACTCAACCTTGTACTTTTCAAGCACGCCTTCGCGCACAAGGTCGAGAGCGCAGTTGAGTGCGGTTTGGCCGCCCATTGTCGGCAGCAGCGCGTCGGGTCGTTCTTTAGCGATTATCCGCTCAACTGCGGTCCAGTGGACCGGCTCGATATACACAGCATCGGCCATGTCCGGGTCCGTCATAATTGTTGCCGGATTGGAGTTCACCAGGATTACCCGGTAACCCTCCTCACGCAGGGCCTTACAGGCCTGGGCACCTGAATAATCAAACTCACAGGCCTGACCAATGACGATCGGTCCGGCACCGATGATCAATACGCTTTCTATGTCAGTGCGTTTCGGCATAGCTCAGAGGATTCAGTCCAGGTCTAATAAATTGGTTTAAGTTAATTAAATAACCTATTCTTTTTAATAACTTTATCATTTCTTCATCAAGGCCTTCAGGCCCTTGCGTTTGTTCGCGTCCATGCTATTAATGAAGCGCTCGAATAACGGCAACAGGTCATGTGGACCCGGGCTTGCCTCGGGATGGCCCTGAAAACTGAATGCAGGCCGATCCGTAAACGCGATGCCTTGCAGCGTGCCGTCGAACAGTGATCGATGCGTCGCCTCGACATGCGCCGGCAACGTTGACTCATCGACCGAAAAACCATGATTCTGGCTGGTAATCATTACCTGCCCGCTGGCCAGATCCTGAACCGGGTGATTGGCACCGTGGTGCCCGAACTTCATCTTCTCGGTCTTGGCACCCGCAGCAAGAGCCAGAAGCTGATGACCGAGACAAATACCGAAAATCGGTATGCCCTTTTCCAGAAACTCCTGAATCGCGGAAATCGCGTAGTCGCAGGGCTCAGGATCTCCAGGGCCATTGGAGAGGAAGATGCCATCGGGCGCCAAAGCCATGGCCTCCTCTGCAGAGGTCTTTGCGGGTACAACCGTCATACGGCAGTCGAGATCGGACAACAGACGCAGGATATTGCGCTTGATGCCGAAGTCATAGGCAACGACATGATATGGCGCGACTCGCCGGCTCATGATCCTCGGTTTGCGGCCGAAAGTTGAGCCAAGGCACCACTGATACGCTCGCTCGGTGGTCACGAATTTGGCGAGGTCCATTCCGGCAATACCCGGAAATTTCCTGGCGTGCTCAATCGCCTTCTCGGCCGCCTGGTCCCCGGTCATTATGCAACCTGACTGGGCGCCCTTCTCGCGAATCAGACGTGTCAGCCTACGTGTGTCGATATCCGCAATGGCGACCGCATTCCCCTGCTTCAGAAAGTCACTGAACGACCTTTCCGACCGCCAGCTGCTAGTCAGCAGGGTACTGTCGCGGATAATAAGACCCGAGGCGTGGATCTTTTCGGATTCCATATCCGCGCTGTTAGTGCCGGTATTGCCGATGTGCGGGTAGGTTAGTGTCACGATCTGTCGACAATAAGACGGGTCAGTCAGGATCTCCTGATAGCCCGTCATCGATGTATTGAAGACGACCTCGCCGATCGTTCGCCCGTCGGCGCCGATGGAGGTACCGTGAAAGACGCTACCATCCTGAAGTGCAAGTATCGCAGGCGTGCTCAAGAACGACCCTCAACAGAAGTACAAAAACCGGACCACACGAGGATCAGCGTGTCTGTCGTGACTTTCACCCGGCTTGTGAAGACATGCGTCTTCTGCAGATGCACAAAAGCGGAAGGACGTGGCCTCCCGCTTGCGACTTCGCTGACCGCCCAGCGATCCGGCGTAGTTTACTGAAGGCGAACTGCTTGCGCCATAGCCAAGGCGTAATATTTTCTGCTAATCGATGCAGATATCAGCCGCCGAACAGAACGTCGTGCATATTGTAACGACCCGGCGCCCGGCCAACGATCCAACTCGCCGCGCGCAAGGCGCCGTCGGCAAACACCTGGCGCGTAGTAACACTGTGGGCGAACGTCAGGCGCTCAGTATCCGAAGACAATGTGACTTCGTGATCTCCGGGCACTTCCCCGCGCCTTTCCGAGGCGAAACTGATCAAGTCGGTGTTAGCGTCTCCCCGAGCTTCGGCGATCGCCTCGCCCAGTTTTAGCGCTGTCCCCGACGGTGCATCTTTCTTGTGAACATGATGGGTTTCCGAGATCTCGACCGAGAAATCGGCGCCGAGCGCAGCTGCAGCTTGCCGGACGACCCGATCCAATACGGCGATACCGAGACTCATGTTGCGATCGTAGACGATGGGAATGTCGCTCGCCGCCCGATCCAGGGTAGCCATCTGATGGGCGTCCAGTCCGCTGACGCCGCAGACCAGCGGTGTGTTATGCCGGACGGCCACCGCGAGCACCTCCACTGTACCCTCGGGCAAACTGAAATCGATAATTACGTCTGCGCCTTTGACAACAGCTTCGAGATCGCCACCACGCTTCCAGGTCCCGACGAGGCGGAGTCCCTTATGCTTGGCTATACAAGCTTCGATGGTCTGACCCATCCGGCCAGCACCGGCGATTCCTATGCTGAGAGTGCTGATCTTATTTCCGCCGTTAGCCAATGCGCTCAAAGAAACGCTTGACCGTATCCAGCCAGCCCCCGGCGCGCGGACTGTGCTTCTCACCACCGGACTGCAGCGACTCGTCGAATTTTTCGAGCAACTCACGCTGTTCTGCAGTGAGATTAACCGGCGTTTCAACCGCTACCTGGGCGAAAAGATCGCCAACTCGGGCATCACGTACCGTCCGAACGCCTTTGCCACGCAGGCGAAAGACCTTACCCGACTGCGTACCGGAGGGAATTTTCAATGCGACATTTCCATCCAGCGTGGGCAGCTCGACTTCACCGCCCAATGTTGCAGCGGCAATACTGACGGGCACTTCACAGGACAGATTCGAGCCATCGCGCTCGAAGATTTTGTGCGGATTCACCCGAATTTCTACATACAGGTCGCCGGGCGGCCCGCCATTGCGGCCAGCCTCGCCCTCGCCCGAAAGGCGTATGCGATCGCCATCGTCCACACCTGCGGGCACCTTCACCGCCAGCGTGCGGGTTTTGCGAGTGCGGCCACGACCATGGCAGTCCTGGCAGGGATCCGAAATCGTAGTGCCTGCCCCTTTGCAGGCGGGACAGGTCTGCTGAATAGAAAAGAAACCCTGCTGCATGCGGACCTGGCCAACGCCACCACAAGTTGAGCACTGCACGGGTTCGCTGCCTTTCTTGGCGCCGCTGCCATTGCAGGTTTCGCAGGACACCTGGGTCGGCACATCGATCGTTACGTTGTCGCCGGCAACCGCCTTCTCGAGGTCAAGCCTGAGTTCGTAGCCGAGATCCGCACCCCGAAAAACCTGTGGACCGGCACCACGTCGACCACCGCCGAAAATGTCGCCGAAGACGTCACCAAAGATGTCGCCGAATCCCTCGGCACCAAATCCGCCAGCCCCACCGGCCGCGCCGCGGACCCCGTCATGACCAAATCGATCATAGGCGGCACGCTTCTCATCATCTTTCAGGACTTCGTAGGCTTCTTTCGCTTCTTTGAAGCGCGCCTCGGATCCGTCGTCATCCTTGTTGCGGTCCGGATGATGTTTCATGGCGAGGCGTCGATAGGCCTTCTTAATCTCGTCGGCCGTCGCCGATTTTGAGAGCCCTAGGACCTCATAGTAGTCTCGTTTCGCCATGCTTCCCTATCGCACGAGCGCCCCCTAAGGAGCGCCCGACGCTTTTCCTTCCTGTGTAAGACAATCAGGACTTGGACGTGTCGTCCTTGTCCACTTCTTCAAATTCCGCATCGACAACATCGTCATCGCCAGCCGAAGCGGCAGCTTCACCACCGGCGTCATCCGCCGCCTGTTCAGCATACAGTTTCTGCGCAAGGCTGCTTGATGCTTCACCCAATGCTGCGGTCTTTGTCTCGATGACAGACTTGTCGTCGCCCTCAAGCGCTTTCTTCAGGTCCGAAACCGCATTCTCCACGGCCTGGCGTTCCTCGGCAGAGGCTTTTTCACCCAGTTCGCTCAGGGTTTTCTCAGCCGCATGAATCAGGCCATCTGCCTGGTTGCGCACGTCGACCAGCTCGCGGAATTTTCGGTCTTCCTCGGCGTGGCTCTCCGCATCGGAAACCATCTTCTGGATCTCATCATCCGAAAGACCGCTGGACGCCTTGATCACGATAGTCTGGCTCTTGCCGGTCGCCTTGTCTTTCGCCGACACGTTCAATATGCCGTTGGCATCGATATCAAAGGTTACCTCGATCTGCGGAATGCCGCGCTGTGCAGGCGGAATGTCCGCCAGATCGAAACGTCCCAGCGACTTGTTGTCCTGAGCTCGCTCGCGTTCGCCCTGCAGCACATGGATCGTTACCGCAGTCTGACGGTCATCCGCGGTCGAGAACACCTGCTCCGCATTGGCGGGAATCGTCGTATTCTTGTCGATCAGCTTGGTCATGACACCGCCGAGGGTCTCGATACCCAGCGACAACGGGGTTACGTCCAGCAGCAGTACGTCCTTGACGTCGCCTGCCAATACACCACCCTGAATGGCTGCACCGAGCGCAACGGCTTCATCCGGGTTGACGTCGCGGCGCGGTTCCTTGCCAAAAAAGTTCTGCACCTCTTCCTGCACCTTCGGCATACGCGTCTGACCACCGACCAGGATAACGTCGTCGATTTCGTTAACCTTGAGGCCCGCATCCTGCAGCGCAACCTTGCAAGGCGCGATAGTACGCTCGATCAGCTTTTCGACCAGCGACTCCAGTTTTGCCCGCGTCAGCTTAATGCTGAGGTGCTTGGGACCGCTTGCATCGGCGGTGATGTAAGGCAGGTTAACCTCGGTTTGCTGCTGCGTGCTTAGCTCGATCTTCGCCTTCTCTGCTGCCTCTTTGAGGCGCTGCATCGCCCGAGCGTCACCGCTGATATCCACACCAGTCTCACGCTCGAATTCTGACGTCAGGTATTCGATTACGCGCATGTCGAAGTCTTCACCACCGAGGAACGTGTCTCCGTTGGTAGCCAGCACCTCGAACTGATGTTCGCCGTCAACTTCAGCTATTTCGATCACCGACACGTCGAACGTTCCGCCACCGAGGTCAAATACAGCAATCTTCTTGTCGCCGCGTTTCTTGTCCATGCCGTAGGCGAGCGCAGCTGCCGTCGGCTCGTTGATGATGCGTTTGACCTCCAGACCGGCAATCTTTCCGGCATCCTTGGTTGCCTGGCGCTGCGAGTCATTGAAGTACGCCGGAACCGTAATCACGGCTTCAGTCACATCCTCGCCCAGGTAATCCTCGGCGGTCTTCTTCATTTTCATCAGCACGCGCGCCGCAATCTCCGGTGGCGCCATCTTCTTGCCATTGGCGTCTACCCAGGCATCGCCGTTGTCGGCTTTCATAATTGTGTAAGGCACCATCTTGATGTCTCTCTGCACAACGTCATCTTCGAAGCGGCGCCCGATCAGGCGCTTGATCGCAAACAGCGTGTTCTCCGGGTTCGTGACAGCCTGCCGTTTCGCGGATTGCCCGACCAGTACCTGATCGTCCTTGGTGAATGCAACGATCGACGGCGTCGTACGATCGCCCTCGCTGTTTTCAATGACCTTGGGTGTATTCCCCTCCATGACTGCAACGCAGGAGTTTGTGGTACCCAGGTCGATACCAATCACTTTGCCCATTTCTATGACTCCAAATTCGGTAAGAATTGCCTAAACTGGCTCTAAAGTGGGGCCAGCAGCCCCTGTTTCAAGCGCTTTCGAGCACTTTTTCGCGCCGCGGATCTCAGCCCTCTGCCACGATGACCATGGCAGGCCTGAGCAAACGCCCGTTCAACACATAACCCTTTTGCATCACCGCGAGCACGCTACCGGGCTCGGCCGTGTCGGATGCCTGTACGCTGACCGCCTCATGTAACTCCGGATCGAAGGGTTCGCCTTCCGGATCTAGCGTAGAAATGCCGAAGCGCTCCATCGTCGTAGCCAATAACTTCAGGGTCGCCTGACTGCCCTCGAGAAGGCTCTCGACAGAGGCATTCTCGGAGGCCGCCAGCGCCATTTCCAGGCCATCGGTTACTGCGAGCAGCTCCTTGCCAAAACGCTCCAGGGCAAACTTACGCGCATTCTCAACGTCCCGTGCTGCACGTTTTCGCACATTTTCTGTTTCGGCGACGGCCCTGACATAGCGCTCCCAGTTCTCGTCTGCCTTCGCTTGAGCCTCGGCCAATGGGTCAGAGCCCTCCTCCGATGCCGCTTCTTCAGCTTCAGGCACGGTCGTTTGCTCTTCAATTGCCTCGTCCGGGCGTTCAACACTCATTTACAAGCTCCAGTTCTGCACATCACCACCAGCCAACAGGGCCAGCGAAACAATAACCGCAGCAATCTGGGGCCGAGGAAGAAAATATCAAGCGTGTCGTGCGATTAATTGGCCGATCAGGCTCAGTTGTTATGGCTCAGAGCAGACTCGAGCAGGCGCGCAGTAACGTCGACGATCGGCACAACGCGGTCATAGGCCATGCGCGTCGGGCCGATGACTCCAAGCACCCCGATCGTATCGTCGTCAACGTGATAAGGCGCTGTGATGACACTGCAATTATCGAAGATACTGAGCCCGGACTCCTCGCCAATGAAAATCTGCACGCCGTCGGCGTTAATGCTTCGGTCCAGCAAATCCAGAATCAGACGTTTGCGGGAGAAGCCGTCAAATAACCGCCGCAGCGTGTCAATATCGGAAAGTTCGGCGAAATCCATCAGATTAGTTTCACCCGCCAATGCGTATTTGTCATCGGGTTGCTCGGCACTGCCCATGGCCGAGTGCGCAACAGAAATGATGTCATGCATTGCGCGGTTCATCGAGTCGCGAGTCTCATCAAGATCCTGCAGTAGCCGCTCCCGGACGGTGTGCAGGTCCGAGCCTCCATATTGCTCATTGATGTAGTTCTGCGCTTGCTGTAATTCCGACGCGTTGTAGTTTCGGTCAGTGTGAAGAATGCGGTTCTGAACCTCTCGATCATTGGTGACCAGAATAGCCAGGATTCTGTTCTCGGAGAGCGGCAGAAATTCGATCTGCCGGAGCGTTACTTGCGTTGCGCGCGGCACGGAAACAATGCCGGCCATTCGAGTAAATTCAGACAACAATCCCGACACAGCGGTTACCAGCGTATTCGGATTGTCTGAGCCGCCTTTTATCTTGCGCTGGATTTTCTTGATTTCGCTGTCGACAGGCTGCCGATACCGCACGAGTGTGTCCACAAACAGACGATAACCTTGAGGCGTTGGTACTCGACCCGCCGAGGTATGCGGCGCCGAGACGAGGCCCATCTGCTCCAGATCGGACATAACGTTGCGGATAGTAGCGGGACTGAGGTCAAGTCCCGAATCTTTGGAAAGCGTTCGCGAACCGACAGGCTGCCCGTCGCTAATGTAGCGCTGGATAAGGACGCGCAGCAGATGCTGTTCGCGATCGCTGGGTACCGGTTTAGTTGCTTCTGCTGTCATTCGCTAGAAACAATAGAAATCCCAATTCAATTAGCTGTGATAGTGTAAGCAACAACACGCTAGCAACGGCTTGGCGGCCGGTCAAGGGTTTGCGACAATCGCACGATGAATACCCAATTTCCGAATATCGCGCTTCTTGGTCGCCATGAAGACATACGGGTCGCTGAACCCATGAGAATGGTCAGCGAACACCTGATCAAAGTCGGCATCAAAGTGCTCGCGTCTGACCGCGTCAAGCTTGACGATGCGGTCACCAGGATGCCGGAGTCGGATCTCTGCAAGCACGCGGATCTCGTTATCGCGATTGGTGGTGACGGCACGATGCTGCACGCCAGTCGGCTGACTCGCGAATCCGGAACGCCGATCCTGGGCATCAATCGGGGCCGCCTGGGCTTCCTCGCCGATGTAACGCCGGACGAGATGATCTCAAGCGTAGATCAGGTCTTGCGCGGAGAGTTCAGCCGCGATACGCGCATGCTGCTTGAAGCTCGACTAACGAAAAAGAACGGCAAGGAAAAAATCGCGTTTGCGCTAAACGACGTCGTCCTGAAACGTCGCGAAACGGGGCGCATGGTAGATTTTTCAACAAAGATTGACGGCATCTTCGTAAATACGCACTCAGGTGACGGACTGATTGTTGCAACGCCGACGGGGTCCACCGCCTACGCGCTCAGCTGTGGCGGGCCGATAATTGCGCCGCAGATTGACGCGGTGGTGATCGTACCCGTCTGCCCGCATACATTGACGGATCGACCGTTGGTCATTCCCGCGGAACGTTCCATCGAAGTAACGCTACTGGAGCGCGACTCGACGACTGCCTCCATTACGATCGACGGTCGCTCGATGGGACGCATCAAGCCGGTCGACAAGCTGGTTATCTCAGCCAGCAGTCAACGCATCACGCTGATACACCCGCCCAGCTACGATTTCTACGGCATACTTCGCTCCAAGTTGTTCTGGGGACGAGACAACCGCAAGCGTGGCTAGGCGACGGTCGGAGCGCATGACATGTTGATGAATTTACAGGTACGCAACTTTGCTATCGTCGACCGCATCGATATTGAATTTGACGACGGAATGACGGTACTAACCGGGGAAACCGGTGCTGGCAAGTCGATCCTGGTTGACGCGCTCGGGCTGGTCCTGGGCGAACGCGGCAGCGCCCAGCTCCTGCGTGATGGTGCCAAGCGCGCCGAATTTTCAGCTCAGTTTGATGTCGGGAAACTGGACGACGCGAAGAATTGGCTTGCGGAACACGCGCTTGACCAGGAAGACGAGTGTCTTCTTCGCCGCGTTATCAGCTCCGAAGGACGTTCGCGCGCTTTTATCAACGGTAACCCGGTACCACTCTCTCAGCTCAAGATCCTGGGTGAGAAGTTGCTCGATATTCACGGCCAGCATTTTCATCAGTCTCTGGGGCATCGTTCGATACAGCGCGATTTACTCGATCATTTTGCCGGACTGCAGAATGATCGCGCTGCGACAGAATCCGGTTATGCCGATTGGCAGGCCCTCGCCGTGCGTCTGCGCGAACTGACCGAAGCAGAATCTGATCGTGCGTCACGACTGGATCTGTTGGACTTTCAGATTCAGGAGCTCGATGCGCTTGGACTGACGGCCGGCGAGGCCGATGAACTACACGGCGAACGACAAAAACTGCAGAACAGCGGACGTCTCGTTGAAGGCGCCACGAGCGCACTGCAAAGCCTATTCGATGCGGAGGCGGGCAATGCAAACAGCCTCGTCGCGGAAGCCATTCGGTCTATCGAATCTCTGCTCGACTACGACCCAGGCCTCGAGCCCATCCTCGATCTGCTACGCAGCGCAGGTATACAGGTGGCCGAAGCTGCCGATTCACTGCGACGATATAGCGACAACATCGATATGGATCCGAAGCGTCGTGACTGGGTCGAAGAACGACTGGATGCCCTGCAAACGGCTGCGCGCAAGCACCGCGTAGCCGGAGACGAGCTACCTGCCCTGCTGGACAGGCTACGGAAGGAGTTCCAGGAGTTAAGCCACGCGGAACAGCGCGGACGCGAACTTGAAGAACATGTAGAGATTGCGAAGCGCGAGTTTTTGACGCGAGCCAAGTCCTTGTCGAAATCCCGAAAGAAAGCGGCTAAATTATTTGCGAGTGAAGTCACTGAAGCGATGAAAAGCCTGGGCATGCCGGGCGGCGTTTTTGAAATCGAATTCAAAACGCTTGACGCTGACTTAGCCCGTCCATGGGGCATTGACCAGATCGACTTCCTTATCAGCGCCAATCCCGGTCAGGCACCTCAGCCGCTTTCAAAAATTGCATCAGGCGGCGAACTCTCGCGAATGAGCCTGGCTATCCAGGTAATCGGCAGTGATGGCAGCACGATTCCCACCATGGTATTTGATGAGGTGGACAGCGGCGTCGGTGGCGGCGTTGCAGAAATGGTTGGCCGGCGGTTGCAGGAACTTGGTGCCAGCCGTCAGGTCCTGTGCGTTACTCACCTGCCGCAAGTCGCAAGCCTCGCGAATCAGCATTTGCGTGTCAGCAAAGTCTCCGACGGCAAATCAACTCGGACAAACGTCCAGCCCCTGAAAAAGCAAGAGCGTGTTGAAGAACTGGCGCGCATGCTTGGCGGTGTCGAAATAACTCGCAAAACGCTGGCACATGCCGCCGAAATGCTGGCCGGGGCGCCAAAGAAACGGGCCTGAACCGCTACGCGGCTAGTCCGGATCCTGATCCTTTTGCCGGACGTACAGAACCAGGCTGTGATCCAGCAATTCGAATCCGTACTGTTCGGCTATCGCTTGCTGCAATCGCTCGATTTCTTCGCTAACGAACTCGACGACATCGCCTGTTTCGACGCAGACCATATGATCGTGGTGATCGCCGTCGTCCAGCTCGAATACCGAATGGCCACCTTCGAAGTTGTGTCGTGTCACGAGGCCCGCCGCCTCAAACTGCGTAAGGACCCGATACACAGTGGCAAGGCCGATATCTTCTCCGGCCTGCAGCAAGTCCTTATAAAGATCCTCCGCACTCAGATGGCGCTGCTTGGCACCCTCGAGAATCTCGAGAATCTTCAGTCTGGGCAAAGTGACTTTGAGGCCGGCTTTGCGAAGTTCCTGTCGTTGCTGCATGAACAAACTCTTTCAAGGTATGATGCGCGCCTATTATGACGCAGTTGGCAGTCCGGCTCTATGGCAAACCGAAATTCAGTGCTTATCTTCCTTATGTGCATTGCGCTCGCATTGGCGAGCGGCTGCGTCTATCGGGCGAATATCGCACAGGGCAACCTGATAAAACAGGAAGACCTCGATCAGGCCGAGGTAGGCATGACGCGCAATCAGATACGGTTCCTTTTGGGTACCCCAATGGTTGACGACCCGTTTCACAAGGACCGCTGGGACTATGTGTACTACCTCAAGCTTGGCCGCGACTCTGCCTTGGCGAAGCGCTGGGTATCAGTATTTTTCCAGGATGACCGAGTCAGCGAAATTCGTAAGGAACAGGAGCTCGACCCGGGCCTCTAGTCACTCGAGACTTTTCCCATCGTAAGCCCGAGGCTTGCCAGTTGCCGCCGTGCCTCTTTGGGATCCAGCAGCATTGGGCGATATACCTCGACCCGATCGCCATTGGACAGGACATGATTGCGCGGCACCGGATGACCCCAGACGCCTGCCTGCAGGTGCGCGAAATCTATCTCGGGAAATCGCCCTGTGAGCCCGCTTTCGGACAGGGCATCGGCAACTGAAGCGCCCTCCGGCAGCGAGACTGACAACAGAACCTGTTTTTCAGGTTTCGCGAACACAACTTCAACCTGGACTCGATCAGCCACTGCGTCTACCGCTCCTTGTAGATTAAAGAGGCGCGCTGCGTAAAAGAGTCAACCAGCGAATTGCAGGTACCCTCGAAAAAGCGCCCGAAGACTATATCGGTCGCTCGACTTTCAAACTCGAACTCCAGCTCAAGCACAACTTTGCTGCCGGCATCGGCCAGCTGCTGAAACTGCCAGCCCCCGGAAAGGTGCCGAAATGGTCCCCCAACCAGCTCGATACCCAGCGAAACGTTCTCCTGCAGCGCATTACGCGTTCTGAATCGTTTGCTTATTCCGTGCCGATGCAGTTCCAGGGACGCCTCTATGAAATCCGGTCGAGCAATATGGACTTCCGCATAATCACACCAGGGCAAGAAAGACGGATAAGCCTCGACGTCCTTGACGAGCTCGTACATGTCGGCCGCCGAATACGGCACAAGAGCGTTGCGATTGACTTTACGCATAGAAGCAGTTCGACCAAGAAACGGGCCACTTCGCCCCTGTGTCGAGCACGCCTTACTACAGCACGGCGTTTATGAGCACCAGAAGTATGCCTATCGGTGCAACGAAGCGAGCCAGCAGACGCCAGGCTTTGTACAACAGGCCCGTGCTGCGTAATTCATCCGCGGTCGAATTGCGACACATGATCCAACCCGCAAATATGACGATCAGCAAACCACCGAGGGGCAACATGATGTTGCTGGTCAAGTAATCGATATTGTCGAAAATAGTACCGGCGAGAAATTTCACGTCGGCCAGCACATTAAACGACAATACGGAGCCCATCCCGATCAACCAGATCGTCAGCCCCGTCATGACCGTCGCCTGCGCGCGCGTCTTATGATACTTCTCGACGATCCAGGCAACGGCAGGCTCCATAAGACCGATTGCCGATGTCCAGGCCGCAAATGCCAGCAGCACGAAGAATATAGTCGAGAAAAACACACCTCCCGCCATTTGTCCGAAGGCCAGCGGCAACGTCTGAAAGACCAGCCCTGGCCCATCTGCGGGATCCAGGTTGTTAGCAAAGACCAAAGGAAAGATCGCCAGACCCGCCAGGATCGCGATCGATGTATCGGCGGTCACAACGGCCGCAGAAGCACCGGTAATGGATGTTTCCTCCGGCAAGTAGGCTCCGTAGGCCATGATCGCGCCCATGCCAATACTGAGCGTAAAAAACGCCTGACCAAGGGCGGCGAGCACGCTATTCCAGGTCAGCTTGTCGAAGTCCGGTGTAAACATGAAGGACACGCCTTCCCCGAAATAACCTGAATTGATGGAGTAGCCAAGCAACACCAGCATCAGTAAGAGCAACGCCGGCACCATGAATCGCACGGCCTGCTCCAGCCCCCGTTCAACGCCCCGCGCCACCACAAATATCGCAAGCGCCATAAACAAGGTATGGCTAAGGGTAATTTGCCGCCAGTCGCCCACGAACCCGCTGAACTGCGCTCCCACAGCTTCGGCGCTGGCGCCGACAAACGCACCTGTCGCGCTTTTGACGATGTAGGCCAGCGTCCAGCCCGCTATGACGCTGTAATAGGAGAGGATAAGGATGCCCGCGACAACGCCCATGCCACCGACGACGCGCCAGTGATCCGAACTACCCTCTTCCTTTCCAAGGAGCTCCATGGTCGCCACCGGATTGCGGCGCCCGCGGCGCCCGATAAGAATTTCGGCCATCATTACGGGCATCCCGATAAAGACAACGCAGGCCAGGTAAACGAGCACAAACGCGCCGCCGCCATTCTGTCCCGCGATATAGGGAAACTTCCAGATATTGCCGAGACCGACGGCAGACCCCGTAACGGCGAGGATGAAAGCCATTCGGGAGGACCAGTGGCCGTGGAGCGAACGTCTTTTCCCGTCGGCTGCCTCATTACTTAGCATTATTATTCTCAAATCGGCATCGAATGCCGCGATTCTTATACAAATTCGCGAGTCTGACAACGCTTTGACCGTATAATCCGCTCGCTGTTGCTCGCCCAGACCCGGATTGATGAACAAGAAGAATTCCAAGAAACCTGCAGGGAACGTGATCGCCGTAAACCGTCGGGCACGTCACGATTATTTTATCGAGGATACTTTCGAGGCCGGTCTCGCCCTCGAAGGCTGGGAGGCCAAGAGCATGCGTGAGGGTCGCGCCCAGCTCACGGAAGCCTATGTGCACTTGAGGAACGGAGAAGCCTGGCTGGTAGGCGCTCATCTTTCGCCGCTTAAGACGACAGCGACACATATCAAGGCGGACCCTACTCGCACGCGCAAACTACTTCTGCATCGCCATGAAATAGACCGCCTTACTGGCGCTGTCGAGCGCAAGGGTTTTGCCCTGATACCTCTGGACCTGCATTGGCACAAAGGTCGCGCCAAGCTCACCATCGGCCTTGCGAAGGGCAAGAAGCAGCACGACAAACGCGCGACGGACAAGGACCGGGACTGGCAGAGGCAAAAAGAGAGAATATTAAAACATTGATTATTTTTCAATGGTTTATTGATTTTTATTAATGTTATTTCTAGTTATGGGTCAGACAATTTGACGCGAAATTGCGCGGTGTTGCATTGTATTTCCGAAATCTGGCCCTACACTTACCGGCACACGGGGGTGACATGGCTTCGACGTGGGTCGCGAAACTCCGGGTGCATGCCGAGGAACAGATAACCTCGTAAATCCAGCTGTAAAACTTATAGTTGCCAACGACGACAACTACGCACTAGCTGCTTAAAAACCAGTAAATGCCTTCTGCCCGGATCGTGCCTGTGCGTCCGGATCGCAGGAGTCACCGACACAGGACCGCGGCGCGGGCATGTTCAGGGCTCAAACCGTTAAATCCTTACTGAGCTGGCTGTGAGTTTTCCCTGCCCGTCGGGTAGCCCACAGTGAGATTAAAGACGGTATAAGCATGTAGACCTCGTAGCGTAGGACTTGCGGACGTGGGTTCGATTCCCACCACCTCCACCAAACGACAACACCGCCCCTTGTGGGCGGTGTTTTTGTTTGGGGGCAGTGGCTGGGAAGAGAAGCCACGTAGTGAGTTCACAAAACGCGGCGCAGCCCGTTTTGGACGCACGCAGTGCGCCCGTAGGGCGAGGAGCACAGCGACGAGTCCATTCCCACCACCTCCACCAAACGACAACACCGCCCCTTGTGGGCGGTGTTTTTGTTTGGGGGCAGTGGCTGGGAAGAGAAGCCACGTAGTGAGTTCACAAAACGCGGCGCAGCCCGTTTTGGACGCGCGAAGCGCGCCCGTAGGGCGAGGAGCACAGCGACGAGTCCATTCCCACCACCTCCAATTTCGCGCCGGATACTATCGGTCGACTATTTCGCGGTCGACATTTCGACCCAAGCGCTTCGCGGACCTTATCTTCCAGTCCCGTCAGGCCGCCCTCTTTACCAGCCGCGATTGCCGCCTCATCATCTGCACCGCCAAGGCTTGCACGCAATGCCAGCAATGCGCCGACCCTGTTCGAACTCCCGCAATGCACAAGCACAGGCGCATCGTAACTTCTGATGAGCTTGTCCAATGACTCGGCATTCTCAAAACTGATGCCATCCCGGCCGATGGGCAATGACACGTAATCCATCCCCAGATCTTTCACTACGGCAGGCTCATCAAGGCCACGGGCCTCACCCGCGGTCCTCAGATCGATTACTGCAGCGTAACCATTGGCTGCGAAAACTCTAAACGACGCTTCGTCCGGCTGACCCGCAGCGGTCATGCCCTGGACCGGCGTCACGACCCCGCTAGCGACGACCTCAGCGAGATCCACCTTCAGCGGCGATACCGACTTGACCACGGGGTCGCTGCCGCAGGCTGAAAGCAAAAATAAGAAACCCAAGAACGCCAATAACGATCTATTCACAATGACTCCAGTTATTTTCTGATTGATCGACCGTGGAACGCCAATTCGACTAGCGATAACTGCAAGCCTAGCATTTTGGAATATGCACTGGCGAAGAACTCAGGCAAAGGCATCACGTCTTTTCCGACGCCTACAGGTACACTGGCCTGCATGCGGATATTAGATGTAAGCCCACAGGATCTCGAGGATATCTGGATTCTCAATACGGAGTATCACCGTCGACTTGGTTTCGTGCCGGTCGGTACGCAGCAGACCGAGGGTGGCAAGAAGGAAGTTGCGCTATTGGAGATGAAACTTTGACTAAATTAAACGCGTCGAGAGAGTTCGACATTATCGTCTGGGGTGCGACCGGCTTCACCGGCGCCCTGGTCGCTCACTATCTGCTGCGCCAATACGGCAGTGATGGTGACTTGCGTTGGGCAATTGCGGGGCGTAGCCAGAAAAAGCTAGACGCGCTGCGGCAAGAACTCGGTTTGGAGAACGGAAAACTCGAAACGATAGTCGCCGACAGTTTCGATGCCGACACTCTAAGTGACATGGCAAGCCGCACTCGCGTGGTGCTGACAACCGTTGGGCCCTACGCGCTCTATGGTTCTGCACTCGTAGAAGCATGCGTCGAAAACGGCACGCACTACTGCGACCTGGCCGGTGAAGTGCAATGGATTCGCAAGATGATTGACCAGCACCAGCAGCGGGCGGCGCAGACGGGTGCCCGCATCGTCCATTGTTGCGGTTTCGATTCTGTGCCGATGGACATCGGCGTATGGTTCTTTCAGGAAGAGGCAAAGAAGCGCTTCGGCCATTATTGCGATTCAATAACGATGTTGGTGAAAGCCACCAAAGGCAGCGCGAGCGGTGGCACGGTGGCGAGCCTGATTAATCTGATTGAGGAAAGTCGCAAAGACCGAGATATTGCAAGAATTCTCGTCAGCCCTTACTCCCTTAACCCGGAAGGCGAACGCGACGGCCCGGATCAGCGGGACCAGCAAAACATGGTGTATAACGCTGATGCCAAATCGTGGACTGCACCTTTCGTGATGGCCGCCGTCAATACGAAAGTCGTGCGGCGCAGTCATGCGCTGCTTGGCTACCCATACGGTAAGGACTTTCGCTACCAGGAAGCGGTAATGACAGGCGATGGGGCCGCCGGCTGGGCCAAAGGCGCAGCAATGACCGCGGCTCTTGGCAGTCTTGTCGTCGGTGCATCGTACTCAGTGTCGAGGAAGCTTCTGCAAAAATTCGTGCTGCCAGAGCCGGGCGAAGGCCCCGATCCGGAGATGCAGAAGAAAGGCTTTTTCAATCTCATGCAGATCGGTGTCCTGCCCGATGGCACGATTCTGAAATCACGCATTACCGGTGACCAGGATCCGGGTTATGGCTCCACCAGCAAGATGCTCAGCGAATGCGCCGTCTGCCTCGCCAAAGACGACCTGACTATTGGCGGCGGAATCTGGACACCCGCCTCGGCAATGGCCGGGCCGCTTCTAAATCGTCTGACTGAGAACGCCGGACTGACTTTTGAAATCAGAGACTAGCCTCTGCCGAATAGTGCAAGGCCGGATCGAATTTCTCTCCCGCCTCGATTCTAATCGGCAGGCGGTTTCGCGGCGACGCTACCGGGCAGGTTGAAAAATCATTGAACGCGCATGGTGGGCTGTACGCCTGATTGAAATCCAGCGTTGTGACACCGTCTTCCCCGGGAAGATCGGCGTACAAGAAACGCCCGGCTCCGTAGGTATCGTCACGATTGCTGTGATCACCAAAGACGAAAAATAATTGATCGCCGGACGCATATGCCTCGAGCGCGAACTCATGGCCGTCAATCTCGAACTCGACGATGCCGGGTGATTCAGGGTGATACCCCAGCCCCTCTATAACGGTACCGACATCTACAATCTTCGGTTCGGCGTAGCGGTGCAGCGTCGCCGTGACCCGCCGAGATGCATCGATGGAGTAATAGGGTAACGGTCCGAATGTCTCAACGAATGGATGCTCATAGTCCCTGACGCGAACGGCGAAGCGACCATCACGCTTGATAACCGTCCAGGCGATGGAGCCGTGTGACAGCTGCACAGGCTCTGCTGTCGTGTCATCCGCGATCAAAATGCGCGTTACAGGCTGGTCGTTGTTCAGAACCTGAATGCCGTCATTGACCTGCATACGAACGCCGTCGCCAGCGACCTCCAGTACGCCGATGTCTGTCGCCGCGTGCGCCGGAAAACGGATGTCGTTGTCAGGGCCGGAGCCGACGCTGTAGGTGCCGGCATCGAGCCAGAACAGTCCGATCTGATTCAGAAAGCCGGTCGGAGCCTTGAGCCGCGCCAGGCGCCCTGCCCGCCACTCCAGAACCGCCTGCTCATAGCTTGTGGTGGCGCCAGCGCCATCCGGCGTGGGCTCTGCCTGACCGCAGGCGGTCAGCGCCAGGGCAATTGCAGTCATCGAGATTAATCTCTTCATGCTTCTATTTACCTGTGCCATATCAATTCGGAGAACGGGTCACTATAATCCGCGCCTGCCTTTTGAGCCTAACCCTCATGATTGACATATCCAAACTGCGCAATATCGCGATTATCGCCCATGTTGACCATGGCAAAACGACCCTCGTAGACCAGATGCTACAACAATCTGGCACGCTCGGTCCTCGCGCCGCGGTGCCCGATCGCGTCATGGACTCGAGTGATCTTGAACGTGAGCGGGGTATTACCATCCTGGCCAAGAACACGGCCGTGAAATGGAATGAATACCGCATCAATATCGTGGACACACCGGGCCACGCCGATTTTGGTGGCGAGGTCGAGCGTGTGCTCTCCATGGTCGACAGCGTGTTGCTTCTGGTAGACGCTGTGGAAGGCCCCATGCCGCAAACACGATTCGTGACACAAAAGGCTTTTGCGCAGGGCCTGGTTCCTATTGTCGTGGTCAACAAGATTGACCGTGACGGCGCCCGACCCGACTGGGTCCTCGATCAGACCTTTGACCTTTTCGATCGCCTTGGCGCTACCGATGAACAACTCGATTTTCCGATCATTTACGCATCGGCACTGAATGGCTATGCCGGCAAGAATGCGGACGTACGTGATGGCGATATGACGCCGTTGTTTGAGACCATTATCGAGCATGTATCGCCGCCTGATGTGGACGCCGAGGGCCCACTGCAATTACAGGTTTCGAGCCTGGATTACGATACCTACGTCGGTGTTCTGGGCATTGGTCGTATTAGCCGCGGCACAGTGATGGCTAACTCTTCAGTTAGCGTCGTACCCCCCACCGGTCCCACGCGCCGTGCAAGGGTACTTGAACTGTTCGGTTTTCACGGCCTGAAGCGACAACGGACAGAGTCGGCATCTGCCGGAGAAATCGTTGTCTTCAGCGGTATCGACAAGCTCGGCATATCCGACACGCTGTGCACACCGGGCGAGGAAGAAGCGCTGCCACCCCTGTCGGTAGATGAGCCCACCGTCAGCATGACGTTTCAGGTCAACAAGTCTCCATTTGCAGGACAAGACGGAAAATTTCTCACCAGCCGGCAGATCCGGGAACGACTGGAGCAAGAGCTCAAACACAATGTTGCACTTCGCGTTGACGCAACCGATGACCCGGACAAGTTCAGAGTCTCGGGTCGCGGCGAGCTGCACCTGTCTGTCCTGGTCGAAACCATGCGGCGCGAAGGCTTCGAGCTGGCCGTTTCCCGACCAGAAGTCATCATGCACGAAGTCGATGGCGCCGAACACGAACCCTGGGAACAGCTAACCGTCGATTTTGAGGAGGCTTACCAGGGCGCCGTAATGACGCGACTCGCTGACCGCAAGGGGGAGCTCATCAACATGCTGCCGGACGGCAGGGGTCGGATGCGCCTCGACTACCGTATTCCGACTCGTGGCCTGATCGGATTTCGCACCGACTTCCTGACTGCCACCTCTGGCACCGGCCTCATTTACAGTGTCTTTGACGACTATGCGCCGCGTGTCCCAGGTGCGATCGCGCAACGAAGCAACGGCGCGCTCGTGTCGATGGCGCAAGGCAAGGCGCTTGCATATGCCTTATTCAATCTGCAGGAGCGGGGTCGGCTTTTCATCGGCCATGGCGCACCTGTGTACGAGGGCATGATTATCGGCATACATCAGCGCGATAATGATCTTGTCGTAAATCCGACAAAGGCGAAGCAGCTAACCAACATTCGTGCCGCCGGCACCGATGAAAACCTCGTTCTCACTCCGCTGACGCGTTTCTCGCTGGAGCAGTCGCTCGAGTTCCTCGACGACGATGAACTGCTCGAGGTGACGCCCAAGAATCTGCGACTGCGCATGAAACTGCTGACGGAATCTGACCGGAAAAGGGACTCACGCAGGAAAGTGTCATGACCCAGGACGCGGCCGCACTCGCGTTCGCTGACCTCCAGCCCGACGACATCCTGACCGCCCTTGGCGACATGGGTTTCGAATGCGATGGTCGTTTCCTTGCGCTTAACAGCTACGAGAATCGCGTCTACCAGGTCGGTATCGAAAACGAACGGCCTGTTGTTGCAAAATTTTATCGCCCGCAGCGCTGGAGTGACGACGCTATACTCGAAGAGCACGATTTTGCGATCGACCTTGCGGCTCAGGAGATTCCCGTAATCCCGCCGCTTCGCCGTGACGGCGAGACGCTTCATCACATCGGACATCACAGGGTCGCTGTTTACGAGTGCCACGGTGGTCGCGCCCCGGACCTCGACAATTACGAGCTACAAACCCAACTCGGACGGCTGGTTGCACGCATCCACCTTGAGGGCGAAACAAGCCGCTTTCAGCACCGCCCGAATATTGATATTGACACCTACGGTGTTGCGTCTCTCGATTACCTGCTCGATCACGACTTCATCCCGGACGACAACCTCGAGGCGTACGAAAGTGTTGCCGAACTGGTACTCGATGGTGTCGAAGCCTGCTTCGAACGGGCTGGTGGTATCCGGGAAATTCGTCTACATGGCGACTTTCATCCAGGCAACGTCCTCGTGAACCGTGACCAACTGCATATTGTCGACCTCGACGACACGCGTCACGGCCCGGCCATTCAGGATCTCTGGATGTTCTTGTCAGGGGATCGCGAGGAACAGACGCCGCAGCTGACGGCACTCCTCGAGGGCTACCAGTCATTTCGAGCGTTTGATGCGCGTGAGCTGCATTTGCTCGAGGCACTGCGAAGCCTGCGCATCATGCACTACGCGGCCTGGCTTGCCCGCCGTTGGGAAGATCCCGCCTTCAAGATCGCTTTTCCGTGGTTCGACGGCCGGCGCTACTGGGACGATCACGTGCTGTCGCTGCGCGAGCAGGTGGCGCTCATGCAGGAGCCACCGCTTGAGTGGCGCGATTTCTGACTATCGTGAAGGCAGACGACGCTGCCGCGGTCGAATTTCGAACTGATCAATCCAGCGCGAGAACGTGAGTCGGCTCATTTCCTGTAGTGGTCCAATTGACTCACCAATTTGCTGCCGTATTGTCTCGGCACTGACTCGCTCCTGTTCCTCCTGTAGCACCTGCTGATGGTCGGGGACCGCGAGCCAGCGCTCAATAAGAGGCAAGCTGGCCTCCAGGTGAAATTGAAATCCATACGCATGCCTGCCATGCCGAAAAGCCTGAACCTCGCTTGCCGGCGAGCTGGCCAGATGAACGGCATCGGGCGGCAGGGTTATGCCGTCCTCGTGCCACTGAAACACCTGTTGTTTCCTCGCAAAGGCTGACAGGACCGGATCGTTGACACCGGATTCAGTCAGTTCGACGTCACACCAGCCGATTTCCCGCACCGGGTTGCGCGAGACGGATCCGCCCAGCGCCTTTGCCAGCAGCTGCGCGCCGAGACATATGCCAAGAATCGACATATCCCGTTGCACTGCTTCGCGAATGATCTCTACCTCAGTGATCAGGTTCGGATAACTGTCAATCTGATCGGAGTTCATTGGCCCACCCAGAACGATCAAGGCCTCGTAATTTTCCAGTGTGGGCTTCGCCTCTGGCTGGCGACCGAAATTTATATAGCGAATGCGAAACCCGGACTCCTTCAGCAACGGGTCCAGCGTTCCGAGCGGTTCGAAAGGAACGTGCTGAAATACAAGTATTTTCGGCCTGGGCATTATTGTCGGGTCCGGCTTTTCACCATTCTTCAGGATTGCGACTTTATACCGCTTGCGAAGTCGCAGAGTAAGTCAGTTTCTGATTGCACTGCCGATGCGCTGCAACTAAAGTGCTGGAACAACGGAATCAAGCCATTCTGTGGAACTCTGCGCCATTGAGTGGCTCTGATATATCGACCACCTAATAACAGCCGTGCGGACCCAAGCCACTTGATTGCCAAGAATCGTGCCCTACCCTTCGTTGCTCTGATAGTGCTCGCGCTGGCTGGCTGCGGCTCTACGACTACGATGGACGAGCCGACGATTCCGGCGCCATTGACGGAAAAGATCCCGGTGGACGTGGCTCTGCGAATACCCGACGAGTTCAATAACTTCGTTCATGAAGAAGCGATACTCGGCAAGGATTCCTGGACGATCGACCTGGGACGTTCAAATGCCGCTTTCTTCGAGCAGTTGTTTGGCTACCTTTTCAACAAGGTAACGGTGATCGGCGCCGACGATGATGCTCGAGATTTTCAGTTTGATGCGCTGATAGAACCGAGTATCGATGGTTTTGAATTTTCCGTACCCACACAAAGCAAGACCGAGGCGTTCGCCGTCTGGATCCGGTATCGCCTGCGAGTTTTTGATCGCGAAGGTAATAATGCTTCGAACTGGACAGTCAGCTCATATGGCAAGAGCCAGAAGCAAGGCATCGGCAGCTCCGATGCACTGCGGCGTGCCGCTATACTGGCGATGCGGGACGCAGCGGCTTTGATTATCATGCAAATGGACAAGGCAACCCAGATCAGCGCACTGGCCGGTGGTGCCCTTGCGCCCGGCGCGGCAGCGCCGGAGCAGCTTGCAGACACGGATTCCGATCAGGATCAGGACGTCGCGGACGACAACCTGGGCATTTTCGTCATCGGAGGAATAGATGAGGACACCGAATAAGCTATTGGCGCGGGCTGCAATGCCGGCATTCGTGCTTTTGTCGCTTGCCGTATCGGGCTGTGTCACCTCACGCGTTGAGGATGCACGAGAGAACGTAACGGGGCTCAAGGAAGGCGAGTCGGTTGTCATCATGGCGAAGAGCTATCACCAGGGCAATGAGACAGAATCGGGCTACATCAGCTGCATCGAGCAGGCGCTGGGCCGAGGCTCAAAGGGCCTGAGAGTTGTGCCGAGGCAAGACTTCATCGACTCGTTGTTTCCGTGGTTCGAGCCTCGCACCGCCCCGGCAAAAACGGAAGGACTTACAAAACTAATGGAGCGACCGGGTATTGCAGATATCGTGAAAGACCTCGGAGTTCGCTACATCGTTTGGCTCGACGGCGACACCGAAACGGTAGCCCAGGGCGGCAGCCTGTCCTGCGCAGCGGGACCGGGCGGTGGCGGTTGTTTTGGATTTGCCTGGTGGCAGAAAGACGCTGATTACGAAGCAGCAGTCTGGGACCTGGAGGGCTTTGAGAACGCCGGTACGGTTACAGCTGATGTTAGCGGAACGTCGTTCCTGCCAGCACTGGTCGTTCCGATTCCGCTTATAGCGAGAACGCAGGCCGCCGCCTGCAAGGGTCTCTCACAACAGCTAAAGGCATTTATCGTTCAGTAACTGCGCTGAGTCCCTGCTAGCGCAGGCGCCCACCCCGAAGAAAAGCCTTGTGGTAATACGGTGAATCAAGAGACGCGACAGCAACCGTCCGGCCGGATGACGGTGCATGCACGAATCGGCGTTTTCCAAGATAAAGGCCTACGTGCGACATCTTGCCTTCGATGCGAAAGAACAGCAGGTCACCAACGCGCAGCTCGTGGCGCCCAAGCGCCTGTGTAGAATTCCAGAGCTGTTTCGTGGTTCGCGGTACAGGCTTGCCGGCGCGCAAGTAGGAGTATTGTACGAGCCCACTGCAATCGAAGCCGCTCGGGCTGCTGCCGCCGTAGCGGTATGGGACACCGACCTGGTCCAATGCGATAGCTGCCGCGGTTTCTCTCAAGGCAGTGGCTGCGGAGTACGAGCTGCTCACGGTTTTTTTCGCGGGAACTGACTGCGGCGTTGACGAACACGCTGATACCAGCCCCAACATTGTGATTGTTAAGGAAAAAATACCAATTAAGCGAGCTGGCTGCGCTATCATCGATGTCACTCTGACCCGCGGAATACCTACACCATACGGCACGGAGCCTTAATTCAACATGAACTGTTTCTCAGGATTGGGAGCCAAATTGCTGCCATCCGCCCGCATAAAAAAGCATCGCTGGGCCCTGCTACTGGGCCTTCTTACGGTTGCCGCATGCGGTGTGGAAACCTCGCAGTCTGCCGACAGCCCCGTCAAACGTGAGTATGACGCTCATTACGGACTGCGCGTAGATCCCGGCAATTCCTCGGTCGTGGTCTCGCTGCAGATTCGGCAACCCCGACACCTGCTCCGCGAGATGCGCTTCCCGACACTCCCAGGGAGGCTCGATGAGATCAGCGGAGACGGCGCGTTCAGAGTCGCCACCGACACGCTGATCTGGCAGGTCCCGGCCAAGGGCGGGACGCTTACGTGGCGCATCCAGGTGAACCATCAACGCGGTGGCACTGGGTACGACGCCTGGCTTGGCCCGGACTGGGGTATCTTCCGTGCGGAAGACGTTATTCCGCGAGCAAAGACACGCGCCCTGAAAGGCTCGACATCGAACACGACATTTTCCTTTGATTTGCCCGCCGGATGGTCTGCGGTCAGCGAATACTCTGCGACTAACAAACCGATTCGGGTTGACAGGCCCGACCGGCGTTTCGATCAGCCAACGGGCTGGATGGTTGTTGGCGACATCGGCGTGCGGCGCGAAACGATTGCCGGCACTCGCGTCGCTGTTGCTGGTCCTCAAGGACATGCCATCAGACGGATGGATATGCTCGCCTTGCTGAACTGGGTTCTTCCGGAACTTTCAGAATTACTTCCCGAGCCACCGCATCGCCTGACGATTGTCAGCGCAGGTGACCCCATGTGGCGCGGCGGCCTGTCAGCGCCTGCCTCTTTGTTCATTCACTCCGAGCGGCCGATGATCAGCGAAAATGGCACGAGCACCCTGATGCATGAAGTCCTGCATTCGGCGCTACCGATTCGCGCCGCCGAAGATTCCGACTGGATCGTCGAGGGCCTGGCCGAGTACTACGGACTCGAGCTGTTACGTCGGGGTAACGCGATCTCGGTGCGACGGCATCGTATCGCACTTGCGGAGCAGGCCAACTGGGCGAAGAAAGCCGGACATCTCTGTGGCAAAACTTCGACCGGCGCAGTAACTGCGCTCGCCGTAACAACACTGCTTGCTCTGAACCAGGAAATTGCAGACAAAACATCCGGCAACGCCAACCTGGACGACCTGCTCCGCTATTTGATTGACAAGGGTCCCATGGTCGATTTTGAGAAACTGGCCGACGCAGCCGCCGAAATAATCGGCGAGCGCTCCGACGTACTTCACAGCGGCGAACTCCCCGGCTGCCCTAAAATGTCGCCAGACAAGCAAGGTAACTGATAAGCAAAATGGACCGACGTCAGGATCTGGAACTGGTACTTCGATCGCGAACCCCGATTGTCTTGATCGAATCTCAGGATGAAGCTCGAATGCTTGAGCTTATGCAGTCCATTGCCATAGCCCGTAGCGGTGATGAATACGTGCCGTTGTTTCGATGGACAATCACCGACGGCCTGCAGCGCGTGGATATCTCTCTGGAACCGCAAGCGATAAATTCGCAGCCGACAGATGTTCTCAAACACATCCGCGCGGTGTCCAAACCAGGCGTCTACGTGTTACTCGACTTTCACCCATTCCTCGATGACCCCGTACATGTGCGCCTGATCAAGGATATCTGCATACAGTATCGACGCATTCCGCGTCAGCTCGTCTTCCTCAGCCACAAGGTCTCCCTGCCCAGCGAACTGGAGGCATTCAGCGCGCGCTTCGAGATGGATCTGCCATCCGAAGATGAGCGCGCGCGCATCGTCAAACGCGCCGTCAATGACTACGGCAACGACCACCCCGGCCAGCGCGTCCAGGTCGATGAGAAGGCCCACAAGTTGCTGGTACAAAACCTGTCGGGACTGAGTTACAACGAGACGGAGCGATTGGCTCGAAACGCCATCTACGTCGACGGCGCCATTACAAAAAGCGATCTGCCGCAGGTCATGCAGGCCAAGTACGAGCTACTTAATCGCGGTGGTGCGCTGCAGTTTGAATACGACACGGCAAGATTTAGTGATGTCGGCGGCCTTGTTCGACTCAAGAAATGGCTGAAGCAACGCCAGCCGGCGTTTGAAGGCGATATCACTGCCTCACATCTCGACACACCCAAGGGAATTCTGCTGCTCGGCATCCAGGGTTGCGGCAAGAGCCTCGCAGCGAAAGCCACGGCAGGAATATTCGGCGTGCCGCTGTTACGCCTCGACTTCGGCGCGATCTACGACAAGTATCACGGCGAAAGCGAGCGCAAGCTGCGCGAATCGCTCAAGACCGCCGACGTCATGGCGCCCTGCGTTTTGTGGATTGATGAAATTGAAAAAGGCCTCGCTGGTCGCGGCGGAGAAACCGGCACCGCGCAGCGCATACTCGGTACATTCCTGACCTGGATGGCAGAACGTAAAAGCCAGGTGTTCATTGTCGCAACCGCGAACGACATCAATACGCTGCCGCCCGAGTTGATTCGCAAAGGCCGCTTCGACGAGATATTTTTCGTCGACCTGCCGAGCCCGAAAATCCGCGCATCGATCCTCGCAATTCACCTAACGAACCGGAAGCTCCCCCTCGCCAATTTCGACATCGAGGGTCTTGCACGGGCGATGAAAGGATTTTCAGGCGCTGAAATCGAACAAGCCGTGGTTTCGGCATTGTATGCCGCACACGCCAAGGGACAGCCATTGGCTAACGCGCATATCCTCGAAGAAATCACCGATACGCGACCATTGTCCGTGGTCATGAGCGAGAAAATTTCTACGCTGCGGCAATGGGCTGCAGGCCGCACGGTTCCATGCGACTAGGCGTGATTTAACTTAATCAGCCCCGCCTGCAGAATCGCCCTGTGGTTGAGCCCATGGGCTCCCGTGGTAGACTTCGTGTATGGCTAATGAAAACAAAAATATCAATGAATTAGTCTCGGATGATGACGACCCTACTGCAGAGCTTGAGATTCTCAGCTTTCGCCAGTTTGATGTCGATGAAATCAGCCAGGCCGAAAGCGAATCTGATTCTCACACCTGTGGCCTTGGCGATACCGAGGATGCGGATTCGGGTCACGGGCAGTCGATTCCTGAATTGCAGTCGGATCTAAGATCGCGAACCAAGACAATCGGGCAGCTGCAGTTTGACATCGAGCAACTTCGCTCCAAGTGGCTGGGCCTGGAAACAGAAATCAGCGCGCGTGAGGAAATCGTCAGCAACTTGCTGGGCGATGTCGACAAGCTTAACGACAAGATCGCCCGCAAAGATAAGTTGCTTAAGAAGCGCAATACGACAGTCAAGTCACTCAAGGCAGAAATTCGACAACGCGATAATGAGCAGCGATCTCTCGAACAAGAAATCGCTGAGCAGCAAGCCGCTGTTGTTGTCGATGGCGAAGCTCTTGAGGCTGCCGAGCGCGAGCTGCACGACGTTCGCGCCGAGCTTGCAACGGCTCACACCGCGATCGAAGACGCCGAACAAGAACTGGGACTGCGTGACGAAAAATTCAGTTTGCTTGAACAGCAGCTCAGCGAGCAGCAACAAACGGCTACAAGTCAGGCTGAAGCACTCGAAGAGGCGCAGCGCCAGATTGACACGCTCAATAGTGAACTTGAGTTGGCGGCAAACGAAGAGCACAACCTCAATTCTGAGATTAATTTGCGTGATGGACTCGAGAGCGAACTTGAGACGACAGAATGCCGTCCTTGCAGAAGAGCTGGCTTTACTTCGCTCAAAAGAGACGGAACGTGTTACAGAACTCCAGGCCGCGAAGCAGGAACTCGCCCAAGTCAGCCTTGACCTTGAGATTGCGAGCCAAAATACAGCAACACAGATTACTCAAACACAGAAGACTACATCCAGTGTAGTCAGAGAGCTGCAGGCACAACTTGAAAAAAACGAACAATACGCCGATACCCTGCGTTTCAAATTTCAGGATAGCAGCAAGTCTCTTGAAGATATTTCGAAGCAACGCGATCGCCTGAGTGACGAACTTGCTGCAGCTGTCGGGCGTGAGGGCAAACTTGCCGATGAGCTCACCTCCGCGGAGAAGACCACTTCGGAATTGCACGCGACGCTGGAGCAAACAGGTGCCGATCACGAACAGGAGATACGTACGCTGCGTTTCGAGCTGAGCGAAGCTCAGGACAGCATGGCGCAGAGCGGCGACTTGAATTCACAACTTGCTTCCGACCTGATGAGCACGCGCAGCTTCAAGGAAGAACTCGAACGCATGCTGATGAGCAACGAAGAGGACGCGCAGGAACGCATCTCTGAACTCGAGAAGCAGGTGAAGAAACTCTCGGAAACAACGGAAGAGTTGGAGCAAAAACTGGACACCAAGAACACGGCGATCAACGTTTTGCTCGCAGAGCTCGCCAAGAAGACAGAACAGATCGAGTCGATAGGCGAAATCGAGGATGTCATACACGAAATTGACAACCGTATGTCTGGGAGATTTGATGAACCAAACAAAGATTCGGCTGCGCCAAAGAGCATCACGCACACCGCAGGCGACCGGGACCGCATAACACGAGTACTGGTCGGCAGTATCGGTGATCAGGAATTGCGCTTCCCGTTGTTCAAAAACCGGTTAACGATCGGCCGCACGGCCGACAACGATATTCAGCTTAAGACGTCTTATATCAGTCGTCGACATGCCGTCGTGCTGACAGAGGGCGATGATACGCGGGTGATCGACTGGGGCAGCAAGAACGGGGTCTACGTTAATTCTGAGAGGGTCAAGGAACGTTTCCTTTCCAACGGTGACATTGTCGCTGTAGGCAATGCCAAGTTCCGCTACGAAGAACGTCCAAAACGCGAATCTTGACGTCAAGCGCCCTACGTTTCCTATTGTGTGAGCACAATCACGGTCTTTTTTGCCGTGTTGGATTAGGCTTGTTTCACTGACACGGAACTGAGTCATGACGATGCTGAGCACAGCCGCAGGGAAAGCGACAACTCACACAAATACGCGGCGTCGTGGCCGTGAAAAAAGCCGCCTTGCTTCACGCAGGATCTGGCTCCCAAAACTCCTCTATGACGCGCTTCCGTATTTTTACCTGGCAGCCGGTCTCGCCGCATTTTTCGCGACGCTCTATGTCACCGAGTGGTTCTGGGTTCTGCCGCACTACGTGCTGTTTTCCTTTGTCTGCTTACATCTGGGTGTAATCGTATTTCGCCGCAGACACATTAAGTATCGGGAGCGATCGAACAGCCCGGACTAGTCGAACCGCGTCGCTACACTTGACGTCTATATCCGCCTGCGCAACGATACCCTCCTCTGTTCTCATTTCTCAGGCGCTGAACGTGAGCACAAAACAGTCTGCTCTCAGGTCCATCATTCGCAAAGAAGTTGCTCTATTGGCCGGATTACTCTTTTTCGGCCTGGCTCTCATGCCGGTCGGCATCTTCTGGATCGGCCAGAGCCTGTTCGGCGCTTATGGCGGGCATGGGTATGGAGAGTTCTTCGGCACGATAAGCGAGAAAATTCGTTCCGGCGACGGCGTGGCATGGTTTCTGGTACTCGCACCCTACCTCTTGTGGCAGTGCCTTCGGCTGACGGTCAGAGCATGGCGCTCCCTGGGACGTACCAGCTAGCCCTCATCGGTCACAGTCATAGCGAACATGGCGCACAAAAAAGAATGTGATGTGTGTCCCAAATTCAAAGACTTGTTTCTTTCTTGGGGCACAATACCCTCGCAGCAGGACCCGCCCGACGGCGTTCTGTTATAAGCTGTCGGATAGAATGACTCTAATCTGAATTCGACGGCTAATTTTTCGGCAAATCACAAAATGATGGAGAAAATCACAAACTGGCTCAAAGAGCGTTTCTTTGCCAAGAAACCAGATCCTCAGGATATGCAAAAAACCAACTACCTGCGGACTCTGCGCCCCCGTCCGAATACCGAGAACCCTCCCGAAGCAGAATCTGACCTCGTCGAAATAGACCCCGAAGTACAGGGCAGCATTGAGACTCTGGGGCCAGGGAAGAACGTTCTTATTCGCAATCGTCTCGTTCGTGAAGAAACCGGCACCCATGAAACCCTGAAGATTCTCGATGACTCGATGATTGAGACCGGCGAAGAGCCCGGTATCGACCCCTACAATACCGGCGGGTTTGATCGATCTAAGAAGTGGGATCAGCGCTTCCGCAAGTAACTCTGGGCCAAAACCAAATCACCGTGATAATCTGCTGCTTCCGATCTTTGGAGCGAGCAGACTTGTGACATTGCGTATTTCTTTCGAACTCGATGATGACGACCTCAAGCATTTCCGCCTGATAATGGATGAGGCGCGCAAAGCGACGTCGCGCCTGGCCCCCGAAGATATCGTTGCCGGAGCCGAGTCATTACTAAAAAACGTCGACGCGTCCGCGCAAGCCCCCGGCTTCATCGTTGACCGCATTCAAAAGCTCCGATTGATGATTGAAATGCTGTCTGACATCGAATGGCGACTGCCACATCAGGACGCGACCCGCGTCCTCAATGCCCTTGCCTATTTCTCGGAGCCTGAGGATCTTATTCCAGATCACATCCCTGGTTTGGGATTTCTCGACGACGCCATAATGATCGAACTCGTGGTTCGGGAACTAAAGCACGAGATCGAGGCCTATCAGGATTTTTGCGACTATCGCACGCGGACAAAAAATGCGCAGGGAGACACGGCAACCGTAAGTCGCCAGGGCTGGCTTACGGAGCGCCGCAAGGCATTGCAGTCGCGAATGCGCCGTCGACGCAAGGGGCTTCCCGGCATTTTGCGATAAGCGAGCGAGTTACTCTGTCACGGCCAGTAATACCAGCCAGTTGCTGCCAGTCCCAACCACATTGCACCCTGTGCCCAGAATCGCAGGGGATGAGTTATTACGAGTCCGTAGAAACTTGCGGCTGAAATTGCGGTCATACCGAGAAACAGGATCAGGCTCCTGAGCAAGGGGCGAAACTCGGCCTGCAAGCGAGGATATTCGTCACCCAGTACCAGGACGACGATCAGCACAGCGGCCAGACTGAAAGCAATTGCAAAGCAGGACCCCAGGATAATCAGATTTACAGCAGTCAATGGTCGCATCGATAAATTTCCACATTGGTACAGATAAAGGGCAAAGCAGACCGGTATTATGACGATTATGCCCTTGATCGGCGGCGACAAGCCATCTAGCCTAGCCCAAACATATGCGTCGCAAATTTGCCTTTGGCATCTATGGAGAGAACTTTGAGAAAGACCTTGAAACGCGAATTCCGCTGGCTCGGCGCTATAGTCCTTGCACTGCTATCACTTCAGGTTTTGGCCTCCAAGTCAGCAGTGGAGCAAAACACGTTTCTCTTTCCAGAACAGCGGCACGAGAAGATCGGCGAGCTGATCACGCAATTCATTCAGAATTCTCATTACATGCACATCGCGGTCGACGACGAATTATCGTCACGCGTTATGGACGTCTACATTGAATCACTTGACCGGAATCGCATGTACCTCCTTGAAAGTGACGTCAAGTACTTCGATGCCTACCGGTATCAACTCGACGACATCGTAAAGAGCAAACCCCTGGATCCCGTATTCGAAGTATTCGAGGTCTATCAGACCCGCGTTCGCGAACGCCTGACATTCGCGCTGTCTCAACTCGAGAACGAGCCTGACTACACGAGTGATCTGGAGTATGTGTTCGATCGGTCGGAAACGCCCTGGGCCGCGAGTAGCGCAGAGCTCGATGAGATCTGGCGAAAACGCGTTGTCAATGATGCACTAAACATGGCACTCGAGGACGAGCCCTGGGAGAAAATCCAGGAGGTGCTTACAAAGCGCTACAAGGGATTCATCAAGCGCCTCGATCAGGTCAATAACGATGACGTCTTCGAGCGCTTCATGAATGCATTTGCGCATGCACTGGACCCACACTCGAGCTATTTGTCACCGCGGAATTCGGAGGAATATCGAATTCAGATGAGTCTGTCGTACTTCGGTATCGGCGCCTCTCTGCAGACCGAAGATGATTTTGTGAAGATCGTTGGCATCATCCCGGGCGGTCCAGCCGCCATTGATGGAAAGCTCCAACCCAATGACCGCATAACCGGCGTCGCGCAAGGTTTGGAAGGCGAGGTAGAAGATGTCATTGGCTGGCGTCTCGATGACGTTGTCGATCTGATACGTGGACCGGCAGACTCTGTTGTTCGCCTTGAGATAATTCCGGCCAACGCGGCACCGGGAAGTCCGAAAAAAGTGATCAACCTCACGCGCGACCAGGTCAAGCTCGAAGAGCAAGCGGCAAAGAGCAATATCGTCGAGATACAGCGCGACGGGCGCAAATGGTCGATCGGCGTAATCGACGTGCCCAGCTTCTACCGCGACTATCGTGCGCTGAGCAATGGTGACAAGAACTACACCAGCACTACAAAGGACGTAAAGCGGCTCATTTCGGAACTCGAAGAAACCGGAATCGACGGGCTTGTTATCGACCTGCGCGGCAACGGTGGCGGCCACCTGACAGAGGCAACAGCCTTGTCCGGGCTGTTTATCGATAATGGCCCCGTTGTGCAGCTACGCAATGCTAACGGCCGTATCAGTCGCCTTGATGATCCGGACCCTGTGGCCCGTGTTGCCTACAATGGGCCACTGACGGTGCTGGTGGACCGGTTCAGCGCCTCTGCTTCCGAAATTTTTGCTGCGGCAATACAGGATTATGAGCGTGGCGTCATCGTCGGACAGCAGACGTTTGGCAAGGGTACGGTGCAGAATCTCTATTCGCTCGACCAGTACCTGAGACCCGATGGGGACAAAGGATTCGGCCAGCTAACTCTAACGATTGGCAAGTACTACCGCGTGACCGGCGAAAGCACTCAACACCGCGGCGTTGACCCTGATATCGCGCTGCCGTCAGGTATCGATGCCGAGCTCGTCGGCGAGAGTGTCAGGGACAGCGCCCTGCCCTGGGATACGGTCCAGACAACGCGGTTCCGTGCGGGAAGCCCACTGGACAGTACCATTCAATCGCTGGTGACCAGTCACGCCGAGCGATCCAAGGCGGATCCCAATTTCCAGTACCAGATGGACATGATCCGGGCGGCCGAAGCCGTACGATCACAGAAGACTATTTCGCTGAACATCGAGAAACGACGTGCCGAACGTCAGGAGGACCTCGACCAGCGTCTGAAACGTGAAAACGATCGGCGACACGCTCTGGACCTGGAGGCCATTGAGAGTCTTGACGATATTGTCGTGGACGATCTTCCTGATGTGCTTCTGGATCAGGCCGCCGGAATCGCCGCCGATCTCGCGACAATTCGGCAGATTCCGTCAACGCCGGAACGAACAGCACAGGTCAAGCCCTGAAGGAGCGGCTTGCGGCCTCGAGGCCAGGTGTTATACTCGACTATAACACCTAGATTATTTCGAATGCCGTGCACCCCGTTGCGCTCAAGCGGGCAACACCAGGTCGGCAACGGGAGAGGCCATGTCAGGACGTTACTTGACGCCCAATCCGGGCAAGACAATCGCCATTTTGGCGGCCGGCGCATTGCTGGCCACCTGGCAGGCCACCCTGGCCTCGACTGATTTACAGTCTGCGCGTGACGATGCAGCAAGCAGTTCCCTCGAAATCCCCGCAGACCAGCTGTTGGTTGCCAACATCGGCCATGAATTCGACGCAACGACTATCGTCGTCGAACAAGCAGAAGAATCCAAGGACGACATTGGGGCCACGAAGATCCTGGGGCCCTCAGCTGAAGCCGCGCTGCGCCAGGTGTTCGACGACAGCGCAGAGGCCTCTGCAGATGAGCCCGATGAGGAAGAGTCCGCAATCGATCGCGGCGATCAGCCGTTGATCAAAGCCCGTGTACCCGGTGTGTCCGAAGACGATCTGGCTCGATACAAACGGCAAATGTACCGCCGGGACATCTGACTATATCTTCAGCGGCTCAGGACTTTCGCAATCGCGAAGTAGTTATGTCCAAGGAGATTCGCTTCATATCGCTGAACAACGCCGTTGTCATCGATCGCGAAAATCGTAGTTACCGTCGCGGGCACCGGAACGGCGTCATCCGAATGCCGGAATTGGGCTTCCTGGCCGATAAGCTTGGCGCGTTTGCGCAATACGTCGGCAATATCGCCCTGCGCAGATTCCTCGGCTTTACGTTTCTGTATCCGCTCCAGAATATCGTCGCAGTCCTTCTTTCCGCCGTAGTTAATCGCGCCGACGCTCTTTTCGCTGGCCTCCTTCGCCAACTGCACAAGGCTATCCTCCTCGAAGTGGAGATATAGTTGCTGGGCAAATGAGAGAATCATGCAATTGATTGAGCGCTTCGCCGCTATGTCGAGTCCGTCATGCGCCGGCGGCTCGCGACTGTCCAGAGCTTCCAGGTCCTGCAGCAGCGCTTGCTCCTGATCCTGTACGGCAGCGATACCCGTTTCTATCCCCTCGACCTCGGCAGCCAACGAACGGCCGCGAAACAGCTTCTTAAAGCCGCTCATGCTCATTAGTGCGTGTCGTTCCGATTGCAGACGGTCCTCCTGCAATTGTACGTTCATGCGCAGCTCACCAACGCGCTCCTGAATTTGCGCCGACTCGGTATTGCGTTTCTGGTTCCAGGCCTCGAGCACCTTGTTGTGCAACCGTTGCTCTCTCTGCTGCTTCAATTCCTCTGCAAATCGCACCAACTGCTTCCTGCAGTGCTCCGCCAACGAACGCAGCTGGTAGAACGCAATCACATTGTGGACCCACTCCGGATCCAACAGCAGGTTCTCGAGGTGCTGCAACTGCTGTTGAACACGAGCCGTAGCGCCCTGATGATGCTTTACGCGGTCCTGCAACTGATACTTTTCGTTGCGAAGGGCGGCAAATTCCTTTTTCAACTCGGCCGATTGCGAAACAGATCGACCAGCTTGTCGGTCTCATGCGCATCTGTCGCATCGTTCTTGAAGATTGTCGTCAAACTCGTCAAGGCTACGCCTCTTAACATAATAAAGTCCGCGCAACCGTGCGTCGAACCTATTCAGGCGTTAATGATGACAATTGCCAGGCGGATTCGCTCTGACTGAATCGACACTTTGAGAATCCCGGGAATCGGGGCCTACTGTCGGTCCAGCACCAGATGACCGCTATCGGAGAGGTATTCCAACCATTTATTGAGAATACTATTGCGCTGCCAGCGCACGTTGAGCTCTCTGCGATGCTGGCGCACGAGTTGCCGCAGCGCTTCGTGACGCTGCTTCTTGCCGATGGCCATTGCTTCTGCGAGCTGCCCATCAAGATAAACACGAATAGTCATATCGGGATCGATGAGCAAACCATCATCAGTCTCGAAGTGATACGTCAAAGACAGCGTAACGGTATAGCGGCAACGTTCGAGCACCTCAACGTGAAGATCACAATCGCCGGCCACCCTGGATCGATAGCAGCCGTCGAGCCTGGCAATTTCAGGAATTAATTGCAGCAACCGCAGGTAATTGCTTTCGTACAACGCCATGAGGCCGACGAAGCTGCCGCGCTTCAGGATGGTCTGAGGAACAAGATGTGAGTCGAGCAACATGAGGCCAATATAGCATGCCGTTACTCACCAAAATCAAGGACGTACTCGGCGTTCTACGCCGGTACTATCAAGAATGCGACTCGAAATTTCCTCAATAGAAAACTCTGTCGTATCGACAAATGGGATCCCGTATCGGCGAAATATCTTCGAAGATTCCCTCAGCTCGAATCTCACCTGCTGTGCTGAAGAATACCGGCCCATCGGTCGCCGTTCTTTGCGAATCTGTTGCAGTCGCGTCGGCGAAATCGTAAGGCCGTACAACTTCTTCTTCTGCGCGATGAGGAACGCAGGCAACTCGCCGGTTTCCAGCTCTTCATCCGTCAGCGGATAGTTGGCAGCATAAACCCCATACTGCAGCGCAAGGTACAGACAGGTTGGCGTTTTGCCAGAACGCGACACACCAACGAGAATGACATCAGCCATATCGTAATTACGGCTCAGCCCCCCATCGTCATTCGCGAGAGCGAAATTGGTCGCCTCCATACGGCGCATGTAGGTATCGATATCACTCATACCGTGAGCGCCACCCAGAGCAAACGTAGGAGACTCACCCAGCTCCGCAGCCAGCGGCTCGAGAAAGGCGTCGAAAATATCGAGATGCAGGCCGTCTGCTTCCTTGACGATCGCCCTGAGGTTCGGCTGCACCAGGGTAGAGAACACGATGGGTCTCAGGGCGCTGGTTTCACTTGCCTTATTGACGGTTCGCACCGCCTCGCGCGCCTTGTCTTCGCTATCTATAAATGGCAAAGTCATCTGCCGAAAATTCTGTCCGGCAAATTGCGTGATGAGGCTGTGCCCAAGTGCTTCAGCCGTGATCCCGGTCTGATCTGAAAGAAAGAAAACAGCGCGCTCATGCATTGGTGGGATTCTCCATTTCCTGTCAGAGAACACAAGGGAGTTTGTCTTGGACCCATATGTCATCAAGCTCGAAGAGCTTGGCATGGAAGATGTTGAACTTGTCGGTGGGAAGAACGCATCGCTCGGCGAAATGATCGGAAACCTCAGTGAACTCGGCGTTTCGGTACCGGGCGGCTTCGCTACGACATCGGCCGCCTACAGGGACTTTCTGGCCAACGATGGTCTCGACAAGAAAATCAACGCCCTGCTCGAAAAACTTGATGTAGACAATATCGCAGCGCTCAAGGATGCGGGCAGCACCATCCGAAACTGGATTCTGGAGACACCGCTGCCTGACCGCCTGATGGATGCTGTGAAGACGTCCTGGGACGAGATGCGTGGCGGCAAAGACATAGCGGTCGCTGTACGCTCCTCTGCGACGGCTGAAGACCTGCCTGATGCTTCATTCGCCGGACAGCAGGAGACCTTTCTCAATGTGCGCGGCCTCGACAACCTCGTCGAAGCCATGCACCAGGTATTCGCTTCGTTGTTCAATGATCGGGCGATCGCCTATCGCGTTCACCAGGGATTCGATCATAGCCTGGTGGCGCTTTCGGCCGGTGTGCAGACCATGGTCCGCAGCGACATCGGCGCATCCGGTGTGCTGTTCACTCTTGATACAGAAACCGGCTTCAGAGATGCGGTGTTCATCACGGCGTCCTATGGCCTCGGCGAAACTATCGTACAAGGCGCAGTAAACCCTGATGAATTCTATGTTTTCAAGCCCGCTCTCAAGACCGGCAAGTTTCCGATTCTGAGAAAAAATCTAGGCGGCAAGGCCGTCAAAATGATCTACACCGATGACCCGACCCCGGGAAAGACGGTTGAGACAGTGGACGTCGATGAGAAAGATAGGCACGAATTTTCGATAAGCAACGACGACGTTATAGCGCTCGCCAGGATGGCGGTAACCATTGAGGAACACTACGGTCGCCCCATGGATATTGAGTGGGGCAAGGACGGCAACGATGGCGAGCTATACATCCTGCAGGCGCGCCCTGAGACGGTCCAAAGTCGTAGCGGTCGGACAATTCAGCGCTATACGCTCAAGGGGCATTCAGACACGGTAATCGTCGGGCGCAGTATTGGCCACAAGATCGGCGCGGGTAAGGCCAGAGTCATTCGTTCGGTTGCGGAAATGGACCGCGTGCAGCCCGGAGACGTGCTGGTCTCAGATATGACGGACCCGGACTGGGAGCCAGTCATGAAACGTGCGTCTGCCATCGTCACGAATCGCGGCGGTCGTACCTGTCATGCCGCAATCATCGCACGAGAACTCGGTATACCTGCGGTCGTCGGTTGTGGCAACGCAACCGAAGTAATCGCCGACGGAATGGAGATTACGGTTAGCTGCGCCGAGGGCGACGAAGGCGTTGTGTATCGTGGCAACCTGGAGTTCGAACAGGAACTAATCGAGCTTGACTCGCTTCCTGACATCCCGGTGAAGATCATGATGAATGTTGGCAACCCCGATCGCGCTTTCGACTTTGCCAACATTCCGAATCGCGGCGTCGGACTGGCGCGGCTGGAATTTATCATTAATCGTATGATCGGCGTCCATCCCCAGGCGTTGCTCGAATACGGGAAACTTGATGAAGAAACTCGCCAGGCGGTCGACGAGCAAATGGCCGGCTACCCGGACCCCGTGCAATTCTTCGTCGACAAGTTGGCCGAAGGTGTCGCAACGATAGCCGCGGCATTTGCGCCCGAACCTGTCATCGTCCGCTTGTCCGACTTCAAATCCAACGAGTACGCCAATCTGATCGGTGGGGAAAAGTACGAGCCGGACGAAGAAAATCCGATGCTGGGATTTCGAGGCGCTGCCCGCTACGTTTCCGAGAGTTTCCGCCCCTGTTTCGAACTGGAGTGCCAGGCGATTCGGCGGGTACGAAATGACATGGGGCTGACCAACGTGCAGGTAATGATTCCGTTTGTACGAACGGTTCAGCAGGCGAAAGACGTTATCGACTTGATGGCCTTGAACGGTCTGCAGCGCGGCAAGGACGACTTGAAAATCATCATGATGTCCGAGTTACCGACAAATGCCTTGCTCGCAGACCAGTATCTTGACCATTTTGACGGCATGTCGATCGGCTCCAATGACATGACGCAGCTAACGCTGGGACTCGATCGCGATTCGGCGCTGGTGGCCGATACATTCGATGAGCGCGATGACGCCGTGAAGGCGCTGCTTGCGATGACAATCTCGGCCTGCAAGAAACGCGGGAAATACATCGGGATTTGTGGTCAGGGCCCGTCCGATTACCCGGATTTTGCCCGTTGGCTTCTTGATCAGGGCATCGAGAGTATCTCGCTCAACCCGGATACGGTGATCGAAACCTGGATGTTTCTCGCCGGCGAAACTGTCTGATCAGAAGCGATCGTATCTCGAACGACGTTGCCAGCGCACGCGCGGCAGCCAGATGCCAAGCAAGACACCTATCAGCAGCACCAGCGCGCCGGCCATAAACCAATAGCGCGTCGTTTGGCTCGATAACTGGCGGTTTTCCTGCTCCAGAGTATCTGCCTTGATTTGTGCAGCCGCTAGCTGGTCCATTAGTGACTGATTCTGTGTATTGATCGCGAGAACGTTAGCCGCTGTTCTTTTTATCTCCGCCAGTTCTTTTTCGACAGCGGCCTTTTCGCGCCCCAATTTCGCAATCTGCTTGTTGGCGGAATCGTACTCGGCTTTGACAGCCTTCATCTGCGTGTCGAGCGAGCTACCTCGTGAAGTCGCATTGGTTAGCTGGCCGGTCAGCGTTTCGAGTTGTTCGCGCGCACTCGGCTCACTCATCAGGTAACGGCTGAGAACCCATCCTTCGGTCCCGCCCGGCGTGCGGACGCGCGAATAGCCGCTGTCGGCGTCCCGCTCCAGCACTTCAAGGCGCAGCCCGCTATTCACCATGAGCTGGATCGCATTGCTCGTGCTAGGGCCCGATCGAAGCGTGATTTCAAATTGATCGCTCACCCAAGCGGGCGCCGCGAAAGCGGCCGAAGTGAGCAGCATTCCGCATAGCAATGCAATTCGCACAATCGTTTTCATTCAGTTCTCGCCAAGGGTCCAGCCCGAAAAACGCAACTATAAGCGAAGGCCGGTAGGCTCGCCAGCCGCAATTCTGCTTACCTAGTCTCTGATCGGCGACAGTGTCGCGACGTTTTGCTCCCAGTCCCGTCCGTCGAAGGGCGTAATCTCGATCGACCGGATGGTGTCCTCGTCAAGACAGTTGACGTTGACACTGACACCATTGGGATGGGATCGAGGAATATAGAAAGACTTCACCCCGCAATTTCGACAAAAATAGTGCTTTGCGACGCCCGTATTGAACGTATAGGTCAATAGCTCGTCCTCCCCATGCAGCAGGCGAAAAGCATCGGCCGACACGAGCAGGTGCAGATAGCCTGATTTCGCGCAAATGCTGCAGTTGCACTGATCCGCGGCGATATCCGGCTGCGCATCGACCTCAAACCGTACACGACCACAATGACAACCGCCCTTGTGCGTTGTCACTGAGCCTGACCGTCTATTTTTTGCCATATAACCACCCTGTTATTCGAAGGTGCCGCATAAAGGCTCACGCGCTGCAATGCAGATTCAGCAGCCAGTTTATCGAGGTCTTCCAGATTGCGAATGCCCATCGTTGAATTGCGTGACCGCAAGCTGGCATCAAACGCGGCGTTGCTTTGAGTATCGAACTCGCCGTTACGGCGAAATGGACCGTAGAGACAAAACACTCCTTTAGGTCGCAATACTTCGCCAGCCAGCGCAAACATCCGTCGGACTGCCGCAAAGCTCATAATGTGCGCGGTGTTGGCTGAATAAACAGCGTCATACCGGGCATCGATATTCGATCGCGTTACATCGAGCGTGAGCGGCGCACGAACATTCGAAAGCCCTGCCTCAGAAAGCCAGGCGAGAATACTCTCGTGATTTTCTTCGAGATCACTCGTCTGCCAGTCCAAATGACCTAGCTCTGTGGCGAATCGAACGGCGTGCTGGCCGGTCCCGGACCCGATCTCCAGGACGTCCCGACATTCTCGCAATTCGTGCCGCAAAACTTCTAGTATTGGCTGTGCATTGCGCGCCGCGGACTCTGCGTAACGCTTGTCAACTATCGCTGGCATGCTCTTCAAGTACCGCTGCGTCGAAAAGGTTTTCGCGATACCAGACAAGTTCTTCGATTGAGTCGCGAATATCTGAAAGCGCCAGATGTTCCGACTCCTTTACGAAGCCGTTGGACACTGACGGAGCCCAGCTCTGGGCGAGAATTTTCAACGTACTAACGTCCAGGTTTCGATAATGAAAAAAGCGTTCCAGTTCAGGCATCTCGCGCGCCAGAAAACGCCGATCCTGGCAAATACTATTGCCACACATAGGCGACGCGCCCTCATCTACCCATTTCTGCAAGAATGCAATCGTCAGCGACTCCGCTTCGGCCAGGCCGACATCGCTATTGAGCACTCTCTCCGTCAGGCCAGAGCCGCCGTGCTGACGCGTATTCCACGCGTCCATGCCGTCCATTCGCTCACGTGACTGGCGGATCGCAAGCACAGGTCCCTCTGCAAGCTCGTTAAGGTGCTTGTCTGTCACGATCGTTGCGATTTCGATCGTCGTGTCGTTCTCCGGGTCGAGGCCGGTCATTTCAAGATCGATCCAGATCAGGTTACTTGAACGGTCAGCTACTGGCATTGACATAGTCGTTGGGTTCCCGCGGCAATAATCGGGCTTAGTTTACATGTCCTGGATGTGCAAGACCGCCCACTTGGTTGCATACTCTCGGCCATGGCCCGTGATACCGCAACCGTGATCGCAACATACAGCCGCCGCATGAGGCTGCAGCTGGCGAACGGCGATCAGGTTGATGCCCGCATCAAAGGAAAACGTATTAAACCTGTGTGCGGCGATCGCGTCGAGGCAGAACCCATCAGTAACGAGTCGGACTGGCTGATTACCGCAATTGCCAATCGCGACAATGAACTCACCCGCCCCAATATGCGCGGGCAAACTGAAGTCCTGGCGGCCAACCTGGACTACCTGATCGTGGTGGCTGCCGCTGAGCCGAAAGCCGACTGGTACATCGTCGATCGCTATCTCTGTGCTGCCGAGATAATGGCAATACCGGCAGCCGTCGTTTACAACAAAATTGATCTGGAGATGCAGTCCGCGTTGGCTGAGCAGGAATTGTGCAACTACGCTGACATTGGTTATGACGTCGTGCGGTGCAGCGCCCTGCAGGACTCTGGTACTGGTCAGATTGCCGATTTACTTCATGACCGATGCGCAATCATTGTTGGGCAATCGGGAGTCGGCAAGTCGAGCATAATCAATCGTCTTATCGACGATGAAAAGCAGCGGACGTCTGCCATATCGGACAAGACTCGGGAGGGCCGCCATACGACTGTCAATTCCGAAATGATTGATCTGCCTGATGGCGGGTCAGTGATCGACTCGCCAGGCGTCAGGGACTATGCGCCTGCTCTGGATTCCTCGACTGCAGCCGCACTGGGATTTCGGGAAATCACACAGGCGGCACAGCAGTGCAAATTCTCAAATTGCAGACACCTGCGCGAACCTGGCTGTGCTGTCAAAGCAGGCGTTGCAGACGGAAATATCAGAGAGCGCCGTTACGATAGCTACAAGCGTGTCATCAACCTGACCGAGCAGCTGACAGACGGTCGTTATTGATCGAACCTTAACCCGGCGGCCAAGCTAGCGGCCGACCACCCAACAGGTGCAGGTGAAGGTGGAAAACCGTCTGACCGGCCGCCTCATTGCAGTTCATGACCGCGCGATATCCTTCATCCGCGAGGCCTTCCTGCGCGGCGATTTCCCTCGCGGCCGAATAGAGACTGCCAATGAGCGGTTCGTCCTCGGTAGCAATATCATTGATCGTCGCGATGTGCTCTCGCGGAATGATAAGAACATGCGTCGGAGCTTTCGGATTGATATCGCGAAATGCGATAGCCGTATCGGATTCGTAAATTACGTCCGCAGGTATCTCACCCTTTAGAATCTTGCAGAACAGACACTCGTTGTCAGACACGATTTTCTCCTATCAATCCAAGGCCCGGCGACCGAAAAATGCGTGCGAAAGCGTACCGCCATCAACGTACTCGAGTTCACCGCCCAAAGGAACACCGTGTGCGATACGGCTGGCCTGGACCGATTGTTTGGCGGCCAGCTCGGCCAGGTAGTGCGATGTTGCATCACCCTCAACCGTCGGGTTGGTTGCGATGATGAGTTCCTTGACCTCTCCCTGCCCCAGCCATTCCTCAAGCCGCTGCAGACCCAACTCGTCCGGCCCGATACCATCCAGAGGTGACAAGTGACCCATCAACACAAAGTAGTGACCGCGAAAACCGGTTGCATCCTCGATGGCCATTACATCCGCCGGGGATTCAACGACGCAAAGTTGCGAGGCATCCCGGCCGCTCGCCGAGCAAATCGAACACAATTCGTGTTCTGTGAACATCCTGCAACGGCCACAGTGACCGATGCCGCTGACAGCATCTGCGAGCGCACTGGATAGGCTGCCGGCCCCTTCGCGATCTCTTTCAAGCAGGTGAAAAGCAATCCGTTGGGCGGACTTCTGGCCAACGCCGGGCATGCAACGAAGCCCGTCAATAAGGCGAACCAGCAAGGGGGAATAGGACATCGTCAGCAAGACCCTAGAATGGTAGCTTCATTCCAGGCGGCAATCCCAGGCCCGCCGTCATGCCGGAGAACTTCTCTTTTACGGTTTGTTCCACCTTGCGTATAGCATCGTTGAATGCGGCAGTGATCAGGTCTTCGAGCATTTCCTTGTCGTCACCGACTAGCGAGTCATCAATCTCAACTGCTTGTACCTGATGCTGACAGGTCATCGTGATTCGAACCATACCGGCACCGGATTCTCCAACCACGGTTATCGAACCCATCTCCTCCTGCGCCCGCTTCATGTCGGCTTGCATTTGCTGCGCCTGCTTCATCAACTGACCGATGCCACCCTTCATTCTTGTTCTCCAAAAAGCATGTTCAATCTGATTGCGACGGGTTGATCAACTCGATGGTGTCCGTCTTAATTTCAGCACCGAAGATGGTTTTCATCGCCTGCACATTGGGGTCCGCCTCGAGTTCCTTGCGCGCCGCCTCCATGCGCTCGTCCACCATTCGCGATTCCTTCTGTACGGGGGTCTCGGTTGCCTCCGCACCAAGGGTCACGTCGACTACCAGTGTTTCACCAAAGTGCCGCGACAAGGATTCCGCCAGGTTATCTTTGCGCTGCTTGGTGAGCAACGATTCGGATCGCGGATCCAGTCCCAGATACACCGTGTTACCCGAGCGCCGCAGGTATGCACAATTACTCGACAGCAGTCGAACCGCCCCTGCGACGTCCAGCTTGCCAACCAACTCGCTCCAGTCCGGATCCTGCCATACCTCGGTCGCAGTTTGTTGCACAGCAGACGCAGTTACTGCCGCCGCGGCCGCGGGCTTAGCAGACTTTTTTTTTGCTGGCCGCGAAACCTGTGTGCCACCTGCCGACGTCGTCCCCGCTTGATCAGACGCTGGTCGAAACGCGATCATGCGAAGAAAAGTCATTTCCGTACCACTGCGCGAATCAGGCGCCAGATGCAGGTCACGTCGACCCATCACGGCAATCTGGTAGAAGAGCTGCACATCCGCAGGCGCAAACGCATCGGCAAGCGACGCGATTTCCTGTTCGTTGATGTCATCATCGCTGTCACACGTACCGACGAGCTGATAGACGGCGACGCGTTGCAGCTCGCGCGCGAGATCCTCCAGCAGCCGGGAATAGTCGGGGAATTGCTCGTCGATCTCCGCGATAGCGTCAATCAGACCTTTGGCATCGTTGTCGGCGAGCAACTGCATCAGGCGCGCGACATGATCACGATCGATCGTACCGAGCATTAATGCAACCTGGCTTTCCTCGATCTTGCCGCCACAGTAGGCGATCGCCTGGTCAAGCAGGCTCAAAGCATCACGCATACTGCCGTCGGCGGCTCTCGCAAGCAGTGCAAGGGCCGCCGGCTCGGCCTCGACAGACTCGGCGTCGCAGATATAGGACAGTCGGTCCGAGATCAGGCGCGGCGTCATACGCTTCAGGTTGAATTGCAAACAGCGCGACAAAACGGTTGCCGGGAGTTTCTGCGGGTCCGTGGTAGCCAGCAGAAATTTGACGTGTGGTGGTGGTTCCTCAAGCGTCTTCAGGAGCGCATTGAAGGAACTCTTGGAGAGCATGTGTACCTCATCGATCAGGTACACCTTGTACCGGCCGCGAGCCGGCGCGTATTGGACGTTGTCGAGCAGATCTCGCGTATCGTCGACTTTAGTTTTAGAGGCAGCATCAACCTCTATCAGGTCGACAAAACGCCCCTCATCGATCTCCAGGCAGGCACTGCACTCGCCACAGGGCTGCGAGGTGACGCCCTTCTCGCAATTGAGTGCCTTGGCAAGAATTCGCGCGATAGTGGTCTTTCCCACACCTCGAGTGCCAGTAAACAGGTATGCATGATGCAGCCGGCCTGAATCCAGCGCATTAACAAGAGCCTGGAGCACGTGCTCCTGCCCTACGGTTTCCGAGAAGTCTTTTGGCCGCCATTTCCGGGCCAGGACGAGATAGCTCATAGAACTTCAGCCGCCTTCAGGGCGTCTTGAGAATCGATTAGTGTAACGTAAGTGGCCCGCGCCAGCCGATTCCCGGCACCCGGCATCACCGCTACCGTTGCTCCCTTCCGGGCCTGGCGGAATTCACGGCTGACCGTCGCGAGAAAGCCGACGCGGACCGGCGGCGATTATCGCCGCTCGCCCGCCGCAACACAAACTCGCATTTAGCCCCAGAGATGGCGGTCTTTTTCGATAACCTGCGACGAGGAACCCACGATAAGCGGATCCGGTCCATGCAGAACACGCGCATCCTTGCCAGGATAGTCCAGATTGGAGAGGAAATGCTGCATGCAATTCAGCCTGGCGCGCTTCTTGTCATCCGATTTGATGATGGTCCACGGCGCATCTGCCGTGTCCGTGTAGAAAAACATGGCCTCTTTCGCATCCGTGTATTCCGACCACTTGCCCTGCGATTCCTTATCGACCGGGCTGAGCTTCCAGTGCTTGAGGGGGTCTCCCTCTCGCTGCACAAAACGACGCTCTTGTTCCTCGTGAGTGACCGAAAACCAAAATTTGAAGAGCCGAATTCCTGAACGCACCAGCATGCGCTCAAGGTCAGGAACCTGGCGCATGAACTCAAGGTACTGCTGCGAATCGCAAAATCCCATGACGCGCTCCACGCCGGCGCGGTTGTACCAGGAGCGGTCGAAGAACACCATTTCGCCCTCGGTCGGCAGATGCGAGACGTAGCGCTGAAAATACCATTGGCCCCGCTCCCGGTCGGTTGGTTTCTCAAGCGCCACCACACGGGCCGCTCGAGGATTCAGGTGTTCCATAAATCGCTTGATGGTGCCGCCCTTGCCTGCTGCGTCGCGGCCCTCGAATATCACGATGATCCTCTCACCAGTCTCCTTGACCCAGTTCTGCACTTTCAAGAGCTCCACCTGCAGCTCCTCCTTGTGCTTTTCGTAAATCGCCTTGCGAATTTTCGTCTTATATGGGTAGGTTCCGTTGCGAAACAGTTCTTTGATCTTCTCCGGGTCGTGGCGCATGGAGCTAAAAATTTGTGAGGGCGACTCGCCCTCGCCTCTCGATGCCGAGTCTGGCTGCGACATGGCTACAACGGTCTCGGGATTGCTTTTATCTGTCTCTGTCATGGTCTCACTCGCGAAAAGGCTAATATTTTCCGTATTTTGCGCTACTTATTCCACGATAATAATACGGAAAATTCCCTATGCGGGCACGTCGGAAAACGCCCCTGACGGGGCGTTTTGTATTTTGGCGGTGGGGCGAGTCCTCTGCGAACGATGCTCCAGGTTACCGCGACACGCCGAGGTCTAACAGAATTGGACTAGCGGCAAGCCCTGATACCCAGGCCGCTATTGTCAACCTATGCTTCTGGTAGCGAGTTCTGGAAGTGGCTGCGGAGTGGGGATATGACCGACTACCCGGGACAGCGAGAGCGAATGGTTCGACGCCAGATTGCGGGGCGTGGTGTGCGATCGCAGAAAGTTCTGGAGGCAATGCGCAAGGTCCCCCGCGAGCGATTTCTGCCGCAGGGACAAGGCGTATGGGCATACGACGACGCGCCGCTGCCGATTGGCGACGGTCAGACGATCTCGCAACCCTATATCGTTGCTTACATGACGGAAGCACTGGCCCTGGTGGGTGGAGAGAAAGTTCTGGAGATTGGCACAGGCTCCGGTTATGCCGCAGCCGTTCTTGCCGAGATCGCTGCAGACGTGTACACGATAGAACGCATCGAGGCACTCGCGACTATGGCGGGCACGGTTCTCGACGACCTGGGTTACGCAAACGTGCATGTGCGGCATGGCGACGGAACACTTGGCTGGCCCGAGCAAGCCCCGTTCGACGGCATTGTCGTTACGGCCGGCGGCCCCGATGTTCCTGACACACTGCAGCACCAGCTCAAGATCGGTGGGCGGCTGGTCATACCGGTCGGCAAGACCACTTGGTACCAGGAATTGGTTCGAGTAACCAGGGTTGGCGAAGCTGAATTCAGAACAGAAGACCTGGTGCCCGTTCGTTTCGTGCCGCTCATAGGCGAAGAAGGCTGGGACTCGTAGTTGCCGTTGACGATACAAAGATAAGTACCGCAATGGCGTACAAAACCAATGCGACAATGATCACGAAGACAAAGCCGAACTCGATCGCGAGCAACGTCGCAAGGACCGCGCTCATCACTGAAGCAAAGCCGTTGATGCCCCAAGCCCAGGGAATAAAATTGGGCGCAGTTGCGGCAACGTGCTTGAGCCCCAGCGGAAACGGCATGCCCATTCCAATACCGAGAGGCGCAATCAAACCGAGCGAGATCACTATTTTCACAGGGTCCGAATAGCCGATGCAGCGCTCAAAGATTAGGGGTAGCAGGATCGCGTACATGATCGTAAGCACCGCGATGCCGCTGACGGCAATGGCGACTGGTGAGCGACCGCTACCCTCGAGTTTCGCGGTAAGGCTCTCCGACCAGGCGCTACCGAGCCCGGCAAATACGAGAAAACCACTTAAGACAACGGCAACCGAATACAGCGGATGGCTCAGGAACAGAATGAACTTCTGGATGAACGCCATTTCGATGAACAGAAATGCCAGGCCGAGCAACAGAAAGTAAGCGCCCATGCGCGGCCCTGTGCCGGTCGGCCAGTCACGCTTGACCCGGGAAAGCGGCAACAGGATCAGTACCACGCCCGCAATAACCGCCTGCAACAAGGTTGCGATCAGAATCAGGTAGCCCCATTCGATCAGCCCTGCACCACCGAGCCGACGCAGCGCGATAACTTCGGGAAGCGTCGCCCATTTGAAAAAATGAAAGTAGTACGGCCGGTTGTCCGTTGCAGGCCGAATGTAGAACTTGTAGCGCTCGGCGAATTCGTCAGCGCGCGGTCCGAGTAGCGCCTTGGCTCCGTCGTAAAGATACGGCTCACGCAGCACGTTGAAGCGATTCGGATCGCTCGCCTGAATACCGGGAAACCAGGCTGTGTCGAATGAACGCGACTGTGCAAATTCCTGCAGCGCCTCGATTTCGTAGGACGTGAACACGCCATTCTTGACGAGCAAGGTACTCGTGTTCCAACTACGAATGACGGCGAGCCGATGCCCGGGTTCGCTCACTCCCATCGTGCGCAGTGCATCAATCGCGGTTGCCACGAGTTTCAGGCCGTCGCGCGGCGGCAACTTCAACCAGCGCGTGATAGCGAGCATGCCTCCGGACGTCGTGTGCTTAAGGTATTCGCGGATCGCCTCCACCGTATAGATATAACTTTCACTTTGCGCATGAACACCGGCACCGGACGCGCCGAAGGAATCGAGCAGGCCGATGTGAATCAGGTCATATTGGCTACTGCTTCGTGCGACGAAACCGCGTGCCTCACTGGTGTGCACGGTTACGCGCGGATCCTCATAAACAAAGCCTGCGAAGCCCGCGTACGTTTCACGAACGAGTTCAGTCATTCGCGGATTGAGCTCTACCGCATCGACGCGGTTCGCGCCGTGATACAACGCCAGCAGCACGTCGCTGCCACCGCCGGCCCCGAGAACCAGGACGTCAGGTTCTTTGAGCAGCGCATAGGGTAAGGCAGCGGTGATATCGCCCAGGTAGCCCACCGAGTTCAGGTCGCCATCGAAGCGTGTGAGTGCACTCATGCCATCGGCGTCTGTAAACACGGCAAGCTGCTCAGGCGGGATATGTTGAGTGTTGAAACTCAGGCCCGGCGCATGGCGAATCGGCACTGTCGGGCTCTCGACGACGGTGAGTAGCCCTAGCGGACTGGACGATACATCCAGTATCCGGCTGTCGATCACCTGCAGCGCCTGACTAAGCCCCTTGTATTCCGAGACACGCAGGGCAAGCTGTTTTTGCGGAATGCCACTGACCAGCAGTGCGAGCCAGACAAGCTGTACGGCCATCAGCGACGCACGCGCGGAGGACCGTGTGCTCATGATGACCGACGCGACGAGCGGTAGCGTCATCAGTACAAGGAGTGCATCCTGGGGGATTAACACGAACAGCGTGCCGATAATCAGAACGGCGCCGAGCCCCGCGCCAAAAAGATCGAAGAAGTAAATGCGACTGATGTCGCGACGCCTGCAGGTAAACGCAAGACCAATACAGGAGGCGGCGAAGAAGAACGGCACGAAAAACACCAGGTAGATCAGGCTCAGATTAAGGAATTGCCTTGCGTCCCAGACGACCTCCAGCGCGTTGAAGGGCACACGCTGACCGAGCGCGAAGCATGCGACCATCGTAATACTGAAGAGCAGCGCACTGGCCGCAAAGGCGGCCTCGAATCTGGCCTCCAGTCGAGATTTGAAAATCGCGATGCAGGTGCCACTCGCGCCATAGCCGAGCAACGCAAGGCTAATGATCATGTACGCAAAGTGATGCCACTGCACGATGGACAGGACGCGCATCAACAACAGTTCGTAGCCGATTGCCCCTGCGGAGACAAGCAGCGTCGCAGGAAACAGCCGGCGCACGGCGACGCGCCTAGTGCTCGCCGGTCAACGGCACGAATCGGACGGCGCCGAATTGCCGGGTGATGACCTTTCCCTTTTCGGTCTTTTCGAGCAACAACAGCGTTTGCGTCATGAAGCGGCCGCCGACGGGGATGACCATGCGGCCGCCTGGTTTCAGCTGTTCAATCAGAGGCGGCGGCACATGGCTGGCCGCAGCCGTGACAACGATGGCGTCGAACGGTCCGTGCTCTTCCCAGCCGTAATAGCCGTCACCGAGCCGGGTCGTAATGTTCTTATAGCCAAGCCTGGCAAGGTCCGATTTCGCTCGGGTGGCAAGTGCGTCGATAATCTCGATGCTGTAAACATGGTCGACGAGTTCGGCGAGGATCGCCGCCTGATATCCCGAACCAGTACCCACTTCGAGAACGACGTCATCGGCATCGGGCTCGATGAGCTCCGTCATGAGCGCAACGATATAGGGTTGCGAAATCGTCTGGCTATATCCGATCGGCAGCGGTCGGTTCTCGTACGCGAAGCGTCTCTCCGGTAGCGGCACGAGTTCGTGGCGTTTCACGGTATTCAATGATGCCATCACGGCATCACTGACCCTCGCTTCGTCCGGATCGTCCACGAATTGCGCGTAGAGCCTCAATTCTTCAACCATGGCCGCTCGCGCAGCCGTGTAGCCGGCATCTTCCGCAGAAGCAGCGATGGCTAAGAACAACAACAGGTACGTCAATATCTTCATTCAAACAATCATCCATGCGCCGTAACCCACAACGAGGCCTTTAGCACCCGTCGTATCCCCGGAATTTCTCAGGTCGAGCGTTGTCACTTTCATACCACGGCGTTTTGCTGCGATGAGCAGGCCAGCAACCGGCGTCGCACCGCAGGCCATATCGTGGTTTATCTGCCCGGCGTCGAGGTCTTCGATAGCCTGGCAGGTCACCGCATCTATTGCGCGGGCCTCATCGTATTTCTGGTAATGGCTCAGGTCCGAACTGATCACGATCAGGGTTTCCGGCCCGCCCCACAGCGCATCGAGCACCTGCGACACTTGTTCAGGTTTCGCATCGCCAACGACGACAGGAACGACGGAAAAGTCTCCCAGCAGCGCCTGTAGAAACGGCAGGTGCACCTCGAGGCTGTGCTCGTTCTGATGCGACTCATCAAGGATCTGCACGCCGGGGCAATCCAGGCTGGCAATCGCAGTCTTGTCGAGTGGTACGTCGCCCATGGGCGTGCGATACGCATCGGCACTGCTTAGCGCCAGGCCGTGTACAGGCGTTCGGTGGCAGGGACCCATCAGGATCACTCGTTGATACTGATCGCGATGCGGCCGTAGCCGGGCGTAAGCAGTGGCGGCCACGGGGCCTGAATAGACATACCCGGCATGCGGCACGATAAGGGCTTTGGGCGCAAGGGTATCGCGGCCCTGCGCCTCCTCAAGCAGCGTCGCGACGGTCGCGCTCAACTCTCCGGAATTCTCGGGGTAGAACTGACCGGCGACGGCAGGTGTCCGGATCAAGGTCATAGCTGTGCTCCTGATCCACGTACAATCTATTGTAGACCCCTGACTCTCAGAACATATAGGTAGGTCTACGAGTCCCAGTATTGATAGAGCGCTGCAGAGCCCCCATATGTTGTAGTGAGGTCTCATGGCGAAAACACGCGAAATTTCCGGCATTTCAGGCCGTTACTGGCACCGACTCAACGATGGTCGACTGCAGTGCGACCTGTGCCCGCGTTTTTGCAAATTGCGTGACGGTCAGCGCGGCCTATGTTTCGTGCGCGGCCGAAGCGATGACGAGATCGTCCTGACCACCTACGGCCGCTCGAGCGGCTTCTGCATCGATCCGATCGAGAAAAAGCCACTCAACCATTTCTTGCCAGGCACGCCCGTGCTGTCATTCGGTACGGCCGGCTGCAACCTTGCCTGCAAGTTCTGTCAGAACTGGGATATTTCGAAGTCGCGCGAGTTTGATCGGCTGCAGGCGAGTGCGACGCCGCGGTCCATTGCCGATACCGCTATCAAGACCGGGAGTTGCAGCGTCGCGTATACCTACAATGATCCCGTGATTTTTCTCGAGTACGCGGTCGACGTCGCGGAGGCTTGTCGTGAGCAAGGCATCAAGAATGTTGCCGTTACCGCCGGTTACATCACCGAGCAGGCGCGCGAGGAATTTTTTCACTTAATGGACGCCGCGAATGTCGATCTGAAAGCGTTCACTGATCGCTTCTATTGGAAAGTCTGCGGCGGACACCTGCAGCCCGTACTCGACACACTGCTGTACCTTAAAAACGAAACCGACATCTGGTTCGAACTCACAACACTGCTGATACCGGGCGAGAACGACTCCGAGGCCGAGATTGAAGCGATGACCCAATGGATCATGGAACAGCTGGGCGCGGACGTACCATTGCATTTCACCGCGTTTCATCCCGACTGGAAGATGATGGACACACCGAGCACACCAAAAGGTACTCTGACCCGCTCACGCGAGATCGCACTCAAGGCCGGGCTGCGTTACGTGTACACGGGTAACGTTCACGACTTCAAGGGCTCCAGTACCTACTGTCATGGATGCGGCGAGATGCTGGTCGGCCGAAATTGGTACGAGTTATCGACCTGGAACCTGGTACGCGCTGGTGCCGCATCTGTCTGCAAGAACTGCGGTGCCGGAGTTGCAGGAGTTTTCGACGATCAACCCGGTACCTGGGGCTCGCGGTGTCAGCCGATCTACGCAATAAGATAGCGGGATTCAGGCGGACTTGTTCGGTCGAACAGGGTGGAACGGCGCCGTTGGCGCTTCACGCTCGGAGCTCATCTTCAACCACTCTCGGCGAGAAAAACAAAAGGCCCCATGAAGGGGCCTTTGATTTTTATGGCGGAGAGGGGGGGATTGGCGCTTCGCGCCCTCACTTGCCGCTGCGCGGCTGCCTGAGTCGAACAGGGATCTCATCCTCCACCACTCTCGGCAAGAAAAACAAAAGGCCCCATGAAGGGGCCTTTGATTTTTCTGGCGGAGAGGGGGGGATTCGAACCCCCGGTACGGTATAAGCGTACACTCGCTTTCCAAGCGAGCGCCTTAAGCCACTCAGCCACCTCTCCGAATTCTCTTTTCTGTTCCTTGGAGCGCATCCCGCTGGTTACAGGGCGCTCGCTGCGAGCACGTTAACGGCGAACCTCCTGTTCGCCGCCCTTCGGGTTTATACCCTTCGGGCCGCTCCGCGGTTCAAAATCGCTCCCGGCGATTTTGTAAGCCACTCAGCCACCTCTCCGAATTCTCAATTCACTTTTGCTTTTCTTTAAAAACGCTATGCCAGTAACCTACTTGCCAGTTCCTATCGGTGGCGGTAATTCAATGCAGGGCGTCCCTGGCGCACGCACGGGAGCGTTTTCCGGCCTCGGAATCGGCATCTCGGCCAGTTTATTCATTGGATCCAGGCCCTCCGGGGCGACAATCCGTTTGCCGTCAACAGCGCTCTGGTAGCGTTGCGGCTCATCGCAGGTGTCGTCGATAAGGCCATCGCCGCCGCAGCCAGAGAGGCCGACCAGCAGTAGCAGCACCATTGTCCATCGAATCGCTGTCATACGTTTGTCTCCTGACCGATCGCGGCTTCTCGCATCGCCGATCGCATTGTTTCATGATGTCGCTCTGAAAACGGCGTCAGAGGAAGTCGCATATGCGGCGCAATCAGACCCATTTCGCTGACCGCCCACTTCACCGGTATCGGGTTGGACTCAACGAAAAGCGCCTTGTTCAGCGGCTGTAGCGTCTTGTCCAGCGCCACGGCTTCATCGTGCTTACCGGAGAGTGCCAAATCGCACAGCCGAGAAACCTGAGCCGGTGCGACATTACCACTAACGGTCACAACTCCGTGCCCACCCTGCTCTATAAACGGCAACAACGTGAAGTCATCACCGCTGTACAGCATAAAATCCCTGTCGAGCAGCGCTTGTATATCCTTGAGGCGCTGAATGTCTCCCGTCGCCTCCTTGATTCCGAAAATGTTGTCATGTTTCGACAGCCGCGCAACAGTCTCTGGCAGCATATCCGCCACCGTACGACCCGGCACGTTATACATCATTACCGGCCGGTCCACGGCGTCGGCGATCGCAGTAAAGTGCCGGTACAAGCCTTCCTGGGTCGGCTTGTTGTAATAAGGAACCACGACCAGGTAGGCAGCGATACCCGGATCGGCGACTGCCAGTGACAGGTCGACGGTCTGCGCCGTTGAATTCGACCCGGTCCCGGCGATGATTGGCAAGCGTCCGCGCGCGATTTCGATGGCTCTGCCAACCAGTTCAATATGCTCGGATCGTGACAACGTAGCTGACTCGCCGGTCGTACCGGCGATGACCAATCCGTTGGTGCCTTGCTCGATATGGAATTCGATCAGACGCTTGAGACTCGCGTAATCGACCCGATTGTTATCGTCGAATGGCGTAACGAGCGCGACCAGGCTGCCCTTGAACACAAGTTGTCCTCGCCAGAAATGAGGCGGCGATGTTACTGTTGATATCCGGCGCTGGCAAGGACTGTCGCGATCTCCTGCGAGCCGTGCCAGGACTTGTTCCAGGCCGGCCTCGGACCTCAGTTTTTTTAATAAAGTTGATTATAGAAAAATGTCACAACTTATTGTTATTTCAGCAGTTGGAACAGATAGAACTGGTGTTGTTCAGGATCTGACGAAGGTCATCCTTGCGTGCGGCGGTAATATCGAAGAAAGCCGTATGACGACCCTGGGATCCGAATTCGCGATGTTGTTGCTGGTCTCCGGCAACTGGCACACCCTGAATCGGCTTGAGCAGGGCCTCGACAAGCTTTGCGAGAACGGCAAGCTATCGATCTCGATTCGAAAGACGGACATGAAGCCGGCGGAAGAGGATCGCATGCCTTATGCGATCGACGTGGTCGCTCTCGACCAACAGGGCATCGTTTACAACCTGGCGGATTTCTTCTCATCGCGGGATATCGAGATCGCCGATGTGGCGACGCGTAGCTACGCCGCCGCGCACACGGGCGCGCCCATGTTCGCCGTGCAGATGGCCGTAAACGTGCCCTCTTCGCTGAATATTGCGCAACTGCGCGAAGAATTTCTTGAGTTTTGTGAGCGTCTGAATCTCGACGCTATCATAGAGCCCGTCAAAGCCTGATCAGAGAAGTACCCTTAACAAGACCGGGAGAACCCCTTGAGCGCACCAAAAATGAACCGCGTTGTGGCCGATTTCACGGCGTCTGCGACGCGTGATAAGGACATCCGGCTAAAGGACCTTCGTGGCCAGAATGTGGTTTTGTACTTTTACCCCAAAGACAGCACACCAGGCTGCACGACCGAGGGCCGGGACTTTGCCAGCCTCCACAGCAAATTTCGGCGGCAGAAAACGGTCATTCTGGGAGTCTCAAGAGACAGCGTTGCCTCTCATGAGAAGTTCAGAGCCAAGCAGGAATTTCCCTTCGACCTCATTTCGGACCCGGACGAGAAGTTATGTAAAGCTTTTGACGTGATTCACGAAAAATCCCTGTATGGCCGCAAGTTCATGGGTATTGTGCGAAGCACCTTTCTGATCGACAAGGACGGCAAACTGCGCGAGGAGTGGCGCAAAGTGAAGGTCAAAGGCCACGCAGAGGCGGTTCTCGACGCTGTGAAGAACCTATAATCCGGGGGAACACCCGAAGGCGCGCCTAGTCCGAGTCTGGTACACGTCATTTATTTGAGCTTTTTTTGCATGATAAGAAGCACCCTCAAACACGCCACCCTGGCTCTAAGTATCGCATTGCTGGTCTTCGTCAGCGGCGCCGGTGCGGATGACATCAAGCTCCCGGATATGGGTAGCCCTGCGGACGCCGTACTTTCGACCAACGATGAGTCACGTCTTGGGCGGATGATCATGCGCGATATTCGCCGCAGCGGCCAGGTTGTCGAAGACCCGCTCGTTATCGAATACGTAAATGACATCGGTAGCCGCATCGTTGCTCAAACCAACGATGGCGACCATGATTTTACGTTTTTCGTCGTAAACGACCCACGCATCAACGCGTTTGCATTGCCAGGCGGTTACATCGGTTTGCACACCGGGCTACTCGAAGCGACCCGCAACGAAGACGAACTGGCCGGCGTCGTAGCTCATGAGATTGCACACGTGACGCAGCGGCATATCGCGCGGGCCATCCACGCGAACTCCCGGCAAAGTATTCTCAGCACGGCCATGATGCTGGGCGCGATCATCGTCGCCGCGGCCGGCGGCAGTTCCGACGCCGTGCAAGGCGCTGTGGCCGTTGCCCAGGGCACGGCGATACAGCAGCAAATAAACTTCACCCGAACTAATGAGTACGAGGCCGATCGGGTTGGAATCACGGCGCTGGCAGACGCAGGATTCGATCCCTACGGCATGGCGTCTTTTTTCGAAGTATTGTCACGCCAGACGACGACCAGCCCGGAGATGCGTGCGCCCGAGTTTCTGCGTACTCACCCGGTTACCAGCGCACGTGTCGCTGAGGCACGTACCAGGGCGCGGGCGTACCCGGCCATCCGCAGTGACGATTCCACCAGTTACGGAATCGCACGGACCAGAATGATCGTCGCTCGTTTCGATACCGCCGAAGAAGCGGTCGCCTATTTTGAAAAACGTCCGTACAACAACCAGACCGATATCGAACGCTATGGGCGAGCGGTCGCCTACCAGCGCGCCGGCCGTTATTGGGAGGCGCTGGATATCTATAAGGAACTGCTCGACAAGCACAAGACCGTTATCGCTTATCACATTGGCCTGGGACAGGCGCTGGTTGCACTCGACCAGCCGCGCGACGCGCTGGTGACCTATGAGCGTGCGCTTGAGCTGTTCCCACGCAATGTTCCGCTGGTTCTCGATTATGGTGAGCAGCTGCTGCAGTTAGGGCAGGCGCCGAAAGCCCATGCAATGCTGCTTGACCTTATGAATAACGTGCCACCGACGCCCGAACAGGTGCGTCTGATCGCGAGGGCAGCCAGCGAGGCGGGAGAAGAGGCAGAGGCCTACTACTATCTGTCTGAATATCGTCTTATGATTGGCGATCTCACCGGCGGTATCGGCTATCTGCAGCAGGCACTGCGTCTGCCGGAGCTACAGGAAATTCAACGCATACGATTCGAGGCCCGCATCGACTTTATCCGCGAATACATGACCGAAGAACAGCTTAAAATGATGCAGCGAAACAAGCCGGTCGGCACATCTGCGCGAAACGCAGGCTGGTGATGCAGCAGCGGAGCTCCCCTCACGTTGCGGCCTCGGCCATCGTCTTAAGTCTGCTGGCGGGACTGAGCGGCTGCGCCAGTGTCCCTGCCGATCAGCGGGCCGAATCCGATCCCTGGGAACCGCTGAACCGATCGATATACAGCTTCAACACGGTCGTCGACAATGTCACCCTCAAGCCACTTGCGAAGGGCTATGAAGCCGTAATACCCAGTCCTGTTCGAAGCGGCGTCAGAAACTTCTTCAATAACCTGATGACCCCGCAGTCGGCCGTCAACAATTTCCTCCAAGGCAAGCCTGGTGACGGCTTTACCGAACTTGCGCGCTTCGCATTTAACAGCACGGTCGGCATAGGCGGCCTCCTTGATGTCGCAACCTCCGGCGGGATGGATGCACAGACAGAGGACTTTGCTCAGACGGCTGCGGTATGGGGTGTGCCGGCAGGCCCGTACGTTACGCTTCCTTTCCTGGGACCCCACACGCTTCGGGGTGCCATTCTGCGGCCCTTCGGTATCTCATTTCTACTGTACAACTACGACAACACCTCGGTGCGCGACAAGCTACAGGTATTGCGCCTGATCGATCTGCGCGCCCGCATCCTGACAGCGGAAAAATTCCTCGACGAATCAAAGGACCGTTACATCACGATACGTGAGTCGTATTTGCAGAATCGCGAATACGAGATTTACGACGGCAATCCTCCGCAAGATGACGATGAATTCTTCGATGAGTTTTTCGAAGACGAGGAAATGTAGCAACGGCAGCTGGCAGCGACACGCACCTGCTCGCAGCCATTACATGGCTTCTGGTGCCTCGATGAAGCCGGCCCAGCGCTCACCACGCGTCAGCAACCTTTCGACCTCGGTGGTTTTGGCGATGTCCAGGACACGCTCCGGCATACCTTCAAAGCGAATCTCGCGAACTGTGTGATTAGCCCAGGTCACCCACTCGAGCAAAAGTGCGAGACCAGCCGAATCACTTTGCGTCACACCGGAGAGATCGATCTCGAGCTGCGTGTGTTCCTCGAAAGGCTCCTCGCTCGCTCTCAGGATTCCCTCGGCCGTATCGAAAGTCATCTCGCCGCTGAGGGCGAAACGACCGTCTCCGAGATCTTCCAGCGCAAAATTACTCATCCTCGGCGACAGTTTCCGTCATGATATCAGCCTCTCGTTCCAGGCGAGCAATGACCTCGTCGAGACTGCTTCCGCGAATCTCGGCATCAAGTTCCGCGCGAAAGTTTCGCACGTAGGAAACGCCCTCGATGACAACATTGAAGACGAGCCAGCCACTTTCGCGTTTTACCAGTTCGTAGTCGACCGAGACTTTGGTCTTGTCATCCAGAACGACCTCACTTCTGACACGGGTACGAGGTTTCGACTGATCACCACGGTATGGCAGGACTTTGATCCTGTCAGGATCGAACTCCAGAACGCCATCGGCATACTTGCGCACCAGCGCCTGGTAGTACGCTTCAATAAATCGTGTCTTCTGTTCCTTGCTGGCTGATCGCCAGTGTTTCGCGAGGACGACCTGAGCTGCGAATTTGCGATCGAATCTCGGCAGCAGGATTTTGTCGATCAGCTTATAGAGCGCCTTACGATCGGCGGCCAACTCGGCCTTACGGCCGTCGAGCATCTCTGTGAGCTGGACAACTGCGGTGTCAATGATCGCGTTTGGTGAATCGGTAGTGGCTGACGCTGCGCCTGGCAACGCCACGATTGCCAAAACTACGAAAAGCGATTTCAGGATGCGCTGACTCATGATTTCGAATCCTCTGGCATTAATCATCATCTTTTGAACCCGCATTGACCAGGAACTTTCCGATCAGATTCTCGAGAACAATCGCTGATTGCGTAAACAGGACTTCGCTGCCGTCTTCGAAAAACGTATCCGAGCCCCCGGCCTGCAGACCTATATATTGGCTTCCAAGAATGCCGGACGTCAGAATGCTGGCATCCGAGTCGTCCGGAATCTGGTCGAACTGGCTATCGATAACAAAACTAACCACCGCCTCCAGCGTTACCGGATCGAAGCGTACGTCAGTTACTCGCCCTATCGTAACGCCGGACATGGCTACCGGTGCTCGATTTCGCAGGCTTCCGATATTCTCAAAGCGCGCTTCAACCGTGAATGTCTCGTCGGCTGCAAAGTCATCACCGCCCGTCGTTTGCGTAGTCAGGAAGAACAGTGCGCCCATACCCAACAGGACAAACAGACCGGTGCCAACTTCAACTGAACGTGTTTGTTGCATCTTGTTACCTCAAAGCATCAGTGCGGTGATCATAAAGTCGAACACCAACACAGCTATTGCCGTAATAACCACCGTCCGGGTCGTCGCCCTGCCGACACCTTCCGCCGTCGGAATCGCATTATAGCCCTCCCAAACGGCGATCAGGCTAGCGGCGACGCCGAACACCAGACTCTTGAAGATTCCCTCGTTGATATCTTTAATATCAACAGTAATCTGCATTTGCTGCCAGAACGCACCGACATCGACAGCATAGCAGCTCCACAGCCACCAGGTGTGTTCCCAGTAATCCGACCATGCTGAAAATCGCCGCTAGAAACGGCATCGCAATGACACCGCCCAGAAACCGCGGCACCAGCACTCGTTGCACGGGGTTGACGGCCATCATCTCCATAGCCGACAGCTGATCGGTCGCTTTCATCAAACCGATCTCCGAGGCGAGCGCGGTCCCGGCGCGGCCCGCAAATAACAACGCTGTAATCACCGGACCGAGCTCCTTCACAAGACCGAAGGCGGCAAAGACACCAACTGCATCTTCAGCATTGAATCGAGACAGATTCGAATAACCCTGAAGCCCGAGGACACCGCCGACAAACAAGCCGCTGACCATAATGATGACAAGTGACAGTGCACCGGTGTTAAAAACCTGCATAACGACCAGGTCAAAACGACCGAACAGCATGCGCGGCGAATGCCGCAGAAGTCGCAAGAAAAAAAGTTGGAACGCACCGAAAGTGCGCACGAACTCGATACAGGTGTCATAGATGTCACGCACGATCCTGATCACTCGCTGTCCCGCCCGAGCAACTGCTCTTCATAACCTGGAGCATCGTAGTGAAATGCCACGGGACCATCGGCCATTCCGTGCATGAACTGGCGTACCAGGTCCGAAGGTGCATCGCGTAGTTCTTCCGGACTGCCCGATGCCGCAACCTTGCCGTCGGAGATCAGGAAACTGCAATCAGCTACCGTTGCAATCTCGGCAACGTCGTGGCTCACAATAATGCTGGTTATGCCCAGCGCATCGTTCATGCGACGCACCAACCTTACGATTACACCCATCGATATGGGATCGAGACCCACGAAGGGTTCGTCGTAAATCAATATTTCGGGATCCATGACCATCGCGCGCGCAAGTGCCACCCGGCGCGCCATACCGCCGGATAACTGCGCCGGCATCATGTCTGCAGCACCGCGCAGGCCAACGGCGTGCAGCTTCGTAAGAACCACGTGCCTGATCAGCCGATTGGATAGATTGGTATGTTCCCGTAACGGAAAGGCTACATTTTCAAAGACACTGATATCCGTGAGAAGCGCGCCATTCTGAAACAGCATGCCGAAACGCCGTCGCATCAAATAGAGCCCGGACAGGTTGAGCGTGGAAATATCGACTCCGTCAACGAGAATCCTGCCCTGCTGTGGGACCAACTGGCGCGTTATCAATCTGAGCAGCGTTGTTTTGCCTGTGCCACTCGGCCCCATCAGCGCCGTGATTTCGCCGCGCCTGATGATCAGATTGAGGCCCTCGAAAATTACGCGGGGTCCCCGCGAATATTTCAGGTCTTGTATCTCGATTAAATTTTCGGACAAATCAGTCAAATCAAAGGGGTTCTTGGTTATTCTTGCTTGCTTGTTTTGGGCTCGGCCCCGGCACAACCGGCGCCTGGCGAGGCCGTAGCATAACAAGAATACAGGATATCAATATGCCCAAAATCCCTGTTCGCTATGGCTTGCGAACTTAAATAGGACTAAAATAGTCCGTTATTAAGGACCGCGAGCGGAGCTATCGATGCTCAGAATCAGCAAACTGACGGATTACGGCACTGTAATATTGGCGCATTTGGCATCAAATCAGCCAATGTCTGTAGCGCAGCGGACGTTGCCTCGACGACCGGCGTCGCCCTGCCAACGGTCAGCAAGCTGTTGAAGTCGCTGGCAAAGGCCGGGCTGGTATCGTCAACTCGAGGCGCAAGCGGCGGCTATAAACTGGCACGCAGTCCCGGAGACATTAGTGCCGCTGACGTCATCGATGCGTTGGAGGGGCCAGTCTCGATCACGGAATGCAGCTCGTCAGAGAGCCTCTGCGAGCATGAGAGCGTTTGTAGTGTCGGCGGCGCCTGGCAGCGTATCAATATTGCGATTCGGCGCGCGCTGGACGACGTCAGCTTGAGCGACCTGCTGCGCACGAACAGCCCGGTGCCTAACTTCCGCTTTGCGGGAATGTCCATCCACGTGGAAAACAAGAACTGAGCTATGGCTACAGAATCCGAAAATCTGGAACACCTTGTCAATCGACGTTACGAACATGGCTTCGTAACGGATATCGAGACCGACAGTCTGCCGCCAGGCCTCGATGAAGACGTGGTACGCGCGATCTCCGCGCGCAAGAAAGAGCCGCCCTTCATGCTCGAATGGCGCCTGCAGGCGTATCGACAGTGGCTCGAAATGCGGGAACCCGAATGGGCACACGTTCACTATCCGAAGATCGACTATAACGGGATATCGTACTTCTCGGCACCGAAGTCAGACGAAGATCGACCGAAGAGTCTCGACGAGGTCGACCCAAAGCTTCTGGAAACCTACGACAAGCTTGGCATCCCGCTGCATGAGCGAGCGCGCCTCGCCGGCGTTGCCGTAGACGCGGTATTTGACAGCGTTTCTGTTGCAACGACATTCAAGCATAAGCTTTCGGAAGCCGGCGTTATCTTCTGTTCGTTCTCAGAAGCTGTTCAGGAACATCCTGAACTCGTGAAGAAATACCTCGGCAGCGTCGTGCCGCGACGCGACAACTTCTTTGCAGCGCTTAACTCGGCAGTTTTCAGCGACGGATCGTTTGTCTACATTCCGAAAGGCGTGCGTTGCCCGATGGAACTGTCGACCTATTTCCGCATCAACGCCGCGAATACGGGTCAGTTCGAACGCACGCTTATCATCGCGGATGAAGGCAGTCACGTTAGCTACCTCGAGGGCTGCACCGCGCCGATGCGCGACGAAAATCAGCTACATGCCGCGGTCGTTGAGCTGGTGGCGCTGAAAGACGCGGAGATCAAGTATTCAACCGTGCAGAATTGGTATCCCGGTGACGAGAACGGCGTTGGCGGTATCTACAACTTCGTCACCAAGCGCGGCGACTGCCGTGGCGCCAATTCGAAGATTTCCTGGACCCAGGTAGAAACCGGTTCGGCCATTACCTGGAAATACCCGAGCTGTATTACTGCGCGGCGACAATTCAGTTGGTGAGTTTTATTCGGTTGCCGTTGCCAACAATATGCAGCAGGCGGACACCGGCACCAAGATGATCCACATCGGTCGAAATACCAGCAGCACGATCGTTTCTAAAGGTATTTCCGCGGGCCGGGCCGAAAACGCCTACCGGGGACTGGTTCGGGTAATGCCGCAGGCGCACGGTGCCAGGAACCACACACAATGCGACTCCCTGCTGATCGGCAAGCAGTGTGGCGCACATACGTTTCCGTACATGGAAATCAAGAATCCCACGGCGCGCATCGAACACGAAGCAACAACATCGAAGATTTCTGCGGACCAGCTGTTTTACTGCCGCCAGCGCGGCATCTCCGAAGAAGACGCAGTCAATATGATCGTCAATGGATTTTGCAAAGAAGTATTCAAAGAGCTACCCATGGAATTTGCCGTTGAAGCTCAGGCGCTATTGAACGTCAGCCTCGAAGGCGCGGTTGGCTAAGGAAAAGACATGCTCGAAATCAAAGATCTACACAGCCGGATTGGCGACGCTGAAATTTTGCGCGGACTGTCATTGTCCGTGAACAAGGGCGAAGTCCACGCGATTATGGGCCCTAATGGCTCGGGAAAGAGCACCCTGGCGCAAGTCGTCGCGGGACATGAAGACTATGAGGTGACCGGCGGCTCGGTCACTTACAAGGGCCTCAATCTGCTCGAATTGGCGCCGGAGCAACGCGCCCGTGAAGGCATATTTCTCGGCTTTCAGTACCCGGTCGAGATACCGGGCGTCAACAACGCCTACCTGTTAAAAGCCGCCGTCAACGCCAAGCGCAAGCACCAGGGTCTTGAGGAGATCGATGCATTCGAATTCCTTAAGTTGGCTCGGGAAAAAATGGCGATGCTCGGAATGGACCCCAAGTTCCTGAATCGAGGTGTAAACGAAGGCTTCTCCGGCGGTGAGAAGAAGCGTAACGAGATACTGCAAATGGCCATGCTGGAGCCTGCCCTGGCCATTCTCGACGAGACTGACTCCGGGCTCGATATCGACGCGCTCAAGGCAGTTGCCGCTGGCGTCAACGCGCTGCGCAGCCCCGACCGCGCCATCATCCTGGTAACGCATTATCAACGCCTGCTGGATTACGTTGAGCCTGATTATGTGCACGTACTTTCAGAGGGCCGAATTGTCCGCTCAGGTGACAAGTCCCTCGCCCTGGAACTCGAGGAACGCGGCTACGACTGGGTTCGTGAGGCCGCGATCGCATGAAAGCGGCGGCACTCAATTTTGACGACCTGAGAAGTGTTGTCAGGCAAATGCCGGACAACGGCCTGGCCGCGGTTCGCGAAACCGCGTTGGCTCATCTTGGGGAAAATGGTCTGCCGACACTCAGCGATGAAGACTGGAAATACACAGACCTCACGCCGCTCGTCGATATCAGCAATCGCTGGCTTGGCGCCGGGGGGCAACAACGGTCCGCAAGTACGCAACGCGAGGCTATCGAAGCGATTACTGCGACTATCGATGCCACCTGGTTCGTCATCGCCAACGGCCAAATTGGTGAACTGGCGCCCGGCAGCAACCTGGACGGCATCGAGGTTTCCCGGATCAGCGATGCGCCGACGCCCCTCGCGCTGTCGCGGCCGCTCGCCAATCTGAACGCGGCGCTGCTGCATGACGGGCTGCGGATTCGCATCACCGGAAAAGTCGAAAGACCCATCGGCATACTGCTTATGGATAGCTCGGATACAGAGGCCGTTGTCACACAGACTTATATCGAGATCGATGTCGCGCCGGGCGGCGCCGCTGATCTCATCGAGTACTACGCTTCAAACGGCGATGGTGACCTCTATGCGAACTCGGTGCTGACGGTGAACATTGGCGACGATGCGATCGTCAATCATGCACGCATTCAGAATCGCTCGTTAAAACATGTGCAAACCAGCCGCACGTCGATATCACCGGGACGCAACGCCGTGCTGCGTATGGCGAGTTATGACCTTGGCGGTGGCCTGATTCGAAATGACATTGATATCGATCTCGGCAACCCCGGTGCGGACGTATCGTTCGATGGTCTGTACCTCGCCGGCGACGGACAACATATCGACAACCATACACGCGTCGACCACCGCGTCGGCCCGGCGACATCATCGCAGGAATATCGCGGCATACTGAACGGCGAATGTCGTTGTGTGTGGAATGGCAAAGCGATCGTACATAAAGGCGCCGACGGCACCGATGCAAAACAAGCCAATCACAATCTGCTCATGTCGGAGAAGGCCGAGATTGATGCAAAACCGGAGCTCGAGATCTATGCCGAAGACGTTAAGTGTGCACACGGTACGACGGTAGGTCAGCTCGACGACACCGCGCTTTTCTACCTGCGCTCGCGCGGCCTCGATAAGCAGCATGCCCTGCGTGTGCTTACACACGCGTTCGCGGCTGACCTGGTGCGGCGCACGCCGGTAAAGGCGGCGATGCAGGGTATCTCGGACATCGTGGAGGCGCGTCTTGCTGAGCTAATCCAGGCTGACGACATCGCGAAAATACTTGCATGACGCAGGCTCAGCGACAACGCACCTTGGCAGCGTCTGACTGGCGAGAGGATTTTCCGATCCTGCACCAGTCGGTCAACGGTCAGCCACTGGTCTACCTCGACAGCGCCGCTTCGGCACAACAGCCGACCAGCGTTATCGATGCCGTCGCACGCTACCAACGAGAAGACCACGCCAATGTGCATCGTGGCGTGCACACGCTCAGCCATCGAGCAACCGAGCTCTACGAGGGTTCCCGCGACAAGATACGTGAGTTTGTCAACGCCACCAGCCGCACAGAAATCGTATTGACGAGCGGCACAACCGAATCCGTCAATCTTGTCGCGCAGAGTTTTTGCCGACCGCGTGTCGGGCCGGGTGACAAGATCCTGATCACGCACCTCGAGCATCACGCCAACATAGTGCCGTGGCAAATGGTCTGCGAGCAGACAGGTGCGGAACTCGTCGTGGCACCAATCGATGACCAGGGACAACTCGAGCTCGAGAGCATGTGGTCCTTAATGACTGATGACGTCGCAATGCTTGCAGTCGGCCACGTGTCGAATGCGCTCGGTACGGTCAATCCCGTCAAGGAGATTATTGCCCGGGCGAAGGCACGTGACATTCCGGTGCTTATTGACGGCGCGCAGGGCGTTCCTCACTTGAGCGTCGACGTACAGGACCTCGACTGCGATTTCTACGCGTTCTCCGGCCACAAGATGTTCGGTCCCACAGGCACCGGGGTGCTCTATGGTCGAGAGGCATTGCTCGATGCCATGCCACCCTACCAGGGCGGCGGCGACATGATTCTCGAAGTCAGTTTCGAGTCCACTATTTACAACGAATTGCCGTACAAGTTTGAAGCCGGAACACCGAACATAGCCGGCGTTATCGGCCTTGGCGCAGCAATTGACTATCTGCAGGCCATTGGCATGTCGCGTATCGCGGACTATGAGCATAGGCTCCACGACTACCTGGTAGCGAAGCTCAACGACTTCGACGGCATTCGCCTGATTGGCACCGCGAGTGACCAAGCCAGCGTGCAGTCTTTCCTGCTGGACGATATCCATTCCCACGACCTCGGTACGATCCTCGATCACCAGGGTGTGGCCATTCGCACCGGCCACCACTGCGCGATGCCGGTCATGACGCACTTCGGCATCTCCGGTACGTCGCGAGCTTCGATCGCGTTCTATAACAACAAGGACGATGTCGATAAGCTGATTACAGCACTGAGTAAAGCAAAGCAGGTTTTCGGATGACGCTGAACGCGGTTGAAAACGACGATATTCAGGACCTCTATCGAGAACTGATCCTCGACCATGCCCGGGCGCCAAGGCATTTTGGTCGCCTCGACGACGCCACACACACGGCACTGGGTATCAATCCACTCTGCGGCGACAAACTCACTGTATACGTGCGTGTCGACGATGAAGGGACTATCGAGGCAAGCGCCTTTGAGGGCTCCGGCTGTGCTATTTCCATCGCTTCCGCATCACTGCTGACTGACATCGTCACGGGGGTGCCGGTCGACAAGGCCGAGCAAGTATTCAGATCGATTACCGGCCGGCTTACGGATACCGGCAAGGATAACGACATCGATGCGGAGCCCTCGTTGCAGGAACGACTCGACAAATTGCGAGCGCTCGATGGCGTGCGCGATTTTCCATCTCGCGTAAAGTGCGCAACCCTCGCCTGGCACGCGCTGCATTCCGCTCTCGGCGACGACGCAAAACCAGCTACAACGGAGTAATTTCAGGATGTTTGGTCATACCAACGAACCGATTTCGCTTTCGCGCGACGTCAAAGCCATCATTATCCCGGCGGGCGAGCAACTTACGCTGCGTGAAGGTACGAGCGGCTTCATCACCCAGGCGCTTGGTGGCAGCTTTACCGTTTATGTCGAGGGAAACCTGTTTCGTATCTCGGGGACCGACGCCGATGCGCTGGGCAAAGATCCTGTGCCGCCGCCAAGCGTCCCCGACAATGCAACCGATGCCGATATCGAAGCGGTAATCTGGGAGCAGCTCAAAACTTGCTACGACCCGGAAATCCCGGTGGACATCGTCAATCTCGGCCTCGTCTACCGCTGTGACGTCGCCTCCCTGGGCAATGGCCAGCGCTCTGTGAGCGTGGACATGACCCTGACCGCGCCCGGCTGCGGCATGGGAGAAGTGCTGGTCGAGGACGCTCGGGAGAAGATAGCGGTCATACCGACGATATCCGATGTCTCCGTTGAACTGGTTTTTGATCCGCCCTGGAATGTTGGCATGATGACTGACGAAGCACGATTGCAGACAGGTATGATGTAAACGCAGGTCACCGGAACACCAATGAAGATACTGACCCTTGTTCGCCACGCAAAATCCAGCTGGAGTGATTCAGCACTGAGCGACAGAAAGCGGCCGCTCAACAAGCGCGGTGAACACGATGCCCCGGTAATGGGCCGCCGTATCGCAGAGCACGGCATCCGACCCTCGTTGATAGTCACTAGTCCGGCCAAACGTGCCTGGACTACTGCGAAAATTATCGCACAGGAAATCTCCTACCCACTGGAGTTCCTGCAGCGCGAAGACAGTCTTTACCTGGCATCACTCGATGAATTCCTCGATGTACTGGTCGCGCAGGATAATGAATTCAATTCCATGATGCTCGTTGGCCACAACCCCGGCATGACGGACTTCGCAAACTTCCTGTCGCCGGGTTTGACACAAAATTTGCCGACAGCCGGAGTCGTCTCGGTGGAAATCGACCAGGATCATTGGAACCTCTACGAGCAACCCAAGACGCGGCTACTGGTACACGATTACCCGAAGAAAACTGCCTGACCGGCAGCATCTCAGCACTCCGGTACATTCACCGCCAATCCGCCTTTGGAGGTTTCCTTGTATTGTGAGGCCATATCGATGCCGGTCTGCCGCATCGTCTCTATGACCTGATCCAGCGTTACCTTGTGCGTGCCATCTCCGTGCATCGCAAGCTTCGCTGCGTTGATCGCTTTCACGGCACCCATCGCGTTGCGCTCGATGCACGGTATCTGCACGAGTCCCCCGATTGGATCGCAGGTAAGACCGAGATTGTGCTCCATACCGATTTCGGCCGCTTCTTCAATGTGATCGTTGCTGCCGCCCAGTACCGCAGCAAGACCAGCCGCCGCCATCGAGCAGGCCACACCCACCTCGCCCTGACACCCCATCTCGGCGCCGGAGATCGAGGCGTTGATTTTGTACAGGATTCCTATCGCACCGGCAGTCAAAAGGAACGTGCGAATGCCTTCTTCATCGGCGCCCGGCACGAAACGATCGTAGAACATCAACACCGCCGGTATGATCCCCGCCGCGCCATTGGTTGGTGAGGTGACGATACGCCCGCCTGCCGCATTTTCTTCATTCACGGCAATTGCAAATGTATTAACCCACTCCATTGCATCAAACGCAGAAGGTTCGCCACTTTTCGACAAGCTGCGATACAGTTTTGCCGCGCGACGCAACACCGCCATCTTTCCCGGTAAGACACCGTCGGTGCGCAGCCCCCGCTCGACGCAGTCGCGCATAGCCAACCATATATCGTCAAGCCGTCCGTAGACCTCTTCTTGTTTCCGCCAGCGCAGTTCGTTCTTCATAACGAGTTCTGCGATTGTGAGGCCTGCGGCGGCCGCGGTCCCTAACAAGGATTGGCTGGTTGTAAACGGATACGGCGGCTCACCCTCCTGGGCCGCTGGTTCCGGTTCATCATTGCGAGCGATGAAACCACCGCCCAACGAGTAATACGCCTCGTCCAGAAGTTGCGATCCATCATTTGCAAAAGCGACGAAATGCATGCCATTCGTGTGCCGGGCCAGCTCGTTTTCGTAGTTGAAAGTGACGTCGGTTTTCGCATCGAAGGCAATACGACCGACGCCGGGAACCAGGATCGAAGAATCCGCGTCAATACCTGCCAGCAATTCATTAACAGCATCCGGATCGATAGTCTCGGGAAGCAGCCCGGATAAGCCCAGTAGTATGGCCGAGTCGGTGCCATGACCCTTGCCGGTCCACGCCAGCGAACCGTGCAGCGTGACCTGGATTCGGCCCACGTCGGGCCCGAACGTTTTCAAGTTACTCACAAACGCCTGCGCCGCTTTCATCGGCCCGACTGTGTGCGAGCTCGACGGACCTATGCCGATCTTGAAGATATCGAATACGCTAAGTGGCGGTTGCTCAATCATTTCATTGCTGCGTCGGAGTGGGAAGGGTGACAAAACGAGGCGCAATGGTGACAACATTCCGCAAGGTCTGTCGAGCCATTGTAAAAGCCGTAACGTGCCGTTTCCGCCGGGTGCCTCACAACGGGGATATAGATCAATGAGTTGCGCGTCAGGGCTCACCAGGATGCAGCCGCGACCCGCGGCAATGACCAGCGGCATCGCCTTCGGATCGCGCCGGGTTCAGGCAAATCGGGTCATGCGACGGAGTCGCGAGATGACGTCTCAGCGGTCCCCGATCGTCACCATCAATCGGAGCCAAGTGTCAGAAGGCTCGCGTTGCCGCCGACCGCCGAAATATTGTTGCTGACCGTGTATTCACTGCCGAATCGCTGCACGTAATGAGGACCGCCGGCCTTCGGACCGGTTCCCGACAAACCTCGTCCACCAAACGGCTGCACGCCGACGACTGCGCCAATCATGTTGCGATTAATGTAAATATTTCCGGCGCCGGACGCTTGAACCAGACCGCGCGCACGTGAATCGATGCGGCTATGCAGGCCCATCGTCAGGCCATAACCCGTCGCGTTAACAGCTTCGACCGTCTTGTCGAGGTCACGGCCCTTGAATTTGAGTACGTGCAGAATCGGCCCGAAGACTTCTTCCGTCAAGACACTGATATCGTCAATTTCTACCAGCGTCGGCGCAAAGAACGTGCCCGCCTCATGCCCCGCCGGCAGAGCGCATCGATGGACGATTCTGGCGTCTTTCGCCATTCTATCGACGTGCGCCTCCAGCACCGCTCTGGACGGCGCATCGATTGCCGGACCGACGTCGGTGGACAAGAGCTGCGGATTGCCTATTACGAGTTCGTCCATATAACCCCTCAGCAAGTCCAGCGTTCGCGGCTCGATATCTTCCTGCACGCACAGCAAGCGCAGAGCAGAGCATCTCTGCCCTGCACTATTAAACGCGGAGTAAATGCTGTCGTGAACCACCTGCTCCGGCAAGGCCGAACTGTCGACGAACATGGCGTTTTGTCCGCCTGTCTCTGCGATAAGCGTGCCGATCGGACCATCCCGATGTGCCAGCGTCTGATTGATCGTCTGTGCAACACCGGTCGATCCAGTAAAGACCACCCCGGCAACGCGGGGATCCGCTACGGCACGGCTGCCAATGAGAGAACCGGAGCCAGGAATGAAATGCAGTACGTCCGCCGGTACGCCCGCTTCGTGCATCAATTGTACGGCGCGGTAGGCAATCAGCGTGGTTGGCGCCGCCGGTTTTGCCAGCACGGCGTTGCCAGCCGCGAGCGCCGCAGCGACCTGCCCCGTAAATATCGCCAGTGGGAAATTCCAGGGGCTAATGCAAACGAATACGCCACGACCGCGCAGACCGTAGGTGTTGTGCTCTCCTGTAGGCCCGGGCATGACCAACGGCTCGCCGAAATGCCGCTGCGCCTGCGCGGCATAGTAGCGGAAGAAATCCACAGCCTCGCGCAACTCCGAAATCGAGTCCGGGATGGTCTTACCACCCTCGCTGACGCAAAGCGAAAGAAGCTCTGCGTGATGCGCCTCAAACAGGTCTGCCGCACGATTGAGGATCCTGGCACGTGCATCAGCCCCAGCTCGATCCCAGGCAACCTGTCCCTTGACTGATAGCGCCAAAGCAGCATCCACGTGTTCCTCGACAGCCAGATGGCAGACACCGACGACGTTATCCGTATTGGCAGGGTTAACCGAGGGCACCTCCTTCCCGGACATTTCCTTGCCGCCGACAATCGGCTTCGCCGTAAGCGGTTTGGCACTGGCAGCTTCCAGATCCGCCAGCAACTTGCGGCTGACGTTGCGGTCTACAAGGTTGAAACCGTGCGAGTTGTTCCTTTCCGGCATGAAGATATCAACGGGTTTCGGTATCAAAGCATGCGGCAAACAGTCGTGCTGCGCGGCAACTTTCAACGGGTCGGCTATGATGTCCTGCACGTCAATCGACTCGTCGACGATTTTGTTCACAAACGATGTATTCGAACCATTCTCCAGCAAGCGTCTGACGAGGTAGGGCAACAAGTCCTCGTGGTTGCCCACAGGCGCGTACACGCGGCAGGGCCGATCGTGCTTTGCCGGATCGACGACCTCGGCATACAGTTCCTCACCCATACCGTGCAGTCTCTGGAACTCGTAATCCCGGCGCGGACCCGCATAGTGCAGCACGCTCGCCAGCGTATGCGCGTTGTGTGTTGCGAATTGCGCGTAGATCTTGTCGCCCGCCGCAAGTGCGGCCCGCGCGCAGGCCAGATACGACACGTCGGAGTGAGACTTGCGTGTAAACACAGGGTAGCTGGAAATACCCTGCTCCTGGGCCCATTTGATCTCACTGTCCCAATAGGCGCCTTTGACCAGCCGCACAGGAATACGGCGTCCGATGTCGCCTGCCACATCTTCGATGAAGCGCATTGTGTCCCGGGCACGGCGCTGGTAAGTCTGCACGGCCAGGCCAAAACCGTCCCAACCATTGAGTGCCTTGTCGCGATAGACGCGATCGAATATGTCGAGCCATAACTCGAGCCGACTCGCCTCTTCCGAGTCGATCGTCAATCCGATACCGACTTCCTTGGCATGTTTGGCGAGCTCGAGGACCGATGGCACAAGTTCGTCCATGACGCGCTGTTCGTGTGTGTACTCGTAGCGCGGGTGCAACGCCGATAGCTTGACCGATATGCCTGGTGCCGAGAACACGTCCGGCGCGTCGATTTTCGGGCCTTTGGCGATACTCTCGATGCCCTCGTGGTAGTTGTCGAGATAGCGCTGCGCATCGGCAGCCGTCAGCGCCGACTCGCCAAGCATGTCGAACGAGTATCGATACGGCAGCGTTTGATGTTTCAGCGAGCGCTTCATTGCCTCAGCGATCGTCCGTCCCATGACGAACTGGTGGCCCATGATCTTCATGGCCTGGCGCATGGCGGTACGCACCAGGGGCTCGCCGGCGCGACTGACCAGCCGGCCTAGTGTCTGGCCAGGATTGCTCGTGGCGCTTTCGTCCAGGCTCAAAATCCGGCCCGTCAACATCAACCCCCATGTAGACGCATTAACAAACATGGAATCACTCACGCCGAGATGGTCCTTCCACTTCGCTGACGTGATCTTGTCCGCGATGAGCCTGTCGGCTGTATCGGCGTCCGGGATTCTCAGCAACGCCTCAGCGATGCACATGAGCAACACGCCCTCATCAGAAGACAGGTCGTACTGCTGCAGAAAAGCCTCGATACCACCATCCGCAGCCGTGTTCTTACGCACGGCACGCACCAGTTGCGCCGCCGTGTCCTGAATTTTTGCACGCACCGCCTCGCCCGGATCAGCAGCCTCGAGCAGTTCCTTGACGAGCTTCTCTTCGTCCGCGAGATACAAATCGTTAATGTAGGGAATACGGCCCTCGAGGGCGGCGGGCTGATTGACATAGCTCATAAAACGACTCCAATCGTCCACTCTTGCGGTGGACTAAAAACGGAAAACGCGGGCAGCGATTATAGGGTATTCAACGGCAGGTCGGCATGCGTATTCGTCCGGATAGAAGCGCCTAGTCGGCACCCCGGTTGCGTTGCCGTAACTGGCGGCGCGTATGCTTATCAGGCTTGCCGCGTGTCGTCGGCATTTGCAGGCGGTCTCGCCGCAGCTCGACGAGCTGCTTCTCGCGACGGGCAATGCTTTCTTCGGATTCAACGTAACAGGCCCTGGCATCACCGGCGGGCCCGCGACGTGCGGGTATGCCAACGACCTTCAGGGAGTATTCCAGTTGCTGGCGGTGCAGCCTGATTTGATCGCCCGGATGAACGCGGACCGATGTACGGGCGCGCTCGCCGTTAACCCGCACATGACCGCCTTGCACAGCCGCGGTAGCCGCTGTGCGGGTCTTGTAAAACCGCGTGAACCAAAGCCATCGATCCACTCTTAGTGAGTCTTCCGACACGACCTATCCCCGTTGCGCTCCTGATATACTTTGCTTCCTTCTGACCCTGAGGGCAATACCGTGCCAACACGTTTTCTAGAGTCACTTGCGGAGCAAACCGAGGGACTCCGTTCCGAGGGCCTTTTCAAGACTGAGCGCCTCATCGCCGGCCCACAGGATGCCGCTATCGATGTACAACTCAATGGCGCTACCGATCACGTTCTTAACCTTTGCGCCAATAACTACCTCGGGCTTGCCAATCACCCGGAAGTTATCGCAGCGGCGCACAAGGCGCTCGACACTTTCGGCTATGGCATGGCGTCTGTTCGCTTTATTTGCGGCACACAGACCATCCACAAAGACCTCGAGGCACGCATTAGTGCGTTTCTTGGTACCGAGGACACGATCTTGTACCCATCCTGTTTCGACGCCAATGGAGGACTGTTCGAGACGCTATTTGGCGCCGAGGATGCCGTTATCAGCGACGCGCTGAACCATGCCAGCATTATTGACGGTATACGTCTGTGCAAGGCACGTCGATACCGCTACGCCAACAATGACATGAGCGCACTCAGGACGCAGCTTCAGGACGCATCCGATGCCAATGTCAGCCTGGTCGTGACCGACGGCGTATTTTCGATGGATGGAACCATCGCGGACCTGGTCGGCATTTGTGATCTCGCCGACGAATTTGACGCACTCACCATGATCGATGACTGTCACGCTACCGGCTTCCTGGGCGAGAATGGGCGGGGAACGCACGAATTTCGCCAGGTGATGGGCCGTATCGACATCATTACCGGGACACTTGGCAAGGCGCTTGGCGGCGCCTCTGGTGGATACACGTCCGGTCGCAAGGAAATCGTCGGCTGGCTGCGGCAGCGATCACGTCCCTACCTGTTCTCAAACTCAGTGGCGCCAATGATTGCGGCCTCCTCGATCGCGGTGCTCGACCTGCTTGAGCGGGACAAGGGCCTCAAAGAGCAATTACATGACAATGCGGCTTATTTTCGCAGCAAGATGACCGAGCGAGGCTTCGAGCTGAAGCCCGGCGAACATCCGATCATTCCCGTCATGCTGGGCGACGCGAAACTTGCGACGACCATGGCTGACATGCTGCTAAAGAAGGGAATCTACGTCATCGGTTTCGCGTTCCCGGTCGTACCGAAAGGACAGGCACGTATCCGGACGCAGATGTCGGCCGGCCTGACACGCCCGCAACTGGACAAGGCAATCAGCGCCTTTACCGACGTCGGAAAGGAACTGGGCGTAATCAAATAATCAGAATATTCACGAGTAAACGCAATGAAAGCACTAGTCAAGGCAAAACCCGAACGTGGAATCTGGATGCAGGACATTACGACACCCGATGTCGGCCACAACGATGTACTCATCAAAGTAAACCGTACGGCTATATGCGGAACGGACATTCACATCTTCAAGTGGGATGACTGGGCGCAGAAGACGATCCCCGTGCCCATGGCGGTTGGGCACGAATTCAGTGGCAGGATTGTGGATATGGGCGTCGAGGTGCGCGGCTTCAGCCTTGGCGACCGGGTATCTGCCGAGGGCCATGTCACCTGTGGTTTTTGTCGCAATTGTCGTGCAGGTCGTCGTCACCTCTGCATGAACGCCATCGGAGTCGGTGTCAATCGGCCCGGAGCTTTTGCCGAGTACATCTCGGTACCTGCCTTCAACGTCTTCAAACTGCCTGATGCGATCAGCGATGACATGGCCTCAATCCTCGACCCGCTCGGCAATGCGACGCATACGGCATTGTCGTTCGACCTTGTCGGCGAAGACGTCTTGATTACCGGCGCCGGGCCGATCGGTGTAATGGCTGTGGCGATCGCACGCTTTGCCGGTGCCCGGCATATCGTCATCACGGATGTTAACGACTACCGACTGGGGCTCGCCGGGGAAATGGGCGCAACACGAGCACTCAACGTGACTCGCGAAACTATCGACGGCTGTATGCGCGACCTCGGCATGGAAGAAGGCTTTGACGTCGGCATGGAGATGTCCGGCAACCCCGACGCTTTCAAAGACATGGTGCGGACCATGCACCACGGCGGCAAGATCGCGATGCTCGGTATTCCGCCCGGCGACATGGCGATCAATTGGAACGACGTAATCTTCAAAGGCCTCGTGATCAAAGGTATCTATGGCCGTGAAATGTTCGAGACCTGGTACAAGATGTCGAGCATGTTACAAAGCGGACTCAACATGGCTCCGATCATCACCCATCACTTCGACATCGACGAGTTCCAACCAGCCTTCGAACTCATGGAGTCCGGCCAGACGGGCAAAGTCATTCTGCACTGGAATTGACGCTGCGGTCAGCGTCGTCAATTAACCTCGCAAAAGCAGTGCGAGTAGACACCTCTTGGGTCGTTGAATTTCGCGATACCGGCCAGCATCTTTTGCAGCTGATTCGCAAACGTAGCTAGCGGCGTCGGCGCTGAAACAAAACCGGCCGGATCGATACCGCCGTGTTTTGCAACGGTAAGAAGATCGACGATCATTTGTTCAGTGGGTGACAGCTTCTGTTCGATCGTTTTCTGTCCAAATTCGCCTTCGGCCATTCCCGCCAGTTCAGCCGCTATGGCGACGGCATCCTCCAGCCCGCCCAACTGATCAATCAAGCCGTTTTCGAGCGCATCAACACCTGTCCAGACCTGACCCTGAGCAATTGCGTCTACCGCCTGCTTTTCCATGCCGCGTTTCTCGGCAACATTGGAAATAAAATCGTCGTAGACATTTTCAATAATCATTTGAATAAGCTGCCTCGCCTGCTCGGGCAACGCGAGGTCAGGCCGAAGGGCCGCCCACGGGGTCGTAGCGACGCCGTCCGTTGCAACACCAACGACCTCCATTGAGCGCTGAAATGTCGGAATCATGCCAAATACTCCGATCGACCCGGTTACGGTCGCCGGGCTGGCCAGCACCCGGTCCGCCACTACCGATATCCAGTAACCACCCGATGCTGCAACGCTGCCCATGGAAGCCACTACCGGCTTACCGGCCTGTTGCAGCGATTGTATTTCCTGTGCAATAACCTCCGAGGCGAATACGCTGCCGCCGGGGCTATCAACCCGTAATACGACTGCTTTGACGGACTCATCAGTCAGTGCCTCGCGCAACAGCACGGCCGTCGAGTCTCCCCCGACAGTGCCTGGCGGCTGTGTACCGTCGAGAATTTCACCAGCCACAATCACGATCGCGACATTCTGCTTATCCGCTTTCTGTTTATGCAGCAAGCGTTTCTGATCCAGGTAATCTCCCATGCCGACCGCCGCATAGGTCGACTCGTCCTCCGCATCAGCCCCCGCATACTCCTTCAACTTTTCTCGCAAAGCGCTGCGTCCGAGCAGCTCGTCAACCAGCCCGTTATCACGTGCAGCGACAGCAAGGTCGCCGTTAACGCTCGCGACTTTGGCAACCATGTTTTGCGCATAGTCATCAATAGACCCCTCAGGCAGGCCGCGAGCCGCAACCACATCCGCTCGATACATGCGCCAGAACTGATCAATCAGGTTGGTTCGTGACTGACGATCTTCGGGTGACATATCCATTCGCGTGTAGGGTTCTACAAAGGACTTGTGCGTACCTACTTTGAAGACGTTCCAGTCGATGCGCAGATGCTCAATCGCGTCCTTGTAGTAGTTCCGATAGCCACCATAGCCTTGCAGAAATACGACACCTTCCGGATGCATATAGAGCTCATCCGCATGCGCCCCCAGATAGTAGCCCGCCTGCGTAAAGACATCGGCGCTTGCAACAAGCGGCTTACCAGACTCTCTAAACGAGTCAATAGCCTCAGCGACACGTTGCAGCTTGTTCAGACCGCCTCCGGCCAATGAACTGAGTTCAAGATGCACTGCTGCGATTCGATCGTCATCACGAGCGTGTTGCAATGCGTCCACGACGTCCTGCACGAGCGTCTGCGTTGGCACCTCGCCCAGCAATTCAGACAGCGCGCGATCAAAAGGACTGCCGGCCAGTTGCTCGACAAATGCCCCGGAGGGCTGAATAACCAACGCTGCTTTTTGTGGCAACAGTGGCGGCGTGCCGCCTGATATCGCGCCGAAGAAGATCGCGAAAATGAACAACAGGAGTAGCAAATGCAGGATCTTTCGTAATCCATTTACGCCATGCCACAACGCGCTGAACAGGCGCACAATTACGTTGCGTTCACTCATAATAATTCATCCTCATGTCTTGCACGCCCGGTTACAGGCCTGGCCGATTTCCCGCCGCGACCTCAATCTGACAGAAATGCCAACGACAGTTGCGGGAAGAAGGTAATTATCATGACCGAGAGCATCAGGATAATCAGGAAAGGAAATGTTGCCGAATAGACGTGCATAATCGGTTTTTCGAAACGATAACTCGCTATAAAAAGGTTGAGTCCTACTGGCGGTGTCAGATAACCGAGCTGCATCGCAGCAAGAAAGACGATGCCCAGATGCACTTCATTAATACCATAACCGGCCGCAATAGGCAGAATCAGGGGAACTACAAGAACGATCGCAGAGAAGATATCCAGAATCGCACCGAGCACGAGCAGAAATAGCAGCAACAACAAGAGGAATGACGTTTGGCTGCTCACCATGTTCGAGACAATTTCGAACAGGCGTTGTGGGATATCGGCATCGATCATATAACTGGTGGACGCCACAGATACACCGAGAATCACCAGGATTGCACCAACCAAGACCATCGACGCGCGCATGATACGCGGCAAGTCTCGTAGCGGAATTTCTCGCAGAATTACAACTTCCACTAAGAGCACATACAACGCCGTGACAGCGGCCGCCTCGGAAACCGCGAAAAAACCCGAATAGATGCCGCCAAGTACCACAACCGGGAGCGGTAATTCCCAGACCGATTCCCGCAGCGCCGACCCAACCTCCCGAACAGAAAAAGAGCTGAGCGGCTTTCGGATTGCGCGGTTCACCCAGAGGCTCCAGCCAGAGAGCATCAGCAGCATCAGCAGGCCTGGCAAGATGCCGGCGAGAAACAGGTGATCAACCGGAACTTCAGCGATTACGCCATAGAGGATCAGCGGCAGCGATGGTGCAAATAGGAGCCCCAGGCTTCCGGCTGAAGTGACCAGGCCAAGATTGAACTTGTCGCCATAGCCATCCTGCTTTAAAGCCGGGTAAAGAATCGCGCCCAGGGCAATAATGGTGACGCCGGATGCACCGGTAAACGCGGTGAAGAACGCGCACGCAGCAAGGCAAACCAGCGCCAGGCCAGCCGGCATCCATCCGAGCATTGCGCCGGTCAACTTGACCAGGCGACGCGGGGCGTTGCTTTCGCTAAGCAGGTATCCCGCGAACGTGAACAAGGGAATCGCGGCAAGAAACGGCATACTGGCGATGCTTTGCACTTCCAGCGCCATGATCATCAGATCCGTCCCCTCTTTGTAGAAACCGATCATTGCGCTGGCAGCGATAACAGCAAAAAGCGGCGCCCCAAAGACAGCTAACAAGACAAGCAGGATGCTGAGGGCAATCATGCGTCTTGTACCAGATAGCTACCGGTGACTATCCTGCCAACCTGCTTTATGACGAGAACCATAAAGCGAAAACTGATCAGCGCGAAAGCAGCCGGCAAAATGCTGTGCGCTATCCACGCGGGAATGTTGACGAGAACCGTGTCCTGGTATTCGATCTCAATCTGCAGGTAACGCCAGGTCTGCCATGCGATTGCGCCGCAAATGACGGCTGCAAAGACGTCAACGAGGGCGCGGGTAATCTCAATCGCTATCTTCGGGAGAATGTGCGAAAGAGCATCAATTCGAATATGACGATTGTCGCGGCAGGCCGCGATCGATCCGACCATTGCAAGCCAAAGAACCATCAGCTTGATGAGTTCGTCGGCCCATACGAAGCCGGTACTAAAAATTTCCCGCAGGACGATTTGGCCGACCGCCAGCAGCATCATCGAGCTGAGCAGTGTAACGAGCAGAACGGTCTCGAGGAGACTCCCGACCTTCTCAAGTCTCTCCAGCAGGTTCATGAATTTGTAAAGCACAGTTACTGGCCGACAGCGGCACTCTGTTCACTGCGATACTCATTCACGTACCGCATCATCTCTTCGTAGAGCTCCTTGGTGAATTTACCCTGCTCACCAAGCTGCCGGTTGGATTTGAGCAATACCTCACGGGTCTTGGCAAACTCCTCCTCGTCGAAATCGACCGATTCGATGCCGCTGTTCAACAGCGCATCGAATGCAGCATCGTTATCAACCAGGTTCACCTTGTTGAAGTTGTCGTAAATCTTGCCCATCACTTCACGGACGATCGCCTGATCGTCAGGAGCTATCTTCTCAAATGTCTTCTTGTCGATGGCCATAAAGCCATACGTGTACACCAGCGGCACCCGTGTTACGTACTTGACCTTGGTGTGCCATTGCAAAATTAGCGCGACGTAAGGAGGGATCGCGACGATATCGATCAGGCCTGTCTGCAGGCCGGTCAAAACGTCTGTCAGCGGTAACGTTACCGGCGACAGTGACAGCGCCTGCATCGACGCATAACTAATCGTGTCTCCCTCGGGCACCCACACGCGCTTGCCCTTCAAATCGGACAACGACCTGACCGGCGAATTTGACATGATGTTTGCGAATCCCGACGTCGCGAACCCGAAATTCACGAAACCCGCATCCTCCAGACCCTGTTGCAGTCGTTTATCCATTCGACTGCGGACATACGCGGCCTCTCCCTCGGATTCGAAAACCAGAGGCATACCATAAAGATTCAGATCCAGGTATTGAGAAGCAAGTGCCGATGGCGTAAATGCGCCGCCCTGAAGCTGCCGGATCCTGATCTGGCCCAGCACCTTCTTGTCGTCGCCCTTGATGCCACCACCGTAATACTTAATTTGCACACGGCCATCGGTCCGCTCTTTGATTTCCTTCGCGCCCGAACGCATATCATCCATCCACTGCGTTCCATCAGGCGTCGCAGTGGCAATTTTCAGCGTGACAGCATACGAAGGCAGACTGAATGCCAACATTGCAAGAATCAAAAACAGTTTTTTCATGATTTACCCATCAAAAATAGTCATCCGCTTCGGCAAGCATCGCAGCAGCATCTTCCTGTGCAAGGACATTACCCAGCGTGAATCCGGTCTGGTACGGATCAGCCGACATGACTTCATTTAGAAGTTGGTCGTGCATTTCACGTTCGTATAACTTCTTCGCGTAATTCCGGGCGAACTCAACTTTGGCGCCAAGATCCTTACCGTTGGTTAGCGCGATGGCCTTCTCAAAATACTCGCGCGCCCTTTCCGGTTCGCCACCCGCCGCCGGCGGCCGCAAGGTCAGCAATATTCCCATATAGGTGTAGGCGCTACTGTTAACTGCGTCTCCGCTTATGTCCAAATAATGGCTAAATAACGCTTCCATCTGCGGCAACTCCGCGAGTGAGTTCACGTCAGAACTGTGTGCTCTAAGGTAAGCGAGAGAGGCAAACCCATAGGTAAAAAGAAACTCGGCTTTCTTAGGGCGTATCCCGTCCAGGGACGCAACAAACTCATCATACGTCGCGTCCGGCCATCCGCAGGCGGGTGAATAGGACTCACACATCGCTGCCAGCGCATATCGCCGCGCGCGTTTTGTGAGGCGAGAGGCCCTGATCTCGTTGCCGGCGAAGACTGCACCGTAGGTGGCATACAGGGTAGCTGCGGCGGCCAGAATATCGGGGTTATTCGGACTGCCACCGACAAAGCTGTCAAGCAGCAACAAATAGGATGGTGCCCCAGCCCGCACGAGCTCCGGATCGTCCTGGTCGAGGATGGCCAGGGACAGGTTGTCGGCCAAACCCGTCGCCGCCGACGACACGATGACCGTGCAACCGCTCAAGGCTGCGCTGCAAACCAGCAGCAACAACGCCTTCTGAGCGAAATAGGGAAATACGATTCTCATGACACGAGGGACCGCGATGCCGGAAATAGGTTCAAGTTGTGTAGCCAGTCAAGCCGCATTATGTCGACTAATGCGGCAATTTGGAACTTGTGCCGGAACTCGTGGCAGGTGACATCGCCACCAGACTATGCTGGCAGCGCGTCCCTGAATACTTCCTGAACTAAATCTTTTCCTTGATGCGGGCAGCCCTACCGGTGAGACCACGCAGGTAATAAAGCTTGGCCCGGCGTACGGCGCCACGGCGCTTGACGGCCACGGAATCAACAACCGGGCTGTAGGTCTGGAATACGCGCTCTACGCCTTCACCGTGCGAAATCTTCCGCACTGTAAACGACGAATTCAGGCCGCGATTGCGCTTGGCAATGACAACACCTTCAAACGCCTGCAGACGCTCCCGGGTGCCTTCCCTGACCTTAACCTGAACCACAACCGTATCGCCCGGAGCAAACTTGGGAATTTCCTTGCCCATCTGCTCATTTTCAATCGCTTCAATAATTTTGCTCATGTTCTCTGCTCTTTCAAAAATTCGTCGAGCAACTTCCGCTGCTCGTCATCCAATTCCAGTTTCTCAAGCAGGTCGGGCCGCCGCAAAAAACTGCGACCCAGCGCCTGCTTGCTTCTCCACCGCGCTATCTTAGCGTGGTCACCGGACAGCAAAACGTCCGGCACTTTGCGACCTTCAACCAGCTCCGGCCGCGTGTAGTGGGGAAAGTCCAGCAACCCACCCATAAAGGAGTCCTGTTGTGCTGACTCCTCGTCGCCCAGCGCCCCGGGCAACAAACGAACCACCGCGTCAATCACTGCCATCGCGGCTATTTCACCGCCGGAAAGAACAAAGTCCCCCAGCGACAGTTCCTCATCAACTTCGGACTCGATGAGCCGCTCGTCAATGCCTTCGTAGCGACCCGCCAGCAACAACAGTCCGGGGAGCTTTGCATATCGCCGAGCCACCCCCTGGTCGAATTCCTTGCCCTGCGGCGACAGATAGACAACCGGACTGCCCGCAGGCAGGTTCTTCCGCGCCGACCGCAATGCCTCTGCGAGCGGCTCAAACTTCATAACCATGCCGGGGCCACCACCATAGGGCCGGTCGTCGACCGTTCTGTGCGCGTCGTGCGTATGATCTCGTGGATTTTCCAAGTCCAGAGAGATCAGGCCACGATCCAGCGCCCGCCCCACAATGCCAAAATCGGCAATCGTACTAACCATGTCCGGAAACAGGCTGATAACGTTGATCTGCACGCGATCAGTCCCATTCCCAGTCGACGGTGATCACGCCAAGAGCGAGATCAACATCGATAACAATTTCATCTTTGACGAACGGAATCAGACGTTCCGAATCGCCCTTGAGCACCATTACGTCGTGTGCGCCGGTCTCGAGAAGGTACGACACCGTACCAAGCTCAAATCCGTCGACCCCTACTACGCGCAGGCCTTCCAGGTCCCGCCAGTAATAGTGACCGCTTTCTGTCTCTGGCAACTGATCCAGCGGAACCGCTATTTCCGCCCCGACCAGTTTTGCTGCCTGATCCCGATCGTCGAAGCCATCAATTCGCACGACGACCGACTTGCCGTGTCGCTGTCCTTCTGCGACTGTCGCCGACTGCCAGTCACCATCGCGACCGAGCAGCCAGTTGTCATAGCTCAAAACTGCTTCCCGGGGATCCGTGTAAGAAAACACCTTGACCCACCCCCGGACACCGAACACGCCGGAAATACGTCCCAGCACTACCGGTTGGTCTGTCAAGAGATCAGGTGCTCGCGGCAGCCTTGCGATGCACCTTAAGTAGCGACGCAACGCGATCGGACGGCTGTGCTCCCTGTCCGATCCAGTAATCTGCTCGCTCGAGGTCAACTCGCAAGTTCTCCTCGTGGTCTTGCCCTACCGGGTTAAAATAACCAATCCGTTCGATATACCGGCCGTCCCGACGATTTCGGCTGTCGGTCACCACCAGGTGATAAAAAGGGCGCTTTTTCGCGCCAGCGCGCGAAAGTCGAATACTTACCATTACATTTCCGTGTTTGTGTAAAAAAGAGGCAGACGTGCCTTTTCTCGGGCCGACCCGAGTAGACGGCGCATTGTACGGGATTCGAGCCAAATGTGAAGCGTTTTACGGGCGAAAATACCTAAGTATTTCGGTACCTTAGCGCGTACGACCGCGATCTGCGGCGAGGCCGGCTGTTTTTATGCCGAAATTGGCCGGATTTTCACCGCATTCCAGGTGGCAAACCGCCGCCCGGCATGCCCCGCATGAACTTTCGCATGCCGCCTTTCGAGACCTTCTTCATCATCCTTTCCATCTGCATGTGCTGCTTCAGGAGGCGATTCACGTCCTGGATTTGCTGTCCCGCCCCGCCGGCGATGCGTTTCTTCCGGGAACCGTTGATCGTTTTCGGAAATCGACGCTCGGCAGGCGTCATGGAATTGATGATCGCAATCTGACGACGAATCATCGCTTCGTTAGCGCCATCCTTCAAAGCCGCCGGATTGATATTGCCTGGCATTGGCAGCTTCTCGAGCATCGAAGCCAGCCCTCCCATATTCATCATTTGCTCCAACTGATCCTTCAGGTCTGAGAGATCGAAACCGCGCCCTTTCTTGAGCTTCTTGGCAAGCTTTTCGGTTTGCTCTTTGCTGACCTTTTGTTCGATCTCTTCGACCAGCGTGAGCACATCGCCCATGCCGAGAATTCGCGACGCCATGCGGTCCGGATGAAACGCCTCCAGAGCGTCGACCTTCTCACCCACGCCAATGAACCTGATTGGCTTGCCGGTTACTTCACGTATCGATAACGCGACGCCGCCCTTGGCGTCACCGTCAGTCTTCGTCAGAACCACACCGGTTAGTGGCAAGCTGCTATCGAAAACTGTCGCCGAATTCACGGCATCCTGGCCAGCCATGCTATCAACGACGAACAGGGTCTCGTGCGGCTGTGCTGCCTTATGAACCTCGACGACTTCCTGCATCATGTCGCCGTCAACATGCAACCGACCAGCGGTGTCGACGATAAGCACATCGGCAAAAGAGCGCCTGGCCGCGTCCAGCGCTCGGACGACAATATCGGTCGGCTTTTCCGTTGCGCTACTTTCACAGTGCAAGGCATTAACTTCGCCTGCCAGTGTCTTTAGCTGCAGTATTGCGGCCGGCCGATGCACGTCTACGCTGACAAGCATCACTTTCTTCTTGTCGGTATCGATTAGTCGCTTGGCGAGCTTCGCCGCGGTCGTTGTCTTGCCAGCGCCCTGCAAGCCTGCAAGCAAAATTACGACTGGCGGCTGCGCTTTCAGCTCGAGAGGCACCGATTCGCTGCCGAGGAGGCGTACCAGCTCGGCGTGAATTATCTTAACCAGCGCCTGACCTGGCGTAAGGCTCTTGCCCACCTCCTCGCCCACTGCGCGTTCGCGAATTCGTTCGACAAAAGTCTTGACGACGGGCAGCGCCACATCTGCCTCAAGAAGGGCGAGGCGAACCTGTCGCAGCGTATCTTTTATGTTGGCTTCGGTGAGACGCCCTTTTCCAGACAGCTGGCGGGCGGCGTCGGAAAGTCGGCCGGTCAGATTTTCAAACATGCACGCATTCTAGCCGAGAAGCACACGCAAATGGGAGGGGTCTGGCGGTACACGGAAATGTCTGTGCGACATTACCGGCGAACACCGCATCTAGACGTTGAGAACGGTACCGGGTGACAGCATCCTGATGTTTTTTTCTGGAGCCGCTTCCCGGACCTGTGCGTATATCCTGTCCTCTTCGCCAGGTTTCATGCCGGTTAACCAGATTTCCGGGTCATGACGCAGTCGTTTGAGATCGTCTGTCAGGGTAGTTGGCGTGTAGTGACCTGATTCTGCTGCGAGAGACTGCATTTCGTCAGGAAATGAAACCTCGATGACGAGTACTCTCAGATCATCGCAGGCATTCAGTACCGGCCACAGCGTCTCATTAGTCTTGGTATCACCGCTTACAGCGAATGCGCCGCCGGAATTCTGCACAGTGAAGCCCAGCGAAGGCACGGAGTGCATCACGTCGACGGCGTAAAAGTTCCGGTGATTGATCGTAACGGTATCGCCCGGGCTACACACCTGGTAACGCAACATTGGATTTTGCCGCGACGGTAACTCCGCAAAATCCGGCCATATGACGCCGTTAAACAAGTGCTCTTGAATTGCGCGTAGCGTCTCTTCGCGTGCATACACGGTCAGGGGTACTTCGAAGTTCTCGTCGAACACACGATCAGCCAGCATGGGGAGGCCGGCAACGTGATCGAGGTGCGCGTGCGTCAGAAAGACATGACGAATAGAATCGAGGTCCTGCAGATCGAGGTCACCGATTCCGGTGCCCGCGTCAATCAGGACATCATTGTCGATCAACATCGCAGTGGTTCGCGCGCCGGCGCCGATTCCGCCACTGCAACCAAGCACGCGAATTCGCATAACGAGGGTTCTCTTAGACTACGCCATATGGGATGATCTGACGTTAGGTTAATGCCTATAGGGTTTCTGTGTCTCAAATCACAATTTCTTCGCTCTATTTGCTGGCAGCCGTAGCCCTTACGATCAGCCGTCTGCCACGTTTCGAACACCTGTCCCGACCCAGTTTCCTGGTTGCCTTTGTTTTCGCTCTTGTCGGGGTCGTCCTGCATGGCCAGCACCTGTTCGAGCTCATCCTGCCCGGCGACGGCCTCAATCTTTCGATCGGCAGCGCCGCGTCAATGATCGGTCTTGAACTGGCCCTGCTCGCCATGTTCGCTTCTATCGAGCCAACCTTGCGAGGCATGAGCGCGGGCATGTTGCTGTTGTCGGCAGTAACGGCAATATTGATGAGCGCATCAGCTGATTCGCATGTCGGCATTGCCATGGCCTGGCAGGTCCGGGCGCACATCCTCATCGCGATGCTCTCTTACGGGCTTTTGACCGTCGGCGCCATCGTCGCCGTATTTGCCCTGGTTCAGGAACGCCGCCTGCACTCGGCGCGCATCACACCCGTGAACCAGCTGTTTGCGCCGCTCGAAACGACCGAGAGGCTACTTATTGCGGTTGCCGCGACTGGTTTCGCGGGATTGACCCTGGCCATCGCATCCGGCCTGTCATTCGTCAACGACTTGCTGGAACAGAATCTCGCCCACAAATTTGCGTTCTCGTTGCTCGCCTGGGTCATCTTCGGCATTCTCCTGGCCGGTCGTTTCTTCGCCGGCTGGCGCGGCAAGCGTGCGATCAAACTCTATTTGTGGGGATTCGCCACATTGTGTCTCGCCTATTTCGGCAGCCGAGTGATTTTGCAGGAAATTTTTGGCAAGAGCTGGGCTTGAGACGAGCGTTCTTGACAGCCTGCTGTCGTCCTGTTGAACTGCTTTTCATGTAGCTGACTTGGAGGTGCCCTTCTTTTGGGCGACGACGTTCCGCTAGCAGGCCTAATGGGCTTGCTCATTATTTTGCTTGTGCTTTCCGCCTTTTTCTCGGGCTCGGAAACGGCTCTTATGAGCCTCAATCGCTACCAGCTGCGACACAAGGCGCGCCAGGGCCACCGTGGCGCCCGAACCGCCGAGCGCCTGCTGAAACGGCCGGACCGGCTGATTGGCCTGATTCTCCTCGGTAACAACCTGGTCAATTTTTCCGCGGCATCGCTGGTCGCTGTTATTGCGCTTGAAATTGGGGGAGAACCAGCGGTCGTGTTGGGCGCAGTGATCCTGACACTCCTGGTCTTGATCTTCTCGGAAGCCGCACCAAAGACGCTCGCCGCTCTGCATCCGGAGCGACTCGCTTTTCCGGCGGCGATGATTTACTCCCCGCTGCTAAAGATCATGTATCCAATTGTCTGGCTCACAAACGCAGCATCGAACGGTGTGCTTTATCTCCTCGGCGTTCGCGGTGGCGACAGCGGCATGCAGTCCCTGACTCGCGAAGAACTACGGACCGTCGTACATGAAGCCGGCGCGCGTATTTCTACGCGCTACCGAAAGATGCTGCTGAGCATCCTCGATCTTGAGCAGGTCACCGTCGACGACGTTATGGTTCCGCACAATGAAATTGTCGGCATCGACCTCGAAAACGACAGCGAAGACATCGAATCGATCATTAGTGCCAGTCAGCACACACGGTTGCCCGTCTATAGAGACACTATTGATCAGGTAGTTGGCATACTGCACTTGCGGAGGCTCGCGAATCTGGCGACACAGGATCTCTCAGCTGACAACCTGCTTGGACTTTTGGACGAACCCTATTTCGTACCTGAAGGTACGCCGTTAAGTACTCAGCTCGTGCAATTTCAGCGGCGCTGTGAAAGAACAGCGCTGGTTGTCGACGAGTACGGCGACATACAGGGGATCGTCACGCTCGAAGACATACTTGAGGAAATCGTTGGTGAGTTTACTACCGATCCGGCCGACGACGAGGTCGATGTCGTCGACGAAGGCTCCGATACATTTCTTGTCGATGCAACGGCCAATATCCGCGAGTTGAACCGATCTCAGGATTGGGCCTTGCCCACGGATGGACCGAAGACGATAAACGGTCTGATCATCGAGATGCTCGAGACGATTCCGTCGCCGGGCACCTGCCTGAAGATCAACGGCTACCCCATCGAGATTATCGAGACCGATGACAATCGTATTCGCTCCGTCCGCGTAGGACAGCAAGACTCATTAATTACGACGGGGTCCTGATTCGGCTTACCACGCCGCGTCCAGCGCCTCACTCAGGCGACGCACGCCGGTAACCTCTATACCCTTGGGCGGGCGCTTTGGGACATTGCCCGCCGGGACGATAGCCCGTGTGAATCCCTGCTTTGCGGCGGCCGCGATTCGCTCGCCGCCAAAACGAACCGGGCGGATTTCACCGGCCAGGCCCAGCTCGCCAAAACAGATTAGTCGCTCCGCGCAGGCTCGGCCCCTTTGGCTGGAAACAACAGCGAGCACCGTAGGCAGGTCGACAGCCGTTTCACCAATCCTCAAGCCGCCAACAACATTGACAAAAACGTCTTCATCGATCATTGCGAGTCCGCCGTGCCGCTGCAGAACCGCAAGTAAGAGCGCAAGTCGATTCTGATCGACGCCTTGTGCCAGCCGCTTTGCGTAGTTGCTATTGCCCTCCGCAACCAGTGCCTGAATCTCCACGAGCAATGGGCGGCTACCTTCCCAGGCGACGGACACGACACTGCCAGGCTCATTAACCGAATCTCGTGAAAGAAATATCGCCGATGGGTTGCTGACTTCGCGAAAACCGTTCTCGGTCATCGCGAATACGCCCATCTCGCCGCTCGCACCAAAGCGGTTTTTCACCGAACGAATCATGGTGTAGCGACTCGCCGGGTCGTTTTCAAAATACAACACGGTATCGACCATGTGCTCGACGACACGGGGTCCTGCGATAGCACCCTCTTTCGTAACGTGACCAATCAGAAAAACCGCGACTTCGTTTTGCTTGGCAAATTGCACGACCCTACCTACACTTTCTCTGAGCTGGGCTACCGATCCGGGTGCTGACGGCAGGTGCGCCGACGTCATGGTTTGGATCGAATCAATAACCAGCGCCCTCGCATCGCATCGCGTCGCTTGTACGAGCACATTCTCAATCGATGTATCGGCCAACAGGTTCATCGCCGACGCGTCCAGCCCGAGACGCAGCGATCGCTGCCCGATTTGACGCAGGGATTCCTCACCGGTCGCATAGCAGACAGGCAAATCCGCCATGAGGTGGGCAGACACTTGTTGCAACAAAGTCGACTTGCCGACGCCCGGATCGCCGCCGAGCAAGACCACTGCACCGGGCACAAGCCCGCCACCGAGTACCCGGTCAAACTCGCGGAATCCGGTGTCATAGCGCTGCTCGACGTCACCGGACAGTTCGTCCAGGCGTTGCGTTGCAGCGCCCGCACTCGCGGTCGATGTTTTAGTGGAGAATGACTGCTCTGAAAGCGTGTTCCACATCAGGCACTCCGGACACTGGCCCGCCCATTTCACGCTGTGTGCGCCGCATTCGCCACAAACATAGGCTTTTTTGGCCTTCGCCATGATTGCACACCCCCGAAATTGCCGCCGTTCTCGCGGACCGCGCACTGCGGCGCTCCGAGCCACCCCCCAACCGGACTTAACTCATTGTTAATAAGAGGGTTAGTAGCTTGAAGTGTCGAATACGCGCGACGCAAGACAAGATTATTGTTAAATTCACGAAATTAGCCGTAGGCCAATGATATCACCGTGTTCAAGACCGTTATTACATAAAAAGTGCCAACCCTATCTCATTACGTATTGGTGCATTTCCTTATACTTTTGCCCTTATAAACAGAGACATGACGTACTTTGAAGACGGCAAACCCCTCCAAACGCAATAGACTGATCGCTCTTAGCTTTGTCAGCGTCCTGCTGCTGTTGGTCTATGGCCCGCTGGCACAATGGTTTGTCGCCGCCGATCGCCTGCTTTACGACCAGTTTGCCGGCCATATGCCGACCGAGCCCCTGGCAAACGCCTTTATCGTCAGTATCGATCCACAGCGAGCGACTCCTGGCGAGGTGCTCAGGCAGTACGGCCAGGTCATCGAGAAGCTGCAGTCCTCAAAGGCAAAACGAATAATCCTGGCGAATCCTGTAGACATGCCTATGACCGAGGAATTGCCAAGCTGGTCGGCATTGCTGACTTCAAGCGTGCCTGTTTTCGTTCCATCTCGTCATCGACTCGCGGAAGTCTCAAGAAATACCGGATTTGTCGATTCGAAGTCCGACAACGATGGCGTACTACGACGCTCCGAGCTTTGGCACTTCAACGGCGACATCATGTTGCCTTCGTTGCCGCTGGCAGTCGCCCTGGCCGAGTCCGTAACGGCGACGACGCCTCGCCTTTCGAGATCAGATGATGCGATCTACCTGTCCCGGTATACCCCCTTACCGCGGTTGAGCGTTGCCGAAATCCTCGAAGGAGAAACCAAACTTGCCGAGGCAACTGTCTTCGTCGACGCTGACCCCGCCATCGTTGGCGCAGAGGCGCTATTGCCATCGGGTCAGTTTGTTACGCATTCGGAATTAACTGCGGCCATGCTTGCCGACATCGAAAATGACCGCATGATCATTTCACCGACCTGGGCCAAAGCGATGGAATGGCTTGCGCCTGTCCTGTTGGCCATCGTTTCCGTTTTGTTCCTGCCCGACAGAAATCGACGGGAAATCGCCATCTTCACAGCAACCACGGCATTCTCGTTGCTGCTATTTGAAGCCCTCCTCCTCCTGGCCCTTAACATTCGTATTGATCTAGGCCGGCCTGTGCTGATCTTTGTGGGCGTGGCGCTTCTCAGTGCCTACCTGGTACGGAATGTGAAGAAAGTCTCCGTCGATGCACTGAAGAAGGGATCCGATTTTCTGTCGGCCGGAAGGCTCGAACCGGCGTTCGCGGAATTTCGACGCTGCAACCCGTCAGAGAACGTCGCTGCCTTGATGTACAAACTATCGCTGGCATTTGAGGAACAAGCCAAACCGGAGCGAGCTGAAGCTGTGCTCGAATGGATGAAGCGAACCCACACAGGGCACACGCAAACCAACCTTTCGGCCGAAAAACTCAGCGGCGTGCCCCAACGCCTGGGTCGCTACCAGGTGCAGCGCCGCATTGGGCGAGGAGCGATGGGTGCGGTCTATCTCGGCAAAGACCCGAGAATCAACCGGGCCGTGGCTATCAAGGTTATTCCCATCGAAAAGGAATTCGAGGACGAGGAACTCAAGGAAGCGCGCCTGCGCTTCTATCGCGAAGCAGAATCCGCGGGTCGGCTAACCCACCCCAATATCATCACGGTCTTCGACGCGGGCGAGGACAAGGGCGTCGCCTACATTGCCATGGAGTATGTGCCCGGAATACCGCTCAAGGACTTCACAGACCCAAAGCGACTGCTGGCGCCGAAACGTGCCCTTGAGCTTTGCGCTACGACCGCCGAGGCGCTGGATTACGCGCATAACCAGGGCGTGATTCACCGCGACATCAAGCCTGCGAACCTGCTCTACAACCCTAAAGATGGCTCGCTGAAGATTAGTGATTTTGGTGTCGCGCGTTTGACCGACAACAATCGCACCAAGACCGGCATCGTCCTTGGGACGCCGATGTACATGTCACCGGAGCAGCTCGGCGCCGAGGATCTCACGGGACTATCGGACTTATTTTCACTTGGTGTTACCCTGTACGAACTGATGGTTGGCGAGGTTCCATTCAGGGCGACAAATATTGCTGTGCTGATGACAAAAATCACGACTGAAGACCCGGCACCGGTATCTGCGAGGCGGACTGGTATACCGCCAAGTGTCGATGCCGTGCTTGCCAAGGCACTGGCAAAACGACCGGAAGACCGCTTCTCCTGTGGCGCCGAAATGGCGATAGCACTCAGGAATTGCGCGAGATTCTCTTGAAAATAACGATTAGAACGACGAGCGAGAAAGAAACCAGGACATGAATCTTCGCGGAAAAATTGATTTTGCCGAGATCACCGATACGGGCCGGGTGCGCGAGCACAACGAGGACGCGATCGGCTCGGTGCCGGAAATCGGGCTGATGGTGCTCGCCGATGGCATGGGCGGCTATAACGCGGGCGAAGTGGCCAGTGGCATAGCCGTGCAGATTGTTACCGAGCTCGCCACTGTCGGGGCAAATCGCGAAGAACGCGATGATATCGATCCACATAGCGGCATGATGCGCCAGTCGATCGTGCTGCGTGATGCTGTCTATCGTGCCAACAAGATCATTTACCAGACAGCCCAAAGCCAGACCCATTGCGAGGGTATGGGCACGACGATCGTCGCCTGCATGTTTTACGACGATCGAGTCTCGATCGCCCACGTTGGCGACTCGCGCGCCTATCGAATGCGTGACGGCAGTCTCGAGCAGATTACGCTCGATCATTCTCTCCTGCAGGAACTGGTCGACCGCGGCTTCTATTCCGAAGAGGAGGCGCAACGCTCGACGAATCGCAATTATGTGACCCGGGCGCTGGGCGTCGAACCAATTGTCGAGGTCGAAGTGCACGAACACGACGTCTTGCCTGACGATGTCTATGTGCTCTGCTCAGATGGCCTGTCGGACATGGTCGAAGATGACGACATTCACTTAACTATCAGTACTTTTAATGCTAGTCTTGAGGTAGTTGGTCAACAGCTTGTTGACTTGGCCAACGACCACGGCGGACGAGACAACATCTCGGTAATGCTTGCGCAGATTAAAGAACCCTTCCCTGCGAAGAAGGGTCTGCTTGCGAAAATTGCCGGGTGGTTTCGTTCATAAGGGACGCAGCGGTCTAAGAGCGAGTAAACATGGCACGGTTATTTTTAAGTTTGGACAATCAGGTTCTGGCCGAATACAACATGACGAAGGAGCGCTATACAGTTGGGCGCCTCCCCGATAATGATGTACGCATCGATAATCCCGCAGTAAGTGGTCATCACTCGCTGATTATCAATATCCTGAATGACTCCTTCCTCGAGGATCTGAATAGTACCAACGGCACCTATGTCAATGGGAAGCTGATCAAGAAGCACGCACTGCAACATGGTGACGTGATCACGATCGGCCATCATCAACTGCGTTTTTCAGATCAGCAGACCAACGATAGCGAGCAGGACGAATTCGAAAAGACCATGGTGATTCCGGCTGGCCAGCAGAATGCCGACCAGCTCGCCAAGGCCGAGCAGGCTGCGGAAGCCGCCGCCGAGGCTGCGCGCCGGGAAGCCGGCTCCGATGCCGAGTCTGAGGCAGCGGCTGCCGTAAGGCTCGACCCCGAAGAGGCCGCAGCCCTGAACGACGAGCCGCCGCCGAAAAAGGCAGAAGAAGCACCACCGCCTCCGCCTCCTCCGAGCGCTACACAAACCGGCATCGACCCGGCCAGTGCGCCGAGCGCACTGCCATTGGCCAAGTTACAGGTGCTCAGCGGTGCTTTCGCCGGGCGTGAGCTGGAATTGACCAAAGCCCTGACAACGCTTGGCAGGCCCGGCGTACAGGTAGCGGCGATTACACGTCGTGCTGAGGGTTACTACATCGTGCATGTCGAATCCGGCAAGGAAGGCGACTATCCGCTGGTCAACGGCGAGCCGATCGGCCCGCAAGCGCGCAAGCTCTCGGACAACGACGTAGTACAGCTGGCCGGCGTGAAGATGGGCTTCTTTCTGTCCTAGGACGGTAGAACCAATTTGCGCCTGACCCTGAAACGTCGCTAGTCGACGACTTCGCTGTCTTCGCGATTCATTACACCGCAAACCAGTTCATAGGGAATCGCGTCTGCAAACGGTGCGACCTCCTCTACCGGCAATCCATCGCCCCATAGCGTCGCGATGTCGCCAACGGCGTCCCTGGAGTCAGCGCCCAGGTCGACCGCAATCATGTCCATCGATACGTTACCGATCAGCGGCACCCGTCGGCCGTTGATCAACACCGGCGTGCCGGTTCGGAAATGGCGTGTATACCCGTCCCCGTAACCGGCAGAAATAATGCCAAGCCGAGTATCGCTGTCGCTGAAGTAACTACCTTTGTAGCCGACCCTCGCGCCGCTCCGCAAGGACTTGCTTGCGATCAGACGAGCCTCAAACTGCATGACCGGTTTCAGTCCGAGCTGCACGCCAGTCCTGTCGGCGAACGGCGATATCCCGAATAGCGAAATGCCGGGTCGAATCCAGTTATCGCCTTCAAAACCAAATTCCGCGCGCGCGGCAGAAACGGCCGGCCAGCCGAATGTTCCAGGTGTGTTGCCAATGCTGACGTCGCCCTCGAAACCCTCGATAACCGGCCTGAAGCGGGCCAGCTGCTCGTCGGTCGTGGCCGCGTCAAGTTCGTCGGCGCTCGCCAGATGTGTCATCAATCTGAGCTCGCCGACTACGCGCATCGCTTTGAGTCTGCGGATGATCTGCCCTGCCTGGTCCGGCGGGAAACCGAGACGATTCATGCCGGTATCGAACTTGACCCATACAGTAACGGCACCGCCTTTCGCAGCTTCCAGTAACTCAAGTTGCTCAACGCAATGCACAACAGGTTCAAACTTGTGTTCGATTGCGCTTGCGAGTTCGACTTCGCTCATGACGCCCGCCAGCAATACAACAGGAATCTCGATACCATTTTCTTGAAGCAGCAGAGCCTCGGACACACGCGCTACGGCGAATGCGTCGACATCCGTCAGATGTTGGGCAACGGTCACCAGGCCATGACCGTAGGCATTCGCCTTAATAACGGCCATCACCCGGGCATCGGGTGCGGCCTTACGGATCATGCCGAGGTTATGTTCGAGTGCGCCGAGCCGGATAAGCGCTCGAGCCCCAAAACTCACGGATAGGCCTCTTCCGCGTAGGCATCAGGTACCCAGTTCTCGAACTTGGTATAGCGGCCGACAAAGGTCAGCGGGAAATCACCGATCGGGCCATTTCGCTGCTTGGCGATCGCGATATCCGCAATTCCTTTGCGCGGCGTATCCTGGTTGTACACTTCCTCGCGGTAAATGAAGATGATCAGATCCGCATCCTGCTCAATAGCGCCGGACTCCCGAAGATCGGACATTACGGGTCTCTTGTCGGTGCGTTGTTCGACGCTACGGTTAAGCTGGGACAATGCGATTACTGGAACCTCAAGCTCCTTTGCCAGTGCTTTCAGGCCGCGCGAAATCTCGGAGATCTCGGTAGCCCGATTTTCCTTGCTGCCTTCGACCTGCATGAGCTGCAGATAATCAATGACAATCAGGCCGAGACCGTGTTCTCGATGCAGCCGCCGCGCACGCGCCCGGATCTCAGTTGGCGACAGGCTGGGCGTGTCGTCGATATAGATCGGCGCATCCGACATCAGCTGTACGGCGGTGTTAATGCGTGACCAATCCTCATCCGGGAAGTTGCCGGTTCGCAGGTGCGTCTGGTCTACGCGGCCTAGTGAGGAGATCATACGAAATGCGAGCTGCTGCGCGGGCATTTCCATCGAGAAGACTGCGGTCGGCACCTTGGCACCGATCGCCGCATTCTCTGCAATGTTCAGCGCAAGGGTTGTCTTACCCATCGAAGGGCGACCCGCAATAATAACGAGATCACCTGCCTGCAGGCCCGCGGTTAACTTGTCGAATTCGTGATAACCACTGGAGACGCCCGTAATGCTGCCGTCGGATTGGTGCAGCAAATCGATGCGATCAACCGCTTCAGGCAAAATCTGCTTCAGCGACCGAAAGCCCTTTCGCCCGCGACTGCCTTTTTCGGCAATCTCAAAGACCATGCGCTCAGCATCGTCAAGGACCTGGGAGGCTGTGCGCCCATCGTTCGCAAACGCATTACCGCTGATTTCGTTGCCGGCATTGATGAGCGCGCGAAGCGTTGATCGTTCGCGAATGATCTTGGCATAGGCCCTCGCATTAGCTGCCCCCGCTGTCTCGTTCGCAAGCGTCGCGAGGTACTCGAGCCCTCCAACCTGATCAAGCTCCCCGCGACCGTCCAGGTGTTCGGACAAGGTAACAACATCGCACGGACTTCCGCCTTCGATCAGATTGCCGATCGCTGAATAAATCAGGCGGTGGTCTTTGCGATAGAAATCATCAGCAAGAACGACGTCGGCAACTTTATCCCAGGCCTGGGCATTGAGCATCAGTCCGCCGATCAGTGCCTGCTCGGCCTCGATGGAGTTCGGCGGAATTTTCAGGTGCTGACCAGCACCTCCACCTGAATAGCCATCGTCCAAAGCGCGCACCATTTTTTAGTTCCCTCGAGGAAGAATTTCTCTTCAGGAAAAGTAACACATTGCCGCCCCCCTGCGTAAACTCGCCTTAAGGGACAGCCGTGCCAGTCAAAAGCCCGCGGACACACACCCTTTAGCGGGGCGCAAATGTGCAAACCGGGCTTAACCCTGCCGTCGCAGCGGCAAGTGCAGCCGAGCCTAGTCGGACGCGACGACCTTGACAGTAATCTCGACGTCAACTTCGGTGTGCAAATGCACGCCAACCGCGAAATCGCCAATGTCGTGAATCGGTCCATCCGGCATGCGAATCTCGGCACGCTCCACATCGACCTGAATCGCACTCAGCGCCTCGGCAATATCGATAGGGCCGACGGAACCAAAGAGCTTGCCTTCGCTACCGGCGTTCGCAGATATAACTACCTCGAGGCCACTGAACGATTTCGCCCGCGCCCGCGCCTTGGTCAGGTCGGCAGCCGCCGCTTTCTCTAGCTCGGCACGTCGCGAATCAATCGCCTTAATATTATCCGGCGTCGCGAGGGCGGCTTTGCCCTGCGGCAACAGAAAGTTACGACCGTACCCCGGCTTGACCTTTACCAGGTCGCCGATACCGCCAAGGTTTTCAACATTTTCCAACAGAATCACGTTCATTATTCGAACCTTTTATGCTTTGTTCATACGACGCCGAAAACCAAACCAGGCGTCCGTGTAACCTACAACTGCCAGCGCCGTCATCAGCAGTACCTGCAGAAACGGCAGTAACGCATAGACGGCAATGAGCGCCGCCAGCGGCAACGTGCCATGCGCGTGCATCCAGTGCACGATCGACAGTCCCTGCACCCAAAACACTACGAACAGCATGAACGCAAGGTTTTGCAGCCAGGTCGCATCGACAAAAAACGCCAACAACGAAGTTAGCGCCATTACCACCGCGATGACACGCCCCAAATTCAAATCCCGAAACCGGCCAAACTCTCCGGTCTCGCCCGGCAGGCGCTTGTACAGCGCATAGCCGAGAAACAGCCCGACCGTGTACAGCATCCAGAATGCCAACACGGCCGAAACGGTCATTACTTCTGCAGTCAATAATTCCAGATTCAACTGCAGATTGTTCTGCCGTACGATCTCCGCCATCGAATCCATATATGGTTGCCAAAATGCAACCGGATCAGAGACGACAATGTAAAACACCAGCATTGCCAACGCCGCCAAGATAACGGCAACCTGCACCGTCAGGGTCAGTGACCGCGAACCAAGCAGCAGCACCGCGAGCAACAGGACCGGTACCCAGGTACCGATCATAAGCGTGACAATCGACGGTATCGATACGCCAAAGAGCAGCGATACCGTTAGTAAAACCGCCGCCGCAATACAGGCCTCGACAACAGCGAGCTTTGTTCCCTGCGCCAGAACCAGCAGCACCATGATGACACCACTGGTTAATTGCGGCGCGGGCAATAGCAGCGTTAACGCCAAACCCATTACGGCGTTTTGCGGCCGTGCCACCAGCCACGAGGCAAACGCCGGCACTAACCTGACCTTAAGGTTCTTAGTGCCGGTCGGTATACGGTAGCAATGCGAGATAACGAGCCCGCTTCACTGCCGTTGCTAACTGGCGCTGATAGTGAGCCTTGGTCCCCGTAATGCGACTCGGAACGATCTTGCCCGTCTCGGTAACGTAGGCTTTGAGCAAAGTGAGATCCTTGTAATCGATCTCCTTGATGCCCTCAGCGGTAAAACGACAATACTTACGCCTGCGTGAATAACGACTCATTACAGTGCTCCTTAAGCGCTCTTCGCGGCAGCGTCTTCGACGCTGTCATCGGCTGCGGTAGTTTCTTTTTCCGCCGCCTCAGCCGGCTTTTCGGCATCATCTTTTGCTGCCTCGGCTGGCTTTTCGGCATCATCTTCTGCTGCCTCGGCTGCTTTTCGGCCTGCTGCCTTTTCGGCCTCATCTTTTGCCGCTTCGGCTTCCTTCTCGGCAGCCTCGCTGCGCATGGCGGCCTCCGCGACAGCCTTGGCGTCACGGCGCTGCTGCGCTTCTTTTTCCTTGGCCTTTTCTTCAGCCACGGCGACGGCCATCGGTGACGCCTCGGTCACAGCCTCGTCGCGGGCGATTACCAGGTTGCGCAAAACAGCATCATTGAACTTGAACGCCGTCTTGATTTCCTCGACCACTGGGAAATCACACTCGACATTCAAAAGTGCGTAATGGGCTTTGTGGATTTTATTGATTGGGTGCGCCATCTGGCGTCGTCCCCAATCTTCGCTGCGGTGCACGGCGCCGCCGGATTCGGTGACCATTGCATGGTAGCGTTCCACCATCGCAGGTACCTGTTCGCTCTGGTCCGGATGAACCAGAAACACGATCTCGTAATGTCTCATTTTCGTCCCTTTCGGATGAAACCCAGCCGGCAACTTTCGCACAATGCCAAAGCGCCCTTTCGGGTTAAAGCTGCCCGGCATATCCGGTGCAGCAAGAGGTCAAACTGCCGTCTTCTTGACGGGGAGGCGCATCCTACCCAACGAATGGGGCGTACGCAAGCGATAAATCCCTGAATTTCAAGGGTCTCGGCGCCTCACGCCTATCGGATCTGGCGAACTATCTCGTACAGACAGATGCCGGTGGCGACAGAGACGTTGAGGCTGGAGACCTTACCCTGCATAGGCAGACTCACGAGCTGGTCACACCGACTGGCAATACCCTTGCTCAAACCCGTATGTTCGCGCCCCATGATCAACGCCACGGAGCCTGTCAGATCGGCGTCAAACAGGCTGACATCGGCCCTGTCGCTGGTACCAATGCAGCGCACTCCGTAATCTTTTAGCCATTGCACCACCTTGCCGAGGTTTGCCACCGGCACGAAGGGCAGCGCCTCTGCGGCCCCGGCCGCCACTTTGCTGACCGTTGGCCCAAGGCCGGCCGCGCCGTGTCTCGGAACGACAACCGCGTCCACGCCGGCCGCATCTGCGGTGCGCAGGCAGGCGCCAAGGTTGTGGGGATCCTGGATTCCGTCGAGCAGCAACAGGACCACTCTGCCAGCATCGTCTTGCTGCAGTCTTTCCTCGATCAACGTGCGTAACGCACCCTCATCCAGCACGGTACTGCGCCGAACCTCGGCGACAATGCCTTGATGGCGAGCCTCTCCGCTTATTTGGGTGAGCCTGGCGCGATTGGCTGCCTGTATCTCGATGCCGGACTTTCGCGCTTCGGCAATTGCCGCCTGCACGCGGGGATTCTCCGTCTGGTACTCAGCGTAAATCTGGCGGATGCCACCGGCCCCAGTGCTCAGAAGTTGCTCAACAGCACGCAGTCCTGCCACATACTGCGACTTGCTCAAGTGCGCCGCCTCCGCCGATTTTTGGCCTGCCCCTTGCCCGATTTAACCCGTTCACTCGTCGACCGGTCGGAAATCGATCTTGCGCGTCTCCATATCGACGCGCTGCACGCGGACCCGCATAGCCTCGCCAAGGCTGAAGGTCTTACCGCTACGTTCACCGATCAGGCGCTGCGAGCCGGCATCGTATTTGTAGTAGTCATTGGCGAGACTCGTAACATGCACCAGGCCATCGGTCATTAGCTCGGTTATCTGAACAAATAAACCGAAGTTGGTGACACCGGTTATGACGCCGTCGAACTCATCGCCAAGATGGCCTTCCATATACTGGCACTTCAGCCAGGCTTCGACGTCGCGGGTCGCTTCTTCGGCGCGTTTCTCGTGCGCCGGACGTTACGGCACCGAGCCGCTCCATTTCTTTTGGCGAGTAGTCATAGCGCGCAGGCTTGCCACCCCGAACAATGTGACGAATGGCACGGTGCACGAGTAGATCCGGATAACGCCGGATGGGCGACGTGAAGTGCGCATAGGACTCCAGCGAAAGGCCGAAGTGTCCGACATTTTTCGGCGAGTACTCAGCGTGCGTCAGCGAACGCAGCATCGCCATCGTTATAGCGGCAGCGTCCGGACGATCCTTGATTTGCCGAATCAGCTGCGTGAAATGACGCGGTTCGACGTGATCCGGGTGCGCAACCTTCAGTCCCAATGACACGAGGTACAGTCGCAGGTCATTGAAGCGGTCAGGATCGGGCTTCGGATGCACGCGGTACAAGCCCGGTATGCGATGTTTCTTCAGGAATTGCGCCGCTTCGACGTTGGCCGCAATCATGCATTCTTCAATCAGGCGGTGAGCGTCGTTGCGCGGCACCACCTCGATGCGCTCGATCTCGCCATCGTCGTTGAGCTTGAACTTGGTTTGCGGCAGATCAATTTCGATGGCACCACGCTGCGCACGCGCCTTGGCGAACGCCCTGTAGAGGGCATGCAATTCCCGGATCGACGGCTGCAGATCCGTGGGTATCTCGTTGCGATTCTCACCCTCCAGGAATGCGCTAACCTGGCTGTAGGTCAGTCGTGCTTTGGAGCGCATGACCGCTTCGTAAAACGAGGATTTCGTGACCTTACCCTCCGCGCTCACGTGCATCTCACAGACCATACACAGTCGATCCACTTTCGGATTCAGTGAGCACAGGCCATTGCTCAGAACTTCCGGCAACATGGGTACCACACGGTCAGGGAAATAAACCGAAGTGCCGCGCCGCGTCGCTTCCTTGTCCAGTTCTGTGCCCACGTCTACGTAGTGCGACACATCGGCGATGGCAACCAGCAGGCGCCAGCCGGCACCCGACTTCTCACAGAACACGGCATCATCGAAATCGCGCGCATCGGCACCGTCAATCGTGACCAGGTCGATTCCGCGAAGGTCCTCGCGACCCGCCTTGGCCTTGCTTGGCACCTCCGTTCCATACGACTTGATTTCGCTCAGAACTGACTTAGGCCACTCGAACGGAATACCGTGAGAGTGAATAGCGATATCGGTGGCAATGCCCTTCTCGCCCGGCTTGCCAATCACCGTCGTAATGCGCCCCGTCGCCTGTTCGATTTTGGTCGGAAAGTCGAGAATCTCGACCACGACCATGTCACCGGCCTTGGCCTTTCCTGCCTCGTCTTTCGGTATCAGGATGCGGTGTGAGATCCGGGAATTGTCCGGCACGACGATGCCGATACCTCTTTCACGGATGTACTGGCCGGCAATTTCCTGAGTGCCACGTTCAAGGACATCGACCAGATCGCCCTCGGCACGGCCGCGTCGATCGAGTCCGGTAATGCGAATAGCGACCCGATCCCCGTCAAACAGTGAGCGCATTTCGCGCGCCGAGAGATACACATCGTCTTCTTCGCCATCGTCGCGCTTCACGAAACCGAAGCCGTCGCGATGGCCACTGACCGTTCCGGTTATCAGGTCGAGCTTCGCCGTAAGGCAGTACTCGCCACGCCGGTTTTCGAGGATCTGGCCGGCGCGAACCATGCCGTGGAGTCGATCGACCAGCAGCGCTCGCATGCGCTGCCCTTTCAGCGAGAAATTGGACCAATATTTCCTCTATTTTCAGAGGCTTACCGACCTCATTGAGAAAGTCTATGAGGTCGTTTTGACTGGGAATCGGGTGTTTGTACGGCTTGCTCTTTCGAGTGGCCTTGGTTTTTTTGGGTTTAGCGGGCAAGTGATGCGGCTCCGAACAGGTAGATGGGCAGGTTTGACGATTGACAGATCGCGACTGCTTTGAGTACAGTGCGCCACCCGCAAGGGCTGCAATTGTACGCGGTTCGAACCTGCCCAGGTGGCGAAATTGGTAGACGCGCTAGCTTCAGGTGCTAGTTATCGAAAGGTAGTGGAGGTTCAAGTCCTCTCCTGGGCACCAAACACCTAAAGACCCCCTCTGGGGGTCTTTGTGTTTGGGGGTCAGACAGGACGGCCTCCAGGGTTCCATTTGAATGTCCGTGGCATCCCCGATGTCACGACGCGTCAACCAATCGCCAAGGCTACCGTGAACCGATGAACTCACTCAGGTGCTTGGGCGCCATGCGAGACTATTGGCTGGGTTCAAGTCCTCTCCTGGGCACCAAACACCTAAAGACCCCCTCTGGGGGTCTTTGTGTTTGGGGGTCAGACAGGACGGCCTCCAGGGTTCCATTTGAATGGCCGATGGCATCCCCGATGTCACGACGCGTCAACCAATCGCCAAGGCTACCGTGAACCGATGAACTCACTCAGGTGCCTGGGCGCCATGCGAGACTATTGGCTGGGTTCAAGTCCTCTCCTGGGCACCAAACACCTAAAGACCCCCTCTGGGGGTCTTTGTGTTTGGGGGTCAGACAGGACGGCCTCCAGGGTTCCATTTGAATGGCTGGCGGCGCACTTCTGAATTACGCAGACTCTATTAGGCAAGCGGCGTAAAGCGGGCCTGGAAGAAGCGCAGGTGCTCCGGTTCATACTCCATTTTCAATCCGCGAATCTCGGCGCGTCGCTTGTAGACATCGATTACCGATTCGACCACGACGTCCATATGTGCCTGCGTATAGACGCGGCGCGGGATCGTCAGACGTACAAGCTCCAGCGGTGGGCGCCGGTTCTTGCCGGTCTTTGGATCACGTCCAGCAGAAACGTTACCTCGCTCCATCGTTCGAATTCCCGCTTCGAGGTATAGCTCGGCCGCCAGTGCCTGAGCCGGATAGTCATCCTGGTCGATGTGCGGCAGGAAACGCTTAGCGTCGATGAATACTGCATGCGACCCGATAGGCAGGACTATAGGGATGCCCGCATTCGCAAGTCTTTCGCCCAGGTAACGTACCTGGCCGATACGCGCGGCCTGGTGCTCTTCCACAACGGCTTCGCGAATACCCTGCGCCATGGCCTCCATGTCCCTTCCTGCGAGGCCACCGTAGGTGTGCAAACCCTCATAGACGACCACCAGGTTTTGAGCTTGTCGGTACAATGCATCGTCGTTGCACGCAAAAAAGCCTCCAATATTGACGAGCGCATCTTTCTTGGCCGACATAGTGCAGCCATCCGTCAGGTCGCAAATTTCTCGCAGAATTTCCCGTACTGATTTTCTTGCATAGCCGTCCTCCCGCTCACGTATGAACCAGGCATTCTCAATAGTGCGCGTTGCGTCGAGCATGATCGGAATGCCGTGCTTGCGGCAGTAAGCGTGAAGTTCATTCAGGTTGGCCATGGAGAACGGCTGGCCACCCGCCATGTTGACGTTGCCTTCGAGACTTATATAAGGCACGCGTTCTGCACCGACCTCCTTAACAAGCCGATCCAGCTTGTTGATATCGACATTGCCTTTGAACTGGAACGTACTTTCGGGATCATGCGCTTCGTCAACAATGACATCGACAAAAGTACCGCCAGCCAGCTCCTGATGCAGGCGAGTTGTCGTGAAATACATATTTCCAGGTACATGATCACCCGCTTTGATCATGATTTGTGACATGAGGTTTTCAGCCCCCCGGCCTTGATGCGTCGGTACCATGTGTTTGTAGCCGTAGTACTCGCCGATCACCGCTTCGAGGTGATAGAAGTTTTCACTTCCAGCATAGGCCTCATCACCCAGCATTAGACCGGCCCATTGCCTGTCGCTCATTGCGGCGGTGCCGGAGTCGGTTAACAGGTCGATGTAAACGTCTTTGCTTCGGGTCAGGAAGGTGTTGTAGCCGGCTTCCTGAATGGCCACTTGCCTTTCCTTATGCGTGGTCATCTTGAGAATTTCGACCATCTTTATTTTGTAGGGCTCAGCCCAGGTGCGTTTGTCTGTTTCTAGCGTATTCATGGTTTTCCAAGAACTATTTAGGGGCAGCATGCCCTGGTGCTTCAGATCCAGTCGAACTCGGCCGTGAAATGCCGTAAGAATTTTGGTGCCCGTACGATTCGCATTCCTCGAATATCTTCTCTTCTTTCCCAAACGAGGTTGATGCCTTCGAGGACATAGTCCATATGACTTTGCGTATAGACTCGGCGTGGAATTGCCAGCCGCACAAGCTCAAGACGAGCGGCACGCTCTTCTCCGCTGTGCGGGTCGGCACCGAACATTACGGAGCCAATTTCCACGCCTCGAATACCGGCTTCCCGATACAGTTCAACCGCCAGCGATTGGCCCGGATACTGCAACGACTCTATATGCGGAAGAAAGCGTCTGGCATCGAGATACACGGCGTGTCCGCCAGCGGGCGCAACCACGGGGATTCCCGCATCACGCAAATGCTGAACGACGTAGCGTGTGGATAGCAGCCGGTAGTCGAGATAATTCTCATCCAGAATTTCGCGCAAGCCGACGGCAATCGCATCCAGATCGCGCCCGGCCAGACCACCGTACGTCGGGAAACCCTCCGTGAGAATCAGGAGATTGCGTTCCTGCTGTGCCAGTTTGGCGTCATTGGTGCACAAAAACCCGCCGATGTTTGCGAAGGCATCTTTCTTGGCCGACATCGTGCAACCGTCTGCGTACTTGAACATCTCGCGGGCGATATCGATAGTTGGTGTATTTTCGTAGCCGGGTTCGCGTCGTTTTATGAAGTGTGCATTCTCAGCGAAGCGGCAGGCGTCGATATAGAAAGGAATGCCAGCACTTTTCGCAATTCGGCTGATCTCGCGGATGTTGGCCATAGAGACCGGTTGGCCACCGCCGGAGTTGTTGGTGACCGTGACCATGATTAGAGGAATACGGTTGGGGCCCTCTTCCGCAACGATTTGTTCGAGCGCCACCAAATCGATGTTGCCCTTGAACGGGTAGTCTGAATCAAGGTCGTCGGCCTCGGCACAGGGAATATCAAGAGCCCTTCCGCCGCAGAATTCAATATTCGCTCGCGTGGTATCGAAATGGGTGTTGTTCGGAACGATCGAGTCCGATTGCACCATGATGCCAAACAGGATGCGCTCCGCAGCGCGCCCCTGATGAGTTGGGATGATCTGGTCAAATCCGAAAATATCTTTGACCGTATCGCGAAAGCGATACCAGCTACGTGCGCCGGCATACGATTCGTCACCGCATATCATCGCACCCCATGCGTCTGCCGACATCGCGCTGGTGCCCGAGTCGGTCAACAGATCAATAATGACGTCCTCGGCACTCAACAGAAATGGATTGTAATGAGCAGCTCTAATCAGCCCATCGCGCTGCTGTCGCGTCGTCAGCTTGATGGGTTCTACCATCTTTATCTTGAATGGCTCGATAATGGTTTTCACAAGATGAGCTGCGCCGGGTTGGTTGGTGATGTGAATACTGGACAAACGCTATCCGTCTCCGTAGAGGCGCGCGATACGTAAAAATACTGCGAATTTGACCGCAATCAATTTTCCAAATACGAATACTCGACGAAACCGTGGTTTTTCTGCGAGTAACAACGCCTCAGCACGGATTGCCACAGTTGAAGATATCGACAGAATTGTCGACGTTCAGCTGAATCCAGGCAGTGAATGAACTACGTAAACGCACCGAGATAGCGTTATTCAGGGCAAACACAGCCGCGATATCCATTCGAACAACTAACGTGATCTGGCGGACATGCTGACGGCCAAAGCCCGAACCATCAGTCCACCAAGCAGCAGCGCGAATAGCAAAACGCCCAGGTATTTGTATACCTCATAGCGCCAGCGCACCTCATTCGATTCTTCCAGTATCAGACGCAAGCCTTCTGAGTCGAAGTCTGACAGTCGCTCTCCGGTCCTCGAGATGCGGTGCACTCGATCGTTGTTCCAGTCACTGACCAGTACTTCGTCGTTAAACGCAATGAGTGAAATCGGATCTGCGCCTCGAGGCAATGTGACTCTACGAACATACTGCCAGTTGTCGTCAAAAATGTAGATCCCACCTTCATTCATGTTGGTTCGCATGTTGTTGACCCACCACTCGTCACCGACGCGCGCAAAGTGACTTGGCCATATTTGGTCGGCCGCACGTGCTTCAGCTGGAACGACATCATTGCTTGTGAGATCAACGCCGAATGATGCGGATCGAGCGTCGACAATTCGGATGACATGGTGATTTGTATCGGCAACCAGAAGCTGCTCGCCAATGACTTGTATCTGATTCGGGAACCTGAATCCGCCAACCGGCCCGGCAAGAAACTCGCCATTCGCGGAGAATTTGTGAAGCACGTGTCGCGTAGTATCGGATATGTAGACGTCATCCGTCTGCCGATCGATGGACATACCGTGCGCCGCCTTAAAATCAATGGCCTGCTGTCCAAAAAGCCTGCAGTCCCTGGCATCCAGGTTGCAGCGATACAATCCCGTGTCGGGCGTAACCGGTTTGAGCGATTGCGAATTCGTTTTCCGTTGATAAGCCCGAATATTATCGGCGAAGCTTCGCGGATCGGGACCAAGGCGTAACAGGACATCGCCATTCGAGAAAAAGGAAAAGGAACCGAGAAACAGATCAACTCCGATTTCAGTGAGGTCATGAGTCTTCAAGAACGTGCCATTTGCATCATGCTCTATAAGCTGGTTCTGAATCTGAACATAGAGATGACCGTCAGGGCCGAGACGCAGTTCTGAGGGACCGCCGATATTTGCGGCTTTGCCGGAGCCCCACACCCATATGCCGACAGCCAAAATGGCCAGGAATATGACGAGTGTTGCCACAAGGGGATGGACGTTGGAGTTCATAGTACATCTTCCTTGCGGTGAAGCTGGCTCGTGTTTAGCAACGGACTGACGGTAGAATAGCGCAGCATGAATGACTCTACTGAGACCCGCGTACCGATTCTTCTTTGGCCGTTCTATGCGGTCTGGCGCTTGCTGACCTTTATACTCAACATCGTCGGTCGCCTGCTGTGCGCGCTCTTGGGTCTCGGCCTCATGATTGGCGGCGTGCTCGTTACACTCAGCATCATCGGCGCGCCGCTTGGCATACCGCTGGCGGCGCTCGGGTTTTTGTTGTTGGTCAGGTCACTATTCTAAGGTCAAGGGAAGATTCATGAACTCGATTCATCGCACGCTTATGCTGTCCATTAGCACCATCATTGCGGCTTTGATTCTGGCGGCCTGCACACCTTCTCCGTCGTATGACTTAATCCTTCGTAGCGGCACTATTTATGATGGCAGCGGTACGGAACCCTACATGGGCGACATCGCGATAGAAGGCGACAAAATCATCGCGCTGGGAGAGCTTGGCAAGGCTTCAGCAGCCCGTGAAATCAACGTAGAAGGCCTCGCCGTCGCCCCAGGCTTTGTGAACATGATGTCCTGGGCCAACGAGTCGCTGATTGAGGACGGTCGTTCCCAAAGCAATATCCGCCAAGGTGTGACGCTCGAAGTCATGGGCGAAGGCGAATCCATGGGTCCGCTCAGCGACGACATGAAAAAGGAACTGGTCAGCCTGCAGTCCGACATTCACTACAACATTGAATGGACAACCCTGGATGAGTACCTCCAGTTTCTCGCGCGACGTGGTATTTCCCCGAATGTCGCTTCGTTTATCGGTTCGGGAACCCCGCGCCGGTACGTTATCGGTCATGAGGACCGCCCGCCAACAGCTGAGGAGCTCGAAAAGATGCGCTCGCTCGTGCGTGCTGCCATGGAAGACGGCGCACTGGGTGTGGCTTCCTCGCTGATGTACCCGCCCGGCCTCTTTGCAGATACCGACGAGTTGATCGAATTATCCAGGGTCGCCGCAGAATACGACGGCATGTACATCTCGCACATGCGCGATGAGGGCGCCCACATGATCGAGGCTATTGAGGAATTGTTGACGATCGCGCGAGAAGCGGAAATCCGTGCAGAGATTTATCATCTGAAGTCGTCCGGCCAATCCAACTGGCCGCTGTTTGATAAGGCAGTTGAAATGGTCGAAGCCGCGCGAGCCGAAGGCCTGCAGATAACCGCCGATGTCTACACCTACCCCGCTGGTGCAACCGGACTGAATGTCACCGTTCCGCCCTGGGTGCAGGAAGGCGGGTTTGCTGTTTCCCTGGAACGAATGGCCGACCCAGCGCTGCGGGAGCGGATCATCCGTGAAATGAACACGCCTTCGGATGACTGGGAGAACATGTTCCTGATGGCCGGCTCACCGGAGAACATCCTGATGGTTGGCTTCAAGAACGACGCATTGAAGCCGCTGACCGGAAAGACCGTTGCCGAAGTCGCGGCGATGCGCGGTACGAGCGCTGAAGAGACTATTCTCGACCTGATCGTCGAAGATGGCAGTCGTATTGGAACCGTATATTTCACCCAGTCGGAAGACATCGTCCGGCGAGCAGTTTCTCTACCATGGGTCAGCTTCAATTCGGATGAAGCCTCGCTGGCACCGGAAGGTGTGTTTCTGAAAAGCAACCCACACCCGCGCGCCTACGGCAGTTTCGCGCGCGTGCTAGGAAAGTACGTTCGCGAAGAAAAAGTCCTTACGCTTCAGGACGCCATTCGCAAACTCGCTGCACTACCAGCGCAGAACCTCAAAATCGATCGACGCGGTGAGCTAAAGGAAGGCTTCTACGCCGATGTCGTCGTGTTCGATCCGGAGACGATTCAGGACCACGCAACGTTTGTGGAGCCACACCAGTACGCGACCGGTATGGTGCACGTGTTCGTCAATGGCGAGCAGGTTTTGAAGGATGGAGAGCATACGGGCGCCACCCCAGGTCGAGTCGTGCGCGGTCCGGGCTGGACACGTGAAACCCGCCGCTAATTAAGAGCAAAAACCTGAACCGTCGGTTTGCTCAGGTCATCAATACCGCTAATGACGACCGTCGTTGCCTGCTCACACAAACGGTAATTCCAGTCCTGTCAGATTTCATGGCGACCCCGATGCTCGAGCACGAGAAAGATAGCCGCCGACAAACCCGACACGCCGAATATCATCGACATAACTACGATTTGATACTTGGCCGCGACCAGCGGTGAGATACCCGACAGTATCTGTCCCGTCATCATGCCGGGCAATGTCACCAACCCGACCGCAAACAGCGAATTGACCGTTGGAATCAACGATGCCTGCAGGGCAACCCGGCGGGCCTCGAGGCACGAGGCACCACGTTCTCTTTCGGCGTGCGCACGCTCTGCCGCCAGGCTTACGGTGTTCATCGCTGCGGCGAAAATCATGCCGCCCAGCGGCACCAGGTAGCGCGGACTGAACCAGGGTTCGACGCCGATCACGAACTGGCTGACCAAAGCCAGCGTCAACAAGCCGCCGACCGATATTGCAGCAAGCGCGTGCAAATAAACGCGACGGCCTCTTTGCTGTAATGGCCGTATGGCGATCCAGCTCGCCGACAACAGCATGATCACGATGACGGCAACGATAATCGCGGGTTGGTCGGCCTCGAATATATAAACGAGCACATAGCCAATCAACAGCAGCTGAATCAGCATACGGAGCGTTGCGTAAATCGCCGTTTGTGCGCCCGCTGACCAACGAAACAGGATGGCAATGACGACCACGGTTGGAATAAATGCCAGAGCGAGCCCTTGCCAGGTCAGTTGGTGCACGACCGGATTCATCGCGGTACCCCGGGGTTCAGTTCAAAGCCGACGCATGCCAGACCTGCACCCCAATTTTCCATCATCGTGTCGTCAGCTTGCCTGCTGCGATTGACGCTGTTGGATCTGATTCTGGACTTCCTGGAAAAGCTCATCACGCAAGCCAACGATACTGAAGAGCTCGACCACGGTGAAGAACGGTGCGGCCAGGTTCGCCTGAACGGGATGCTTGACAAGCACCGGCATCGACTTCTCGACAGCATGGCCGACAAATTGGGCGGCATAACCGCCGAAAAACGCAACAGCAGCAATAATCCAGCCGGTATTACCCGGATAAGAGCCGAGCTTCGCCGCCAGCATCTGCAGAAAAAAGGCGGCGACCAGGAAAACGATAGCAAAAATAGCATCGAGCGTGACGTAGAAGACGAAGAAAGCCACGATCAGAACATGCGCCAAATTGAAGCTGAAGGCGTCTATTTCAATGGTTACCCACGTTAGCGGAATCATCACGCCGAGCATAATCGTGGGAATACCGATCATGTGTACAAATACATTGAACGGGTGCTGGTGCGATGCCGCATAGCCGGTGAGCATGTCCATCAACTTGCCATTCGCCTTCATAACCCCATCCTCCGTTCTATCCTGATCGTCGCTGCCCCTCAAACTTAGCATGAAACGGTATACTGGCGGCCTTCGAGCTGCCACCAGGAAAATTTAGCATGTCACTGTTGATCGCCGGCGTCATCCTCTGGAGTGCCGCCCATCTGTTCAAGGCCGCGGCACCTGGATTGAGGAGTCGTGTGGAAGAAAGGATTGGCAAGGATCCGTATCGAGGGCTGTTTTCACTTGTGATCATCGGCTCACTGGTAATCATCGTAGTTGGCTGGAGATCCGCCCTGCCGCAAGGGGTCTATACCGCACCAATGGCCGGCAGCCCGATCGTCGGAGTACTGGTCCTTGCCGGACTGGTGCTTTTCTTTGCCTCGCAATTTGCTGGCAACATCAAACGCTTCATTCGACATCCGCAGATGACCGGGACACTGTTGTGGGGTATCGCACATCTCCTGAGCAACGGTGACAGCCGCTCGCTTGCCCTGTTCGGCGGCTTCAGCGTCTGGGCCTTACTCGAAATCGTGTTGATCAATCGCCGCGAGGGGCCCTGGCGTAAACCGGGACCGGCAGCCATCAAGAACGATCTTATACCGCTGGTTATCGGATCGGCTGCGTTCGGCGCCGTCTTGTACTTTCATCAAAACCTGTTCGGGGTTGCCATAATCTAACCGTCACCGAATATTCGGTAATCTACGACCAAATAAGCTGTCCATACGTGCTATAAAGGAGGCAAGGCGCTTGGGCAATAATGCGCCGTCATCGATGCACTGAGGGGAGCGACGTTGAAAGAGCTTTTGCTGGTCTTGGCTTTGCTGCTATCCGTTACCTGGCTGGTCATACGCATTCGCCGCAATGATTCCGAACAGCCCGCAATCAAATCTTCGCCAGCTAAAGATGACTGAAGCCACTTCGGCTTTTCATGCTGTCTCTCTGAAATACTCCAGCAATGCTTGCGACGCTGCCAAGGCAATGACGGGCCGACGCTTTCTTTCCGGCGCCGCGCCACAAATACCGCTGCCCGGCTGCGACGCGTCTGAGTGTCGGTGTGGATTCGCCCATCACAGCGACAGGCGTTCGGGCAATGATCGGCGTAGCCCGTTCAATCCGGCCACCTATGGCGGCGGAACGGGCACGTTCAAGGTGGAACGCCGCGACCGGCGCGACCGACGTCGTTCGACCAAAGCCATGAATTTCTAGGATTGGCTCGCGGCGCGACGACGCAGTACTAGTATCCGTAGTCCAGCAGCGCAACCTGGTAATTGTCCAGCTCAGCCTGGGAATACGCGCGCTGCTCGTAGAGATCCTGGATTTCCGCTTCGAGCTGACCGGTTCTCTCCGAATGGTCTTTTAGATCGACCAGTAGCAGCACTCGCTCCTCGGTAGTCGTCTCGTCGCTGATCAGCGCCGCTTCCTTCAGACGCATGTCGTCCTTGATACGATCAATCTCATTCTGTTTGGAATTGATTGCGGAGCTCGCACGATTGACGTTTCCGCGCAAAGTATAGAGATGCCGGCCAGCGTTGTAGGCTTCGAGAAAATCCGCCTCGAGATCGACACTGCAGATGCCGTTATAGCGCCCACCATTTGAACCAACATTGAAGCCGCGACCGGGCTGACAATACTCCGCCAGGCCCTGTTCGCGACCGCTTTGATACGCTGCGAAATCAGGCGTGACGCCGTGCTTGGCGCATGCTTTGCGACGTTCTGTGATTCGATCCGTGGTGTAGCCGCGCGCGCCGTCTTCATAGCCAATCGCTGCCCAGTCGCTGGTTATGCATTCATCACCACTCATGGAGGCGCAGCCGTTCAGCCCCAGCACCATAAGTGCCATCCAGATCAGGTTCCAATTGCGGTTCATGAGATGCTCCATCCGTTATCTGCGAAAAATTAGTCTCATCGACGCTACCGACCGATGCCGATGCCTGCCGTGACGATATTCACAAATACACCCCTGTGCCTGAATGAATACTGAAAACTGCGGGTTTCGCTGCCGCTATTGGCTGCCCAGTGTGACGCATGTCACAGTGCCCGGCCCGGTTGGGGGCTACCCTCAGACGCTGAAAGCGACTTGAGAAGTACACAATGAATATCGAGGCGATAAGCGGAGCAGCTACCGTTGCGTTAGCCAGCACCATATTTTTTCTGCTGGTCGCCAAATTCTGGAGCGCCCTGTCACGGACAGTAGGCTCGGGGCCCTTGTTCCCCGATAGCATCATGCACGAGGCCGCGCAGCGCTTTCGCGACGAACTCGATCGGCTGTCGACGTCCCAATCCATCTACCTCGGTGCGGCACTTGTTTTCGCGGTACTTTTTGCGGCGGCCTACGTACTTCAGGCGCAACAGCTGTTCGCGGGTTACCCGGACTGGCAGCTCTATTTACAGCTCATCTTTCTCGCTGTCGCTGTAGCACTGGCCGCCTTTCAGCTGGGCAAAACCATCGTCGCACGAAGGCAGGTCAAGTTTCTCCGCGATGCGAATATCGCGATTGGCCATCAACTACTGCAGATCTCGACTGGCATAACGCAGGTATTCCATGATGCTGCGACCAGCGCAGGTGTCGTCGATCATGTTGTTATTGGCCAGTCCGGGCTCTACGCGATCAATGTGGTTGCGAAACGTGCTCGTGCTGGCAGCAGTGTCCGCCTGCATGGCAACGCGCTGCATTTTTCAAATTCTGACGACAGCGAGTCCATTGTCGACATCGCGGCAAGAACCAGGCGTCTCGAAAAAGAATTTACCGAACTGCTCGGCCATAAGATCCGCGTCCGATCAGTCATCGCGGCTCCGGGATGGGAAATAACGGAACAGAACAATGAAGATCATCTTCTCGTCAACGAACGCAACATTGGCATGCTACGTGGGTGGAAAGACAGCACGGACCACCTGATGAACGAGGACGTCGACGCGCTGAAGAAAGAGATGACCGCCCGCTGCCGACACTCGGCAGCCGCACCGGATGCCCAGGACTGACCTACCCCGTGCCTTGAGTCGCCTTTGTCAACAGCGCCTCCGCTTCGACAAACTGCGCCGCTGCCTTGCTAAGGTAAACCGTCGCTTCCTCATCATAGCCATCCGCCGAGGCCGACCAGACACGATTGATGTAACGTTCGCCAGTCGCAAAACTGCTCATGATGTCCGCGTAGGTTTGCAGGCCAAACAGATGCACCATGCTCTCGCGCGCGTCGGCAAAACGACGAAGGTCGTTTCGTAGCTCCAGGTCGATCTTGTCGCGCAGCTCCGCACCCGAGGTTGCCGCCGTCGTGGTAAGTGCTTTCAGGTCGCGAACGACGTTGTGAATCGATTCTTTGAGCTCGCCGCGATTGAGCTCAAGCACAGTATCCGATCGGGCGATAGCCGACGCCTGCCGCTTCACAAGGATCAGACCGATAACGGCGGCGACAGCCGCAAAGGCAAAGACTTCCCAGTTAACTTCCTGGACATCCAGTGACGTCGCGAATGCGCCGCCCAGAAAACCCGCCGCGAGCAAGAAATAGCCAAGCTTGTTTCATCTTTCCGTCTCCCCTTTCGCTATGCGAACACGATGATCGAGCGCATTGCCAACGCCGACCAGCGCTTCGCCGATAATCAGCCCGGCTGCGATCGGTATACCGACTTCCTCACTCCAGCTGTTGCCCTTCACGCGGTTGGACACCTCGCGAGCCAGCGTGCCGAGCGAATAGGTCAGGACAATATTAGAACGGCAGGTAGAAACCCAGCCCGACCGTTATGCCCAGACCGCCCATCACGGCGGACAGGATACCGCCCAGTACAGCACCCGCCATGTATTTTTCAGTCGGCACGTCGCCACCCAGGATGCCGTCGATGGTGCTGGCAAGCGCCTGTGCCTGAGGCGCCGGCAGCTGCTCGCTGCCGAGGCCATAGGACGCGTCAAGCGCAAATATCACGAAGATGACGACGATCGGGCCAAGCCAGGCACCCGCGAACTGACCGATCTGCTGCATGCGCGGCGTCGCACCAACGAGGTAGCCGGTCTTAAGATCGAGCATCAGATCTGTCGCCTGCGACATCGCAACGCAGGTCGCAGCACCAACCATGAGTGCCGCAATAATCGAGTCGCTGCGTTCCATGCCGTGGGTTACGACGATTAACAGCGTAATTCCGACCAGTGTCATTCCGGATAAGCGGCGACCAGTTGGTGCGGCCGATCGCTTCGGAGAGAATGATGCCCGCCATCCAGATCCACAGCGTGCCGAGCAAGGCCATCGCGATGCCGCGACCGAGGCCGATCGTCTCGACCGACGTTATGGCCATGACTGGTGAGCAAGGATCACGGCACCGACAATCGCGAAGTACAGCATCTTGATCGGCAATTCGTCGTTCGAAGCATCCGACGACACGCCTGCGGCTTTTTGCATCGAACGAATGGCACTGACGATGAGCGGAAACGCCAGTATCACGCCCATGATCGCACCGCCGATCAGCATGCCGATGCCGAGCGGGCGATACAGCATTAGTCGCAGCGGCCCCGGCTCGCTGATCGTCTCCCCAGCCGCATCGACCGGGAAGCTGCCGGTTGCCGCCAGCATGGGCGACAGAAACCAGTAGGCGACGAAGCCACCAATGATGAATGCGATGCCGCCACGACCGGCGATGAAAGCCGACACCGACGGTCATCAACGACAGGTACCAGATGCCGTTCATGTAGTCCGGCAGGCCGACAATCGTCGCCGATGATTCCAGTTGTCGACGTCCGTGCGGATGGTCACAAAATGCACAAATGCGCTGATAAACGCAGCGATCAGCAACAGAATACGGCTTTGCTGCACACCTGCACCCGGTGACTTCAGGATCGTCGCAACCGCAACACCGCCCGGGTAGGTCAGTCGCTCGAAGTCGATCATGTGCTTGCGTAGCGGAATGATGAACGCAATGCCGAGGAAAGCGCCAGCGATACAACCGAAGGTCAGGACAACCGGGTCGAAGCGGTCGCCGAAGCCGAGCAGAAAAAGCGCGGGAACCGAAAACATCATTCCCGATGACGCACCGTTCACGCCGCTGGCGATAGTCTGTACGATATTGTTCTCGACGATGCTCTTGCGGCGAAACATGCCACGCAGAATGCCGAAGCCCAAGATCGCCGCAAGCTCAGATCCCTCGATCGAAAAGCCGAGAATCAGCGCTGCGTAACCGATCGCTACCGCGATGATGACGCCTATGAACCAGCCAGTGACCAACGCAATCCAGGTGAGCTCTGGATACGGCCGGGCGATTGTCGATGGTGTCTTTTGCCACCGCCTGTCCCCTTGTTGTTATTTTCGCGTCAGATTACCACAGCGGCTTGAGGCGTGCCGCCAGCTGATCGCTTTCCAGAACCTCGTTGAATTCATCCGCCAGTTGCTCACAGGCCGCGACGCAGGATCGCCAGGCAATGACCCGCTCCTTCGGTGTGTACTTCGCAAAGTCACTGCGATCCGGAATCTTGGCATTTGGCAGCTTGGCTACAAACTCCGCAGACGGGCTAATCAGAATTGTGCGATCGACATTGCCAGGATGCGGCCGTCGCCATTTCAGTTTCTTGTCGAACCAGCCCGGCACTATGCGTTCGTAGAAATGCGGGAATAACGTCATGCGCTCGCGGGCACTGTGCGGTAGATCCAGGTGATAGTCGATAACGCCGCCGTCACGGTAGACCCCCGGCGCCGCGCCCACAATATCCCGTACCCCGGTCAGTACCAGTGGAATAGACCCGGTCGCTATCACGGCATCCGCAAGATTTGCAGCCGACATTTCGATACGCTGAATCGGGAAACCAAGCAGGTCGAAGAAAGGTGGCACATCGCGCTTGTCGAAGAACAATGCGCGCTCGAAGAACAGCCCGAGGCTTTTGCGGCTTACCGCATTGAGAGCGGCCGCCGTTATGAGGCTCGCCGCGAGCAAGCCGCGATTCTCCGTCGCCGTGACATGCTTACTACGGACCGCCATAACGTGCATGCGAAACAACGGATTGGACAAGATTTCATCAACGCCGGTACTGCCGAGTACATGTTCGAGTATCTCGCGACTCTTTGCCGTTATTTCATGAATGTCCGGCTTCTCTGAATAGGTCTGCTCGAGATACGCATATTCGAGCCGCTCGATTGCCGCGACCGGATCTTTCTGCGCATAGCAGGCAAAGCGCCACGAACCGATCGACGAGCCGATCAGGTGGACCGGATTCTTCATCCTGGGTACCAGGTTGCCGAGAATCGCCCGATCGAGCTGGCTCAAGACCAGCCATTTGGCGCCGCCAGAGGCTCCGGCGATGGTACCCACGGACGATATGTCAAAACCATTCTCGCGAATGGAACGCAGGGCGCCTGCGCCTGCTCTGAACGTCAAAGAGTGCGATTTCACAGAATTGGGTTTTCGGGGAGAAGCTGAGGGTGATTAGCCGTTATTATAGAGCGATCTTAGCAACTCAGGTTCGACAAATGCCTCGCTGCCTCTCGACCGCCCTGTCGGCCATAGCCTTCTGCGTGTTTTGCGGACCTGTACTTGCCGATACCGACGAGCCGCCTCTCTTTGTTACACCTGACGGTGTCGACCACGGCTCCTGTCAGGACGTCGCGGCGCCGTGTCGAAGCATCAGCTATGCGCTGAAGCGTGTAGGCAAGCACGGCCAGATTCGCGTGGCCGAGGGCTCGTTTGAACTCACCACGGTCGAGGACGTTATTTACCTCCTGAGCGGCGCCATTGACGTGCGCGGTGGATTTCGGAAGTCGGATAGCTTCGTGGGGCACAACGGCGCAGAGACAACGCTGGTCGGCGTTCCTACCGAGTATGCCGACGTGTTGCTTGAGCGCGGTTTTCGGGTGATCGCCGATAGCAAGGGCGTCAGTCGACAGACGGCGGCAAGATCAAAAGCACTGGTCGAGTCGCAGGCGAGTCTCGCCAAGAGCGCGGCGGCGACAGCGTGTAGCTCTGGTTTTGCGGGCACCTTTCCTTGCAATAATGTCGACCTGCTCGCTCACATCGCAGACCGAACAAGCAGCGCTCGTGGCGCCGATATCTGGGGCTTCATGGACCTTAACAGCAACCGTGAGTACGCCATCGTTGGCTACAGCGTCGGTACCGCGCTCTACGATGTCAGCGATCCGGAAAATCCGCGGGAAGTCGGTTTTGTCGACGGCCAGGCCACGACCTGGCGCGACATCAAGGTGTACCAATTCTGGAATGCAGCCGACCGGCGCTGGAACGCCTACGCCTACGTTACGGCGGACAACGCTTCCGACGGTCTGGTCATTATTGACCTGAGCGAACTACCGCAGCGCATCTCACGTGTCGATTATTCCAGTGACTTTGCGGCGGCCCATAACGTTTACATTACCGGCACTGAATTCAGCACGGGCCTGTCGCTGGACGGCGCCTCTCCAACGCTCGTACTTGCCGGCCCGAACAGGAGCGACGGCCGTTTTCGCAGTTACGACCTGAGCAATCCACGGTCACCGGTCTTCATAACAGCACCTGCGACTCCATCAGGACAACCCGGCGGTGACCGCCTGTACATGCACGACGCTGCATCGATGCGTGTAACTGACGCCCGCAAGGACTCACAGTGCGTCAACGCAGGCAGCTCTCCGTTCTGCGAGGTTCTGTTTGATTTCAATGAGTCGACCGTGGATATCTGGGACGTCACGCTGCCGGCCAATCCTGTGCGCCTTAGCCGGACTCCCTATGACAACGCGGATTACGTGCACTCGGGCTGGTGGTCCGAGGACAAAAATTTCATGTTCGTTCAGGACGAGACTGATGAGCGTGACCGCGGCCTGCGGACAACGCTCAGGGCCTTTTCTATTTCTGACCTGACCGCGCCGAGCCTCGCCGGCTCCTGGACCGGACCAACAACAGCTATCGACCACAATGGTTTTGTGCGTGGTAATCGCTACTACATGTCCAACTACGCTCGCGGCCTGACCATTCTGGATATTTCGAATCCGGCGGCTCCGACATCGGTCGGCCGTTTCGACACCTACCCCGCCTCCGACTCCGTCGGTTTCCCGGGAGCCTGGGGAACCTACCCGTTCCTGCCCAGCGGTAACATCTTGATCAGCGACATTGACAGCGGTTTTTACGTCGTCGCCGATAACACGCTTGATGTGGCCGAAGGGACGCTCGCATTCGCCGCCCGTTCATTCGCGGCAGAAGAGGCGCAGCCAGGTAACGTTGTCGTGCAACGCATAGGCGGTACGCAGGGTAACGTCAACGTCAACTGGGAACTGGTCGAAGCGACAGCCTCCGGGACGACGTGGCGGTTAGCAGCGGCGCACTAAGCTGGGCTTCAGGAGACGGCAGCGATCGCATCATCAACGTCGCTGCACTGGACGATGGCGTCACAGAGGGACTTGAGCGCATCATGATCAGGCTGACAGCGCCGTCGGGCGGAGCGACACTGTCCGCGCCGAATATCGCGAGCGTTTATGTCAGCGATCCTGGTGAAGGTGCAGAACTTGAATTTTCGAGAAGTACAATGGCGGTATCTGAACGCGGCTTCGCAACCGCCGTCGCCATTGTCAATCGAATCGGCGGGGCCAGTGGTAACGCGGCAGTCGACTACGCCATTAGCGGCGGCGATGCCAGCGCCTCGAGCGATTATTCGGGCGCACAGAGCGGTACATTAACCTGGGCGGATGGCGACGCGGACCCGAAATGGATTGAATACACCATCGTTGATGATGGCGCCGGCGAGCCTGATGAGTTTATCGAACTAACACTAAGTAATGCTGCTGGCGCGGCGCTCGGAAGCCGGACGCAGCTGCGAATTGATATTGTCGACGGCTCTGGTGTCAACGAGTCCCCGAATTCGATCGCGGGAATTAGTCAGACCGTAGCTTCGGGATCTACGGTGACACTCGACGGCAGCCAGTCCAATGACCCGAACGGTGACACGCTAAGCTACGCTTGGACACAAACACTCGGTCCCGCTGTTTCGCTGACGAATCCAAACACAAGCAGAGCTACATTCGCCGCACCGACGGTTGACTCCGATACGTTGCTACGCTTTTCATTACAGGTAACAGATACCGGCGGCCTGACGGATTCGGCAAGCGCGTCGGTCACCGTGAGATCGGCCTCGGCAAGCGCTGCTGGCAGCGGCGGCGGTGCCGCAACGCTGTGGCTGCTCGCGCTGCTGGCGATCGTTGCGGCGAGACGTGCAGTTACTCGAAAGGATGCGTCTTGACGATAGTCTGCTGGCGATCGGGGCCCGTCGAGATAATGTCGATTGGAATGCCCGCCAAGGCCTCGATTCGAGCCAGGTAGTCGCGTGCTTTCTGCGGCAGCTCGTCGAATTCGGTAATGCCAACCGTCGACTCCTGCCAGCCCTGCCATTCTTCATAGATCGGCTTGCATTCGGCGAACCGGTCCACGACAACCGGTACGCCAGGAATTGGCTTGCCATCAATCGCGTAGCCGGTACAAATCTGGATAGTCTCAAGCTCGTCGAGGACATCCAGTTTCGTGACGCACAGACCCGAAAGGCTGCTGTTTACAATCGATCGTCGCAATGCGACGGCGTCAAACCAGCCACAGCGTCGCGGTCGGCCGGTAGTCGCACCGAACTCCGCACCGACTCTCGCGAGGTGCGCGCCCTGATCGTCGAACAGCTCTGTTGGAAATGGGCCGGCACCGACGCGCGTGGTATACGCTTTCACGATGCCAAGAATATAGTCGAGGTTACGCGGACCTATGCCGGTTCCAATGCTGGCCGCGGCAGCAACGGTATTCGACGACGTTACAAAAGGATAGGTGCCATGGTCGATATCAAGAAAGCTACCCTGGGCTCCTTCGAAAAGAATGCTCTTGTCGGAATCCCCAAGATCCTGGAGGACCTGCGTAATGTCCGCCGTAATTGGCGCAACAATTTCCGCGTAGGCAAGCGCCTCGTCAAGCACTTGCGAAAAGTCGACCGTATCGGTCTTGAAATAGTTCTTTAAAAGGAAGTTGTGATAGTCGAGAACTTCACCCAGCTTTGCCGCAAATTTCTCGCGGACGAAAAGATCCGATATACGCAAGGCGCGTCGCGCAACCTTGTCTTCATAGGCGGGCCCAATACCGCGGCCGGTAGTACCGATAGCGCCAGCGCCTCGCGCTCTCTCTCTCGCCACGTCGAGTGCGACATGCGACGGCAGGATCAGCGGACACCCCGGGCTGATTCGCAAGCGTTCGTAGACCGGAACGCCGCTTTCAATGAGTGCATTTGCTTCGCTGACCAACGCATCGAGGGCCACCACCACACCGTTGCCGATCAGGCAATGCACCCCGTCTCGGAGAATTCCTGATGGAATAAGGTGAAGCACTGTTTTCTCGCCACCGATAACGAGCGTGTGACCGGCATTATGCCCGCCCTGGAAACGCGCTACCGCTGCCGCGCGATCCGTCAGCAGGTCAACGATCTTGCCTTTGCCTTCATCTCCCCACTGGGTACCGATGACAACTACGTTCTTGCCCATGATTCTCCCGCTTGTTTATTTTCTTGCCGGACCCGCGTCAGCCGCGCACGAAGAACAGCAAAACCAACCCGGCGATCATCACGACAAGACCGACGTTACGGATGCTGCTGTCGCTCATTCGCGTGATCTCCGCCACCATTTGACGGTATTTCGTCGGCGAAATAAACGGCAACATGCCCTCAATAACGAAGACCAGCGCCAGCGCCGTCAGTATTTCCGTCCAGTACATGCCGAATGTGCGGTTCGCGGTGCTTCTTACTGCTTGCCATCCGACTGGTTCAGATAACGAAAGAACTCGTTGTTAGGGTCGAGAATCAACACATCGCCAGTCTTACCCACCGACTTCCGATACGCATCGATACTGCGATAGAAGGCATAGAATTCCGGGTCCTTGGTATAGGCATTCGCATAGATCTCAGCGGCCTTTGCGTCACCCTCACCCTTGATTATCTGGCCGTCCCTGTAGGCATCGGCGAGGATCACGGTTCGTGTCCTGTCCGCGGCCGCGCGCTTCTCCTCGGCGCCAGCCTGGCCCTCGGCGCGACGTTCAGCGGCTATTCGCTTGCGCTCAGCCGCCATTTGGCGATACACCGAATCACGAACCTCGTCCATGAACTCGACCTGTTTGACGCGAAAGTCGATCAGCGACACACCGAGATCCTCAGAAGCTGCGGCTGCAGTCGACCGCATGTCGCGCATCAGTTCGGCTCGTTCAACGGAGATCGCCTCGCGCACAGAGCGCTTGCCGAATTCTGTCACGATCGCGTTCTTGACGATCTCCGACAGTCGTCCATTGGCAGCGGACAGCACACCGCCGGTCGAAGTGTAATAGCGAACCGGATCGGCGATTCGAAACTTCACGAAGAAGTCGACCTGCACGGCCTCATTCTCTGCGGTAAAAATACGATCAGGGCGATCGCTGATAGTAAGAATGCGCCGTGGAAACTTGCGGACGTTCTGAACGATCGGCCATTTGAAATGCAGTCCGGGCTCGTAGCTCGACTTCACGACCTGGCCCAGCTGCAGCTTAATTGCGAGCTCCCGCTCATCAACCGTGAACGCGGACAGACCGAGAATAACGAAGGCCAGGCCGAGAAAAACCACGCCTGCGAATCTTGCGCTGTTCATTGTCGTATCCTCCGTTCCCGATCTTCGTCATCGGACGGCACCGTCCCCGGCAGCGCCTGCGGCGACTGAGAATCAGCCGCCCGATTGGACTCACCGGCGCGCCGGACCTGCCTTCCTGCTTCATTATCTGGTCCAGCGGCAGGTACATAAGGTTGCCGCTGCCCTCTGAGTCCACGATGACTTTTGCAGAATTGCCATAAACTTCTTCGATGGCCTCGATATAAAGGCGATCGCGCGTTACTCGCGGAGCCTTCTGATATTCGGTTAACAACGCTTCGAATCGGGCAGCCTCACCTTGCGCGTCTGCGACAACACGGTCGCGATAACCGCGCGCATCCTCCAGAACGCGAACCGCGTCACCGCGCGCTCGCGGAACGACATCATTGGCGTAGGCGTCAGCCTCCAGGCCAAAACGCTCGCTATCATTACGCGCTTTCTGCGCATCATCGACAGCGGACTGCACCGCTTGCGGGTAGTTGACTGTCTCCAGCGAAACTGACGTGACGGTAATGCCCGCGCCGTAGATATCGATGGTGGCCTGCAGCACCTCACGCGTACGCGACGCAATCTCATCGCGACGACCGGTAACCAGAACGTCGAGCATTGTTGTACCAACGACCTCACGCAATGCACTTTCGGTCACATCCTGCAGGGTCTGATCAGGCTCAACAACTTCGAAGCTGTATTTGACCGGATCTGTCCGGCGGTACTGCACGACCATATCCACAAACACATACTGCTCGTCAGCCGTCAGCATCTCCGTACGATACGCATAGTTCGAGATCGCGATTGTATTCACCAGCTGCGCGGTCTCGATCGGATAAGGCCAATGCCAGTGAAGACCCGGCAACGTGGTTTCCTTGTAGGCGCCGAAGTGCTGCACGATACCGCGCTCGGCTTCGTCTACCCGGTAGAAGCCGGTCAGCCCCCATGCCACCAGTAGCAACACGACCAAAACGAAGCCGCCGGCTCCGCCTGGGCCACTGCCGCCTCCGCCGCCGCCGCCGCCACCAAACAGACCACGAAAGCGTCGTTGCCATTCCTGCACAATCTTGTCGAGCTCGATGGGCTCTTCGCCGTCGCGCTTCCAGGGGTCCTTACCGTTTCCCGATTCATTCCATGCCATGATATCTGTGCTTCTCACTATATCTGTGCTTCTCATTCGTTTGCCGCCGTCGCCGATGGCTTCATCGGCAACGGTTCCAGATCTCGTTCGGCGAGATTTTCACGCTTTAGGAATCGCCGCAAGTCCTTTTCTGTCATTTTCAGCGCCAGCGACCAGCCCCCCTCCTCCAGCGCCTGCTCTGAAGTGACAGCCCCAAGCTCAAATAGTTTAGCCCGTTGGCGTCCCTGGCTAGGCTGCAAGTGAATAATGCGCTGCACCGTCTTCTGTCGAAGACGACGCGCGATCGCATCTTTCAGCATGGGGATGCCTTCGCCGGTTATAGCAGACAGCCAGACCGCGCGACCCTCGCCGTCGCGATTATTTGTGATGCGGGGCTCTCGATCCAGCTTGTCGATCTTATTGTACACGCGTATCTGCGGAACCTGATCAGCTTCCAGTTCTTTCAATACCGAATTGACCTGACGGACCCGCTGCCAGCGATTCGGGTCGCTGGCGTCGATCAGGTGCAGGATCAGATCCGCCTCTCGTGCCTCCTGCAGCGTCGATCGAAAGGCTGCTATGAGCTCGTGCGGCAAATCACGCACGAAGCCGACCGTGTCAGCCAGAACGACATGCTCGCCCTCCGGCAGGTCCAGCCGCCGTACGGTCGGATCCAGCGTCGCGAACAATTGGTCTTTCACATACACATCCGCATCCGTCAACGCGTTAAACAGGGTCGATTTGCCTGCGTTCGTATAGCCGACCAGCGCGACGGTCGGAATCTCAGCCCGCACACGGTTGCGCCGATTCATGGTCCTGCGGGCGTCAACATCCTCCAGCCGATCTTTAAGCTGCCGGATGCGATCGCCAACCAGGCGGCGATCCGTCTCAAGCTGCGTCTCGCCAGGGCCTCTCAGACCGATACCGCCTTTCTGTCGCTCAAGGTGCGTCCATCCTCGCACCAGTCGTGTCGACAGGTGGCGGAGTTGGGCCAGTTCTACCTGCAGCTTGCCCTCGAAACTGCGCGCCCGCTGCGCAAAGATATCCAGGATCAGACCGGCACGATCCAGCACGCGGCAGCACAGCTCACGTTCAAGATTACGCTCCTGGCTCGGGCTAAGCGCAGCCGATGAAATAACAAGCTCTGCATCATTGTCGGCGATGAGCGTGCGCAATTCGGCGAGCTTGCCTTTACCGATATAGGTCCGCGCGTCCGGATTCCGTCGAGAACTTAAGAGCTCACCTGCAACCACAGCACCCGCCGAGCGTGCCAGCTCGGCAAACTCCTCACGCTCTGAAGTATCGGGTAATCCGTCGGAACTCGCGTGGACGAGGACGGCGCGCTCGCCACTTTGCGGTCGTTCAAACAATCACGTCCTCCTGACGGAGTAACGTCGTCCCTTGCCTACTCGTCGTCGTCTCCCGAATCATCGTCAGGAAGCGGCAAACGAACATTGCGCGACGGCACGACCGTCGAAATTGCATGCTTGTAAACCATCTGGTTTACGCTGTTTTTCAGCAAGACCACGAACTGATCGAACGAGTCCACCTGCCCCTGCAGCTTGATGCCGTTGACGAGGTAAATGGATACAGGAACTTTTTCCTTCCGTAAAATATTCAGGAACGGGTCTTGCAGTGTCTGCCCTTTAGCCATATTGGGTCTCCTTATTGTCATTTTTGTTCGAAACCCGCGGTCCGGTGGCGCCGGAGTGCCCTAATGCGAATCTCTGCCTAAGCGTTCAAAAAGTCTAACACAGCCGATATGACGGAAATACGGCCAAAAACATCATCTATTCGCCAAGCCGCGGCGCCAGATGAGCTGATATGGCGTCGATTGCGCCGGCTTCAAGTGGATTTATTGTAAAGACCGACTTTTCCGAGCGCAGCCAGGTGAACTGCCGCTTGGCCAATTGTCGCGTCGCGAACAACGCTTTTTCCTTGGCCTCATGCAGCGTGCAGCGCTCCTCGAGGTACTGCCAGAATTGCCGGTAGCCCACGGAGCGCATGGAAGGGCTCTGTTCCGTGAGGCCCGGACGCATCCTGAGCTCTCGGAGTTCTTCCACGAAGCCATTGGCGACCATTTGATCCAGCCGCAGGGCTATACGCTCGTGCAGTTCCTTTCGAGGTTCTACCTGCAGGCCAACCTTGAGATAGTCGGCCGCATCGGTCGGCGTGCAGTCCTCGGCCTGCCAGTCGGTCAGTGCTTTACCGCTTACCCTGTAAACCTCCAGTGCCCGCTGAATGCGCTGACTGTCGTTCGGGTTAATACGTGCCGCAGCAACAGGATCTACGGCCTGCAGTTCCTTATGTACGCTGGGCCAGCCCGTCGCCTCCGCCGTGGCATCGATTGTGCGGCGAATGGCTGCGTCGGCTTCCGGTAAATCGGCAATGCCTTCGGTGAGCGCGCGAAAATACATCATCGTGCCACCGACCAGTAAAGGGATGCGGCCGCGCGCGACGATCTCCTTGATTTCCGCGCGTGCGTCGCGGACGAATTCTCCGGCGGAGTAACTTTCCTCCGGATTACGAATGTTGATGAGACGATGCGGCACTCGCGCCAGAGTGTCAGCGTCGGGTTTCGCCGTGCCGATATCCATGCCGCGATAAACCAGTGCCGAATCGACACTAATGACGTCGCAGGGAAAACGCTTGCAAAGACTGACCGCAAATTCGGTCTTACGCGACGCGGTCGGGCCCATCAACAGGATTGCGTTGGCACTCACGACGAATCGCTAACGACCGCGCAGAAACAGGCGATCGAGCTCGGACAATGTGATCGTCGTCCATGTGGGACGGCCGTGGTTACACTGATCCGCGCGCTCGGTCCTTTCCATTTCGCGTAACAAGGCGTTCATCTCGTCGTTCGTAAGCATACGGTTCGCCCGTACGGAGTGATGACAGGCCATGGTCGCCAGGTAGTCATCACTGACATCGTCGATACGACTGCTCTGACCGGACTCCGACAGGTCGGACAGCACATCGCGTAACAACGATTCGACGTCGGCGTTCTTCAGCAACGCGGGCACTTCCCGAACGGTGAGGCTTGTCGGTCCGGAGCGATCGACAACCAGGCCGAGCTTTTCCAGCAGATGCCCGGAGTGTTCAACCAGGTTGGCCTCATTCTCAGCGACATTAATGACTTCAGGTACCAGCAAAGGCTGCCGGACGAGTTCTCGATCTTCGAATCCCCGTTTGAGTTTTTCGTAGACGATGCGCTCATGCGCGGCGTGCATGTCGACAATCACGAGACCCTCACGATTCTCGGCGAGAATGTAGATACCCGCCAGCTGCGCCACCGCGAAACCGAGTGGCGGCACATCACCGGCCCGTTCCGGGATCTCTGCGAAGCGCGGGGACGCCGCCATCGCGTGATATGCGGTCAACGTCTCACGCACTGCCGAAGCAGAAGGGGCCGATGCCAGCGACATTGCCCCCTGATTGAAAACGGCATCGCGCGTCATCGGAATCGGCGTAATATTGTGCCCGCCCGGTCGCGTCTCCTGCAACGCAACCTGCACCGTCTGCGACACGATACCGTGCACCCGGCGCCCATCGCGAAAGCGTACTTCATGTTTCGCCGGATGTGCATTCGCGTCTACAGCCGCCGGATCCATAGTGAGATCCAGCACATAGGCCGGGTAGCGGCCATGAAACAGCACGTCCCGATAAGCATGCCGGACCGCGTGCGACAGTGTCTTGTCGCTAATGCTGCGGCCGTTGACGAACCAGTACTGCGAATCGGGCTGGCTGCGATTGAAAGTGGGTAGTCCGATCCAGCCGGACAGCGCAATGCCTTCGGCCTCATGTTCGATATAGACGCACTGCTCGGCAAACGTCTCGCCGCACAGACGCGCGATACGCTGCCTTCTTGACTCGTGATCGGACGCGGCAGGCAAGCTCAGCGCGGTGCGCCGATTGTGCGTCAATGTAAAAGCAACTTCCGGTCTCGAAAGCGCAAGCCTGCGCACCCATTTCTCAATATGGCCGTACTCGGTTCGCTCAGTGCGCAGGAAACGGCGTCGCGCCGGCGTGTTGTAGAAAAGGTCGTGCACTTCCACGGTCGTGCCTTGCGGATGCGCAACGGGCGACGGTGCACTGATCTCGCCACCGTCTGCCTCGACCTGCCAGGCCGATTCGGCACCCGCCGCCCGCGATACCAACAAAAGTCGCGCTACGGACGCGATGCTGGGCAGGGCCTCACCGCGAAAGCCAAGCGAGGCAACGGCTTCAAGGTCGTCGAGACTGGCGATCTTGCTGGTCGCATGCCGCGACAACGCCAGTGCAAGCTCGTCCTCGGCAATGCCCTTGCCGTCGTCCCGAATGCGAATCAATTTTTGCCCGCCCGAGACTATGTCGACCTGTATGGATCGTGCGCCCGCATCGAGACTGTTCTCCAGCAATTCTTTCACGACCGACGCGGGCCGTTCGACCACTTCGCCGGCGGCGATCTGGTTGATGAGGTGGCTCGGAAGCTGTTGGATTGGCATGGGATGGGGTCGATGACGACAACGGGCCGTCATTTTTTCAAAACCGACAGGAAAAGTCTCGCCGGATTCTATGGCGAGCTGCGGGCGCTGGCCCGATCAGCCGCCCGCGAACACCGGAATCTGCAGCCTCTGGCCGATTCGAATCTTGTCGTTCGAGAGCTTGTTGGCTCTACGGATGGCGGCCGCGCTGACGTTATAGCGCTGGGCAATTTCGGAAAGCGTGTCGCCCGGCGTAATAACGTACTGCACCTGACGAGTCGGCGTTCGTCGAAGATTGGCCGCGATGAGCGTGTCTGGCGGCGGATTGGTATAGAAATAATTACGAATGCCCGCAAGAATGGCATTGGCCAGGCGTCCCTGATGCCCTCTGTCGCGCAGCTTTTTCTCTTCTGCCGGATTCGAAATAAACGCGGTCTCCACCAGGATTGACGGCATGTCGGGAGATTTCAAAACGAGCAATCCTGCCTGCTGCACCGTCTTGCGATGCATCTTCGCGACCTTGCTCATTTCGCGAATGACATGACTGCCGACGTCGAGACTGGCGCTGAGCGAGGCGTTTTGCGACAGATCGATAAGAACCGATGCGAGCACGTCGTCTTTGCCCTCAAGGGAAACCCCGCCCACCGATGCGTTTTCACGTTCGGCAAGTTGCTTGGCGGCTTCGTCACTCGCGCCTTTCAATGACAGCGCGTAAACCGAAGCGCCACTCGCCCGACGGTCCGAAACGGCGTCGGCGTGGACTGATACAAACAGATCAGCCTGATGCCGGCGCGCGATACCGGTTCTTGCACGATGATCAATGTAGACGTCGCGATCACGTACGAGCACCGCTTTCATGCCCTCTTCGGCATTGATACGACGCGCAATTTCACGACTGATCAGCAACGCCACATCTTTCTCGCGGGTTCGCTGTTTACCAATCGCGCCGGGATCATGGCCGCCGTGACCGGGATCAATCGCAATGACGATGTCACGACCGGGACGATACGCCTCCGACGCACGCTTCACGGGCACCAGACTTCCGGAGCGTTGCAGGTCAATGACCAGGCGATCACCGTACTTGGCATTCGGTCCTGTAGTGAAACTCCTGGAGCGCACGCCCTGGTTGAGGTCAAGGACCACACGCAGTTGACCATTCGCGCGGATCGCACTGCGCATCGACTTAACGGCACCCGTGCCAGCAGGCAATCGTGTCAGTGATTTGGCTAGCCGGCCGCCCTTGAGGTCGATAACCAGCCGATCAGGCCCGCGCAGCGTGAAGATGTTATGCGCGGCCGTCTCGCTAAGATCCAGCACAACTCGCGTCTTGTCGTTCTCGGCCCAAATACGCACATTTTCCAGCGTCGTTTCGGCATGCGCCGCTGCGGACAGCAGCAGATACAGAGAAACCAGGGCGGTAGCGCGTAGCGACATAAGAAGGTTGAGGCAGCCAGATTCAGGGATTATGTCCGGTGAGTATACGAAACTGGCGGCAAAAACCAAGACTTTTTACTGCGATATTAGGCAGATACCGGTCTTAGTTAATTTTTTGAATCAAGAGCTATGCAGCGATTGCGCGAGCCGCTTGCCGCGCTCGGTCAGGCCCTCGAGTACGGCCTGGCGCCCTTCGCCTTGGTAGCTGAGCGTAAGCCTGAGGTCGGCATGTGCAGCAAGGCCAGGCGCCCGGTCTGGCCACTCCACCAACCGAAAACCGTTATCCAGCTCGTTCCAACCGAGATAACGAAGCTCGTCTTCAGAAGAAACCCTATACAAATCAACATGATATATCGTACCTCGCGGCAAAATATAGGGTTCTACCAGGGTGTATGTAGGGCTCGGCACCGGTCCCGAGTGCCCGGCCGCACGGATCAGTGCGCGAGCAACGGTCGATTTCCCGGCGCCCAACTCGCCGCTCAGCAATACAGTCCAGCCAGCCAGATCATCTGGCAAGTGCGCCAGCAGGCGCCTGCCGAATGCAATCGTGGCCGCCTCATCCGGGAGGTAGAGCGTCGTCATCGAAAAAATCTCATGGATTGAGGACGGCGCGCAACGCAGCGATCAGATCGGACGCGATCAGACCACGCTCGCCACCACGCGCGGCAATATCTCCGGCCTCGGCATGGCCCTGGACCCCGGCAAGCGCCGCCTGCTCGGTCGATAGTCCCTGTGCCAGCATTGCTGCGATGATGCCGGTTAGCACGTCGCCCATGCCGGCCGCCGCCATACCCGGGTTGCCCGATGTACAGATATAAGGCACTTCAGCACCCGCCGATACCAGTGATCCTGCACCCTTAAGGACGGAGACGCCGCCAAAGCGCTCTTGTAGCGCGTTGACAGCCGCAGTGCGGTCCGCCTGGATTTCTGTGGTCGACAATTTCAACAGAACACCTGCCTCACCCGGGTGGGGCGTAATGATTCGAGACTCCGCGCGATTCGGCGTGTCGGCCAGCCAGTTGAGTGCATCCGCATCCCAGACCGCTGGCCGCGCATCGGCAGCAACGACCTCAAACATGGCCTTCGCCCACTCCGAGCGGCCTAGCCCCGGGCCGAACGCAATGACATCCGCCTTATCCATGAGCGGCGCAAGATCGCCGGCCTGTGTAACGGCATGCGACATCAGCTCCGGGCACGTCGCCGTCAACATCGCTGCGTGGGCAGCATCCGTGGCGATGCTGACCCTGCCTGCGCCCGCTCGAAGCGCCGCCTCGCCGCAGAGTCGCGCGGCTCCAGGCATGCCTTTGCCGCCACCGATCACCAGCACGTGGCCAAAATCACCTTTATGCGCCGCGCGCGGTCTCGGCGGCAGCAAGTCACGCAGCAGCGAATCGCCAATACGCTGCATGACAGGACATTCATCTGCACGGCACTCGTCCGGAATTTCCAGACCGGCGAAGGCCAGTTCGCCGCAAAAGCTCGCGGCGGAGTCCAGAAATAAACCGCTCTTCAGACCGACGAAGGTTATGGTCAGATCTGCCCTTACAGCGCAGCCCATGACTTTCCCGGTGTCGCCGTGAATACCGGTCGGTACATCCAATGCAAGCACCGCGGCGGGATGTGCATTAATCGCTCTCACCGCCTGGGCAAACGCGCCTTCGACGTCGCGCTCAAGACCACTGCCAAGAATCCCGTCGACCAGCAAATCAGCGGCACTGTCGACCTCGCCGGCCCATGGCGTGACGACGCCACCCTCAGCCGCGAAATCCTGGAATGCCTTAGCCGCGTCACCTGATAGTTTCGCGGTATCAACCAGCGCCAGGACGGATACGACAATACCTTCATTGGCAGCCAGCCGAGCGACGACGTAACCATCCCCGGCATTGTTGCCGGCACCACAAACGACCTGCCAACGCTGCGCATCTGGAAAGCGTCGGCGTGCGGCCTTCACTGCCGCCGCCGCCGCGCGCGTCATCAACAGATAGCCGGAAATACCATGATCCTCGATCGCTCTGCGATCGATCTCGCGAACGGATGCGACGGAGTAGACGTTAACGGGTAAGGTCTGCATCTGGCGATTATACTGTTACGCGGCCCGGATCTGACATTGACGATATCCACGAAACAATACGGCAATACCGATATGGCCGCGCTCAAGGCGGAAATTGTCGACTGGTCGGACCAGCTCGGCTTTCAGCAGCTGGGCGTCAGCGACGTCGATCTCAGCGATGCCGAACAGCGACTTGAATCCTGGCTCGACGCTGACTTCCACGGCACGATGGAGTACATGCGGCGGCACGGTAGCAAGCGCAGCCGACCGAATGAACTCGTACCCGGTACCGTGCGCGTAATTTCGGTTCGTATGGACTACCTGCCGGAATCGGAGGATACGGCACGACAGCTACTCGATGACGAATCCCGAGCGTATATTTCCCGCTACGCACTGGGCCGCGACTATCACAAAGTCCTTAGAAATCGTCTGCAGAAGTTAGCCCGGCGTATCGAAGACAGAATTGGCGAGTTCGGCTACCGCGCCTTTGTCGACAGCGCACCGGTGCTCGAAAAAGCGTTAGCGGAGAAAGCCGGTATTGGCTGGATCGGTAAGCATAGCAACGTCATTAACCGAGACCATGGCTCGTGGTTCTTTCTCGGAGAGCTGTACACCGATTTGCCGCTGCCGGTCGATGCGCCTGAGCACTCGCACTGTGGCAGTTGCAGCGCATGCATCGAAGTCTGCCCTACCCGTGCCATCGTGGCGCCCTACGTGCTGGATGCCCGACGGTGTATTTCTTACCTGACGATAGAGCTGAAGGACGCTATCCCGGTCGAATTCAGGAAGGCCATCGGCAATCGCATCTACGGCTGCGACGACTGCCAGCTCTTTTGCCCTTGGAACAAGTTTGCAAAGCCTACTGCCGAAGCGGATTTCTCACCCCGTCATGGCCTCGAATCAGCACAGCTCGCTGAGTTGTTTTGCTGGAGCGAGAAAACCTGGCTGCAAAAAACCGAAGGAAGCGCTATCCGGCGTATCGGCTACGACCGCTGGTTGCGCAATATCGCCGTCGCACTGGGTAACGCAAAAACGAGCCCTGAGGTTGTCGGCGCTCTCGAGACGCGGCAGCATGAGACATCCGAACTGCTTGCCGAACACGTGCAATGGGCACTCGCGCAGCATAGAAGTGACAACAAACTGGAGAGTAACAATGTTTGAGGCACCCGCTTCGCCCTATCTCGTGCCGTTCGACGGCAGCTTCAAGGTCGACAAGGCCAGCACTTCGGCACAAACCAACGGGCACGGCCACAAGGGCAAGCACCGAGCGCGCCGCACGGAAGACCTGAAGCAACTGCAGCGCGTGCTCGCCGCCGGTGATCGTCACGCCGTGCTGCTCGTATTTCAGGCCATGGATGCAGCTGGCAAGGACAGCACAATTCGGTCTGTGATGCAGGGTGTCGATCCGTCCGGCTGCCAGGTTTTCAGTTTCAAAAAGCCATCGAGCCTGGAGCTCGATCATGATTTCCTGTGGCGAACCACCTGCCGACTGCCGGAGCGCGGCCGAATTGGCATATTCAATCGCAGCCAGTACGAAGAGGTCCTGGTTGTGCGCGCGCATCCGGAAATCCTCGGCTACCAGAAATTACCCGGCGAAATCGATCTTGAGACAATTTGGGATGAACGGCTGACATCCATCCGACAACAGGAAGAACACCTCGCGCGCAACGGCACGGTCATTCTCAAATTCTGGTTGAACGTGTCGCGCGACGAGCAGAAACGCCGTTTCCTGGCGCGGCTGGACAACCCCGATAAGAACTGGAAATTCGAACCCCGCGACCTGGTTGAACGACGCTACTGGGACGACTACATGAATGCCTACGAAGCCGCGCTCAACGCTACGTCGCGCCCTTGGGCACCGTGGTACGCAATTCCGGCCGACAACAAATCCTACATGCGGGCACGGGTCGCCGATATCGTCATCGACACGCTGCAAAGCATCGGCCTCAAGTACCCTGTCCCCTCCGATGAGGATTTACAGGAATTTGCAGCCTCACGCGCCGAACTCGTCGCTGATGACAGCAAGGCGGCAGATTAGACAGAGTTCACAGTTTCGCAGCGGCAATAGTGTGTCGCAGTCGATAGTCATCCACGGTCCCTAACAGCGACAATCACTTTTTTGACGGTGGACCGGCGTTTTGCAGGAGTCATTGGCGACAAATTCGGATTACAGGCGCTCGCTGCTCGAGGGACTCGAGCTGTTCAAGGGCGTCTATCCCGATGATATCCACGAATTACTGCAGCGTTGCGATCGCCGTGATGCCGCTCCCGGTGAGTTGCTGTTGTCACCCGGCGCAAGAAACGAGCACGTCTTTATCGTGTTGTCGGGCAGCCTGAATGTCCACGTTGGTGCCCCGGAGACGCCAATACTGGCAACTATGGAATCCGGCGCATGCGTCGGCGAGATGTCCATCATCGAAGATCGCGACCCCTCTGCCTACGTGATCGCCGCCGAAGACACGCACATGCTGGTTATACATCAGTCGGTACTTTGGGAAATGGTCGACGCATCTCACGAATTCGCCAAGAATCTGCTGGTCGTCCTGTCCGAGCGCGTGCGAAGCCATAACCGCGTCATCGCTGACAGTTACGGCGAGATCCAAAAGTTTGAACGCCACGCCACGACCGACGCGCTGACGGGTCTGGCAAATCGGCACGCCATGCAGGAGACATTTCCTAACGAGATCGCAAGCTGCATCGACGGCGAGACGCCAGTGGCATTCATCATGATCGATGTCGATGAATTCAAAAAGTTCAACGACATGTTCGGTCACATTGCAGGCGATCGCGTGCTCTCATCAGTCGCCAAAATTCTACGCGCACAGTTTCGACCCAACGACCTGCTGGTTCGCTACGGTGGCGATGAGTTTGCCGTATTGCTACCGGGAGTTGACCTGGATCAGACAGTCGTCATTGCAGAGCGCGTTCGCGCCGCTGTCTGCGGCACCACCGGCGACGGCTCTGACTCGCTAGTTCAGATTCCGATCAAGATATCGATGGGTGTCGCGGAGCTGCAACCGCAGGGAACGATTGATTCGTTAATTCGGGATGCCGACGCCGCATTGTACCGCGCCAAAAACGCAGGCCGTAACGCCGTTTCTCGCTAGCTGACCTGCCGTCTTAAACGGTAACAACCACGTTGTCGATGAGGCGTGCATCGCCGAGATTCGCAGCCGCCAGAACCACCAGGTCATCGCAATCGCGATCAGGAACCTCAAGATTCAGCGCACGACGAATCGAGAAATAGTCCACTTCAAAGCCGGCCGCCTGCAGAGCCTCTCTGGCATTCGATTCCAGCTCAGCGAAGTTGCGTTGGCCGTTTTGCAACTCGGTACCAACTGCACTGACTTGCTTATAGAGCAACGGCGCAGTCTTGCGCTGCGCTTCGTCCAGATACGCGTTGCGAGAGCTTAAGGCCAGCCCGTCATCATCACGAATAGTCTCACTGGCGATGATCGATACCGGGAGGCTCAGGTCTTCCGCCATTCGGCGTATTACGAGCTGCTGTTGATAGTCCTTCTGCCCAAAAACCGCCACATCCGGCTGCACCAGCGAGAACAACCGTGCGACTACGGTCGTGACGCCATCAAAGTGTCCAGGGCGCGATGCCCCACAAAAATTCTCTGTCAGTCCCGGAACAGAAACAGTCGTCGCATTCTCGATACCGAACGGGTAAACGGTGTCGACGTCAGGGGCAAAGATCATGTCGGCCGCCGTTGTTTTGAGACGCAGCGTGTCGCGCTCGAGCGAGCGCGGGTAGTTATCAAAGTCCTCGCTTTCACCAAACTGAGTTGGGTTTACGAAGATACTGACAATAACGCGCTCGGCATGCTCGCGGGCAAGCTCGACAAGTGACAGATGACCGGCGTGCAGACTGCCCATCGTAGGAACCAGCGCGACGTGTTCGTCGTTGTGACGCCACTCCGCAATTTGTTCGGCAAGCTCTTGCTTGCTATGTACCACTAGCATCGAATTTGACTACCTGTTTCGGTTTTAGGAGAAGCAATGCTCCGGAGCCGGATAGCTCCTGTCTTTTACAGCACGTACGTAGCCTGATACGGCCTCAAGTGGCGATGAGCAGCCGGCCTGAAAGTTCCTGACGAATCTTGGCGTGCGGCCCTGCGTAATGTCGAGAATATCGTACAAAACAAGAATTTGTCCGTCGACGTCAGGTCCCGCGCCGATACCAATGACCGGAACTGCCATAGCTTCGGTAATCAGTTTTCCCACCTCATTCGGGACACACTCAAGCAGAACAATATCGGCGCCCGCATTCTGCAAACGCTCCGCTGACTTCAACATTTCCCTGGCCTGATCTGGCTCCCGGCCCTGCACCTTGAAGCCTCCGATTTTATGCACCGACTGCGGTTTGAGCCCGAGATGCGCGCAGACGGGGATGTCGTGACGCGCGAGGTGTTCGACGACCTCGATCTGACCGTCGCCGCCCTCGAGCTTGACCATCATCGCACCACCATCCTGCATCAGACGGACAGCGTTATCGAGCGCCTGACCCGGCTTTGAGTAACTCATGAATGGCATATCCGCCACGAGGAACGCACGTCGCAAGCCACGACTGACAATGCGCGAGTGATAGACAATATCATCAACCGTTACGGGAACAGTCGTATCATGCCCCTGGATAACCATGCCGAGTGAGTCGCCAACCAGCACGAGATCCGTGCGCGCTGCATCGACCAGCGCCGCATAGCTCGCATCATAAGCAGTCAGGCAGGCAATAGGCACGCCCTCTTCCTTCAATTTCCTCAACGTCGAAATATTGACCGGCGGCTCCGGCATACTGCGTTGTTCGAGTTGTGTGTACACCCGCGAAGCTCCTAGGCCATGACCGCGGCGACAGGATTGAAGAAATGCCGGCCACCTGTCGTGCGTTCAATTTGCTGAAATAATTGCTCGTAGTCGGCGTCGTTATTGACGGGATCAATCTGCGACGCATTGACTATCAACAACGGCCCCTCATCGTACCCATGAAAAAAGCGTGCGTAGGCCTCAGTCAATCTTTCAACGTAATTGCGATCTACATATCGATCGCAGGTAGAATTGCGCCGTGCCAGTCGACTCATGATTGCATCAACCGACGCCTGCAGATAGATGACCAGGTCAGGAACCGGCGCCTCGACGCCGAGATTGTCAACAATCTGGTCGTATAGCTTGAGCTCCTCCGCATCAAGATTAAGCTCGGCGAAAAGTCGGTCACGGGTGAACAAATAGTCCGATATCTGCACGCTCGTAAAAAGATCGGACTGACGAAGGTCTTCAATTTGCCGCGCCCTCGCAAACAGAAAGAACATCTGCGCCGGCAATGCGGCGGAGCGACCGTCCCGGTAGAAACGCTCCAGGAACGGGTTTTCATCAACCTCCTCGAGTACCAGGTGCGCGGACAAGCTGTCGGCCAGCCTTCGCGCCAGCGCCGTCTTGCCAACACCGATCGGTCCTTCGATCGCGATGTACCGGGATGAACTGCCTGACTTCTGCAACGAGCTGACTGACACAGGTTTCCTTTAGGTAATGCGCGAAATTTTTGGCTCGGCCAGATTCACCGGAATTCTGTCGATCCGGCCCAACCCCGCTATCACCAGCCCGGGCGCCACCTCCCAGAGAGGCAACAATACAAAATTTCGCTCCGCGATGCCCGGGTGGGGAACGACCAGATCCGTATCCTGGATAATCTCGTTACCGTACACCAGCAAATCCAGATCCAGCACCCTCGGCCCCCAGCGTATATCACCACGCTCACGCCCTCGCCGGGCCTCGATTTGCTGCAACTCCGCCAGCAATTGCTTTGCCGTGAGCCTTGTCAGCAGCGCCGCTGCCGCATTAACGAAGTCGGGCTGTTCGACACCGCCAAAAGGTGCAGAGCGATAGAGTGACGAACGCGCAATGAGCCTGGTTTGTGGTAGCGCTGCCAGCATGTCGAAGGCGTTCTCGAGCTGTCCCGCAGGGCCCTGCAAATTGCTGCCCAAGCCGACATAGGCCGGCAGCCAGTGCTGCATATCGGGTTTTGACATCGTTAGCGGACTGTCTTCATGAGTCCTGCGGCTGCTTGCGCCGTCGACGGCGGCGCGACGAACGGCCCTTTTTTTTCTGCGGCTGGGCGTTCAGCTGAAAGCTCTCGGCACGCTCTTCCGCCGACAGTGTCTGCGCCTCGGTCCAGAATCGTGCGACTTCCGAGTCGATTTCGCCGATCTCAGCGCGCAACAGCATGAAATCATAAGCGGCACGAAAGCGCCGGTGGTCAAGCAGCTTCATCGCCCGCCGCCCGCGCATAAGTAGAAAGCGTGGCTGCAGTGCGAGCATCTCACGCATCGGTACCGTGAAGCGGCGCGGAATCGATATTCTGCGTTGCTGTTGCGCAACGATGTCGTAGGACGCGAGGCTCAGTGACTGAGTCTCGGGAACATTCTCCTCCGCGCGACGAGTTTCGGCGAGAATACGAACCGGCATCCAGAAGAAAACGCCCAGCAGGAACATTGGAGTGACGGATTTACCTTCGTTCACGCGGCGATCCGTATTTTGCAACGCCGCACGCACAAACTTCATGAAGTCGTCGTCCTTATTCAGTTCCTGCTCGGTCGCCGGAAACATCTCCGCGAAAAGGCCATGCTCTCGTAACAGGTCGAAGGTTCTCTCCGCGTGCCCTGACTGAAACAGCTTCAAGAATTCGTCGAACAACCGCGCTGCCGGCACGTTGGAAAGTAGTCGCGCATGATGATGCATCGCCTCGACCACGGCCGGATCAATCGAAAAATCGAGTTTCGCCGCGAAACGTACAGCCCGCAGCATGCGCACCGGATCCTCACGCAGGCGCTGCTCCGGGTCACCTATAAGAACAAGCTGGCGGCGCCCAACATCCTCGAAGCCGTCGGTATAGTCCCATATCGTGAAGTCGGCGATATTGTAGTACAGCGCGTTGCAGGTGAAATCGCGTCGCCACACATCCTCATCGATCGTGCCGTAGACATTGTCACGAAGAATTCTTCCTTCGTGATCATGCTCGACATCATCATCAACGTGATTTGCGGCCGCGCGAAACGTCGCCACCTCTATGATCTCGCGACCGAAACGAACATGCGCAAGTCGAAAGCGCCTGCCAATGAGCCGGCAATTGCCAAACAGCGCACGCACTTCGTCCGGCGTGGCATTCGTCGCTACGTCAAAGTCCTTGGGGTGCAGATCGAGCATGGCATCACGCACACAGCCGCCAACCAGAAACGCCTGATATCCCGCCTTATCGAGTCGGTAAAGGACCTTCAACGCACTTTTTGAGAATGCTTTCCGGGAGACGTTGTGCGCGGCACGGGCAATTATCTTCGGCGCGTCGGACCCTGGATTCCCGCTGTTTTTCAAATCTTATTCTGCCTGCAGATCCTTAGTTCCGGCTTATGATAGCAGCCCGCCGCCACGCCGTGCCTGATCAAGACGAATAATCGGTCAAATGCCACTTGAGCATTTGCGCTCCAGCCTTATAATAGCGGCCCGGTTGAGTAGCACCGGCAATAACTCCGCTCCCTTCGTCTAGTGGTTTAGGACGCCGCCCTCTCACGGCGGTAACAGGGGTTCGAATCCCCTAGGGAGTACCAAACACAAAGGGCCCGCAACGCGGGTCCTTTTTTGTTTGGTTGTCCCTTTGGAGGTTTCGGATCCTGTTCGACCGGTCGCGAAGCTACCGGGACGCACAAAGTGCGCCCCGAAGGAAGTGCCCTTGGGGTACGCCCCAACGGGGCGAGCCGCCCAGCGGCGAATCAATCCCCTAGGGAGTACCAAACACAAAGGGCCCGCAGCGCGGGCCCAGTCTCCTGAGTCTGTGTGGACTATTGCGTGAGATCTTCTCGCTGCAGTGCCGATCGCAGCGACAGCCGCATCGCGCCCTTGCTGAAAACGCTCTGGTCGCTGCCCGATCCACTGGGCATTGCGTATCGGACCGCGTTACTTACCGCGGCCCAGATAGCCACCTCGCCGCCTAGCGGCGAGCGTCGCGGATAGCACTGATCCAGAAAACCACTCCAGCAATAATCGCCACGATCGCCCGGCGGGTAGTCCCACTGAACGTGAGTACCCAGGCTCGACATCGCCAGGGTGTATGCATTGCTAACCGTGCGAGCCGTGCGATTGCAGATACTGATGTCGGGGCGAAACGCGTCCGCATAGGTTGCCGGGGCAACACCCGGACTACGCCAGGCGGCGGCTGTAACTTCGGAATAGACCAACTGCGCCAGTACCGCACAACCGTCTGCACCCGTGAATGGCTCGTCTGCGCTCGCAGCAGCTGATACCGCCATCGCGACAATGCCCGCGAGCAATAAGGCGGCTAAGTTCCGTTTTGCCATCGTTCCTCTCCTTGGTTTGGTGACCAGAGAGAGTGTCCGATACTCGGCGCGACCTCAGAAGCGGCAAATCTCCTGCTTTCGGGTAGATGCGCTCAAAAATATGTCATCGATGCATCAATGAGCGACCACACGAGCATAACGGCAGTCGGCAGGAACGTTATCGTGAAGCCCGCCCCCCTGCTGCCCGGATCTTTCAGATACGACGACCAATAGATAAAGCGTCCGACGATAAAGACGACACCCAGTCCTGCACCCCAAAGCGGATTGACAAGCCACGCGAAGATCCACAGCGCTGGGATAAACGCGACCAACTGCTCCATCGTGTTCTGCTGAATACGGAACATGCGCTCAAACTCAGGGTGTCCCGCAACCGCCGGCGCGCTTACGCCGTGTTTGCCTCTCATCGAACCCACCTGGATCGAAAAGAACACGAACTGCGCCAAGGCAACTACTGTAACGATTGCAACTGCTTCCATTTTTTTCTCCCTTTATATAAGACATTGCCGGGTTTTTCTGTGAGTATTGGCGCCTGTTCAAGCACCTGAAGGCTGACGTGTCCGCCGCACCTGTCGACAAGCTTCGTAGTTTTTTTCTGGACAACGTCCTCGGCCTCGAGCGACACGAATACGTCGCGGTTGCCTGGTCATTTGCCTACTTCTTCTGCGTGTTGTCTGCATACTACATTCTGAGGCCGGTTCGTGAAGCAACTGGCGGTCGAAAGCGGCCCAGAGAACGATACCCTACCTGTTTATCGGCACGTTTGTTGCCGTGCTGATCGCCACGCCGGTATTCGGCTGGGTTGCATCACGTTTTGCGAGACGCGTGTTTCTACCTTGGGTCTACCTGTTTTTTGTCTCCAATATCCTCATCTTCTGGCTGGTGTTCTCACAGGCGCTCGATGCCGACCGGGAATTTATCTGGCTCGGACGCGCTTTTTTTGTCTGGCTGAGTGTCTTCAACCTGTTCGTGGTATCAGTGTTCTGGAGCTTCATGGCCGATATTTATACGCGGGAACAGGGTCGCAGACTGTTCGGCGTCATCGCGGCCGGCGGCAGTGTCGGCGCCCTGCTGGGCGGTGCCGCAACCAGCGCTCTGGTCGTGCAAATCGGCTTCGAAAACCTGCTGCCTATTTCCGCAGCGCTGCTATCACTCGCCGTTTTGTGTATCGCACAGCTGCGAAAGTGGGTCGTGCTCGAGCATGAAAACGAGACCACCGAGACCGTTGACAGCCAGAAACCACTGGGCGGTGCGGCGCTTGGCGGCATCACGCACCTGTTTTCATCGAAGTACTTCATTGCCATTGCAATCTCGTCCGTGATCGCGAGTTTGCTGGGCACTGCGCTTTACATGTTTGCCGCCGAACTCGTCGAAACGGCGATACCCGACCCCAACCGGCAGACGCGATTCTTTTCGAATATCAACGTAGCAACCAATGCTCTCGCCCTCGTCGGCCAGATGTTTCTAGTGAGGCACGTCGTCAGCCGCTTCGGTATCGGCGTGAGCCTGTCCTTGCTGCCAATCATCTCCATTGTCGGTTTCGCCATCCTTGCTTTCGATCCTGTTCTCGGCGTCGTCGCCGTTCTGACCGTCGCGAGACGTGCTTTGGGCTTCGGCTTCATGAAGCCTACAACAGACATGCTTTACTCCGTTGTCACTCCTGAAGAAAAATACAAGACCAAGAATTTCATCGATACGGCCGTGTATCGGGGTGGCGATGTTGTCGGCACCTGGACCGTAAAAATCATGGCCACGCTGGGAATAGCCGGCATCTCGTTCGTGATGCTGCCGTTCGCTGTTATTTGGGCTATCGTCACGCTCTGGCTGGGCCGCGATTATCGTCGTCGTGCCCGTGAACTGAAACACAGCGGCATCCAATAAATGGCCCCCGAAGAAATTCAACAAAAGATGCGAAACTCAGGTTTCCTACGACGCCTTGCGGCGATTCTCTATGACGCTTTGTTGGTCATCGCGCTTGCTGTTTCTTGCAACGATTCCGTTTATCGCCATACGCGGTGGCGAGCCGGTGGAGTCCGGTGACAATCTCCTCTACCGACTGATTCTGGTCGGCGTCGTTTACGCGTTCTTCGTTGGCTTCTGGAGTTACTCAGGCAGGACACTGGGCATGCAGTCCTGGGGGCTACAGCTTGAAACCGAAGACGGGCAACTGCCGTCAACAGCGACGGCAAGTCTGCGCTTCGCCGCCGCGCTACTGTCCCTGCTGCCGCTGGGTTTGGGGTTCCTGTGGCAGCTCTGGGACAAAGACTCACTCACCTGGCACGACCGGATCAGCAAAACCCGGCTCGTTTACTACCCGAAAAAAGAGAAGACGTAGCCCAGCCTGAAGGTTGCTAACGGATTCGCAGCAACGCGATGCCCGTAACCGACGCAAGCACCACGGTTGGCAACCAGTTCACCAGCACAGGATTCAGGTTAAAGACCTGACCCGAGTTCGCGAGGGTTTCGCTGCTTAGGTAATAGGCGAGCCCGATAATGACACCCAACATCAGGCGACCGCCGGCACCGCCGGTTCTCAGCGAGCCAAATACGAAGGCCAGTGCGAGAACCGGCATGATCAGTACGGTCAGGGTGCGTGAAGCACGATACCAAAGTTCGGATTCGTATTGCGACGCATCGAGACTGTTGCGCTTCAGATAGTCGATATAAACGAGCAAACCTCGCGCCGACAGGCTTAGGGGTTTGGCGAGCGAACTCCCCAGCAGCTCCGCATTGACTTCAAACGTTTCAACGGCAAGCGACGACTCCACGATCTGCACACCGTCATTACGAAAACGAGTCTCTCGCAGGTTTTCAAGAATCCAGTTATCGTCGTCATCGATACCCGAGTTTTCAGCTCGAGCGATAGCCGTCAATTCGTAATCATCATCAAAACGAAACAGGTAGATGCTGCCAAACTCGAACTCCGAATTGACACGTTCGAGATGAAGATAAACAGGTCCGTCCTTTACCCAGGTCTCGTTACCCAGACGAGCGTCGCCCTTTTCGTAACGAGCCTCGAGTCGCATGTCGCGGGCATACAGGTCGAGCGGCGGGCCGATGAACTCGCCGAGCAAGCCCGTCGCAATCAGCATGACGAGTCCGGAGATTGCCACCATGCCGGCGAGCTGCCTGACAGACAGTCCAGCCGACCGCATGACAACAATTTCGCTGTTGCCGGCGAGTGCCCCTAAACCCAGGAGCGAACCGATAAGTGCGGCAACCGGCAACATTTCAAAGGCGAGATTCGGCAGGCGCAGTGCTGCGAACAGAATTACCTGCGGCGTTTGATAACCACCCTGGGTGTCATCCAGCTCCGCGATAAATTCAAACAGGCCCGCAAGCGCAAGAAGTACAACGAGTACCAGGGCGGTACTGGCCAGAATCGTGCGCATCAGGTATTGGCTGAGCAAACCCGTCACCGCCAAATCCTCCTATGCCACCGGTACTGCACGGCCAGTAGCGCGAGTGTAAACAGCAGTACACATCCATGTACCCACCAAAGCCCGAGCGCTGGCGACAGGGTCGCCTGTTCAACCCAGGCTTTCGCGGCACTCAACATGTTGAGGTAAATGATGAAGACAAGCAGTCCAATTCCGAGGCGACCATAACGACCTGCGCGCGGCTGGCTATTGCTCAACGGTACTGCGAGCATTGCCAGCAGAATCGTCGCCAACGGGATACTGACGCGCCACTGCAACTCCGCGATGTGGGCGAGCTCATTCGATGCCCACAATTGCTGAAACGGCATGGCCCGAGGCCGCGGATCCGGGGCATCAAGGCTGGGCAACTGAAAGGGAATACCGTGCTCGGCAAATTCAACAACGCGAAACTGCGTCGTTCCGGGCACGCCTTCGTAGCGGCGTCCGTTGTGCAGCACCAGCAGCCGGGTGTTCTCATCCTCGGACTCGAGCTGCTCGCCGCGCTCCGCGATTACGACCTCGACGCGCCCGTCAGCGACCTGACGTTGCATGAAAACTTTTTCCATTACGCCGTCAGCGGTGACGCTCTCGCCGTAGACGACAGCCTGGTCCGGGCCAAAAATTGTAAACCGCCCCGGTTCGATACTGGCCAGGTCGGCCTCACGCCGGGCCTCGGCGCCAATCCGATCGACGGCGGTGAGCGCCATGGGCGCACCTTCCATCGACAGCCAGGCGACGCCCAGAGCCAGCGGAGCGAGCAGCCAGACCAGCGGCCGGTAGATACCGGACGGCCCGACCCGGCAAGCCATCATTGCCGGCATTTCAGAGTCTCGATAGAGGCGTCCGAGGGCCAGCATGATCGACAAAAACAGGCCGATAGGTACAAGAACTGTCAGATATTGGGCCGCAGACAAGCCTATTACGTCGAAAGCGGCATTCTTGGGAAGCTTGCCCTTCGCCACATCGCCCAGCACCCGCGCAAACTGATTGGTCAGCAGAATGAGTAGCAAAACCATCGTGACCCCAAACCAGGTCACGGCGATTTCGCGAAATATGTACCGATCCAGAATGCGGCCCATCGGTGCCCGGTAATAGCGTAGCTGCTGGCAGCTGAAAGGGTTAGACTACCGCTTTTATTTTATCCGCGACAGTCCCGAACCGTGAGGAGCGCGAGTCAAGTCCATGGAATATTTCACAACAACAAGCAATTCCTCAAAACGCGCAGTCGATTGCGTCATTGTTGGTCTCTACGATCGCGGCAAGCTGAGTGCCGGAGCCAGCGACATTGACGCCGCCAGCAAGGGCGTAATTCGAAGACTGGCCAAGCGCGGCGATATCTCATCAAAACCCGGGCAATGCACCCTGCTGACTGACGTTAACGGTATCAAGTCCGCTCGGGTCGTCGTCGTTGGGCTTGGCAAACCTGCTGAATTTGATGCGAAGCAGTTTCGAAAAGCCGTAGCCGCCGCGGTGAACATGATCTCGCAGACCAAATCCAGACAGATTCTGAATTCGCTGACGCTCGAGAAGGTAAAGAAAACGAGTCCGTATTATCTGGCACGACATACCGCGGAAGCTGTCGGCGAGGTGCTGTACAAATTCAACCGCATGAAGAGCGGCCGCAAGCCCCCCGCCAGCCCGTTGAAGAAGGTCGGCTTCGCAATCGCGAATCGTGACGACGCCTCTAAAGTCATGCGCGGTGCCGAGCATGGCGATGCAATTGCAGAGGGCGCGTCTCTGGCCAGGGATCTCGGCAATCTTCCGGCCAATGTTTGTACACCAAGCTACCTTGCCCGAACCGCGAAGAAGCTCGCTGTCGGTAATGGCCGCCTGACGACCAAAGCGCTCAACGAGACCGAGATGAAACGGCTTGGAATGGGTTCGTTACTGTCGGTAAGCGCGGGTTCGGACGAGCCCGCAAAATTGATTGTCATGCAATACAAGGGCGCGGGCAACGACAAGCCGGTCGTGCTGGTTGGCAAGGGCGTCACCTTCGATACCGGCGGGATATCACTCAAGCCTGGCCCTGCCATGGACGAGATGAAGTACGACATGTGCGGCGCTGCGAGTGTGATCGGCGTAATGGCAACCGTTGCCCGGCTCAACCTGCCTATTAACCTGACTGTTGTCGTACCCACTGTCGAGAACATGCCGAGCGGCGGGGCAACCAAACCCGGCGATATCGTCACCAGCATGTCGGGCCAGACAATCGAGGTCCTCAATACGGATGCCGAGGGTCGGCTGATCCTCTGCGATGCGCTTACCTACTCGCGGCGCTTCAAGCCTGCAGCCATCATTGACGTCGCTACCTTGACCGGCGCATGCGTAGTCGCACTTGGCGCGCATCGCTCAGCCGTCATGAGTACCAGCGATGCATTGCGCAATGAACTGGTCGCCGCCGGCGAAAGCGCCGAGGATCGCGCCTGGCCAATGCCGCTCGGTGAGGAATATGCAGAGCAGCTGAAAAGCAATTTCGCCGACATGTCCAACATCGGCGGGCCCGGTGGCGGCGCCGTAACGGCCGCCTGTTTTCTTGCGAAATTCACCGACGGCATGAACTGGGCACATATGGACATCGCCGGGACGGCCTGGAAAAGCGGCGTCAAAAAAGGGGCAACAGGGCGGCCGGTTCCCTTGCTGTCGGAGATGCTGCTTGCGCGATCCCGCGCCCTGCCCTGAGCAATCAACGTTATGGCCAGAGTCGACTTTTACGTGCTGCAGCGCGCCGATGAGCGATCGCGACGCACATTGGCGTGCAAGTTGGCTGAGAAAGCCTATCGACTTGAAAACACGGTCTACATTCATACGCAAACCCGCCAGGATGCCGAGCAGCTTGACGAACTTTTGTGGACGTTTCGTGACGGCAGCTTCGTACCTCATGCAATCAGCGATGTCGATGACGATACTGGCGTAGCGCCCGTGACGATCGGCTGTACGCCGGACGGCGTCGAGTCGCGCGACCTGCTAATCAATCTGTGCGACGAGATACCCGCTTTCGCCGAATCATTTCCACGGGTTGCCGAACTGGTTACTGCCGACGAAAACTGCAAGCTGCTTAGTCGCAAACGATTTACCGAATACAGGGACCAGGGTCACTCGATCCAGACACACAAACTCTGATGAACAAGTCTTACCAACCGAAAGAGATTGAACGGCGCATCTACGAGCGCTGGGAAGAAAACGGCTATTTCGCGCCTCAAGGTGATGGCGACCGTTATTGCATCATGATTCCTCCGCCGAACGTGACGGGCACATTGCACATGGGTCACGGCTTTGGTGACACGATTCAGGATGCCCTGATTCGCTACCACCGTATGAGAGGTCATCGGACGTTGTGGCAACCGGGTATGGATCATGCCGGCATCGCGACGCAAATGGTCGTCGAACGTCTGCTCAACGCCGAAGGCACATCAAGGCGTGACCTGGGGCGTGAAGAATTCGTCAAGCGCGTCTGGCAGTGGAAAGAAGAATCGGGTGGACAGATCAGTCAGCAAACTCGCCGGCTCGGCGCGTCTGTGGACTGGGAGCATGAGCGATTCACCATGGACGACGGGCTGTCGGCCGCCGTCAAGGAAGTCTTCGTCAAGCTGCATGAGGAAGGACTCATCTACCGCGGCAAACGCCTGGTTAACTGGGACCCGGTACTGCATACCGCATTGTCTGATCTTGAGGTTCTGTCTGCCGATGAAGATGGCAGTCTCTGGCACTTCCGTTACCCGCTGGCTTCGGGCAAAGGCCATCTCGTTGTTGCGACAACGCGTCCCGAGACCATGTTGGGTGACAGCGCCGTTGCGGTACACCCGAACGATGATCGCTACAAATCGTTGGTGGGAGAGGAAATCATCCTGCCGATCGTGGGGCGCCGAATCCCGATTATCGCCGACGACTACGTCGATCCGGAGTTCGGCACTGGCTGTGTAAAAATCACGCCTGCCCACGATTTCAATGACTACGACATCGGCAAACGGCACGACCTGCCCCTGTACAACATCCTGACCGATGACGCGACGCTTAACGACACTGTGCCCGAAGCCTACCGCGGCATGGATCGCTTCAAGGCGCGCAAGCAAATCGTCGCAGATTTCGAAGAACTGCGACTGCTCGAAAAAATCGAAGACTACGTGGTCAAAATTCCGCGTGGCGATCGCTCGCACACTATTGTCGAGCCCTACCTCACAGATCAGTGGTACGTGAAGGTTGAACCGCTGGCGAAGCCCGCCATCGAGGCGGTTGAAAGCGGCAAGATCAAGTTCGTGCCGGAAAACTGGTCTAAGACGTACTTCGACTGGATGTACAACATTCAGGACTGGTGTATCAGCCGGCAGCTATGGTGGGGGCATCGCATCCCGGCCTGGTATGACGACGCGGGCAACATCTACGTCGGCTACTCCGAAGAAGATGTGCGTGAAAAGAACAGCCTCGCTGACGACCTCGTATTGCGCCAGGACGAAGACGTTCTTGATACCTGGTTTTCCTCGGCGCTATGGCCATTCAGCACGCTCGGATGGCCAGAAAAGACGCAGCGTCTCGACGACTTCTATCCTGGTAATGTCCTCGTCACCGGCTTCGATATTATCTTCTTCTGGGTCGCAAGAATGATCATGATGGGCCTGAAGTTCATGGGTGACGTGCCGTTTCGTGAGGTTTACATTCACGGCCTCATTCGTGCCGATGACGGCCAGAAGATGTCAAAATCGAAGGGCAACATCCTGGACCCTCTCGATCTTATCGACGGCATCGATTTACAGACACTCGTAGACAAGCGCACCCGCGGCATGATGCAGGATCATCTCGCGCCAAAGATTGAACGCGCCACTCGCAAGCAGTTCCCGGACGGTTTAAACCAGTACGGCTCCGATGCATTGCGATTTACGTTCGCCGCACTAGCCACTACCGGTCGCGATGTTCGCTTCGACCTTGGACGCATCGAAGGCTATAAAAACTTTTGCAATAAGCTCTGGAACGCAGCGCGCTACGTCCTGATGAATACCGAGACGCTGGATGAAGGCCCTGTCGAACTCAGCGTTGCCGATCGCTGGATCGTTGCACGCCTCAATGAGACCGTCACGGAAGTCCATGGTCACTTCTCGAGCTACAGGCTCGACCTGGCCGCGCAGGCCATGTACGAGTTCACCTGGCATGAGTTCTGTGACTGGTACCTGGAATTATCGAAACCCGTACTGCAATCCGATGAAGCCTCCGCGGCACTGCAACGTGGCACCAGGCGGACGCTGATCGAAGTGCTTGAGTCAATCTTGCGTTTGCTGCATCCGATCATGCCGTTTATCACTGAGGAGATCTGGCAACAAACTGCAGAACGGGCCGGCATCGAAGGCGAAACGATCATGCTGCGCCCCTATCCTGAGGCACAGGATGAAAAAAACGATCCAGGCGCGGTTGAAGATATAGAGTGGGTCAAGCAGTTTATTCTCGGACTTCGCCAGATTCGCGGCGAGATGGATATCTCGCCGGGGAAATTCCTGCCCGTCCTGCTGCAACAGGCGAGCGAACAGGACAAACAGCGCGTCGAACAGAATCTACTTCTGCTAAGGCGTGTCGGTCGGGTCGAGTCGGTCGCTGAACTTGCCATCGATGAAGAGCCGCCAGTGTCTGCCGCGGCGTTGCTCGGCGAAATGCGGCTGCTTGTGCCAATGAAGGGGCTAATCGACGTAGATGCAGAGCGCACACGTCTAGGGAAGCAGCTTGAAAAGGCCGAGGCAGAGTTGGCGCGTGCCAAGGGCAAACTGGGCAATGAAAATTTTGTGAACAATGCCCCCGCTGAGGTGGTCACACAAGAACGAGCAAGGGCCACGGAATTCGAAAAAACGATCGCACAGCTTAGCGATCAGATCGCAAAGCTCGACGAGTTCGCCTGACTACGCTGCTTTTTTGAGCACTGCATCACACTCTGCCCGGCAAGCCAGTGCAAAACGGCAGGTCCTGGGTGACTATGATCCGATCAGCGTCTGGCCATGAAATTTTGAGGATCAATTGATGCCGCAGGGAAATACTCTGGAACAAATTCACGCGAGCAAGGACGGACAGCGTGAAGCTGTCGAACGGGCACGCGCAGCTTTGTCCCGCATCATCCTCGGCAAGAATGACCAGATCACGCTGGCACTGGCCTGCCTGCTCGCGCGCGGGCACCTCCTGATCGAAGACTTGCCCGGGCTTGGCAAGACTACACTCGCGCAGGCCTTGTCTCGCGTATTGGGCTTGAGCTTCCAACGCATTCAGTTCACCAGCGACCTGCTACCGGCAGACATTATCGGCGTTTCCGTTTTCCGCCAGGATCGCGGAGAGTTCGAGTTTCAACCGGGGCCGGTTTTTTCACAACTGATCCTGGCCGACGAAGTCAATCGGGCTACACCGAAAGCGCAGAGTGCGCTACTTGAAGCCATGGAAGAACAGCAGGTTTCGATCGACGGAAGCACCCGTAAACTGCCCGAGCCGTTTTTCGTCGTCGCGACACAGAATCCCGGTGACCAGATTGGTACCTTTCCGCTCCCAGAATCGCAGCTCGATCGCTTTCTCATGCGCGTACAACTGGGCTACCCCGACGAAGCAAGCGAGCGCGAGCTGCTGGCCGGTGATGATCGTCGCCTGATGCTCAAGGATATCGAGGCGGTGACCGGTTCGGAGATGCTGCTTGCGTTGCAGCAATCCGTCAAAGAAGTGCACGTCAGCGATGCGCTCATGGACTACGTGCAATCACTCGTGCGCCATACACGCGAATCGGCTGACATTGAAATTGGCCTGTCTCCACGTGGCGCCCAGGCACTGGTCGCCGCAACGAAAGCCGTCGCATTTGTCGAGGGACACTCGGGCGCCTACCCGGATGACGTTCAGACTGTATTCGCGGCGATAGCGGGCCACCGACTCAAGCCGGCTGGTGGAACTCGTTTCCGCAGCCCCACCGAACTCTGCCAGCATGTCCTCGACTACGTGGCCATTCCCTAGACCGGGGAAATTATTCCGTTCGCTGCGAACGACCGCATTACAGCGCGTCGGTCGCTGGGCGCGCAAACGCCAGGGCGTGGATCCGACCACAACCAGGCTACGCCCCAGTCGCGTCTACATACTACCGACCGGTGTCGGCATCGTGTTCGGAATCATGGCATTTTCGATGTTGCTCGGCTCGATGAATTACACAAACAACCTCTCCTTCGTCCTGACGTTCGTCCTAATCGGTATCGGCCTGGTATCGATGCACCAGTGCCAGCGCAATCTTGTTGGTCTCGAGCTTGCCTTCGCCGGCATTGCGCCGGTTTACGCGGGTCAGACCCTGCGGGTCAGTATCGCCGTCACCAATCATTCGAAGAACAGCCGTTTCGGCATTCGCCTGTATCGGCAAGGCATGCAAACAGATGCCCAGGATCTTAAGGCCGGTGAAAGCAAGATTTTCACACTGCACGTACCGACCAGCAGGCGTGGCTGGCTTACGGTGGATCGCTTCGGCGTTCGCACCCTGTTTCCATTCGAGTTATTTCGCTCATGGGCCTGGCTGCATATGGACGTTCGCGGTTTGGTCTATCCAAAGCCGGCGCAGACCGTACCGGAACCTCCCCCCACCATGGTCGCGCACGGGCATAGACAGCATGATGCTCGCGGCGAAGAGGACTTTGCGGGACTGCGTAAATACCAGGTGGGGGATTCCCCCCGGCACGTCGCGTGGAAGGCGTACGCACGCAGCGGCCAGCTGTTATCCAAGCAATTCGCCGGCGCGGACACCAGCAGTCAGTGGTTTAACTTCGACGACATTGCCGCGGCCGACGTTGAGGAACGACTGTCTATCATGACACGATGGATCATCGATGCCGATCGCTCGATGGAGGACTATGGTGTGCGACTCCCCGCTGCCGAGTTCCCGCCAGCGCACGGCGAGGCGCACAAGAGCAGCTGCCTCGGAGCACTGGCGCTGTTCGAGACGAGCACCGGATAATGGTGGCACCGCGAGGCACCGATGGATCCCTGCTGTCCAGCCTGCCCTGGACGCTGGGCGCGCTGGCGCTGTCGGTCGCGCCGCATTTACCGTATCTGCCCATCTGGGTCAGCGCGGCCTTTTTCGGCTGCTCGGCCTGGCGCTACCTGATCGAAAAGCGGCGGCGCGCCGTGCCCTCAGTATGGCTACGGGCCGGCCTTGCACTGGCTTGTTTTCTGGGCGTTCTGGCGACCTACTCGACGATCAGCGGCGTTGGCCCAGGCTCTGCGCTGCTCGCAGTCATGGCATCGCTGAAGCTTCTTGAGACGCGTGTGCGGCGCGACCAGTTTGTACTGCTGTTCATATCGATATTCCTTGTCATGTCTTCTTTGCTGCGAGAGCAGTATCTCTGGTCGCTGCCCTATCTGATCGTCAGCATCGTTTTCATCATGACCGCCTGGCTGCGCATGTCGGCCACACCCGGTGAATCCGCAAGACAAAGTTTCTCGACCGGCGGGCGATTGGTGCTCTACGCCGCGCCGCTGGCAGTCGCCATGTGGGTGTTCTTCCCCCGCATAGCAATACCGTTTTGGGCGGTACCGATGGACACCGGTACGGCTCGATCGGGCATTAACGACTCTATGAGTCCTGGTGATATCAGCTCACTGTCAATGTCCGACGCGGTTGCTTTTCGTGTCCGATTCGACGATGCCGTTCCAGCCTCCAGGGACCTGTATTGGCGCGGCCTGGTACTCACGGTCTTCAACGGCCGAACCTGGACGCAGAACGATCCGTATGAGGGACCCCGATCCTTTGAAGAGGTCGAGGTGAAGGGTGAAGCTGTTGAATACGAAATCACAATGGAACCAACGCGACAGCAGTGGGTCTTCGCGCTCGACATGCCAGACTCCTGGGAACTGGAGCGAACTTTCATGGGCCCGCAGCACCAGCTGGCCCGTGCGATGCCGGTCGATCAGCGTATCGCTTATAAAGCCGTTTCCTATGTCGACTTCAGCACAAAAGTCGAGCTGACCGACTACGCCCGTTCCTGGTACCTCCGACTGCCAGAAAGCAGTAACCCGCGAACGCGATCTCTGGCAGAAGAAATGCACGAAGCCGCAGGTTCCCAAAAAGCTTTTATCGAATCGGTGCTGCAGAAATTTAACCGGGAGGAATATTTCTACACGCTGCAACCGCCGGCACTGGGCAGCAACTCGGTTGATCGGTTTCTATTCGATACGCGGCAAGGATTTTGCGAACACTATGCGTCGGCTTTTGCCGTTCTGATGCGCTCTGCAGGTATACCGTCACGCATTGTACTCGGCTATCACGGTGGCGAAATGAACCCGATGGCCGGCCATTTGACGGTCCGACAATCAGATGCACACGCCTGGAACGAGGTCTGGGTCGAGGGGCACGGCTGGTACCGCATCGACCCGACAGCAGCGGTCGCCCCTGACCGCATAGACTATGGCGTTAGCGACGCGGCGTTCGAGGGTGTCGGCGCAGCGTGGGGATTTGACGCGCCGTCACAACTCATGCACAAAGTCACACTTGCCTGGGACGCTGTTAACGCCAAATGGAACGCGTGGATTCTGGGCTATGGCCCCGAGAATCAGAACAAGTTCATGGAGTGGTTGGGCATGCAGGACCCTAACTGGCGCAAGCTGATGCTAACCATGATCGGGGTCGTATTCTTCTTTATCGCAATCATCAGCATTCTACTGGCACTGCGTTATCGCGCTCCGGCCAAAGACCCTGCTACGATTCTCTATCAACGCTTCACTCGCAAGACGGGCCTGGAGCCAGAGGTCGGCGAGACCGCGGCACGCTTTGCCGAGCGGGTCCGGCGTGAAAGTACGCTATCTCCGGCCACAGTCGATGCGGTAACCAATGCCTACCACGATGCACGTTACGGAAAAGGCGATGACAGCGCGATGCGGCGTCTCAAAGTGGCCGTTACGGCGATAGGTCGGCAGCGTTCGCCGAATTTGTCCGCACAATAGTCAATAGAAAACCGCCCGCCAGGAAGAGCGGCATCAGGGCCAGCAAAACCCATTTCGGATCGTCAGACAGCGTCGCTGCGATCGCAACCATGGCCGGCCCCAGCACATGAGCGAGCTTCGTCACCATGTTATAGAAGCCGAAGAACTCACCGGGCTGCTCCGTGGGAATCAGCGACGCGTACAACGACCGGCTAAGACCCTGCACACCACCCTGAACCATGCCAATAACGATAGCCATGACAAAAAACTGTTGCACATCCTTCATGAAGATCGCCCAGACGGACATGCCGATATAGACGAGCAGCGCGAAATAGATTCCTGATTTTGGTCCGAAACGATGTCCTACCAGGCCGTACAGGAAGGTCGCCGGGAAGCCAATGAAGTTCGTGACCAATAGCGCCATTACGAGATCCTTGTCCTCGAACCCCAGTCTCTGGCCGTAGTTCACCGCCATGAAAATCACGGTAAAGACGCCGCCGATATACAGCCAGTAGGCGGCCAGGAAGATAACCACGTTGCGGTACTGGCCCACCTTCAACATGGTTGCCCTGAGTTCGCTGTAGGCTGCGCGGATCGCGCCGCTACTCACCTGGATCGGGCTGCGGTGCTCGGGGACGAAATGCAATAGTGGCACGAGAAACACGAGCCACCAGACGCCGACAGAGACGAAAGCGAAGCTGAAAACCTCCGCACTGGTTTCGAAACCGAAGGTCGCCGGCACTGACAGCATCCAAAGATGCAGCGCCAGCAGTACAGCGCCACCCAGGTAGCCGAGGGAAAAGCCCAACGACGACACGAAGCTGAAATAACGCGGCTCGCAGACGTCGATCAGCAGCGAGTCATAAAAAACAATCGAGCTATAGTAGCCAAATGAGGCGACCAGGTAGATAGCCAGCGCGAGCGGCCACGCCCCCTCGCCGACCAGTCCCAATGCTGCCGTCATGGTGGCACCAATAATGGCCAGAACGAATAGAAAGCGCTTCCGGTAGCCACCCGCATCCGCAATGGTGCCGAACAACGGTGCCGTGATGCAGACAAACAAGCTGGCGGCAAATGTGATCCATCCAAGACGGGCAGTCACTGCGGCACCGTCGTCGCCAACACTCCAGAAATTGCCGAGCACCAGTGGAAACAACACGGCCAGCACGCTCAGGGCAAAGGCGGAATTCGCCCAGTCATACAGCGCCCAACCGATGACCCTGCTGTTGATAATTGGCGGAAGCTTCATGGGAAGGCCTCAGCCGCGAAGCCGGAGATTAGTGTTCCCGCGTCTTGAGAAATCTGATCTCAGGCCAGCGCTCCTCGGTCAGGTTCAGGTTAACCCGCGTAGGAGCAATGTAGACCAGACGGCCACCGTGATCCAGCGCAAGATGGTCATGCGCCTTAACCTGGAAGTCGGAGAGCATCTTGTCGTCCGCGCACTCCACCCAGCGAGCGGTAGCGACATTGACCGTATCAAACTGGCACTCAACGTTGTATTCATCTTTCAGCCGGTGTGCCACGACCTCGAACTGCAGGGGACCGACCGCTCCCAAAATAAGGTCATTGTTGCGCATCGGCTTGAACAACTGCGTTGCCCCCTCCTCGCATAATTGCGCCAGCCCTTTCTGCAGTGCCTTGAGGCGCAGCGGGTCTTTCAGCACAGCGCGCCGAAACATCTCCGGCGCGAAATTCGGGATGCCCGTAAAACGCAATTCCTCGCCTTCCGAAAAGCTGTCGCCGATGTTGATCGTGCCGTGATTATGTATGCCGATGATGTCGCCGGCATAGGCTGTTTCCGCGTGCTGCCTGTCGGCCGCCATGAAGGTGATCGCTTCCGGAATCTTCATTTCCTTACCGGAACGAACGTGCAGGGTGCGAATCCCCTTACGGTACTCGCCCGAACAAATACGCATAAATGCAATGCGATCACGATGGCCAGGATCCATATTTGCCTGAATCTTGAAAACGAAACCGGTTAGTGCGTCCTCGGTTGGCTCGACAACGCGTTGTTCGCTCTCGCGCGGTAACGGTGCCGGTGCATGCGTAATGAACTCATCCAGCAGCTCTTTGACGCCAAAATTGGCAATCGCCGAACCGAAAAAGACCGGCGTCTGTTTGGCCGCAAGGTAATCATCCAGCGAAAGCGTCGGGCAGGCACCTTTGACGAGTTCAATTTCCTCACGAAATTCTTCCAGCCTGTCGCCAAGAACCTCGGCGGCCTCCGCTGAGTCCAGGCCATCAATTCTGCGGATCTCGGCGGCCTTTTCGCGGCCGACCTTGTCATACAGATAGATGCTGTCCTGCAACAGGTGATACACGCCCTTCAAAGAGCGACCCATGCCTATCGGCCAGGTAATGGGGCTGCACTGAACCTTGAGCACCGACTCGATCTCATCGAGGAGCTCGATCGGCTCGCGTCCATCCCGGTCGAGCTTGTTAATGAACGTCATGATCGGCGTATCGCGTAGCCGACATACATCCATCAGCTTAATGGTGCGTTGCTCTACGCCTTTGGCGCAGTCGATCACCATCAGCGCCGAATCCACCGCGGTCAGTGTCCGGTAGGTGTCTTCAGAAAAGTCCTCATGACCCGGTGTGTCCAGCAGGTTGATAACGCAATCTTTGTACGGAAACTGCATAACGGACGAAGTCACGGATATGCCGCGCTGCTGCTCGAGCGCCATCCAGTCCGAAGTCGCATGGCGACTGGCTTTTCGGCCCTTGACCGTTCCGGCCAGCTGAATCGCGCCGCCGTAAAGCAGGAGCTTTTCGGTGAGCGTTGTCTTGCCGGCGTCCGGATGCGAGATGATCGCGAACGTGCGCCGTTTGCTGACTTGTTGCGGAATACTGGACATCGTCGTATTGCCTGGAGGAGAGACCGGGCTCAAAGGCCGCGGAGTCTAGCCGAATAGTGGCTCACGCGAAACCGTAAGATCAGGATTCGATGACCAGCTTCTTGCAAAGCACCGCAGCGTCCTCGCGGCCCTCATGCAACTGATAGTACGCCGGCCGATTGGCGACCTGAAAGAAGCCTTTCTTGCGGTACAGGGCTAACGCGGTCAAGTTGGATGGACGAACCTCCAGGAGGACCTCGCGCACAGACGCAGCCCGCGCATGCGCGAGCAGCGTGTCGAGCAAACGCTCGCCATAACCCATCGAGCGAAATTCCGGTTCGATACAGAGATTCAGGATATGCGCTTCGCCGGCTGCTATGGAGAGAATACCGTAGCCCGCCACGCGTTCGTCCCGGATCAGCACACTGCTGCGGTAGCCCGCCAGCAGGCAGTCCCGGAACACACCGTGACTCCATGGGAATTCATAGCTGCGGCGCTCTATGTCAGACACCATCTTTAGATCGTCGTGTGTCATGTCTCGAATCGCGACCGGCGATTTCGGCATCGGCCTGATCACGGACCACCCTCCGCGGCGAGCTTCGCGGCAAGACAGAGGTCCTTCCAGGCCTTGTTTTTCTGCGAGGGGCTGCGCAGCAGGTAGGCGGGATGGTAGGTCACCACGAGCGGGATACCGTCGAGCTCGTGCGCCCGTCCGCGCATACGCCCAACAGGCTCGTCGCTTGCTAACAGGCTCTGAGCCGCAATTCTGCCTACGGCAAGAATAATTTTCGGCTGTAGCAACTCAATCTGGCGCTGCAGATACGGCCGACAGGAGGCTGACTCGTCAGACTTTGGGTCGCGATTATCGGGAGGACGACACTTCAGAATATTCGCAATAAACACGTCTTCACGCCGCTTTCCTATAGCGCGCAGCATTTCGTCAAGCAGTTTTCCTGCCCTGCCGACAAATGGCTCGCCGCGCCTGTCCTCCTCAGCGCCCGGTGCCTCGCCGACAATGAGCCAGTCGGCATTCGAATTGCCGATGCCAAAAACCGTGTTTGTTCGACTTTTCGCGAGACCACAAAGCGTGCAGGCGCTAACCGTGTCACGCAATGTCTCCCAGTCCATTGCCTCGGCCGCCTGTGCCTCGGGAGCTGCCTCAGGCTCCACGGCATCACGCGGCAGCCAGACATCGATCCCCATGGCCCGCAAGTAGGCACGTCGTTGGTGTTCGGGCTGCATCATCAAAAAAGAACCGGCTGCATGGGATCGGGGCTATTCCGCCGGCAGTCTTGCGCGGCGAACGTCATTATACGGCAAGTGTTGAAGCTAGGGGTGTGGAACGGTTCCGATCAGATCGGCGCCGGCAGTAACTCGCTGGCCAGGCTCGACAAGAACCTTGCCAGCGATCGGCATATAGACATCGGCGAACTGAGCAAGCCTGAGGTAGGCACAGCGATGTCCCTGACCGACCCGCTCGCCGATCCTGACGAATGAGCGCGGCGCGAGGCCCAGGCGATAACCGTGAAACTGCAACACCACATTGTCGCCTTCGTCGTTGCGCACCCAGAGCGCGTTGGTCGGACAATCAGGACCAACCCCTTGCTCGCTTGAGTGCAGGTTCATAACCCTGCCTTCCATGGGACTTCGCGCCGAATACGTGCCAAGGCTGTTGATGCGAATTCGAATTCGATAAGCCTCGCCCTGGACAACACATTGATCGGTGGTTTCCACGAGTACTACCTCACCGTCCACCGGGCTGACGAGCCCCAGCGCCACCGACGGAACATCGCGGTGTGGGTCACGAAACAGCAGAAACATCAGTACGAACAGTGCCCCTGGCAGCAACGCAAGCCAGGGGTCGAAAAAGCGGATCAGAACGACGCCCAGCACGGCCATGAGCAGCATAGGCAGGATGCCCTCTGAGGCTATCAGCTGGTTACGTCGGCCATGCATGATCGATAGTTCCTGACGGCAAAAGAACACGGACGATCCCCTGCTTTGGCAATAGAGTCAATACGGACACGACACAGCCGTCACACCGCTCGGCAGAAACGGTTAGAATGCGCCGCTGACGGTTACAGGGTTCTGAAGCAATGCGTTTTTCACAATTCGGTCTGACGACACTCAAGGAAGTCCCCGCAGAGGCGGAGATTGTCAGCCATCAACTCATGCTGCGTGCCGGGCTCATTCGACGCCTGGCCTCCGGCCTGTTCACCTGGATGCCGATCGGCCTGCGCGTATTGCGCAAGGTCGAACAGGTTGTCCGCGAGGAGATGGACCGCGCTGGCGCGCTGGAGCTGCTAATGCCGACTGTGCAGCCGGCCGAGCTCTGGCAGGAAACCGGCCGCTGGGACAAGTACGGGCCACTGTTGCTTCGCATGCAGGACCGTGCTCAACGGGAGTTCTGTTTTGGCCCTACGCATGAAGAGGTCATTACGGATATCGCCCGTCGTGAACTACGCAGTTACAAACAGCTGCCCGTCAACTACTACCAGATCCAGACGAAGTTTCGCGACGAGATACGCCCGCGCTTTGGCGTGATGCGCTCGCGCGAGTTCATTATGAAGGACGCCTACTCATTCGACCTGGACCAGGCGGGACTCGAAGCCTCCTACCAGAAGATGCACGCAGCCTATACCGCCATATTCGAGCGGCTCGGACTGGAATTCCGCGTTGTCGACGCAGACAGTGGCGAAATTGGCGGCAGCCGATCGCAGGAATTCCACGTGCTCGCAGACTCCGGCGAGGATGCTATCGCGTACTGCGACGCCGACGGTTACGCGTCAAACATCGAGACCGCGGCCACGTTCGTGCCCGACGGCGGCCGTCCCGCCGCTGCGGAATCCACTGAAAAGGTTGCGACGCCAGGCATCCGCTCGATTGAAGCATTGTGCGAGTTCCTCGACATCACGCCCGAACAGACGTTAAAAACGCTGATCGTCGAAGGCACGGACGGCCCGGTTGCGCTGGCGCTTCGGGGGGATCACGAACTGAATACGGTGAAGGCACAGAAAATCCCCGGTGTGGCCTCCCCGTTAACGATGGCCAGCGCCGAGGCAATCATAAAGGCGACGGGTTCTCCTCCGGGCTTTGCCGGACCCATTGGCCTGGAAATTCCTGTCTTCTACGACCACGCGACAGCCGTTATGGGTGATTTCGTCTGTGGTGCCAACGAGGCAGATACGCACTATCGCGGTGTCAATTTCGAACGCGATGTCACGGTGCCGGAGACGGTGGACCTGCGCAATGTGGTTGAGGGAGACCCGACACCCGGCGGCAGTGGAGCCCTCAGTATTACCAGGGGCATCGAGGTCGGCCACATTTTTCAGCTGGGCGATCAGTACAGCGAGGCGATGGGCGCCACCGTACAGGACCCGGATGGCAAGAATCGGGTCATGGCCATGGGTTGTTACGGCATCGGCATCACCCGCATCGTGGGTGCCGCTATCGAGCAGAATCACGATAACAGCGGCATCATCTGGCCAGGGCCGCTGGCACCCTTTGATGTCGTCCTGGTGCCTATCAACCTGCAGCGCTCCGAGACCGTACGCGACGCGGCTGAGGCGCTGTATTCGGAACTTATCGGGATGGGCCTGGACGTTCTATTCGACGACCGCGATGCCCGCCCAGGCGTCAAGTTCGCAGATGCCGAGCTGATCGGCGTGCCGCACCGCCTGGTGATCAGCGAGCGGAGTCTTGCGGCCGGCGAGCTCGAATATCGTCATCGGCGCGATGCGGAATCGCGCAACCTGAAACGTGAAGAAGCTCTCAAACTACTGCAGGAATGATCTATAAGCTATTAATTCAATAGATTATATTGACTGAGATATACTGTATACATGCTTCCGATTCACCGCCTTAGATTCGTCGCCCTGCTCGCTTTGCTCATCAGCGGAGCGGCCGCATGGGGCCAACAACAACCGGACCCGGAGCTGCGCGAGGTGCTTCGCCAGGCCGCCACCGAGGCGGCGAGTTTCACTGACCGCTTTCACGCCGAGGTCTGGCTGACTGATATGTCCGGGCGTCTCGCGCGCCAGGTCAAGGACCCGGAGGAACGCATTGAGTTATTGACGCTGGTTCATCTGGAAGCCGCACGCGTCGAACTTCCACCGGAACTGATTCTCGCTGTCATCGAGGTAGAAAGTAATTTCGACCGCTACGCGGTGTCCGTTGCAGGCGCATTGGGGCTGATGCAAATAATGCCATTTTGGCTCGATGAAATCGGTCGCCCCGATGACAACCTGCTGCACATCGACACCAACCTGCGCTACGGCTGTACCATCCTGCGGTTCTATCTTGACAAGGAAAATGGCGACCTGAGACGCGCCCTCGGCCGGTACAACGGCAGCCTTGGCAAGCGCAAGTACCCGAACAAGATCATCGATAAGCTAAGCAAGAAGTGGTTCAAGGCCTGATGTATTAGCCGGTAGTGAAACCCGGCATTTCCTGGAAATCCGCCTCACTGGTTTCGACGCTGCTCACTTGTGCAAGCGGCGGGCCGGTCTGCAGCCAGTCGCACAGTGCATCCAGCGCCTCATCGGAGCCGCAAGCAAACACTTCCACATCACCGTTTTCCAGATTGACGGCATAGCCGGTAATACCGAGCCTCAGCGCCTCCTGGCGCGTGCTGTCCCGAAACCAGACCCCTTGAACCCGGCCCCGGATCCGGATGCGCCGCGCCTGTACGCCGGAATTGCCCAGCACCGAGCCTATTTGTCGTCGTCCTCCGCCGATTCCGACGGAGATTCTGTCGCCTTCAAGGCGTCCAGCGCCTTCATTTTCGCCTGCTTTGCGTCGCGCCTCGCCTGCGAGTATTGCCGGTCGTTGAGCTTTTTCTCGGCGCTTTCCAGGTACACTTCGGCGGCTTTCAGGTGAATTGCGGCTTTTTCGGCGGCACCCGCCTCCTTCGCCACGGCAATAGCCTGGCGTGCATCGCTCATTTCCTGCACGGGCGGGGCGGTTTCGCACGCCGATACAAATGCGAGTGTCGCAAGCGTCAGGGTCAGCGAAAGGGATCTTAATGCGGCGTTATTCACGTTTATTCTTATTATGGGAAGCCTGCCAACGCTAGCAACCCGCGGTGCATCGCGTCAAGCCGCAGAGAATCACTGACGGGCCGGCCCCGGCCTGCTAAAGTTTGGCGGTCGAATTCGGGAAGACGACCAGGGGGCTGCATGACACTGACGATCTATCACAATCCGCGCTGCTCCAAGTCGCGGAAAACGTTGCAATTAATGACCGACGCCGGCATCGAGCCGGCGATCATCCCGTATCTTGAAAGCCCGCCGGCAGCCGCCGAAATACTCGAGCTTGCCGAGCTACTGAAAACGCCCGTGTCCGGTCTGCTGCGTGAGAGTGAGAATGAGTTCAAGCAGGCCAGCGATCTTCCCGACCTGGAGAACGATGCGGCGCTGGCGAACTGGCTGTCAGCACACCCACGCGTGCTGCAGCGCCCCATCGTGATAGACCGGGAGTCCGGCAAAGCGGTTGTGGGCCGACCACCGGAAAACGTACAGGAACTGTTGCGCTGATGGCTGACATTCTCGTTCTGTACTACTCAAACAAAGGTATGACCGAAGCGCTCGCGCGAGAAGTTTGTCACGGTGTCGACAGCGTCAGCGGTATGGCCGCTCGCCTTCGCACGGTACCCAGGGTATCAGCCGTTGCTGAAACGCTTGAGGACGCGGTGCCCGAGTCCGGACCGCCGTATGCTACGCCCACTGATTTGAGCGAATGCGCAGGGCTTGTCATGGGCAGCCCGACCAATTTTGGCAACATGTCCGCGTCCCTGAAGCATTTTCTTGACGGTACCGTCGGCGAATGGTTCAAAGGTGCGGCGGTTGGCAAACCGGCAGGCGTATTCGCGTCCACATCTTCGCTGCACGGTGGCCAGGAGTCGACATTGCTCACTATGGCGCTGCCGTTGTTGCACCACGGAATGCTGCTCGTGGGCCTGCCGTACACGGAAGAGGAATTATCCACGACCACGACGGGTGGCACACCGTACGGTGCCACTCACGTGAGTTGGAATCGTGCTCCCGACGCACTGTCGGAAGATGAGAAAGTACTGGCCCGTGCGCTAGGCCGGCGAGTCGCGGAGATCGCGAAAAAACTTGCCGACTAATCGGGTTTCGACGCACCGCCATAGAGCTGCATGACCTCGCGCACAAATGGCACGGTCAGCCTTCGCTTTGCGCGCAGCGCTTCGAGATCCAGCTTATCGAGCAGGTCGTAAAGGCTTGCCATATCACGACGGCTTCGTCTCAGCAGATAGTGGGCAGCGTCGTCGGGAAGGTCGAGGCCACGATGCCTGGCGCGCAATTGCAGCGCTTCGACGCGCTCAGCGTCACCAAGTGTATGAACGCGAAAGACCGGCAATCGCGACAAACGACTGGCGAGATCCGCGAGCTGGATGGGACATTCGCGCGGCGCTGACTTCGAGGCCACTACAAGCTGCCGGCCCGCATCGAAGAGCTGATTGCAGAGGGCGAACAGCGCTGCCTCCCAGTCCGGGTCGCCAGCAATCAGTTCAATATCGTCAATGCAAACGAGTTCGCGGGTTTCCAATCCGTCGAGAATTAGTGGCCCTGCCTCGACGAACATAGACAGCGGAACGTACACGGAGCGGTCGCCCGCTGACTCACAGACAGCCTGCAACAAATGAGTCTTGCCAGTCGCGGCGCCACCCCACAACCAGCAACCGGCGCCATCGGCAATTCCGCGGGCGACATCGTGCAGTGTCGCCACGAGCGATTCATTGCCACGATCGAAAAAACTCGCGAACACAGCGTGATCAGCGAGGCGCAACGGTAACGCGAGCTGAGTCATTCTTCGTCAAGCACTACGAGTGCCTCGGGATGTTCCTTGAGGTAGCGGTCGAACGCGAAACGCACCAGTACAGACAAGACCGCTGCCGCTGGCAGTGCCAGCAGTATTCCAAAGAAACCGAACAACTGGCCGCCGGCGGCAACCGCGAATATGATGATCACCGGATGCAATCCAATGCGATCGCCAACCAGTTTCGGCGTCAGCACGGAACCCTCGATAAATTGCGCAATGGAGAATGTTGCAACGACGCCGACCAGTTGCCACAGCGGGTTCGGCTCTAACGCAACCGTTAGTCCCGCAAGCGCAATGCCGAACACAAAGCCCAGGTACGGAACAAAACTGACAAGACCGGAGACCACGCCGATCGCGACCGCGAATTTCAGTCCAACCAGGCCGAGGCCGATTGAATAGATCGTCGCCAGTGCCGCCATGACAAGAATCTGTCCACGCAGAAATGCACTCAACACCTCATCTGTATCCCGAGCGAGTTTCAACGCCGTGTCTCGCTGACTCTCTGGGATCAGGGCGCCAATGTGGACAAGGATATTGTCCCAGTCACGCAGCAGATAAAAAGTAAGAATGGGAACGAGAAACAAGCTGAGCACCGCCGCCGCAAGCGCGCCGCCGGACCTGCTAACGGAAAGCAGGATCTTGCCGCTCCAGCTACCCACCATATCGCTGTAGCGCGCGAGAAAAGGTCCAATACCCACATCCTCACCAGCGTCAAGATTTAGCCAGCCGGTAACTGACGGCAACCACACCTGCTCCACTTTATGAGCAATATCGGGCAATGCCTGAAATAGCGCGCCGACCTGCGTCTTTATCAATGGACCAACGAGCAGTACCAGCAATGCAAGCACAACAAAGGTGATCAGGAATACAGCGACGACTGCCACGGTGCGAGGCATCTTTAGCTTCTGCATCCGGTCCGCCAGGGGGTCGCCCATATAGGCTAGCAGCGCGGCCGCGACAAAGGGCGTCAAGACCGGTGCCAGCAGATAGAACACCCAGCCCGTCAGCGCAATTGCAATGAGCCAGTTAAGTCGTAGATCAGTCTGCATATTTATTTACCTGTACGTGCTCGATTTGACCAGGACCAGACATAGTCTACGCCACTGATGACCACAGTAATAAGAACCGATGCGCCGAGCACCGTTATTGAAATCTTGTCTGGCCAGCCAAAGCCCGCGCGACTCAGTACGAAGAGCAGGAACAATAGCTGCAGCGCTGTATTTAATTTGCTGATTCTGGTGGGCTCGCCTTGCAGTGGTTTTACGACGAAGTTGTAAACTGTCGCGCCACCGACAATTATGACGTCACGCAGGATCACGACTGCGGCGAGCCAGACGGGAATGTGCTGCGTGTATGCCAGCGTGATAAATGTCCCGGCGACCAGCAGCTTGTCCGCAACAGGGTCGAGCAAGGCGCCCAGCCGCGTGTGCCAGTCAAAGCGCTTCGCCAGATAGCCATCGACACCGTCTGAAAAGCCGGCAACAAAGAACAGCGCCAGTGCCCACGCGAAGCGGCCGTCCAGAATGAACATGAGTATCGGCGCGACGAGCGCAATACGCAGCAGCGAAACGGCATTGGGTAACCAACTCAGAGACATACGCGTCAGTCTCAGGGGCTGTAAAAGAACTCAAGCGCCGAGTATTCGTCGAGCTGAGTCTCGCCGAAACGGGCTATGACGTCCTGCTCCACAAGCCCGTTAAAGCGGAGCGCGCGGCCAAGTCGATCCGCTCCACCGCGAACGTCAACGCGGTAGCTCACACGATCACCGACTACCTCTGTAATCATGAAACTCTCGACAGCACTGGCGCCGGCCAACATTTTTTGCAATGAGCCGTAGGCCTCCACCGTCTGAATACCCGATACGTTCAGTGCGACAGTTTCGATCGGCGCATTGCCTCCGACCGCAAACTCCGCCGCCAGCAAATCCGCCAGTTGCGCGACGATGACTTCCGGCGGCCCATTCCAGCTACGCTCTGCGCCGCCAAAAAAATAACTCCAGTTTTCTCGACGGCTCGGTGATGGACGGATGCGGCCAATCAGGATGGAGTTTGCGTCGTAGCGCTTTGATGCATCGATAATGCGCTCGTTGAAACCACCCCAGATGTCGCTGAAAGTGACACCCTGCAAATCTGTCGTGTCGAGCAGAGGAAAGACCAGCGGTAAGCCGCGTTTCTCCGCAATTGCGAGAACACGCTCGCGGAGACGTTGGTTAAGGTCGATGGAACGACCGCTTCCCTGACTGCCTTCGGGATCGTCTGCGCCGATAATCTCGCGTCTCCCTTGCCCCCAATCCACGGCCAGCCATACCAGCGTCAGCGGCCGATCACCGCCCCAAACGGTTTGTCCTGCGCTGCGCAATGTCTGTTCAACCGCCTGCCCGTCGAATGAAACCCACAGCGTGTCGTCCGTGCCCGGGCGAAATTGAATGACATAAGCGGCCGGGTCCGGAAACAGCTCCTCGACGGCAAGCGGATTATCCGCCAGCGCGGCGCCGGATACACGTGTCAGAATCTCCCTCAGAGCCAACTCATAGGCATCACCTCGCGGATTATCCGCATCCGGATCGAGCGGCACCTCGGCGGTATACAGCGTTGGCACTTCGACCGCAGACGCTACTGCCGGCAGCACAAGGCCGACAGAAAACGCGATCAGCATAAGGTAGAGCAAGCCCGCCGGCCGTCCAGCGGCTTGAAAAATTCGAGTTTTTTGCAAGGGTGGTATCCCCATCAGGAACTAAGCACTATTATATCGCCCTCGCAGAGTATGCCACCCAAAAATGACCAATAAACCTCTTACTTACAAAGACGCAGGCGTCGACATCGATGCCGGCAACGCGCTCGTGGAGCGTATCAAGCCCCTTGTCAGGCGCACACGGCGCCCCGAGGTCATATCCGGCATCGGCGGTTTTGGCGGGCTATTCGCATTACCTCCGGACCGCTTCAGAGAACCGGTGCTGGTCTCCGGCACGGATGGCGTTGGTACCAAGCTGATGCTGGCGCAGCACCTCGGCCGGCACGACACCATTGGCATTGACCTGGTGGCTATGTGCGTCAACGATGTACTCGTACAGGGTGCCGAGCCATTGTTTTTTCTCGACTATTTCGCCTGTGGAAAGCTGGATAACACGGTCGCAGAGTCCGTAATCAGTGGCATTGCCGAAGGCTGCCTGCAGGCAGGAGCTGCGCTGATCGGCGGTGAGACGGCGGAAATGCCGGACATGTATGCGGACGGCGAATACGACCTGGCCGGCTTTACGGTAGGAGCCGTAGAGCGCGCGCAACTAATTGATGGCAGCGCCGTACGCGAAGGGGATGCGCTTGTCGGCATTGCCTCGAGTGGCCCGCATTCGAATGGTTACTCGTTGATTCGCAAGGTGCTCGCCCGCGCAGGCCATGTCAGCATAGACGGCGAACCGGCGGAGCAGCGTCTGCTCGCGCCAACACGTATCTACGTGAAGTCGGTTCTTGCCTTGATCCAGGCGCTGCCGGTCAAGGGGCTGGCCCACATCACGGGCGGCGGTATCACGGAGAATATCCCGCGCATCCTGCATGGTGAACTTGACGCCGAGATTGATACTGCCAGCTGGCAGCCAGGTCCGGTGTTCGATTGGCTCGCGGAGCACGGCAACATAGAAACCTCCGAAATGCGCCGCACCTTCAACTGCGGCGTGGGCATGGTTGCCGTCGTCGGAGAAAGCGATGTTGATGCAGCCATCGCTTTGTTGGAGGACCAGGGTGAACGGGCCTGGCATCTGGGTCGCGTCGTGGCCGGCCACCGGACGACGCGCTACGTCGGATGACCAGTCGCTGCAAAACCGCGATCCTGATTTCGGGGTCGGGTACCAATCTGCAGGCTTTCATTGATGCCGTTGCCGGCTGCCGTCTGAACCTCGATCTGGCAGTTGTTCTGTCCAACAAGGCCGACGCCTTCGGGCTTGTTCGGGCCCAGGATGCCGGAATCCCGACGAGCTGTATCGAGCATGCACACTACGCCGACCGACGGAGCTTCGATCGGGCGGTTGCCGAGCAGCTCGACAAATGGCAACCCGAGTTGCTGGTACTCGCGGGTTTCATGCGCATATTGAGTGCCGACTTCGTGGCGCACTATGCCGGCCGGATTCTGAATATCCACCCCGCCCTGTTACCGGCTTACCCGGGCCTCAACACACATCAGCGCGTGCTGGATGCCGGCGACGGATGGCACGGCAGCACCGTGCACTTCGTAACCGAGGAACTCGATGGCGGTCCGCGTATCCTGCAAGGGCGCCTGCCGGTTGTGGCTGACGAATCGGCCGAGCAGCTTGCCGAACGCGTGCAGGCAATCGAGCATCAGATCTATCCCGAGGCCGCAGGCTGGGTCGGCGAGGGGCGTGTTGAATTTCGCGACGGACGAACGTGGATCGATGGCGCTGTGGCCGACAATCCGATCGTGCAGACATTCGATAGCGCCGGAAACAGAATCTAGCTGCACCCTGCGTCCGCGCATGGGACGTTTGCCGAACAGACTCAGGCTTTCGGCAGGGTTACGCCGGTCTGGCCCTGGTATTTTCCGCCGCGGTCCTTGTAGGAGGTCTCGCAGACCTCGTCAGACTCCAGAAACAGCATTTGCGCCACACCTTCGTTAGCGTAGATCTTCGCCGGCAGCGGGGTCGTATTGGAAAACTCCAGCGTCACGTGCCCTTCCCATTCTGGCTCGAGCGGCGTGACATTGACGATAATCCCGCAACGCGCATAGGTAGACTTGCCAAGGCATATGGTCAGCACCGTGCGCGGGATGCGAAAAAACTCAATCGTGCGTGCAAGCGCAAAGGAGTTTGGCGGAATGACACAAACGTCGTTTTGCAGGTCGACGAAACTCGTCGCATCAAAAGCCTTCGGGTCAACCACGGCCGAATTGATGTTGGTAAAAATCTTGAATTCATCCGAACAGCGAACATCGTAGCCATAGCTCGACGTGCCATAGCTGACGATCTTGCCGCCGTCATTCTCACGTACCTGGCCGGGCTCGAACGGCTCGATCATGCCGTGTTCCGTCGCCATGCGACGTATCCAGTGATCAGCTTTGATGCTCATGCGCTTCCCTCGACCACAATGGTGCCGAATTTCGAACTATGATCGGTTTTTTCTGCCGCCTGGGCGGCGCCGATCCTCCAGGCCGCCTCGCGATACGCTTTGGCAGCGGCCGAGTCTGGCTCAGCGACCATCGTTGGCTTGCCGCTGTCCGTTTGTTCACGCACGCGAGAGCTCAACGGCAGCTGGCCCAACAGGCGCACCCCAAAATCCTGGCTGATCTTGAGTGCGCCGCCTGCGCCGAAAATTGGCTCTTCGTGACCGCATTCGGAACAGATGTGGGTACTCATGTTCTCAATGACGCCGAGAACGGATATCGACACCTTGCGGAACATTGCCAGCCCCTTGCGCGCATCGATCGTCGCAATTTTCTGCGGCGTCGTAACGATTACCACGCCGGACACCGGCACCTGCTGTGCCAGCGTGAGCTGAATATCGCCGGTACCTGGCGGCATATCGACGATCAGATAGTCGAGATCCTGCCACTGCGTCTGGTGCGTCAACTGACTCAAGGCCGACGTGACCATGGGCCCTCGCCAGACCATAGGCTGATCCGGGTCGACCAGGGCCCCGATGGACATGATCTGCAGCCCGTAAGCCCGCAGCGGCAGCATGGTTTTGCCATCCTCGCTGACTGGCTGTTGACCAACGATGCCCAGCATGTGCGGCTGACTTGGACCGTAAATATCCGCATCCAGCACGCCGACCGATGCACCCTCGGCCGCCAGCGCGAGTGCAATGTTCGCAGAGACGGTCGACTTGCCGACCCCGCCCTTGCCCGATGCCACCGCGATGATGTTCTTGACGGCCTTAAGCGGCTTCACATTCCCCTGCACGGCGTGCCGAATAATCCGTGTCTCCAGGGAAATTTCGAAACGAGTCGCGCCAGTCTCGGCCCGCAGAGCAGCTTCGATCTGTTCTCGTATCGCCGCATGCGCACTCTTGCAGGGAAATCCAAGCGCAATAGTCGCTCTGATCAGGTCGCCTGAGCGGCCCACGTCGCGTACCTGAGCGACCTCGCCCAGTTTCTGGCCTACTTCCGATAACTCGATGGAATTTAGGAACTTGCTCACATCTGAATCTGTTGACGCCGTCACACTTCGCTCGCTTGCATTAGGTAAAATTCGGGAACGAAACCTCGCTCAGTGGCGAGTTTCGGAGGCACATTGTAGCGGAGCTGCGACCAGAACGAGGGCGTTTTTGACGATCTCCGCCAAATCGGCGAAATTTGCTGAAAGCCAGCAATGGCGGGCAATGTGCGGAGTCCGATGTGGCATAATGCCGCCTCGGGAGGATATGGTCACCGTAGCCGTGGTTGTAATGCCCGGTTTCGATCGACCAGTACAGCTTGGGCAAGAGCGGCACACGAATTGGCGTTAGCTAGAAAATCAAGAAGGATTATGTTGACCGCAGGGATGGCACGCGCCGCCCAAATCGGCGACCGGCTGTTGTTCATTTCAGGCCTGGACAGCTTCGCACGATGAGCTTTCTCGCCTCATTTCGCTCTGACCAGCTGATTACCCAGCTGGTTGCCCAGGAAGACCCCGCCTCGGCACCGGCGCAGAAGATCGTGACGAAGCTCAAGAAGGCGGGCAACCGGGCTGTGCCGAAAATTATCGACGCGCTTGCCATGTCGGACAAGAGCCACACGATGGTCCTCGTCGACATTCTTGGCGACCTGGTCAATGACAAGAACCTCGACAGTTACCGCGAAGGGCTGGCGGACGGCAACGAACGGGTCGTGTCAGGTACGGCCTGGGCGCTATCAAGCAGTACCGTTTACAACCCCAACAACTTGCTCGACTTTTTCGATGACGACGAAGTATCCAAAGGCGCGCTTATTGAGGTGCTTCGCGTACACAAGCAGGACCTTAGCGTGCATGATTTGCTGCGCAGGGCCTACGAATGTGAAACCAAGGAAAAGGCAGCAATCTTCAAGATTATCGAAGAGATCATCAAACCGGACATGGTCCCTGACTTGATAGCGCGCATGGGCGGCAAAGACGCGGTTATCAAGATGCATCTGATGCATCTGCTGGCCAAGTTCGACAAACCCGAAATCAACAACGCCCTCGAGATTCAGCTGAAGGATCCGAACAAGATGGTGCGCAGCGCAGCGTTGTCTGCGCTGGGCAATCGCGGCGGCAACATCAACGTAGACAAAATAGCTGCCGTCCTCACCGACCCTGACCTCGACGTACAGAACAAGGCGGTCGACGTACTGATCAAGGCCAACCATCCGGATACCGTAAAATACCTTGTCAACGCACTGAAGGATGAATCGGAATACGCACGCCGCGCCGCGGTCGAGGTACTCAACGAGATAGGCGACGCCAGCTCTGTCAAGGATCTGCTAGCCGCGATCAAAGACGACGACTGGTGGGTTCGTTCACGTGCCGGAGACGCGCTGGCGGAGATAGGCGGACCCAAAGTCGTTGATTCTGTCGTCACGTTGATCAACGACAAGGACGAGGATATTCGACGCACAGCGATCGAGATTCTAAACGCAACCAAGGATTCACGCGCTGTCGACCACCTGATCAAGGCCACCGATGACACAGATTGGTGGGTACGCGAGCGCGCTGTCGATGCGCTGTCGAAAATCGGCGACACCAAAGCGGTACCCAAGCTAGAGAGTATGCTGGGCAAGGACAGCAAAACGGACACCGTCGTAATTCGGGCACTCAGCAAACTTGGTAACGCGACGCATCTCAGCAAGATCATGCCGCTGCTAAAACGTCCGGAGCGTGAAATCCAGATTGAAGCTATCAAGGCTCTGGCGCATCTTTCGGACGACACCCATGCGGAATCAATTCGCGGCCTGTTGAAAAAGATTCAGCAATCCGAAGACGCAACCATAATCAACGTTGCCAGCAAGGCGCTGAAAGATCTCGACGCCCGCTATTCAGAAACGGTGTTGGAAGAAAATGTTCGCGCCGAGAAAATTGCCGCGCATACCAAGACGCTGCTCCTTGAGAATGATGAGCTCGACGAACTGCTCGCGGCACAAGCAGCCCAAATTGCCGAAGCCGCCAAGCCTGAGGAAGTGCCCGAGGCGGAGGGTGCACCCGTCGCTGTCGGCGAGCCCATCCTGGACATCACAAAGCTCAACCCGGGCGACGTCATCGATGGCCGTTACAAGTACATCGAGAAAATTGGCAAGGGTGCATTCGGTACGGTACTGCTGATGGAAGACGAGGTCGTCGATGAGCAGCTGATCCTCAAGTTCTTGAACCCGAACGTTTCCTCAGATGAAGAAATGATGAAGCGTTTTGTTCATGAGCTGCGCTACTCTCGTAAGATCACGCATCGGAACATCATTCGCATTTATGACTTCCTGAAGCTGCAGGGCTGCTACGCCATTTCGATGGAGTTTTTCCCATCGCACACGTTGTCGGGCGAGATCCCCGACAACAAGCCAATGCCCCTTGAGAAAGTACTGCGCTTTTCGCGTGATATCGCAGCCGGCATGGCGGTCGCACACCAGGCTGGAGTCATTCACCGCGATCTGAAGCCAGCTAATATACTCGTCAACGATGAAGGTCTGCTGAAGATCGTGGACTTCGGTGTTGCTGCGGCGGCAAGTAGCGGCGATACCCAGTTGACTAAGACGGGTTACGTTATCGGTTCACCGAAGTACATGGCGCCTGAGCAGATATTGGGCAAGAAGGTGGACGTTACGGCTGATATATACAGTGTCGGTGTCATTATGTATGAGATGGCAACCGGAATTCCGCCGTACAGCCGCGGTGATCATATGTCCGTGATGTATCAGCACGTGCAGGGCAAAGCCAAGCACTGCCAGGAAATAAACGCGGAAATCAACGATGATTTTGCGGAGCTGATCATCAAAGCGATGTCCGTGGATAAATCGAAACGCTACCAGTCTATGGACGAACTTACGGAAGCGCTTGACGCAATTGCGAATTAGGGACGGCTTATGGCACGTATCGATGCATTCCTGAAACTCGGACTCGCCCAAGGCTGCTCTGACGTGCACCTGGCAGTCGGCGTACCGCCGATGCTGCGAATGAATGGCGACCTGATGCCAATCAAGTTCAGACAGTTGACGGACACCGAACTTGAAACCTATATCACCGAAGTACTGACCAATAAGCAGAAGGACCGCCTCGCGGAAGGTCACGACCTTGACTTCTCCTACGTAGGTGAGGACAGCGGTCGATTTCGCGTCAACGTGTTTCGCAAGGAAACCGGAATCGGCGCCGTGTTCCGGAATATTCCCGGCAACGTACCCAAACTCGATGAACTGGGTGTGCCGCCGATATTGAAGAAATTCTGTGACTATCACCAGGGCATGGTTCTGGTGACAGGATCCACCGGTACGGGTAAGTCGACGACACTTGCCGCAATGATTGACCACCTCAACGAGACTCGAAACCTGAACATCATCAGTCTCGAAGACCCAATCGAGTTCGTGCATCCAAGCAAGAACTGCCAGGTCATCCAGCGCGAGGTTGGCACCCATGTAAAGAGCTTTGCAGACGGTGTGCGATCAGCCATGCGCGAGGATCCGGACGTGATACTGGTTGGCGAGTTGCGCGATGCGGAGACGATTTCGATGGCGATGACAGCAGCAGAGACTGGCCACCTGGTTCTCGGCACCCTGCATACCACCGGCGCCGTAAAGACTATTGACCGAATCATTGACGCCCTCCCCGGCGAGCTGCGCGAGCAGACCAAGGGCTTCCTGTCGATGAGTCTCAAGGCAGTGGTCACGCAGGTGCTGGTCAAGACTCCAGACGGGCGCGGCCGACGAGCGGTCCTTGAGATATTGGTCAACAGCCGCGCTATCGCCAAGCTGATCACAACCGATCAGACCCACCAGATCCCGTCGCAGATTCAGACCGGCAAAAACGTCGGCATGCAGGCGCTGGACCACGCATTGCTCGACGCGATTCAGGCGAAGGAGATTGATGCGGACGACGCTATCCGATTTGCCAATGATAAAAAGAAATTCCAGCGCTTTGTTACCAATACCGAAACGGTTCAAGTGCTCGACGCTAGCGAAGGATAAGACGGGCGATGGCGCAAATTAATCAATACCTCGAAGAAGCGCTGAAGCTCAACGCATCGGACTTGCATTTCGTTTCGGGTGACCCGGTGCGCGCACGCGTGCACGGCATTCTCAGAGTCATCAGAAAAGAGACTCTGACTACGGACATGGCCGAGCAGATTCTCTATGAAATTATGGACGGCATCACGAGGCGCACCTTCGATAACGAGGACGCCGTAGATTTCGCCTACGAAATCCCGGACGTATCACGGTTTCGCGTAAACGCTTTTCGTCACCTTAACGGCATTGGCGCGATTTTTCGTGCGATCCCATCGACAGCGTTGACGCTCGTCGATCTGAATATGCCCAGCGTAATTCACGATCTGTGCAAGTACACCCAGGGCATGATCCTGGTGACCGGCAAGACCGGCTCAGGGAAATCAACAACGCTAGCCGCGATGATCGACGCAATGAACAAGCGGCTCAAAGGCCACATACTGACGATTGAAGACCCGATCGAGTTTGTCCACAAGGCCCAGGGCTGCCTCATCAGCCAGCGCGAGGTCGGCGTGCACAGCCCGAGCTTTGCCGAAGCGCTGCATTCCGCCATGCGTGAAGATCCGGATGTAGTGCTGGTCGGCGAAATGCGCGATCTTGAAACAATCAGCATTGCGGTTACGGCGGCGGAAATGGGCATCCTCGTCATGGGCACCCTGCACACCAACGGCGCCGCACAGACGGTCGATCGTATTATTAACTCCTTCCCCGCCGACAAACAGAGCCACATCCGCACAATGATCTCGACGTCGCTGCGCGGGGTCGTGTCTCAACAGCTCCTGCCGACCAGCGACAAACCCGGACGAGTGGCGGCACTGGAAATCATGATCAACACGCCGGCCATCTCGAATCTGATCCGCCAGGGCAAGCTGGATCAGCTTGAAACAGCAATTCAGAGCGGTGGCAATGTCGGCATGAAGTCCATGGATGGCGCGTTGATGGAGCTTGTCAACAAGGGTCGTGTAACGGGCCAGGAGGCCTACCAGCAGGCCAACAACAAGGCGAAATTCGAAAGCGTCCGCGAAACCAAAGAAGAATAGCCTCAGGCACTATTGCCGCTACAGTCCGCGCTGACCCATGGCATAATCGCGGCCACTGCCAATTCGAAGCCACCCGCAATGTCCCAGACCAGAAAGATCCTAGTCACGAGCGCTCTCCCCTATGTGAACGGTTCGCCGCATATGGGGCACCTGGTTGAATACATCCAGACCGACATCTGGGTACGATTCCAGAAGCTGCGCGGACACGACTGCACGTACGTTTGCGCCTCGGACGCACACGGCACGCCGATCATGCTGAAGGCCAGGGAACTCGGCATCACGCCCGAGGCACTGACTCAAGGTTATTCGGAGGAGTTCGTAAACGACTTTGCCGATTTCGGTATCGAGTTTGATAATTTTCATACCACCCACTCGGATGAAAATGAGGCCATCGTAGGGCAGATGTACGCCGCGCTGAGCGACGCCGGCGACATCTATACAAAGACGATTGAGCAATCGTACGATGAGAAGGAAGGTATTTTTCTGCCAGATCGTTTCGTCCGCGGCACCTGTCCCTTCTGCAAAACAGAGGACCAGTATGGCGACGCCTGCGAGAACTGCAGCAAGACCTACACGCCGGCGGATTTGATCAATCCCGTTTCCGTCATCTCTGGCACACCGCCGGTGAGGCGCGAATCCGAGCACTATTTTTTCCGGCTGAGCCAGTATGAAGACCGCCTGCGGGCCTGGATGAATGAGGCGACGCTTGACCGCAACGTGCGGGCGAAGCTCGACGAGTGGTTCGAAGCCGGCTTGCAGGATTGGGACATCTCCCGCGATGCGCCCTACTTCGGCTTTCGCATACCGGGTACAAAAGACAAGTATTTCTACGTCTGGCTGGACGCGCCGGTCGGCTACATGGCCAGCTTCAAGCAGCTGAGCGATCGTCGCGATGACCTGGACTTCGATGACTACTGGCGCCCGGGCAGCGATGCGGAGCTTTACCACTTCATCGGCAAAGACATCATGTATTTCCACACGCTGTTCTGGCCGGCAGTGCTCGAGGGATCCGGCTTTCGCACGCCGAGCAGCGTCTTCGTACACGGCTTTCTCACGGTCGACGGCCAGAAGATGTCGAAGTCGCGCGGCACGTTCATCAAGGCGCGCACCTATCTCGACAACCTCGATCCGAGCTTTCTGCGCTACTACTACGCGGCAAAACTCGGTCCGACAATCGAAGATATCGACCTGAATCTCGAGGACTTCATAGCGCGCGTTAATTCCGACCTCGTTGGCAAGCTGATCAACATAGCAAGCCGCTGCGCCGGCTTTATCAGCAAACGCTTTGAAGGTCGTCTGGCTGATCGTTTGCCCGACCAGGCGTTGTTTTCGGAGTTCGATGAGGCCGCGGACGCTATTGCCGAGCACTATGAACGCCGTGAGTATTCCAAGGCAATGCGATTGATCATGGCGCTTGCTGACAAAGCGAATCGCTACATCGATGACCACAAGCCGTGGCTCATGATCAAGGACCCGGAGCGCCAGGATGAAGTACAGCTGGTTTGTACGCAGGGCCTGAACATGTTCCGCAGTCTGATGATTTACCTTACGCCGGTTATCCCGGCGGTGGCGGCGAGCGCGCGCGAATACCTCGCCGAAAACACCTGGCAGTGGAGCGATGCCGGTTCGCCATTGCTCGCCAAAGAACTGCCGCGGTTCCAGCCACTATTGACGCGCGTGGAAGCCGAGCAGGTTCAGCGCATGGTCGAGCAGTCCCGGGAGAGTACCCCAGTGCCAGAAGCTACAGTAGACGACGACACAATCAGCATCGACGATTTCATGAAGATCGATCTGCGTATTGCCCGCATCGAGAAAGCAGAAGCCGTCGACGGCGCGGACAAGCTGCTCGCTTTGACACTCGATGTCGGCGACAACAAGCGCCAGGTTTTCGCCGGTATCAAGGCTGCCTACGAGGCGGAGAGCCTGGTCGGCAGGCACGTTATCGTGGTCGCTAACCTTGCGCCGCGCAAGATGCGGTTCGGTGTCTCCGAGGGCATGGTTCTCGCCGCCGGCCCCGGTGGATCCGATATCTTCCTGCTGTCGCCCGATGACGGTGCGCAGCCCGGCATGCGCGTCAAGTAAGCGAGCGAAAGCACTCGTTGAGTTACGTCAGTTGACCTTTGACTCCGGGAGACGCGCAGCGAAAACTTTGCTCCGCGTTTCCCTTACAATACCCGCATGACCGAACTCATTGTCATCCTCATCAGCACCGTCCTGGTCAACAATTTTGTTCTGGTCCGTTTTCTCGGTCTGTGTCCGTTTCTTGGTGTATCTCGTAATCTGGAAGCCGCCGCCGGCATGTCACTGGCCACCGCCTTTGTCCTCACGCTGTCCTCGGCGACCGCCTATCTCTTGCATCAGTACGTGCTCGTGCCACTCGACCTGGCCTATCTGCGCACCATCAGCTTCATCCTGGTCATTGCTGCGAGCGTGCAGTTTACGGAGATCATGGTGCGCCGTATGAGCCCGCTACTCGAGCAGGTTCTCGGTATCTACATTCCGCTGATCGCGACCAATTGCGCCGTGCTCGGCGTCGCACTGTTGAACGTGCAGCAATCGAAGGGCTTCGTACAATCTGTTTTCTACGGTTTCGGTGCGTCGGTCGGCTTCGCCCTGGTGCTTGTGATGTTTGCCGCTATTCGCGAACGTCTTGAGGTTGCCGATGTTCCCGTGCCTTTCAGGGGCACCGCTATCGCCCTGATGACTGCCGGAATGATGTCTTTGGCATTTATGGGGTTTTCGGGAATGGCCCGACCATAGATGGCCGACTATGTGGATACCCATAACGACAATAACCCTCATTGCGCTGATTGCTGGCCTGCTGCTCAGCCTTGCATCGCGACGACTGCCGCGCAGAAGCGGCGAACTCACCGAACAAGTCAATGAGCTGCTACCGCAAACACAGTGCGCGCAATGCGGCTACCCGGGTTGTCGACCTTACGCCGAAGCCATCGTTGAGGACGCCGTGCCAATCAACCTTTGTCCGCCTGGTGGTGAGGCAACGATGCAGCGCCTCGCGAAACTGCTGGGCCGCGAAGCTCAGTCACTTGAAAAAGCGCCCGAGCCCGCGGTCGCCGTAATTGATGAATCACTTTGCATCGGTTGTCTGCATTGCCGCAACGTCTGTCCGGTCGATGCGATCATCGGCGCCCAACACTTCATGCACACTGTTATTGAAAGCGAATGCACCGGGTGCGAGCTCTGCATCGCGCCGTGTCCTGTGGACTGCATCAGCATGACCTCGCTTCCATGAGTGCACCAACCTATGACCTTGGCAAGCTGCACGGCGGCTTGCGCCTGCCCGGCCACAAGGCTGCCTCGACGAATGGGGCGATCCGTGAGGTGCCACTGCCGGCGCAACTGATTCTGCCCATCACACAACACGTCGGTGACCCTGCACAGCCTGTTGTTGCGGCCGACGATTACGTTTTGAAAGGACAGCTGCTCGCAGACCCGGAAGGCACACTCGGAGCACCCGTGCACGCCTCCTCGTCAGGCACAGTGGTCGCCATCGAACCCTGGCCCGTGTCACAACGCCGCGGCGACAGCGCGCCGTGCATTATCATTGAGTGCGACGGCGAAGATCGATCAGTGGCAGTAGATGACCAGGCACCCTATGCCGAGCTTCAGCCTGAGGAGTTGTTAAAGCAGATATTGCGGGGCGGCATCGTCGGACTGGGTGGTGCCGTGTTCCCGACGGCGCAGAAGCTCATGCAGGCGCGCACCTGCAGCACCGAGTACCTTATCCTTAACGGTGTCGAGTGCGAGCCTTATATCAGCTGCGACGACATGCTGATGCGCGAGCGTGCAATGGAAATCCTGAGCGGCGCCCAGGTTCTGATGCATGCTTTGCAAATCGAATCCTGCTACGTCGTTCTTGAAAGCGACAAGCCGGAGGCACTGGACAGCCTTGCCACGGCTATGACTGAGCTCGATGATGCGCGATTCGTACTAAAACAGGTACCTACAATCTTTCCGTCGGGCGGCGAAGACCAACTTGTGCAGCTGGTCACCAATCGCGAGGTACCGAGCGGTGGGCTGCCTACTGATGTCGGCTGCCTGGTCCAAAACGTTGGCACTGCTGCCGCGATTCATGACTGGATCGTGAATCAAGAACCCCTGATATCGCGCGTTACGACTGTTGCAGGCGACGGTATCGCCCAGCCAATGAACGTTCGGGCACGTATCGGAACAACGATTGCGGATATCGTCGAGTTTACCGGCGGCTATGCAGATCGCGCCGATCACCTGTTTGTAGGCGGACCAATGACGGGTAAATCGATCAGCACCGATCGTGTTCCGCTTGTCAAAGCGACAAATTCTATTCTGGCGGTCTTGAAGACCTCTTTCTCGGGACGGGAGCTGGCCTGTATCCGTTGCGGCGACTGCGCATCGGTCTGCCCGGTTCAGTTGTTGCCGCAACAGCTTTTCTGGCATGCCCGCGCGGACAATGAAGACAAGCTGCGGGACTTCGGCTTGCTCGACTGCATAGAGTGCGGCTGCTGCGACCTTGTGTGCCCCAGCCATATCCCGTTGACGGCCAATTTCCGCATCGCCAAAGGCCGCATTCAGGAACTGGCGGACGAAAAGGCGCGCGCAGTGCGTGCCCGGGCGCGATTTGAAGCACGCAACTCGCGGCTCGAAAGGGAAAAACAGGAGCGAGAAGCCGAACTCATGCGTCAAAAAGAATCGGCGAGGCGGGCCGGACCGGAAGCTATTGCAGAGATCATGAAACGCAAGCAACAAAAGAGCGAGGACGACTGAGCGTGGAGTTCACGAGACGCCAATCGCCATACTGGTCGGCCAGGGTCGCCGTCCCGTCCATGATGCTGCAGGTCCTGGCTGCCCTGGTTCCTGCAGCCATCGCACACGTCTGGTTCTTTGGACCCGGCTTTATCTTCAACTTGCTGGTTGCGTCAATTTTTGCCGTCGGCGGCGAGTACCTGGTGATGCGTCTGCGCGATCGACCGCCCGAAGTTGCCTTAAGCGACTTTAGTGCTTTGCTCACCGCAGTGTTGCTCGTCTTTGCCCTGCCCTCACTCACTCCCTGGTGGGTCACCGCGACGGGCGCGCTTTTCGCGGTCGTGGTTGCGAAACATCTGTACGGCGGTCTCGGATTCAATATTTTCAACCCGGCGATGGCGGGCTATGTCGTAATTCTCATTGCCTTCCCGATGCATCTGAATTTATGGACGGCGCCGCGGATGGGCGATATCGACTACGAGTACCTCTCCGTACTGCAGACCCTTACGTTCACACTGACAGGCTCGCTACCCGATATGCTGGGATTTGATGCCGTCAGCCGAGCAACACCGCTGGACGTCATGAAATCCGGTCTGAATGGAATGCGCACTGTCAGTGAAGTACGGGCGAATCCAATTATCGGCGACTTCGGTGGTCGCGGCTGGGAATGGATTGGCAACTTCCTTGCGATAGGCGGCTTCTGGTTGTTGATCAAGAAAATCATTCGCTGGCATATCCCCGTGGCCGTCGGCGTCGGTTTACTCGCCCCGGCGACGATCATGTATCTGGTTGATCCCGGCAGCCAGCCCAGTCCGGGATTCCATCTGTTTGGTGGCGCCACCATCCTTTGCGCGTTTTATATCGCAACGGACCCGGTGTCGGCCGCGACCAGCCCAAAGGGAAGGCTCGTTTATGGTTTTGGCATCGGTTTGCTCATCTACTGCATACGAACATGGGGAAGCTATGCCGACGGCGTCGCCTTCGCCGTTTTGATCATGAATATGGCCGTACCGGCCATCGACCTGCTAACCCGACCCCACATCGTCGGTCATGGCAAGAATGGTGGCAATTCGTGAACGATTCCTCAATTGTAAAGAGCGGCGTAACGCTCGCGGTGATCGCAGCTATTTGCACATCGCTCGTCGCGTTGACGTATCAATCGACGGAAGAACGCATCGACGCGAATGAAAAGGCCTGGCTCGAGCGCAGCCTTCAACCCGCATTGTCGGGGCTGTTTTTCGACAGCGGCGTCACGGAATCGAAGATCGTAGTGCCACCACCCCACGACCTGCCCGGCACAGACGCCGCGATTATCTATCGCGTCTATGCGAAGACGGAGCCCGTTGCCGCACTTTTTGTTGTCAGCGCCCGTGATGGCTACTCCGGGCCGATCCGCATACTGGTTGGTATCGAGACGACCGGCATGGTGACAGGCGTTCATGTGCTCGAGCATCGCGAGACGCCCGGTCTGGGCGACCGCGTCGAATCAGGCAAGTCCGACTGGGTGAAACAGTTTGACGGCCGCTCCCTGGTGGATCCGGAGACCTCCGGCTGGCGCATCAAGCGCGACGGTGGCCAGTTCGATCAGTTGACCGGCGCCTCGGTAACGCCACGCGCTATTATCAAAGCGGTCAAGGAGACATTGATATACTTCGGCACGCATCGTGACGAGATATTCTCCGACCCACCTACTGACAGCGCAGCAACAGAGGATCAGCAGTGACGTCACCGGGATTCATGGATCGCCTCAAGATCGGACTATGGGACGAAAACCCGGGCCTGGTGCAGCTGCTCGGACTCTGCCCCGTGCTGGCCGTCACCTCCAGCTTCGTAAACGGATTCGGCCTCGGACTCGCGACGCTGGCCGTTCTGGTCGCCTCGAACGGGCTGGTGGCGGCAACTCGGCGATGGATCCTTGCCGAGATTCGCATACCTATTTACGTTCTCATCATCGCGAGCCTGGTCACCTGCGTGGAGCTTATCTTCAAAGCGTATTTCCCTTCTCTGGACCGATCGCTGGGCATCTTCATACCGCTGATCGTCACGAACTGCGCGATCGTCGCGCGGGCAGAAATATTCGCATCGCGAAACACGGTCAGTTCGAGCCTTGTCGACGGTTTTGCAATGGGCCTGGGATTCGCGTTGCTACTCATGGCAATAGGAGCTTTTCGCGAGCTACTCGGACAAGGGACTTTGTTTGCTCGCATGGATATGCTGTTTGGCGGCGAACCAATGCGTGGACTGGTTCTTACGGATGGCGGTTGGCTGCTCGCAGTGCTTCCTCCCGGCGCCTTCTTCACTCTCGCTGTAGCCATCGCCGCAAAGAACGTCATCGACCGACGGCGGCGCGATAAACAGCTCAACGCCATGCCTGGACGCGCTCAGCGCACCAGCAAATAGAGACGCCGACGTGAACAGGGAAAAGCGCACGGCGATATTTGCCACACTGCGTGAACGCATGCCATCACCGGAAACCGAACTCAACTATGAGTCGCCGTTCGAACTGCTGATCGCGGTGATTCTGTCTGCGCAGGCGACCGACATCAGCGTCAACAAGGCAACCGACAAACTCTATCCAGTTGCACGTACGCCGGAAGCAATCCTTGCACTTGGCGTCGAAGGCCTGAAACGCTATATCCGCACGATTGGCCTCTTCAACAGCAAGGCCGCGAACATCATCAAGACCTGCAAAATCCTGATCGAGCAGCACAATAGTGAGGTGCCGCGGTCACGAACAGAGTTGGAGGCACTGCCTGGCGTCGGGCGCAAAACGGCCAATGTCGTTTTGAATACGGCGTTCGGCGAACCGACTATTGCCGTTGATACCCACATCTTCAGAGTATCCAACCGCACCGGAATCGCGAAAGGTAAAACACCACTGGAGGTCGAGAAACGCCTGCTGCGATCGACGCCCGATGAATTTAAACGAGACGCCCATCACTGGCTAATTCTGCATGGACGCTACATTTGCAAGGCAAGAAAACCACTGTGTGCCGACTGCCCGATTGCCGCATGGTGCGAGTACAGCCGCAAGGAATTGTCGTGATATTCAGCCAGGACCGCCGGGCACTGCGCAAGATGTATGCCGATGCCTGGCGCAAGCATTGCGAGAAACAGCCAGTATCGCCGCTCGAGGCGCAGATTGCGGCCGTCATCGAGCACCATCCCGAGTACCATGCGGATATTGAAAAAGGCGACCTGGATCGCGACTACATGCCTGAAGGCGGGCGCACCAATCCCTTTATGCACATGGGTTTGCACCTGGGCCTCCGCGAGCAGCTCGCCACCAATCGACCGGCCGGTATTGCGAAGATTCATGACGCGCTTGCTGCGAAGACCGGAGACCCTCACGAGGCCGAACATCGCATGCTGGAATGCCTCGCGGAAGCGCTCTGGGAGGCTCAGAATAACGGCGGTATGCCGGATGAACAGAAATACCTTGAGCGCCTGCGCAAATTGATAACCTAGTTTTTTGTGAGAATTCCGGCGCCTGTAATAAAACCGGGGAGCGGCAGGTCTGCTCCTATAACGTTGATACTGGACCACAATGAGCCGACACGATTCACAATACCCCGTTCACGGCGCCGGCCTCGGACTCCGCCGCCCTATCGCTGACAAACTTATGGCCGATCCACCCGACGACATCGACTTTATGGAGGTAGCGCCGGAAAACTGGATCCACGTCGGCGGTGCACTGGCGAAAAAACTGCGTTTCTTCACCGAACGTTACCCATTTCTTATTCACGGCCTGTCCCTGTCAATTGGTGCACCATCTCCGCTCAACGAACAGCTGGTGCGAGACATCAAGGACTTCATGGCGGCACACAACATTCGCCTGTACTCCGAACACCTGAGTTACTGTGGTGATGATGGTCAACTTTATGACCTGATGCCGATTCCGTTTACGGAAGAAGCCGTCAGCTACGTCTCCGAGCGCGTCCGCCGGGTACAGGATATTCTCGAACAACGTATCGCACTAGAAAATGTCTCTTTCTACGCGCCAGTTGATTCCTCCTTGAGTGAAAAAGAATTCTTGCTGGCCGTTCTGGAGGAATCCGATTGCGACTTGATGCTCGACATTAACAACATCGTCGTGAACAGCATCAATCATAGCTACGATGCGAATGATTTTCTGAAGGCGATGCCGGCTGAGCGAATACGCTACTTTCACCTGGCTGGGCATTATGTCGAGGCGCCCGACCTCCGTATCGATACGCACGGTTCCGCCGTTGATGAGCAGGCATGGAATCTTCTTCGTGATGCGTATTCTCAATTTGGCCCCGTTCCCACGCTGCTGGAACGCGACTTCAATTTTCCGCCAATGCAAGAACTGCTCGACGAGGTTCGACGTATCAAGGCCCTGCAGACTGAGACTGTGAAAAAGGAAGTCGCCAGTGCCTGAGCGTCCCGATTTCCAGGCAAAGCAGTACGCTTTTGCTGCACACATTAGAGACCCGGAGAACGTCGCGGCGCCCGAAGGTATTGAAGATCGGCGCATGGCAATCTACCGCAAGCTGTTCTTCAATAATCTCCTGAACCTGCTAGCCACTATGTTTCCGGTGATGCGCAAGATTCATAGTGAGGAGCGGTGGCGCGGCATGATTCGACAGTTCATGCAGCATCACAAAGCCGAAACGCCCTACTTTCTGCAACTTCCTGAAGAGTTTCTGAGCTTCTTGCAAGACGAATACCAGCCAGAGCCTTCGGATCATCCGTTCTTGCTGGAGCTGGCACACTACGAATACGTCGAGCTGGCGTTGTCAGTGTCGACCGCTGAGAACGACATGCAGGGTATTGAACCGGGTGGTGATTTACTCGCCGAAATCCCAGTGAAGTCGGAACTCACCTGGGCATTTGCCTACCGCTATCCCGTGCATCGAATTTCACCGGAGTTTCTGCCATCCGAACCGGACGCACAACCGGTGTATCTCGCAATTTACCGAGGCAGCAATGACAAGGTTCGCTTTCTCGAGCTCAATGCGGCAACGGCAGCGCTGCTCGACGCGATCGAGAACAACACAGAAAACCGCAGTGGTGAAGCGCTGATCCGGGCCCTCGCGGAGAAGATCGCGTACCCGGATACGCAGGCATTCCTTAAGCACGGCGAACATGCGCTGGTCGAAATGCGTGACCTGGAAATAATTACCGGCACACGGCGTGCTGACTGAAGGAAAAACAGAATGAATTCACTAATCAACCTCAGAAACCGTGCGCTGGACATCCTTGACCCTGCCGGGGACTGGTTCGCGTTGCTTCCGCTGCGGCTCTTGCTGGCCTACGAGTTCGGCACTGCGGGCATCATGAAACTCAACGGCAGCAACTGGTTCGGGCGCATACAGGACAACTTCCCTTTCCCATTCGACGTTATACCGGTCGAAATCAGCTGGTTCATGGCGACCTGGGCGGAGATTCTGGGTGCCGCATGCCTGGTGTTCGGCCTGTTCACACGATTTTGGGCATTCAGCCTTATTGTCGTAACAATCGTAGCCATCTCCGGCGTGCATTGGCCTGCCGAATGGGACAGTCTCGCCGAGCTATGGAAAGGCTATGCCATTTCCGATAAAGGCTTCGGCAATTACCGCATCCCGCTGTTGTTTATCGTGATGCTGATTCCGCTCGTTTTCAAAGGCGCCGGAAAACTCAGCCTGGACCACATTCTGATTAACAAGCTACGCCGGTAGGAAACGGTACGGGGGAGCCTGCCAGTCTGAACGCCTGTCGGTAGTAACCATTAACGGCAGAGGTCAGCCGCCATGGTGACCCGGTATGTGAGTCTCCTCGACAACGAGCATATCCAGCACCGACATTATCGCCTCGCAATACTCGTCGACACCAAGCTCATGATCGGGTGTATCCGACACCCCGTGTCCATGCAGGTCGAGAGAAACTACCCTGAACCTGTCGGTGAGACAGGCAAGCAGGCCAAGGTACTCGTCGGACGACTGCGCCGACTGGTGCAGCAGCAGTAACGGCAAACCGGATCCGGCGCTCCAGTAATGCACTGCACCGAAACGCGTCATGACAAGGGCACGCTGAATTCCCAGCTCGCTCACGATCTCACCTCCCTTGAAAACTGTACTGTCCGAGTATCTGCTAGTATCTGCCGATGTCAGCCCATCAAGCAAGCAGCCTGCGACGCGACATTGGATTCTTTGGTGCGTCCTTTCTGGTGCTGAACTCGATGATCGGCGCCGGGATATTCGCTTTGCCGGGGAAAGTGGCGATTAATGCCGGTCTGCTCAGTCCCTGGTTATTCTTGCTCGTCGGCTTGCTATTCCTTTCCGTTGTTCTGACATTCGCCGAACTCGCCAGCTACTACGACAACACTGGTGGTCCGGTCATCTACGCCACCGAGGCTTTTGGTCCACTGGCGGGCTTCAGTACCGGCTGGGCCATCTATCTCGCGCGTATGACCGCATTTGCAGCTAACGCCAACGTGATGGCGATCTACCTGGGATCGCTTTCGGATGTTTTCGCCGGCGACATTGCACGCGGCGCGATCATTACCTTGGTTACGGTCGGCCTGACCTGGGCGAATGTCGTTGGCGTGCGCGACGGCGTCCGGACTATGGCCGTGTTGACCTTTCTCAAGATCACACCGCTACTATTGCTGATATTGTTCGGGCTGCAGCATGTCACAGCCAGCACCTTGATCCCGGCAGCGCCGTTTTTCGTTGAAGAGTTGGGCGGTACCACCCTGTTGCTGATCTATGCCTATGTCGGTTTCGAGACAGTTGCGGTTACCGCCGGTGAAACCTCGCAACCGCGCAGCACCATACCTAAAGCCCTCGTTGGTACCGTAATAGGAACAGGCCTGTTGTACTTCGTTATCGTACTCGTGTTCATCTCCACGATCGCACCGGACCAATACGCTACTGCAACGCTCGTCGACATCGGTCGCTTGCTTGCCGGCCCGGCCGGCGCGCTTGCCATTACGTTGGCCGCAGTCTTTTCGATCGGCGGGAATCTTGCCAGTTCGATGATCGCAGCACCCCGTCTCATATTCTCGCTCGCCGAAAACCGCTTGCTGCCAAAGTGGTTTGGGCACGTCCATCCCCGCTACGCGACTCCTGAGCGTTGCATTTTGATTATGGGTGGAATGGCGCTCGTTCTTGCGCTTACCGGCTCGTTTGTGAAGCTGGCGATCGCAAGTTCGGTCGTGCGACTGCTGGGCTACATCATTTGTATTGCGTCATTGCCTGCGATACGACGTAACGCAAGCGAGGAAGCTCGCAGCAAAGCCTATCGACTCAAGGGCGGCTACATAATTCCCGGGTTGGGACTTGCGATCTGCGTCTGGTTGCTGATGCAATCGAAGGCCGAGTCCTGGATCGCCGTATCGATTCTGCTTGGTATCGGACTTTTCTTCTACTGGATCGAGAAACACACCGGCCTCACCGAGGCTGAGAACGACTAACGCCGTTTGGGCATATAAAGATCAGTCAGCGTGCCTTCGAAGGCCTCGGATGCAAGCGCGACCGTTTCTGACAGCGTCGGATGTGGATGAATGGTCAGGCTGATATCGGCCGCATCTGCACCCATCTCAACGGCAAGACCGATTTCCGCTATCAGGTCGCCGGCGTTAGGCCCAACGACCGCGCCGCCGAGAACGCGCTTCGTCTTCTTGTCGAACAGGAGTTTGGTAAATCCTTCGCTACGACCCAGTGCCAGGGCCCGGCCACTGGCCGCCCACGGAAACTGCCCTTTCTCATAGTCGATACCTTGTGCCTTCGCCTCGAGTTCGGTCAATCCAACCCACGCGATCTCGGGATCAGTGTAAGCAACGGATGGTATCGTGCGCGCATCGAAGTAGCTCTTCTCACCGGCAGCCACTTCTGCTGCGACTTTGGCCTCGTGGGTTGCCTTGTGTGCCAGCATCGGCCCGCCAGCCAGGTCGCCAATGGCGAAAATATGCGGGATGTTCGTGCGCATTTGTTTGTCTACTGCGATGATGCCGCGCTGGTCGACCTGCACGCCGGCTTTTTCCGCACCCAGCGTCCCACCATTCGACTTGCGACCAACGGCGACGAGTACCCGGTCGTAGACGCCGATAGACGGTGCCTTGTCACCCTCGAAGCTCACTTCGATTCCCGGCACAGTGGCACGCATGCGTGTCACCTTCGTCGCCACGTGAATCGCGTCGTAGCGAGACCTGATAATTTTCAAAAATGGCCGCAGCAAATCGGGATCCGTGCCCGGCATGAGTGAGTCTGTCAGTTCCACCACGCTCACGTCGGTGCCCAGTGCACTGTATACACAGGCCATTTCGAGGCCGATGATGCCGCCACCCACGACCAGCAATCGTCGTGGCAACGGCGCGAGCTCCAGCGCGCCTGTCGAGTCCATGATACGGGGATCGTCGGGCAGGCCAGGCAACATGGCCGGTTCTGAACCCGCCGCGATAATGCACTTCTGGAAATCGACAGTCTCGTCATTGTCGAGTTCGAGACGATTGGCGGAGACGAATTGTGCGCTGGCCTGAATGACACGGACCTTGCGCTGCTTCGCCATCGTCGATAGCCCGCCTGTCAGTTTGCCGATGACCTCGTTTTTCCAGTCACGCAACTTCAGCGCGTCTATCTTGGGCTTGCCGAAAGTAACCCCGTGCTCGGCCATCGCCTCGGCCTCATCGATCACTTTGGCAGCATGCAGCAACGCTTTCGACGGTATGCAACCGACATTCAGGCAGACGCCACCAAGCGTTGGCGAGCGCTCGATGAGGATGACGTCCAGTCCGAGGTCCGCAGCACGAAACGCCGCTGTGTAACCACCCGGACCCGCGCCGATCACGACGAGCTCCGCGGAATGAGTGGCGTTACCTTCCTGCGTACGCGTCGCGACGATCTCCGGCGCCGACATCTTTCGGGTTTCTTCGATATTTTCTACTGCAACCTCGGCGTCGTCAGCCGCCGAATCGTTGGCAGCCGCTTCGATCGTAACGACGACCGAGCCTGTTGAGACTTTGTCACCAACACTGACGTCAACCGAGACAATAGTCCCTGCCTGGCTCGCCGGCACATCCATCGAGGCCTTGTCGGTTTCCAGCGTTATCAACGGATCTTCAATTGCGACGATGTCGCCCACCGATACAAGCACCTCGATAACTTCTACATCCTCAAAGTCACCGAGGTCTGGCACTGTCAAATGCACGGTCATTACGGAATCGCCTGTAGCAGCGCGTCGACATCCGCAAGCTTCTGGCCCAGGAAGGTCGTAAAGCGCACGGCCTGAGCCCCATCGATAACCCGGTGGTCATACGAGAAAGAAAGCGGCAGCATCAGTCGCGGTTCGAACTTGGAGCCTTTCCAGACAGGCTGAATTGATGAGCGAGAGACACCGAGAATCGCGACTTCCGGCGCATTCACAATCGGCGTAAACGCCGTACCACCAATCCCCCCAAGACTCGAGATCGTAAACGTCGCACCCTGCAGATTCTCGGCCTTCAGTTTGCCTTCTCTTGCGAGCGCCGAGAGCTCGCCGAGCTCCTTGGCGATCTCGTATATGTCCTTCTTGTCCGCGTCCCGGATAACCGGAACCATCAATCCCTGGTCGGTTTCCGCTGCGAAACCGAGATGGCAGTATTTCTTGTAGACAAGGCTTTCGCCATCGTCCGAGAGCGACGAGTTAACTTTGGGGTACTCATGGAGCGCCGCAACGCAGGCCTTCATCACAAACGCTAACGGCGTCAAGCCAATGCCGCGCTCCTTTGCAGGCCCCTTGAGCACCTGGCGCTTCGCCTCCAGGTCGGTGATGTCGGCGAGATCATGTTGGGTGACGTGCGGCAGATTGATCCAGCTCGCCTGCAGCCGTGGGCCGGATATTTTCTGAATGCGAGTAAGCGGTTGCACATCTATTTCGCCGAACTTGGCAAAATCGACCGTTGGTGTTTTTGGCAGTGCGCCGCCAACGGTTGCTGTCGCTTTTCCCGTCAGTATAGTTTTGACGTAGGCTTTCACATCGTCATGGACGATGCGATTCTTCACCCCGCTGCCATTGACCTGCACCAGGTCAACACCCAATTCACGGGCCAGCTTCCTGACAGACGGGCTCGCATGCGCCTTGGAAAAACCCGCCTCATCAATTCGCGGCTGGCCGCCACCGGGGGCCGTTTGCGGTGCCGTAGGCTGTTGCCTCGGTGCCGCTTCAGGCTGTGGCGCGCTGGCGGCTTTGGCTGGCTCTGGCGCAGGCGCCTGTGCATCCTCAGCTGACTCACCAGCAACGGCGTCAATAATTGCGATGGACGCACCCGCCGACACCTTCTCACCGATCTTCATTACGACAGACTCGATGGTCCCGGCAACGACAGCCGGCACATCCATTGCGGCTTTGTCCGTCTCGAGCGTCACCAGGGGATCGTCAACCGCCACCGTATCGCCGGGCTTTACGTGGACCTCAATAACCTCGACGTCGTCAAAGTCACCAAGATCGGGCACAACCAGGGTCTGCTTGCCGCCCGTCTTTGGCAGTTCGCCAGCGGGCGTAACCATGACGGTTGTATCGCCTGTCGGCGGCGCCGCTATGGCGGGTGCAATAACTACCGTGTCGGTAACCTGCACGCCCAGCTTGCCGATGACGTCGCCGGTTGAGACGGTGTCACCTATCGCGACGGTCAATGACTCAACGACACCGCTATCCGGTGCTGGTACGTCGAACGAGGCTTTGTCGGTCTCGAGCGTGATCAGGCCATCTTCGCGAGCAACGGTATCGCCCGGCGCGACCAGGACTTCGATAATTTCAACATTGTCGAAATCGCCGAGGTCAGGAACAACGATGTCGATTGAATTCGCCATACTCGTGCCCCAACCAGTCTACAGCGTCACCGGATCGGGACGATCCGGGTCAATGCCATATTTTTCAATGGCTTGCGACACTGTCTTCAAGTCGAGTACACCATCGTCAGCGAGCGCCTTCAGCGCCGTAATTGCGATAAAACGCCGATCGACTTCGAAGTGCTCGCGTAATTTCTTGCGTGTATCACTGCGCCCGTAGCCGTCCGTACCGAGTGAAATGTATCGGCCAGGCATCCATCGCTGCACCTGGTCTGCAACGATCTTCATATAGTCGGTCGCTGCAATGTAGGGCCCCGGCTTGTCGGTCAGCTTCTCTTCGAGGTAGCCCTTGCGCGGCGTCTCTTTGGGATGCAGGATATTCCAGCGCTCGACTTCCAGCGCGTCACGACGCAGCTCGTTAAAGCTCGTAACCGACCAGACATCGGTCGGAATCCCAAAATCGTCTTTCAGCAGTTCGGCAGCACCGAGTACCTCCCGCAGAATTGTCCCGGAGCCCATCAACTGGGCCCGAATCTTGCCTTGCCCACCAACCTGAAGCAGGTACATGCCGCGCAATATGCCTTCTTCGACACCTGCCGGCATGGCTGGCTGCACATAGTTTTCATTCATGCAGGTGATGTAATAGAAGACGTTCTCCTGCTCGCTGATCATGCGACGCAGCCCGTCTTGAATGATGACCGCCAGCTCATAAGCATACGTCGGGTCATAGGCAACGCAGTTCGGCACGGTCGAAGCCGCGACCAGGCTGTGGCCATCCTGATGCTGCAAGCCTTCGCCGGCGAGCGTTGTACGACCGGCAGTACCGCCGATCATGAATCCGCGAGACTGCAGGTCACCGCCCGCCCAGACAAAGTCACCGATACGCTGGAAACCAAACATCGAGTAGTAGATGTAGAACGGCACCATTGGCACATCGTGATTGGAGTACGAAGTACCCGCTGCGAGCCAGGAACAGAAAGCCCCGGCCTCGTTGATGCCCTCTTCCAGAATCTGGCCTTTCTTATCCTCGCGGTAATACATGAGTGCGCCGGAATCCTGCGGCTCGTAAAGCTGCCCTTTTGACGCATAGATACCAACCTGGCGAAACAGGCCTTCCATGCCGAACGTTCGCGCCTCGTCAGGTACGATCGGCACGATGTGTTTGCCGATCTTCTTGTCCCTGAGCAGCGCGGTGAGGATTCTTACAAAGGCCATTGTTGTCGAAGCTTCGCGTTCGCCCGTACCTTCGATCTGCGTACTAAATGCCTCGATTGGCGGTACCGGCAGCGCTTTGGACTTTGCTCGGCGCTTTGGCAACGAACCACCCAGTGCATTGCGGCGTTCCATGAGGTACTCGAATTCCGCGCTGTCGGGCGCCGGCTTGCAGTAGGGAATGCTATCGATGTCCTTGTCTGTAACCGGGATATTGAAGCGGTCGCGAAATTTCTTCAGTTCCCCGATATCGAGTTTCTTCTGTTGATGCGCTGTATTCTGGCCTTCGCCGGCCGACCCCATGCCGAAGCCCTTGACGGTTTTGGCCAGCACGATAGTCGGACCGCCTTTATGCTGGGTCGCCGCATCGTAGGCCGCGTAGACTTTCCGCGGATCGTGCCCGCCGCGGTTGAGCCGCCAGATCTCGTCGTCCGACATGTTAGCGACCATTGCTGCCGTCTCCGGGTGTTTGCCGAAGAAGGTATCGCGCACATACTTGCCGTCCATCGACTTGATCTTCTGGTACTCACCGTCGACCGTTTCCTCCATGATCTGGCGCAGCTTGCCGGATTGGTCTTTCGCCAGCAGCGGGTCCCACTTGGAGCCCCAGACGACTTTGACGACGTTCCAGCCCGCACCGCCGAATGCCGCCTCCAGTTCCTGGATGATCTTGCCGTTGCCGCGCACCGGGCCGTCAAGCCTTTGCAGGTTACAGTTGACGACGAACACGAGATTATCGAGTCCTTCACGAACCGGCATGGTGATTGCGCCCATCGACTCCGGCTCGTCCATTTCGCCGTCACCGAGAAAGCACCAGACCTTGCGATCACTGGGCTCGATGAGACCGCGATTCTCCATGTAGCGCATGAAACGCGCCTGGTAGATGGCCATCATCGGACCGAGGCCCATGGAAACGGTCGGGAATTGCCAGAAGTCCGGCATCAGCCAGGGGTGCGGATAGGACGACAATCCGCCGCCACCAACTTCCTGACGAAACCGATTCAGCTGATCGTCGTTAAGTCGGCCTTCGAGGTAAGCGCGCGAATACATACCAGGAGCGGAGTGGCCCTGCATGAACACCATGTCGCCGCCGTGTTTCTCGCTCGCTGCTCGCCAAAAGTGGTTAAAGCCAACCTCATACAAAGTCGCTGACGACGCATAGCTGGAGATGTGGCCGCCGTACTCGGTGCTCTTGCGATTCGCCTGCACAACCATCGCCATGGCATTCCAGCGGATATACGCTTCGATGCGGCGTTCGAGCGAACGATCGCCCGGGTATTCGGGCTGACGCACTGTCGAGATCGTATTCAGGTACGCCGTATTCGGGCTGTACGGCAGATAGGCACCCGACCGTCGGGAGAAGTCGATCATCTGGTTAAGCAGGAAATGCGCCCTCTCCGGACCGTGTCGAGAGAGTACCGAATCGATCGACTCCAGCCACTCGGTGGTTTCGATCGGGTCTATGTCATCGAAGGGATTGAAACTAGTCATAAAATGTCCATCGGTCCATTGGCGGGGAACGTCCCGACCTGTCGCGTGAATTACATGAAGCGTCCTGCTAGGATCACCGCTTCATTGCACCGGACCGTGCGGATCGCTACTGCGGCCGATATCTTCAGGGTTTGTGACTTGAGCGTCAAGCTCACCGCGGAGAATTGAATCGTATGACAGCTATTGCCCATGAGATCCAGGATATTCGCATCTATCAGAAGGCGGGGCGCGTCGACTCAAAAACGCTCGCTACCGTCGATCAGTTACTCCTGATACTACCAGCGAAACCGAAGGCTGCGGACTTTGCACGTATCCCGCAAGGCGCCAATTTGCAGGCGCTGCTTCGTAAGCATCCGGCCGGCGCGACGCCCGCTTTTACAGCCAGACTCGCCAACAAAAAACAGACCCTGGTGGTTGCCGGTACAAGCAAAGCTGATGCAAGCACGTTTGAGCAATTAACGCTGGGGCGAAAACTAGTTGCTTCAGCAACAATCCAGAAAGCAGGCAGCCTGGGCATTTGTGCCATCGGATTCAAGACCGACGAGCAAGCGCAGATCATCAACAACGTGCTCGCCGCCGCGCTTGCCGCCGCATTTCCAATGCCAGCTTTCAAGACGAAGGCCATGCCTGCATCAATCAAGAAGATTCACCTCATCGGGCTGGATGCGCCGCTGGATATCAGCCGAACCTCCGCTGAAGCCCAGGGCAATAATCTGGCCCGATGGCTAGCCTCGATGCCGCCCAATATTCTCGATGCGACTGGCTATACCGACCTCGTTAAGCAGCAGTCCAAAGAGCATGGCTGGCAATACAAGCGATTTGCGAGCAAAGACCTGGAGCGACTCGGCGCTGGCGCTTTCCTGGCCGTCGCGCAGGGCAATGAAGACGACAGCGCAGGAATCGTGCGCCTTCGATATCGGCCAGGCTCGAAAAAAGCGAGCGCTGATCTCAGCCTTGTTGGTAAAGGCATCATCTTCGATACAGGCGGTACCAATCTCAAACCGTTTGCTTCGATGCTGGATATGCATGGCGACATGCAAGGCAGCGCAGTTGCGCTCGGAACTCTTCTGGCGATAACCAGACTCAAACTGCCCATTGCGGTCGACTGCTGGCTGGCGCTCACGGAGAATCGGACCGGGCCGAAGGCTTATAAATCGCAGGATGTCGTCACCGCAGCCAACGGCAAGACCATACAAACGATCCATACGGACGCCGAAGGCCGCATGGCGCTCGCGGACACGCTGGTGCTGGCGAGTCGCGAACGTCCACGTATGATCTTTGACTTCGCCACACTGACGGGCACCTGCGTTAGCGCTATTACGACTCGTTATTCGGGCGTCTTCAGTAACCGTGCCGAGCTACACCCCCGTCTGAAGCGAATCGGCCAGCAGTGCGGCGAGCGCGTCTGGCCGTTCCCTATCGGCAAGGAGTTTCTTGAAGAACTGAAAAGTACGACTGCTGACCTGAAGCAGTGCTCGCCGAAGGGCTCCGGCGATCATATCCTGGCGGCCAGTTTTCTCGCGGAGTTCATCGAGAATGATATTCCCTGGGTTCACATGGACCTGAGCGCCGGCGATAATGAGGGCGGTCTCGGGCATATCCCCACCAAACACACCGGATTCGGCGTACGTTATACGATGAGCGCAATCCTCGACGAGAGACTGCTTGAGGCCAAACTGTAAGTGAGTGATGAAATCAGAATGGCGGACCGCTTTCGCGGTTTTCTGCCCGTCGTCATTGACGTTGAGACCGGTGGATTTAATTCGAAGACCGACGCGCTGCTCGAAATCGCGACTGTCTTGCTGGACTACGACTCCGAAGGCCTGCTTGGGCGCGGCGAAACGATTCGTTATCACGTAAAGCCGTTTGAGGGTGCCAACCTCGAACCGGCGTCGCTGGCGGTAAACGGCATCGATCCCCACCACCCCTTGCGTCCGGCGATCGACGAACGCGACGCACTGCAACGGACATTTAGAGAGGTCCGTCGTGCCGTGCGCGAGAATCGTTGCAGCCGTGCCGTTCTGGTTGGCCATAACGCACATTTCGACCTTGGCTTCCTGAACGAAGCGGTTGAGCGATCGGCAATAAAGCGCAATCCGTTTCATCCGTTCAGCTGCTTCGACACCGCGACGGTGTGCGGCATCGCGTTTGGCCAGACGGTATTGGCCCGCGCGTCGATCGCTGCGGGATTCGGCTGGGACGAGACGCAGGCGCACTCGGCCTCGTATGACGCCGAAATGACGGCCGATCTTTTTTGCGAGGCGGTGAATCGCTATCGCGATATTTTTGAGACGACGCTTAGAAACGCGCCACCACAGCCGTAATCCTGACGATCAGGATCTCAGTCAGCGCCTTCCTCGAGCAGCTTCTGCAATTCGCCTGATTGGTACATTTCAATAACGATATCGCATCCGCCTATGAGCTCGCCTTTCACATAGAGCTGCGGAAAAGTTGGCCAATTCGAATATTCCTTGAGCCCTTCGCGAACCTCAGGGTCTTCGAAAATATTGACGTAGGAATACGGCTTGCCGACCGCATTGAGAGCGGCAACGGTCTGTCCCGAGAAACCGCATTGCGGGAAATCGGGGGTGCCCTTCATATAAAGAAGCACATCATTCGATGATAGCTGGTCTTCAATTCTCGTCTTTACATCCACATCTGGTCCCTGCTTGTTTGCGTGACAACCGCCTTAGGTTTGGCCGCTGTCACGGGTTTCAATAGTGAAAGCGAATTATTTCGCGCTTTGGTCCTCAACAATAACCTGGTTATTGACCGCTTTAACGCCACCGGTTGCCTTGGCGAGCGCCTCAGCCTGGTCGCGCGCAATGTAGCTGCCCACGGTTCCCGACAGGGTCACGGTTCCTTCCCAGGTACGAACGCCGATATTGAACACGCTGACGACAGAATCAGCCACGTACTTACCCTTGATCTTCGTCGTAATCGCCGAGTCGGAAGCGACAACAGATGCCGGCCGCTCATCCTTGCCAAGCTGGTATCCGCCAACGGCAGCACCGCCGACCATCAATGCCGCGCAGCCACTTAAAAACAGTATGGCTACGAGCAGGCCAAAAATCCGCATTGCTATTCTCCTGTCGAAGCTGGCGATTGTATCGTCAAATAGTCTCATCGCGCTGTGCCAATTGATCCACAACTGCCCACTGCTCCTCCTTGCTGAGCAGCGCCCAACGCGATATTTGTTCGAGCGTTCGACCACAGCCGAGACACGTTTTGTCATCATCCAGTGTGCAAATCAGGACGCACGGTGACAACGGTCGTTGGCTTCGATCTTCAACTTGTATGTCATTCTTTTCTGTCATTATATTTAAAAATCAGGTAATTACGTACTATTCGAAGAATGGACATCACGGCCGGATGAGACCAGGAATGCGCTAAATAGTTCTCTTTTGGCAACCGCAGTCTCTATAATACCGACACCGAAAAACCGCGATCATCCGCATAAGAACTCACAACAAATAAATTAACGAAGAACTCCGGAGAAGCACACAATGAATCCTTTGAAGAGCATTGGCGGAACAATTGTCGCCGGCATCGTACTCGCTGCCCTCATCCTATTTTTCCTGCCCGGCGAACACATCGTGGCTGGAATGCCTGCGAAGTCTCTCGTAGTTTGGCTGCATGTACTAGCTGGTGTTATGTGGATTGGCTTGCTTTACTACTTCAATTTCGTCCAGGTACCGGCGCTTGGCGAGGCTGCTGCGGATGAAGGCGGCCCTGGCGGCGCAGGTATCGCGAAGTACGTTGCTCCGCGCGCCCTTTGGTGGTTTCGCTGGGGTGCTTTGGCCACCTGGGTTACGGGCGCCGCAGTCCTGTACCTGAACGGCATGTTGCACCACGCATTCACGCTGGGCCTTATGGGCGATGCGCCGAACCCGTACGCAACGACTATCGGTATCGGCGCCTGGCTGGGAACCATCATGTTATTCAATGTCTGGATTTTGATCTGGCCGAACCAGAAGAAAGTCCTTGGCATGGTCGAGGCTAGTGCCGAGCAAGTGGCCAAGGCCAAGAACGTTGCGTTTCTAGCCTCGCGTTCGAACACCCTCATGTCGATTCCGATGCTGATGAGCATGATCGGCCCAGGGCACGGCTGGATCATCTAGGATTCATTAGATAGGCATTACACGAAGCCCGGCCATCTGGCCGGGCTTCTTTTTGAGTAAGAACCTGTGAATATTTCAGCGAATCTCAAGCAGACAATCGGTCCGACCGTTTCCTCGGCGCTACTCGAGGATGTCGGCGAAGGTGACCTGACCGCGTCGCTTATCGATGCCGACGCTATTGTCGGGGCCACGATAATCGCACGTGAGTCTCTGATCCTTGCGGGTCAGCCATGGGTCGACGAGGTGTTTTCACAGCTCGACGAGACAATCATTGTCGATTGGTACATTGGTGATGGACAGTCGGCAGAGCGCGACGATGTTATCTGCAAACTCGTCGGCCCTGCTCGCGCGCTCCTGACCGGTGAGCGTACGGCTCTCAATTTCATGCAGACGCTGTCTGCTACGGCGACGACTACCGCACTTTACGTCAAAGCCGTCGAGGGCACTCAAACGAAAATTCTCGACACGCGCAAGACGCTCCCCGGGCTACGCCTGGCGCAGAAGTATGCGGTCAGGTGCGGCGGCGGAGAAAATCATCGCAGCGGCCTGTTCGACGCAATCCTGATCAAGGAGAATCACATCAGGAGCGCCGGAGGAATTTCAGCCGCGCTGGAGCGCGCCAGGGCACTTGGCGTCGAAACCACCATCGAGGTTGAGGTAGAAAGTCAGGCAGAACTACTCGAAGCATTAAAGGCCGGCGCAACCCGGATATTGCTCGATAACTTCACGCCAGAAGAACTGTTACAGGCGGTCGAGACCAATCGGAGTTTCGGCTATGTTGCCGCCGAACTGGAGGCTTCCGGCAATGTCACACTTGAAACAATAAGAGGCATTGCGGAAACCGGAGTCGATTACATTTCTGTTGGTGCATTGACAAAGAACGTCAAGGCGATCGACCTTTCTATGTTATTCAAGATTGATTGAATAGCCGCGCGGATCGCAATCAGGCAACAGCGCGTGTAACACGCTTCGGTTCGGACACACCGTAACCCTGCGCATAGTCGACGCCCATGCCACGCAGCATTGTGATTATCTCTTCATTTTCCGCAAACTCAGCGATCGTTCGTTTGCCGGTTAAATGACCAATCTCGTTGATAGAGCGCACCATCTCCCGGTCTATCGGGTCGTGCAGTATCTCTTTGACAAAACTGCCGTCGATCTTGAGAAAATCGACGGGGAAATGCTTCAGATAGCCGAATGACGACAGTCCCGTGCCAAAGTCATCCAGCGCAAACATACAACCGAGCTCTTTCAACGCATTTATGAACCGGTTGGCCTGTGAGTAACTCGCGATAGCCGCCGTTTCCGTAATCTCGAAACAAATCTTGGTCGCGTCGATGCCGCTCATCTGAAATTGATCGACAACGAACGGCAAGAACTTCTCGTCGCCCAGGCTCTGGCCTGAGAGATTGATCGAACAAAGCGAAAGTCGTTCGCGCTCATCCGCCTCCGAAACCAGCCATCGAAATGCGCTGCGAATCACCCAACGATCGATGCTGGGCGTTATGCCGTAGCGTTCGGCCGCTTCGATAAACAACCCCGGAGAGATGATTCCGCCATTTTCATCGCGCATGCGCAGCAGAATTTCGTAATGAGCGCCTTCTTCCTCAACCTGCAATGGCTGAATCGTCTGCCGAAACAGCTCGAAGCGATCTTCTTCCAGTGCATTATTGATGCGAGCCGCCCATTGCATCTCGCGGCGTCTGCGCATGAGGTCGATGTCGTTTTCCTGAAAACTATGGATGCGGTTTCGACCCGCCTCTTTTGCCGCTGAGCAGGCACTGTCAGCTGCCGTCAGCAACGCAGCGACGTCCTCGTTGTCAGCGGTGATCGGCACCACTCCAATACTGACTCCGAGACGGAAATTGCGTTCTTCCCAGGTGAACTTGTACTCGCCAATCGCCATACGCAGGGTCTCGGCGGTGTTCATCGCCTCCTCGAGACTGCAACTCTCCAGCAAGACCCCGAACTCATCGCCACCCAGTCGTGCCAGGGTGTCGCGCCAGCGAATCTTTGATTTGAGCAACGCACCGAGTTGGCCCAGCAGCGCATCGCCGGCACTGTGGCCGCAGGAGTCGTTGACGATTTTGAATTGATCAAGGTCGAGGTACAAAAGCGCGTAAGACGTCTCCCGCGCTCTGGCACTCTTCAGCGCACGCTCGACACGATTTTCGAATTCTCTGCGGTTAACCAGCCCCGTGAGAATGTCATGACTTGCGTGATAGCTGAGGCGACGGTTGAGATCGCGCGATTCGCTGACGTCGTGGAAGACGAGCACGCCGCCTGTTACCTCGCCTTTACCGTCACGAATCGGCGATGCCGTGCTTTCGATATACAGTTCATTGCCATCGCGTCGAATCAGCAAAGTTGGACGTACCGACTTAATCGCGCGATCGCGGCGAATCGCTACCGCCAGGGGATTCTCCAGCGGTTCACAGGTCTCTTCGTGGAAGCCGCGGAATATTTCATCGATCGGTCGGCCGCTCGCGTCATCAACCTTCCAGCCAGTAAGCTCTTCGGCAACCGGATTTATGTACTCAACGTTGCTGTTTGCATCCGTAGTAATTACGCCATCGCCGATAGACTGCAGGGTAATCTGTGCACTTTCTTTTTCACGAAACAAAGCGTCTTCGTACAGCTTGCGTTCGGTAATATCGACCTCAACGCCCAGCAGACGCAAAAGACGGCCATTGGTATCGACGATGGCCTTGGCACGGCTTTTCATCCAGCGCCAGTCTCCGCTCTGGTGTTGCATGCGGTGCACTGATTCGAAGAAAGGTATCTTGCCCTCGAGATGCTCGCGCATACGTGTTTGCACACGTGCCATGTCGTCAGGGTGGACGAGACGATACCAGTCGAGTTTTACGTCCTGATCGTCCGGATCGTAGCCGAGCATCGTTTTCCAGCGCCGCGACAGATTAATGAGTTTTGATTCGCCGTCGAAGTCCCAGATTCCGTCATTCGCGGTCATCGCAACGAGCGAATTGCGCTCCTGCAACTCACACAGCAGTTCTTTGTCACTAACGCGCTCAAGCCCGGCGGCCAGAGAAGAACCAAACAGCTTCATGAGCAAGTGCAGGTTTGCATCCCAGCCGGCGACTGGCAGTTCATTGACGATCCCAAGAAAGCCGGCAATCTCATCGTGTACAGAAAAACCGATAACCAGCGCGGCGCCGATGTGCAATTCGTTGAGCCGCACCAACTCTTCCCTGGCGACGCGCGGACCGTTCATGGTGTCGGCAACCTCTACAACACGCAGGTGCCCGAGGCGCTGACAGAGCCACGGCCAGTCATCAAGACTCTCTCCTGCCAGAACGCCCGGACTACACTGAGCAAAACCGCTACAGGACGCCAATACAGTTTCGATACTGCTTCCGTCTTCGCTCATCAGCGCAACAAACGCGGAATCAGTTCCCGTCGCTTCGGGCAGCTCATCAACTATCGCCTGCAGCTGCTCGTGGTAGTGGGAAGCATCGAGGTTCTGCACACCAATGGCGATCTTGGTCTGCAGGGCGTCGACGGCGCCGCGAGTCCGTTCGCCGGCCCGCGGTTTGCGATGCCGGACTCCCTGTGTGCTCGTGATATCGGGCGGATTCGTCATTACGGGGAATGATTCTGACACGATGCGGAAGGAATACAAGCTAAGTCGCTGTATTTTTTGCCTTAATTCCCATGACAAGGACTTTTACCATAACAGCGGCGTAGCGCCGCCAGTCAACCGATCCTGAGCTATCCCGTTAAAGGCCTGAATACCAAAGCAAGGGCTACAAGGAGACCCTCATGAACCTCACATATCAGGACCTGCCAGACGCTGCAGGCACAAGGAAGTTCGCCAGCTGGCTGACAATGCTGCTGGCTGCCGTCATTCTGGCTGCCTGTGGCGGTGCTACCACCGGCAATCAGGACAGCGGTGTCGCCGCTGCGTGCGACCCGAATGACGCCAGCACCATCGCCGAATGCGGCACCGTCATGGTTGCATTGACCGACGCGAACGGAGATTTTCTCAATTACACCGTGGATGTGGAGTCGCTCCGGCTGGAAACCGCCAACGGACGCATTGTAGAAACACTGCCTCGCAGCACACGCATCAATTTCAGTGACTACGTCGATCTCACAGAACTGGTGACAGTAGCGACTATTCCACCGGGCACCTACGTTGCCGGGACGATAAGTCTCAACTACACCGATGCTGAGGTTTATGTTGAGGCAGACGGGGCGTCAAAAGAGGCCGTTGTCAAGAACGTGGACAATGAAGTGCTGGCGCAGACGGAGTTAAAAATCGAGCTTTCTAACCGCGATCGTCTGATCGTTACCAAGGGTCGTCCGGCGTTCCTGCAGCTCGACTTCGACCTGGCCGCCTCGCACACGGTAGACATTGAGTCGACGCCAGCTGTCGCTGTTTCTGAGCAATTCATACTGGCAGAAGTCGCACCTGTCGACGAAAAGAACATCCGCGTCAGAGGACCGTTGGTTGCCGTTAGTATCGATGAGATGAGCTACACGGTTGCGATTCGGCCGTTCCACGACCGGGACGGCGATTTTGGCCGCGTCAAGGTTTATGCCACGGACGAGACAGAGTTCGAAATTAATGAGCTCACGTTCGCCGGTGTAGAGGGACTGCGCGTGCTAAACGATGCGGGCCAGGGCACCCCTACGGTCGCCAAAGGCACGCTGAATATTGCAGAACGCAAGTTTACGGCTGATGTAGTGCTCGCTGGCTCGAGCGTCCCGGGAATCGACAGGGACGCGGTCGTCGGCAATGTCATCAAGCGTGACGACAATTTCCTGACGATTCGTGGCGCAACAATTGTGCCGTCTGATCGTCGCATGCATTTCCATGACGATGTTGTCGTCGAAGTTGGTCCCGACACGAAGGTCTTCAAAGATGGCGACCGTGTATCAGTCCTGAGTATTGACGACATCTCCATCGGCCAGCGAGTCACGATCCGTGGCAATCAGCCGACGCCAACAACGGATGCCCTCGCGCCTCAGATTCTGTTCGATGCGACCCAGGGCGCGGTCCGCATGCACGTTACGCGTCTTTCGGGCATCGTCAACACGGTAACGACCGGTGAGACAGACATTACGTTGCATGCAATCGATCGCCGACGTGTGCAGATTTTTGACTTCACTGGCACCGGCATGTCGGAAATGCAGGATGCGGATCCCGACAACTACACAGTGGCTACCGGAAACCTGACGCTCGCCGACTTTTCGACCGGCAAACCCATTGTCGCGCGCGGATTCCCGACGGCCTTCGGTATGGCGCCGCCGGACTTCACTGGCCGCACTGTCATTGACTACACGGACGTTCGAAGCGCGCTGGGTGTTGGCTGGGGTGTCGACGGTACGGCGTTGCCCTTTAGCAGCATCGAGCCGGAGCGCCTGATTCTGAATAATCAGAATGAGGACATCGATCAACGTCATTACATCAAGCAGGGTCCGGTCCTGATCGACCTGACGGCACTGGATTCGGATACGACTATTCTGCCACGGGAAACCGGACGGCTGGCCTTCTACATCAAGTCGGCCGACAGTGTAAGGATGTATTCAGAATTTGCGGATTTCGCCAACGATCTGGGCACCAGCCTTACCGGCGGCGACAGAGCGCGTTCGATGCATGCCCGCGGCAAATACGACGCCGCTGAGAATGCCTTCAGTGCGTACAAAATTGGCGTCCATTTGATTGAGCCCCAATAAGCGATATGACTTAAACACCCCCCGCCGAGTCTTATCGATTGGCTCTGACCCGCTACCTTTTGGTAGCGGGTTTTTTTTCGCACATGCCGGCCTCAGAATCGATAATTAAAACCGACCGTAATCAACGCCCCGCTTTCGTCCCTTGGGCCATCGTAGTAACGGCCGGCCAGGCGAAACGCGAAGTTGTCGCTCGTGCCAACATCAAGCCCGAGGCCAAACTCGGCGGCATCCTCGCCAAACAGGCCATTAGTGCCGCCAGGTTCCAAATCCGCTTTGTAGGCAGCACTGCCCGCCAAAGCAAACAGTTCCACGCTATCCGCAACAGGCAGTATGAAACGCATCACAAGGTCGACGCCTTTGACTTCAATTGTCGTACTGACAGAATTGAAGTCATCCTCGGGACTTCCAAGACCGAAGGTATTCAGCCCCAAAGCGAAATGATCATTGAAGCGATACTCAGCCCCAAGAATGTAACCAAAATCGTTAGCGTTGAACGACTCAGTACCATCGCGGTCCTTTACCTGGCTCACGCCAACGCCGACATTCACCGCGAACCCGGCCTTGTCCTGCGCCTGTGCCGCATTAACGGTACAGATCAATGACACGACCAGTGCTGCCAGTGACGCGATGAAAGTTCTCATTGGGTGTCCCATGTCAGTGGCGTTAACTCGCCGTCCGACAGCCAACCGTCCCTGTAGGCGATCTCACGTAATTTCTGGGCACGGTCGCCCGGCTGCGGATGTGTCGACAGGTAGGATACGACCGCCGATGCATCCCCCACATCCTCGTCCCAGCGCTCGAACAAACGGGATGCCTGATTGACGTGACCATACTCTGCTTGAACCACCGCCAGCCCGAATTCATCCGCACGGGTTTCCTGCTCGCGGCTGAAGCCACGCAGGGTTAGATCGGTCGCTTTTATGCCGAGACCGGCGACGTCGTTTCCGGTTATCACGGCAAAAAACAAGGAAATGACAACGCCCCGTCCGAGCGCGCGAAGATGATCGCGGTTTTTGAAGTGACCGAGTTCATGCCCGATGACGAACGCGAGTTCGTTCTCAGACTCAACCTGGTCGAGCAATCCCTGAGTAACGATGATGAGCCCGCCCGGCAACGCCATCGCATTAGCCGTGTCAGCGGCGTCAATTTCAATGCGAAAATCGTAGGGCGCTTCCGCCCAATGGCCAGCCAGACGATCGGCGAGGCCCTGCAACTGAGCCTGGCTGTCATGCGCCTCACTGACCGCCGTCACATCCTCGGGCAGCCACCCCGCGAACAACTTCGCCTCAGTTTCGGCCGGCACGAAGTACAGAACGACTTCAATCAGGAAAATCAGCAACAGCGCGATGGCTATGAAGATTGCTGTCAAACCAACGATCAGCGTGCCGGCCTCAGCCAACGGATGCACATCGCTAACGTTGATACCGTCCCGTGGTTTCCTCGCAATAAATTTCACGACAGAGTCAGCCGAGCCTGCCTTTAAGCTTCACGGCGGTACCGAACGCCAGCATCTCTACGCCCGCTGTGCCCTTGCCATCGCGCGTTGCATTTGCAAGACGCGACGTTTCGAGTCGCACATTGAAGACGGCATCGAAACCCTGCTTTCGCGCTGACTCCGTCATGCGCAGCAGCGCTTCGCGGCGCGCACGCTCGAGTAGTGGCTCATAGGTCTTGATGCGCCCGCCAATCAGACCGCGGAGCCCTGCGATCACACGTTTGAAATAGTCGAGGGATATAACGATGCTGCCGGTCACCAGATCTGAATTCTCAACGTGCCAATCGTCCGGCATGGTGTCGAATGAGACGACGGGAAACCCATGATTCGCGTCCTCGCGCTCGCGGATACTCGCGAAGTGCCTTTTCTCAATGGTACTGCCGATGAAATAGGCAGTCCATTAAGACAATCAACGGCAACGCGTAGTTAAAAAACAAACTGAAATTCTGAAAGATGTCTTCCATTTCAGGTGACCCGCACAGCCGTACCATAGGCAAACAATTCCGCGGCTCCCTGCGAAATGGAGCTGGTCGCAAATCGTACGTTGACGACTGCGTTTGCCCCCATGGAAGCGGCTTGTTCGATCATCCTGTCAGTGGCCTCCTTGCGAGAATCCTGGAGCAGCTCCGTGTATCCTTTTAGTTCCCCACCGACGATGTTCTTGAGGCCGGCCATAATATCTCGACCGACATGCTTGGCCCTGACAGTGTTGCCGGTAACAACACCGTAAAACTCCACGATGGTGCGGCCGGGAATAGTCTCGGTATTGCTGACCACGATTGCCTGACTACTACCTGCAATGTTCATTTAGACTCCTAATAGAAGAGCGATGCTCGATATCAACGCAATCGATTCTAGCATTGCCAGACATCGCGCTGCGTTTCCATTACGATACCTCGCGACCGCCCTCTGAATCAGGCAGGCCTCGTTGGACATTAGTGCATTTGGTGCAGGACTGATTTTTGTCGCTTTGGCAGCGATTTCGATCGGCGCGCTGATCAAGGGAATGACCGGTCTGGGGCTGCCCCTCATTGCGGTGCCGGTCATAGCTACCTACACATCGGTGGAACTAGCGGTCGTGCTGATGATTATTCCGACCTTCGGCTCCAACCTGTGGCTCGTCGTCAGCCACCGACGTTATGCGGGATTATTGCGTGCCCATATACCGTTTCTCGTTGCAGGATTTCTTGGCGGGATTTTCGGAACCTTCGCCCTGGTCGCCGTCGACGACCGCTGGCTAAAGCTGGCCCTCGCGGCGTGGCTCGCGCTGTATCTTTTGCAGTTCGCATTTGGCAATTTTCTGCAGTCCGTGTTTCAGGCAAAAGGTGCCGGTGCCGTCGCAGTGGGATTTACAGGCGGGACACTACAGGGCGCAACCGGTGTTTCAGCGCATATCGTTGCGCCCTACTTTCATGGTCGCAAAGTTGTCGCCGAAGCTTATGCTTTCTTGATCGCTTGCGCGTTCCTCACCTTTTCTGCCGCACAACTGACCACCGCGGCGAGCACCGAGCTCTTTACGATGCAGCGGCTACTCCTTGGCACTATCGCGCTCCTGCCGACGCTCGTGTTTACGCGTGTCGGCATCGCGTATGCGGGCAAGATCTCCGAGGCTGCGTTTCAAAAACTGCTGATTGCCATTTTCGTTGTAATGGAAATCAAGCTCATCAGCGACGTTTTCTGAAGACCGATTTTCGTCAGGTGAAGTTACGTATCAAATTGCGCATCCGAATTCTCGTCTTCTGAGTCGGTAGTCGCCCTATTCCGCCGCCGAGGTTATCAAGCAGATGCTTTGGGTTGGCCGTCTCTGTCAGCACACACGAAACAGCCGGGTGCGACAAGATGTACTTGATAGAAAACTGCGCCCAGCTGGTGCAGTCAAACTCAGTGGCCCAGCCAGGCAGCTGCCGTCCTTTGACGATCGAGAAATAGCGGCCATTGATAAACGGTCGGTTGATGGTTACGGCGATTCCTTTGTCGATCGCCATGGGCAGAATGCGGTCCTCCGCCTCCGTCTCCAGCGGCGAGAGATTCACCTGTAGAAAGTCCATCGTTCCCGTAGCCATAACCTTCATCATAGCCTCGTAGTGGCGAACATTATGGCGAGCAAGGCCAATGTAGCGAGTCAGCCCGGCGTCTTTCCAGGCTCTAAAAACATCCCAATGAGGCACGCCGTCTTCCGGGTAGCTGTGCATCAGATCGAGCGGCTTGCCGCCATTGATCGCTCGCAATCGCATCGCACCAGCTTCGGACTGACTCGAAAACTCGCCACTGAAATAACTGCCGAGGAATACGCTATCCCTGTGGCCAAGGGTTCCGGCGAGGCTCGCCACAAGATTTGCCCCGTCACCCGCGCAGTCGACGTAGCGACCACCGTGATCAAAAAAGGTAGCGAGAAGGCGTTTCGACACGTCGGTGTCACCGTTTCTGAAGGCCTGTGATCTGCCAAGACCGACTACAGCAAGGCTTTCATCCCTGCCGGGAAGCCGGCGCACTGCCAGTTTGCGCTCTGCGGCACTGGCAACGCCGGGCAATGTAGCGGCAATCGTTACGGCACCGGCCCCTTGAAGAAATTCTCTGCGATCTGTCATTTGTCTGCCTTGTCTGCTATCAATCGATAGAATTCTGCGACGATTGTATTACAGGCACACCCGCGGGACCTTCCTCCAGGGCTCATTCGCATCCAAAGACCGACCACAGGTATCTAACAAACAGGACAGTCGTGGAGATTGAACATGAATCGTGCTTTGTGGCCGGCTATATCAGGCCTCGCGCTTGCCATAGCAATAACAACGGTAATGGACGCGACCGGATACTCGATGTTCAGTGCTTTGCCGCTGTTGCCTCTCGCTGCGGGCTTCTGGCTTTTGCAACGGTTTTCACGCGCTGAGATCGGCCTCGTCATGGGGCCGGCTCGCTTCTACGGTATCGCACTGTCCTATCCTGTGATCGTCCTCGGCGCGACGGCGTTGATCGCGTTGCTTTCCGCGGCCGTGGATACGAGCAACACGGACTGGAACAAGACCTTTGCGAATGTGGGATTGATGAGTTCCACCGGCGTTTTGATGGTTCTGCTGACGGAAGAAGGCTTCTTCCGCGGCTGGCTGTGGGCGAGTCTGAAACGAGCGGGACAGAGTGATCGACAGGTACTGATCTGGTCGACACTCGGCTTCACCATCTGGCACATTTCAGCGATTTCGCTGGACACAGGCTTCGATATTCCGGCGGACGAAATACCGATTTACCTCATAAATGCCACCCTTATCGGCGGCGTTTTCGGCACGATTCGCCTGATTTCAGGCTCCGTGATCGCGGCCAGCCTTTGCCATGCAGTCTGGAACGGCCTCGATTACCCGTTTTTCGGCTTCGGCGAGAAGGTTGGCGCGCTTGGGATACAGGAGACCCAAATTTTCGGCCCGGAGGTCGGCCTGCTCGGAATCGGGCTGAATTTGGCGTTTTTGGCCTACTTATGGAGCAAATATGCGACTGATGTCTCTGAAATATCGACGAAAATTGATTGACTTGCGCCTGTCGGGAGATATACTGCGCCGGAGCTAGATTGATCGGCTGATATTTGTGTATTCCATTTCGAAGTTGCTTTAGTAGTACCTCGTCCTGTTTTTCATAAGTACAAGCATCAACTCGCGACCCGGCCTTTCGAGGCCAAATTTACTTTTGTTTAAATAGGAATAGAAAACATGGCTACTACCACAGGAACCGTTAAATGGTTTAACGAAGCTAAAGGCTTTGGCTTCATCGAGCAGGAATCCGGCCCCGACGTATTTGCACATTTCAGCAATATTGTTGGCGATGGCTTCAAGACGCTGGCCGAAGGCCAGAAGGTCGAGTTCACAGTAACGCAGGGCCAGAAAGGTCCGCAGGCTGAGAACATCACTGCAGTCTAAGCTCTAATCGGTTTGGAAAGAGAGGGCGAGACCTTTGGGTCTCGCCCTTTTTTTATGCCCGGATTGTCCTTTACCCGGCCTGTTCGAACTCCGCGGGCTCCTGCTTCGACATTTGCTCGTAGGTATACCAACGCCGATTGACCGTTTCCTGTGCCATCTGCATCATTCGCTCAGCCTCTTCCGGATTGGTCTTGACCAGCACCTTGTAACGATTTTCGTTGTAAGCGTATTCCCTCAGCGGAATAGTCGGACGCGTTGAATCGAGAACGAACGGTTTCCTGCCCGCCGCCCGCAATGCCGGGTTGTAACGAATAAGCGGCCAGTAACCACTCGCGGTCGCAAGATGTTGTTGCTTGAGGCCGTCCTTAAGATCATAGCCGTGCGCGATACAGTGGCTGTAAGCAAGGATCAACGAAGGTCCGTCGTATTCCTCCGCCTCGCGCATCGCGAGCAAAGTCTGCTGCGGGTTTGCTCCCATCGCAACCTGGGCAACATACACATTGCCACTGGAGATTGCCTGTAACGCGAGATCCTTCTTGCCGATGCGCTTGCCGGCAGATGCAAACTTCGCGGACGCGCCCAGCGGTGTCGCCTTGGACATCTGGCCACCGGTGTTCGAGTAGACCTCCGTATCCATGACAAGTACGTTGACATTGCGGCCCGTAGCCAGCACATGGTCCAGCCCGCCAGAGCCGATGTCATAGGCCCAGCCATCACCACCGACGAGCCAGATACTGCGACGTATCAAATGGTCGATGATCGACAGCAGCGCCTTTGCCTTCTCATTGCTGCCAGCGACCTTCTGCAAACGTTCCTTGAGCTCCTTCACACGCCGTCGCTGCGCGCGAATTTCGGTGCCGACACGCTGGCCACCGTTGACCAGCAGATCGGCCAGTTCCTCACCGATATCGGACGACAGCTCGGCGACCATTTGCTTGGCGATCGTCATGTGCTGATCGGCCGCGATACGCATGCCAAGACCGAACTCGGCGTTATCTTCAAACAGTGAGTTCGACCAGGCCGGCCCACTGCCCTCGGCATTCTTGGCCCACGGCGTCGTGGGCAGGTTACCGCCGTAAATAGAGGAGCAGCCCGTGGCATTCGCGACCAGCAGGCGCGGGCCGAATAATTGTGACAGTAACTTCACATAAGGGGTCTCGCCGCAACCGGCACAAGCGCCAGGAAATTCGAAAAGCGGTTGCAGGAACTGCGCGCCTCGCACAGAGGAAAATTCGACGGCCGCACGATCGTTAAATGCCAGCGACTCGAAAAACTCGATGTCCGCCTTGCCCTGCTCCATGATTGGCGCTTTATCCGTCATATTAATAGCGCGATGTTCGGGGTCGTCCGGGCTCTTCACCGGACACGCGTCAACGCATAAGGTGCAGCCCGTGCAGTCTTCGAGATAGACCTGCAGTGAGTATCGCGTCTCAGGGAAGCCACGAGCACTGATAGGCGCTGATGGGAAGCTATCGGGCGCCGCCTCCAGCGAGCTCTCATGATAGAACTTGGCGCGGATCACACTGTGTGGGCAAACGAAAGAGCAGTTGCCGCATTGAATACACAGGTCAGGTTCCCACAGCGGAACGCGGCCCGATACGTTACCCTTTTCGTACTGGGACGTTGCACTCGGGTACGTCCCATCGATAGGCATCGCGCTTACAGGCAACTCGTCGCCGTGCCCACGCATCATCTGCGCGGTGACCTCGCGTACAAACTGTGGCGCATGATCGGGAACGACGTTATCCAGCGGTCGCTCGCTACTCGCAAGAGCCGGGACATTTACTTCATAGAGATGGTCGAGCGCCGCATCCACGGCGACGAAGTTCTTATCAACAACGTCCTGACCCTTGGACTTGTAGGTCTTCTCAATTGCCTTCTTGATCTGTTGTATCGCCTCGTCACGCGGCAGGACTCCCGACAACGCGAAAAAGCAGGCCTGCATGACCGTGTTAGTTCGCTTGCCCATGCCCGCCTCTCGCGCCACACGAGTCGCGTCAATAACGTAGAAAGTGATGTTGCGATCAATGATGGTCTGCTGAACCGGCTGTGGCAGATGCTCCCAAACCTCATCGGCACTGTGCGGGCTGTCCAGCAGGAATACGGCACCGTCAGCCGCATCCCTGAGTATTTCAATCCGGTTGACCTGGTCGAATTGGTGACACGCGATAAAGTTCGCCGACTGAATGAGGTACGGAGCGTGAATAGGTTCGGGTCCAAAACGCAGGTGTGACACTGTTCGCGAACCGGACTTTTTGGAGTCATAGACGAAATAGCCCTGGCAGAACAAATCCGTATTCTCACCAATGATCTTGATACTGTTTTTGTTCGCGCCGACAGTACCGTCAGCACCCAGGCCAAAAAACAACGCCCGCGTGGCTTTGTCGTCTTCAATCTGAAATGACGTGTCGTAGTCGAGGCTCGTGTGCGTGACATCATCATTGATGCCGATCGTAAAGTGGTTCTTCGGCTTACCCTTCTTCAATTCGTCGAAGACCGCTTTAACCATTGCCGGCGTAAATTCTTTGGAGGATAGCCCGTAGCGGCCACCAATCACCTTTGGCATTGCCGTTCTGGAGCCGTCACTAACCGCTTCGGCCAGCACGGTGACGACGTCCTGGTACAGCGGTTCGCCACTCGCGCCGATCTCCTTGGTACGATCCAGAACGGCAATTTTCTCAACCGACTCCGGAATCGCTGCAAGCAGGTGCTTGTTCGAAAACGGCCGATACATGCGAACATTGATCATGCCGAGACCCTTCTCGGGCAACGCGTCGATCGTCTGCATGACCGTTTCAGCCCCGGAGCCCATGAGAACGATTACGCGCTCGGCGTCCGGATCGCCATGGTAGTCGAACAGATTGTAGCGCCGCCCCGTCACTGCGGCGAAACGATCCATCGTCTTTTGCACGATCGCGGGCGTCTCGTCATAAAATCTGTTGACGCTCTCACGCCCCTGGAAATAGACGTCAGGATTCTGCGCCGTGCCGCGGATAAACGGGTTATCCGGATTCAGCGCCCGACTTCGATGCGCGTAGACCAGCTCGTTGTCCATCATCGCGCGTATTTGTTCTTCACCCAATAGATCAATCTTGCTGACTTCGTGCGAAGTCCGGAAGCCGTCGAAAAAATGAATAAACGGCACGCGCGCCTCGAGCGTCGCCGAATGTGCGACCAGCGCCAAATCCTGCGCCGCCTGGACCGAGGAGGCCGCCAGCTGGCCGAATCCGGTCGTCCGCGCCGCCATGACGTCCTGGTGGTCACCGAATATCGACAGTGCCTGCGCCGCGAGTGAGCGTGCAGCAACATGAAACACCGCCGACGTCAGTTCGCCCGCAATCTTGTACATGTTGGGCAGCATCAACATCAGGCCCTGTGATGCAGTGAACGTCGTCGTCAGCGCGCCGGTCTGCAACGCGCCATGCGCCGTTCCTGCGGCACCACCTTCGCTCTGCATCTCGATAATGTCGGGCACGCGGCCCCAGATGTTTTTCTTGCGAGCGGCCGACCAGACGTCAGCTTGCTCCGCCATCGGCGTCGACGGCGTAATCGGATAAATAGAAAAAATTTCGCTGACCGAGTAGGCAACCCGTGCTACAGCCTCGTTGCCCTCGAGCGCACGTTTTTCGCTCATGCCTCAACTCCCTCGGCATTCGGTTCATCTATCATCTCGATCGCGTGGCACGGGCATTGTTCGAAGCACACTGCGCACCCGGTGCATTTGTCGAAGTCAAACTTGTAGCGCTTGCCCGGGTCCGAGCTTGATGATCGCATCCTGCGGACACGCACCGTAGCAGCCGTCACACTCGAAGCAGTTGCCGCAGGAGAGGCACCGTTTCGCCTCAAATTGCGCCTCGGGCTCGGACAGGTTCTGAAGTATCTCTTCGAAATCCTGCCCGCGTCGGTCAACGGGTACGCGGTCCTGCTCAACTTGTGGCGCGTGAGTGCGGTACCAAAGATGCAGGCGTTCGTAACCGATGATCTCGTGCCTGGGTCCACGACGATATACCGAGTCATCGAGGTAGGCATCAATATGGCGCGCGGCGTGTTTGCCATGCCCCACTGCAATAGTCACTGATCGATCACTCGGCACCATATCGCCACCTGCGAAGATGCCTTCATGGCCAGTCATCATATTGGCATCGACCACAACCGTATGGTCCCACTCGAACTCGATACCCGGGACGGATTCAAGAAAAGCAGTGTCAGTGTCCTGACCAACCGCAAGTATCAGCGAGTCCGCCTCCAGTTCCTCAAATTTTCCTGTTGGTTGAGGACGGCCATTCTCGTCAAGCTCCATGATCTCGACTTTGAACGTCGACTTATCAATTTCCTTGATGGTCCGCAGCCAGTTGATTTTTATGCCCTCTTCAATGGCCTCGTCCGCTTCGAAGTCGTGTGCGGGCATGCTGCTGCGATCGCGACGGTAAATTATCATCGTCTCGGTCGCACCCAGGCGTTTAGCGGTGCGAGCGGCATCCATTGCGGTATTGCCACCGCCATAGATCGCGACTCGTCGTCCAAGCTTGGGTGGCTCACCTTCGTTCGCCTGGCTCAGGAAGCTGACGGCGTCGAGAATCTTGCCCGCATCCCGGTTCGGGATCTCGATCTTCTTGCTGATATGAGCACCGACGGCAACGAATACAGCGTCAAAGCCTCCCTCCTCTTTCTCGGCGAGCACATCGTCTACACGATGGTTGAGTGTGATCTTCACACCGAGGTTTTCTATGCGTTTGATCTCCGCTTTCAGCTCATCGCGTGGCATTCGATACGCAGGAATGCCGAAGTGAATCATGCCGCCGGCGAGCGGGCCTGCCTCGCGTATTTCGACGGAGTGTCCCAAACGTACCAGGTGATAGGCAGCGGACAGCCCGCTTGGCCCCGCCCCTACGATGAGTATTTTCTTGCCGCTGCTGGTCCCGGGTTTGTCGAATTGCCAGTCCTTTTCCAGGGCCAGATCACCGAGAAAACGTTCGACCGCATGGATGCTGACCGAACTGTCAGTGAACGCCCGGTTGCAGACGTCTTCGCAAGGGTGATAACAAACGCGGCCATGGATCGAGGGCATCGGGTTGTTCGCTACGAGTTCGCGCCACGCGGCTTCGTAGTCACCGGCTTGCGCCAACGCCAGCCAGGCCTGGATATTCTCGCCGGCCGGGCACGCATCGTTGCAGGGTGGAAGGAAATCGACGTAGTCAGGGCGCTGCGTGCGCAGCGCTCCCGTACCTCGGCCGTGGCGCGTCAGGTCGGCGCGCTGTGTCAGATCTTTGGTAGTCATGATTGTAGATAATCATAGTCACGGTGCCCGGCAGGCACATCAGGGGTATTACTGATGTTGCTGCGGCGGCGATTCAGCCAGCCGGCGAGCCGAATTCAGCCTGACCGTATCTTCAGTCCGCGCTTGAAGGCGGCGGAGGAATCAATGTCGCCTGCCACGCAACTACTTGCCAGCGGCCTTCTCGCTTCAGGAACGTACCGGTATTGAAATACTCAAGGACAGCAGACCCGTCGGATGGTTGGCCAACAAGCTTGAATGCGACGATGGCGGCAACGCCGTAGATGCGAATATCAATATCCGCGGCAGAGTAGCTCACAGCAGGAGGCTCGTCTGACGGCTCACCAAATCCATCCAGGATTTCCGATTTACCAAAGCGCGTGCCATTTGATGACGTATAGACAAGATCGTCCGCCCAGAATTTCTGATGCGCGGCCTCCTCGTGCACAGCAGCGAGAAACTCGCTCAGCAGCAGGTTCAGATCATCTCGGTCGGCGGCGGCTACCTGCACCGAAAATACTCCGGCCAGCAGGCACGTGAGCAGAATTGGGGTGATAGTGAGGCTAGGCTTCATGGACATGCTCCCGGTTTCCAGTATTCTAGTTGAATAAGCACGGACCCGGATAGCCCGATCAAACTCCCCGATACCCTGAAGCCTGCTGATGCCTGACGCATCGAATAATTCTGTCGGCCTGCTGAGCCGCAGCCTGGGTGTATTCGGCTACAGCAGCCGAGCCATCGAACTGGTCTGGACGACGAGCCGACCGCTAACTATCACCTTGGCATTGCTAACGCTGACCGCGGGGATCCTGCCTGCTGCTATCGCCTATATCGGACAGCTCATTGTCGACGGTGTTGTCGCCGCAACCCAGTCCGATAAGCCGGATACGAGGCGGTGTAATCAAGCTGGTTATTCTCGAGGCACTGGTGGTTACGGTGGTCGCCGCGGCACAGCGCGGTATCTCGGCGAGCCAGTCGCTGTTGCGAGCCCTGCTCGGCCAACGTGTCAACGTTATGATTCTTGAAAAAGCCATGACGCTGGAACTAACGCACTTCGAGGATTCGGAGTTTTATGACAAGCTCACGCAGGCACGGCGCGAGGCTTCCAGCAGGCCGCTGAGCCTGGTTACCCGGACGTTCGGGCTGGTGCAAAACGCGATATCACTGACAAGCTATGCGGTTCTGTTGCTGGCATTTTCGCCCTGGGCCGTCGTGATTCTCATTGGCGCAGGCTTACCGTCGTTCTTCGCAGAAGCCAAGTTTTCGGGCGACGCGTTTCGGTTGTTTCGCTGGCGATCACCGGAAACGCGAATGCAAATGTACCTGGAAACGGTAATTGCGCGAGAGGACGGAGTGAAAGAGGTCAAGCTTTTTCAGCTCGGCCCTCGCCTCCTGCAGCGCTACCGGGACATCTTCAAGAAACTCTTCGTTGAGGATCGCCGACTGACTTTGCGGCGCGACGGATGGGGTTTTATTCTCGGCCTGATCTCCACCGCAGCTTTGTATGCCGCCTATGCCTGGATTGTGATAACCACAATTGCTGGAGCCATCACGCTCGGGGCCATGACGATGTACCTGGTGCTTTTTCGCCAGGGACAGTCGGCGGTTGCGGCTATCCTGACTTCGATAAGCGGCATGTACGAGGACAATCTTTACCTGTCGAATCTCTATGAATATCTCGAGCAACCCGTCCGCACCACGCAGGGTGAGGCGGTGCACGGCCCGAAACCCGAGCAGGGCCTCGAATTTCGAAATGTATCCTTCCGCTATCCTGGCGCCAGTCAAGAAGCGTTAAGCAACATTAGCCTGCAGGTGCGCCCTGGAGAAAGCCTCGCACTCGTAGGCGAGAACGGATCCGGGAAGACCACCCTCATCAAGTTGCTGACGCGCCTTTATGAGCCAACCGGGGGCAGGATATTCCTCGACGGGCTTGATCTGACCAAATGGGACGTCGAAGCGCTGCGCCGGAGAATCGGTGTGATCTTCCAGGATTTCGGTCGCTACCAGTTTTCCGTTGGTGAAAATATTGGCGCAGGCGACGTTCGGCACATTGATGACCAGGAACGATGGCGGGTCGCGGCTGAAACGGGCATGGCCGCACCGTTCATTGACGATATGCCGGAGGGCTATCAGACACAGCTGGGTCGCTGGTTCAAGGATGGGCGCGAACTGTCAGGAGGACAGTGGCAGAAGATCGCTCTGTCGCGGGCCTTCATGCGATCGGAAGCCGATATACTCGTGCTCGACGAGCCGACCGCGGCGATGGACGCTTCGTCAGAGGCTGCCGTGTTCGAGCACTTTCGAACTGCAAGCAAGACCAAGATGACCATACTTATCTCGCACCGCTTTTCAACGGTTCGTGCCGCTGAGCAGATCGTTGTGATACACAATGGCAAAATTCTGGAGCGCGGCAATCATGACAGCTTGCTGGCTGAAGACGGTCAATACGCGCATCTCTTTCGGCTTCAAGCCCGCGGCTATCAGTGACTGTCGATGTCGCTTACTTGAGTTGTTCCAGAACCACCGGCGAACTGGCACTCGCCAGGAATTTCTCCTGGAAATCCTTTGCAGCAATCGGCTTGCTGATCAAGTAGCCCTGAATCTCATCGCAACCATGGGAGCGCAGAAACTCAACCTGCTGCGTATTTTCCACACCTTCCGCTATTACCGTCAGTCCCAACTGTTTTGACATAGCCAGAATTGCCGCACAAATCGCAGCACCATGATCGCTGCGCTCAATATCGACCACGAAAGAACGATCGATCTTCAACGCATCTATGGGAAAACGTCGCAGATAACTGAGTGATGAGTAGCCTGTGCCGAAGTCGTCCATCGCCAGGGTAATACCAGTACTCTTCAGGTAATCCAATGTCGCGATCGTCTTGTCCACATCACGCATCAAGATACTCTCTGTGAGTTCGAGTTGAAGCAAGCTGGGCTTGGCGCCTGCTTCGAACAGTGCCTTCATTACCGTGTCCTGCAAGTTGCTCTGATAAAATTGCTGGCTCGAAATATTCACTGCGATTCGCGTTGCAAGGCCGGTCTGCTGTTGCCATTCTCTGGCTTGCTGGCACGCCGTCCGAAGAACCCAATCACCGAGTTGTACGATCTGCCCGGACTTCTCAGCCATCGGAATGAAAACGGCGGGAGGAACGTACTCGCCTTCTTCGTTTTGCCAGCGCGCCAGCGCCTCAGCGCCTACCAGCTGGCCGGTGGCAAGATCAATCTTGGGCTGGTAGAACAACTCAAGCTCATTATTCTCCAGTGCTCTTCGAAGATCGTTCTCCAGAGCCAGTCCGTGCAAGGAACGTACTGCGAGCGTACCGGAGTAGAAGCGTACGCTGTCTCTGCCGGCATCTTTCGCCTGGTACATGGCGACGTCGGCATTTTTCAGGAGGTCCTCGACGTTGTCCGCATCATCGGGGTAAATGGAAATACCGATGCTGGAAGTTACAACAAACTCGTGCCCCTGAAAGAGCACCGGCTTGCGCAATTGCTCGCCAACTCTTTCGGCAATCGAACCGGCGACGTCTTGATCAGTGAACGAACTGATAGCACAGGCAAATTCATCACCGCCCAATCGCGCAACGCCTACTGGCTTGTCGTCAACGGTCGCTCCGTGGCCGCTGCCTCGCACGGATCCGGAGAGACGTTCGGCAATAGCGTTGATAACGCCGTCGCCGACAGTATGTCCCAGCGTATCGTTTATGCGTTTGAAGTTATCGAGATCAATATACAGTACGGCGATCTTGGTGCCGGAATCTGTTGCCTCCTCGATCATTCCACCGAGCTGCAGGCGAAATGACTGCCGATTCGGTAATCCCGTCAGAGTATCGAAGAACGCAAGCCTGCGGATGCGTTTTTCGGCGAGCTTTCGGTCCGTAATTTCGGAAACCAGGACAAGTGTCCGGCCCTCCACATACGGAACAAAGCGCGCCTCATAGTAACTCGGACTATCCTTGCCATGACTGACCGCAAATTCGATTCGAGCAGGGCGATTTTTGGCGTCGACAAAGCGACGGGTCTCACGCCATGCTTTGTCGACTTTGCTGGGCAGGAAATCCGCCAGACTCTTCACCTCAACATCCGGATGCACGAGGGGATGTTCAAACTTTCCGGGGATAAAGTCACTTACACTGTCGTCATTCTCGAGCACCACAAATGTATCCGGAATCGCATTCAGAAGGACCTTGTTTTTCGCCTCGACCCTGAGCATAGCGCGGTAGTCTCGGCTGGCTCTCAAAATGTACTGCACGCGATGGCTGAAGATTGGCCAATTGATGGGTTTCGGAATGAAATCGGTTGCTCCCGCCCGATAAGCCTCATCGACGGCCTCAATATCGTCCCGGCCAGTTGCCATGACGATCGGTACACTCTCTCCTCCTGGCAGTCGCCGGATCTGTGCACAGGCAGAAAATCCATCCTGAACCGGCATCTCGACATCAAGCAACACCAATACCGGCTGCCGCTCTGCAAAAGCGGCACAGGCCAAAGCGCCATTCTCGACGTCAACGACTTCGAAACCGTCCTTCACAAGCGCTGTCTTCATCAGGACTCTGATCGTTGGATCATCATCAGCTATGACCACCAGCTCTCGCGTTGTGTGAATTTCGCTCACGCCGCAACCTCCCTTTTGTTTGCGACTAGCTCATCGATTGCCGTCTGATATTCTTTCCAGGCCGGATCGATGTTATTCAGAACCGTCGAAATGTCGCCATTACGTCCGTGGTTCTCCATGGAACGGCAGAGAGCAGCCAGTCGCTGCGCACCGACGTTGGCACTCGACGACTTTAGCGAGTGCGCTGCTCGGACGGCTGCGTCCAGATTTTCATCCTTTGCAGCTTGCATCAGCTCACCCATCAGCACCTCCGCGTTCTCGCAGTAGGTGTCGATAATGTTGTTAAGCAGCTCACCGTTCTTATTGGGGTCGAGGTCATTGATCTGCTCGAGCGAGCGCTTGTCGATAGCCGGTTCATCGTGCAAGGAAATTTGCTCGGCGGGTGCTCCGGCATTTTCGTCATTAGCTGGCGCTGCGGTTACTTCGGCCGCCCCTGACTGGACGGGTCGGGCTGTACCCGGTTCACCGGTAATTCGCCGCACCACCGCAATCAGGTCTTCCTTGCGAAACGGCTTGCTGACGAAATCGTCCATGCCGGCATCAAGGCACTTCTGGCGATCCTCCGCCAAAGCATTTGCGGTCAGCGCTACGATAGGTACACGCGGCACTCCGGTCCTGGCCTCTCGAACACGTTGCGCGCGAGACGCTGAATAACCGTCCATGACTGGCATCTGGCAATCCATGAAGACGATGTCGGGCTGGTTTCTGGCGATACTCTCGAGTGCCTCCTGGCCATTGGTCGCCTCCGCCACCTCAAAGCCAACACTGTTGAGCATAAGCCTCGCCACCTGCATGTTGATTGGAATATCCTCGACGAGCAGAGCCGACAGATTAAAGACAACGTCATCGGTGGCATCGTCGCTAATGGGCGAAGTTGTGCCGAATTCTTCAACCGCCCCGCCCTGCAGCACCGCTGAGAGAGCTTCATGCAGAACTGCTCGCCGCACGGGCTTCGGCAGGTACATGTCGATACACGCGGCTTCCGGACGCTGCGGCACTGAATCGGAGACCGCTGAACTCAGCATCAGGAGTCCAGGATTGCCAAACTCCGGACGAGATCTGATGCTCGCTGCCAGCTCCATGCCATCAGTGGTCGGCATGAAGAAATCCAGTAGAACGACGTCGAACCTTTCGGCGCGCTCAGCTGCTGCTTCCAATAACGTTATTGCAGCTGCGGCGCTATCGGCCGTTTGAACTTCAGCCTGCCAGGCGCAAAGCTGCTGTTGAAAGACATGTCGGTTGATCTTGTTGTCATCAACGACCAGCACACGAATACCAATTAGCGGATCATAGTGACGCGGGGTGGGGCCATCGGCGCTTTGTGCCTTGATCAACGGAAGACTAAAGCTGAATATCGATCCCTTGCCCACCTCGCTTTTTACGGTGATATTGCCGCCCATCAATTCGACGAGCTGTTTGGATATGGCCAATCCGAGACCCGTGCCACCGTATTCTCGCGTAGTTGATATGTCGGCCTGGGCGAAGCTGTCAAAAATCAGACCAAGCTGCTGCGGCGCGATGCCAATACCAGAGTCTCTGACGAAGAAGTGAAGCTCCGGATCGCCAGACGCAGACTTTTGCTGGCGAAGGCCGACAATAATGTCACCTTCGGTCGTAAATTTTACGGCATTACCAACCAGGTTCATCAAAACCTGCCGTAAGCGAATCGCATCACCGTGGACCAAAGAGGTAACGTCAGGACTGATCGCCCCAATGAGCCCGACGCCTTTCTGCTGTGCACGCGTATACAGAAGATCGACGATTCCCTCGACGGTTTCACAGACGTCAAAATCGGATGTTTCCAGTGTCAACTTGCCGGCCTCGACCTTGGAAAAATCGAGAATGTCATTGATAACGGCCAGCAGCGACTCACCGGACTGTTGAATCGTTTCGGCAAATTTGCGCTTGCTGCCCGCCAGGTCAGACGACAAGCAGCAACTCCGTCATTCCGAGAACTCCATTCATCGGAGTTCGGATTTCATGGCTCATGCGTGCGAGGAAATTGCTTTTCGCGCTACTTGCCAGCTCCGCAGACTCCTTGGCACGGAGCGTTTCGTCAAATGCTTCTGACAATTCCTGGTTGGCGAAAGCGAGCTTTTCGTCACGCAGATTGATCTGCTCCAACATGTCGTTAAAGCCGACCATCAACGCGCCTATTTCATCACCGGAGCTTGGCTTCGCCCTGAGAGAATAGTCCTGATCCTCACTGACCCGCCTCATGAGACCTGACAACTGTAAGATCGGGAAAGACACCGCGGACTGCAACCGCGAAGAGAGGATATACGCTACGAAGACCGCCAGCAGCATGACGATGAAGGCGACGACGGCAATACGTTGCAACGTCGATACGAAGGCACCCAGCGAGGTGCGCAAATGCAGGTAGCCGATGACTTCGGCATCAAAAAGTATAGGATTTACCACATCGAGATACTTTAAACCTGCGAACTTATGCTGGTCGATACCTGAGGTGGTCGCCGCTTCCAGCAAACTCTCGATTCCGTCCGTCACAGGACCAGCCGTCGACTGCATGGACTTGGAGGCGACATACGTCGAGAATAATTCCCCGGAAGGCAGAAATATGCTTGCCGACATGACTGCCTGGTTCGCGGTCAAGGACTGCAATACCTGGTTCGCAAGATCGCTGTCTTCGAACGTAATCGCCGCGGTACTGTTGGTACCAATCACACCACCAAGCGTGGCGATCTGGTCGAGTGTTGCTTTCCTGTAGCTGAAGGCCTCGGAAGCGCCGAAGAATGCGGATGCGAACAAAACGGCCAGCAGCGTTGCCCCATGCATGATCCACATGAGCTTCTTGGTGATGGGTAAGTCGCTGAAGACGAACTTGCTCATCGTCTAGCCTCCTGACCCATCAACGGTGGTAGCCAATTGCAACAGCTGTGCGCTTATACGTAGACCGGTATCTTTATTAGCGTCCAGGTCAATGGAGAACCGTACCTTGTTGCGCCTCACCGTCATCGTGACGATACTGCCGTCGCCGCCATACTCGCCCGCCTCGCCGAACGTAAGCACTGGTTGCCCCGATACCGACTTGATCCAGACTTCTGCGCTCTGCTGCTGATCACCGTCCAGGTAAAGAACGTCACAGGAGGTCGCAACAGTAGCGGGATCTGTTGCCAGCATTACAGACATCGGGCGGCCGTGGATCGCACGGTCACTGAGCTTCTCGAAGGCTTGCAAGATCATCGGGTTGCCGATAATGCAGAAGCGCAGCGGGTTGTCACTGCCTTCGAAGCGAGAATCCGGCCAGGAAACAAACTTGGCAATCTTGTGCGCTATTGCCGCTTTCACGGAAATCTCTGCCGCCGAATCCGCGACAACAGTATTCCCCCACGCCAGCATGAGCACTACTGCTAGCAGGGTCGGGAAACTGTTTGAATTCCGTTTCAGCATCGTTGCGAGTCTTTAATCCGTATGATTCGTCGGACGACTATTGGAACTGCCAGCGCAGCTCGACAAATCCAGAAGATTCGATCTGCACCGGTGCAAGGTCGACCAGCTCCGACATGAACTCCATGTGATCGCCCGCAATCAGATTCTTGGCGACGGCTGCGACGCTCAGCGACGGTATCGGCGCCCAGGCGAGGCGCAGATCGAGCGCGGTGTAGGCATCAACCTGCTGTGCTTCGAGCTCGTCGACCCAGCGCAGCATGACGTCGAACTCCAGGCTGTCGTTGATATCGGTCGACGATCGAAGCGACAACTGATGGTCCGGGCTGTCCTCTACGACCCCAAGTTGAAGTGCAGTGCCAGAGGCGGGCCCTGTTGTACGAAAGTAGGTATAGCCACCCTGCAGGCGCCAGCGCTCTGATACTTGTTTCGACACCCACAATTCGACGCCCATCGCGTCGTAGCCGTCCTCATTCCCGATCAACAGCGGCTGCACCACATGTGTTGACGTAAACAGGCAGGCGGGATCCAATAGCGGTGACGCGCCACTCGGCTCGCACGTTGGTCCACCTAAAGAGAGGCTGCGGAGATCCGAGAACTGGTTGTAGAACACGGCAGCATCCAAAAGGAAGCCACGGTTACGAAGTCGGTAGCCGGCCTCGACAGCGAAGATATTCTCGGACAGCATATCCGGATTGCCATTTATGAGTACTACGGTGGGCACCGGCAATGGAAAGTCGGGCTGACCCGGCGGTAATATTGAGGTAGTAACGAGGCCGCCCTTTTCGCCGCGTGAGGGCATTCGCACAGCGCGCGAAACACTCGCCCACACTGTCTGGTTGTCCGCTACGGCGACCGAAAGGCGTACGCTGGGCTCGATTTCGATATCTTCGTCACTGAGTTGGTTATGCTCGAACTTGCTTCCGAAAATCAGTCGCACCCTGCCGTCCAGCAGTCCGATTTCGTCCTGTATGAAGGCACTGATACGGTCGCGAGTGTCGGTCGCCGGTAATATGGCAATCTCGAACGTATCAGTCGTCTCGTCCGAACTCTTGCGATAACTCACGCCCCAGATGAGATCGTGATTCTCTCCGGCCGCAAAGCTATGTTGAATGTCAATATCGAACGTCTCAGAGTCTTCGGTATAGGTCGGCACATCGCGCTCGTGTGCGTCGTAGTAGGCGCGAATCTGCAACCCGGAGTCTTCGCTAAAGTCACGTGACCAGGTCGCCATCAGAAACGAACCTGATATCTCGGTGAAGGTGTCGGAAATCGACTCGTACGGAGGGACAAGCGAGCGGCTTATTCGATACTCCCCGGACTCACCACGATAGGTCTCAAAAGAAACCGTGAATTCGCTGTCTTCGTTGCCGTCCCAGTCATAGCGACCACCAAACCGCAGCATCTCCGAATAGTCCTCGGTGTCGAGGCCAAGCATATTGACGTTGCCATCACGATCAAGGACCTTACCGAAGACGCGGAACGCAGAATCCCCGGCTTCTGCACCGTATCGGACGGTCGTTTCATAGCCATCCATGCCGCCCGCTACACCAATATTCCCACCCTTCGTATCAGCCGAATGTTTGGTGATGATGTTGACTATGCCGTTTACAGCATTCGAGCCCCACATCGTCGCACCAGGTCCCCGAATAACCTCAATGCGTTCGATGGCGGCAATATCTGTGTCCTGAACATCCCACTGAACGCCTGATAACATCGGGTTGTAGAGCGTTCTGCCATCCATGAGCACCAACAACTTGTTCGCAAATCGACCGTTGGCACCACGTGCTGTGACAGCCCATTTGTTGCCGTCAATTTGTGCGACCTGCATTCCAGGCACCATGCGCAACAGTTCAGGGATTGAACGCGCCCCTGATCGCCTGATGTCGGACTGCGAAATCACGTGCACGGCGGCTGGCGCGCTTCCCAGGTTCTCAGCTTTTCGCGACAGGGTTGTTATCTCGGTACTCAGCAACTCATCAAGACTGAGATCCGCAAGATCGCCACCATCCATCTCCTCCGCTTGAGCGTTACAAACGCTCAGTAAGGAAAGCAGTAGCGGAACAGCAACTATCTTCAGCCGCAGTAGCAGCGTTGTCATCGGGGTTGTCGTGCTAATCATGGGAATTCTCCTGGGAACCCGTTTTGCGTACCAAGGTAGGTTGCGTGGGCAACCGTCGGTACAATTCGTAAAATTCAATGTGTAAGTCTTCCGGCAAGCGACTGGACTCGATCTTTCTCCCGGTCGCCAACAACGGCCAAGCGTTGAATTTCCTCCGCCGACAGCCCGAGCAATTCGGACCATGGCGAAAGATCGGCATGCAGCTCATTTGGCAGCGCCGAATTCTGTACTGCAGTTACTGCCGCTGTAACGACCAGGCCGAGCCGATCGTCACATTGCGTTTCTGGAAATGCTCGGTAGTGATACGCCGCAACCATAGGGGCTGGCAGCGACCAAAGCCGGGCGAGCTCGGCGGTCATCATCTTGTGGTTCGACTTGAACTCCTCAAAAAGCCAATGGGAAAGACTCCCGGCTTTGACGTCCTCATCGTTGTGCATCAATACCTGGCAGCTTCGATCTGGCTCTATATGCGTCAACGCCATGAGGCCGAGGTTGTGACAAAGGCCTGCTGAATACGCCAGGTCGCGTTCTGGGTCTTCAGCCAATTCGTCGCAAGCGGCAATCTTCTTGCAGCATTCAGCCGTTAACAGCGAGACACGCCAGAATCGTTCTACGTCGAAAGCCGAGCAATTCTTACTGTTAAAGGTATGTTGAATCGCCATTGCCAATACCAGCGAGCGCACTGTATCGACACCTAGAACACGGGAAATCGCCTCGCTCATATCATTGACAGGCTCCGAGAGACCGAAGTACGCCGAATTCGCGAGCCCGAGCAGCTTCGCGCAAATCCCGGCATCGCCTTCCACGACCGCCGCCACCCGCTCTACATCGATGAACTCGTCGCCGAAACAGGTAAGTATTTGCTGCGCAGTGGCTGGCAACGGCGGCAATGTAGTCACCGCCTTGGCCAAATCGACAGACGTGTTTGATGTATCGGTTACAGCAGTCATTTTTCTCCCTCAGCCTGCTTTGGCATTAATGCTGTTGCTATCGGTCTCAGTCTCGGCAGCTTTCGGAAATCGCGGTGCGAATACGAAGGGCCGTCCAGACAGAAAACCTTGATAATAATCGGCGCCAAGTTCGCGCACTGCTTCGAGCGTCTCTTCGTTCTCAACAAACTCGGCAACGGTTTTGATATTGAGCGTGTGCGCTATGTCAATAATTGACTTCACAAAAATTCGATCTGTATTGTCCTGCAGAAGATCTCGGACGAAACTCCCGTCTATCTTTACTATGTCTACCGGCAGATTCTTCAGATAGGTAAACGACGACAGGCCACTACCAAAGTCATCAAGTGCGAACTGGCAGCCCATTTCGCGTAACGAGGTAATCAGTTCGTTTGCCTCGGCGATATTCCTGATAACGGCAGTCTCGGTAATTTCGAAGTTGATAGTCCCTGGTGGTAAGGGTGACCTCGATACCGCATCTTTGAGGAACTCGGCGAAACGTCTGTCGCCGACGCTGCTGCCTGACAGATTGATCCAGTATTTTCGATGCACGGCCTCAAACGCGTGGTGCACGAAGAGCATATTGAAGAGGCTGGTAATTACCCATTTGTCGAGCTCAATGCTCATCCCGTAGCGTTCGGCCGCTGGCAGGAAAGCACCGGGAGGGATTAGCTTGCGGGTCTCAGGATCTCTCAAGCGCAGAAGGATTTCGAGACTCTCGCGCTCATCCGCGTCTTCATCCATTGCTTTGATCGGTTGTGCGTAAATCGCGAATCGGTTCTTATCCATCGCCTCGCGAAGTCGTTGGACCCAGCGCACCTGACCCTGATGAGCACGAGCGGAATCCTTTTCTCCGGAAACCATATGCACTCGATTTCGGCCAGCCTCTTTGGCCGCGTAACAAGCGGCATCAGCGAGCTGCTGCAGTTCACTGATGTCACCAACCTCAGGGTCAATCGGCAAGAGACCGATGCTGACACCAATGCGATAGGTCTCTACGTCCCAGTGGAATCGGAAGTTCTCAACGCTCTGACGAATGGACTCTGCGACCCGACGGGCGACATCGGCAGGACATTCCCACAAGATAATGGCGAACTCGTCACCGCCCAGCCGACCGACGATGTCATCGTTTCGCACACTGTCATTCAGAATTTCGCTGACTGCACGCAGTAATTGGTCGCCAGCGGTGTGACCGGATGTGTCGTTAACGACCTTGAACTGGTCGAGATCCATGAACATGAGATAACTCTTGTTCTTTTGCTTGTCGCTGCCCTCCCAGGCTCGCTCCAGTTGCGCTTCAAAGGCACGTCTGTTTAGCAGACCCGTTAACTCATCGTAGCTCGCCTGGTATTCCAGCTGTACCGTCAACTTCATTGATTCGGTGATGTCCTGTACCTGCAACACGCTGTAAAGGAACTCGCCGGTTTCGGAAGCCACAACGGAGAGATTCAGTACTGTCCGGATTTCATCGCCTGCTGGACCGATGCATGTCAGCTCCTGGTGCAGACTGGAGAGCTCGGACTTGACGACAATTTCATATTGCTCTTCGAAGATTTCGCGGTCGTCATCGCTGACTGCATCTGCAAACCTCCGGTTCAACAGTGCCGGCCAGAACATGCTCTTGAGGGCTGGATTCGCGTCGAAAAGGACACCATCGGCATCGAGTAGTCCCATGCCAATCGGTGCGTTTTCGAAGGCGTTCAGGAATCGAGTCTCAACCTCGTTTCTCGCATCAACCTCTCTCGACAGCCGTTCGTTGCTGAACTCGAGTTCCTGACGGGCTTTTTCGATTGAATGAGTTCGCTCCTCAACCTGGGCCCGCAATGTATCGTTTAGCCACTGAATATTCCGCGTTCGATAAGCCATGAATGCCCGCAATAGCAGCACTCCGATAATGAACAATGCGAAAATAAACCAGGGCTGCTGCCAGAAAAATGGCAGCACGGTAAAGCTGTAGCTCGCAACGTCAGCACTCCACTCGCTACCGGGGTGACGGGCACGAACCATAAACTCATAGGAGCCAGGCGGAATTCTTGGATAGCTGACGGACCGACTGGTTGTTGGCGACCCCCAATCGGCATCGATTCCGTCCAGCTTGTAGCTATACTGCATGCCGCGAGGACTTAGCAGGGAGATTGCTGCAAATTCAACACGCGCCCCAAGTTCTTTTGGATCAATTTCTTCGGCTGGACGTATCCGTTTGCCGTTAAGTTGGGTCTCAACCGCGACAATCATCGGTGTGGGATCAATCAGGCGCGGCATTGGCTGTGAGACATCCATTCGCGTGGCGCCGTCAACGGTTCCAATCCACAACGCACCCGTCCCGTCGACAAATGTTGCGTGTACGTTGGTCTCGGTGCCAATAAAGCCAGCTTGCTGGTTGTAATGAGCAACACCGGGAACGCCGGGGACGAATTGATACAGACCCTGCTCACCGCCGACGACGACACTGCCATTGTCCAGTGGATGAACAAGGTAAACAGTTTGATCCGCGAGCGGCGTTACTTCTCCATAATCGGTAAACCGACGACCATCGAAGTAATAAAGCCCTCCTTCCTCCGTTGCTATCCATGCGGAGTTGGGCCCGGTCAGGTTAATGTGATTGAAGAGACGCTTGGACAGCCCGGCTTTCGGGTCAAGTACAACTTCCTCGTAGCCTCCCTTTTCGCCTGGCTTTAGTTGAACAAATTCGTACGCCAGCTCGTCAGTCTGCGAATCGCTGCCAATTAGCTTTTGCTCATACTCACCATTTGGCTGCGGAATGAGCTGCACCAGGCCAACCTCGTCGGCTCCATACCAGATGCTGCCGTTCGTTGAAATGTCCAGAGAATAGACGGAGGTGTTTTCAGGCACTTCGAAGTTTTTCAGAACCCGTTCAACAGGTTGATAGCGAAATACGCCGCTGCCGATTGTCGAGTACCAGACGAAGCCATCATCTGAAATATCGACATCCAGAATATTTGCCTTACCCGATTGTTTGATATGAGTCGCCGTCATCGCGTCCACATCAAAGCGATAAAGCCCCTGGTCGGTTATTCCGATCCACAGGCTGCCCGATTGATCGGCAACAATATCTCTGACAGTGCCCTTCGGAATGCCAGCCGTATCGCGAATGATAGTGATGGACTCGTCATGCCCGCGCAGAAGCAGCTTTGATTCTGTCGCGAACCAGAAACGACCGTGTTGATCTTCGCTTATCGCCCAGACCGTCTCGGAGTCGAATTTGGTGCGTAAGCGAAAGTGTTGAAAGCGATCCCCCAGAAAGCGGATCAGGCGCGATCCGCTGGACAACCAGAGAGAGTTCTCACGATCGACAAACAGCGACGTAACGTCATCGACTCCGGAGTACTTCTTGACCTTTGCATCGAGGTATTCAGACGTCTCGCCGATGCTATTGAAGTTGAACAACTCATTTCTCGTCGCAATCCAGACAAGACCGTCACGGTCCGTGACTATACTTACGATCGGGTGTTCGGCCTGGATGGCGACTTTGGCTACAAACGCATTGTCTTCCCAGACTCCGACTCGAGCGGCCTTATCGGCAACCCAGACGGTTCCTGAGGAATCGACGTGGACATTACGCAGTGACTCTGAGAGCAGGCGTAGTGACGGAACGTCATTGTATTCGAACTGGTAAAGGCCGCTCTCCGATTCAACCCAGATCTCGTTACCATGCACGGCCATGTTGGTGATGCCGGTAGACTCATCACCGATCAGGTGTCTTGCTCGAAATTCTGTACCCTCATTGGCGATTTCGACGATTCCTGCGCCTTCAATAACGGCGAATCGCCGATCGCCTACTGTCTCGATGTCGAGGACCGGTTTGGCCATGCCTTGATGAGGTTCTACAGTGTGTAGTACACGCGCGCCGTGCAGTATCGTAATGGCGCCGCGGACATCGCCGACCCAGACGGAGTTGCTGTCGCTGACGTGCAGTGCCGTCAGTGAGTTGTTCGGCAGCCCGTCAGCGATCGTAAACTGGTCGAATTCCTTGCCGTCGTAGCGATTAAGGCCACGGGCTGTCGTGAACCACAGGTAACCGGCCTGATCCTGCTCGATATCAACGACATTGGATTGGGTAAGACCGTCAAGAACCGTGTAGAAGCGAAACGGTGCCTCAGCCTGGCCGTTTTCGGCAAATGCCGGCCACGCCAACGATAACGTCAGCATGGCAACGGCAAATGTACGTAGGGCAGTCTGCAGCTTCACTCAGGGCTCTCATCGGAATCAATAGCTTACTAGGGGACTTAATCGGCCATTTCCGACATTTCTTGAGCCGTTCCGGGGTGAGAATTCCGGGAAATCGGTATTAAAGACCGCTGCGCGGCGGCCGATAGCTTGCTGAGTCAAACCCTTAAGAGATACCTATGCGCGAACCGGCATCACCAATTGACGAAACAGCCCGACTGATGAGCCTGCATTCCCTGCGAATACTGGACTCCCCGGCGGAAGAACGTTATGACCGGCTAACCCGCATGGCAAAACGCCTTTTTGGCGTGCAGATTGCGCTGGTGAGCCTCGTAGACACAAACCGTCAGTGGTTCAAGTCGAAGCAGGGGCTGGACGCCTGCGAAACATCCCGCGCGATCTCCTTCTGCGGCCACGCAATTCTCAAGCAAGAGGTATTTGTGGTGGAAGATGCGAGCCAACACCCTGACTTCGCGGACAATCCTCTCGTAACAGGCGGACCCAATATCCGATTCTATGCGGGCTGCCCGATCAGGGACCCCGGCGGATTCAATATTGGCACGTTGTGCATTATCGATCCCAAGCCGCGAAAGATGTCGGCGGATGATATCGAAGCTCTGAGCGAGATGGCAGAAATGGTTGAAGACGAGATCAGGGTTTCGTCGCAGGTTACCGTTGACGACCTGACTGAGATAGCCAATCGACGCGGATTTCATATGGTAGCCAACCACCTGCTGTCACTTTGTCGGCGTACCGGAACCGCGGCAGAGGTCGCGTTCTTCGACCTTGACGGTTTCAAGGCCATAAACGACACCTATGGCCATGCCGCCGGCGATGATTTGTTACAGCATTTCGCCAAGCTGCTGGTCAAGTGCTTCCGAACGGCCGACGTCGTAGGTCGCCTGGGAGGTGATGAATTCGTTGTTTTTCTCAGCAATTCCCAGGGCGGCGCAGTCGCCGCTCTTGACCGATTGGAGTTAATGGCATCGCAAACGGACTGCAAGATTCGAGAAAAACTGGCCTGGAGCGTTGGCATTATAACGTTTGATCCTGACCGCCACGCCGATATTGAAAGTCTATTGGCCGAAGCCGATTCAAGTATGTACGATGACAAGGTGAACAGACGAGCCGCCAGCGGCTAGACCAATAATTCAGGGCAGCAATTTCACTGTTTGACTACCAACACTTTGCAGCGCCCGCGCTGATGGCGCTGACGATCGGAATGAGCCTGCTGGGCCTGTTCAAGGTGCCGCGGCTGATCGACAGCTGTTTGTTCCGACCTTACTTTCTCGTTCGTGAGCGTCAGTATTCTACGGTGATCCTTAGCGGCTTCGTGCATGCTGACGTTGGTCACCTGCTTTTCAATATGGTCACCTTCTATTTCTTTGCGTTTCCGTTGGAGCGATTCATCGGTACTGCGCCATTTCTCGTGCTGTATTTTGCCGGCCTGGTATTGAGCCATGGCTGCACCTGGTTCAAGCAAAGAAATAATACGGGATACGCCTCGCTCGGAGCATCCGGCGCTATTTCAGCCGTGCTTTTCGCCTACATCGTATACTTCCCGACAACCACGCTAATGATCATGCCTATTCCCGTTCCCGTTCCGGCCGCTTTGTTTGCGATCGGCTACGTCGGTTATTCGTATTGGGCATCCAACCAGTCCCGAGGGCGCATCAATCACGACGCGCATCTTTGCGGTGCGCTAAGCGGAGTCGCGTTTGTGGCGGTGTCAAACCCCGGAGCGTTCGCCGACCTGCTGAAACTCGTTCCGTAACGCAAGGAAAGGGGGCGACAACAGCTTCGGCCCCACGCCAGGGTCTTTGATAACTCAAGAAAGCCCGCGGCGCGCAGACCTGATCTGTATTAGTACGTAGGTCGGCTCGCGGAAGTTGCGTATTCATTCAGGACAAAGCCCGAGTATGCTTGACCTGTCAGGTTGCAGAGCCTGTCGAGTCGTGGAGCGAAAGCATGAACCGGGAAGCCTCCGTGCCGGACATCACCGGGTTCTTTGAAATCCGCTTTGAGTCTATCGGTGGTTTGGGCGCTCATGCGGCCGGCCAGATCGTGGCCAGTGCCGCTGTGCTTCGCATGGGCCTGAACGGCTCCCACTTCTCCTCCTACGGTTCCGAGAAAAAGGGCTCGGTCGTACGTTCCTTTGTTCGGCTCGCAGCAGCCGGGAGGGCCATTCGCAGCAGCGCGCCCATCGAGACACCTGACGTCGTGGTCGTGTTTCCACAGCGGGCTGCTCGCACACCCGGCGACGCTGGCCGGCATACGCGCTGATGGCCTGCTGATTTACTCCGGAACGGAAGGCGAAGTGCCTGAAGGCCTCGCCCTGTTGCCGTCGACGACAAGAGTCATTCGGGTCGACGCGCAAACGATCGCGACTGAGGAACGATCGCGGCCCAATGCAGTCCTTATCGGGACGTTGACGGCCGCCCTGCCGTTACTCGATCGGCAGGCGGTACTCGACACGCTTGAAGCGACGTTCGCCGGGCGCCATGCGGAGGCTGTGGCGGCCAATGAGCGCGCGTTCACGCGCGGCGCCATGGAAATAGAGATCATCGAAAACGTTGGCCGCAGCGAGGGCGATCTCCCTCCCCTGTCGTCCAATCCGCTCTGGGGCTACCGGACCGCGCCGATCGGCGGAGTTCTGCCGACTCCCGGAAATACGGCTCATAACGACCTGCATACCTCACGCACCGGCTGGATGCCTGTGCTCGATGAAGACAAGTGCATCCACTGCGGCATGTGCGACATGGTTTGTCCTGATCTTTGCCTCGTGTGGTCGACGCACACGGATGACAAAGGAAAACCGACCGTCAGACTGGACGGTATTGATTATCAGTACTGCAAAGGCTGCATGCGCTGCGTCGAGACCTGCTCGACGCTCGCGATGACTCGCGAAGCGGAAACTGCCGGGCTGGCAGACAGCCTGCGCGTCCCGCTGTTCACTGATCTCTCAGCAGCAACCGGAGGCAAGAATGCGACCTGAAGCCAAACTGCCACAGATGCCGATTCAACCGGTACGCCAGGTCCACGATTTCAAGAGTGGCAACGAGGCCGCGGCGCTGGCTGCCCGCGACATAGGTTTTCATGTCATGGGTTATTTCCCCATCACGCCATCGACAGAAGTCGCAGAGAACCTGTCGCAAATGCAGGCTGACGGTGAACACGATATCGTGATGATCCCCGCGGACGGCGAACATGCTGCCGCCGGTATTTGTTACGGTGCCGCGCTTGGCGGCGGCCGTGTGCTGAACGCGACGTCGTCACAAGGCCTGTTGTACTCGCTGGAACAATTGCCCGTGCAGGCAGGCACGCGCGTGCCGATGGTGCTGAATGTCTCGACCCGCACGGTATCGGGACCGTTGGATATTCGCTGCGACCATTCGGACATTTACTTCGTACTGAACGCCGGCTGGATTATTCTAATGGCGCGTGATCCACAGGCCGTGTATGACATGAACTTTGCGGCGATCAAGATCGGCGAGCATTCCGATGTGCGTCTGCCGGTAATCGTCGCTTACGATGGCTTCCTGACGAGCCATCAGAAGCGTCGCATCGATCGTTTCGACGATCCGGATGCAGTACGCGAGTTTCTCGGGGAGCGGGAAGACCCCTATTCTGCCCTCGACCCTGAGCGCCCTGTGACCTTTGGTCCGTACATGAACGATCCGGACCTCATCAATAACAAGATGCAACATCATGAAGCGATGCTGGCCGCGCGACGTGTAATCCCGGAAATCTTTGCGGAATTGAAGGCGTTTTCCGGTCGCGACTACGCCACCGTTGATGCCTACCGCATGGACGACGCGGAAGTTGCCGTCGTGCTGTTGAACTCGGCGGCCGAAAATGCCAAGGAAGTCGCCGATCGGCTACGGGATGACGGCCACAAGGTCGGCGTTGTCTCTCCCAACGTACTGCGACCATTTCCGACCGATGACATACGCGCATTGCTCAAGAATGTGCGTGCCGCGGTGGTCGGCGACCGCGGCGATTCGTACGGCGCTGACGGCGGCAACCTGTCGCTCGAAGTCCGTGCTGCCCTGCAACAGGATCCTGACAACCGCACATTGATATTGAGCCGCGTCTACGGCCTGGGCGGTAAAGACTTCTACGATAGCGATGCGGAGGACTTTTTCCGAGAGGCACTGGACGCTGCCGCAAAGGGTACCGTCGACGTGCCATTTGAGTATCACGGCACGTATGCCGGCGATCCGAAGCAACATCCGCCGGAAGGCCTGCCGCCGATTACGTCGGAAGAAGTCTCGCGCGGAATGGCCAGGGTCTCGCAGAACCCGGCAACTCAGCGTCTCGAAGTGGAATTGAAGCCGTTGTGGGAAATGACCACTGTGCCGTCGCGAATTGCACCGGGGCATGGCGCGTGTCCGGGCTGTGGCTTCTTCCCGATGCTGCGCCAGGCGTACAACGTCCTCGAGGGCAACGTGGTCGTTCTTTTCCAGACCGGTTGCGCCATGGTCACGACAACGGGCTACCCAAAGACGGCCCATCGCATCACCTACATTCATAATCTATTCCAGAACGGTGCCGCCACGCTATCGGGGCTCGTCGAGGTGTACCACGAGCGCATACGCCGGGGCGAAATTCCAAAACCGCCTGAAGGTCAGGACACAACCTTCATCATGGTCACGGGCGACGGCGGCATGGACATCGGCATGGGAGCAGCACTCGGTACCGCGCACCGCAACCATCGCATGATCATCCTCGAATACGATAACCAGGGTTATATGAACACCGGATCGCAGCTTTCCTATGCGACACCGTTTGCTCATCGTACGTCGACCAGCGAAGTCGGCAGCGCACACTCCGGTAAACGCTTTCACCACAAAGACACGCCGCAAATCTTCGCTGCGTGCAACCTGCCCTACGTGTTCACCGCGAGCGAAGGCTATCCCGAGGATTTCATGCGCAAGATAAGCAAAGCGCAGTGGTACGCGCAGCGCGAAGGGATGGTATACGGCAAAGTGCTGTCGTTCTGCCCGCTGAACTGGCGCACACAGGACGACGCTGCACAGGATGTACTACAAGCCGCCATCGATTCCTGCTTCTTCCCTCTCTATGAAGTGGAAAAAGGACACACGACCATTACCTACGATCCCGATGCGATCGGCCGGCGCCGCAAGGTCGCCGACTGGCTCGGGCAGATGGGCAAGGCAAAGCACATCCTGGCGCCGGAGCATGTTGACCAGCTCGAGGCAACCGAGGCCGAGGTCGATAAGCGCTGGCAACGCCTGAAGATCAAACACGAGCATCCGGAGTTGTAGCACGATGGCAAAGATCCTCGAAAAACGTTACCTGACGCCGGTCACGAAATTGTATCGTGTCGAAGCACCGCTGGTCGCAGCGGCTGCAAAGCCCGGCCAGTTCGTGATCGTCCGGGTGCGCGAAGGCGGCGAACGCATTCCGCTGACAATCGCAGATTACGATCGTGACAACGGAACCCTCACGATTGTCGTACAGGAAGTCGGCACCACAACACGGCTGCTCGGCGAACTCGAGGCTGGCGACGACATACTCGACCTCGTCGGGCCGCTTGGCATGCCGATCGAGATTCCAACGCACGGTCACATTGTTGGTATTGGTGGCGGCTTCGGCGCTGCCGCATTGCTGTGCCTGATGCGCGAATTGTCCGCGCGCGGAGATCGCACGACGATCATCATCGGTGCACGTGAAAAGAGCCTGCTCATACTCATCGATGAACTTACCGAAATTTGCGACAACCTTGAGATCTGTACTGACGACGGTTCGGCGGGGTTCAAGGGATTCGTCACTGAACGACTCGCACAGCTGATTGAGGGCGACGGGCCCGGGCATCCGGACAGCGTCGTTGCCATTGGCCCGATGCCAATGATGCGCGCCGTGACCGAGACGACGCGCGATAAGGATATACCGACACTGGTATCACTGGACCCATTGATGATCGACGGCACCGGAATGTGTGGCGGCTGCCGCGTCACGATCAACCACGAAGTGAAATTTGCGTGCGTCGACGGACCATTTTTCGATGCGCACCAGGTGGACTTCGAGGAAGCAGTAAGACGCAACAAGATGTATGTCAAGCAGGAAAAAGCATCCAAAGACCGTGCAGAATGCCGGTCACTAGCCGCAGGACAACAGTGATGCCATTAAAACGCGCTGACAAAACCCCGATGCCGGAACGCAACGCCGCACTGCGTTCGCATGACTTCGTTGAAGTGAACGAGGGTTACAACATGGCGCGAGCCAGGTTCGAAGCAGAACGCTGCTTGCGCTGCCAGGACCCGGTTTGCGTCAACGGCTGCCCGGTCAAGATTCCGATTCCCGATTTCGTCCACAAGATTGCCGCCGGCGACATGGCTGGCGCGGCCAAAATCCTGCGCTCAGCCAACCCGTTGCCGGCGATCTGCGGCCGGGTTTGCCCACAGGAGTCGCAGTGCGAGGCCGAATGCTCCATCGGCACACGCTTCGTGCCGGTCGCTATCGGTTACCTGGAGCGCTTCGTGGCGGACTGGGAGATGGGTCAGCCTGAAGGCGAGGAACCCGAACAGCCGACGCGTCCCGAGAAAGTCGCGATCATCGGTTCCGGCCCGGCCGGGCTTGTCTGCGCAGGCGAACTGGCGCGACTGGGCCATCCGGTAACGATATTCGAGGGCCTGCATGCACCGGGCGGCGTACTGCGCTATGGCATTCCGGAATTTCGGCTGCCGAAAAATATTCTCGATTGGGAGATCGAACAGCTCAAGCGCCTCGGCGTAGAGATCGTCTGCAACGTGATCGTCGGCAAGACTGTCTCGATGGAGGACCTGTTCGGCAAGATGGGATACTCGGCCGTGTTCGTCGGGACCGGCGCCGGCCTGCCACAGTTCATGGGCATCCCGGGCGAGAACCTGAACGGCGTTTACTCGGCGAACGAGTTCCTGACGCGCGTCAACCTGATGCATGCCAACGATTTTCCCAATGCGGATACGCCGGTCATGGTCGGCAAGCGTGTTGCGGTGATCGGTGCCGGCAACACGGCTATGGATACGGTACGGACCGCGCTGCGCGTGGGTGCAGAGCAAGCCATAATTGTCTACCGGCGTAGCGAAAAAGAGATGACCGCGCGCATCGAGGAACACCATCACGCTATCGAAGAAGGCGTGGAATTCCACTGGCTGACCAATCCCGTCGAGGTACTCGGCGACGAAGATGGCTGGGTTACAGGGCTGCGATGCATATCCATGGAACTGGGTGAGCCCGATCAATCCGGTCGTGCGCGACCGGTCCCAATTGAGGGGTCGGAGTTCGTCATCCCGGTTGACAACGTCGTGCTATCGATCGGCAACAGGCCGAACCCGTTATTGCTGCAGGCGACCAAGGGTCTCGACTCCAACAAATGGGGGTGCCTGGTCGTGGAGGACGAAAGCGCACAGACCTCGCTTCGGCATGTCTTCGCCGGCGGCGACGCCGTAACGGGAGCTGCGACCGTCATTCTCGCAGCCGGTGCCGGCAAGAGCGCCGCGGCGGCCATTCATGAAGACCTCTGCGCGTAATGGGGACATTCCTGATTTAACGCATTAATGCGTTAAATCAGGAATGTCCCCATTAGACTAGTCGACCAGTTCGAGGTTGTCCGATTCGATCTCGCCATTCGGCGACAGGACGTATTGATCCAGGTCGAAACCGATGTAGAAGCTCCCGGTTTCATCCGGGTTCTCGGAAATCTTGATCTCTTCAGGCCTGACAGTGCGCCGTATGTGTTCACCCAACAGCTTAGCAATGCTCGGTTTCTCTGCTGCGATTACGATATCCATGACAATCTCCTGATCCACATTCCCTTGTTTTCGTGAGTAGATTAGTACTTTGTCACTTAACGGCAGGTGAAATTTGTGTGAATGGCTCCTGAATCCTCCTGATTTCGAATGAAACCTTTAGGCTCCGTAAAGCATCCAAGTATCGTGTAATCTCAATGCCCTCGTACCCGTGCAGAGCCCTTGAATGTCCTTCGTAGCTGAACTTCGACGTCGCAATGTCTTTCGCGTGGCCGCTGCGTACCTGGTCGTCGGATGGCTGCTTACGGAGGTACTCACGACCATTCTGCCGACGCTGGGTTCGCCGGAATGGGTCGCACGCGCGGTAATTCTGATATTTGCTTTTGGATTCATTCCAACCGTCATCTTTTCCTGGTTTTTCGAGGTGACACCCGACGGTATCAAGCGGGACCATGAGGTCGACCATGGTGATCCGGAAAACGCCGCGGCAAGGAAGAAAATCGATCACGCGATTGTCGCCTCCATCATCGCCCTTATTGTCCTGGTAGGCCTTTTCAGCGCGCAACGGATTACGGATGACGGCGATTCGTCGCCCACCGAGGTCAGCAATGCCTCAGTAGCCGTTTTGCCGTTCGTGAACATGTCGAACGACACGGATAACGAATACTTCTCCGATGGCCTTACAGAGACGCTTTTGCACATGCTTGCACAGATCCCGGATCTGAAAGTAGCGGCGCGGACATCGAGTTTTGCTTTCAAGGGCCGCAACATGAGTATTCGGGACATTGCCGCAGCGCTGGACGTGGCCCATGTCCTCGAGGGCAGCGTGCAACGCGCTGGCGACGATGTACGAATTACGGCCCAGCTTATACGCGCGAGTGACGGCTTCCATGTGTGGTCAGAAAACTACGACCGCGAACTGGACGATATCTTCTCAATTCAGGATGAGATTGCCGAGAAAGTTGGCTATGCACTTTCCGAATCACTGCTTGGGGCCGGTAACCATGCCCGGGTAGCTGGGCTATCGACTACGAATTCTGATGCTTACGATCTCTACATGCAGGCGCGACGCGAACGTGCCACCTACTCTTTCGGCGGCTTGAGAGCAGCCGAGGATCTTCTGAAAGGCGCGTTGCTGATCGACCCGGATTTTATTGACGCGAAGACCGAACTCGCAATGAGCTACTTTCACCAGGTTGAAACCGGTCTGATGAAACCTCAGGACGCCTATGCAGAGATCGTAGCGATTACAGAACAAGTACTCGCTACGCGGCCTGACGACATTAATGCTCGTGCAGCATCGACATTTGCACACGCAGCGCTTCGAGCCATCGATGGTGACGCTAGCGCTATGATTGCGTTGGTGGGCGAACTGGAGTCTCTCGTTGCAGCGGCCCCGGGAGAGCTGCAGCCACGTATTTTGCTGGTACGTGCATACCAGGCACTACAACAATTCGATGAAGCGATCCCGGTGCTGGAGGCTGCCCTCAAGCAGGACCCCTACAACCCGTCACTCCATTACGAGCTCGGCACGGCGAATATGAAACTGGAACGCTGGGAGGATGCCCGCGCTGCGCTGGAAAAATCGCTGGAAATTGAACCGGCGCAGCCGAATGCCTACACCAACCTTGGCAGGCTTGTGCTGCAATCGGGTGATGGTGTGGGCTTCGTCAGAAACTTTCTCAGCGCCATTAGAGTGGATCCCAAGGATCACGAGCTTCCAGGAATCCTGGCAGGCTTTCTTTACCAACTGGGCCTCGTGGAAGAAGGTGACGACTTCCGGTCTCGCGTCCTGGCATTGGCTCCAACAAGCGATATCGCCTATCGCATCGAGCTTCTGCGTGCGATAAGCGTTGACGATCACGCAGCAGCCGAGTCCAGTGCGCGGCAGACGTTGCAGGATGACATAGAAAACCGGCAATTTGCTTACGCTGGCGCCGTACAGTACTTAATGATAAAGGCGGCAGGTGACGGATCCATAGAACAGTTAAGTCGTTGGATGAACGAGCAGGCACCCGGCATCCTCGACGTCTATGCAACCCTGGTACCGCAGAAATATCGAGCTGCGCAAGGCGTCGCGTTTGACGCATGGTACCTGTCCCTGCCACGTGACGAACTGTTGCGACGTCTCGATACTCTGCTTGATTTCGGCGCCACCGTTGGCTTTGACCTCGCGAAAGACCCGAAGACGCACTTGAAGGTTCTGGCTCTGCGTGGCGAAGTCGCCGCGGCCATCGACGTCGCTCTGCAACGCGTTCTGAGCCAGTCCGTGAGCACAAATCTGGGCTGGCAGCAGGACTATGCGCTCGCCCAATACGCAGAGATTGTCGCCGATCAGCGGGTGCAAGCAGCATTGCGGCACTGGGAAGAAGAAGAGGCGGCGCTACGCGAGGCCGTCCGCGCCTACTTTGCCGATCTTCGCGCAAGCGGCTAGGGCCATGTAATGAGGCGACTCAGGATAGCACTCGTCGCACGGCCTCCGTCAGCGCTCCATCCTCGGCGGGCAGGCTGTATCCAATACGCATACTCGGCTTCTCTATATCGATAAGTCGTGTGAGATCGATTGGCGTCGCCACCAGTACCAGGTCACAGTCGACCGCATTCACCGTCGTTTCGAGGTCGCGGATTTGTGCATCGCCATAACCCATAGCAGGCAATAGATCGCCGATGTCCGGGTACTTCTTGAAAGTCTCGGCGATCTCGCCAACGGCAAAAGGCCTCGGATCAACCAACTCAGCGGCATGATTTTCCGTCGCTGCCAGTACACCTGCACCAAACGGCATACCCCCATGCGTTGTCGTCGGGCCATCTTCGATAACCAATACGCGTTTGCCGGCAATCAGTTCAGGGTCCGGGACGTGCAGTGGCGATTTTCGGCGCAGAATAATGGCATCGGGGTTCAGCCTGCTCGCATTCGCTTCGATCTTCCCGATATTCGCCTCATCGGCATAGCCAACCTTGCCGATAATAATGATATCCGCCCGCTCGAAATTCACGGTTCCCGGAAAATACTCGAGTTCATGTCCCGCCCGATGCGGGTCCGTGACCGTTATCCAGAGATCGGGCTTGTAGAACGGCGTGTCATTATTGCCACCATCCCATACGATGACATCGGCCTCTTTTTCTGCCTCGGCCAGGATGGCCGCATAGTCGGCGCCAGCGTATACGATGACGCCATTATTGATATGTGGCTCGTATTCCTCTCTCTCCTCAATCGTGCACTCGTGCCGCTTGAGGTCATCGTAGCTTGCGAAACGCTGTACGGCCTGATTAGCCAGGTCGCCGTAGGGCATTGGGTGCCGAATAGCGACCGTCTTCTTCCCCAGCCCCTTCAGAATGTCGGTAATTCGCCGCGATACCTGGCTCTTGCCACAGCCCGTGCGAACAGCCGTAACTGCAATAACCGGTTTGCTCGACGGCAGCATCGACGCGTCGACGTCAAACGTTGAGAACGCGACGCCCTGCGATTCGACGAGCTTGCGTCGTTTCTCGATATAGTCGAAATGGACATCCGAATAGGCGAACACGACCTCATCGATCGTCTCGTTCTTCAGTATCTCAAGGAGATCGTCCTCAGGGATGATCCGGATACCGTCCGGATATCGCTTGCCGGCCAGCTCGGCCGGGTATCGTCGGTCATCAATATGCGGAATCTGCGTCGCCGTAAAGGCGACGACAACGAAGTCGGCATTGTCCCGATAACAGCAATTAAAGACATGGAAGTCACGACCTGCTGCTCCCATGATGACAATTCTTTGGCCCATGGCGGCCTCCCGCGCTCACGTGACAGGCCAGAAAATATTACGGTAATCGCGGCCTCCATCCGATAAGAGCATGTACGTAGCGCAAACTGCTAGGTGAAATCCGGCATAGAAAACGCTGCGAATCCGAGTAGTTTTGCTCGCGCCGACAGCCAACGGAGCTGTCCCTGTGGGCTCTGCCAAATTAGGAAATGCCGTGATCAATCAAACCCCTCCAGACCTGAATCTGGGCGTAAAAATCCTCCATGACCCTATCCGCAACAAGGGAACCGCCTTTACAGAGGCCGAACGCGATGCGTTAAAGCTTCGGGGCCTGTTGCCACCTCGAGTCCACTCAATGGCCGAGCAGGAATTGCGCGTACTGGGCAATATTCGTGCGAAGCCAACGGATCTGGAACGGTATCTCTACCTCATTGCTCTGCAGGATCGCAACGAGAATCTCTATTACCGTGTCATCATGAATCACATCGAGGAAATGATGCCAATTATCTATACGCCGACCGTCGGCAAGGCGTGCCAGGAATTCCAGCACATCTACAGGAAACCTCGTGGCTTCTACGTCTCGCTGCAGGACAAAGGCCGGGTAAAAGAACTGCTGCAAAACTGGCCACATAAGAATGCCCGCATCATCGTAGTCACTGACGGCGAGCGTATCCTTGGACTAGGTGATCTCGGTGCCGATGGCATGGGCATCCCGATTGGCAAACTGGCGCTATACACCGCATGTGCCGGGATTCATCCGACCCAGTGCCTGCCCGTCATGCTGGATGTTGGAACCAACAACGAGAAATTGCTGAACGACCCGCTTTACAACGGCCTGGAGCGGCGGCGCGCACGCGGCGAAGAATACGATGAGCTGTTTGCTGAATTCGTCGAGGCCGCAAAGGAGGTATTCCCCGGCGTACTCATCCAGATCGAAGATTTCGGTAATACCAATGCGTTCCGACTCCTGGAGCAGTATCGCTCAAACACCTGCCTTTTCGATGATGACATTCAGGGCACTGGCGCCGTCGCGGTGGCTGGCGTCATAGCGGCTATGAGAATCACGGGCGGCAAACTCACGGAGCAGAAGCTTCTTTTCCTTGGTGCAGGCGAAGCGGGTATCGGCATTGCGGACGTCTTTGTCGCGGCCCTCAAGGAAGAAGGCATTCCCGAAGAGGAGGCGCGCAAGCATTGCTGGTTCGTTGACAGTAAAGGACTGCTGGTCGCAGGACGCGACAACATCGCGGCGCACAAGGAACCCTACGCACACGACCACGAGTATATTCCTGACTTGCTAGGTGCCGTGAATGCGCTGAAGCCAACAGCCATCCTTGGTCTGTCCGGGCAGCCCAGTACCTTTACCCAGGACGTTGTGGAATCCATGGCCAAAATTAACGCCCGTCCCATTATTTTTGCGCTATCGAATCCGACTTCGCAAGCGGAGTGCACCGCCGAACAGGCCTACACCTGGAGTGACGGGCGAGCTGTTTTCGCAAGCGGCAGTCCGTTCGACCCGGTCAAACTCGGTAATCAGGTATTTGTGTCGGGCCAGGGCAATAATGCCTACATATTCCCGGGCGTCGGTCTGGGAGTTATCGTCAGCCAATCACGCGTTGTGACCGATGAGATGTTCCTGGCAGCCGCGCATTCGTTGGCGAACCAGGTAACAGATGCCGACCTCGAACGTGGTCGCGTTTATCCGGCGCTGTCGTTGATACGCCAGGTATCCGCGTTGATTGCGAGAGACGTTGCGAAAATGGTCTATGAAAACGGCTATACCGATCGAGAGGAGCCGGACGACATTTTGGCGGATATTCACGAGAATATGTACCAGCCGGTGTATCCACATTATGCTTGAGGCCGTTGCAGGCCTGATGCGTAAATATCTGAGACGTCACAAGACGGTTGAACGACACGTCTGGGTAAATCACGCCCGGGGGTCACAAAACTCCAAGCGCCTGAAGAATGGCCGCCTAACGGACAACCTTGCGGATAATGTAGCCGCCGGAACGCTCATCGAGTTCAAGATCGAGCTGGCCGCGGGCCTGGGCTTCTTCGAGGAGCTTGCTGAAGGACTCAAAGCCGTAGTAGCCCTCGTTGAAGCTTGGATTTACACGCTTTAACGCCTGCTTCACCATCGAACCCCAGAGCTTGTCCTGATCGCCCCGCTCTGCGTTCAGAGCGGCTGCGACTTCAAGCGCCTGGTCGATACCGTCCTGCTTCTCGTCCTTCGGCTTGGATTTCGTTGTCCTGCGTTTCTTCGTCGGACTTTTAGACGACTTCGGTGTTTTCTTCTGCGTCTGCTGACGAGCGATATCGTCATAGAAAATGAAGTCGTCGCAATTCTTGATTAGCAGATCGGATGTTGAATTCTTTACGCCGACACCAATAACGAACTTGGCGTTTTCGCGTAACTTGCTTACGAGTGGTGAGAAATCCGAATCGCCACTGATAATGACAAACGTATTCACGTGCGACTTCGTGTAACAAAGATCGAGCGCATCAACCACCATGCGAATATCTGCCGAGTTCTTGCCCGACTGCCGTACATGCGGAATGTCTATAAGTTCGAATGCAGCCTCGTGCATGGTGGCCTTGAATTCTTTGTATCGGCCCCAGTCACAGTAGGCTTTCTTTACGACAATACTTCCTTTGACCAGCAATCGCTCCAGCACCCAGTTGATATCGAATACCGTGTTCTTCTCGTCACGCACCCCGAGTGCAATGTTCTCGAAATCGCAAAACAGAGCGAGATTATTATCGTTCGAGCTGGACATGGAGTTTGAAATATCCAATCAGGTCTTTTTGGATTTGGCAATTACTAACTGGGCGCGGGCGCGCTTTCCCATGCGCCTTTCATTCAGTTGAGCCACGATCGCCTCGGCCGCTTGCGTAACCGCCTTGAGATCGCCTTCGCGAAAACCGCGAATAACGTTTGGACCCTGGACAATTACGTAGCTGTGCCATTCGGACGCTTCCGATCCGGACGGTGGTTCCATTGGCTTTACGGATGAAATCTGAAAGTCGTGTTCAATCATGGATTCAGGAGGGCCAGAGAAAGGTAGCGCGGCATGCTATCGAGATTTTGCGCGGCATATAACTATACAGTGATTGCCAAAAATAGCCACCGTGGCGCGGGCGCCCTGGCTTCGTACGGGTACGGGCAACCGCAATTTGCGGCCTTGAAAGTTCTGAGCAATCTCAACGTATGCCCATTTCCATGAGCAGATGGTCCGCATCATACAGGGACCGCATTGCCTCGATCATAATCTCAGGATGCACGGCAACGCTGCGATTTTTTGCGGCGTCAAACCAATAAGATCCGGAAATTGAATGAATGTTGCCGTCAAATATCAGGCCGGCCAGTTTGCCGTTCTTGTCGATGACCGGGCTTCCGGAGTTACCGCCGATAATGTCTGTCGTGCCTACGTAGTTAAATTTGACGCCGCTATCGATCTTCTCACGCGCATCAGACCAGCTCTCGGGAAGGCGGAAAGGCGCTGCACCCGTGACGCGCGGAAAAAGCTCTTCAACCGTGGTCCATGGTCGAACTTCGCTACCCTTCTCCTCCCAACCCTCATGGGCGCCATAGCTCACGCGAAGCGTAAAGGTTGCGTCCGGGTAATCACTCGTACCATTAATTGCGAACCGGGCTTTTGCGATTTTCTCATACGCGAGGTCGGATGGTGCTTCGACCTCGTCCTCATAGCGTTTGCGGAGGGCGCGGGCCTGGCCGTCTACATTCAGGGCCATTTGAATCATCGGATCATCTGAGGCCTTCAGACTCGCAAGGTCCGCATCCCACAGGCCTGCTCGAACCTCCGGGTCTCCCAGGCGTGACTTTTCAATCAGCATCGCAGCCAGCGCCTCCGGCGTATTCTTACCCAGAATCTGATGCACGTACTGTGAATCCGGGCCGAGAATCTCTCGCATTTTGTCGAGCGAGAAGGAAAGGCGAAGCTTTTCCAATTCGGGATAGAACGGGCGTACAGCTAACGTGAGTTGCCTGGTCCGCGGCAAAGCCGCATCGGTGTAGGGCCTGAGCCGGTCTTCATTGGGTCGCTCCTGTTCGGCCGCTTTTCGGACCAGCGTGCGCGCATAGTCAAAGAGCCTGCTGCTGAATGCGCCGCCGGCCTCGATGAAATAGTAGTCGTCCCTGAATCCAACGTATGTTTCGTTGGCTCGCTCAATGTCTGCCCAGGCGGCACCCACTTCGGCTGAAAGTTTCGGATCCCCGGCAATCGCCGTTTGCAGTGCGCGCTCGGCTTCCGCCTTCTGCATTAGCATCTCGTCATCGTGCAATGCGTCCAGTCGTTTGCGTTGTACCTTGATACCGTTTTCCAGCCCTTGTAACGGCGCTTGCGTCGTCCTGTAGGCTTCGCCGCCCGCCGTGGAATACTGGATGTAACGGCCACGCAACTCGACGTTTCGCAACAACCATTGCGGAATCGTTACGTCACGCAGGAACTTGAGGTCCGAAACAGTCAACAGGCGCTGCGTGCGTCCCGGTCGACCGGCAACAAACATCGCCTCTCCCGGTGCAAGGCCCTCCTCGCGCCATTCGAGATAATTCGGTGTTTTGGCCGGCTTGCCATTTTCATAGACACGCAACAACGACATATCCAGGCACCAGCGAGGGAAATTGAAATTGTCAGGGTCGCCGCCGAATGCGGCAATGTCGCCTTCCGGAGCAAACACCAGCCGCACATCGTCATACCGCTTGTACTTGTAGAGCCAGTGCTGACCACCGCTGTACAAACTGACCGATTCACACTTGAGTCCGGAATCCTCTTCGCAATCCTGCACCGCACGCTTGAGTAATTGACGTCTGAGATCTCCCGCCTCAACGTCGCTCTTTCCAGACGTCGCTGTCGCGACTCTGTCGGAAATTTCTTCGGTCTCGATCAACACGGAAATTCGATCTGTCGGGCAGGAAAGCTCCTCGCCGGTTCCTGTTGCAACGAAGCCCTCAGTCTCCAGATCTGCGTCAGTCGACGAGTTCTGCGAAATACAGGAAAGCGCACAATGATGGTTGGTCAATACGAGGCCGCCCGATGATACGAAAGAGCCACTGCAGCCACTGTCCAGTCGAGCCACTGAGCTTTTCACCGTCTCCAGCCATTTATCGGAAATCTCGACTCCGTACTTGTCTTTGACTGTAGCTTTAGGAAAGTTATCGAGCGTCCACATGCCCTCGTCGGCGGAGGACGGAAAGGCAAACAACAGCGATATAACCAGCAGCATCGAATACTTCATGGGGACACTCCTCTTCTAATTGGTATTTCTCATTGGTAACGAACGCCGTTGTGCTCAACCCAACCAGCGGCATGCTGACCGCGCGGGTCATGATGGGTCCAGTGTATGACACCGCCTCGTTCGTTCCACTCATATTCTCCGTAAAACGCCACGATGTGACCGGGCTTCAAGTCTGCAACGCGAGGTGCGAGGTCGATATTGTGCGCGATAAGTAGCGTCTGGCCGGAAGCCAGCTGGACAATAAAGCGCTGATGGCGACTGCCGTCTCGATCGTCCGAGAGAACGCGGACAACCTTGCCGCTTCCCTGGACCTGGTAGCCGGCTCGTCGGGCGCGTATCGCTTCATCCAGCGCTGCCTCTGAGTTCCCGTGGCCGGGAGATCGCTGCCCGGTTGATGACGAATACTCCAGTGCGTAGAACGCACTTGCCAGAGCGATGACGACAAGCAGAATCCTTTTCATGTACGCAACTCTATATTCCAGCGCTTTGTGTAACAAATGTTCACAGTCTGCAGGCGCCGGATTCGGTACAGTCCTGGGTTCCGAAATGATCCGGTATCAGGAGCAACAGAATGAACTTCAAGAGTCTCGCGACGCAGGTATTGATGGACCACATTGAGGGTGCCAATAATTCGAATCATGCCGCGTCAGCACTCGACAGGCTTGCTGGGAACAACAAAGCATTTGACCTGGGTGACCTGGTCAGCAAGTTTCAACGCTCCGGTGGCGACGTCGCCAGCAAAACGAAAACCTGGCTCGGTGACGGCGCGAACGAAGCCCTGTCAGTCCGCCAGCTGCAACAAGCCGTAGGCCAGGACAAGGTCGCGGCTTTTGCGCGGACGCTTGGCTTGGATAGCGAGCAAGCCACCATTGAATTGTCGAAGATTCTGCCCGAACTCATCGACAAGAGCAGCCAGGGCGGCGAGCTCTTGAACAAGATCGGCAGCAGGCGCGGGCTGGCAGGAATCGCGTCAAGGCTCCTGCGAAAGTCGGCCTGATATCCGCCGGCCTCGCGTTCAGGGTTCACCAATATCCTCATGCCACAGCGACGGGTTTGCAGCGATAAATTCGATCATGATTTGCCGACAGGTATCGTCGTCAAGAATTTCGAGTTCGACGCCGCGTGAACGCACGTAGGCCTCTGGTCCCTGGAAGCTCCTGTTCTCCCCGATAACGACTCGCGGTATGCCATACAGCAAGACGGCACCGGAGCACATGTCGCACGGCGAGAGCGTTGAGTAAAGCACGGCCTTGCGATAGTCCGACGCGGTCAGCCGACCGGCATTTTCGAGACAGTCCATTTCCGCATGCAGCACGGCGCTGCCGTTTTGCACGCGCTGGTTGTGCCCACGGCCGACAATTCGACCATCGATCACCAAAACCGAGCCTATCGGTATGCCTCCCATTCGGGCACCTTTGCGAGCCTCCTCGATCGCAGCCGCAAGGTACTCATCCACGCTAAGACACTCCGAAGATTCGGTCGACTTCCTGCATGACATCTGGAGTAAAGCTATCCACAAATTCCAGTGCCTTCATATTTTCGTGGATCTGTTGTACTCGGCTGGCGCCGGTCAGAACGGAACTGACATCCGGATTTTGCAGACACCAGGCGATCGAAAATTGCGCCAGCGTTGCGCCCATCTGGTCGGCCAGCGGCTTCAAAGCAGAGACGGTGGCCAACCGATCAGCGTTGGTCAATTCCTTGCGTAGCCACTCGTAGCCTTCAAGCGCGCCACGACTGTCGCCCGGTACGCCATCGTTGTACTTGCCAGTCAGCAGACCCGACGCCAACGGACTCCACGTAGTTGAGCCGTATCCGTGGTCTTTGTAGACGCGATCGTACTCCGCCCCGAATCGGTGTCTCTGAAACAGGTTGTAAACGGGCTGTTCGACGACCGGTTTGTGCAAATGGTGACGCTCCGCAATATCGATGGCACTGAGAATGTCAGCTGCCTCCCATTCGGACGTGCCCCAGTAGACAGCCTTGCCACGTTCAATAATGTTGTGCATCGCCCAGACCGTCTCTTCGATAGGCGTTTGGGGATCGGGGCGGTGACAATACAAAAGATCAACATAGTCCAACTCAAGGCGACGCAGTGAACCATCGATACCCTCCAGAAGGTACTTACGATTCAGTGTGTTCTGCTCGTTAGGCGATGCATGCAGCCCCCAGAATAGCTTCGTCGACACGAGGTAGCTGCCACGCCGCCAACCCAGCTTCTTGAGCGCCGCGCCCATGACCGCCTCGGACTCTCCTGCGGCGTAGTTTTCCGCATTGTCGAAAAAATTGACTCCCGCCTCATAGGCGGCGGCCATCATTTCCGTCGTTGCGTCGATGCCGGCCTGCGTGTGAAATGTTACCCATGAGCCCAGGGACAACTGGCTGACCTGAATGCCGGCTTTGCCCAGATGACGATACTGCATATGTACTCCCGGCGGTCGTTGGCCGCTCCGCAAGATCTACCTGTTCCTGGATTCGACGTCAAAAGCAGGGCCCGGCCGACACGCCTGCCTGGCTCCCGTGTCGCGCAAAGCAACGCCTACGCCCAGAACTCGCGGCGGGCCTCTTCACCTAATTCTTTGTATTTCAGCTATTTACGAAGCTTCCCTAAACCGCTTTTCAATAGTTCTTTCAATCATCTCGAATTATGTATAAAACTAGGTCGGCACCCTCGAGAGGCACGGCGGCAGGCAATAATTGCCGCTGACAGCGAACATTACAGATTCGAAGGCCTCCCGGACAAGAAAAACATAACGAGGGGGGGGGATGTTGCGTGGCGAGAGCGATAGAAAATCCGCATGAAGTACCCGGCTATGTCGAATTCTTCGGCATGACCGCGGCACCGTTTGCTCGGGTTTCCGATCCTGCCCACGTATTTCACGCCGAACAATATTCTTTGCTGTACGCGCATCTTTGCGATGCGACCCTGAATGCCGACCGCATGTTACTGCTTTGCGGCGCCGACGGATCCGGAAAAACAACCCTGCTCAATCGATACATTGCCAGCCTTGGTGACGAAACTTCGTTTGCGAGCTTTGACGAGAATTGCGCGGACGGAACCCAGTTCTACTATTCGTTGCTGAGGCAACTCGGTTTTGGCGAGATTACAGGCACCCTGGGCGAGTTTCGGAATATATCCAGGGAATTCCTGATACATCGAGGCTTGGCCGGTGATCCGGTTCTGCTGATTATTGACAATGCGCATCTTGTAAGCCCTTCGATCCTCGAACAGCTTCGCGAACTCGCCGACATAAAACTAAAGGGAAGCAGCGTCATTAGCCTGGTGCTATCGGGCAGCTCCGACCTGGCGCGTATCATGGCGTCACCAGCGATGCGCCTGCTCAAGTTCGGGCGACAAGTCGAATTCAACATTCGCGTCTTTGCCGAGCAGGAAACCGACGAATACGTCCGACATCGGCTGCGACTGGCCGGCGGCTCTGAGTCGGCTAAATTGGCGTCGGAGGCACGCCCGCTGATCCACCGCTTTTCAGGTGGCAATCCCCGGCTCATTAATCGCTTCTGCGACGCTCTGCTGAGCGAGGCACGAAACAAGGAGACGCGCATAATTTCTGAGTCGCTCGTTCGTTTCGTAGCGGACGAGCAACAATTCGTCCCGCACGTCGTCCCGCTGAAAGACAAGGGCCGACGCAAGTCCGATCACGCGGCCCCGCCGCCTGCCGACGCGACCATGATCGAGGAACGCATTAGCCTGCGAAAAACTCCACCGCAGCCCGCGATTGATGCGACAACTTCGGAACGAGGAAAAATCGAAGTTGACGTTAAGGAACTGCTCTCACAGGTAGCCAGGATCTCGGATGAGCTCGAAGCATCCAGAACAAAGGCCGACAAGTATCTGCTGGATGTCGAAGCACGTGACGGGGATATCAGTGCCCTGCTCGACAAGATCGCGCAACAAAGCAAGGACCTGGAGAGAATCTCGGGTAGTGCAAGCGACCAGGCATCGGAAATCGAGCGACTTGCTGCAGGCATACAAGAAAGCCAACAGCTAAATGAAGCGCTGAAGTCCGACTTGAAGGATTGAGAAGCGTACTGCGAATAAGACAGAGACGGCACTCGGCAGAGCATCACGAAAGCTCGAGAAGCTGCAAGAGGGCAAGGCAGAACTGCAGATATCCATTCGTAAACTGAAATCTGAAAAAAGGAAGGATGCGACCGATGCCCGTCGTAACCTGAAAGCACGTGACAAGACGATTGCGGAGCTTGAAAGCGCACAATGCCCGCCTGCAAAAGGAACATGAAACACTACAAGCTCGAGTCACAGCGACTGACGAAATTGAAAACGAGCTAGCGAAGAAAGCTGCACTTATCGCAGAGATGCAGACCGAGATGGCTTCCTACGTCGAGGAATTAACTGCCACCCAGGCACAACTGACCCATGAGTCAAGCGGCCCACACAGCCTGCTTTCCCTTCCGGATTTGGATGTCTACCTGGGTGATATTGTCGCTATCGAGATCTACAAGCATGACGCGCTAATCCATGTACACACGCTGCTGCCAGGCCAGAAGCGACTCATGATCGGACGAAGTGAAGATAGTGAGCTTTGTCTACAAAGCAAGTTCGTCAGTCGCCACCACGCTTTGGTCTGTTTTGCCAAGCAGCGAGCCTACATCGAGGACTTGCGCAGCTATAACGGCACCGTTGTAAATGGCAAGAAAATATCGCGGTGCGACCTTGGGCCCGATGACACAGTATTGGTCGGCGATTTTGAGCTGCGCCCGAAGGGACGCTAGGCGGCGCCGGTAGACACCGGCACTAGTTACCGATAGATGGAAATTCCGCAGGCGACGTTGGTCCACGATCGCGATTGCGCATCAACTCTTTGCTTTCTTCTGCCTCAGCCAGCCACTCACCTTCGGTCTTGCAGACACGTTTTGCTATTCTCGAACCTGTCGGTTTTTCGCTGCGACAGATAATTTTCTGCATATCGATTTCCTCTGCTGATTCAAACTCCTTTGGGCCACCTGAGCCAGCACAGCCGGCCAACAACACCAACATCGAAGCCGCTGCAATAACCCTCAATTTCACTCTGAGTAAGCCCATTATTTTCGTCCCGTGAATTTGGAAAGACGTGATAATAGCATTGCGCCAATGTCCTGCTAACGAATGCCTCCGAGGCGCAGATTGGTGCCTACGGCGATCCGCAATCGCTATTCAGATACGGCCTGCCTTAGCGATGAACCGAAGCCCGCTATCAAAAAGCCAAGTAAGAACAGGGCTAATGATAACGGCAAGATGCCTGTCGCATCCCTGACGATGCTGTTCAGCCCGAACCATGATTGTGGATTGTTGAGCCATGGCACATGCAGACTGGCGACGCTAAGCAGCGACACGGATCGCCAGGACCCGGTCTTCAGATAACCGTATACCTGCAATGCCAGCACACTGACGCCGGCCAATGCTATCAAGAGACCAACGGCAACGACGACGCCACTCAAGAATCGCTTGGTATTGTAAGACAGTCGGCTTAACCATCCTCGCCCTTGCCTGTCATCTTCAATGCGGCGCCTCACCGAACGATAGCCTTCTTTGCTCGGTGCATGCTCGTGCTTCTTGAAGCCAAAGAAAACTGCGGCGATCAATCCCAGCGCTGCGATTGCCAGCATCAGTAAAAGAAAGCGCGGTTGAATATCGGCAGATGCCCCTGCAAACAACCAGACAGCACCGATCGCTATCGCCGTTAGAAATACCGTCAACAACGACTTTTGCAACCGTTCTTTTGCAGGGATGACTCGCCGGGCAAGCAGCGGGCTGGTTTCCATCAGCCAATTCTAAACCCAAAACGGAGGTCAGTAGAAACCGAATTGAGATACCTCAAAAATACGCCTAATATCAACGGACAGAAACGAGGAGATGCCAATGCGACAGCAGATAATCGAAGCGCTCACTTTTCCCAAGTTACTGGTGCAGGAACTCATTGAAGAGGGCAATTTCCCGCACAAGAATCTATACGCAGCGACGGGCGAGCGCTGTGGTCACTGTGATCTGACCGGCGATTGCACCTGGCAACACTGCCTCCAGGACTTCAGAAGCGTAGATGCCGAGTCGACCGAAACTCTAAGTGCTGCGCTGCGCGAGGGCATCAAGCTCGTCGAGGCTCTGAACAGTGAACTGCGGCATGATGAGACGACCTGTACCTGCGAAACCTGTATCTGGATTCGAAACGCAGAACACCTGACGGAAGAATGCGAGCACCATCTTCCGCACGTTGAGCCCGCCATAACTGCCCAGGGACAAGAAGAACTTTAGACTTCAGCCAGGCAGAAGAATCTCACGATCTCTGCCATTGCTTCAGTGTCGAACTTGCAGTACCGAAGCAACTGCTCTTCGAGCTCGTCTCTGTGTTCCTGTGTTGTTAACGAACTGATCGCTTCAATGAAGCCGTCGGACGCGCCGGTTCCTTCCTTGATACCCGCGAGCATTGCATAGTCCATGTGCGGAGCGATCGTTGGCAAGACAGCCTTGATCGACCAGGAACCAAGCATCTTCGGGTGGTAGTAGTTGTCTTTGACGATCGGGTGCAGATCGATAAGGCGATCGACGATATCCTGCAATGGGTCTTCGAGGTCCGGGAAAAGTTCGATCAATCCATTGATTACTCTCTCTTCATAATTCGTGTACATGACAACAGGCCCCTCATCGCCGAGACACTCGATCAAACGCTCCGCCAACGCGCGCATTGGTGGCTCGCCTGAAAGGTCCAGGAACTCCTCGTGTTGCATATCGGCATGCACGCCGTCGCATTGCCCGTTGTCGATATGGCAGGACCATTGCACCGGCACGGCCGCATACGGCCGTGTACCGCGCCAGAAAGGTACGGCCGGGGCTATGGTCTCAAAATCGAGGTAGTAACGCGGGTACGGCAGAGCGGATAGTATGCGCCGCGCACCATCCAGGATCTCGGCTTCACCACTCTGCGTCACGCGATGAATACGTCGCTGGGTGTCCGCTGAAATACTCGCTGCGTCGACGTCGCGAATATCCGTGTGCCCCAGCGCTACGTAGTCGCCAAGCCTGGCCTTGCTCCCGCCCAGGCCGGCAATCGGGTATTCGGCATCTGCAGGCCAGCAGAAGTTTGTGAATGGACATTCGTAGGGCTTGTTGCAGTGCGCGCCAACTGGAACGTCCGGCATCGCTCCGCTCACAGCATCGCGCGCCCGACTGACTAGCGTTTCGACGGCGGGCTCGACGGTACGCACTTCATCGGTAAGGTCGACTTCGACGAGAAGCCCGTCATAGTCGTTGTGACCTGCGTAGACAAACTGATTGTCAATGTGGGCCAGTGAAATCGAGGTAACTGGCAAATCGAGGCCGCGCATCACCCAGTCCTGTATTGCGCAATCGAGAACGTGGTAATCCTTGACTGATGTAGATGCCTTCACTTCGATGGCCCGCCACCCACCATGGTCGGGTAGCAATGCGTCCACGCGTACAAACACGCCCTGATATTGAAAGCTCGCCTCGAAGATCGGAAAATTGGCGTTGCCGTCGATGAGCGTCCGGGTCTCCTTCAGCATTGCGCTAATGCGGCCGAAAGGAATCTCGACAGCATCGGCGGTGCCAAAAAGCGCCTGGGCGATTTTCCCTACCTGGTGGCCGGTAGCGAATAATGACTGCGTCTGTGCCGAAACCACGGCAAGTTCGGCCCGGTATTTCTCGAGATAGAGCTTCTTCGGGCATTGCCATGCCGAGATGATCCGCGACTTGGAAAGATAAGGAGTTCGACCAGCCATTACCGCAATACTACAGTAGTACCCCCGCGCGGAACGACGATGCTATTATCCGCCGTCCCTAAAATCCTTCGGAGCAGAATCTTGAGAATACTACTCGCACTGACCCTACTAGTTTTGGCTGCCCCTGTACTTGCCGCCAATGAAATCGATTCCAAAGTCGAAGCAGCACTGGCCGCCGAATCCCGTCCCGAAGCGGATCGTGAGCGCGATCGGAATCGACGCCCCCTGGCAACGCTGAATTTCTTCGGCCTGAAGGACAATATGCGGGTGCTCGAATTGATCCCCGGGGGCGGCTGGTACACGCGAGTGCTGGCGCCGGTACTTGCCGACAACGGGCAGTTATATGTGGCAATAGGCGCAGGCCGTGTTAAGTCGGGCGTGCTCACGGAGCCCGGATTCGAGAAGGTTGAAGTGCTCGAGACGAACGACAATATCCGTCGGCCGGAGGGAAGTCGCTTTTACGCCATCGATGATTTCGAACTAGGCGTCTCTGACCTCGACATGGTGCTGACCTTCCGCAACGTGCACAACTTCGATCCGGAGTCGCGAGCCCGGGTGAATAGCCAGGTATTCAAGGCGCTGAAGAGCGGCGGCCTCTACGGTGTAGTCGATCACACGATGCGCCACATGGAGGCTCCGAACAACGAGAATCGTCGGCGCATCGATCCGGTACTGGTCATCAAGGAAATGCTGGACCTGGGTTTTGAATTCGTAGACTACTCGGACCTCCATTACCGTGCGGACGACGAACTGGAATATGAAGTGGGTCGCAGGTCAGTGAGCGGTAACACGGATCGCTTTACCCTGCTGTTTCGCAAGCCCTGAGCCATATTCTCAGGGCCGTTGGTTACTGTAACAAGTTGTCTCTGGCCCTGATTTTTCGATGATTTGTCGAATTTCTGACTTTTTTCGGCCTTATAATGGCGGGATGTCCAAATCGCTGAAAATTGCGGTCGCGTTCCTCTCGCTATTGCTTGCTGTCGCATGCTCAGAAACCCCGGAGCCTGCACAAGGCGGTCCGCGCTCCAAGGCGTCCGAGGTCCGCGTGATTGCAGAGGTTTTGAAGTTCGAACGGGAGCGTACGCGCGTCGAGGCCGTAGGCACATCACGCGCAAGGCTATCCGCCGACCTCTATGCACCGACATCGGGCGAGGTCGTTGCAGTGAACTTCGAACCCGGACAAAAGGTCAGCGCCGGTGATGTGCTTGTGGAACTCGACAGTCGCGAAGAAAAGCTCGCTGTGCGTCTTGCTGAACTGCGTCTCGAAGACGCAGCGCGACTTTACGACCGATACACGCGTTCTGCTGACAGCGGTGCCGTGCTCCCAACCACTCTCGACGCGGCCCGCACAGCTGCCGAAACGGCTCGTGTTGAGCTTGAGCGCGCACGCATCGCGCTGGACGATCGCACCATTGAGGCGGTATTTGATGGTTATGTCGGCAGCACCGATGTCGATCCGGGCGATCGCGTCAATACCAGCACGCTCATTACGACGCTCGACGACCGCAGCACATTATTTGTAAGTTTCGACATTCCCGAGGCGTTTATAGGTGAACTTGCAGTTGGCAACCGTGTACAGCTCGAAACCTGGAACGGCAAAAGGCCGATGGTTGCCGGCGAGATCGTCGATATTGGTAGCCGTATCGACCCGCAAAATCGCACATTTATCGCACGCGCCCGTGTACTCAATGAGGAAGACTCGCTACGCCCCGGAATGAGCTTCAGAGTTCGCATCGATGTGCAGGGCGAATTGTTCGCCGTCGTTTCCGAGACCGGCGTGCACTGGGGTGCCGATGGCGCCTACGTTTGGTCCGTTGCCAATGGCATCGCTGCGAAAATTCCGGTGCGCATCGTGCAGCGGCGCGAAGGCCGCGTACTGATCGATGGCGAACTGAAAGATGGTGACGTGATCGTAGTCGAAGGTACACAGCGCATGCGTGACGGCATCCCGGTCAGCTACGACATTCAGCGACTGGCTGGCAAACCAGCGATCGAACCCGTATCCGACACGGCCATCGGGGCTAATAACCCGCTCGCCGTTCTGGACTGAATTTCCAAACATGAACGCAACCGAACGCGATGACCTTCCCAGCATTAGCGTGCGCCGGCCGGTTCTCGTTCTCGTTGCGAATCTGCTCATAGTCCTGGCAGGCATCGCCGCACTGCTTGCGGTAGAGATTCGAGAACTGCCTGATGTCGACCGACCAGTGGTTACCGTCCGCGCCAGTTTTCCCGGCGCCTCACCCGAAACCATGGATACTGAAGTTGTAAGCCTGCTCGAGGGAGCGGTGGCACGCGTTTCCGGTATCCAGAATCTGCGTTCCGCGTCGGAGGAAAACAGCGGGCGAATCTACATCGAGTTCCGCCCGGGTGTTGACCTCGACAGCGCAGCTGCCGACGTCCGAGAGGCGGTCAGTCGCGTTTCAAGGCGATTGCCGGAGCGCGTCGAGCAGGTTGTTGTGGTGAAGGCGGATGATGACGCCGAAGCCGTCGTCAACATTGCGGTCTCCAGCGACACGCTACAAATGGAAGCGCTGACGCACGTCGTCGAACAAGAACTTGTTCCCATATTCATCTCCATTGACGGCGTTGCTGATGTACAGGTCTCAGGCGCACGCCAGCGTATGCTGCGTGTGGCTATCGACCCTCTGCGATTGACGAGTTACGGACTGTCTGTTACCGAGGTCGCTGCGGCTCTCAGGCAAGCGCCCTTTGACGTGCCGGCAGGCAGCTTCCGTTCAATTGACCAGCAGCTGATCGTTCGCGCCGATGCAACGGTCGTCGACGCATCGGAAATCGCCGACATTGTGATTCGCGGATCGGTACGCATCGGCGATGTCGCCAACGTCTTCTTTGGCCCTGAAGACACCGAATCGATGACACGGCTTGATGGCAAGCCCGTACTCGGCATGGGTGTCATTCGCCAGGCGCGCTCCAACACGATTGAAATATCAACGGCCGTAAATGCAGCCGTCGACCGAATAAATGAGCGCTTCGATGACCTCGAATTGGTAGTCACCGACGATCAGGCGATGTTCATCCGCAGCTCGGTGACTCAGGTTCTAATTACCCTGGGGCTTTCAATCGCGATAGTCATCGCTACGATCTGGGTGTTTATGGGAAGTTTTCGCGCGACACTCGTACCGACGATTGCCATACCGGTGGCCCTGATCGGAACAGTTGCAGCGATCTGGCTGTTCGGCTTCTCTATCAATATATTGACGCTTCTGGCACTCGTATTGGCGACCGGGCTGGTCGTCGATGACGCAATAGTGGTTCTCGAAAACGTGCAGCGGCAACGAGCCGAGGGTATGCGTGCCCGTGCCGCCGCCGTTATTGGCACGCGCCAGGTATTCTTCGCCGTCATCGCCACTACGGTAGTGCTTGTCTCTGTTTTCATTCCCATCGCATTCTTGCCGAGTACCGCGGGCCGACTATTCAGGGAATTTGGCCTGGTGCTCGCATCGGCCGTAATCATCTCCAGTTTCGTCGCACTGTCCCTCGTCCCGGCAGCGGCGGCGCGCCTCATCAAGAGCGCTGACGCATCAAGAGTGCCTGCATTTCTCGCTGCATTCGGGGACGCTTTCGCAAGCGGCTACCGGCGCTCGCTGTCCACACTGTTGGCACGTCCGTTAATACCTTTGGCCCTGGCGCTACTGTTTGCTATAGGCGCGGGCGTTGCCTACAAGTCGCTGGATCGAGAGCTTATCCCGCCTGAAGACCGCGGCCTGGTGCGGATCTTCGCCAGCGGCCCCGACGGGGTGGGCCTTAATTTCATGGATCGTCAAACCATCAAGATCGAGGAAATTCTGCAGCCTTATGTCGACAGTGGAGAGGCCCGTTCAATCTACAGCACCATCGGCCGATGGGACCCAAATCGTTCCTTTATTTCCTTGCCGTTGGTCGATTGGAGCGAACGCGAGCGTAGTCAGCAGGACATCATGGAAGAATTGAGTGAGCCACTCGCCGCAATTCCTGGCGTACGTGCAGGCGTTTGGAGTGGTAACAGCCTGAACCTGCGCGGCCGGGGCGGCGGCATCAGGATTGCGCTGCTTGGCAACGACTATGACGATATCTTTGCGGCCAGCAAAGTCTATGCAACGGCAATCGAGGACCGCCTGACGGACCTGAGCCGTCCACGCATATCGTTTGATCCGACTCAGCCGCAGTTATCGGTTGAAATCGACCGGCGTCGCGCTGCCGACCTGGGAGTCGATCTGCCATCGCTCGCGGCAACGCTGCGCGCCATGATCGACGGCGATGAACTAATCGACCTCAATATTGACGATGAGGCCGTACCAATTCTGCTCGAATCTGCCAGCGGCGAAATTAACGATCCGTCGGATCTCGTAAATCTCTATGTCAGTGCCAACAATGGCGAGCTCGTGCCGCTGTCCAGCCTCGTAACATTGAAGGAGGAAGGTGTTGCAACTGAGCTCAACCGATACAAGCAACGGCGCAGCATCGAAATCCAGATCGAAATGGCGGATTCGTATCCGCTGCAAACCGCTGTCGATGAGCTTCGGGCGCTGGCCGACGAAGTTCTGCCCGAGAACGTATCGCTGGTTTTCCTCGGTGAAGCAGCAACGCTCGAAGAAACCTCACGCGAAGTTGCATTCACCTACATTATCGCAATTCTCGTAATCTTCCTCGTCCTTGCTGCGCAGTTTGAGGGTTTCACGAGCGCGCTGGTTGTAACGCTTATTGTTCCTTTCGGTGTCGCTGCCGCAATTTTTGCATTGCTCCTCACAGGCACTTCGCTAAATATCTACTCACAAATCGGGCTCGTGCTGTTGATCGGTTTGATGGCCAAGAACAGCGTGCTCGTAGTCGAATTCGCAGACCAGTTGCGCGACCGCGGTCTCGGCGTGCGCGATGCTATCGAGCAAGGCGCTGCGCGGCGCTTGCGTCCGGTCATGATGACGCTGGTTTCGACCGTACTGGGTGGCCTGCCGTTGATTCTCGGTACCGGCGCCGGTGCTGAAGCACGCCACTCGATCGGTTGGGTCGTGTTTGGCGGACTCGGTATCTCTGCCTTATTCACACTCTATTTGACACCAGTGCTCTATCTTCTTATCACGCGCTTCTCGAAAGCACGGGCTACGGAAACGAATCGTCTCGCCGAAGAACTTGAGCATGCGAAACTGCAAGGAAGCGGTTATCACGGCGCCTGATCCGGCCTCGCCGTAAAACGCTACCCCAACATCGCGCCGCAGTATTTGCTGCGGGCGGCCGACGCCGGGAAACAACAGTAAATTTCCTTTACCTACTCCGGGCGAAGCTCGAGATAGGCGCTCTGCACAACCTCTGTTCCGTACTGCCGCTCCAGGCGTCGAATCGCGAAGTGCCCACGAGCCATATCCTGAAAATGGGATATGAAAACCGTATTAACGAGACCACCGCCGATGGCGCCAATTATTGGAATGGTTTGCGCCATCGCCTTCTGCGTCACGACAACGCCGAAGCGACTCGCGAGGGATGAGATCAATCGCACAAGCGCCGGCGCGCTGGCACTGCCCATGCCATGTGCCGCTACATACTGCAGCGCATCCGTCACGGCCTTGCTCAGCGCCACGCGAACCCCGTAGTAAGAGGTCTCAGCTGCATCGTCCTTATCCGATGTACGGCTGCCCAACGCGAAAACCTGCATACAGTTGATCAGTGTTTCCGGATCCTGCGGCGACTCGCCTTCCGCGCGCGCAATGTCCGCAATCGAGCGAAACATGATGCCGGTGGTTACCGGAAGCTCCACGATCAGCGTCTCGATGCCGAAAAAGCCGGCAACGGCGCCTGTCGTCATGGCTGCAGCCGTGTGCAGCCGCGGACTTGCTGTCGCCTGCGTCTCATCCTTGATACTGCGCATCGAACTCTGCAGCACAAATTCCAGGGCTTTTTGGCTCGACTTACTGACAGCCTCAACTACCGCCGCCGGCGCCCGCTTGCCTATCTCACGTGTCACGGCTTCTACGGGCATGCCGAGCGCTGAGCTTATCCGTATCGCCAGCGACGGGTTTTCCAGCTGTCTGTAGGCGTCTCTGAGCGTCTCGAGTTCATTGCGTTCCACCGGGAGCTCCCTGCTTGATTTTCCAGTCGTCAGTTTATCCGCTTGGCGGAATTCGTGCGCCCTCAGGAAAGCAGCAGGAGTTTCATCGGACAATCCGTATTGCCATGTCCGCAGGGAGGCGTACCATCACAATTGCCGCACCCCCGCTGCGTGGAGGATGAAACGATGAAGAACACACGAAACCTTGCGTTTGCTACGCTGGCAGCTCTATTGGCTTTCGGATGCAGCGCTACGCACCACGCCGCCGACGTACGTGAGGCCGATGATATCGACCGGGTCACTGTCGGAACTGTACAGAAAGAAATTCGCCTTGGCATGTCAGCGGCGGAAGTAGCGACCGTACTCGGTTCCCCGAATATCGTAACAACCGATGAGCAGCGCCAGGAAACCTGGATCTACGACAAGATATCGAGCGATGTGACCTATTCGAAGAGCAGCGGCACAATAGTCGGACTGATCTTCGGAAGTTCCGGTGGCGGAGCGGGAGTCGGCTCTACAAGTGCGGGGTCCAGCTCCAGTTCGCAACGAACCCTGACGGTCATCATCAAGTTTGATGGAAATAACACGGTCCGCGATTTCTCCTATCACACGTCGAGGTTCTAGTGAGCCGCGCGCTCTTCTCGTTGTTGCCAATCGTTGTGCTGAGCGGTTGTGCGGTGTCGATTCCGGAAGCCGCGCTGCGGCTACCGGAGAGCACGCTTGACGTGCGATCGATGCAGACTAGAACACTGGCGGCGCCGTCCGAGATAGATATTCTTACGGCCACTATCGCTGTACTTCAGGACATGGAATTCAACATTGAGCGCATCGAGAAACCGCTGGGCGTCATCACAGCATCCAAGGTCACCGATGCGGACTCCAAAGCCGAGAAGTCGGGGCTTTTTGTGCTGGATCTGCTTTGTGTTATGGGCGGTGGCAACGATTGCGACGCCATGTCGACAGCACAGGACGATCAGCACATCACGCTGACACTGGTCGTGTTACCGAGCCTTGCGCGCAGTGACGAATTCACGGCACGCATAACCATTCAGCGCGTAATATACGACAAGATGGATCGGATCAAGGCCCTTGAGCGTATCGACGACGCTCAGACCTATCAGACAATTTTCGATAACTTGCGCAAGTCCCTCTTTATACAGGTAGGTGCGAAATGATCAGGTCGCTCGGTCTATATTCAGTGTTGAGCCTGTGTCTGCTGGCCGGCTGTGCGACATCACCTGCAAACGTCGCCGGCGCCGGCACGCAGCTCGAAACCCGCCAGATCCAGACACGCGTGTACGACACCCTGGACAAGGCAATGACGATGCGGTCAGTGATCGCGACACTTCAGGACCTGGGTTTTACGATTGACCAGGCTGACGCTGAACTCGGCACAGTCACCGCAACGCGACTACACGAGTACACGATGCGAATGACGGTAACCGTGGTCGAAAAAGACGGCAGACGCATTTCCGTGCGCACCAATGCACGCATTGGCGAGAACAGCGTCACGGATGCCAACACCTACCAGGATTTTTTTGTTGCTCTCGACAAAGCGATGTTCTTAACGCTTCACAAAGTTGACTAGCGAGTTCTTTGACCTGACCTCCGTCAATCAATAATCCGTCTGTACAGCGGATCGACTTGATCACGGTTTCCACAACAACCGCAGAACAATCGGCGTTGCCACCGTTGTCACCAGCGCCATAATGACGATGGCCGAGAACAGACTCTGCACAATTACGCCCGGTGGGCTCGGCTGCAAGAAAAGACCGGCCTCGAGCGCAACGCCGGCGATAATCAGCTCAACGGCGCCTCGGCCACTCATACCCACGCCGACCAGAACAGACTCACGTCTTGAGAATCCAGCCCAGAAAGCCGGAAGTCCCGAACCGATCATTTTGCTGGCGAGCGCAAGCAGCGTCAGTGTAATTACGAACACCGGCACCTGGCTCACACTGCTGAAATCGAGATGGAAGCCGACGGACACGAAAAATATCGGCGCCAGGAATCCCCGTGTAAGTCCGGACATCTGCTGTTCGACACGCTCATAGATTTCTTTATTGACAATCTTCGGATGAAAAAACATGCCGGCAAGAAACGCACCGATGATGAGATGAAGCTCCATAATCTCGGCAAGAATGGCATATGCGAGGGCTCCAATGAGCAACATGCTGAAATCCACTTCGGGAAAGCTCAGGTGCCTGAAATACCCGCCAATAAACGGAAAGACATACAGCCCCACCGGAATGGTTATCGCAAAAAACAGCAATACCTTTCCGACTACCGGCAGCAGGCTGTCAATAGTGAAAGCGCCGGTTCCACCCCCGCTAATCGCAGCCAGTAGCAGCGCCATCAGGAACAAGCTGAGCACGTCATCCCAGAGCGCTGCGGCAATCACTGCCTTGCCAACCCTGGAGTCGAGGGCACCAAGATCCATGAACATGCGTGACAGCCACCGGTACTGCAGTGATCGCCAGGGCGACGCCCAGAAACAGGCATTGTGCCATTTTGAACGACGAATCCGGGAGAACCAGAATACCCAGTCCGAATCCGGCACTAACCGGGACCAGCATGCCGCCCAAAGCGATAAATACCGCCGACTTGGAAGACCTCGCGAAGTCCAGCGGCTCCATTCGAATGCCTGCCAGCAACATCAGGAAGAACATGCCGAGATCGGCGAGCCCGGCAAACAGGTCACTGTTCGCCGCAAACCAGATCGCCGGTACCAGCCCCTGGAATCGTTGCAGCAGAAAGCCGAGGAAAATACCGGCGATAAGTTCGCCGACCAGTGCGGGCAATTGGGCGCGCTCAGCCAGCTCCGCGAACGTACGCGTAACCACAAGCAGGATCAGAATAATCAAAAGAACATTCATTGCCCTACCCTCCGCGGCCCAGCCGCCACGCAGCCGGAGCGAGCCATTGCAGCACTCCAACCTGCACACGTTACCATACTGAACGACGCTGGCCGTCAGGGTTGTTGACAGATTATTATGGGATAAGAGGATTCCCCATGCTTGAAAAATTCGAACGCTATCCACTGACTTTTGGACCGACGCCCATCGAGAAACTGTCGCGCCTGTCTGAACATCTCGGCGGCGAGGTCGAGCTGTACGCCAAGCGCGAGGACTGCAACTCGGGGCTGGCTTTTGGCGGTAACAAGGTCCGCAAGCTCGAGTACATCGTGCCCGACGCGATTGCAGCGAAGGCCGACACGCTGGTCACGATTGGCGGCGTGCAGTCGAACCATACGCGCCAGGTCGCAGCCGTCGCCGCAAAGCTGGGCATGAAATGCCGGCTGGTCCAGGAAAGCTGGGTGCCTTTCGAGGATGCCGTCTATGACCGGGTTGGCAACATACTAATGAGCCGGGTTATGGGCGCTGAGATCGACCTGGTCGACGAAGGCTTCGACATCGGTATTCGCGAGAGTTGGGAACGTGCGCTGCAGGACGTCAGAGACCGGGGCGGTATTCCCTACCCGATTCCGGCCGGGGCGTCCGTGCATAAATACGGTGGACTCGGTTTTGTCGGGTTTGCCGAGGAAGTGCGGGCGCAGGAGTTCGAGCTGGGCATCCACTTCGACTACATTGTCGTCTGTACGGTTACCGGCTCGACTCACGCTGGCATGATCGTCGGTTTTGCCAAGGACGGCCGCGCAAGCAGGGTCATCGGCATCGATGCATCATGCACGCCAGACCAGGCCCGGGCCCAGGTGCTGGACATCGCTCAAAAAACCGCACAACTGGTCGAACTGGGCCGTGAGATAACCGCCGATGATGTTGTTCTGCTCGAGGATTACGCTTATCCCGTCTACGGCGTGCCATCGGCGGAGACCAATGACGCCATTCGGCTGTGCGCCCGCATGGAGGGCATGATGACTGACCCCGTCTACGAGGGTAAGTCCATGCAGGGCATGATCGACCTGGTACGAAAGGACTATTTCCCGGCTGGATCGAAAGTCCTGTACGCGCACTTAGGCGGCGTTCCAGCGATCAACGCCTACAGCTACATTTACAGAAACGGATAACAGGCGCAAAAAAATACCCGCAACAAGTGCGGGTATTCTTTTTGCCTTTTGCGTCAAGCCGTGACTAGAAGTCGTACTTGGCGCGTGCGTACCAGAAACCACCGTTGAAGCCGAACGGCGAGAATTGGCTGTACTTGTTGCCAACGCCGCTTGCCGCACCCGGGTTATCTTCCGGCGTCTGATCGAACACGTTTTGTGCACCAAGCACCAGACTGAACTGCTCCGTGACGTTGTACGCGCCTTCGAGGTCCACGAGGAACTCACCGCCGTAGTCATTGCCATCTTCAGAGTCGAACCAGTCATCGTAGTAACTAATACGGCCAAGGAAGCGCCAGTCACCGTTCATGTGGTTAGCCGGTGATTGAATAACGAATGTCGGGGAGACCGTCCTGCAACTCTCGAATGCGGGTTGCGTCGAGCGTATCCGGGTTCGAACTTGGTTACGTCTGTGCTCGTGTAGTTAAACGCGAGCGAGAAGTCCGTCGTACCACCGGCCATATCCATTGCGGTCGTCGCGACGATATCGACACCGGATGTATCCGTATCGAAGTCGTTGGTAAAGAAACGGAAGTTCTGCAAGTTGCCAGCACTCGTTACACCCTCTGCGATCAGGTCGTCAACCTCTTGCTGCGTCAGCGAGAAGTTCTGCGATACCGTGATGCGATCGGTCATCTCAATGTTGAAGTAGTCCGCAGTTACACTGACCGCCCCAATATCAAAGATTGCACCAACGGAAAGTTGATCGACTCTTCAGGCGTCAAGCGGCTGACCACCACGTCACGGCAGCAACAGGAGATGATGACGGAATCGTGCCGTTATTAACGAGATCCATAAGGACCAGGTCAAACTCGGTCGATACGTTGAACGCATTTGACTGGCCCGGAGTCGGTGCACGGAAACCGCTGCTCAAGCTACCGCGCAGAGCAAGCGTGTCGCTGACGCGGTAGTTGGTCGAGATTTTGCCGTTCATCGTCGTTCCGAAGTCATCGAAGTCTTCATAGCGGGTGGCAACACCGACCATCCAGTTGTCAGCCAACTGCAGCTCGATATCAGCATAAACTGCGAAGTTGCCGCGGCTCCAGGATCCGGCGGCGATGTCGCCAAAGCCCGGGAAGCCATTGGAAGCCGCGCTGAATCCCTGGTCGGCCAGCGGGCCGATCTGGTAGGACTCGAGCTGGCCGATACCGATCTTGAATGACTCGTCACGATATTCCACACCGACACCGATGTTGGCGTTGTCGCCCAGAGCGCGGGCAGCATCCAGGTTCACGTTGAACTCTTCCTGCTCATACAAACCCGGATCAAAACTCGTCGGCGTAACCGGCCCCAGGGACGCGTTCACGGTGTTGTTAATGAAGAAATCCACTTCGTTCAGGCCGTAGCCAATGCTCGCATCCCAGTACCAGCCGCCCGATGATTCGCCCTTAATACCAGCCACAATCGAGTAGTCAGTCAGGTCACCGCCAAACGACGGCGTGAATCCACCTGGGAAGACTTCCTGGAAGCTGAAGCAGTTGTCGTCAGCAAACACCTGCGCCAGCGCAGTCGGGTCCGGCACATTGTTGGTAACGGTAACGACCGGGCAGCCAGCAGATCCGTCCAGTACGCCGTCCTGTGCATCCAGCAGATCGCCGATCAGCAGCGTCGCGCCACTATCGGCGCTATAAACTGAGCCTCGGTTATTGGGATTACGAAAATAGAAGCCGCCCGTTACCGTCTTCGATACATAGTTCGTATGCGCGTAGAGCTGTGCGTTGTTGTCCAGTTCGATACCAAAGTTGCCCCAGAGCTTGATCTCATCGGCAACTTCCGGCGAACCCCAGACCTGTGCAGGATTGGCGACCGCCGTATTACCTGCAGCAATCAGACCCGCGGCATCGTCACGCTGCACGCTGCGATCGGTCGGATCGGTTTCACCGTACTCAAAGCTCAGGTTGGCAAAACCGTCGCTGCCAAGCGGCAGACCAATGTTGCCCATCACGGAGAAAGCCTGACCATCACCTTCCTGGAACTCGCCGTATTTTGCTTCAATCGATGCGCCGTCAATGGAGTCTTTGAGGATAAAGTTCATGACGCCGGCGATGGCATCCGATCCGTATTGCGCAGACGCGCCGTCACGAAGCACTTCAACCTGCTTCAAAGCAATAGACGGAATCGCCGAAATATCGGGACCCTGTGCGCCATCAGAAACGCCGTTACCGAGCCAGTAAATTACCGCTGCGCGGTGACGACGCTTGCCGTTTATGAGCACCAGCGTGTGGTCAGGAGCGAGACCTCGCAGGTTGGCAGGACGCACGATGGTTGCCGCGTCACTAATTGGCTGGGAATTCACGTTGTATGAAGGAACCACGGTCCGCAGCAGATTGCTCAGATCCGTATCGCCCTGGTTGCTGAAATCCTCGGCGCTGATAACGTCGATCGGCACCATGGACTCGGACACAGAGCGTTCACGTGCTCGCGTACCGGTCGTTACAATTTCCTCAATCATCTCGTCATCTTGCGCAAAACTCTGTTGCGGAAGAGCAACAGATAAGGGCACAAGCAGACTGAGAAGCGTTGTCCTGTATCCGGTTTTTAGATAATTATCGTTCATTTGTATAGTTCTCCAACGAAGTGAAAAGTCCGTTATTCAATGTAACCCGTGGAATATTATGTATATTCTTCGGTGCTCTCCGGGTTCAAACACGCCATTACCGATAAACACTCTACGGACCCTGACGTCCTGTGGTCCTAAAACAACAGGAGTCTTACTCCCCGACTATCTCTAGATCTGAGATTCGAGTCAAGTTGTGTACGGATAACTACTGATCGATACGCGACTTGACTGCGGAAAGAACGAATGGACAGGCGGCTATTGACGCGCGGATCTGCCTGGCCTGTCAAAGCCTGCCGCTATCGGCCAAGGCCCGAAAAACGCGGCACCCGACTGCACAAATCACCTATTCGCGCCGCCGAAATTGCGTGTTAGCGTTTCAGAACAGGCGACGAAAGGAGCGATTCATGGATGCAATGAGAAAGGCCACCTGGCTGACAATCGCAGCAACCCTGCTCTTCACCGGTTGCGCCACGGCACCTGACTACGCGGCCCGGCGTCAGGCGGTCGACGCAGATATTGATGAAATACTGAGTTTGCAGCTCGACCCGGCGGAATTTGGCGAACCAAAACGCTGCTTGTCGGGCCCTGAATATCGCAGTTTCCGCCCGCTTGGCGACCGTCATATCCTGTTCGAAGGCCGCCGCGGCAAACTCTGGATCAATACACTGCGCAGCCGATGCCATGATCTTCGACGTGGCGACATCCTGGTCATAAGGTCATTTAGTGGCACACGCATGTGCGATATGGACAGCTTCCAGGTCGCCGACTGGTTCGACTATCCCTGGTACCGTCGATGGCCCTGGCAATGGGGCGGCGCATGGACCACAGGTGCACGTTGCTCACTTGGCAAATTTCAGCCGGTAGTAGAAGGCCAGGTTGAAGAAATCGAGGCGCTGCTGGAGTCCCTGTAGTCATCGCCTGAAAGCCGGATTCGTCGATTTGACAATAATGCGGCGGGCTCGAAAAACGTGACACAATACGCATCGTCGAGCGCCGGCAAAGCTAGCATTCGCATCTCTTGGGCATTCAATTGAAGGAGAGCGCTATGTTGCGTTCAACAATAGTGTTACTGCTTATCGCGTTTTCGGCCTCGGCCGCCGCGAAAGAATTTGACTACAACTACTTTCAGCTTAGCTACGGCAATGTTGAGTACGACGACGTTGACGTCGACGGTGACGGCTTTGGTCTCGGCGGCTCCTACGCGTTGAACGAAGAGTTTCATGTATTTGGCGGCTACCAGGCTGCCGGGCTGGATTTCGGTATTGATGCGACCAACCTAAGTGCCGGTCTAGGCTGGCACACAACGCTTACTTCTGCGGTCGACTTGGTTACCACTATCTCCTACGAGTATGTCGAACTCGACGCATCGGGTTTTGGCAGCGTCGATGACAGCGGCCTCGGCCTCGGCCTGGGCGTACGTGTTGCTGCCAGCGATCTGCTCGAATTGAACGCCGGCATCAGCTATGTGGATTTCAGTGACAGCGGTGGTGATACCGGTTTTGGCGTCGGCGGTCTGTATAGCTTTACCGATGCTTTCGCACTGGGCCTTGGCGCGAGCTGGAGCGACGACGTGAGTTCCTACACGCTATCAGGTCGCTTCTATTTCGGCCGATAAGCTGCACAGGCAAACCATTCAAAGCCCCGCCAAGTGCGGGGCTTTTTTTT